>JAEWGW010000016.1 GCA_023388055.1 Bacillota bacterium | reverse complement strand
TGGTAAGCTCGTCACTTCCATGATACCAAACAAGTAGGGTGTTTTTTTGTCAATACGATTAAATCTACTGGAATTTTCCTTACGCACTCAAGGGTTTAAGTCATTTTTTCAGGTGCGAAAGTTGAGTATTTAATTTTATGGGATTTTGTTTTATAACAATCTTGGTAGCATTATATTCATAACATTTCTCGTTTTTATAAAAGCAAATTTCTACTTTATGTCCAATATTTCTAATACTAGCTATTTCTCTAGTCTGATCTCCTCGCGATGTAATAATTAAAACTTTAGATTCATCCATTGTTCCGCTTCCTTAGGAGGTTTTATTAAAATTCTAAAATTACTTTTTTTCCAAGCTTCGACATAATATTAACATATGTTTCCACAACATCAAACCCCCGATATTTTTAATATAGTCCAGTGGAGAAAAAATCCTATATCTTGTGCGATCTTCTATGATAAAGTGGAATAACGGCAGGTTTTGTCATATTATAGACCGCTTGCCTTGTGAGCGTGCTATCCGGTGAATAGCCGCTTGCTCATCTTACGATACATAAATGGAGTGAAGCAGATGAAAGTCAGAAAAATGCTGTTGTTACCGTTCATGGTTATTTTCCTTCTTGGAAGCTTGGGCCTTCAAGCCCCAGCAGCCAAAGCCGCGGATTCCCTGGAATACCGGGAGCACGATCATTTGATCAACATCCTGGAGGACGGGAATGGGGAGAACCGTGTTTTCCGGTTTAACACGAAGAACAAATTGACCGCCACCAATACCACCCTGAACTTGTATATCAATAACATCAAAGCGGATCCTAAGGATTACACAGTGGATTATGACAGCTATACCATCACCTTGAATAAAGCGCCTTACAGCGGGGCTGAGCTGCGTATCCAATACGGCATTGTTCCGGGTTTTGAATGGAGCGAGGGCATGTCAGGTATTTCCAGCGTGGGTATTGCCTTGCCTGAGGGGGACGGTTCCAAACGGACTTTTTCGGTACCGGTAAATCACACGCTGAGCTCTACCAAAAACGTCAATTTGTACATAAACGGAACGAAGGTAATCTCCTCCAGCTTTACCTTTAACGCCAAAACCAACACGGTCACACTATCCGAAAAACAGCAGGTGCCGTATTCTGGCTCCACCATCTATTTTTATATCCCAAAAGCTTCTATAACCGGTTCCCTCCCTTCTTCTGAGGCAGGAACAGATAATCCTCCAGTCGCAAGTCCAGTTCCAACCGCAACACCCAAGAGCTCTCCAACTCCAAGTCCAAAACCAAGTGCTACACCCAAGAGCTCTCCGTCAGCCAGTCCTTCTCCGGGGGCGGCGACTCCCGCGGCAACACCTTCGCCAAACACGAGTAAGCCGACTCCAGGTAAACCCTCGGAGCCACTGGCTCATATCCCGACAGGAGAAAGCTATCCCGGCAATATTACTGCCACTTCGGGAAGTACCTTCACCGTTACGCTGCCTGTGTCGGCTGGCGGTTCCGGAGCTACCTCGTACTTGATGGTGAAGAATGCGAACGGCCAGGTGGTCAGACAGATTAAGCTTGAACCCGGTACCACATCTACCTTCTCACTGGCGAAGCTGGGGCTTCCCACAGGCGGCTATTATTCTTATTTGAAGACAGTTAATCAGTCAGGCGGACTGTCAGCATCCATCCCTCAGTTTATGACCGTGAATCATGAGCCAAACAACATCCAGGTCTACATTGGGGGCGAAAAACAAAGCTACGAGCAGCCGCCTGTCAACTCCAACGGGAATGTACTCGTCCCCCTCCGGGCCATTTTCGAATCCTTGGGCGCTACCGTGGAGTGGAACAGCACCACCCAAACTGTAACCGCAACAAGAGAAGGCCGGACTGTTATCCTGACGATTGGCTCCAAAACCGCCTACATCAATGGTGTTGCCGTCACCTTAAGTGCAGAGCCGCAACTGGTCAACGGTTATACGATGGTGCCTGTCCGTTTTGTCAGTGAAGCCTTCGGCGGCGAAGTGGAGTGGAATGGCGAAGCAAGCTCGGTTGTGGTTTTTCAAAACGAGCCATCTGTTCCCACCTCAGCTGAAAGTGAGCAGCCCTCTGCGGCACCGGCAGAACCAACAGAATCCGGAACTTCCAGCAGTTCTCCTATTCTAAGCAATATCTCGAAGGGCATTTCCGTTCCCTCCGATATTGTGTTTGTCATCGACGTGACAGGCAGCATGGGTGAAGTCATCGACTACATCAAGGAATCCGTCAAAAGCTTCGTGGATTCCGTTCCCGCCGGTTCGAATTTTGCAGTCATGGCTTACCGGGACTTTAATCACTACGACGAATATTATAACGATGTGGAGTCCTTTGATTTTACCCAGGATAAAGATAAGCTGAAGGGGTATTTGGACACATTGGTGGCTTATGGCGGAGGCGATGACGATGAATCCGGCCTGGAAGCTATTCACATGGGGGCTTACATAGTCGAAGAACTCGGCAGCTCGAATGCCAAACGGATCATTTTCGTGACCGATGCCGCTGTTCATGATACCTACTTGCTGTCCCAGTTTACTGTTCAAGAAACTGTTGATATGCTCAAAGCTGACAAGATTACATTCGATGCTATCGCTCCCACAAGCGGCCATGCATACAACCAGATTATCCAGTTGGTGAACAGCAATCCCGGCGGCGTGCTCTACGATATTGAGGATGCTTCGGTGCTGTCGCTGCACGAGTAATAATCGAACATAAATGAAGCGAGCCCTCCTTTACCCATTAAGGCAGGCTCGCTTTTCATTTTGATCTATCCGCTATCTGGACGGTAGTTATCATAATTAACCTTGATGCGGTATCTCCTCTTTCTTTGTAAGAACCTCAATCATCATCAAAGCCCCCACCTTGAAGCCCTCTACGAAGGATGCCGAGTTGAGCATGGCATGAGAAGTTCCATGCAGGTCCAGTACCTCTTCCAGCAATTTAAAATCACTCTCGGAGAATTTTATTTTACATACCTCTAAAGTATTGGAGATTGCTCTATTATTTGGGCGGTATTCAGGATCAGTGGGTATGATCGTTTCATCAGGATGCAATTTGCCTTCATACAAGTCAGCTAAGATACTCTTCATTTTCATCCTCCAAAGTCAAATTAGCTATCTGCCCGATCATAGATGGATTCTTTATCATCAAATTATACGAAAAATGCATAAAAGTCAATATACGATTTTCGTATAAAGTACACTTGGCTTGGGTGATGAAGACAATGTATAAGAGAATCCGGGATTTGCGGGAAGATCGTGATTTGACCCAAACCAAACTGGCTGAGCATTTGCATATTTCGCAAGCGACCTATTCCCGCTACGAGAGTGGGGAGTTGGATGTGCCAAGCGCTGTTTTGATTAAGCTTTCCAACTTTTATAAGGTCAGCATAGATTTTATCTTGGGACAAACAGACAATCCCAACCGTTCTCGTTGACTGCTTACCTCCATATCAATCCCAAAAACAAAACCGCCCTTTTAAAGAACCGGAGAGATTACCTCTGTTCATCAAGGACGGTATTTTGGTATTAGGGGAAATGCACTTTCCGCGAGCCACCCATCATCTTACCTACAATCCAACATATGGTACACGTATAGCACTTTTTATAATGATACGTGTCAATCCCTCATAAGTGCCGTATTCCTCTGTATAAGCTTTGCTTATTATCGAATTGGAGAGTACAGCTTCTGTTTCAATAATGAATTGAGATATGAAGTCAAACGTTTCCTCAGGGGGGAACCGCTCGCTGCGAAACTGGGAGAGCTTGTATCTTACTGCCGAAGACCATAAAACGATGCGGTTCATACTCGAAAGTCCTTGGCAGATAAAGATTTAAGTAACTCCGAGGTGCTCATGGCTTTGCCAAGCTTGAATTCATATTTGCTTTGTTCAATCATGGCTTTGAGTTCAGGATTCGCCTCAACGTCAGCCTGAATGGACCGCTGCTCTTCCTCTTGCAAGACAAGAGTAAACTTTCCTTTACCTGGAATATGAAATTGGTATACGGAGTTGTCGCGGCTCATATTCGATATGTTCTCCATCAACTCTTCCGGTGAATTGACCTTTTCCATTTGATGCCCTCCTTGTCATCAGATTACCGCTAATTATTATCAGTATAACATATATCATACCGAGTCTTTGTTAAAGGTACAGACCTCATATGGGGCCATGAATAGATTGCAATAAAAAAACCGCTCCTTTCAGATGAAATCCATCTTGAAGAGCGGTTTTCTTTAGCTTTAAAACACCTTCGTCGTCCAAGACTCGCAGTTCCAGCTGTCGGTAGCCACGTCCCGGTAGAAATCCGGTTCATGGGAGATCAGCAGAATGCTGCCCTTGTAGGCCTTCAGCGCCCGCTTCAGCTCATCCTTGGCGTCTACGTCCAAGTGGTTCGTCGGTTCGTCCAGCACTAACAGATTCGTTTCCCGGTTAATCAGCTTGCAGAGCCGGACCTTGGCCTTTTCGCCGCCGCTCAGCACTGCTATCTTGCTCTCAATGTGTTTCGTGGTTAACCCGCACTTGGCCAGGGCCGCCCGCACCTCGAATTGGGAGTAGGACGGAAACTCCTGCCAAACCTCTTCAATACAGGTGTTGTAGTTAGCACCCTTCATCTCCTGCTCGAAATAACCGATCTGCAGCAGATCGCCAAGCTCGACGCTTCCGGATATGGCCTGAATTTGGCCCAGAATACTGCGGAGCAAGGTAGTTTTACCGATGCCGTTGGCGCCGTAGAGGGCAATCTTCTGCCCCCGCTCCATACGGAGGTTCAAGGGCCGGGACAAGGGGGAATCGTAACCGATGACCAGGTCCTTCGCTTCAAACACCAGCTTGCCGGAGGTGCGGGCATCCTTGAAGTTAAACTGGGGCTTCGGCTTTTCCTTGGCCAGCTCGATAACCTCCATCTTGTCCAGCTTCTTCTGCCGCGACATGGCCATATTCCGGGTCGCTACACTGGCCTTGTTCCGGGCCACAAAATCCTTCAGATCGGCAATTTCTTGCTGCTGGCGCTTATATGCGGATTCCAGCTGCTGCTTCTTGGCCTCGTACACCTGCTGGAAGTATTCGTAATCCCCCACATACCGGGTCAGCGCCTGATTTTCCATATGGTAAATCAGGTTGATTACGCTGTTCAGGAAGGGAATATCATGGGAGATCAGGATAAAGGCATTTTCATACCCCTGCAAATACCGCTTCAGCCATTCGATATGCTGCTCGTCCAGGTAGTTGGTGGGTTCGTCCAGCATCAGGATGTCCGGCTTCTCCAGAAGCAGCTTGGTCAGGAGCACCTTGGTGCGCTGGCCGCCGGAGAGATCGTTGACGTCCTTGTCCAGACCAATGTCCGTCAAACCAAGGCCGCGGGCGGTTTCATCGATTTTGGCATCGATCATATAGAAATCCTGATTGGTCAGAATATCCTGGATGGTGCCCACATCCTCCAAAAGCTGCTCCAGCTCCTCCGGGGACACCTCGCCCATGCGGCCATACATATCATTCATTTCCTGTTCCAGGTCGAACAAATATTGGAAAGCGCCGCGTAGCACGTCCCGGATGCTCAGACCTTTGGTCAGGACAGCATGCTGGTCCAGATAACCAACGCGGGTCCGTTTGGCCCATTCGACCTTGCCGTCGTCCGGCTGTAGCTTGCCTGTCACAATGTTCATAAAGGTGGATTTGCCTTCGCCGTTGGCGCCGATCAGGCCGATATGCTCACCCTTCAAAAGCCGGAAGGACACGTCCTTAAATATTGCGCGGTCCCCAAAACCGTGACTTAAACCTTCAACATTTAATATACTCATGGGATGTAAACACACCTTTTCCTTTTTTGCGGTTTCATGTACTTGTCATATTATAAAGGGTTCTTGGCCGTAACTCCACCCGATTTTGAAAAAAACGTTGAAAATCCAAAGAAAGCAGCTTCGGATGAACGAAGCTGCCTAGATTATGCCCTATTTTAGCCACATGTGGAGCAGTTGGGAGCCTCATTCCCATCCTTACACCGGCTGGAGGTCCATTGCCTTGCGAGTATGCTCCACATACATCCGGCGGATGGCAGGGTATTCCCCAAGCCCTTTCAGAAGAATGGACACCTCATAACCGGCCTGTTGGAAAATCGTCTTCCAGCTGTCCTCCTCATCCCCTGCCATATCATTGGTGGCATGATCCCCGGCAACCACCATTAGAGGGGTGAGCAGCACCTTGGTGCAGCCGGTTTTGGCAAGCTGCCTCAGTACCGTGTTCACATCGGGATATGCCTCCACCGTACCCACGAAAATATGGGGAAACCCCTGCTCCTTGAACATATAATCCATAGCCGCATAAGCCGAATTGGCAAAATGTCCGCTGCCATGCCCCATCAGTACAAGGGCGGTATCCGCTGCCTCCGTATCCTGGCCCAATTCCGCCGCCAGAATCCGGATCACCTGTAGATAATCCTCCGTGGCGGAAAGCAGAGGTGTGCCGAGCTGCAGCTCCTCAAAAAGGCCCTCTCTGCTTTTGCACATGGCAGCCAGCTTGTCATATTCCTCGCCGTTGATGATATGGGTCGGCTGCACCATTACCTGGCGGTAGCCGTCGTTGGCCAGCCGTTCCAGCGCCTCCTCCACCGTATCGATGCGGATGCCGTCCCGCTCCCGGACACTGCGGATAATCATGGAGCTGGTGAAGGCCCGCCGCAGCTCCCGGTCCGGCCAAACGCCGCCGATTTCAGCCTCAATGGCGGCAATGCTTTTCTGCAGGGTTTCCGGATAGCTGGTGCCGAAGCTGGCGACCAGAATCGCCTGTTTATGCTGCATCCCTTATTCCTCCCCGCCAACGATAATGGTGGAAAAATAGCCGCAGTCCTCGGCCTCATCCAGCTTGCGGTATACGGATTCGTTTGCCATCCCGCAATTTTCCACCAGAGCGGCGCGTTGGTACTGGCCGGTTGTTTTCAACGCTTCCTTTACCCGCTCCAGCCCCTTGCCTTGTTTCATCACAACCTTGGTTCCGTCCCGGAGGAGTTCTTCCTCGAGCTGCGGATAATCCCCGGGAATGATGTGCAGCGGCAGACGGGGCTCTGTCAGGCTGATACCTAACCGTGCTGCGCAGGCGGAAAAGCTGGTGACACCCGCCACCGTTTCCGTTACATAGCCAGCTTCGCGGACGAGCTTATGGATGTAGCTGTAGGTTGCGTAAACGGAAGCATCCCCCAGATTGACCATGGCTACACTTTGGCCTGCATTGAGCTTAGCCGTGATCATCCCGGCAAGCTCCCGGTGGCGCTCAGCTACCGCCTGTTTATCCCTGCTCATGAGAAAATCCAGATAGATGATGTCCTTGGCGGACAGGTCAACCGTTTGGGCGGCAATCTCCAGCGCAACACTGCGGTCCTGCTCCGTCCGCGGCGCCGCCACTACTGGGCATTGCTCCAGCACCCGGACCGCCTTCAGGGTCATAAATTCAGGGTCACCCGGACCCACACTCACTCCGTAAAATATCCCCTTCATTCCGTCTCCTCTTTCTCCCCTGCCTTCAGCAGCAGGGCGTTGCAGATGGCAGCCGCTACATTGCTTCCGCCTTTGCGGCCTTTGGCCACAATGTAAGGCACACCAGTGGTCATAATCAGTTCCTTGGCCTCCACCACATTGACGAAGCCAACGGGAACGCCGATGATCAGCTTGGGGGTGCTCCGTCCCTCCCGGATTAATTCATACAGCCGCACAAGGGCAGTAGGTGCATTGCCCACAGCCACGATCAGCGGGGCTTCCAGCTTTGCCGCCTGCTCCATACAGACGGTGGCTCTTGTGATGCTGCGGCGTTTAGCCTCGTCCGCCACAGACGGATCTGACATGAAGCAGTGCAGCTGGCCGCCCATAGAATGGAGAAGTGCTTTTTTCACACCGGAAGCTGCCATTTGGGTATCTGTTACAATATGGGCGCCGTTTCGCAGGGCTTCCACCGCATGGATTACCGCATGGTCGGAAAACAGCAGATTATCCGTATAATCGAAATCGGCAGTGGTATGGATGGCCCGGATAATGACGGCTTCCTGCTCCGGGTCCAACCGCCGCTCACCCAGCTCCTCCCGAATGATTTCGAAGCTCCGCCGCTCAATTTCCGCAGGCTCCACCTGCTCCAGCTTAATGGTCATCGTCACACTCCTCCTCCCTGGCCGCTTATAATAAATACCGGATTTAAGGCTGTCAGCATATGTCTTGCCCCCGCCTTGCGGGTCCGGGATACGGCCAATTGGGTGATGTCCACTTCCGTAAAGCCCAATCTCTCCAGCATCCGCACACTGTCCGCCAAGGTCTCCACTGTAATGGCGGTAATCACAACGCGAATCCGCGGGTTTTTGGCGAGCAAGGCCTGCAGAATAGGCTCCAGCCTGCCGCCGCTGCCCCCGATAAAAGCCGCATCCGGTGCGGGAAGCCCCTCAAGGGCTTCCGGCGCTTCCCCCTCGGCGATAGCGATGTTCCAGGCGCCGAAGGCCTCCCGGTTGCGGGCGATCAGCTCCAGCGCCTCCACATTCCGTTCGATAGCCCATACGCTGCCCATGGAAGCGGCCATGGCCATTTCCACCGCAACCGAGCCTGTTCCGGCCCCGATATCGTAGACCGTATCCTCCCGGTGCAGACGCAGCTTGGCAATGGAGAGGCATCTAACTTCGGCTTTGGTCATGGGCACCTCACCGCGGATAAACAGACTGTCGTCAATTCCCCCGGTGGCATAGCCCCATAAGGGAGGGGAAACACGCTGCACCAGCACGCAGCTTAAGGGGTGGAACTCCTGTACAGCCAATTGACTGGCCGTTCCGGTTACGATGCTTTCGTCATCATAGGAGAGACGGCTGGCCACCGTTACCTGGGTATCTCCCATCCCACAGCGGATCAGCACAGCGCATAGGCTTTGAGGCGTGGTTTCCCCGCCCGCCAGGAAAAAGGTCTTTTCATGCGCTGCCGCAAAAGCTGCAATATTCATGCTTCTCCCGTGGGCGCTTGCGGGATAGATGTCCTCCCAGGGGATGGACAGCCGCGCTGCCAGGGCCTGGAGAGAGCTGATGCCGCAGATGGTTTCCATATCTTCTCCGGTTAAAAGCGGATACAGCTTTTTGGCGCCACTGTAAAAGCCCGTATCCCCCGACATGAGTACACAGATGCGGCTGAACCCGCTATTGCGGATGTGCTCCGCGATGGTCTCCGGGGAAATGGCTACGAGCTTTCCGCAGGTCAAATCCTCGAAAGGCTCCAGCATTCTTTCCGCCCCAATCAGCAGCTCTGCCTCCCTGATCCGCTGGTGGGCCCGAATGGTCAAAAGGTCTTCACTGCCCGGCCCGATGCCGATTATGCTGATACGTTTGGTCATGATGGCTCTCCCTGCTTTCCTGCCTGGATGAATCTGCTGAGCAGCTCCGCCTTCAGTTCCTCCAGAGCATATCCCTGCTCTTGTATGGGGCGAGCCAGCACCAGTACAGGTACCCCCAGCTTGCCGGCGGCTGCCACCTTCTCCCCGTAACCCCCGGCAGCACCCGATTCCTTGGTAACCAAAGCCTGTATCTGAAACTGCCGCATAAGCGCCACATTAAGCTCCTCGGTAAAAGGCCCCTGCATAGCAATTACGCGGTTCATCTCATATCCCAGCTGCCTGCAGGCCTCCAGGGATTCCAGCGATGGAAGCACGCGGGGGTACACCCGCTGCCGGAAATTCCGAACAGCGGTGAAGGCTGGCAAATCCTTGCTGCCTGTGGTCAGCATAATAGGGCCATCCAGCTCATTCAACCGCTGCACAATGCGATGTATGTCCGGATAATATTCGCATCCGGCCGTTTTAAAGCCTTCGGCAGGCTCCCGAATCAACCTTAAGTATTCCACACCGGCTTCCGCAGCCGCTTCCCGGATATTGGCACTGACGGCTATTGCGTAGGGGTGGGTAGCGTCAATCACCAGGTCTACTTGGTTGGTGGCCATCAGATCCCGCATTCCGGTTGCATCCATTCTCCCCTTTAATACGGTAACCCCTGGTGCTTCCACCAACAAAGCTTTGCCGTACTCTGTAGCTACGCAGACTGTGCAGATTAACCGCTCCGCCACCGTCCCTAACTTCGCCAAAAACTCCACAACCGCCCGGCCATCGGAGGTTCCGGCAAATACCAGAACATGCCTCATTTTCTATAGCCCCGGGGGGTAACCATTTTGCCGTTGATGACTTTGGTTTCCGAGTTGCCGATGAACACAGTGGTAAACATATCCAGCTCCGCTGTCGCAAGCCCGGTCAAGGTGGTCAAAACAGCGGTTTCCCCCTCCCGCCCGATATTCCGCACATAACCACAGACAAGGCTGGCGTCCTGATGCTCCATCATAATCTCGCAGGCTCTGGCCATATACCCCGCCCTTTTGCGGCTGGAGGGGTTATATAAACAAACCGCAAAGTCCGCCATCGCCGCCGCCCGGAGTCTGTTTTCGATCTTCTCCCAAGGCGTCAGCAGATCGCTCAGGCTGATCACGGCAAAATCATGCATCAACGGCGCACCCAGCACCGCTGCTCCGCTGGAGGCGGCGGTTACGCCGGGCACAATCTCAATCTCCATGGGCGGGTATTCCTCTGCCAGCTCGTAGATCAGCCCTGCCATACCGTACACCCCGGCGTCTCCGCTGCAGACGATGCCTACGGTTTCCCCCGTTGCCGCCTCGTCCAGCGCCATCCGGCAACGCTCCACCTCTCGGGTCATGGGAGTGGCTAATTGGCGCTTATGGGGATAATCCGCTGCGATCAGCTCCATATAGGCCGTGTACCCGATCAACACGGTACAAGCCTCCAGTGCCTGCTGCGCCCACAAGGTCATCTGCTTCCTTTCACCAGGGCCAAGTCCGATCACATATAGCTTCATCAAACGATCTCCTTTGTTTCATCCATCTTCCGTTAACTCCGCACAAGGGTAGCCTCAACTTCTCTGTCACTCAAACCTCACCACATAATCCCCTCGTACTGCTGCCGCCACCGTTACTCCCTGGTGGGCCTGTTTGCGCAAAACCAGCCTGCCTTCATAACCGCCGCTGCCGCAGCCTAATACTGCGCTGCGCTCGCAGACATTGTCCACACCGACCGTTCCAGCGACGAATTCCGATGCGGAAAACTCCCCCTGCAACCGGTTCAGCTCCTCAGCCGAAAAGGTACCGAACGCAAGTCTGCGCTCCCGGCAAAATGCCAGCAGCCCCGGCTCCTCCGCTTTCACATCGATGGAATACACCCCCGCCACCGCTTGGCGGGAGATCCCCTGTCCAGCCAGCGCCAGATCCACGGCCCGGGCAATCTCCTCCGCTGTTTTTCCCTTCCGGCAGCCGATGCCAAAGGTAACCAGCCGGGGGATCAAACGCAGTGTTGTGGCGAAGGGAGCCGCCCCATCATCCAACGTAATGGCGATGCCAATTTCCCCTTCCGCCGCATCCACCAGCCCCTCCGGCAGTGCTCCGTTTACCGGAAAATCGCTCTGGAAGCCGATGTTTATCCCGGCCAGCAGAGCTGCCGACACAGCCTTGGCTTCCGCCAAGGTGCAGATGGCCAGTCCCTGCCCACTGGCCCACTCATCCACAGCGAAACGCCCGTTCACATCGGTCGCTGTAGTAATCACAGGCACAGCCCCCACGATCTCCGCGATGGTTCGGGCCAGCTGATTGGCTCCTCCGATATGGCCAGATACCAGCGGGATGGCAAATTGTCCAGCATCATCAACCACGATTACGGCAGGGTCAGCAGCCTTGCTTTTCAAAAAAGGTGCTATACTCCGCACCGCAATGCCCGATGCTCCTACAAAGACAATGGCCCTTGCGTTGGCGAAGGCCTCCTCCGTCCATCGGCTCAAGGGTTTGCCAATGCTGCAGGGGTGACCTTTCATGGTCGTGCCAATTCTGCAAGACCAATCCCCGCTATCCAGCCCAGCCACAATCCTCCCGGCAACCCCAAACCCCTTCTCTGTAAAAGCGATCAACTCCAGCAGCTTCATACTTTGCTTTCCCGAAAGCCGTGAGAAAACCCTGGATCATACAGCAGGGATCGCTGGTAATCCTCCCCCAAAAAGTGCCCTACCAGAATAAGTGCCGTTTTCCCGATGCCATATTCTCCAGCCAGCTCCGGAAGCTTATCCACCGTTCCCCGCAGCACCTTCTCCTCCGGCCAGGTGGCTTTGAACACAACCGCAGCAGGTGTGTCCGGCGCATAACCTCCCGCAAGCAGCTCTTCCCGCAGCTTTCCCAGCATACCTGCGCTTAAAAAGATCACCATGGACGCGCCATGCGCTGCCAGCAGCCGGATGGATTCGGGCTCTGGTACCGGGGTCCTGCCCGCCATACGGGTCAGAATTACCGTCTGGGATACACCCGGCAGCGTATATTCCGCCTGCAAGGCTGCAGCCGCACCACAAAAGGAGCTGACTCCCGGCACCACATCAAAAGGGATGCCCTTTTCCCGCAGCAGATCCATTTGCTCCCGGATAGCTCCAAAAATGGAGGGATCTCCCGTGTGCAGCCGGATAGCTGTTTTCCCGCACTGCTCCGCCTCCACTAAAACGGAGATGACCTCCTCCAGCGTCATGCCGGCGCTATTCAGGATCATACAATCCGCCTTGGCATTATCCAGCAAAACCGGGTTCACCAGCGAACCTGCGTAAATAATCACATCCGCCTGCTCCAGCAGGGTTTTGCCACGAACCGTAATCAAATCCGGCGCACCGGGACCGGCTCCCACAAAATGAATCATGCCCTATCCTCCAATAATATTCTGGCCAGTCTGGCCGCTCCGTCCGTTTCGCCCAACACTCCCCGCTCATTGCTAAACATGATGGCCTCGATCCATACATCCTCTCCAACACGCTGACGGAGGTGTAAAGCCATTTTTTCCATCACACTGCCCATGGTTTGCTCCAAAATGCCGTGACTGTCGAGAATATCCAGTCCTTCATCCGTGGTCACACATGCCATCAGCTGCCCGGCCAGCTCCGCATCAGCTCCAGCCAGTACAGCGTGCACCGTCATCAGCTCCATCCGGGCATCCGCCATTTTGGAATGAGTATTCATAATTCCGCCCGCCAGCTTGATGAACTTCCCGATATGCCCCACCAGAAGCAGCTTATCAAATCCCAGCACCACCGCATTATCCAGGGTTTCACCGATGAAGTTGGAGCATTTGACCGTAATGGAGCTAAGCGCTGCAAGATGCTTGCGCAGGTAGTCCTCCCCATAGTTGCCCGGTGCAAGCACAGCTGCAGTGCCGCCCTTAGCCTGGAGATGGCTCAGCTCCAGACGGATGGTATCCACCAGAGCCTGCTCGCTCATCGGCTCTACAATACCGTTGGTTCCCAGGATGGAAATTCCTCCTTCAATCCCAAGACGGGGATTAAAGGTTTTCCGCGCCGTTTCCTCCCCACCCGGTACAGAAATCACGATCCGCAGGCCGCCTTCATATCCGAATTGCTCACAGAGCTCCTCTACCTCCCGGGCAATCATCTGCCGGGGAACCCGGTTGATGGCAGCTGCTCCCACCGGCTGGTCCAGGCCTTTTCTGGTGATCCGTCCTACTCCTGCACCTCCGTCAATCTCCAGGAATCCACCCGGGATTTTGCTCACTCGGGCATAGATCAGCAGACCATTCGTCACATCCGGATCATCGCCGCCGTCCTTGCATATGGCGCATTGGGCGTAATCCTCTCCCCCCGTGAGATCCACCACTCCGGTTTCCACAGGAATCCCCTTCGGGGTCATAAGGGAGACCTGCTCCACCTCCTTGCCGCCCAGCAGCTTCAGGGCCGCCGCCTTGGCTGCCAAAGCCGCACAGGTGCCGGTTGTATAGCCGCAGCGGAGCTTTTTCTGGCTTTTGTAGATGTAATGCTCAAAGCCCATACACGCCGCCCCTTTCGGATGCCAATACTATAACATGGAAAAAAAGCAAATGACAATCAGGCACTTTTGCCTGATGGTCCACCCAAAAAAGTTTGCAAATTGGACATTGACATCCGCCAACCGTTCCAGTAGATTAAGACTGACTGTTGTGTAATTGGAATTTTATTGAAATTAAATATCTGTACCATCAAGTTCCCCTGCCAACCGCCGGGGATTAAAAGGGAAGCCGGGTGAAAATCCCGCGCGGTCCCGCCGCCGTAATAGCAGAGCCGTCTCCAATGATCCACTGGGAAACCGGGAAGGAGGAAACGGTGCTGACGCTAGAGCCGGAAGACCTGCTTGATGGATGAAGCACAGAAGAGTTCTGCGAGCGACAGAACGTGCAGTATTCCGGCAGTGGTTTTGCGCATTTTTTGCGTACAGCCCTTTCGAAGCCACGTGTTATCCCGATGGCTTGGTCCGGATTTATGCCCGTTGGCTTTCCAAGCCGCCCTGCCGCCCGCAGAGGCGGTTTTTTCATTTTGCGAAAAACTTTCTGGGGGTAAAACCATGTCAACTGTCCAAAAGCGTTGGATTGCTGCAGCAGCAGCCATAGCTATGCTGTTCGGGGTGATGCCGGCTGCCAATGCCATGCACATTATGGAAGGGTATCTGCCTTTAGGCGCCTGTATTGCCTGGGGTGCATTGTGTATTCCTTTTCTTGCCGCAGGGGTTATCTCCATACGCAGAATTGTCGAGCGTAACCGGAAAACATTGCTGATTTTGGCCATGGTGGGCGCCTATGCCTTCGTTTTGTCCGCCCTGAAAATCCCCTCGGTTACCGGCAGCAGCTCCCACCCAACCGGCACAGGACTCGGCGCCATTCTGTTCGGCCCTAGTGTGATGAGTATATTGGGCATTATTGTGCTGCTGTTCCAAGCGATATTGCTTGCCCACGGCGGGCTTACTACCTTAGGTGCCAACACCTTTTCTATGGCTATTGCCGGACCTTTTGTTTCCTACGGCATCTACAAGCTTTCCCTGAAGCTGAAGCTTAACAAAAAACCGGCCATCTTCCTTGCAGCTTCCTTGGGCAACCTGTTCACCTACATCGTAACCAGCCTTCAGCTGGCTTTGGCCCATCATAACGGCAGCATCATGGAGGCATTTGTGAAGTTCGCGGGGATTTTCGCCATCACCCAGATTCCGCTGGCCATTGTGGAGGGGATTTTCACAGTGATCGTCGTAATCGGCCTGGAAAGCTACGCAAAGCCTGAGTTGAGCGAGCTGCGTTATTACAAGGAGGCATAAGCATGAGTCGGACATTCAAAACAGTAGTCGTTCTTTTCGTAACGGCGGTTGTGATTGCAGCAATTCCTCTCTTGATCATAAAAGATTCAGAATTCAGCGGAGCTGACGGCAAGGCGGAGGAGGCAATAGCAGAACTGGCTCCTGAATATGAGCCTTGGGCCCAAAGCCTGATTGAACCTCCCGGAGGGGAAACTGAAAGCCTTTTATTTTCCTTGCAGGCAGCCATGGGTGCAGGTGTGATCGGTTTTGGCTTCGGTTATCTGGTTTCCCGCAAAAAATATAAACCCGCTCCAGAAGGGCATGTATGATTCTCATTGATAAGCTAGCTTACTCCTCCCGGCTGCGGCATACAAGCCCCGGCCTGAAAGCGGCTTTTGCAGCGGGAGCGCTTGTACTGTGTGTAGCAGCACGTTCCTTTATTGTGTCGTTATGTATCACAGCAGTGATGGGCTGTCTCACCGTTAAGATCGGGGGGACGCCCTTTCGGCGTTATTCACGGCTCCTGCTTCTTCCACTAGGTTTTCTCCTTATTAGCACTATTTCCATTATATTACACTTGTCTGAGGTTCCATCATCTATTCTTTCCCTTAAGCTAGGCTCCCGTTATCTGGTTACAGATGCTCCCTCCCTTCTGTACGGCTTCAGGCTCGCAGCCACATCACTGTCTGCCGTCTCCTGTCTGTACTTTCTCACATTGACTACTCCCTTGGCAGATATTGTGGCGGTTCTCCGTTATATCCGCTGCCCTGCCCTTGTGATTGAGCTGATGTTTCTGATGTACCGGTTTGTGTTTGTCCTGCTGGAGCTGGCCTCCTCCATTCAGCGGGCGCAGCAATGCCGTCTGGGCAATAAGGACTTCCGGACGTCTCTTCGGAGCATCGGGCTGATGTCAGCTATTCTGCTGCAGCGGGCGTTAAGCAAAGCCTCAACGCTCTATGATGCCATGGAAGCCAGGGGCTATAGCGGACAGATTCAGGTTCTGGGGAGAAGCCGCCCCGCGACGATACGGGAAAAAGTATGGGTTTTTCTGTTCTTTTTCTTTTTCACCGGATTAGCGATAATATGCAGTTTGTATGGAGGGATAAGGTGAACATGGACACACCTATATTAGAAGCAATAAATCTTCATTATAGGTATCCGGATGGCACCTGTGCGCTTAATGGAGTGAATCTGCAGATTCAACGCGGGGAAAAGCTGGCGGTTATGGGCGCTAACGGCTCGGGGAAATCCACCTTCTTCCTCTGCCTCAACGGGGTGCATCAGCCAAGCGAGGGCACCGTCTATCTGGAAGGAGAGCCGGTACGCTACACGGCCAAGGGGCTGCTGGCTCTGCGGCGAAGAGTGGGGATTGTGTTCCAGGACCCTGACCATCAATTATTCAGCGCAGACGTGTACGGAGAAATCTCCTTCGGGCCGATGAACCTGGGACTTGCAGAGCAGGAAGTGAGACTGCGGGTGGAAGGGATTATTAAGGAAATGGGGATTACCCCGTTTCAGGATAAGCCGGTTCATTTTTTAAGCGGAGGTCAGAAAAAAAGAGTCTCCATCGCCGATATTCTGGTTATGGAGCCGGATGTGGTGATGTTGGACGAACCTGCAGCTGCTCTCGACCCTAAACATGCGGAGCTGGTGGAGAAGATTATCGATGGACTGAGCGCAAAAGGAATAACCGTCATCCTGTCTACCCATGATGTGGATAGGGCCTTCGCCTGGGCGGATCAGGTGGCCCTGTTCCATGAGGGGAAGGTGCTGGTGAAGGCTGCCCCGGCGGCTGTGTTCGCGGATGTAGAGCGATTGCGGGAGGTGAACCTGAAGCAGCCCGCTGTTCTGAAGCTGTTCCAAACCCTAATTTCCCGAGGGATGCTGGACGGATGTCTGCCCCTCCCCCGGTCGGTTGATGAGCTTACCGTTTATATCGAACAAGCCGCCCATTAGGGTTTGAAGACAGCTCCTAGTCCGTCAAAAACCATTCCATTGCATTAACAAATTCTTGGGGAAGCTCCTGCACCTGCAGGAAACGCTTCAAACCAGCTGCAATTTTGGACTGGTCCTTGCCGTATACCCCTACCAAACGGGCCAGCTCTACATACCGATCGACATCCTGATGGAACTCCGCTTTTCCTACGGGGTTGGAATGCGATTCTACATATAGATGAGCGTCAAAATGGAAGGCTGCATCGGTCAATCTTAGAAACTCGCCGCTGGTATACCTCCGTAGGCCTCCATAAACGGAGGGTCCCAGAGCATCCCCCAGGAACAAGGTTTTATCCTCCCGGACATACAGATAGCAGGAGTCCCCGGCATGGTCCCCGCCTACATGATGGATTTCACAGCTCACCCCGCCCAGGTTCAGCTCCAGCTTCTTTTCAAAGAGAATATCCGGCTCCCGAATCTCAATCCTTCGTTCAGCCCCGTACTCCAATCGGATATGCGAGGCGCTGCTTTCATTAATAATCTGCCGCCGGACCAGATCGTTGAGGGTTTCATCCGACCAGTCCAGTCCCTTCAGTCGGCCCAAGTATTCAGCCGTCTCCCTCACGCCGATAGCGGGTATATTCCACGCGGACAGCCCGAAGCTATGATCCCAATGCCAGTGGGTCAGCATCGCAATATCCGGCAGGCGCAAGCTCCGGTTGATCAGCTCCTGCCGGAATTGGGCGGCATGGGCAGGCGAAGCTCCGGCGTCCATCAGCAGGGTCCGCCTTTCCCCGACGACGGCAGCAAGAATGGGCCGGTCCGTCTCATGCTCTGCATGCATGATCCAAATGTGCTCGCTGATTTGTTCGAATTGGCTCATGGAGATGGTCCTTTCCTTACTTGGTTCAAAAGAGGCATTATATCATTTTTGGAGTCCGTGCGGTGGAGTGGATATAATACCCGACAGCCGCGGTACTCTAACATTTAAATTCGGAAGATAAACATAGGATGAAAAAACCACCGTTGTAAAGGTGGCTATTTTTTCAGCTCATTCTTTATTAAAGAACTTATGCATATATTCGAGTTCAACGTAAGAGTAGGATCGGCGGATAAATTGTCCATTATCTTTTTGAACTTGAACCATAATAACACCTGTTCCACCCTGATCATTTCGATAATACATGGAGTAAAATTCGGGGTGATCATCAATTGCGTCTATAAAAAAGACTGTGGTAAAAGGATAAAGATACTTATATGTATTGATGTTGTATGGAAGTAGTGCCTTAACATCATTAACCATAGCTTGGAAATATTCTTTTAGTTTCGCGTCATAGATGCCGGACATAATTACTCCCGTATTCCATTGGGGTTCCGGTGTTTCTTTCCAAAGCTTTTGTACATCTTCCTCTGTGATATACAAATCATGAGTATTGGTGTCGCGATACTTCAATACTCCTGCGGTATTAATACCCATTCGGTTTAGATCTGTAACCCGGTAGTAAATGTTTGTGTCCCCATAGAAGGTCATAACTCCATAATCTCTACCCAAATATTTGAAAAACATAGGATTGGGATTCTTCATCTCAATTTCCTTGTATTCGCCATTATCCACTGGTGCAGAAGGCTGTCCATCAAAACGAGAATTCACGTAGGCTGTATTAGAAGAATTATTCCAATTCACATCAGCCCCTAACAAACCGCTGATTTCTCTAATCGGCAAATAGCTGGTATCGTTATAAACCAGAATCGGGTTGTTCAGCTGTGCGGTTTTGCCGTCTACAATCAGCTTAAAATCCGGACGGAGAAACGCGTCCACCCGCTCGATTCCGTTGGATGCCGCAGCCCCTGCCGCAAAAGCGCCCGTAAGCAGAAATGCGAGAAAAGCTACCTTTTTCCGCTTGCTGTTCAAATCACGTCCACCTCACTTTTGTTAAACTTCTCCTTATCATTATCGTCAAAAGCAGAACGAAAATAAAGACAAAACAAAAAGCCTGCCTATTCGGCAAGCCTTCCATCGGTTTTGACGAGAAAACCGGGCACCTGGTTCAATCAGCTTTTTAAGCTGCAGCTTAGCTCCAGCCCCAGAAGTTCGTCAATAATTTGCCGCTGACCTAAGGGCGACCAGCTTTTTCCGATCCAGTTGGAGGAGGTAAACAGGCGGTGTCCCTCACTCTCCCTCTCCGTCGAGGCAGCCTGCAGCCTAGCGAACAAAACGGCTTCATCCGGCGAACGGTCAGGATCATCGTAAAGAAACATATCCTCCACCCCGGAGTGAGCCAGCTCGTCCCATCCGTATTCATAATAGGCCTCACGCAGCGGCACACTGCTGCTCGGTGCAAGACCTAGTTCCTGGTACAGAAGCGCATTTAGGGGATGGCCGGTCATCCCCTGTACTCTGATTTTCACACCGTACAAACGGAGGTAGCTGAAGCTCCGGCCGGCGCTTTCCGCCGCAAGCAGCCTCCGCGCCATTGCAATACGCTGTTCAATCAATTGTATGCTCGCTTTCGCTTCCTCTTCCCGGCCCACCAGCCCGGCCAATTGGTAGTGCACCTTGCGCCAATCCGTGGAAAATTCCAGCATCACAGTAGGCGCGATCTGCTGGAGATCCGCGCTGAAGCGCTGATGGCGGACATCCGCCAAAATCACGTCCGGCCTGGCATGCCGGATCGCCTCCAACTGCCGATGCTGAAACTCGGCTAAGGTTTCCTCCTGTCCGGGCAGCCGGATATGCACAAGCCCGTTCATGGCGGAAACCGGCTCCACCCCTATGGAGCGGAGGCAATCCTCGTAGCGCATACAGCAGGCCACTGCAATCCGCAGCTGCTTCCGTTTCATAAACATCGCCGGTGAAATCCCGGTTTCCCGTTTGAACACACGGCTGAAATAAAATTCATTGCCAAAACCGGCGGATTGAGCAGCCCCGCTAACAGTGGCATCCGGTTGATTAAGCAGCAGCTTGGACTGATGGATGCGGATGCCGTTTAGATAATCTACCGGCGTGACGCCCATGGCTTTTTTGAAGCTCCGCGAATATGAGGTAGGTGTTAAACCGGCCAGCTCAGCCAGGGTCTGCAGACGGATTTTTTCCCGGTAATGGCGGTGCATATACGCGATACTCCCATCCAGAATGCCTTCACCTGAGGCTTTGGCCGCCTCTGCCAGCATCTCCTGAGATATCGTCTGAAGAAAAGACGAAAAAAGCTGCTGCACCTGCTGCCTGCCCGTACGTTCTGCCGCATCAAGCAGAGCCAGCCGCTCCAGTACGGAAGCAAAATCTGCCAGACGGATAAGCCCCTGAGGCAAATCGGCAGCAGCCCCAGCGGCCCAACTGCTTGTCCAGTGTTTGCCTTTTCGCCCCAACAACCAAGTCCGGTACAATAGCACAGTGTATTCCATATTCCCTTCCTGGGGATACAGCTCTGCCCGCATGGAAGGTGCAAGGTGAACCAGATGCCCGGTCTTTAACCGCAGCACCCGTCCATCCAGACGTAACAGCCCTTCCCCTGCGGTGACCATCACCAGCATCGGGCAAGGAATCCGTCTCGCCAATCCGCCCGACGGCTTCAAGCTTCGCTTGAATATACCCGTCAGAACCATAAAAGGAGAGCCGGAGGTTTGTATACAGGCCGTCATTTTCTATCCTCCCGCGAGGTTTTGAGAATGATTATCACTTAACAGTATAACCGTTCCTTTAGCAGGAGGAAAGAAAAATTAGGCTGGTTTACGAATGTATCGTCAAAAGACTGGCTATGGATTTGCGCGTTACTGGCTCCGGCACGATTCGGGGGTATCCGATATGGAGAACACCGGCGATTTTTTCTCCGGGGTGCACACCTACAGCTTCACGGAACCCGGGCTCATACCCGTAGTGATTGGTTTTCCAGACCACACCCAACCCCACTTCCCAAGCCGCCAGCTGGAAATTCTGGATCAGACAGCAGACAGCCGCGTAATCCTCATCCCAAACCTTTTGCCGCGGATCCTCCTTCATCACGACGATCAGATGAGCCGGAACCTGCTCCAGATATTGCCGTTTGGGCTCCCCGTATTTGCCCCGCTCCTCTGCGGAATAGGTTTCTACCATAGCCTGGGCAAAGCTTTTCCGGGACTCGCCCTGGAAGAGGATAAACCGCCAGGGCTGACGGTTCAGATGATTGGGTGCCCATACCGCCACATCCAGAAGCTGCTCCACCAGTTCCTGGGGCACAGGGTCCTCTCGAAACACCCGGACACTTCTCCGCTCCC
The DNA here is from genome assembly GCA_023388055.1 of Bacillota bacterium. Classification (GTDB taxonomy): domain Bacteria; phylum Bacillota; class Bacilli; order Paenibacillales; family NBRC-103111; genus Paenibacillus_AR. Next base: position 361,941 of record JAEWGW010000016.1, on the reverse strand, counting down.
GGATCGTATCCGCAACAGGGGTTGCCGTTTGTTTCGCCGTTTGCTCCATTCGATCTCCTCCTCAATTAAAATTACCTGTTCCGGTTTCTGTACAACAAATAAATGAAGAAAGGCGCCCCCACCATGGAGGTAAATACGCCAACAGGCACATCCAGCGGTAAGAAGAAGGTTCTCCCCGCCACATCCGCGAACAGCACCGTCAGGGCACCCAGCAATACGGAGACGGGGAGAAGTCTGGCAAAATTGGAGCCCACTAAACGCCTTGCCATATGGGGAGCCAGCAGCCCTACAAAACCCAGATTGCCTGCCACCGAAACAGCGGATGCGGCAAGTCCCACGCTGATCAGCAGCAGCACCCGCCTTTTGCTCTCCACCGGGCTGCCTGCACTGATGGCCGTTTCATCCCCCAACAGGCTGATATTGACATGTCTGGCATACAGGAAGGCTAAGGGCAGCAGTACCGCGACCCACGGTAGAATGGTAGCCACATTGGTCCAATTCGCGGCATATACGGAGCCCGTCATCCAAACATAGGCCATGGCCGCATCGTTCCGCGGATTAAAGATGATCATCATCGTGGTCCCCGCCGAGGTTAAGGAGGACATACCGATGCCGATGAGGATCAGGCGTACAGGTGAGGCGCCGTTTTTCCAAGCCAGAACATATAACAACACCGAAACCATTACTCCGCCGGCGAATGCAAAAACAGGCAGCCATCCAATGGAGCTCATGCCAATCCCATAAGTCAGAAACATTACGGCCGCTACGGACGCACCTCCCGTCACCCCGATAATATCCGGGGAAGCCATGGGATTGCGCAGCACCCCTTGCAGGATGGCGCCTGAACCAGCCAGAGCGGCTCCCGCCAAAAGCCCGGTGAGAATCCGGGGCAGCCGGAGCTTCTGCACCACCATAACATGAGCGTCGGAGCCATAGCCGAAGAGGGCTCCCAACACCCGGTCAGGCCGGATGAACATATCTCCTGCCCCAACACTAATGACAGCAGCAAGGAACACCAGCACCAGCAGTGCTGCCGCAACCCCCAGCGTACGCCGGTTTTGTGCGGTTCCGGAGGGCGGAAGCGGCGCAGGACTTCGGGAAAGAAGACGGATCATGAGCGCATCATCCCCTTCCTGGCCGCATGAATGAAGAATGGCGCGCCGATAAACGCCGTCATCACCCCAACGGGTACCTCTTCCGGTATCATGATGAACCGGGCCGCCAAATCAGCGGAGACCAAAAGAAATGCACCCAGCAGGGCGCTGCCGGGGATCACCCAACGATGGTCCACCCCTACCAGGAAACGGGCCAGATGAGGCACCACCACACCAATAAAACCGATGGGCCCGGCAATGGACACACTGGCTCCTGCCAGCACCAGCACAACCACACCCAGTGCCGTCTTCAGCAGCAGGGTGCGCTGTCCCAGTCCTTGGGCAGTCTCCTCCCCCATCATCAGCACATTCAGCTGCGGGGACAATGCCCATGAGGCTGCAAGGGCCAAGGCCAGATATGGCCAGCATTGGATGAGCATATCCGGCTCACGACCGGCAATCGTTCCGGTGAGCCAGAAGAGCACACTGCCCAACCCCTGTTTGTTCAGCACCAGAATCCCCTGGGTAAAGGATGAGAATAAAGCCGAGATGGCCGCTCCGGCCAACAAAAGGCGCATAGGCGATAATCCTCCTCTGCCCAAAGAGCCCAACGCAAACACAATTACTGCTGCCACTGCAGCACCGGAAAAGCCCATGATCATCAGCACCGGCATGGAGCTGACGGAGAACATAACGGCAGCCAGTACCACAAAAAAACTGGCGCCTGCATTAATCCCCAGAATCCCCGGCGAAGCCAGGGGATTCCGGGTTAAGGTTTGCATAATGGCTCCCGACACAGCCAAGCTGCTTCCGACAACGGCAGCAATCAGGGCCCGGGGAAGGCGTGTGGTACGGATGATCATTTGCTCCATAACAGTTTCATTATAAGAAAACACAGCCGACCACCCCGTATCCAGGCGGTAACGGACCACTCCCAAAAGCAGGCTTCCGGCCATAGCGGCAGCCAGCATAACCACTAATCCTGCCAGTATGGCCCAGCGTTGAATTTCTCTTTTATTGTGAACCGATGTTTCTCCCGGCCAATTCCGGGCTTTTTTGATCGAAGCATCCGCCATAATCTGTTCCCTTCCGCGTTCTATACAAAATCCCTAACGGACACCAAGATACTTGTAGAGATCATCCAGCAGACCGTTGGCCGCCAGTACGCCGGCACTCAGGTTCCATTTCACCACATCCACGGGATAATAATGTCCACCCTTGACGCCCTTCAGGGTTCCCCACAAGGGATGGGTGGTCCATGAGGTATGGGCCTGTTTGTTGGCATCATCCCCCTCCTTGAACCGGGTGATATCGAAGATATAATCCCCGTCCAACTGGGACATTTGCTCCTTGGAGGTCAGGTTGATTACGGTTTTCCCCTCTACCTGCTGCGCTTTGGGGCGGGCCAATCCCAGCTCTTGAAGAATCGTTCCGGCGAAGCCGGTTATGTACATCCGGGCGCTGCCGTCGCTTTCAAAGCGGATAATGGAGATTTCCGTAGAATTCAGGCTGCTGCCAACCTTCAGCTTAAATTCGGCCACACGCTTATCCCATTGCTCCAGAAGCTTGCCTGCCTCCTGGTCCATATACATGGCTTCAGAACCCAGCTTCAAATTATTCCTCCAGTCAAACACATTCTCCGTCATAACCGTCGGAGCAATGCCGCTCAACTGGGGATAAATTTTCTCGTGCCGGGACTTGGCGCCGATAATCAGGTCGGGCTTCAGAGCCACAATCGCTTCAATATTCGGTTGCGTTTCCTCCCCTAGGTTCTTGACACCCTCCATCTTATCCCGCAAAAACAGATACCACGGCTTCTCCTCCCAGGATTCTACAGATCCCACAGGCTTCACACCCAGAGCCAATGCATTGTCTGTCATACCATTAAACAAAACCACTACCCGCTCCGGCTTTTTCTTCAGCACCGTGGTGCCCATGGCATGTTTGATATTTCTTTCGCCACCCGTTCCGGAGGCCGGCGCTGACGGTGAAGCACCGGCAGCGGCCGCCGATGCCGCAGGCGATCCTCCGGAGGTTTCCTCTGTCTGGGCACTGCTGCCGCATGCAGCCAACCCCCATACCAGCAGAAGGGGCAATATAAACTTCCAACCTTTCAACATGAACGTACGTCCTCCCTTGCCTGCACTGCCTCTATGGAGCAGCCGGTCTTAATGTTATTGATAATCATTATCAATACACATTACTATAGGGACATGCGTGTGTTTTGTACATATCCGATTTTATCCATTTCGTGCACCGATTTTGTCCATGCCTCCTCTACTAAAAAAAGAAACCCTGCATCAGCCGGGTTCCCCATTACGATTTCTTTCCACATACAGCCGCTTTATTGGAAGCCTCTTACATATCCGGTACAGCCTCCGCCATCAAGCGGTTGCCTTCCGCCTTCAGATGGAGGCCATCGCTGTACAGCTCCCTGCGATCCCCCTCATAAGCTTCCATGCTGCCGTAAAAGTCCACAATCTCCACCTTAAAGGCCTTGGCGAAGGCCAAAAGCTTCAGCCGCAGCTCCCTCAGCTCCAGATTCACCCGAGAGAAATCTGTTATTCCCGGCCAATAGGTTTCCGCCATATCCGGGATTACGGGAGGCTCCAAACCAAGTACAGGCACAATCCGGTAATGGCGGGCATGGTGGACCATGGTAGCCAAATTCGAACAGATTGTATCCGCGGGAACCCGGAGAATCAGATCATTGATCCCTCCAGCGATTAGAACCCGGGCCGGCGCCGCGTCAATCACATCCTGACGGAAGCGGGACAGCATACCCGCGGAGGAATCCCCGTTGATTCCCATATTCAGAACCTCCCATCCGGGTCTTTCCCCAAGCAGAGATGCCCAAGCCTCATTTGCCTTGATCTTGAAGCCGCGGGTAAAGCTGTCGCCGAGACATACCATTTTCACGGTTATTTCCTCCATTCCATCGTCATCTTATCCTTCATATAGAGGCCATTATACCGTAGATGGAGGAAAATTGCCCTTTACTCGAAACGGAACCAGCCAAAATCAAACCGGGATCCCGGCAGGAAAATAAAGGTTACCTTCTGAGCACCGGCAACAGGCTCCAAAACGAAGCTCCGTTCCTCGTACCCCTCAGACCGGGTAAATTCAACCAACTGCTGACTCTCGCCTTCCTCGTGCTCAAACCGGATACGAATGGTATTTTTATCGATGGGCGATCTTCCGTACACCACTAGCCGCGACGCTCCTGTGCTGCCGAAGTCCATTCCGTCATACTCCAGCGAAACATTGTTTCCAATCTTCCACAGCATCTGGCGTACGTGTGTAAGTATCCCCATAAATCCGGTCGCATTCCGTGGCGGGGTTCACTCCGAAGGCCCGGTTATGGCGGGTGAAGGAAAAACCTTTCAGGTGTATCTTTTGCCGAACCACAAACGCAAGAGAGGTAACCCCGGATAGCCGCTTGGAGAGCTTGAAGGTTTCCTCCTGGTAGGTATTCCATTTGGAGGGCTTCTGGTAGACCACATCCGCTATCAGCAAGCTTCCCTCCTCTCCGGGCATCCCCTCCCAGATTTGCAGAGGGTATTCCTCACTGGACAAGGCAAAGATGGGAAGGGTAACCGTATCCGAACCATAAGGCCCGAAGTCGATATTATGGAAGCCAACCTGGGTTTCCAGTTCGCGGCTGGTAGCCACTCCCCGCTCGTTCCCGTTGCTGATTTCCCCTTTGCTGTAATCATACAAACCGGCAGAGACAAAGCCGTATGGATCCAGATAGGCGGTGCCGATTCCGCTGACCTGGAATTCCAGCTGCGAGATCAGCTTGATACGGTCCGTGCCGTTTCGGCTGGTGCAGCGCACCCGGAAGCTGCCGTCCCCCAAGGCAGTCAAAACGGCAGTATGACCCTTGCCTTCCACCCGGGCAATATTGGACTTGATGCCCGCGTCGTCCACCACACTCCACTCCAGCTCCGTGTAGGAGGTATCCGGGGGATAGAGCCTGGCCTGCACTTCGACCTGCTTGTGTGAAGCGTCAAGCTGCTGGCCACCGGCGCTCTCCAGCTCGATCTTGCGAAGCGGGATTTCATCCGCCCTCCCGGTAAGCACCGTCATATCCTCATTGCCCATATTCGCCGACAAGCCTTCCACTGACAACTCAGACGGCAGCACCTCCAGCTCCAAACTCCGGCTCTCCATACCGCTGGATGAAACTCTAACCGTTATGCCGCCAGCCGCCAAAGCTGCTCCGATCACCGCCATCAGCTTGCCGCTGAACAGTCTCCGGCTCAACCCCTTGTACGGGTCATAATCCGTACTGTCCCCATTATCCAGCCCCAACAGCCTTCCGGCACCGGAAACCTCCACCTGGACCCGGTTATTGGCATTCTCCACAGGGCGGCCTGCTTCATCCTCCATGGCAATCTCCACAAAAATAAGGTCAGTGCCGTCCGCCTGCATCATCAGCTTATCCGGTGTCAGCCTGATCCTGGATGCGTCCCCGAAGGAGGACTGGCTGGCGGTGGCAATCACCTGCCCTGCTTCATCATAAGCCAGAGCGGTCAGGATACCCTCCCGGTAGGGCAGCTTCCATCTGCCAACAAGCTTCGTACCATGTATATGGTCAACATCATGGAAGCCGACGGTCTCCCCGTTGAACTGGAGCTCGATCCGGGGAGCATTGGACACGGCGCATACATCGATAACCTGGCCGGGATTGAAGTCCCAGTATGGGTACAAATGCACCATCGGCCTGGTTTTGTAATCCGTCCACTCCGCCTGATACAGATAATAGGAGTCCTTGGGAAAGGTTGCCGTATCGATCTGCCCAAAATAAGAGTTCTTCGTATGATAGGGTGTCGGCTCTCCGATATAGTCGAAGCCGCTCCAGATAAATTGTCCCAGGGAAAAGGGTGTATCCCGGTCGGCAATAATACAGGCCTCCGGCGACTTGGCACCCCAGCTGGTTGGGCTGTTGCCCAAAGCGGAGCACTGCTCATCATCATCCGCAAGGACGGAACGCTCCACCGGAAAGCGGTAGATGCCCCTGCTTTGGACCACAGAGGAGGTTTCACTGCCGTAAATAATCCAGTCCGGATGCGCTTCATGATGCTTCCGGTAATAGCTCTCCGCATAATTGTAGCCCGCCAGCTTCACAATGTCCGCGCATTTCTGGGCATTTTCCCAGGGCATATAATTGGAGCCTATGGTGATAGGGGCATTTCCCTTGGGATCATGAAGCCGCACCTGTTCCATCAGCTGCCGGGTAACGACCAGGCCGCGTTCATCCGCATGGGTATCGTAGATTTCATTGCCGATGCACCACATGAGCAGGCTGGGGTGATTCCGGTCCCGGCGCACCCAGCTCCTTACGTCGGCTGCCAACCATTCCGTGAAGAAACGCCCGTAATCATAAGGAGTTTTGCTCCGTTCCCACATATCGAAGGATTCCGAAATCACCAGCAGCCCCATTTCATCCGCCAGCTCCATCAGCTCCGGGGCAGGCATATTATGGGCGGTGCGTACGGCGTTGACCCCCATCTGCTTCAGAATCTGGAACCTGCGCCGTGCGGCTGCCTTATTGAAGACGGCACCCAACGCACCAAAATCATGATGCTCACAGGTCCCGTTCAGCTTCATCCGGATACCGTTGAGGCTGAATCCCTGCTCGGGGTCCATTTGGATCCAACGGAATCCCACCGGATTGATGACCTGTTCGATCTCCTCTCCAGACGCCGCCCGGCGCAAAACCGTAACCAGCTTGTACAGATGAGGATGGTCGGGGCTCCACAGCAGAGGCTGCTCCATCTGCAGAGTTTGCCGGTTCACCGATAGTTTCTCCCCCAGTGAAACAGCAGCAGCCTTGCTTGTGCCCACAACCTCTCCTTCATACAGAAGGTTATGGACAAGCTCCAGCCCTTCCTCTCCGGCGTATTCCGTCTCCACCTCAAGCGTCCAGCCAGCATCCGACTTCCGCGTGTGAATATAAACGCCGTCTGTGGCAATAAAGCTGGCGGACCGGATTTTCAGCCAAACATTGCGGTAGATGCCCGCACCGGAATACCATCTGCTGTTGGGGCTCTGGTGCACCACCTTCACCACAATCTCATTGCTGCCTTCGGTAAGTGCCGCTGTAAGATCAAACTCGAAGGAGGAATAGCCGTATTTCCATTCCCCCACCAGACTCCCGTTCACATATACCGAAGAGTCCATATACACCCCTTCAAAAGCAAGCCACAGCCGGTTTTCCGCCAGCTCCTCCCGGGAGCATTCCAGGGTCCGCCGGTACCACCCAATGCTGTTTTCATACAGCTGGAGGGTATCATAGATGAGCCAATCATGAGGCAAATCCACCGCCGCAAAAGAAAATTCGCTCCAGTCCACTATATCCAGTCCGCTTTTCGCAAACTCCCAGCCATCATTCAAAAGCCTGATTCGGTTCATGTCCCTTCCACCCCCGGGTTACGGTCTGTCTTCAAACCCGCTTGAGGGCATCTTTTACCGCCTTTTCGTCCCTTGCTGCGTTACTTTCGCTTGACGTACTCCCGGTACGCCTTCACGAAAGTGCCTTGCCTGGAACGAAAATTCACCAAAATCTGCTCCCCTCGGAGTTTGAAGACAGCCCCTAATCAAAATGAAACAGGCCTTGCTGCTGCCGGATATGATGCACCGGCAAACCCGGATACTGCCCTGCCAGATCGATTGCAAGCGCCTTCATTCCAGGCTCCTCGCTTTCGGCATGGCCCAGCACAATAAGGGCTCTGCGCCGTCCCTGCCGGATCGCGTCACGGACATATTCCGGCGTCTCCCACTCCGGTCCTTCGCCATAGATCATCAGTTCAACCTGCTCCTGCTCGAATAAAGTGACAGCCGTAGCGGCGCCTCCCCGATAACCGACCAAAACCCCAACACGCGTCAGCAGCATGTCCGGATCACCCATATACCGCACGTGAGGAATGTCCAGCCTCTCCTTCACATATCTGACAATCTCCCGCAGGGTGGCTCGCGGAAGCTCCAACAGCGATGCCACAGGCTCATGCTTGCGGACATAAGCCCCCCATTCCAGCTGCCGGATCAGCCCTTCGGTAATGGCATCAGGCTTGTAGCGGTGGGGATAATCGTGAAAGCGGAATACAGCGATGCCGGACTCCTCCAAAAATTGCTTTTTGGCCCGGTATACCTCCCCGCCTCTGGCCTCCCCTGCTTCATCATGATGGGCAAAAAACAAACCCTCATGGGCAATGACCAAATTGGCCTTCCGTTCCAGTGCTTCTTCGAGCACATGCTGTGTCGGCATAAAGGTAGTGACAATCCCGGTTACTGTCATGGACGGGTCACCGCACTTCAAGGTGTCCACCGTTTGTTCCAGCCGGCCTACAGGCGCGATCAATGCGTCGATAACCGTTTGTACAGTTGGTTGAGCCATTCCTGTTCCCTCCTGAATTGCTGCAGCATAGAAAAACTCCCCCAAAAGCCGTCCACAGCGCGCTTTCCAGCGCATCACGGAAGAATAACAAGTTGGGGGAGAACAGCATTTATACTTCTACATATTTGGCGATGGTGCTGTGGACTGCACCGGGACCGGCCAGCATCTCATGGAACATGCCTTCGATTTTGGCACTCAATCCGGCCTCCTCCAGGGATACGCCGAAAATTTGCACATTCTCGAGAATGGCCCGTATGTTGGACGTTTTGTCTCCCAGAGCGGTTCCCTGAAGCTTGGCTTGCAGGTCGGCAAGCAGCGGATCAGGGCTTAAGGTGAAGGGTTTGCCTGCATCATCCACACCCAGCAGGTACCGGCACCACGCTGCAATAGCTACCGGAATGGCAGTTAGCGTTGATGGGTCCAGATCCTCACGGCGCATATAGGACTTGATGGTCTCCCCGAACCGGATGCCCACCTTCTGGGAGGTGTCCGTAGCGATCCGCTGCGGCGTATCGGGGATAAACGGATTGGCGAACCGTTCATGAATGACTTCACCCAGGAAGGTTTCCGGATTTAGAATGCCCGGATTCACCACCACGGGAAGCCCTTCCTTGTAGCCGATGATTTCCACCAGCTTATGCAGCACCGGGTCCTTCATTTCATCGGCAATCAGGGTGTAGCCCATGAGACAGCCGGATACGGCCAGAGCGGTATGCAGGGGATTCAGGCAGGTGGTGACCTTCATGGTTTCCACCTTGTTCACTGTCTCCCTATCGGTAAACAGAACACCGGCATCCTCCAGCGGAGGACGACCGTTGGTGAAGGTATCCTCAATAACCAGATATTCACTGATCTCGGCGTTGACAAAGGGCGCCGTATACGTATTTTTGGACGTCACAACAGTATCCATACCGCTGATGCCTTGGGCAAGCAGCGCTTCCTGGACCTTTTCCGAAGGACGGGGCGTAATTTTGTCAATCATGGACAGAGGGAAAGCGATCCGGCTTTTATCCTGCAGATAAGCGGCAAAACCCTCCTCCACCAGTCCGCGTTTGGTCCATTCCTCTGCCACCGTCACCATACTTTTCTTCAGCTTATCCCCGTTATGGGAGCAGTTGTCCATACTGACGAAGGTCATCGGGTAACCGCCCTTGAGGTAACGTTTATAGGCCAGCGCGGTCACCACACTCATGATATGGACCGCTTCCTCCGGACCCTTCTCCAGATCCTGTGCGACAATCCCCAGATAAGCGCCGTCCGGGCCGGTAATGGCATAGCCTTTTTCTGTAATGGTGAAGCTGGCCATTTGGAGAGTCGGGTTTTCGAAGATGGAAACCAGACGGCTCCATTCTCCCTCCCGGCTGCGGTCCGCCGCAATGGCGTCCACAATGCTGGCCACAACCTTTTTCAGAAAATCCCCCTTGGCATTCATCAGCACCAGCAGGGTCAAATTGTCGCAGGGTGTATACACCTTATCGATCATCTCCAGATCGAACACCTCGGCGGCGATAATTCCCGTATCAGCCTTCCCTTCATCCAGAAGCTTCTGATGGGCATTGGCCACAAAACCTCTGAAGATGTTTCCCGCTCCAAAATGAACCCATTCCGGCTTGGACGCCGTGTTGGCAGCCACCTCCACCGGGTTGAACCGGGGCAGCTCCACACCTGCTGCTTCCCATTCCTGACTGTTGGCAAGACTCGCCAGATTAAGCGTCAGCAATTTACTTCACTCCTTTGGCATTTTCCAGACTGTCCCAAACGCCCAGCAAGTACATAATACCCATAGCCCGGTCATAGAGTCCATAGCCCGGACGGCAAGTTTTCTCCTCGCCCCACAAATGTCTGCCGTGGTCCGGACGCACATAACCGGTAAAGCCGCTCTCATGATAGGCCTTCACCACCTCCGGCACATCCACGCTGCCGTCGCAGCCCCGGTGGGACACCTCGATAAAGTCCCCGTTTTCGAACACCTTCACATTCCGGATATGGGCAAAATAAATGCGGTCATGGAATTCCCGGATCATGGCCGGCAGATCATTCTGCGGATTGGAGCCCAGAGACCCGGTACAGAAGGTCAGACCGTTATATGGATTATCCACGGCGTCCAGCAGACGGCGGATGCTATCCCGGCTGCGGATGATCCGCGGCAGACCGAAGATGGGCCAGGCAGGATCATCCGGATGAATGGCCATACGGATATCCGTTTCTTCGCAAACCGGCATCAGGCGGTTCAGGAAATACACCAGGTTCTCGAACAGCTTGTCCTCGGTTACATCTGCATAAGCCGCAAACAGCTCATCCAATCTGGCCATCCGTTCAGGCTCCCAGCCGGGCATGGTGAAGTGGCCTGCGCCGGCAAGGATTCTTTCCGCCATCTCCTTGGGATCCTCGGTAATGGCAGCCTTTTCATAAAACAGCGCATTGGAGCCATCAGGGAGCTCCTTGTACAACTCCGTCCGTGTCCAATCGAAAACAGGCATGAAATTATAACAGATCACCTTCACGCCTACCTTGGCCAGCTTGCGGATGGTGTCAATATAAATATCGATATAATGGTCGCGGCTGGGCAAGCCGATCTTGATATCATCATGGACATTGACGCTCTCCACTACCGCCGGACTGAAGCCCTTGGCGACAATTTTCTCCGCCTCCGCCTGAATCCGTTCCATCTCCCAAACCTCGCCGGCCACCTTATCATGCAGGGACCAAACGATTCCCGTCACTCCCGGAATTTGCCGGACATGATCCAATGTAATGGAATCATTCCCCTCGCCATACCATCTCCACGTCATGTTCATCTGCGGATTCCTCCTACGCATATTAGCATCTTGTATACAAGTTCAGTTTGATCATACGCGACAATTCTGATTTGTGTCAACCATGATATTGACAGGATAATTGACGTTTATTTGAATAAAAATATGTCCGCTAATTTTCCTGACTTTCGGAGATCCGTAATCTATTGTATACTAGTGTTTGCGTTCACTTATCCGGCCGAACAGGGGGTTCTTATGCGCAAGGAAGAGATACTGCAGACCTTAAAACAGGACATCGTCACTTTGGCGCTGAAGCCCGGCACCGTTCTCAGTGAAACGGTGTTGTCGGAGCAATTTCAGATTTCCCGGACACCTCTCCGCGATGTTCTCAAGCAGCTTGCTTTGGAGCAATACATCAATATTTATCCCAAAAAAGGGAATGTGGTTTCCTATATTCATCTGGAATCGGTGGAGCAGATGATTTTTCTGCGCAGTGTACTGGAAAAGGAAATTCTGCAGAGCCTCTCCGGCAGGCTGCCACTGCCGGGTATACTGGAGCTGAAGGAAATTTTGGAGGCCCAGGAGAAGGCCATCTCCGCTGCCGAAAGCTCCTGTGAACAATTCCTGGAAAGCGATGACGCTTTTCACCGGACCCTCTTTCAATTAGGGGGGCGATTGTACCCGTGGAATCTGCTGCAGCAGTCCAATGTCCACTATGCCCGGTACCGCAGGCTTCATCTGCTGAAGCAGGAAAAGCTCCAGGCTATTCTCCAGGAGCACCGGAGGATTTTGGAGGGACTGGTCCAGGGGGACGGGCCCCATCTTCCCGAGCTGATTGACCGCCATCTCCGGGAGGACATTAATTCCAAATTTCTGCAGGAGAATTTCCGTGAGTATTTGCAGCCGGAGGTGCAGTAATTCAACAATTTAAAAAACCGGCCTGCTTTCTTTCTGCAGGACCGGCTTTTTTTATAATTTCTTATTGGAATTCAGATACTTCTCCTGCAAATAGGTTTGCCAGCCTTTCTCAAATTCCTCAGTCGTTTTCCCCAATGCTCCGGGAATATTTCCGTAGTTTGTGACAAGCTCACGGACTTTTTCCATCCCCCAGGTGTCCTTGATATATTCAATAATGGTGTAACCCAAGGCGTAAATGGATGGCTCCCCGCCGCCGGTCAACTGCGCAAAGGTTGGATAACGTCCTTCCTGCATAAACGTCATCTCTTTTGGATCGTTGAATTGTCCCGCTTCATAACAGGCGAGGCTCTCCATAAGCCAGTTCATAGAATTGCCTGCGGGATATTCCGTCATGTTATAGGCAACAACATGGGTGAACTCATGTACCGCCACATTCAGCATATCCTCAAAGGATTGATCAGAACCTGCATTTCCGGGGGACACCATTTTCATTTCGTCCTTCTCCATCACAATTCCCACCAACCAATCTCCTGCATCCTCCCGGTCAATAGCTTTATGAAAAGCTGCCAGGTTCTGATAAATCTTCACCTTAACCTTGGTCATGGATATCGGCTTCAAATCCTCCACGATCCGGCTGTAGTTCTCCTCCAGCTTATCCCGGACCTGGGTAATGGAGCTTTTATCAATCTCCGTATAATAAAACGTAAAATGTTCCGACTCCAGCGTATAAGGAAACGGATTTGGTTTAAACTGTAGATATAGCAAAACCGCAATGACACATGCTGCACCCAGCAATACTGCTTTTTGAAGATTTTTGTTCATAGCTCCTCCTCACCCACAATCTATATCTGTATGATGATCTTACAATATTCTGGTGGGTAAGGAATATTGTCCCTTGATTTCCTCCCTATGTCAACCTTCTTTTGTCTCTTCTATGGGTAAATAGATCCCTTTTTCATGACCCTTCAAAAGTATCATCTTAAGAAATTTTTAAGAAATCAAAAAAGAGGAATTATATATAGAATGTCAAATATATATAATTGCAAACGTTTACAGTATAATTTTGGGGAGGATTTTGTGTGAAGAATAAAAAGACAATTGCAATTACTTTGATGGCCCTGTCCATTGTGGCAGCAGGCTGTGGCAAAGGCTCCGACAGCAGCACCGGAAGCACCAGCTCTCCAGCTCCTACCGTGGATAACACTCCACTGAAGCTGACCATTATGGCGAACCTCTCCACACCTGAGGTTCCCTCCGATAAGCTGGAGAAACTGCTGGAGCAAAAGACAAACAGCGATATCACCTTCCAATGGGTACCGGACGGCTCCTATGATGAGAAGTTCCAGGCAGCCTTGGCTACCGGCTCTCTCCCGCAAGCGGTTTATCTCAAGAACCAGTCTTCCTTCGTATTGCTGAGACAAACGCTGAAGGACGGCCAATTCTGGGAAATCGGGCCTTACCTGAAGGATTATCCGAACCTGAAGAGTCTGAATTCTGAAGTATTGGAAAACACCAAGGTTATGGGCAAGATCTACTCCTTGTACCAAGAGCGCCCCATCGCCCGTCAAGGTATTATCTACCGTAAGGACTGGGCCGACAAGCTGGGCCTGGCTGAGCCGAAAACCACCGACGATATTTATAACATGCTGAAGAAATTCAAGGAAGCCAATCTGGGCGGCGGCAAAACCATTCCGTTGGCTGACCGCAATGACTTGATCTACGGCTCCTTCAAAACCCTTTCCGCCTACTTCGGCACACCGAATGGCTGGGGCGTAGTGGACGGCAAGCTGGTTCCGGAGTTCATGACCCAAGGCTACATGGATACCATGAACTTCATCAAGAAGCTCCGCACTGAAGGCCTGATCAACCAGGACTTCCCGGTTACCAGTAAGACAGACCAGCAAAACCTGATGTACACCGGCGCATCCGGTATGTATGTAGGCTCCATGCAGGACGTGCAAACCCTGCAGCAAAAAACGGAAGCCAACAACAAAACCGCCGTTTATGACGTTGTTAACCAAATCACCAGCTCCACTCAAAAAACAGCCTCCACTTGGGGTATTCCGGGATACGGCACATTGGTGGTCTTCCCGAAATCCGCTGTTAAAACCGAAGCTGAGCTGAAGAAAATCCTGGCGTTCTATGACAAGTTCTTTAGCCCTGAGGTAGCCAACCTGCTGAAGTACGGAGTAGAAAATGAACACTACAAGATGGTAGAAGGCAAGGTTCAACCGGTAACCGACGCCAAGCTGCTGGAAAAAGAGCAAAAGGCGTATCTGACTGTAGCTCTTGCCGATACCACCAATATCCTGCCTACCTACTACAACCTGAAAACACAAGAAAAAGCGGTCCAACTGTCCAATGATGCTGTGAAGTTCGCCGTTCAGAATCCGACCAACTCCTTGGATTCCAAGACCTACACCGAAAAGGGAGCTATCCTCCAAGACATTATTAAGGATGCGACCTACAAGTACATGGTTGGCGATATCGATGCAGCCGGCTTCCAAAAACTCGTCGACAAGTGGAAGAATGACGGCGGCAACAAAATCATTGAAGAATACAATGCCTCCTACAAAGAAGTTAAAAAATAAGCTGTAATCTCAAACAGGAAAAATCCCCGCTGCCTAATCAATCAGGCTACGGGGATTTTTGATTACTTACCAAACTATTCAATTTGAATCTTTCCTCCAGCAACAATCCACGGCCTTGACATGGTGATTGTTTTCATTTGGTCTTGCGTTCCCGCGTACCCGGCGATCACGAGCAACGTTGTCACGAGACGTTACTCCAGGCGTGTCTCACCGTATCCGTACGCTTCGCTTACCCTTTCCATCGGAATCGCCCTCTTTCCTCGCAAGAACTTCCTTGCATTGAGAATAGGATTGCATTATCCATGGGAAGTTGGTTTCCCGCATACCTCAGTCTGTTCCCCAAAACGGTGTCACTTCCGTCTTTCCGGTTCCAGCTGAAATCCGGTATGCATCGCTTACCTAGATCATCGGGGCTCTCTCCTCTCCAGATTCGATTGCTCCTCCAAGAAGGTGAGCGGATCACCTTAGGCCTGTCCTCCAACTGGGTGCCTTCGGTGTACTTTGATTATATACGAATTTACAGAATATTAAAAATTCTAAAAATTCCAACTATTTAGCGTTATGCGTAATTACCTCTATCATTCTCCCCTATTCTACCATTGTCTAAAAATTCCTCCGAATTTCAAAAAATACGGATGTATTGCTTCTCCTGCGGCTGCAGTCCCTCTTCCCACACGAAAGAAGCCAGCTCTACATCCCGGTCAAGCTTGTTTGCCCGCGGCCAGTCCTCTTCGTCTGCCCAACAGGTATAAAACTCGAAGTATTCCCCGGGAACCGCATGCTCACGGAGCAGCTCCCCTAATAACCGGCAGCACTTCCTTGTGGGGAGGAAATTCTCCGCCATTTCTGCCGGTAGATTCTTTGGAATCTCAAAACCTCCTCCTTCTGCAGAAATCTGATAGACATAGGGCTGCTTAAAATGGTGGCGGACCGCTTCACGGTAGGCACCGAGCTCCTGAACCACAATCCCGGCGGCATCCTCCTCCGTTTCGAACACCATCACAAGCTTGTCATTCAGATGGGACAGATCCACAATATCCCCCAGTGGAACCGTGCCCGATTGCCTCAATTCCTCCTGTTTAAGCTGATGCTCAGGTGAAGCAATCACTTCTCTGTAAGGCTTCATCGTAAACGCAAGGCCTCTTTCCCCACACGGGAGCGGTACCGGGGATGCAAGATAATAAAAACGGCTCATAAGTTCCACCCTATTCCTGTTTTTCTATTTTTCGGAACGGTGATTATACCATACGGAAGCTTGTTACAAAAGGCCGGCAGCACGGTTAATGGAAGGCATAGGCGGCTTTTGCCGTCCTTCATTTTTTTACATGGAGGGATAGATATGGAATATCTTCAGATCCTCACCAAGCTGGCTGCAGGCTTTCTTGGCCTGTGGGCCATGACTCGCATTCTCGGCAAAAAGGAAATGTCCGCCCTTACTCCCTTCGATTTTGTATCCGCCGTCATATTGGGAGATCTGGTGGGAGACACCATCTATGATGAAAGCAAGACTATTCTGCAGCTGCTTGTGGCGCTTGCCGGATGGACCATCCTGTCCATTGCCTTCGATAAGCTGACCCAATATGTCAAAGCATTCAGGAAGCCGTTGGAGGGAAAACCCGACCTGTTAATTTGCAACGGGAAAATCGATGTGAAGGAGCTGCACCGCAACAATCTGGACTTTGACCAGCTTCGGACCATGCTTCGCAGCAAGGATATCTTCGCTGTAAGCGAGGTCGCATATGCCATCTATGAAACCAACGGGACTTTTAAGCGTGATGCGGAAGTCAGCCTATGAAACCGTTACGCGGAAGGATCTGAAGCTGCCTGAGGAAGAGGCGGTACTGCCGCTTGGGCTAATTGAGAATGGTGAAATCTGCGTGGAAGAGCTGGAAGCGGCAGGCCTTCAGGAAAACTGGCTCCAATGGGAGCTGGAGAAGCAAGGTGTGACGGACACCAAGATGGTTGCGTATGCTGAAATGACTCCCGACGGAAGACTACATATTCTGCAGCGCCTATGACAGAAAATGAAAGCCCGCTGCTGCCGGCAGCGGGCTTATTTCATATCGGGCTGGTCAAGGGGATGAACCGCCTACTGAATAATTCCAGCTCAGCAAACGGCACCATATACAGCATAAGCCCGTCCCGCTCCTCCATCAAGGCTCCCGGCAGCGAGGAGAAGCGGGTGATGAGCCGCTTGAAGCTTTTGTGCCGTTCGGATACCCAGAACTGGATGGTGGTTACCTCCGGGTTTCCGGAACGGATTTCCTTCAGAAGTGCCCGCAAGCCCCGCATAAACACCATAGGCGTCCGGTATTCCCGGAGCAGATAAACCACCTCGATCTGGCAGATTTCCCGGTCCTTATAGTCCTTGGCCGAGGTACCGTATACAAATCCGGCTGCCCCTACCACCGTATAGGGCTCCTCCTGATACGCCAGCATGGCTTTCCCCATGGTTAGCGGGCTGGCAAAAAAATTAAGCATCATGGCATAGGAATAAGGTAAATTCAGCTCATCATAATTCCGGCTGAGAAACTTTACATAGGCATCAAAATCCTTGTCCAGCTGGCATAATTGAAATTGAACCGCCATTATCCTCACTCCTCTCTTTTACCGGAATACAGATTTTCATTCAGATTGACAAAAAACATTTTGTTGCTCCCGGCGCCGGGATTTGACATAATAATTGAAATCGGCTCTTCGCCATCGAACGGATAAGAGCGAATATTGAGGAGGCTGTATGCATGAAAGGCATTATTACCGTACTGGGAAAAGACAAGGTTGGCATTATTGCCAAGGTCTGCACGTACCTGGCTGAGCACAACGTCAATATTCTGGACATCTCCCAGACGATTATCCAAGGCTACTTCAACATGATGATGATTGTGGATATTACCGAACCCACCAAATCCTTCGAAATGCTGGTTGAGGATCTGCAGGATGTGGGCCGCACCCTAGGTGTGGAGATCAAGCTGCAGCACGAAGATATTTTCAATATCATGCACCGCATCTAACATTCTAATTTAGGAGGGCTCCTATGATCTCCCTGGTGGAAGTGCAGGAAACCAACAAGATGATCCGCGAAATGAACCTGGATGTGCGCACCATCACCATGGGCATCAGCCTGCTGGACTGCGCGCATGCGGACTTGAAGATTTTTAACCAGAATGTATATGATAAAATCACCCGCACCGCCGAGCATCTGGTCAAAACCGGCGAGGACCTGGAGCGTCAATTTGGCGTCCCCATCGTCAACAAACGGATTTCTGTCACCCCCATCGCCATCGCTGCCGGCGGCCTGCATACGGACACCTTCGTGCCGGTTGCGGAAACCCTGGACCGTGCCGCCAAGGAAGTGGGCGTGAACTTTATCGGGGGCTTCTCCGCCCTGGTGCAGAAGGGTTTCACTAAAGGCGACCGGATTCTCATTGACAGCATTCCCGAGGCCCTGCGCGTCACTGACCGGGTCTGCTCCTCCGTGAATGTAGGCTCCTCCCGCAGTGGCATCAACATGGATGCCGTCAAGCTGATGGGCGATATTATCCTGCGGACTGCTGAGTTGACCAAGGACCGCGATTCCATCGGCTGCGCCAAGCTGGTGGTATTCTGCAATTCCGTGGACGACAATCCCTTTATGGCCGGAGCCTTCCATGGGATCGGAGAACGGGAGTCCGTCATTAATGTGGGTGTCAGCGGCCCCGGTGTGGTGAAGCGTGCGTTGGAGGAGGTCAAGGGCCAGGATTTTGAAACCCTCTGCGAGACGATTAAACGGACCGCCTTCAAGGTGACTCGGGTTGGCCAGCTGGTGGCCCAGGAAGCCTCTAAGCGCCTTGGCGTTCCCTTCGGGATTATTGACTTGTCCCTGGCTCCCACTCCGGAAATCGGCGACTCCATCGCTGAGATCTTCCAGGTGATGGGTTTGGAGGAGGCCGGAGCACCCGGTACGACGGCAGCCTTGGCCATTCTGAACGACAACGTGAAAAAAGGCGGTGTAATGGCCTCTTCTTATGTAGGCGGGCTAAGCGGGGCGTTTATTCCGGTCAGCGAGGATCATGGCATGATCCAGGCGGTACAGAAGGGTGCTCTTACCCTGGAGAAGCTGGAAGCCATGACCTGCGTCTGCTCTGTCGGCCTCGATATGATTGCCATTCCCGGCAGCACCAGCAAGGAAACCATCTCCGGCATTATTGCCGACGAATCGGCAATCGGCATGGTGAACAACAAAACCACCGCTGTCCGGCTTATCCCCGTAATCGGCAAGGAAGTGGGCGAAATGGTGGAATTCGGCGGACTGCTGGGGTATGCCCCCGTTATGCCGGTGAACAGCTTCTCCTGCGCCGCCTTCATCAACCGGGGCGGCCGGATTCCCGCTCCTATCCACAGCTTTAAGAATTAATACGCATTTTCCAAATGAAGGGCCGTCTTCTGCAGACGGCCTTTTTTTGCTGCCGCGGTGCGTCATCCCTTCCGGGAACGCCATAGGGAGATGACCAGCCACAGCAGCAGTAGAACCGCAATGACGAAGCTGATTTCCAGGATGGGCAAATTCCACAGCACGGAATTCTGCGGCGCAAGGGAAGCGCCGATGATCAGCCCCACCACAAGCAAACTGAAGGACAGGAGCACCAGACTGAAGGCCAGCTTGTCCGTAAGCTTGTCCATGCTCCTTAAGAACACACCCAGCTCTGGAATCCCGGCTTCAAAGCGCAGCTTGCCCTTGCGGATGGTGGCCAGCATGCTTCTCATGCTGGAAGGAAACTCGGAGGCAGCCTCCAGAATTTCCGGTAAGTCCTCGATGGCCTTTTTGTACAGATTCCGGGGATCGTAACGCTCTTTGAACAGCTTTCGTCCATAGGGCTCCGCCACTTCCAGCACACTGAGGTCGGGATCCAGAGAAACCACTACTCCCTCTAGAGTAAGCAGCGATTTGCCCAGCATGGTCATTTCCGAAGGAATGCGGATCCGGTGGCGGAACGCCAGAATAAACAGGTCATTCACCGCTTCTCCCAGCCTGATCCGGCTTAACGGAGTGGCGTAATACTTCTCCCGCATATCGTCCACATCGGCGCGGAGGAGGACCATGTCCACTTCATCGGGGATAATCCCCATGCTGGAGATGGCCCGGATAATGCCGCTGGTGCTTTGGTTACGGAGGCTGATAACGAAAAAGGCGAACTGCTTGCGCATATCCTGGGACAGCTTGCCCACTGAACCGAAGTCCAGCAATGCGATCTTCCCGTCGGGCAGCACCAGAATATTCCCAGGATGGGGATCGCCGTGGAATAAACCCTCCATCAGAATCTGGTGGATAATAAGATCCGTCAGCTGGCGGGCCAGTGCCTTCTTGTCGATCTGCTCCCGGTCCAGCCTTGCCCGGTCCGATAGGGAAATCCCCTCCATATACTGCATGGTCATGACCCGCCGGGTCGTATAATCCCAGTATATATCCGGGACCAGCACATCCTTAAGCTGCCGGCATTGCTGCTGGAACTTCTCCGCCTGCCGTGCCTCCGCGGCATAATCCAGCTCCGCGCGAATAGCCTTGGAAATTTCCTCCACCATATCGCGGACGCGGTAGTTTCTTGCCCATTCCAGCCGGCTTTCGGCCACACGGGCAAACTCCGCCAGGATATCCAGGTCTGTATCCACAATACGCTGAATATTGGGCCGCTGCACCTTCACCGCCGCCGGAGTGCCGTCCTTCAGCACCGCATGGTAAACCTGGCCGATGGAGGCAGCGGCAATGGGCGTCTCCGGGAACGCCATGAACAAATCCCCCAGACTGGCTCCCAGCTCCTCCTCCACAATCCGCACGGCATCGGTATACGAAAATGGCGGCACCTGATCCTGCAGCTGCACCAGCTCGGAAATAATGCTGGCCGGAACCAGATCAGGGCGGGTGCTGGCGATCTGCCCCAGCTTAACAAAGGTGGGGCCGAGCTCCTCCAGCATCAGCCTGATCCGTTCCCCGATGGTTTTCTTATGGATATCCTTACGCTCTCGTTTCCCGATGAAGGGAATGGCTTCGGGAAAGCCCATCTCGCTAACCACATAGCCAAAGCCGTTGCGTGCCAGGGCAACGGCAATTTCCCTGTACCGGTGCAAGTGACGGAAGCCCTTGCTGACATTCATGAAGGTCCCGCCTCCCTGTCAAAAGTTTGGCGTTGTCCGCCTTTTATTCGGTCTTCTCTCCATCCTGCTTCTCCAACCGGGCAATGGCCAGCTCCAATACGGCAATTCTCCGCTCCAGGGCTTTTACTTCCTCCTGGGACGCAATACCTCTGTCCTTCAGAATACTTTGCACCTTGTCGTTGATAGTTTGATCCATCCGGGTTTTGGCCTCACTGCCTTTGTTCAGAAGCTCCTCCAGGAATTCTCCGGATTCCGCCCGGCTGACCTCTCCCTTTTTGACCAGTTCCTCTACGGTTTTTTCGATTTGCTCCTTACTGGCTACGGCCAGCCCCAAACCCAGGGATACGGCACGGTGCAGCATGTCTCTCATCGCGTAACACTCTCCTTTTTTAAATGGAAATGTTGTAACGGGTATATACCTTATTATAGCATATCCAAAGGAAATGATTGTCAAGCGCAAGCAAACATCCGGAGGTTTCAGGATCTACACCTCCGGGTATAAAAAAGTAACCAAGCGAAAGGAGAGATGAACATGGAAGCGACTCAAACCAAAAGCACTGGATTATTGAAGGGCCTGCTGGCAGGTGGGCTTATCGGCGCCGCCGCCGGTCTGTTATTCGCCCCGCGCGCGGGTAAAGATACACGAGCTAAACTGAATGAGGATATGACCAAAATTAAAGAACGCTCTGCGGAGTGGGTGAGCATGGCTCAAGAAAAAGCGGTCGGCCTGGCGGAAACCGCCAAGGAAACCAGCTTGAACAAGCTTCAGGAAACCAAGGATATGGCAGGGTCCGCCGTGGATTCCCTCAAAAGCACGGTGACTGATCTGAAGGACTCCGCCAACACCATTATCGGCACCATCAAGAGTGAAGCCGAGAACGCCAAGGAAAGCGTCAAGGCCAATGCGGAGGAGGCCAAGGAGAAGTTGAACGAATCCGATAACAGCTCTTTGGCCCAGAATGAAGAGGAAATGAAAAAGCTGGGCAAGGAAATGGACGCCATGAAAACCAATTCCGAACTGAAAAAGGATGGGTTCGTGTCCGATCCGGCACAGCGCTAAACCATTCATTGCACACGTAAGCAAACCGGGAGCCCTGCTCCCGGTCTTTTTGCTTTAACCACTCACTTGGAATCACTGTGGGGCTGGCATCTCCTCATTTACCCGCTTATGGAGCGGTCCCTTATATGGCAAAAAAATCTCCTCCTGCCTTTCGGCAAGAAGAGATTTTCTGTATGGTTGAAGAATCATTTAGCCTCTACCCGCTCTCCAGCTCGCGCTCAGGATCGGCCAGCAGCAGCCGGAGCTTGTCCATGGCTCTTCTTTGGATACGGGAGATGCTCATCTGGGAAACCCCCAGTTCATCGGCAATATGCCGTTGGGACCTGCCCTCGGTATATGCCATCTGCAGAACCTTACGCTCCTCGGGCTTCAACTGATCCATCGCCTGCTCCAGATCAAGACGCTCCTCTAAGGACTGGTAATCGTCTCTCTCCTCCCGGATCATATCGGCCAGGGTTGCGCCAGCTTCATCGGCGAACAGAGGTGTATCCAGGGACAAGGACTGGTAACAATCCCAACCGACCAGAATCTGGATGGTTTCTTCCTCGGATAGCTCCAGGTATGCGGCAATTTCATCCACCTGGGGCGAACGCTCCAGCTTCAAGGACAGCTCGTCCAACGCCTTCTGGAGGGCATGTCCCTTCTCCTTAATCCGGCGGGGAACCTGAACATACCAGGATTTATCCCGGAGATAATTCTTCATATGTCCGACAATGCTTTTCATCGCATACGCTTCAAAAGGGATGGCAAAAGACGGGTCGTAGGAGTTGAACAAACGGAACATCGACATCTGCCCCACCTGGAACAAGTCCTCGAACATATCCTTGCGGTTTCGTGACAGACGTCCCGCCGCCATTCGGATCATACCTTCATAGTGCTTCAGAAGCACTTCCGCCGTATCTTTGCTCCCGGAATCCCGGTAGCTGGACAGAAGTGCCTCCGCATCAATCGGAGCCTCTTCATCCGGCAGTTTTTTGATCATATGACCACACCGCTTCCATTCAGAAGTTTGGTCAGAATCACTTCTGTTCCAGCCTCTGTGCGGATTTCCACGTCATCCACCAACGCTTGCATCAGATACAGGCCCAAACCGCCTGCATGCATTTCCGACAGAGACTTATCCGTAATGGTCACGGGCACACGGTTGCAGGCTTCGGAGGAATTGAAGCTCCGGCCTTCATCCTGCACAATAATCCGAAGATAACGCGGAGCGGCTTCGAAGACAATCTTCATAACGCCTTCTTCCCCATCTGCATAGGCGTGAAGGACAGCATTGTTGCAAGCCTCGCCAACAGCTACCTTCAAATCCTCAATATCCTCGAAATTGAAGCCCATCCGCACGGCAATCCCGTACAGAGCCAGGCGCACAACCTCTATGTATTGCGATTTTGCCGGCAGGGACATCACTATTTTATCCTTTTGTACGTTCATAGAAGTACCATTCCTTTTCATGAGTTCTATACTGCGTTATCGGTAAGAAATTTGCTGATGCCGGCAATATCGAACAATCGGTTAATGTGGGACGGGATGTTCCGGATTTCGAAGCCCGCCTTGATTTCAGCCCGTGCTTTAATCACCACCAGGATGATGCCGATGCCCGTGCTGTCAATGTAGCGAAGATCCTTGAAGTCAAAAACCAGCTTGCGGTCAGGTTCATAAAGATAGGGGTCCAACTCCCCCTGCAATTCGCATGCACGGGACAAGTCGAACTCCCCAATAAATACAAAGGTGACGGAATTCTCGGACATATGTTTTACCAATCGAAAAGATTTGATCATGCTCACACTCATTCCCTCCTGCGTCATGTTCTGGCCGTTAGTCTCTTGGAATCCTCGGAACGCTTGGAGCCGTTTAAGTTCTGGACGAATTTCCCGGCAGTTAATAGCCATGCGGCCAAGGAAGACTTGGTGGCCTCTGCCGTTTCCTTCTGTTCGTCGAGCTTATGGCGTAGTGTTCTGCTGACTGAAGCGGCGGTTTGCCGTATTGTCAATGTGGCGCTGGCAGCCATTCTGCCGACTTCGCCGATGGTTTGGAATGCGCTATGCAGCTCCGCCATCTTGGTTTTTACATCGTAGGTTACATCGTTTACGCCTTGAATGGTTTCCTTCACTTCACCGGACAAGGCATTGAGCTGAATGCGGGTTTCATCCGTGAGCATCCCGATTTTGTTGAGAGCTGCCCGCGCTTCTTTCAGCGTCCGGACAAGTGCTACAATCAGCACCACTACTGCTACGGTAAGAACTGCTGCGCTTATCTGGATTATCATGTGCATCCCTCCTGTGAGTTTTTAACCCGAAGCCGGAAGGATGAAACGCCCTTGTTTTCATTTTCCCAAAAAAACCTGTCTGTTTCAATGCCAATTAATAGGTTTATAGAGTTCATAGGGTTTATGAAGCCAATCAAAAGGAGGAATTTGCAATGGCAAAAGTGATGATGAAAACCGGCCCCCGCGCCGATGCCAAACCGGTGTTGGAGAGCCTCAATAAACAAGTAGCCGAATGGACCGTCCTTTATATGAAGTGGCATCATTATCATTGGTATCTGACAGGCGAAAGCTTCTTCACGCTCCACGAGAAATTCGAGCAGCTCTACAATGAAGCGGCTATGAACCTGGATGAGCTGGCAGAGCGAATGCTGGCGCTGGACGGCGCCCCTGCCTCCACCCTGAAGGAATGTTTATCGCTGGCCACAATCAAGGAAGCCACCGGCAAGGAAAATCCCACCCAAATGGTTGAATCCGCTTGGAAGGACCTGGAGTATATTGCGGAGGAGCTCTCCAAGGGCATTGAGCTGGCGGATGAGAATAAGGATGATCCCACTGCCGACATGCTGACCGGCCTGAAGGGCAAGGTGGAAAAACATATCTGGATGCTGAAGTCCTATCTGAAATAAAGGTGAAGGCCATATGAGCCGTCCTCCCCAGGGCGGCTCTTTTGGATGCGGTATTATTCCTTCGTATACCTGTCGCCTCTCTCCTCACCCGGACGCAAAAAAACCGCAGGCATATAGCTGAAGACTTCAGCTATATCCCCACGGCATCGAAGTAGTGAACGGATTGGATCTGGCCGGTAGCCGGATCGGTATAAAACTTGACTGCCCCGAATCCGCGTTTGTAGCCCCACCCATCCTCCGCATCAAAATCCGGTTCGCCTAACGCTTCCCGAAGCGCTGCCGTCTCGAAGGAATGCGGGATTCCATCAATGCTGACCGTTGCGGCTTCTGCCGACACCTCCACATAGAGGAGATCACCGCCGCGGAATGCCACATCAATAGCACCGTAATCATAAACCTCCAAATCGCTTAGCCGGGTATCGGAGTGAATGGCGAGAGGCTGGCCTTTTTTGCGGATCAGCTCCATCATACTGTCTCCAAGCCGGATTCCTTCTACGGAGGCCAGGCGGAGTGGCTCCTTCTTCTCCGGGGCCGCAGGCGGCGGTTCATTCACCACAGCTACCGCAGGGATGGCCTGCGGTGGAGCGGCATAAACTGCAGCCTGCTCTGTACGAAGCTCCGGCAGAGGCGGAAGGATGTCCGCATAGATCGCGATCCACCCTCCTGCCAAGGCAGCTAACCCGCCGGCAGACAACATAAATTTCAAGCCTGCCGTCATGGACGCTCACCCTCTCTGGCGTTCAGCCTTTGCTGTAGGTTGTCTATAATATTATCTGAGACGATCCTCCGGAGATCCGGCAAACAGCAGCGGATTCACCACGGGTGGAGTAAGGACATTATCCTTTTCAGGCGGACGTTCGCTCTCAATCCCGCTATCCTGCGGACCTGCCTCCATCTCTGCCGGCCACGTCAGCACCAGGATGTCACCTGACGCCAGCATTCGTTCATAATGGGCTGCATCTGTCTCCGATACGCCCAGGGATCTCATCTTGGCAATCAGCTCATCCCCGCGGGAACGGAAAATATTGGCAACCGTCTGGATAATGCCCTGCTCCGTCATTCCCACCTTGTTGATTTCCGTATTCTCCGCAATGGCATCGGTACGGTCGGAATTGTATGCCAAAGCATAAATGCTATCCGTATGGTAGCCTTCCTGTGTTAATTGACGGATAAAGTCATTGGCTTCCTCTTCATTTCGGACCAATTTGATTGTCATGGGTAACGCCTCCTTATGACCCGCCGGAGCGGATTTTGGATTTACGCGGTTCCATAAGCTTAGATACGATTTTCGGCACCAGGGCGATCAATACGCCGGTTATCACCTTTTGCATCATAGCCCGGGAGTTCATAACAATCCCTCCTATATGTGCGGGCACCCCGTACAGCTTATCCGGGGAGCGGGAAGCGTAGGCTTGTTTTCTTAACCACCGCTTCTTACTTGACTATTACCCGTGAACCTGGAGTCCGAAACAGAGGTCCCCGTTTGGGGAATCATCAGGCAAACCGTAAAAATAAAGGTGGCCCCTTGGCCGGAGGCGGCATGCTCAAAGCGGATATTCCCGCCCATCAGCTCCACCAGAAGCTTGCAGATGGACAGGCCCAGGCCGGTCCCGTCATGATTGCGGGTCATATACGGGGACAGCTGGGTGAACGGCCGGAACAGCTCCTCCTCCCGGCCCGGAGGAATACCCTCTCCCGTGTCGGTAATCTCAAACTCCACCCATTGGACAGGCGAGGAGATATCGTCAGAAGGTTTCGCAGCAGTATACGGCCGCATAAGGATGGACACCGTGCCCTGATTGGTAAACTTGACCGCATTGCCAATAAGGTTCATGAGAATCTGCCGCAGCCTCGCCTCATCCCCGCTGACCAGATTGTCCACCTCCGGGGAAAGGTTCAGTAGCAGCTCTACTCCCTTAAGCCTCGCCTTCGCCTGGAACAAATCCATCGTCTCCATTACCGTAGCATGGAGATCAAAGGGGGAATCGGAGAGATTCAGCTTACCCGTTTCCATTTTGGCAAAATCCAAAATATCGTTCAGCATCCGGAGAAGCGAATCGCCGCTGCTTTTGATGGTTTCCACATACATACGCTGCTCATCGTCCAGCTGTGTCCCGAGCAGAAGATCAGCAACACCGATAACACCGTTCAGCGGTGTGCGGATTTCATGGCTCATGGTGGCCAAAAAGCGGGTTTTCACCAAGGAAGCCGCATGAACCTCAATATTAGCCTTCTCCAGGTCCATGGTTTGCTGATGCAGCAGCTCCTTCTGCAGCTGCAGCTTCATATTTGAACGGTGCAGACGGACAAAACCGTCGATTTTGGACTTCAGCATTTCCGGAACAAAGGGCTTGCGGATATAATCAATAGCACCCAGCGCATACGCAGAAAAATAAACCGCAGGGTCCTGGTCTGCAGCAGTAATAAAGATGATGGGGGTATCCCGGGAACGCTCTCTCATCTTGATGTACTTAGCCGTCTCCAGCCCGTCCATATCGGGCATATGCACATCCAGCACAATAACGGCAAAGTCGCCTTGAAGCACCTTACGCAGCGCTTCGTGCCCGGAGGAGGCCTTCACAAGCTGATAGCTTTCATCGGAAAGAACAGCCTCCAGGGCAAGCAGATTTTCGGGGTGGTCATCCACCAGCAGTATTTGAACAGGGGACGCGGGTTCCACCTTCATTCCTCCTTATGCAGCCAAACCTTCAACAGCGACAGCAGCCGGTTGATATCGATAGGCTTCGTCAAATAATCCGATGCGCCGGCATCCATACACCTCTGCTGATCCTCCTTCATGGCCTTGGCCGTGACGGCAATAATCGGCAAATCGGTTAATTCGGGTATCTTCCGGATTTCCCGGATCGCTTCGTATCCGTCCATCCGAGGCATCATAATATCCATCAGCACCAAGTCAATGCCATGATGATCCGCAGCCAGCATTTCCAGAGCATCCACGCCGTTTTCGGCAAAGACCACCTGCAGGCCAGCATCCTCCAGAGCCACAGACAAGGCAAAGACATTCCGGATGTCATCATCCACAATCAGAATCTTATGCAGATAAGAGTCTGTTACGGAGTCATTATCCTCTTCTCCGGAAATCGAAACAGCTGCCTCCATGGGAGCCGCTCTATCCAGCAGATACCGATTGTCCGCAATGCTCTGATCCTGGGCCTGGATACGGTCCAAGGGATGGAAGATATTTTTGGTACCCGAAGCATTAGGCGCAATCAACGGCACCCACAGAATAAAGGTGCTTCCTTGGCCCATACCGCTGGTCACGGTTATATTGCCGCCCAGCGCTCTGGCCAGCTTCTGGCTGATGGACAAGCCAAGCCCCGTGCCGCCGAAATTGCGGCTGATGGTTCCGTCCGCCTGGCGGAAAGCCTGGAAGATCTCCTCCTGCTGGTTTTCGGGAATGCCAATGCCGGTATCCTCAATCATAAACAGCCACATGCCGTCGCTTAGCTCCAGCCGGAAGGTAACCTTGCCGTCGGAGGTAAACTTGAAGGCATTGGACATCAGGTTTCCGATGATCTGCATCAGGCGCTGGGAGTCGGTATTGATCACCTCCGGCAGATCCTCGCCTGTACGGATAACCAGCTCCACTCCTTTGCGGACGGACAGCGGCATAAAGCTTCTTTCCACATACTGTACAATTTCTTTAATTTCCAGAGGCTCCACATGAATCTCCATATGGCCTGCCTCCACCTTGGACAAATCCAGCACATCATTAATGAGCCGCAGCAGGTCGCCGCCGGCTCCGTGAATGGCCGCGGCATATTCCCGCTGCTTCTCCGTCAGATTGCCCTCTCTGTTTTCCTGAAGCATCAGGGACAGGATCATCATACTGTTCAAGGGAGTCCGGAGCTCATGGGACATATTGGCCAGGAACTCGGACTTGTACCGGGAAGCCAGCTCCAGCTCTACCGCCTGATGCTCCAGAACCTTGTTGGCCCGCTCCACTTCGATGTTTTTCTCTCTCCCCAAACGGACCTGCTCCTCCAGAAGGGTGGTTTTCAGCGTAAGCTCCTCGTTCGTTGCCGCAAGCTCCTCCTGCTGCTGCTGGAGCAACTCCTCCGATTTCCTCAATGCTCCCGCCTGCTCCTCCAGCTTTTCATTGGTCACCCGGAGTTCATCGGACTGGGTTAGTAGCTCCTCGGATTGAGTCTGCAATTCTTCCGTCAATATTTGCGAGGTGCGGAGCAGCTCTTCTACGCGGATGCGTCCCATAATGCTGTTAAGCACCGTTCCCACATTTTGTGTAACCTGCTCAAGCAATGCTACATGCAGCGGGGAAAACGGATGCACAGAGCCAATTTCCAGAACGGCCATCACATTGCCCTCATAGGAAAAAGGAATGATCAGAACCTCGCTTAAAGTCAGCTCCCCTGGCGAAAGCTCAATACGGACCGGGTTGTCGGAGCGCTCCTGCAGTCTGATCCAGCGGTTGTCCGCGGCGCATTGACCGATAAGCCCTTGACCCAGATGGTATACATTGCGGATTGCCCCCGGCTGTACGGCATAGCTTCCCACCAGCGTATACATGCTCGCTTTGGGCTGCTCTGAATCAGAGATGTAGAAGCCCCCATAGACAGCGTCCACCAAAGGAGCGATTTGGCGCACAAAACCCTGGCCTACCTCCTTTAGATCGGTACGGCCCTGAAGAATCAGCATGATGCTGTTCAGCTGCGTTTTCAGCCAGGCTTCCTCTTCATTCTTCTTGTTGAATTCCTGCTCCCGGGCACGCTGCAAGGACAAGTCCCGGAACAGCCGGTTGAATAAACGGATAACCTCGCTGATTTCATCCTTCCCGCCATCCTCCGTAAATTCTACCGGAACAAGAGTATCCGTAGCCGTCCGGGGAACCAGCGCGGACAGACGGTTAAAGCCCTTGGAGATGCTTTGAATAATCCAATATGTAATCATAAGGACCAGCACCAGTCCCAAAATCATCAGACTGATGGTATATTGGAGGGTTTTGCGGTTATCCTCGGTCCCTTCCTTCAACACCAGGTCCATCCGGTTCTGGTTGAAGTCTCCCAAAGCATCGTTCTTTTCCTGAATCTCCTGCTGAAGCTTCAGGCCTTCGGAGCTGCGGAGCAGCACCGCATCATCCAGCCGGTTGTTCATGACATAATTCACAATCGTATCCTTATAGTTCAAGTAACGGGTGATGGCCTCAACGGCCTCCTCCGTCACCTGGGATTGTTGGGCATCCTGATACTTCGCCCGCGAATCCTCAAACAGCTTGCGCATGTCCCTGTCATTCTCGGCCAGGCGCTCGAGAATTTCCCTCTGGGTCATGATGGGGTTGTTGACCAGCAGACTGACCAGATTGCGGCCGATATCGTTGGTGATGACCTGGAACTGCTGACTATCCTTCACATTGGCATACATCTCATCATAGGTGGCCCCGATATCCTTGTTCATCGTGGTCAACCGGTTCATTCCCAAGCCTGCGATGCAAAACATTACAATGAGCAGAATGCTCATGCCGGCGAGCAGTTTATTGCGTATGGTCATGCCCATACTCCCTTCTTTCGAAAAACAATTAGATTGGTCAGGCCAGCTTGCCCGCCTCTATGGATAAAAGACAATAATCATCACGCTTTTCATTCAATTTACCCCCATCGATCAGCTTATCGGCCAAATCCGCCGCACTCAGCTCCGGCCGGGTGAGGAACAATTCGGCAATGCTGTCCGTGGAGCTGTCCCAATCCGATCCGCAGGCTTCGAGAAAGCCGTCCGTAAACAGCAGCAGCTTCATGTGCTCCTTATAATGAATGGTCCGTTTCTCCAGCTGAATAGGATCATCGAAGCCCACCGCACATCCGCCGGAGTGCAGTCTGTGCATCTCTTCACCGTCGGCCAGCAGAAGCCCCTCCGGGTGGCCGGCATTCACATATTCCACGGTGCGGGCGCGGGGATCCATAATCAAATAGATGGCGGTAAAATAATACCGCACCCACTTGTCCTTGTTCTGCAGACGCAGCATGTGGGTGTTCAGCAGACTGACCACCTCGACGGGATCGGGATTCTTTTGCATGGCGTCCTGAAGAGCCGAAGCGATATACATACACATAAGAGAGGATGAAATACCATGTCCCATCATGTCCAGCAGTATGATGCCATATTTGCCATCATCCAGCTGCTGCCAGAAGTAGAAATCCCCGGCCAAAACCATGGACGGCTGATAAACGGCTTCAATCCGCAGCTTGTCCTTCTCGAAGGGTTTGCTCAGAACGCTCTCCTGCACCTGCTTGGCCAGCGCCAGCTCCAGAGACATATCTCTCTCCTTGGCTTTATGCCAATTTAGCTCCGCCCGCAGACGCAGGGCAACCCGGATCCGGGCCAGAAGCTCGATCTTGTTCACCGGCTTCACCACATAGTCTGTAGCGCCTGCGTCCAATGCCTCCGCCAGCTTATTGGAATCGCCCAGAGCTGTCACGATAATGATGGGAATATCCTTCAGCTTCTCTACACCCAGAATCCTCCGGCAAGCCTCGATCCCATCCACACCGGGCATCATCATATCCATCAGAATTAAGTCGGGTGTAGCCTCCACACGGTCTGCCTGCTGCTGTTCCATCCCCAGGTAAGAGAACAGCTCCCCTGCATTATTAAAGGAAACATGATTGAGGAAGCCGGCGCCGTCCAATATTTTTTCGATGATCATTTGGTTGATAAGATTATCGTCCACAATGGCAATACGCATATCATTCACCTCATTAATTAGCGGATGTTTCTGATAACCGATGATATAAAACGAAGAAAACGGTATCTATCTCTTAATAATAGCTCACCCTTTTGCAGCATGTCTAGAAAGAGGACAGGTTTTTTGGACCAGTGGCTAAATTTTTGCTTTTTCCCTGTTTCTTCTTCTCCGGCCAGGTTTAATAAGTTATCACAAGGTCATGCATGGGCAGGAGCAGCCATGATGGCTATTTTTGAGAGGAGGTGTGCGGATGCAGGCTGAAGCAGTGTATCATGCCGCAGGCGGAAGCTGGGCATATGCCTACAATCACGAAACCGTTCATCTCCGGCTGCGTGTCAAACGAAATGATGCGGAGCAGGTTTTCGTACATGTAGGAGACAAATATGACTGGGGAGCCGGTCAACAGGAATTCGCCATGGAGAAAATTGCAGCGGACACGCTGTTTGATTATTGGTTCTACCCGGTCATCCCGTCCAAAAGACGGATGTGCTACGCTTTCCGGCTGCAGCAGGGAGAGGAACAGTGTTGGTTTTCAGAGGTAGGATTTTCGGATTCCCCTCCGTCCGATGCAGGTATGTATTTTGAATATCCGTACCTGCATGAATCCGAGGTTTTTCAAGTACCTGATTGGGCCAAAAAAGCGGTGTTCTATCAGATTATGCCGGACCGTTTCAATCTTCCCTCCGATTACGATGAGTCTCAGGAGGAAGGGAAGTTTCTCCATTGGGGGGACGAGCCCCAGTTGGACGGGGCCTTCGGAGGAAATTTGAAGGGAATCCGCGAACGGCTGGATTATCTGGAGGAATTGGGAGTAAACGCCTTGTATTTAACGCCCATCTTCTCCTCCCCTTCCTGTCATAAATATGATATTTCCGACTACAAGCAGATTGACCCCAATCTGGGTGACAAGAAGGAACTGAAAGCACTGGTGGACGAATGCCACCAGCGTGGAATCAAGGTTGTTCTGGATGCGGTATTTAACCACTGCAGTGAAGCCATGGAGCAATTCGTGGATGTGCTGAACCGGGGAGAAAAGTCTCCCTACAAGGATTGGTTCCATGTTCATTCTTATCCGATTCGCGGAGAGGACGGGCAGCCCAACTATGATACCTTCGGCAACTTCGGACATATGCCCAAGCTGAATACGGCCCATCCTGAGGTGCAGGAGTATCTGCTCACTGTCACCCGGTATTGGATGGAGGAATCGGGAATTGACGGCTGGAGGCTGGACGTGGCCAATGAAATTGACCATGAGTTCTGGCGGCATTTCCGAAGGCTGGTCAAGTCCATTAATCCCGAGGCTTATATTGTCGGTGAATGCTGGACGGATGCCAATCCCTGGCTGCAGGGTGACCAATTCGATTCTGCGATGAACTATCCCTTGGGCAAACGAATTCTGGATTACTTTGAGGGCGAGTCATTGGACGGGGCAAGCTTTGCCGAAACCGTCGCCCGCTTATCCGTACGGTATCCGGAGCAGGCTCATGAGGTCCTTTTTAATCTGCTGGGCAGCCATGATACGGGCCGGGTAGCCAGCCGGATTGAGGACAAGCGCAAGCTGAAGCATGCTTTTCTGTTCATGCTTACCTACCCCGGCACTCCCTGTATTTTTTACGGCGATGAATACGGCATGACCGGCGGCGACGATCCGGATTGCCGGAAGTGTATGGAATGGCATCCGGATATGCGGGATGAGGAGCTGCTGGATTTCTTCAAAACCCTCATCCATCTGAGGCGCAACATCCCTGCTTTAAGCACCGGACGTTACCGGATGCTTCAAGCGGAGGGCGGAAATCCCGCTATTGTCTATGAACGGGTAACCGACGGCTCCCACGCTCTCATCTGGATCAATCATTCCGAGGAACCGGCGGAAGTATCCCTTGCACTGGAAACCAACGACTGGAAGGATGCCTGGACTGGAGAGGATGTCCCCGTAGCCGACGGTCACATGACCATCCCATTGGATAGTTTCAGCTTTCGGGTCATACATAGATCCTGGCAGCCTGAAGGGAGTTAATTATAGATCCATTGAACGGATGCTGACCCAGCCGGCTTGCGGCTGCCAACAACAAACCCGACAAGGAGGAAACAATCATGAATTCAAATAATTGCATCGCTATGCTGCTTGCGGGTGGAGAAGGAAAACGACTGCGTCCGCTGACTTTAACCCACGCTAAACCGGCAGTCTCCTTCGGCGGACAATACCGCCTGATCGATTTCCCGCTAAGCAACTGCCTGAATGCAGGCATCGACAAAATCGGGGTGCTTACCCAATACCGTGCGGAAACCCTGCACCAGCATCTGGGCAGCAACAACACCAACATCACGATGCTCCCTGCCGGCTTGAAGCAGGACGAAGGATATACCGGTACAGCAGACGCTATTTATAAGAACATCGCCTACCTGGATAAGCTTCGCCCGGAGAATGTGCTGATCCTCTCCGCCGACCATATCTATCACATGGACTACCGTGACATTCTACGCTTCCACACCATGCGGAAAGCCTCTGCTACCATCTCGGTCATCCGGGTACCGTTGGAGGAGGCAAGCCGCTTCGGGATTATGACCGTAGACGCCGATCACCGGATCACGGCATTCCAGGAAAAACCCCGCCGTCCGGAATCCAATCTGGCTTCCATGGGCATTTATGTCTTCCGCTGGTCCGAGCTGCGGGAGCAGCTGATCCAGGATGCCGCCGATCCGAAATCCTCCCATGACTTCGGTAAGGACATTATCCCGAAGCTGCTCAAGGAGGATGCCGGGGTATATGCCTTCCCCTTTGAGGGATACTGGAAGGATGTGGGCACAGTGGATACTCTCTGGCGGACCCACATGGATCTGTTGGGCTCCCCTGCCCAATTGACGCTGAATCCCCCTTCCTGGCCGATGCGGGTGGCCGGCAGCTTGACTCTCCAGAACGAAATGCTGCGTATGGAGGATGACCGGGGCTCCGCCTCTCTTCTCCACCAGCACTGCTACCTGGAGGGAAGGGCCAGACGTTCAATTATTTCCAACGGTGTATGGATCGGCAAGAACAGTCTGGTCACCGACAGCATTATCATGCCCAATGCGGTCATCGGCAAGAATGTGTTGATCTCCCATGCCATTATCGGCGAAGGAGCGATTATTGAGGACGGTGCTGTCATCGGCGGCTCCCGCAAGCAAATCAGTGTAATCGGGAATGTTTCCCAGGAAGAGCTCCAAGGCAGCTGGAATGCCTATACTCGTGGTTATCGCGAAGGAGTGAGTGGTTATGACCGGGCATCCTTTGGAAATTAAAACAGACGGCAATGCCCGTCTGAAAGGCCGGGTGGCTCTGGTTACCGGAGCCGCCTCCGGCATCGGACGTTCTGCGGCTCTTCTATTGGCAAGGCACGGCGCCCGTCTTTTGCTGGCAGACCGGGACGGGGAACGGCTGGCCGAGGTGGAGAAGGCCATCCGGGACCGGGGCGGGGAAGCGGTATCCCTGCCCTTGGATATTACCGATGAAGCCGCAATCGAAAAAGCCTTCAAGGAAGGCACCGACCGCTTCGGAGGGAAGCTGCATGTGCTGTTTGCCAATGCGGGTATCAACGGTACTCTCTCCCCAATTGAATCCATGCCTCTGGAGGAATGGAGCAAAACGGTGGATGTGAATCTGAAGGGTACCTTCCTCACTGTCAAACATGCCATTCCCTATCTGAAGCAGCAAGGCGGCAGCATTATCATTACCAGCTCGGTCAACGGAAACCGGATTTTCTCCAACTTCGGCTTCAGCACCTACAGCACCACCAAGGCGGGCCAGGTGGCCTTTGCCAAAATGGCTGCGCTGGAGCTGGCCCAATACCGGATTCGGGTGAATGTGATTTGCCCTGGAGCCATCTCCACCAATATTGACGAAAGCACAGAAACACTGCCGGAGGTGGAGGAAATCCGGATTCCCGTTGAATTCCCCGCCGGCGACCAGCCTCTGCGCAACGGTCCCGGTTCCCCCCGGGAGGTGGCCAATCTGGTGCTGTTCCTGGCGTCAGACGAAGCCTCCCATGTCACTGGCACCGAAATTTATATCGACGGTGCAGAATCCTTGATTCGAGGATAAAAAACAGCGAAAGGATGATGAAGTATGTTGAGATGGTCCCTGATCTTTCTGGTAGTTGCCGTAGTGGCAGGTATTTTCGGCTTTGTAGGCATTGTCCATGTGGCAGCGGATATCGCCCGAATCCTCTTCTTCCTGTTCCTGATCCTGTTTGTGGTCACACTGTTCATGGGCAGACGAGGCGGCGCACGCTAACCACTCTCCATCATATGAAAAACACCCGGTTCCCTAATGTAATGGGCCGGGTGTTTTTCATATGATGGAGATTTCCTTACGATTTGGCTTCGTTCCGTTCCTTCCACTGCTCCAGTACTTCCTCGGCAGCGGCTCTGCTGATCATTTTTCCCTTGAAGTAAATCAAGTCTTCTGCAGATCCGGTAAAAATACAGGCAGGCTCATATTTCTTCAGGATGATCCGCTCATCATCCACATAAATTTCGATGGCATCCTTCTCTGCTATGCCCATGGTACGTCTCAGTTCTATAGGCAGGACCACCCGTCCCAATTCGTCAACCTTACGGACAATCCCGGTAGCTTTTGTCATTTTTCGTCCTCCTCCCTAAGAATGATGAAGCATTTTGTAGAATGATATTACTGAGGATGCTTCCAGTATATCACAGTGTTTGCGGAAGCTCACTTTTTTCAGTGATTTTTCTCTTCAACCAATTTATGTAAAAAGACAACCTTCTTCAGAGAAGGCTGTCTTTACGGTAAAGACTATTTAGCGTCCGGCCAGAACCAGATCTGCTTCTGCCAGCTTTTCGATAATCGGAATGCTTTGGGGGCAAGCTTCCTCACAATTGCCGCATTCCACACACAAGGATGCATCCTTGCTGTTTTTCACCAGATTGGCGTAGTTTCGTTGACTGTCCGGCAGCGCATTGAAAATGGAGGAATGATTGTAGTGAGCGAATACATCGGGGATGGCCACCCCCGCGGGACACGGAACACAATAGCCGCATTTGGTGCAGCCTACCTTGATTTTGCTCTCATACGCCTCCTTCACCCGCTGCACCAAACCTAGCTCCTTGCCGTTCATGCTGTCCGGGGTGATGGTATCGAATATCTGCAGATTATCCTTCAGCTGCTCCAGATTGTTGACGCCGCTTAAGATGGTGGTGACCTGCGGGAAGTTTCCTACCCAGCGGAATGCCCAGTCCACCGGACTGTGTTGGGTGTCTGCTTCCTCCCAGATGCCGAGGATATCATCGGGTACATTCCGGGCCAGACTGCCGCCCTTCAGGGGCTCCATAATCACGACGGGAATATTCCGGTCGGCCGCATATTGCAGTCCTTCCAGTCCCGCCTGATAATTCACATCGAGGATGTTCAGCTGGATCTGGCACATTTTCCAATCATACGCATCAATAATTTCCTTAAACAACGGAAGCTCGTCATGGAAGGAAAACGACGGATATCGGATTTTCCCTTGTGCCACCGCCTCGTCCAGGAAATCCAGCACGCCCAAGGACATGATCGTTTTCCACGAATTCTTGTTCAGGGCATGAAGCAGATAAAAATCAATATAATCCACCTGCAGCTTAGCCAATTGCTCATCCAGCAGTCTTCCGAAATCCTCATAGGTTTTGCACAGCCAAACGGGAAGCTTGGTGGCCAGCTTTACCTTTTCCCGGTACCCATCCTTCAAGGCCTTGCCGACGACCAGCTCGCTGTTGCCGCCATGATACGGATATGCCGTATCCACATACGTTACACCCTGATCAATTGCATAACGGATAAGTTCGATCGCTTCTTCCTCATGAATCCGGGATGCATCCTTGCCGCCCTCAGGCTGCTCTTCCAGAGGAAGACGCATACATCCTAACCCGAAGGAGGATACCTGAAATTCCAAATTGCCAAATTGTCTGTACTGCATGTCTTCACCTCTATAATCTGTCATCCTCTTCACGGGCATCAGGGCCCGCTTCTCTCTTTTCCAATTGTAGCATATTCACTTTTGGGCGGACAGTAGTTAACAAAAGGTAAGTAGAGTATGGATCTGCGGCGCCTCAAACCGCCGAATCACGAAAAAACCGCCAGAGCCTCCCCGAAGGAAACCATGACGGTGTAAAGTGACGATGCGGAATTTGTCCCGCGGTAATGTATCCGGGACGTTACGGCGTCTCAGGAAACAGCCTTGCAGTTATGCTTGCAGTTCTTATTGGTGCAATCCCGGAAGGAGCCGAAAAAGTCCAGACGGTGATCCGTTACGGTAAATCCATATTCCGTCTCCAGCCGCTTCTCCAGGAGAGACAGCCAATCCTCCATAATTTCGCGGACCTCACCGCATTCCCGGCAGATCATATGATGATGCATATGCTCATGCTCTTCGCTGCGCAGATCATACCGCGCCACACCGTCACCGAAGTTCATCTTCTCCACAATATGCAGCTCACTGAACAGCTC
Organism: Bacillota bacterium; assembly: GCA_023388055.1. GTDB lineage: Bacteria > Bacillota > Bacilli > Paenibacillales > NBRC-103111 > Paenibacillus_AR. The sequence goes on along the minus strand of JAEWGW010000016.1, from coordinate 323,903 downwards.
CAGCACCCGGTACACGGTGGCGATGCCAATTTTGGGGGATTGCTGGCGGACCAGCATAAAAACCTCCTCCGCGCTCAGATGGTCCTTTTCATTCTCCAGCAGCACCCGCAGTGTTGCGTCCCGCTGGGGAGTCAGCTTGTAGCCTTGGGCGGACAGCCGCTTGTTAATCCTGCTTAATTCCTCGGTTACACAGGTCATTCCCGAACCTCCTTCACCACCCGTTTGTTCTTATTCAGGCGCAAACGAATTTAGAATTATTATAAGGATATTATAGTCCTCTCGTATAAAAATAGCAATGTATGAGTGGAGTAGAAAAGACGCCTCCTCCGCGGGGAAGAAGCGCCTTCGTCTTAACCTAACCTGTTCCGTGAAGCCTACCAATGGTTCCAACAACATCATCAAACTTGTACTTCCAGCTTCTTGCAGCTGCATCTATGGGGTCGAACAGATCATAAGCTACCCGTTTGTTGAAACAACCGGCCGGCTTCGTCTTTGAATCATCAAAACAACGAAAGCCCTGCCTCTCTTCCATCCTTGCGGCTCCGAAGACCGCGCCAGTGAGAATCTACACATTCAAACAATGAACAAAGGTTATTCAGTAATAATAACACATTTGTTCGCATGATGCAAGAACGAATATTCTTAATAGGGCAGAATCAAGTCCTCCAGCTTCCGTTTGGGCACATGATGCACACCCTCTTCATCCCGCCAATACTTCACATTCTTCGGATCGTCCAGCTCCTCCAGCACCACGACTTCCTTCGGTTTGCCCAGTGCCATCACCAATAGAATCTCATACTGCTCGGGAATCTCCAGCGCTTGTGCCAAACCTTTTCGGTCAATAGCCCCAAACATACAGCCGCCGAAGCCCTTCTCCACCGCTCCCAAGAGAATACTTTGACAGGCGAGACCGTGATCCCACGATGGATTGGAGCTAATGGTTTTATCCAGGAGCATCACCACATAGGCTGAGGGACGCTCCCCCTCCACCGGCCCCGGCCAATCCCGGAGATACCCTGCCCAGCGCAAATGCGAAAAAATCAAGGCATTCTTATCCTTGTCGGCAGAAAGCACATATTTCAGCGATTGCAGATTGCCTCCCGACGAGGTGTGCCGCGCCAGATCAATCCATGCCTCCAGCTGAGCCTTCTCAATAGGTGTTTCCTCATAAAACCGGCGGTACGTTCTATTCTTCAAGATTAACTCTTCAACCATGCTGTCCATGCTCCCCTTCCTCCGGGGCCGGATTCACGCGGCATTCCTTGCAGGTGCCGTAAATTTCGAACCGGTGCCCGCTAATCTGAAACCCCTCGGGTCCTTCACCCAGATGGCCCATAGGGCAAAAATCCATGGAAAAGGTTTTTTCGCATTGGGTGCAGATCAAGTGGTGATGATGATGGTGCTGGCAATTGGCCTTAAACTTCAGACCACCCTCCAGAAAATAAAACTGCTCCAGGACACCCATTTCGCTTAGAATCCGCAGATTCCGGTAGACCGTGTCAAAGCTGACCCCGGGATATTTCTGGCGCATGGATTCGTATACATCCTTTGGTGTCAAATACCCTTCCGCCTCTGCGAACAGCTGGGCCAGGCTTTTGCGCTGCTCCGTTACGCGGAGGCCGCCTGTGCTCATCTTGCGCAGCATTTCTTCCGTTGTTATGGATTCGGACATAGCTATCCCCCGATTGCACTCGCTTGCTTCTTCCTTCTAATATTGAAGGAAAATGCAAAAAACGTCAAGGTTGAGGAGCCTTTTCGACAAACGGCAAAAAACCTCCGGCATACCGGAGGTTTTACATCACTTAATTCAATGCTGCCGGCGCGGCGGCTTTCAGCACACTGACCTGATAGGAATCATGGCTCGAGGAAATGATATAATCAGGCCGTCCTTGCTTGGCGCTTTGGCGGTGACCCTGAATGTGGATGTCGCTTTTCTCCCAAGCTTTCCAGGCATCCTCCGACTCCCAGCGGATCATAACCAGCACCTGCTCCTCGCCGTGACGCGCCTTCTTCACCATCACACTCAGATCCACAAAACCCGGCATCTGCTCTACTGCGCCCGGTTTGCTGAACCGCTCCGCCACGGCTTGGGCAAACCCTTCCTTGACGGTAATGGTTTTCATTTCGACGAACATACGAACACTCCTTATGTCTGTGAATTATCCGCGAAGGGCCTGGGCAATGGTTTTGCCGAAGGCCACACATTTTTCCTTATCGGCCTTGCCCGGAGTCAGCTCTACCTTCAGCCCCTCCTGAACGATCTCTGCGCCGCGGTCCTTCAGCTTGCCGATCAGAAGGTCCACCGCTACTCCGTATTCCGAATAAGCGGAATCGCAGGAGCCGAATACAGCCGCTTTTTTCCCGGTAAGATCCACATCATCCAGGTCATCGAAATAATCCAGGAATTCATCCGGCAATTCCCCGTCACCCCAGGTATACGCGCCCAGCACGATACCGTCGTAGCCGGACAAGTCGGAGGCTTTCACATCGTCTACCCGCTCTACTACGGGTTCGATGCCCTCTTCCTTGATCCCCTTCACAACTTGAAGGGCCATATCCTCTGTGTTCCCAGTCATGCTGGCATAAACCACCACTATACCGCTCATAAGCTTCGACCTCCAGATAGATAGTACGTCTTGTTATGATAATGATATTCATTATCACTATAGGTGTCAATCCTTATTTTTCATGCAAAAAAAATAACACGGACCAGGGAAATTGCCCTGATCCGTGCTGTACACATCCGTAATTTATCTTATCCCAAGAAGGAGGACAGCATCCAAACATGCTTCTCCAAGGAAGTATGAATCGCCAGGAGCAGATCGCCGGTGGTTTCGTCATCGGCTTCTTCCGCAACCTTCATGCCTTCCTTCAGCTCGGCGATGACCGTTTCGAAGTCGGCGATGGTAGCGGCAACTTGCTCGGTAGCGGATTCCGTACCCTTGGCTTCCTTGATGGAGGCATTAGCCAGATAATCGCTCAAAGTCGCAAGCGGCTTGCCTTTAATAGCCAGTACACGCTCTGCCAGATCATCAATATGAAGCGCAGCTTCGTTGTACAGCTCTTCAAATTTCAAATGCAGGGTGAAAAACTGGGTGCCCTTCACATACCAGTGAAAGTTGTGCAGCTTTACGAACAGAACTCCCCAGTTGGCGATCTGTTTGTTCAGTACCGAAGTCAATTCCACACTCATTTTCGATTATCCTCCTTGTTATATGTATTCCCATCTATTTTAAAGCATTTCTCCTCTCAATAGATATTACAAATTACCAACTTTTTTCATAGATTAACAGCAAAAAAAGCGGCAAAAGAGCCGCTTTCATTTGACAAAGCTTAATCGTACAGCACGGCGCTGTGGTCATAGTCCCAAAACGGGTACCTGGCGGTAATGCCCGTTTCCCCTGTGAGCCGGACTTTCACCCCGTCACCTGTCTTCATGCCTGAGATAGGGAGATTGACATACTCCCCTGCCTTCACCGGCATGGTAATGACACTTGCGGGAAGGGGCTCCATGGAGACGATGGTCCGTTCCTGGCTCAGGCTGGACCAATACAGATTCACATAATGCTGGGAATTGTAACGGTTCAGGAAGGAAAGCTCCATCTGATAGGCCTCTCCCGCCTTCAGATTGATGGATGCTCCCACAGGCCCACCCAAGTAAATCTCCTGGCCGTTGATTTTGAGCTTCGTTTCATTCAAGTTATCGCTGTGGGCGGTAAAGGAATACCGCTCCGTATACTTCGGCACAATGGTCCCGGTCCATTTCCAGGAGCCGATGCCGGAGGGTTTGAGATTGCTCAAGGAATCCAGTACCCGCTGGCCGGTTTCCTTGCCGAATTTGACATCGCCATAAACCGCTTCCGTAACCGTTCCGGTGGTCCGGGCGGGGTATTGTCCATATGTGACCTCGACCACGCCGCTCACATTGCTGAAGAACCCAAGCTGTGCCCCGTCAGCGGTTTTCGAAAGCATAGTAGCCCCGATCAACGGGCCTTGCTTGGCTTCTTCAATGATGAGGAAGCGGGGATAATCCGACGATTTCACCTTTACTACCATGGAATTGGCGTCTGCCCGGACAAGCTGTACCGGGATGGTCTGATTGGTCATCGGGTCATAGGAGGAAACCTTGGCTCCTTGGCCCACTACATTAGCCAGGCTGATCTCGTACTCCTGCTCCGGCATCTGATACCGCGCCGGATCCAGCGGAGATTTGGTATCATCATAGGAACGGGTAATATCCCGGGTCATCACATAATAGGCAACGGCGAATTTGTTGTTGGCCAGCTGATACGGCAGGATGGCGAAATCATCCCGGTTATACCGGCTGGGATGTTCGGCGGTGCCTTTGCCCGCAAAAACCAGCTGCGGCTTGTATTCGGTCAGCCGGGTCACCGCAAGGGGACGGGCCGTATCGATGGGCTGGCCGGTTTTCATCAGGCCTGCGATGTTCTTCAGGACCGCGATCTGCGGGCCGATCTTGGCGCGGACAGCATCGTTCAGCTGATAATTGTTCTTCTTCAGCTCATCGAAGAAGGCCTCCGGCAGGATGCCGAAGCAATTGTCCTGGTTGCGGATATTATAGACCGTGATGGTTTCCATACCCTTGTGGGCGTAAAAGGTGAATAAACGCGACAATGTTTTGGCCCCGGTTTCCATCATCAGGTTGGACAGCTGCTGATCCGCGGCGGCCACCTTGGACTGCTCGATGAGCTTCTGCGCGAAGGGCAGCCGGTAATAGTTAGTTTCAGTCATCCACAGCTCCGCCGTTATCCCGTTGCCCGGGCTGGCATAACGGAAATGGTCCTGCCACGGGCCGGGGAATGGGGTCAGGTCACGGATCAGTGATTCGGTGGTGTATAGGTACGCCCATTCCTCGGGCATGGTCATCACCTGGCTCGGAATAAAGTAGCTGCCCGCAACAGATTCATTGATATTGGAGGGCTTGCGCACACCATCCAGCCGTCCAAGTGCATTGTAATAGATCTTGGTGGGCGAGGTATAGGAGGAAGCGGAGCTTTGTCCAATATAGGACTTCACCGGATCATAGCCGGTGTAATAATGGCGGCTGTACCCCGCCTGATTGGACCAGATGCTGGTTCCGTTATCGTAGGGACGCTGGTTGGAGAAGCCGCTGATTACCCGCACACCAGGCAATCCGTTGGCCGGGTCAGAGACAAAGTCGGCGGTGATGGGCAAAAGCACCTCGATGCCGGTAACGGATTTGCCGTCCTTGCTATAGGTCATTTCCTGGGCGAAGCCCCGTTTCGGCTCGTAATAGTTGTCCATGTACATATAGTGGTGGCCGAAGGTATATTCGTTGTACACCTCGAAGTCAAAGCCTGCATCAGCTCTTCCGGCGGTGCCCAGGTCCTCCCGGACAATCTCGGACACGGTCCTGATGTACCGGTGCCAGCCGTTCAGGGTTTCCTGTGAAGCGGGATTGGGTGTGCCGTCCTTAAATACCGGTCCGGAAAAGGGCTGGTACTTCAGCTTCACCAAAGTGGTTGCCCCTTGGGGCAGATCATTGGGAAGTGGAGCGGATAAGGTGCATTTTCCTGTAGCGGCATCCACCTCTGTGATAATCGGGAACATGGCCGGTCCCATTCCCTTTAATCCGGTATAAAGGGGCTTGATGTCCGCCGTTTTATCCAAATAGATTACCCTATCGCCCTTGGCGGCCTTTTTGGTGACGGTGGTTTTGATCTCCACGTTGGGGCTGGGCATACCTGAGTTCATATTCAGGAGGATAAGAGGACGGATATTGTTGTTCTTCAAAGCGGTAAGCTGGGCCCGGAAGGCCTCACGGTAAACAGATTTGATTTTGGTTTCGTCATTGTAATCCAGGTTGGACCAGCCAATCTCCAGGCGGGCGGAGGTAATCCCTGCTTCAGCCATAACCGCAGCCGTCGCAGCAGCCTCCTCCTGTTTGATGTTATTGAACACGACGCCTACGGTGTCCAGATAACGCTGGCTGTCCCAGGTATCCATATAGCTTCTCCAGGGGACGGTGAAATAGGAACGAATGCCGAAGGGAATTTCCTGCTGGAACGGGTCAATGTAAGCTCCTTCTAGTGTGGCCTTGTCCGTCAAACCATCCCAGCTGCCCTGGATGCCCGCAGTTGCGGCTCCGGCGGCTTTGGAGATCGGCTGAAACGGTGTTCCCAATAAAGCCAACAGGACAACGAAGATGGTCAGGCGCCTTTTAATCAAATGAATACCCTCCTGGAGATGGAAGTTACCTGTGTCGATTTCGTGTCGAATCTTGATGAATTACAGGGAACTAACTCTACTTATGTCGAATTACATGCTTATTATATGCTTTCCATCAAATGCAAAAAAAGAGACGCTGGGACCATTTCCCAAGCGTCTCTTCCCTTCCCCCAAGCCCACTTTCATAACGAAGGGGTTGTTCATTATAAGATTTCTTTTTTAACCCAGGAAGGATTTCAGCATCCACACATGCTTTTCCAGTGCAGTATGCATACCAATAAACATATCCACCGTGCTTTCGTCCTCCGCGGCCTCGGCCGCTTTGATGCCTTCCTGGAGTTCCCCGATCACCGCGCCAAAATCGGCGGTCAGCGCTTTGACCATGGCCTCAGCGCTTTCGTTGCCAGCCGCTTCCTTAACGGTGGATTGGGCCAGGTAATCCTTCATGGTGGACAGCGGCTTGCCGCCGATGGCCAATACTCTTTCCGCCAAATCGTCAATATATTGTGCCGCTTCGTTGTAAAGCTCCTCGAATTTGGTGTGGAGGGTGAAGAACTGGCTTCCCTTGACGAACCAGTGATAATGATGAAGCTTCACATACAAAACGCTCCAATTGGAGATTTGCTTATTCAGGACCTCGGTTACACGTATTACGGTTTGCTGTGCCATTTTCAGGCCTCCCATATGGATTTTGGCGTTGTTTGCTTTCACCTAATGAGAATGCCCCTGTCCCGTTCTTCTATACATGAGCTGCGGTCGCGTTGTTGCATTCAATTGGAAATATCGGTATATTTGTCCTATCCCGTGCATATACATCTTGATCAAAAGGATACAAGAATCCCAAAGGAGAGCATACCCATGGCTGCTTCCCTCTTAAGCCTGTCTACCTTCTCGTTTTTGCTGGTGACCTTATTTACACCGGTCCTGATTTGGGGGCTGCGGACGCTGCGCCTGACCCAGCCGATCCGTGCGGAGCTTCCTCCCGATCACCAGGCCAAACGCGGGACCCCCCTGATGGCGGGTATGATTCTTCTGGTCGGGGTGGCGGTTTCCATCATCTCCTACCCCAAGCCGCTGGTCATTTTTCTGGGAGGCACCTTCCTGCTGTTCAGTCTGATCGGATTTGCGGATGATTTCAAAAAAGCCGCGTTCCAGGATCCCAACGGGATTTCCGGGAAAACCAAGCTGATTTTCCAGTTTGCATTTACCGCCGCCCTGCTGTTTCTGCTCTTGAGATTCTTCAGTGCCAGCCCGGAGCTGAGCCTGACCCAAACGCTGTCTATCGGATTCCCGCTTTTGCTTTATTTAGCTGTAATGATGCTTTTTATTGTCGGAACCGCCAACGCCATCAATTTCACCGACGGTCTGGATGGCCTTCTGATTAACGTCTCCATCCCTACATACTTCTTTTTCTTCCTGATTTCCGACCATACGGAGGTAAAGATGTTCTCCCTGGTTATGATCGGATGCCTGCTGGGACTTCTGATCTATAACCTTTATCCGGCCCGGGCGTTTATGGGGGATACCGGTTCTCTCGCCATCGGGGGCTCCTTATCCTTCCTCGCCGTTCTGGAAAAGGTGGAGATCCTGATCCCCATCCTGTTCTCCGTTTATTTAGCGGAGCAAATTTCCGTTATCCTCCAGGTCTGGTATTACAAAAAAACCAAGCTGCGCCTCTTCCGCATGGCGCCGATCCACTATCATTTCAGCTTGAAATACGGTTGGTCGGAAAACAAAATTGTCATGGTCTTCGGCTTCATCTCCTGGGCCTCGGCCTTCCTGAGCTGGCTGTACTGGTATTTCTTCCTGCATTGAAAGAGCAAAATAAAAAAGGCTGAGCCTGGAGCAATCCGGGTTCAGCCTTTTTGTTGCTCATGCTATTCCGTTTCCCACACCACGCTGCCTGTCAGGGAAAGATCATATCCGCGAATGGAGGACAGCTCGCTCCGGAAGGACTCCGAACGCAGAATACTCAGCACCGTCTCTACCCATTCCATATTGGCGGGTTTCTTGATCATCACCAGATCATAGCGCTCCCGGATCAGCGGGACAAACTCCACATTGACCATGGCCGCGGCTTTCTCAATTCCCACTCCGGCATCCGCTTGTCCGGTGGCTACCTTGCCGGCTACTCCCAGATGGCTGGACTCCTCCGTATCATAACCTGTGACCGCATGCCGGGAAATCCCCTTCAGCCGCATCTGCTCATCCAGCAGGACACGGGCTCCCGAACCCTTCTCCCGATTGACAATCCGCACATCAGCACGGGTCAGATCCTCCCAGGCGGTGATGCCCTTGGGATTGCCCTGGGCTACATACAGACCTGCATTGCGGTAGGCCAGGTTCACCACCACATATGAATAGCCCATCAAAAGCCTGCGGATATAGGGAACATTGTACTCCCCGGTTTCCCCGTCAAACAGGTGGGTGCTGACGATGTCCGCCTCCCCATGGTACATGGACACCAGACTGTCCATACTCCCCACAAAAGACCGGAGCGGCCTTACATTCCGGTTCTGCTTCTCAATATATTTGGCCAGAATATCCAGAATGGAATCCTGCCCGGTAATGACCAAGGGCTTCAGCGCCGAGCCTAAGCCCGGGGCTGATGACACCACCATCGGGGAAACCGCTGCAAGGGATGGCGCCTCCTCCGCAGGAGCACCAGGGGCTGCCAGGCGGACACGCCCGCCTTTGGCCCGGGATTTATACGCCTCCAGATCGGAGGCATCTACTCGCATCTGCTTGCCTACCCGGTAGGACGGCAGCTCGCCTTTTTTGATCAAATCATAAACGGTTAGCTTGGAGACCCGAAGCAGCTTCGCAATCTCCTCAGTCGTATAAGAAATCTCCTCTGACATAAACAACCTCCAGCCGGATTCTTCCTTCATCTTACTCTGTCCCGGCGTTTTTTTCAATTGAGCGTCCAATCTCCAGCAGCTGACAGCCCGGATAAATCACGGATGCCGTGGGAAAATAATTAAGGCTCCTTGGCGGCGTTCAAGGAAGCAACGCCATAACCGGGAGGACAAGCCATGAAACGAGTCACCTTGGGTATTCTGGCGGCTGTACTGCTTCTGGCCGGCTCCGTGCTGCGGCTTGAGCTGACGGATTGGAACCGGAGCCGCCAAATGGCCGCCTCCGGGATCAGGCTGACACCGGCAGAAGCCTTGATGGACCGGGAGGTGCGCAGCCGGTTCCCGCAAAAAACCACTCTTGGCCTGCCGGATGATGAATCCGGAGTCAAGCTGACTACTGCCTCCTCCCACCCTTTTCCGGAGGGTTATGCCCGTTTCCTGACGCTCTGTTACCGGATATTCGGCTGCACGATGGAACCTCCATTGCTTGCTGTCCAAATTCTGCAAAATGCGATGAACGCCTTGTCCCTGCTCCTGCTGATGGCCATTATCCGCATAATGGTCAACCAGCCATGGCTGGCGCTGGCTGCGGGCAGCTTATATTTCCTCCATCCTGCTATCATCCGCTCCTCCTCTGGCTTCAACAGCGAAGCCCTGTATACCTGCACCACCATATTGCTTGTTTACTGTGCGGTGTCTTTTTTTGCTGATGCATCTGCAACTCCCCGGCGTTCCATTGCTTATGGCTGCGGCTTGGGGGTGGGGATCGCCCTGCACCCATTTCTGTTGGGGTACGGGTTTCTATTCGCATCCGTCGCCGGGATGCAATGTTTCTTGACCAGCCGCAGGCTCCTGCAATACGTCCTGATGGTGAGCATCTGCATGACCGTGCTGTGCGCTGTATGGCTTTGAGGGAACATCAGCCGCATTCGACGAACCCAGGTTCTTCAAATTTGGCGTGGGGGCGATTATAATGGGAGCAAGCGGACAAGGGCTCCTATTTTGCGCATCGCGTACCGGTACCCCTTAATCCCAACGCCACCACGAACGGAGAATGTGACATGCGGCTATACATCATCCGCCATGCGGACCCGGATTATCCCAACAATACCATTACAACGGCTGGACATTTGGAAGCGCAGGCGCTGGCCAAACGATTGGCCACCCACGGTCTGGACCGGATTTACGCTTCACCCATGGGCAGGGCCCAAGACACCATGCGTTACACGGCGGAAGCTTTGGGAATGACTCATGAGGTGGAGGAATGGACTCAGGAGCTCAGTCTGAAGCTGGAGGAAACGCCTTACGGTCGTTTGTCCCATTGGGACCTTCCCGGAGAAGTGATCCGGTCAGGGGATCGAATGCCCACTGCCGAGAATTGGCATGAAATCTCGTACTACCACGGGACCCCCAGCCGGGAAACCTTCGAGAAGCTGCAGACCTTTTCGGACGAGTTCCTGAAGCGCCAGGGTTTTGAGCGGGTCGGCGGGCGTTACCGGATCCTGAAGAAAACCCAGGACCGGGTGGCCGTTTTTTGCCACGGCGGCTTCGGGCTGACCTGGCTGGCCCATCTGCTAGAGATTCCCCTGTCGCTGGTATGGTCCGGCTTCTGGATGCCGCCCAGCTCCGTGACCACTATTCTGTTCGACGAACGCTCGCAGGAATGGGCTACTCCCCGCTGCATCGGCTTCGGCGATGTATCCCACCTCTACGAAGCGGGACTGCCCGTGCGGCCGCGCGGTATTATTACCAACTTTGATTGAGAAAAGTATATCAGGGCCGAGTCGGATTAAACCGCCTCGGCCTCTTTTGGCGGAAGGACCTTTGCTTCTTGCGGATCCTGGTTCCGTTATTTCCTCCAAAACAGGGGGATTCTCATCGTAACGGACTCAGCAGCCGTTATATCCCACAAAACAGCTAATTTCGATGACACTGAAGGCAAATAAGGTATCTACGGTCCGCGAACGTCCAGAAAAGTCCCATATTGGCAAAATAGCGTACCTACGGTCCGTAACGGTAACGGATCTAGCTCGGAACCCTCACCTGATCAACCTCAACAACAAAAGACAACGGTCAAGGCTGCCGGATACGACCGGCCTCCCTCCCGTTGCCTTCTTGTAAACATTGCTTAAACCTCTAGCTGCTCGCCTCTTGCTCTCCAACCCAAGTTTCGGACATCCCCGCTGTAGACATAGGCCAGTTGCTTACACACCCAAAACCTGCTTGTACAGCGATACATATTGTTTGGCGGATTGCTCCCAGCCAAAGTCCGTTTTACTGATATTCTTCACAATGGAGTTCCACGCCGCTTCGTCCTTGTAGGTCTCCAAGGCCCGTTTGATGGAAAACAGCATCTCATGGGCGTTGTATGCATAAAAGGTAAAGCCCGTGCCTTCGCCGGTTGCCGCGTTGTAAGGAACCACCGTATCCTTCAGCCCGCCGGTTTCCCGGACGATCGGCACGGAACGGTAGCGGAAAGCAATCAGTTGCCCCAAGCCGCAGGGTTCAAACAGCGAAGGCATCAGGAACATATCCGACGCGGCATAGATCCGGCGGGACAAACCGTCGCTGAAGGTGATGTTGGCCGAAACCTTGTCGGGATGCCAATACGCCTTGTCCTTGAACAGGTGCTCGAATCGGCTTTCTCCTGTGCCCAGCACCACCAGCTGCAGCGGCAGCGATACGATCTCAGCCATGACCGCCTGGATCAGATCCAGCCCCTTCTGGTCTACCAGACGGGATACCAGCCCAATCATCGGAATACGCTCGTCTACCGGAAGCCCCAGCTCCGCCTGGAGAGCGGATTTGTTGCGGCGTTTTTTTGACAGAGAATTACGGTACGGCTCTGCCAGATGGGGATCATTCATGGGATCGAACTGTTCATTGTCCAGCCCGTTCAAGATGCCCACAAGCCCGCCGTGAAGGCTGCGCTCCTGCAGCACACCCTCCATCCCCTCGCCGAAAAAGGTGGTTTTGATCTCCTCGGCATAGGTTTTGCTCACTGTGGTCACCTTGTCCGCATGGGTCAGCCCCGCCTTCATGCAGTTGCCGTCTCCGTAATACTCAATGCCGTTGCCATCCGAAAACATGCCGTCATCAATACCCAACAGATCCTGCATCAGCTTCCGGTTGTACCTGCCCTGATAACGCAGATTATGTATGGTAAACACGGTTTTGATGTCCGCATAGAACGGATGGGCGGCATAATTGCGGCGCAGCAGATATGGAATCAATCCCGTCTGCCAGTCATGGCAGTGGATGATGTCCGGTTTGAAATCCAGATGCGGCAAGGCCTCCAGTACCGCCCGGCTGAAATAAACAAACCGCTCGGCGTCATCCCCATAACCGTAAAGGTCGCCGCGGCGGAAATAGAATTCATTATCCACAAAATAATAGTGGATTCCGTTTACCTCCAGCTGTTGGATGCCGCAGTATTGGTTACGCCAGCCCAGATAGACGCTGAAGGTGCTGGCGGTTTCCATTTGCTCCCGGAAATGCTCGGGGATGTCCGCATACTTGGGCAGGATAATCCGCACATCCACATGGTGGTGACGGAGGGAGGCGGGCAGCGAACCGATCACATCGGCCAGCCCTCCCGATTTGACGAATGGAACGGCTTCAGAAGCAGCAAATAGAATGTTCATACGTGTATAGTCCCTCCAGTCCCCTAAATTAAATTATTCACCTTGCCGGAAAAACGTCTAGATGATCTTCTTCTTCGCAGCTACAAACGGAGCGGTGACGGCGCCCTTCAGCACCCGGCCGCTGTTGATCATCACGTCTTTGTCCAGGATGGCATTCTCCACGCTCACATTCTCCTGGATGTCGCAGTTCTGCAGCACGATGCAGTTGCGGAGCACAGCACCCTTCCTCACCTTCACGCCGCGGAAGAGAATGCAGTTCTCCACCTCACCCTCGATAATGCAGCCGTTGGCAATCATGGCATTGCGGACATTGGAGTGCTGGGTATATTTGGCGGGCGGCTCATCCTTGATCTTGGTATAGATCAGACCCGGGCGGAAGAACAGATCCTTCCAGATGGACGGATTCAGCAGGTTCATGCTGTGGTGGTAATAAGCCTGGATGGTGTTGATTACACCCAGATAACCCTGATAAGGGAAGGCGTTGATCTTCAGACGGTCCACATTCTTCATGATGGCGTCCCGCACCAAGTGGTCATACCCCTGGGCCAAGGAGGTTTCCACCAGGTCCAGGAGCAGCTCCTTCTTCATGAGGAACATTTCCATGGAGACCTTGCCGCTTTTGAGCCGTCCGGTATGGTCCTGGATATCCTTCACCTGCCCCAGGGGATTGATTAGAATCCGCCGGGAGTGGGAAAAGTCATCCTCCTCCATATCCTTATACACCATGGTAATATCCGCTCCCGAAAGCCGGTGGTGCTCATACACCTCAGTGAGGTCGATGTTGCAGACCATATGGCTGCGGGTAATCAGCACATAATCCTGGGTGCTCCGGTAGAAATAATCCCGGTGGGCGTAGAAGTGGTACAGATCACCCTTCACAATTTCGCGGATTTCATCCACAGCCGGCGGCAGAATAAACAGCCCTCCCCGCTTGCGGTTGAGATCCCATTCCTTGCCGGAGCCCAGGTGGTCCATCAGGGAGCGGTATTTGGTATGGGCGAACACCGCCACATTGACAATGCCGGAATTCACCATGCTGGACATGACAAAATCGATCAGACGGTAGCGTGCGCCAAACGGAACCGAGGCCAGGGAGCGTTTGTAGGTCAGCTCCTCCAGGTTGTCGGGTTCATTCACCAAGTTCACAACACCAAGCACATTTTTCATGGGGGCAGCTTCCTTTCGTATGGATGGGATCGGGACAAAAAGGCTACTTACGCAATAATTTCATGGCTGCCAATCAACGTAATCTCCTTGCTGTCCGGATCGCCGACCACGGAGCCGTCCGCCACAATGGTGGCTTCCCCGATAATGGCGCGGTTGATGACGCAGTTTTCGCCGATTTTGGCCCCGGGCATAATCACGGAATCCCTGACTACAGTCCCTTCCCCAACCCGGACGCCGTAGAAGAGGACGGAATGATCCACCGTGCCCGATACGGAGCAGCCTTCGTTGAGGATGGAATTTTTGACCGCTGCGGTAGGAGCAATATATTGGGCGGGCTGGTTGGGATTCAGGGAGTAGATTCTCCAGCTCCGGTCATTCAGGTTCAACCCCGGCTCCTCCTCCAACAAATCCATGCTGGCCTCCCACAGGCTTTCCACGGTGCCGACATCCTTCCAATACCCCTGGAATGGATAAGCTACCAGCTTTTCCCCGGCGTTCAGCATGCCCGGAATGACATCCTTGCCGAAGTCATTGCTGGAAGCCGGATTCTCCGCATCGGCCATCAGATACTTCTTGAGCACAGGCCAGCTGAAGATATATACACCCATGGAAGCCAGATTGCTCTTGGGGGCCTTGGGCTTTTCCTCAAATTCGGTGATCAGATAGTCCTCATCCGCCTTCATGATGCCGAAGCGGCTGGCCTCCTCCCACTTCACCTCGATAACCGCAATGGTGGCATCCGCATTCTTTTCCTTGTGGTACTGGATCATCAGGTCGTAATCCATCTTATAGATGTGGTCGCCTGAGATGACCAGCACATATTCCGGCGCGTATTGCTCGATAAAACCAATATTCTGGTATATGGCATTGGCCGTCCCCTTATACCAGTCGCCGCCCTTGGACTTCATGAACGGGGGAAGCACGGTGACGCCTCCGCCCTTGCGGTCCAGATCCCACGGTGTTCCAATGCCCAGATAGGAATTCAGCACCAGGGGCTGGTATTGCGTCAGTACCCCTACTGCATCGATGCCGGAGTTGGTGCAGTTGCTCAGGGTGAAATCAATAATTCTGTACTTTCCGCCAAAATGGACGGCAGGCTTTGCCAAATTTTTGGTCAAAGCCCCCAATCGCCGGCCTTCTCCTCCGGCCAGAAGCATCGCTACACATTCCTTCTGCGGCATACATTATTTCCCCTTTCCCTTGGTTGTGCGGTCTGCCGTGTCCGGGAGCTCTGCCTGCTTCTCCGTGGAAGAACCCTTGGCGGCTGTTTTGTGCTTGAGCAGCAAAGCGGAAAACGGCGGCAACGCAATCCGGATGCTGTGCGGCTGCCCATGGAACGGTACCGCCTCCGCCGTTTGCCTGGAGCGTGTCTTCATTCCGCTGCCTCCGAATTCCTCCGCATCGGAATTCAGGAGCTCCCGGTAGATGCCGGCATCAGGAACCCCGATTCTGTATTCGGGATACCCGGTTTCCCGGAAATTCAATACGGCCAGGATCAGCTCGTCTCCCGCTTTGTTCCACCGGATGAAGGACAGGATGCTTTGCTCCGCATTGTCCGCATCGATCCATTGGAAACCTCCGGGGCTGTGATCCTGCTGCCACATCGCCTTTTCTTTCATGTATATGGCGTTTAGGCTCCGGACATAATGACGAGTTTTGCCGTGCATGGGATATCCCACCAGCTCCCAATCCAGATCCTCCATATCCTTCCATTCATCGAACTGGCCGAATTCACTTCCCATAAACAGGAGCTTCTTGCCGGGATGGGCCGCCATATAGGCGTACAGCACACGAAGATTGGCGAACTTCTCCTCATAGCTGCCGGGCATTTTGTTGAGCAGTGATTTTTTACCGTGCACCACCTCGTCGTGGGAAAAGGGAAGCACATAGTTTTCGCCGTAAGCATACATCATGGAAAAGGTCATAAGATGATGCCGGTGCCGGCGTTCTGCGGGCGGCAGCTGCATATAGCGCAGTACATCGTTCATCCAGCCCATATTCCATTTATAATTAAAACCAAGCCCTCCCGCATGGACGGGAGCCGTAACCATCGGCCAGTCCGAGGAATCCTCCGCCACCATCAAGGCGCCGGGGAAATACTGGAACACGGCTTTGTTCAGACGCTTCAGGAAACCCAGGGCATCCAGATTCTCATAACCTCCGTAAGCGTTCCTGGGAGCCGTCGCCTTATCCCGGTCGAATGCCAGATCAATCATGCTGGCCACGGCATCTACCCGCAGCCCGTCCACATGATACACATCCATCCAGAAGATGGCGTTGGAGATCAGGAAGCTCAGCACCTCCGGTTTGCCGAAATCAAAGCCGAGTGTGCCCCAGCCCCGTTTCTCCGCAATATCGGGATCGGAATGCTCGAACAAGGGGGTGCCGTCGAACAGCCGCAGACCGTGGTCATCCTTGCAGAAATGCCCGGGTACCCAGTCCAGTAAAACTCCGATGCCGTTCTCATGGCAGTGGTTGATGAAGAACATCAGCTGCTCCGGCTGCCCGTAACGGCTGGTAGCGCTGTAATACCCGGTGGCCTGGTAGCCCCAGGAGCGGTCGAAGGGATGCTCCGTCAAGGGAAGCAGCTCAATATGGGTGTACCCCATCTCCTTCACATACTCCACCAGCTCCTGCGCATACTCCTCATACGTATAGAACACTTCATTCTCAATATATTTCCAGGAACCCAGATGCACCTCGTAGATGTTTAACGGTTTGGCATAAACGGGCTCCTTCTCCTGCTTCCTGCGCCAGCGTGTATCGTTCCAGCGGAAGCCCTCCAGACGTTTGACAACGGAAGCAGTCCGGGGACGGAGCTCGGAAAAAAAGGCGTACGGATCGCTCTTGAGGAAACGGCGTTCGTCAGGTCCGGTAATCCGGTACTTATAGACTGCCCCTTCCTCCAAGCCGGGGACAAAAAGAGTCCATATGCCGCCGGAGTCAGGAAGCGCCTCCATCAGATGACGGTCAGCCGTCCAGCCGTTAAAATTACCGCTGATCCCCACTTCCTTGGCGTGGGGAGCCCATACGGTAAAGCGCACACCCGTAACTCCGTCTTCCTGAGCCGGATGCGCCCCCATCATACGATAGCTGTGGTGCAGATTTCCCTCGTGAAACAAATGCAGATCATGAGCAGTCGGAATGCGGTTTGGCAAGCCAGGGATCAACTCCTCTCTACCTTTTACCCTTTCTAGACTACGAAGCGCTTTTCCTTCTTCGGACTCCGTAAAAAAAGGATGAATTTTTCAAATTTATGGCATTGTGATCCGGACAGCCGCATGGGGACCGTCCCATTCCACCTTGGCGCCGAAGGATTCGGCAATAAACCGCACCGGCACCATGGTATAGCTGTTGATGAGCCTGGGGGCTGCCTCGAGCAGGTAGTCCTTGCCATTCTTCACCGCCGTGTAGCTATCTATAGTGACACTGGCAGTTGTGCTCCCCTTCCGGCCTGATGCCGTCCGGGTGGTTTGATCCCAGCTGACCTCCGCTCCCAAAGCCTCGAATACGGCCCGCATGGGAACCAGCACATTGCCCTGCCAGTTCACAGGCGGCTGCTCAAAAGCCAACGCCCGGCCGTTTACGGTCACCGTCGTCTGCGGCTCCAAGGTCAGCTGTCGGGTAACGGCAGGGGTTCCTGCCTGGTTGAAGGCCTTCACCTCCAGAACCGAACCGGCCACAATGCCTCCCGCCTCCAGCTCCACACCCTTATATGGCGGATATTCCGTTTTGAGGAGCATACCGTTCAGCCGGTACTCCACCTTGCCGTTATAGATATCCGGCAGCTTGACATAAGGATACACCACCGTCCGCCCGCTGAAGGCCGCCTTAGCCCCGGCTTTGACGTATCCTCCGGCTGCAGCGGGTTTTGCCCCGTTTTCCACCTTGGTCAGGAAATGCGGGCTCCCGATCAGCCGTTTATAAGCATCCATCATTGCCGTGTTGTCCCGGAGCAGAAAATTATCGGTGACCCCGGGCTGAGTGGCCCCCCGGTTGAAGTACGTGATGGCCTTCAGCCGCGGATACTGCTTGGTCATCACCTCGTAAACCCGCTCCAGATTCATGACGCCCCAGTCTGTCCAGCTTTTTCCGTCTCCCACTGTTCCGTGGGTAACCGCCGTTTCGCTAATCATCACTGGCTTGCGGTCCGCATACAGACGGTAAATCTCATCCAGCCTGTCCACGGGACCCAGGCCCAGTTGGGTCTTGGACGAATTGCCGTTTTCGTAAGGCGTGCTGTACATGCTGATGCCCACCCAGTCCACGTAAGCATCGCCGGGATAATAGGCTGCCATGGTGTTGATCGGGACATCCCCGGGACTCCAAACCATCGCTACATTCGGCGCCTCTTCCTCCATGATGTCGTGGACCAGCTTGAATTTTTCTATATACTTGGCCGTGTCCCCATGCCAGGGCACCCAGTTACCGTTCATCTCGGAGGCATACCGGAGAAAAACCGGCAGGCCGGTTGCTTTGGCAGCGGCAGCCCACTGGCGGATATATTCCCCATCCTTCACTTCATCCAGCCCGTTCATGGGCTCAAAGGCAATTTGCAGCGCCGCTCCTGCCGCCTTGGCATTCACGGCGTACTGCCTGGGAAACGGCTTGCCCCATTGGGTATAAGCCAGGTAAAGGGCATGCTTCTTATTGTAGAATTGCTCGGAGCGGGTATACTGGTTGCCCATCTGGGGGTCCAATTCGGAATACATGCCCAGATACGTGCCATATACCGGCTCGAATTTGGCCAATCCTCCACCGTTCCCGTCGCTGGCTGCGGCCAAGGCTGTTTCATCCAAAGTCTGCACATACAGGTCCAGGGTGCTGCGGATTTCCTCCGCCCGGAACAGATCCTGGGCTCCCCAGTCATACCCCGCTTGGAGCCAATATTCATTCTCCAGCTCATAATAATAAATGGCCGGTTCATATTGCTTCAGGCCGTCATAATATTTGCCCAGATTTTTGGCATACAGGGCCGCATTCACCACATTCCCCTCTACTGCGTAATGGTCCAGCAGCAGCTTCCATTTAGGGGCGGCCGCCTGAAGGTTGCCGTTCTGCTCATCCTGGCGGGCCTGGCGTTCCAGTGTCCAGAAATCCTCGGCATACACAGCCGGAATTCCCGGTCCTGCGGAAGCTGCAAGGCAAACGACGATAAGTGCGGTGCGTGCCATCCGTTTGATTTTGTTATCGGAAATGAACCGGTTGATCATGTCTCACCCTCCCTGATAGGCCGGAACAGCCTGTTGCACAATTCTGCGGGGCCTTCCCTTAATACCCGGAATTCACAAGATAGAAACGCGCCCGGCAGATTAATTTTATTGTAAGGGCTAGCTGAGCCATTCGACAATTCATTATGGCGGGTTTCCGCACAAAAAAAAGATGCGGCCCAGGAGTTCCTGTTCCGCATCTTCATTCACCAACTGCACGCTTTTTCTGACTGCTCCGCCCGATCTCCCTCACGCCTCCGCACCTCTTCCGCTTCTAACCAGCTGCAGCGCCTCGTCCACCGTCTGGACCGGTGTCCAATTGGGCCGTGTCTGGCTTTTGCGTTTTGTTTTGCCTGCTGCCTGAGCCTGGCACTCCACCGAATAAATCGACCGGAAGGGAGCGCTCAGATAGGTCTGTTTGATCTCGTCGAACATGGGTGCCAGCTCCTGCGTGGAGAGACGGATTTCCTGCATCTCGACAACCAGGGCGTACTCCTCCGGTTGAATTCTGCTTAAGCGGAGCTCCAGCTCCCGCTGGAACAGCTTGGCCTCGTATACGGTGAAATACCCGGAATACGAAATGAGCAGAATCCCGTCATTCTGATTCAATGTCATTTTAAACAATGGTCCTCACTCCTAGAGACATGCATTGGAGATTCCTTGCCATGTAACCTTTCCAGGAAGAGACAATTCGCATGGAGTCTGATCTTAAGTATAATGAATGCGGTGACATACATGTAAGGGCGTTCACAATAATGTCGATGATTAACAGGGTTAGGTATGGCAATATCTTGACAAGGAGCGTTAGATTTGACATGATTCAACCGTATATTGCATGATGAAGTATTGAAATCTAGAACTGAGACCTCTTCTAAAGGAGATTCGCGATGTATTTGGCTGACGAATGGAAAGATTATGAGCTTCTCGATACAGGCGGAGGCGAAAAGCTGGAGCGCTGGGGCGGATATATTCTGCGCCGGCCTGACCCGCAGATTATCTGGCCGCTATTAAATGAAACCGGGCTTTGGAAGGATGCCCATGCCCATTACCACCGCAGCTCAAGCGGAGGCGGACAATGGGAGGAGAAGGTGAAGCTCCCGGAACGCTGGTCCGTAGCATATGGAGATCTGAAATTCATCATCAAACCTACCAGCTTCAAGCATACGGGGCTGTTCCCCGAGCAGCAGGTAAACTGGAAGTGGATGATGGACAAAATCAAGAATGCCGGACGGCCCATCAAGGTGCTGAACCTGTTCGCTTATACGGGCGGTGCCACCGTGGCCTGCGCCAGTGCGGGCGCGGAGGTGTGTCACGTGGATGCGGCCAAGGGGATGGTCACCTGGGCCAAGGAAAACCTGCATCACTCCGGCCTCGGGGACAAGCCCGTCCGGTTCATTACGGACGATGTGTTCAAGTTCGTCCAGCGGGAGCAGCGCCGCGGCAGCACCTACGATGCCATTATTATGGACCCGCCCTCCTACGGACGCGGCCCTAACGGCGAAATGTGGAAGCTGGAAAATGACCTGTACCGCTTTGTGGATTCCTGCTCGGCCATTCTTACGGAAAAACCGCTGTTTTTCCTGATTAACTCGTATACAACCGGTATATCGGCCTCGGTACTGACCAATATCCTTACCATGTCGATGGGCCGGAAATATGGCGGTACTATCGCCAGCGGCGAAATTGGCCTGCCCATCACCACCAGCTCTCTGAACCTGCCCTGCGGCATTCTTGGCCGCTGGGAGTCCTAAGCCATGCCAGAGGGAAAAAGACGGGAGATTCCCGTTATTTATGAGGATAACCATATTCTCATTGTGGAAAAACCGGTGAACATGCCCACCCAGGCGGATGAGTCCGGCGATATGGACCTCCTGACCGCCCTCAAGGAGGATTTGAAGAAGCGCCACGGGAAACCCGGCAATGTGTTCCTTGGGCTGGTCCACCGGCTGGACAGGCCTGTAGGAGGCGCCATGGTGTTCGCCAAAACCTCCAAGGCCGCCTCCCGGCTGTCGGACGCTGTCCGGACCCGGGCCTTCGGCAAGCGGTATCTGGCTGTGGTCCATGGGATGATGCCGCAGAAGAAGGACACTCTGCGGCATCACCTTCTCAAGGACAGCCGCACGAACACAGTGAAGGCGGTGCCCGCCAAGTCCCACCCGGACGCCAAGGAAGCCGTGCTGGACTATGAGGTGCTGCAAGCTGCGGAGGGATTATCTCTGGTTTCCGTGGTGCTGCATACCGGACGGTCTCATCAGATCCGTGTACAAATGGCCGAAAGCGGCTGCCCCTTGTACGGCGACCAGAAGTATGGGTCCCGGGTGAATAAACCCGGCCAGCAGTTGGCGTTATGGTCTGTCTGGCTGTCCTTCGAGCATCCCACTCTGCGGGAGCTTGTAAGCTTCACCTCACGGCCACCGGTGGAACACCCTTGGACCTTGTGGGCGGAGGAGCATCTGAGCGATGCGGAATAGTATAAAAAAGGAAGAGGCTGCCGTCCCCAAGAACGGTGCCCCTTCCTTTTTTGTTGGCTGCGCTTCTGCGCATCCGTTACAAATTCGCAACCTTGCCCAGGAGATAAACCAGCAGCTGCTGGTTATGGGAGGAGATCCGGTTCAGATAGGAGTCCAGGAACTGCTTGCGCACCTCCATCCCTCTTTCGCATTGCTCCATTCCCTTGGCCGTAGCCGATACCCAGACGATTCTCCGGTCCTTCTCGTCCCTGACCCGCTCAATGAGCCCCGCCTTCTCCATTCTGTCCAGGAGAGTGGTGACTGCCGCCGGCGTAGTAGTCAGATGAGGCAAAAAATCCGACGGCTTCATCCTGGTCTCCGGCACCAGAAGCTCCAGCACAGCCAGCTGCCCTTCCGTCAGGGCGGGGGCCAGCTCCGTCTCCATGTGCGTCTTCAAATCCCGGGACATCTTGGACCATAACTTGCCAAATTCCTGTGTGTACATAATTTTCCCTCTTTTTCCCAAGTGGATTGATGTACCCTGATTATACCACCCCCATTTTGCGAAAAAAAGGTTAATGCTCTAAATAATTTAGCCCATGAATCGACGCAGTCAGGAACCAAGCGCTGTTTTTCAACATATGCTTTATAGAAATACCGGGACATTCGCCTGGTTTTGTCGGAGGCATGTTCCACTCACCTTGCAATATTGGGAGGGACTTCTATGGAGCAGGAGCAATGGAAAACGGAGATCATCAAACGCGCCCTGGCTGAAGGTTTAATTCATGATCCCGGCTGGTTGGAAAAAAAAGACGAGCCCATGCCCGTATGGGCGGTGCTCGAAGTGGCCCTGCTATTGTTGGAAAAGCTTGATCCGCCTTGCGTTACCTACGACTGAAGCGCCGGCAGACGGATAACGGAGGTGACATGGGTGCCCTTAACCACGGGAATCAGGCTCATGCCCACCGACTTCCGGTCCTCGATGGCGGTTTCCTCTGTAGTGAATACGTGACGGTCATCATTACTGTTTACGGCCATAAGCGCAAAGGGCGTTTTCACCGCAAAACCGGCGATAAGCGACGAGCCGTTGGGACGCACCCGTTTGCCTTCCTTGAATTCGAAGGTAATAACGCCCTTTCCACCCCGTCCCTGCAGGGGATAATCAAAGACGAAGGAGCGTTTGGCATAGCCCAAATCGCTGACCACCAAAATTTCGCCTTCCTCGCCGCGGACCCATTCCGCCGCCACAACCTCATCCTCTTCGCGCAGTTGAAGCCCTCTTACGCCTCCGGCTGCCCGGCCCATCGCATTTACCTCCGACTCCTGGAAGCGGATGCTCATGCCAAGCTTGCTGACCAGAACCAGATCACGGCTGTTATCCGAGAGCTCCACCTTCAGCACCTCGTCACCGTCCGCCACCTTGCAGGCTACAATGCCGTTGGTACGGACTGTCTCGTATTCCTTCAGATCCGTACGTTTGACCTGACCTCTTTTGGTGACGAAGACAAGAGACTTGTCCTGATCCTGGAAGCTCTTCAGCGGAATGACGCTGACCGGCTGGTCATCCTTCGGAATCGGAATCACATTGACCAGGGCGGTGCCGTTGTCCTTCCACTTAAACTCGGGAATCTGATGGACCGGCAGCATGTAATACTGTCCCTTTTTGGTAAAGATCAGAAGCTTCTCCACCGTGTTCACTTCCAGCAGATGCTTCAAATAATCTCCGGCCTTCAGACCCGTGCTGCCAATATCCCCGCCGGAGCGGGTAAAGCTCAGCTTGCTGATCCGTTTGATATATCCCTCGTGGGACAAGGTAACCAGCACATCCTCCGCCGTTACCAGAACCTCCACGTTTACCTTCAGCTCTTCTACCTCACCCTGAATTTCCGAGCGGCGGTCAATGCCGTATTTGTCGCGGATCTCCGTCAACTCGCCCTTAATCACCTTGATGAGCTTGGCTGGACTGGAAAGGATCTCTCGCAGGTTCCCGATGAGCTTCTGCAGCTCCCGGTGTTCCTTCTCCAGCGCGTGGATCTCCAGATTGGTCAGCCTGTACAGCTGCAGGGTGAGAATCGCGTCCGCCTGACGCTCCGTGAAGCCGTATTGCTCCACCAGGTTCTTCTGGGCGTCGGCACGGTTCTTGGAGGCCTTAATGGTGGCAATCACCTCATCGAGGATATTGAGTGCCTTTACCAGCCCTTCCAAGACGTGTGCACGGTCCTCCGCCTTCTCCAGCTCATATTGGGTCCGGTTGGTCACCACTTCCTTCTGATGGGCAATGTAGGCCTCCAGAAGCGCCTTAATACCCAACTGCATGGGGGTTTTGTTGACAATGGCCACCATGTTGAAGTTATAGGCTACCTGAAGATCGGTTTTTTTGAGCAAAAAGGCGAGGATTCCCTGCGCATCCGCTTCCTTCTTCAGCTCGATGACGATCCGGAGGCCGGCCCGTCCGCTTTCGTCCCGGACCTCGGCAATACCCTCCACCTTTTTCTCCAGACGGAGATTTTCGATGGCTGTCACCAGCCGGGATTTCACCACCTGGTAGGGGATCTCCGTGATAATAATCTGCTGGCGGCCGCCGCGCAGATCCTCGATTGCCGTGCGGGAGCGCAGATAGATGCGCCCTTTGCCCGTGCGGAATGCCTCCTTGATGCCTTCCTCACCCATAATAATGCCGCCGGTGGGAAAATCCGGCCCTTGGATGATAGTCATCAGCTCCTCCAGCGTGGTATCCGGCTTCTCCATCATCATGATGGCTCCTTGGATCACCTCACGGAGGTTATGGGGAGGAATTTCCGTCGCGAAGCCGGAGGAAATGCCGCTGACCCCGTTGACCAGCAGGTTGGGGTAACGGGCTGGCAGGACTGTCGGCTCCTTGGCGGTATTGTCGAAGTTATCCTTAAACAGCACCGTCCGTTTGTCGATATCCCGGAGCAGCTCCATGGCAATTTCCGACAAGCGCGCTTCCGTGTACCGCATGGCGGCAGCGGGATCATCGTCCATCGAGCCCCAGTTGCCGTGGCCGTCCACCAGGACATGCCCCATTTTCCAGGGCTGAGCCATCCGCACCATACCCTCATAGATGGAGGAGTCGCCATGGGGATGGTAATTGCCCATCACATCGCCCACGGTTTTAGCCGACTTGCGGTACGGCTTGTCCGGCGTATTGCCGGACTCATACATGGCATAGAGAATCCGCCGCTGCACCGGCTTAAGTCCGTCGCGCACATCGGGAATGGCCCGGTCCTGAATAATATATTTGGAATAACGGCCGAACCGGTCTCCCACAACCTCCTCCAGGAAGGCCGGCATAATTTGCTCCATCATACTCAACACGTATCACCACTTTCTCTGTAATAACATGGTCCATCCCGCAGGGCGGATATGTTATGAAAGCCTCGAAATCAGCAGAGCCGATTTGAGGGATAGAACTGTAATAACATTCTCCCCCGCAGGCTTATTCCTCGAACTCGGTAAAATCCACGTTCTCCACGATCCAGCGCTTCCGCGGCTCCACCTTGTCTCCCATCAGCGTGGACACACGGCGCTCCGCCTTGGCGGCATCCTCAATCTGCACCTGGTACAGCATCCGGCCGGCCGGATCCATGGTGGTTTCCCACAGCTGCTCCGGGTTCATCTCGCCCAAACCCTTATACCGCTGGAGCTCGTAGCCCTTGCCCAGCTCCTTGGCCGCCTGCTGCAGCTCCTCGTCGGAGAATACATATTTCAGCATGCTGTTTTTGCCGGACTTTTTGGAGATTTTATACAACGGCGGATTCGCAATGAACACCCGGCCCGTATCGATCAGAGGCTTCATATACCGGTAGAAAAAGGTTAGCAGCAGCACCTGGATGTGGGCTCCGTCCGTATCCGCATCCGTCATAATAATAATCTTGCCGTAATTGGACTCCTCGGGATCAAACTCCGAACCAACTCCCGCCCCAATAGCAGAAATAATGGCCTTGTATTCGTCGTTCTTCAGAATATCCGACAGCTTGGCCTTCTCGGGATTCATCGGCTTGCCCTTCAAGGGCAGAATGGCCTGATGCTTGGAATCCCGGCCCTGCTTGGCCGAACCGCCGGCGGAATCACCTTCCACAATAAACAGCTCATTGTTGGCGTAATCCTTGGATTGGGCAGGAGTCAGCTTCCCGTTCAGGTTGGAGCTTTCCCCTCTGCCTTTTTTGCCGCTGCGGACTTCCTCCCTGGCCTTGCGTGCCGCTTCACGGGCTTTGGAGGCTTGAACGGCCTTCTTCAGGAGAGCTTGTCCGATTTGCGGATTCTCCTCCAGGAACACACCGAACTTCTCCGACACCACAGAGTCCACGGCACCGCGTGCCGAGGAGCTGCCCAGTTGGTCCTTGGTTTGACCGACAAATTCGACCTCGCCCATTTTGACGTTGATAACCGCCATCATACCTTCCCGCAAATCCGCGCCATCCAGATTCTTGTCCTTTTCCTTCAGGAGGCTGATCTTGCGGGCATAATCGTTCATCACCCGGGTGAAAGCGGTCTTAAAACCCGTTTCATGGGTGCCACCGCCCCGTGTGGGAATAGAGTTAACGAAAGACGCAATCGTTTCGGTATAACCGTCATTATATTGGAGAGCAACCTCTACCTCAATATCCTCTTTTTCCGAATAAAAATGAATCACCGGATGGAGGATCGTCTTCCCCTCATTCAGGAATTCCACAAACTGGCTGGCGCCGCCTTCGTAGAGGAAGGCATCCTCCCGGCCGCTGCGCTCATCCTTCAGGGTAATATTCAGCCCCGAGTTCAAAAAGGCAATTTCCTGGAGGCGCTCGGACAGGGTGTCATAGCTCACCGCGATCCCGCCGGCGAACACCTTCACATCCGGCTTGAAGGTTACGCTGGTACCGCTGCGGTTGGTATTGCCCACAACCTCAAGACCGGTAACCGGTTCACCGACATGCTCGTTCCCCTTCTCATCCACCCAGGATTCAAAACGCATCCGGTGGGTTTTCCCGCCCAGCCAAATGGTAACCTCCAGCCATTCGGACAAGGCATTGGTTACCGATGCGCCTACACCATGAAGGCCGCCGGATTTTTTGTAGCCGGAGCCGCCGAACTTGCCACCGGCATGAAGGACGGTAAACACCACCTGCGGTGTTGGCACACCGGTTTTGTGCATCCCTGTGGGAATGCCCCGGCCATTGTCCTTCACGGTAACAGAATGATCCTTATGGATGGTGACCTGGATATCTGTACAGTATTTGGCCAGATGCTCGTCCACCGCGTTATCCACGATTTCCCACACCAGATGGTGAAGCCCCGAAGGACCAGTGCTCCCGATATACATCCCGGGCCGCTTCCGAACGGCCACAAGGCCCTCCAGCACCTGGATATCATCTGCACCGTATCCGCTAACTTGGGTTTGTCCCGCATTTGCAAACAACTCTATCTGTTCCGCCATTGGCGTGCCTCACCTTCGTTTCTTAAGTCAATAACCAATTATCTGCCAACATGTGATTATGCGCTGCCCCAGGCGATTGCCAACAAGCCTGCCTGGGGCGGTTAACGGAAGCATGCTTCCGTTAATTGTCGCTTGAGCGCTGACAGGGAGTAATAGCGAAATCAATCTTCCGCTGTTCTATCAATCGGCATCATAAACCACCTCTAAAAACGTACCCGCTTCCTGATTTGCTTCGACAATAGTTTATTTTAATTTAAAACATCACGCTTTGTAAACACCGCGTATGCGGTGACCAATGCGCCGACTGCCCAGACCGTGAGCACAATCAGAGAGAAAGTCAGCGTCAACCCGGGGATGGACGGCAGATCCCCCGTGAGAAAATCAATCGTGCTCAGGTTGAGCATAAACAGATATTTGGCGCTGGTCCACGACGAGGCCATCTCTGACAAAATCGTCCCGGCGATCAGCGTAGCCAGCATAATGCCCATGCCTGCCGCGGTGCTGCGGACCAGGACGGATACCATCAGCGTGATGCAGGCGACGACCACCAGCGGATACCAGGCCAGCCCATATTCCATCAGGATAAATTTCCATTGGGCGACTGTGTAAACATCAGCCGTAGACAGCTCTTCGCCCACTACACGGTAACCCACCAGTACAGGCTCTCCCCAACCGTGAAAGCCGAACACCGCTCCTGACACCACATAGCTTACCAGCCCGATTAAGAAGGTAATCAGGGAGACAAACATAATAAGCGCTATCAGCTTGCTTGTCAACACCTTCCATCGGGCAACGGGCCGGGTCAGCAGCAGCTTGATGGTACCGGAGGAATGCTCCGAGGAGACCAAATCCGCACCCACCACCGCTATCAGCAGGGGGACGAACAGGGACAGCGCATTCTTCATAAACTCCCGGGTAAAGGTTACTCCGTTGGGCGTGCTGGGATTCACATTTTTCTCCAGGGCATATTCAATCCGGGTCATCTCCACCCGCATAACCTTCTTCCAATCCTCCGAAATCCGCGGACTGGTCATGCGGTTGGTCATATCCTTCAGCCGCTGCTCCGCCTCAATCCTCCAGTTGCTGGTGCCGAACTGCTTCTCCCGCTCCGCCGACACCCGGTACTGGGCGTAAGTGAACATGGGGATCAGTACCAGCAGGATCAGGACAACCACCAAAAGACGGCGTTTTTTGATCAGCTTGATCGTCTCATTCTGAATCAGGGGATATAGGCTACTCAATGCGCTCACCCTCCGTCAGACGCAGGAACAGCTCCTCCAGCGTCGGATGTTTGATGGATACCTCATACAGGGATACCCCATGATCCTGAATCGCCCGGGATACAACCGGGATATCGGCAGTATTCATTTCTGTACGGATGCCCTTCTCCGCTCCCGTCCCCTGCAGCTCCGTCTGGAGCAGATCCCCTTCCTCTGTCAGGTGTACGTCAGCGAACCCCTCTATCACCCGCAAGGCATTCTCCCGTGGTGCGGCATGCCACATGACGGTGCTGATATTTTTCTCGATCAAATCCTTCACCTCGCCGACGGCAATCACCTGGCCGTGGCTAATAATCGCCACCCGGTCGCACATCAGCTGGATTTCGGCAAGCAGATGACTGGATACGAATACACTTAACCCGTCTTGAGCCAGCCTGCGGATAAACTCCCGCATCTCCTTGATGCCCTGAGGGTCCAAGCCGTTGGTGGGTTCGTCCAAAATCAGCAGCTTCGGGGAACCCAGCAAGGCCTGGGCAATGCCCAGACGCTGGCGCATGCCGAGGGAATATGTTTTGACCTTATCCCCGATCCGCTGCTCCATCCCTACGATAGCCACCACCTCGCGGATTCGCGCTTCCGTAACGCCGGGGATCATCCGGGCAAAATGCTCCAGGTTCTCCCATCCCGTCAAATAAGGGTACAGCTCCGGATTCTCCACAATGCAGCCAATCTGGCGCAGCGCCTCAAAGGGTTTGTTCTGCAGCGGAATCCCACAGATTTCGATGCTCCCCTCAGTGGGACGGATCAGATTCACCAGCATCCGGATGGTGGTGGTTTTGCCGGCTCCGTTGGGACCGAGAAACCCGAACACCTCTCCCGCACCTACATCAAAGCTGACGCCCTTGATAATCCACTTATTGCGGATTTTTTTCTTCAAATTTCGGACGGATAGCACCGCTTCTCTGGTAACCACAAGCCTCAGCCTCCTGTCCGGATGACCTGCGCCACACGTACGGCCATTTCGGCGTAGGCGGCAGTATTGGGATGAAACAGATCCGTATAAAGCATGGACCGGCCAAAATTCTGAAACAGATCATAGGTCGGCACAACAGTGACATTGGAATGCCGGTTGGCAGCCACAAAAGCGGCATTGTTCCAGCGGCCGATCCATTCGGCAGCCTGGCGCTCCGGATCAAATTCGGAGAAGGGATGATATAAGCCCACGTATACAATTTGCGCTTTTGGATTGGCTGCTGCCAGCTTGTCGATAATCGTCTCCAGCCGGCTTATGGAATCAGGGAATTCTTTAGCCAACGCGGCATAATCGAAGGATATATCCCCCGGAAGGGAGCTGTTGCCCGGCTGTGAAGTGGCGTTGGCCGCAGATGATGCGGCAGGTGCAGGTGGGGAGGCTCCGTCCAAGCCCACAACCCGGGTCGCGATCCGGTTAAGGTCATTACCGCCAATGGTAAACAGAATAATGTCCGCTTGGGCGATATAATCCTGGGCGGTGGGTTTGGCGATGTCCGCCAGCATATCCGTTGTGGTAGCTCCGCTGACCGCGTAATTCCACACATACACTGGTTTGCCGGTTTTCTCCTCCAACTGCTTCTTTACCTTGCCCACGTACCCTTCGGCATCGTCATCCCCTACTCCACGGGTAAGCGAATCCCCCAACGCCAGAATTTGCAGCTTATCCTGACGGTCTGGTGCTGGTGTGGACGGTCCTGCAGCAGATTCCGGCGTTTCACCCCGGGGGTACAGTACAGTTTTGATGCCATATACCAGACCTGCCGCCAGCACTAGGGTAGTTATAAGTCCGGCTGTCCCGGCAATCCGCCAGAGCACACGGGTATTGCTCATGTCAGAAGTCCCCCATTTCCCGACTGCTTGTCTAATTACATCGGATAAAGTAAGAGTAAGTGTTCCTGCTGCAATTTGCAAATACTGAAAATTCTGCATGGGTCATTTCCACGGCGGCTGCTCCGGTTTGGGCCAAAAAAAAGAAGCCGTACAAACGGCTTCTAGTGAACGACATTTTCCTTGGCGGGGATAAAGATTTCGAACACGTCACCGTGCTGCAGAATCGTAATATCCTTGGACTTAACCTTCATCACAACCACGTCGGGCTTGGCCTTCATGCGCTCAATATAATGCTCCGGTACTTCTCCGGCTTCACTGACGGTGACGCCTTCGATGACGCGCTCTTCATTATCCTTAAAGGGAATGTTCAGCACTTCTTCATAGATATCGGAGAAAAGCTCAAAATTCTTCGTGTATACGGCGATGCACTTCAATGTAATCCCATCCTTTGAATGTTCAAGTCAATACAGTGGAAGAACCGGTACTGCTTTCCTTAGATTTCCTGTTTCCGCCGGTTTTCATACGTTTCTTGCCTTCTTTGCAGACATCCAGCAGCGGACATATGCCGCAGGCAGGATTCTGCGCCTTGCAATGGTAACGGCCGAAAAAAATCAGCCGGTGATGCGTCAGGGTCCATTCATCCCGGGGAACTCCCGCCATCAGGCGTTTCTCCACCTCCAGGACCGAATCGGTCTCCTTAGCGATGCCGAGACGTTTAGATACACGCTCCACATGCGTATCCACAGCTATGGCTGGTACGCCGAAGGCATTGGATACCACAACATTAGCCGTTTTGCGGCCTACCCCGGGAAGCTTCACAAGATCCTCATGCGCCTCCGGAATTTGTCCATGATAATTCTCCAGCAGGATCCGGCACAAGCTCTGGATATTCTTCGCTTTGTTCCGGAACAGGCCGATGCGTCTGATGTCCTCCTCCAGCTCAGTGATGGGGACAGCAATATAATCCTCGGGAGTGCGGTACTTCTGAAAAAGGGTTGCGGTCACTTTATTCACCGTCTCGTCCGTACATTGGGCGGAGAGCAATACGGCAATGGTCAACTCGAAGGGATTCGAGTGATTCAGCTCACAATGGGCATCCGGAAACATCTCGGCAATGGTATCCAGGATATGACGCAACTGCTTTTTGTTCATACGGCGGTCTTCACCTCCGATGATTGCCGTACCTACCTTGGTGCCTGCAGAACGTCAAGAATTATTTTAGATAAACCAAAGTTTAACGAAAAACCAATGGTAAATCAATGCTATAGTTCAAAGAAAATCGAATATTTTCGGAACAATGGCAAGATTTAACGTGAAAAGTCGTCTTTTGGCGGTTTTCGTCCTTGAAAAAAACCGTCAAGCTTGCGGAATCCCGCGTGCTTGACGGCTCACAGTGCATGAATCTGAACATATTCAAAAACCGGATTAGGACTGAATATCCACTTCCACGATTTTACCGTTAATCAGGTACAGGGTTACGGTTTTGCCTGAAGGAATGCTTGCCGGCGAATAGGAAATGGAGCCCTGATGGACATATGCCTTGGTATGGAATGGATAATTCCGTGATTCGCCCAGGCTTTCCCGGAGCACATACAGATTGTTTGTTGCGGTATCATAATAGTCTGTTTTGCGGACCAGGGAGTTGGCGGTATAAATGGTGTACACGCCATCCTGCCCCTTCACGGCCTCCACACGGTCGCCGGCCTTCAGGTCTGCCAGAGTGGTGTCGGATAAGCTTGTACGCTTCACAATGGCCGTTTTGCCCACCTCCAGCGTTTTGCCCGCAGAGCCCGCCTCCGATATGGTAAGCTTGCCGCCCGCCGCGTCCACGGCCTGAACATTGCCTCTGGAGACTTGAGCCGCCTGCACCTTCTCAATGGTGGTGCCTTTGTAGTGCATGATATACGGATCCTCATTGGACATGGAGTCGATGGTGATTTCCTGGCCGTTCATATTGTAGATCTTGGTTGAATAAGGCAGGGTCAGCGTCGTAGAGCCGTTCAACGGGTCCCGGAGAGTCAGCTGACGGTTGCTGCCGCTTTTGTTGGCCAGATAAACCAGGAACGTGCGGGACACCTCTACCATGCTGATATTGGTGCCGGTAGAATCCAGCATGATGGTCGCAGGTTCACCGACGATCAAGTCAGTAATGGCAGGGGTGGACTTATTGGGGATCACAATTCCTACAGCCATTCCTAAATTCAGGGTCAAGAACTGTTCGCCGATCTTCAGCGTAATGGTTCTCGAAAGCGGAGATACCTGTGCAATTGTGCCTTGGTAGTTGTACACAATGCTGATTTTCTTCACTTTCTTTTCCGAAGATGCCGTAATATCGATTTTTCTGCCTTCGGTCAGGTTGGAGGTTCCCAAAGTGAAGGTCGTGGTGGTGCCGTACAACTCAAACACGGTCGTGTCCGACAGCTCGTACAATTCTTTTTTGCCGGCCTGATTCGTCACGATAAGAACCCTGCCTTTGGCATCATAACTAAACACCGTATTCATAAATTCCGTTTGCAATGCGCGGCTAGTGGCGATGGCCTCGATTACATTATTGCTATCATCCAGAATAAGCTTCACTTCGTCATCAATTTCCAGATCTCTGAAGGTAGTAAACTCCATCCCGGGAATAGTAACCTTCAAGTTGTTATCAAAGGTATAAAGTGCAGGTTTGCCTTTAGCGGTACTAAAGATGGTAATGTACTTGTAGTTCTTGTCTTCCTTGATATCCGTAATCCGGCCCTTGTCGCTGGGCGGCTCATAGGCCTCCAGCATAGTCATTTCCGTCAGCACATCCGTATTGATCACGAAGGAAATTTTGTCCTTGGCTTTAATGGCCGAGATATCCCCGCCTGCAGCACCCGCATAATACGTTACGGCAGTGGCCATGGGATAGGTTGCCGTGGAGCCGTCGGTTTCACGGACGGTAATCTTCTTGTCTGTCAGATTGACAGATTGGATGACCCCTTCGGCTGTTTTGTTCAACGGGATATGCTTCACGGTAATGGAGGTGTATTTGGCCTTGCTGCCGGTTCTGTGCAGCGTAAGCACGGTTCCCGGAACCAAATCGATTGAGGCTAAACCCTTGCCGTCCTTATCCACAATGGACAAAGGAATTTGGATTTGCGCCGTAATTTCCTTGCCGTTGCTCTTCATCACAACCTGGGAGGTATTGAAGTCCAGATTTACCAGCGTACCATCCAGGATATTGGCCGCCTGTCCGTTCTCTTCAATCACCTCTGCAAACAGCACATTGCCGTCCTTCACGACGATAAACAGCTTATTGCCCTGTTTAAGGGACTGCGCTGTAGAGGGAGCAGATTGGTTCAGTCCATAGAACACCGCATCTGCAGTAAAGCCGAAGGTTTTCTGGTCACCGTAGTCATCGCCTAAGATAACGGCCTTGTCGGTGACGCTCTCCACAATTCCCAGACCGGAGATATCTGTGGAATCCATATAGGGGCTTGTCCGGCTCAGGAAGGTGGCCATTTCGGCGCGGGTAACGGATTTGGTGGGTTTGAAGGTGCCGTCATCCAAACCATCCACAATCTTCAGTGCCACTGCTTGGTTAATAAAACCTCTTGTGGATGCGGAGATGTCCGCATCATCCGCGAACTTGGTTGCTTGGTTTGCCAGCTCATTGGCTTCGGCCTGCTTGCCGATAGACCGGATGACCAGCTTGGCCACCCAATCCCGGGAAGCCTGGCGGGTACCCCAGCCGGATCCCGAGACAGCGGATTCCTCCGGGTAGGAGATGATCCCCTTTTCCAGGGCCATAAACAGATATTTCTTGGCGTAGTCGGATACCTGCAGATCGGAGGCAAAGGCGGGCAGCTCACCGGCCGCTTTCTCCAGTCCCAGCATCCGGACCAGCATGGTCACCACTTCCTCCTGGGTTACGGAGCTGCCCGGATCATAGATGCCAGCTGATTTGCCGTCTACAATCCCCAGCAATGCCAGCTTGGTTATGTACTTATTGGCCCAATGGGAAACGGGCACATCCGTAAACCTCAGGTTAGGCTTCGTGGAAACATTCTGGGTCGTTGACTGGGGAGCAGTCGTGTCGGTAGGGGCAGCCATTGCAGCCGTACCCAAGGTCAGACTTGCGGTAAGCAAGACGATCACAGCTTTTGTCGCTCTTTTTTTCAAAGTCGTGTTCTCCTCTCTATCTGTCTGTCCAAAGATTAACGCTTAAACCATTCGGGAAGCTCAAAATGGCCCATCAGGGATTCCGTTTTTTTGCCGTTCACCAGGATCTCGAAGGTTTCCACTTCGTTGAATTGGAACAGGGTTTTGCGGAACGCATCCAGCAAAAGTCCTTCTCCGGCGGAGCCCAGCCTGTCCTCATCGGGCAGATTCAAATTGACGGACAGCTTGCCGGCATCCAGTTTGGCGGACAAAAAGGTAGTTTGGGGACACAAGGATACCGCATCGGCAGACGGGCTTTTCTTCAGGGCGTTCAGCGCTGCCAGATACTTGTTCTCATCCTTGTCAAATTTAATTTTGACCTGTTTTTCCACCAAATCGGTATTATCGCCGTTGGCTTGGCCGAAATATGCCTTGATGGCCGCCTCCTTCTCCTGTACGGGAGAAGGTGTTGCGGGAGCGGCGGACTGGGAGGGTGCCCCTGAAACGGCCGGTGTACCTGTTGCTGATGGGGTGGAAGCGGCATTTTTCTCCTTGGCTCCGCAGCCTGTGGCCATCAGCGATAAAGAAACGGCAACTCCCAGCAGTATACATATTCTTCTGTTCAAGTATCAATCCCTCCTTATGGAATCTGCAAATATTCCCGGATGCCCGCGGCGATGGCCTCTGCTGTCTGGAGCTGGAGCTTCTCCGTAAATAAAGCGGCTTCCTCTTCAGGGCTGGAAAGATAGCCAATTTCACAAAGCACCGCAGGCATGACGGTTCGTAGGGTCACCCGGAGATCATTCTTGCGCACACCCCGGTCATTGAAGCCGGTAGCAGGCAAAATGCGGCTGTGCAGAATATCCGCCAAAGCGCGGCTTTCATCTCTGGAGTAATAGGTCTCCGTTCCGCTGATGGTAGCTTTGCTGAAGCTGTTGGCATGTACGGATACAAAAACATCCGCATTCAGCCGGTTGGCGAAATCCGCCCGTTCGTTCAGTTCCACAAACGTATCATCCTGCCGTGTCAGCTTCACCTGAAGGTTGGGGATATTCTCCAGCGCTTTGGCGATTTTGAGCACCATGGACAGGTTGAAGTCCTTTTCCTTTCGGCCGGTGATTTTGGAGATTGCCCCGGGATCTCCGTCACCGTGACCGGCATCCAGCACCACAAGGAAAGTATACCCCTTCATGGCGATAGTAAGCTCGGCCGGGTTCCTGCCTTCTAATAAAGTATAGTCGATTTTCTGCTTCAGGTCGACTACGATTCGGACTGTAGGCGGCTGGTCCTGGAATTGGGAGAAACGGATCCGCTCTGAAAATTCAGCCATAATGGGCAATTCGTTGACTTGTCCAACCGGTTTCCCGTTCACCGTTTGAGCCAGGCGGGCGCCGGGTAAATCGATAACAAGACGCGACGGATTGGACAGGTGGGTGAATACCGGCTCGGGCACAGCACGGTCGCCCGTAATGGTCATACGCCCATCCGAGAAGCTAATCGATTGGATCACGGAAACCACTTGATCAGGCCCCGTTGAGGGGGTTGTGCCCGGAGTTGCTCCTGGTGCAGACGTTGAGCCTGGAAATGTGGGTGCAGACGAATAGGATGGTTTGGTTGTCGGCGTGGCGGACGGCGTAATAGAAGCCGAAGGCGATACCGATGGGAGTACCGATGGCGACGGTTTAGGTGTGGCGGCAGGACTGGGTGTTGCCGTTGCAGCCGGCGGGTTGGATGCTCCCGCTTTGGGCGGTTCCGAGGTTTGCCCGCCAGACACCGGAATTGAGCTGCTTTTGTCAAACAGAAATACAGACCGGGTCAGGTTGTCCCATTGAACATCCATGCCCAAATTCTCCGTTACGAACCGGACCGGCAGCAGGGTAGTGCCGCTGTCCAAGACAGGGGCGGTTTCCAGCTTGAAGGCCGCTCCGTTCACACTGGCGACGGGGTTGTTGATGGCCAATTGCAGGAGTGCTCCATCACGCTTGATGGTAACCTGCTGCTTTTCCTGATTCCACGAGACCTCTGCCCCCAGCTCCTCCGAGATAATCCGGACCGGAACAAGAGTCAGATCATTGACAATCCGCGGCGGTACTTCTGGCAGAAGCTCTGTGCGGTTCAGGAAAAGCCGGACCTGGTTGTCCGCGGCATAGCTTGTCCCTCCCCCTCCGCTCCACATGAGCACCAACATTACAGCACCGACCAACGCTGTTACAAGTTTCTTCATGATTCACCTCTGCATGCTGTTCTCGCGACAGGGGTTGGCAAAATAACCCTCTGAACCGTCATCATATAGACGCGGGAAAACGCATTTTGTTGCGTACTTTGGAAGAAAATCCACCTTCTTCTGCAGGAGCTTACACCCCCGCCCGCAAGAGACGCCAAAAACTCCCTGATCCTCACGGACAGGGAGTTTTTCATGCCGTTTAATAAGCCAATCAAACTTTACTTAAGTGTTAGCACCTAAACGGGAGGCATGTTTGCCCTCGTAAGCGGTAATGGCGTCCTCATGCTGGAGGGTCAGTCCGATATCGTCCAGGCCCAGCAGCAGGAATTGGCGGCGGTGTTCGTCTAGCTCGAAGGGAATGCGCAGGCCGGCTGCGTCTGTGATGTCCTTGTTTTCCAGATCCACAGTCAGCTGGTAGCCCTCCTGGGCAGTTGTCCGCTGGAACAGCTCCTCCACCTGCTCTTCGCTGAGCTTAATGGGCAGGATGCCGTTTTTGAAGCAGTTGTTATAGAAAATATCGGCGTAGGAAGGGGCGATAATTACCTTAAAGCCGAAGTCCTGGATAGCCCACGGTGCATGCTCACGGGAGGAGCCGCAGCCGAAGTTTGCCCGGGACAGCAATACGGAGGCACCCTGGTAACGCGGTTTATTCAGGTTAAATTCGGCGATTTCCTTGCCTGCTTCGTCAAACCGCCATTCGAAGAACAGGTACTGGCCAAAGCCGGTCCGTTCGATCCGTTTCAGAAATTGCTTGGGGATGATGGCATCGGTGTCCACATTGACGCGGTCAACCGGTCCAACAAGACCTGTATGAGTTTTAAAAGCTTCCATGATAGAAGACTCCCTTCGGCGCTGGTTTCAATCCATTGCGTTTCTTAAGCCAGGAACTGCCAGTTGCGGACATCGGTGAACTTGCCGTTGATGGCTGCTGCTGCGGCCATTTCCGGAGATACCAGATGGGTGCGTCCGCCCCGTCCCTGACGTCCTTCGAAGTTGCGGTTGGAGGTGGAGGCACAGCGTTGGCCCGGCACCAACACATCGGGATTCATAGCCAAACACATGCTGCAACCCGCATCGCGCCATTCAAATCCGGCTTCGGTAAAGATTTTGTCCAGGCCTTCCTTCTCCGCCTGAGCCTTTACCCGGCCGGAGCCCGGAACGACCATAGCCTGCACGTTGGAGCTCACCTTGTAGCCCTTGGCAACTTTGGCAGCCGCCCGCAGATCCTCGATACGGCCGTTGGTGCAGGAGCCGATGAACACCACATCCACGGGGATATCGGACATGGGTGTCCCCGGTGTAAGTCCCATATATTCAATGGCCTTCTCGGCCGCCTTACGTTCATTCTCAGTGGTAAATTCGGCAGGCACCGGTACGGTGTCGCTGATACCTGCGCCCATACCCGGGCTGGTTCCCCAGGTCACCTGCGGGATCAGAGAATCTGCATCAAATTCCACGACGCGGTCATATGCCGCACCTTCGTCCGAAACCAGCTTTTTCCACTCGCTGATGGCTTGCTCGAAGGCTTCGCCTTGGGGAGCGTATTGCCGTCCGCGGAGATACTCGAAGGTTTTCTCATCAGGAGCGATCAAACCCGCCCGGGCACCAGCTTCGATGGACATGTTGCACACGGTCATCCGCTCTTCCATGGAGAGGCTGCGGATGGATTCACCGGTATATTCAATAACATAGCCGGTGGCAAAATCCGTGCCGTATTGAGCGATAACGCCCAGAATCAAGTCCTTGGCGGTAACGCCGGTAGCCAGCTTGCCGTTGATGCGCACCTCAAGGGTTTTGGGCTTCGACTGCTGCAGACATTGGGTAGCCAGCACATGCTCTACCTCACTGGTGCCGATACCAAAGGCAAGGGCGCCGAAGGCTCCGTGAGTGGAGGTGTGGCTGTCGCCGCAAACGATGGTTTTGCCGGGATGGGTCAGCCCCAGCTCCGGGCCCATAACGTGTACGACTCCCTGGTCAATGTGATCCAGGTCAAACAGGGTGACGCCAAAATCGGCGCAGTTTTTGGAGAGAGTTTCAATTTGCTGCTTGGAAATCGGATCGGTGATATTATAGCGGTCCTTGGTGGGGACATTGTGATCCATCGTAGCGAAGGTCAGATCGGGACGGCGTACCTTGCGCCCGGTCAGCCGCAGGCCTTCAAAAGCCTGGGGAGATGTAACCTCATGCACCAGTTGAAGGTCAATATAAATAATGCTCGGTTTGCCTTCCTCCTGGTAGATGACATGATTGTCCCAAATTTTCTCGAACATGGTTTTTTTGCTCATCATTAGCCACCTCTTCATTATCCTGATGATCTATCTCTACACGCCGCCCGGCCATTGGCCGCTGCAGCAATTTCTTCTGTTGCTATCATAGCATTGAATGTCTTCATTGATCCAAGATATAATATCTATAATCGTTATAGTTTTCAGCTATAAAAGACCTTGCTCCTGAACGAACTGATCATATGGAGGATTGCATCATGGAATTGCGCCAATTGCAATACGCCCTGCAAATAGCAGCCGAAAAAAACTTTTCCCGCGCCGCCGAAAAGCTGCATATTGCCCAGCCCTCACTCAGCCAGCAGCTGTCCAAGCTGGAGAAGGAGCTGGGTGTGCTTTTGTTCCAGAGGAACACCAATTCCGTGGAGCTGACCCATGCGGGCTCCGCGTTTATGGAGAAGGCTCAGATGATTCTCGATATGGTAGGCCAGCTGGAACGGGAGATGGAGGATATTTCCGATATGAAAAAGGGCCGCCTGAACGTAGGCTCCCTCCCCATCACCGGGTCCCATATGCTGCCCCGGGTGCTGCCCCTTTTCCACAGCCGTTTTCCCGGGATCGAAATCCATTTGATCGAAGACACCACCAATGTATTGGAAAATCTGACCGCCGCCGGCCGGACCGATATCAGTCTGTTAACCCTGCCGGTTTTGGACTCCAACCTCTCCTGGGAGCCGCTGCTGGATGAGGAGATCCTGCTGGCCGTCCCTCCCTCCCATCCGCTGGCGGAGCGTGCCGGACCGGTTGAACCGGCAGTGGTCAGTATCCGCCAGCTGCGGGAAGAAGCGTTTATTGTGCTGAAGCGGGGACAGGGCTTCCGGCAAATTGCGCTGGAGCTGTGCAGGAGCAATGGCTTTGAACCGCGGATTGTATTCGAAAGCAGTAATATCGAAACCGTCCAGTCTCTGGTGGCTGCCGGAATGGGCATCGCCTTCGTGCCCAGTATGATCGCCCTTGGACACGGCACCTCCTTCCGCCCCGTCTATCTTCAACTGAAGGAGCGGCCTTACCGGACGCTGGTGGCCGCTTACCGCAAGGGCCGGTACATCTCCAAGGCGGCAGAGGCCTTTATGGGGGTGATGCGGGAGGTGATGAACAAGGAGGACGGGTCATAGTCTCCCGTTCATCCGGCGCCGGGAGAGGGGCTGGAGGATTAATTCCTCCTCTCCTTGCTGCCGTATGCATCAGGGCGCCTGTCCCGGAACACGGGAATCCGCTCCCGGGCTTCATTGATCCGGTTCATGTCCAGTTGGGCAGTGACGATTTCCTCCCCTTCTCCCCCTTCAGCCAATATCTCGCCCCACGGATCAACGATGAGGGAGTGGCCGAAAAAATCTTGCCCGCCACCTGTTCCAACCCGGTTGCAGGCGGCCACATACACCTGATTTTCAATGGCCCTCGCTGCCGCCAGGGTCCGCCAATGCGCAAGCCGGGGCTTCGGCCACTGGGCAGGAATGAGGAGCAGCTCCGCCCCGTCCAAAACCAGGGCTCTGGCCAGCTCCGGGAATCTCAGGTCGTAGCAGATCATCATCCCTGCGGTGAATCCATCTGTCCGCACCAGCTCCCGGGCGGACCCCGCCGTCAGATGCCGGTCCTCCCCCATAGGCCCGAACAGATGCAGCTTGGCGTAGCGGGATATCACAGTACCCTGTCGGCCCATGATATATGATGCATTGCGGATACCATCCTCCTGCTTTTCGGCGATGGACCCGGCAGCAATGGTGACTTGGAGCTCCCGGGCAAGGCCGCCCGCCCAAGCTTGCACCCGCTCTCCCTGCCAATCCCCCAGCTCCTCCAGCCGTTCCAGATCATAGGCCGTGTCCCACAGCTCCGGGAGCAGCAGCAGATCCGGTTTATCCGTGGCGGCGGCAGCCTTGCGGATCAACCGCTCCGCGTTCCGGTAATTGGCCTCCGGGTCCCCGAAGGCCACATCCATTTGCAGCAGACTGATGCGGGGCATCAGCTTCTCCTCCTTCGCAGATGCTTTTCTCCATCTTAATGCAAAGGCTTTCTGCTCCGCAAGGCATATGAATTGGCTCAACCAACTAGCGGGTTATGGCCTTCCGGGGCGTTAGCCGAGCTCAACGGAATCCAACTGGTGGGTTATAGCTTCCTTGGACGTTAGCCGAGCTCAACGGAATTCAACTGGCGAGTTACAGCCTTCTGGAG
This sequence comes from Bacillota bacterium, assembly GCA_023388055.1. Taxonomy (GTDB): domain Bacteria; phylum Bacillota; class Bacilli; order Paenibacillales; family NBRC-103111; genus Paenibacillus_AR. The sequence goes on along the minus strand of JAEWGW010000016.1, from coordinate 283,044 downwards.
CTCAACGGAATCCAACAGGCGGCTAACGGAACTCTGCGACTCTTAAACGGTGTTTTTGGCAAATTTTCTGCGGTAACGGAACTCTGCGACTCTTATCGGCTTATAAGGTGGAAATTCCGCCGCCAACCCGCTTCTAAGAGTTTCTGAGTTCCGTTAAAATTACAGAAGCCTAATTTTTCATGTCTAAGAGTCGCTGAGTTCCGTTGCACACAAATCCACATCCGCTCCACGGAGAGGTCTACTGTGAATCCACAGCTGCTCCACGTAGAGCTCTACTACAAAATGGTCTACTGTGAATCCACGGCGGCTCCACGAAGATTCCACGGCATACCCCGGCGGATCCCCCCCAAAGACAGTTGCTATGCTTTACAAAGCTGCCGCAGAATGCTATCTTAAACAAAAGAGTTTTATTGCGATAACGTATCGATGGGAATAGTACGTTGCCTTCCCGGCGCCCAGAGAGCAGGCTTCCCGGCTGCAAGAGCCTGCCGCCACTTACGGAAACAGCAGAACCCGCCCCTGAACGGTCAACGATGAGTTGAACGGCCCCTGCCGTTACCAGGGACTTAAGAGGGCGCCCTGCCGGCGTCAATCAAGGTGGTACCGCGGAAGCATACAGCTTTCGTCCTTCATGTTTTGGAGGACGGAAGCTTTTTATTTTGTCTACAGGAGAGTTGATGGTATGACCCGAATCGTTGTCAAAATCGGCAGCAGCTCGCTTACCTCCGCGGAAGGCGGCTTGAACCGGAGCAAGGTGCGTTTTTTTGCGGATGAGCTGGCTGCCCTGCAGAAATCCGGCCACCAGGTGCTCCTGGTCACCTCCGGCGCCGTAGCCGCAGGCTTCACCACCATCGGTTATGCCAAACGCCCCAAGCTGCTGCATGAAAAACAAGCCTCCGCCGCTGTGGGCCAGGCCCTTCTCATGCAGGCCTACAATGAAGCATTCCAGCAGAGTGGAATCGCCGTAGCCCAGATCCTGCTGACCCGTACCGACTTTTCCAGCCGCCAGCGGGGACACAACGCCCTGATGACCATTGAAGAGCTGCTGACTCACGGCATTGTGCCTGTCATTAATGAGAACGACACCGTATCGGTAGCGGAGCTGAAATTCAGCGAAAATGATACGTTATCCGCTTTGGTTGCCAATCTGGTGAAGGCCCGGCAGCTGGTGATCATCACCGATATGGACGGATTATACACCGGCGATCCCCGGATAACTCCTTCCGCCGTCCGTATTCCTCAGGTAGACCAGATTACACAGGAAATCCTGGAGTATGCCGGAGGGGCTGGCTCCTCCGTTGGCACCGGGGGCATGAGCTCCAAGCTGGATGCCGCCCGCATTGCCACCAGAGGCGGTGTTCCCGTTTTTATCGGCCAGGTGACAGAGCCCGGTGATTTAACCGCTGCGGTACAAGGCACAGGCAAAGGCACTTATTTTACCACAAGCCTCAACAAGCTCCCCATCAAAAAACAATGGGTCGGTTTCCTTTCCGTCCCCCACGGCTCCGTCCTGGTGGATGCCGGCGCCGAAAAAGCGCTGTTGGCCGGAGGTAAAAGCCTGCTGCCCGCAGGGGTTACCGGTGTCAAAGGTGACTTCCATCCCGGAGATGTGGTAGAGGTTATCAATCCCGAGGGCGGCGTAATCGGCCGGGGGGTTGTCAATTACGAATCCTGGCAGCTGAAGGCTGTTGCAGGACTCAGCACCGAGGAAGTGCAGAAGCGGGTGGACGTTGCCCGCATTGAAGTCATCCACCGGGATGAATGGATCACCCTGTCCGAATAATATTTTTTCATTAATAAGGAGGGCTTTAACGATGAGTGAGGTTGTTCAAAAAGCGCTGTTGGGTAAAGAGGCCTCCATCCGGATGGCAAAGCTGACCACCCGCCAAAAAAACGACGCCCTGCGGGCCATGGCAGAGGCTCTGGTCCGGGAAAGCGCCTCGATTATCGCCGCCAACCAAGAGGACTTGGCCAGAGGCCAACAAAGCGGCATCGGCGAATCGCTGTTGGACCGCTTGGCGCTGGATGAAAAACGAATTCAAGGCATTTCCGAAGGACTGCTCCAAATAATCGGCTTGCCTGATCCTGTAGGGGATGTACTGGACCAATTCGAACGGCCCAATGGGCTGGTTATCCGCAAGGTCAGTGTGCCCCTTGGATTGATTGGCATCATATATGAAGCAAGGCCTAATGTGACAGTGGATGCCGCAGGCCTTTGCCTGAAATCGGGAAATGCCGTGCTGCTCCGTGGAGGTTCGGATGCCTTGAGCTCCAACATCCGCATTGTAGAGGTGCTGAGAGCCGCCTTGGCCACAACCGTTGTTCCTCCGGAGGCCCTGCAGCTGATCACCTCCAGCGACCGCGCTTCTGTCGATGAAATGCTGAAGCTAAACGGTCTATTGGACGTGGTGATTCCCCGCGGCGGCCGGATGCTGATCCAGACGGTGGTAGCCAATGCCACGGTTCCCGTCATCGAAACCGGAGCAGGTGTTTGCCACACCTACCTGGACGAAACTGCAGACCCGACCATTGCTCTGAATATTGCCGTCAATGCCAAGGTACAGCGCCCCTCTGTCTGCAATTCCATGGAAACCCTGCTGCTTCACGAGGAATTCGCCGAAGCGTATCTGCCGGGTATTGCCGAAACCTTCCGCACCCTGGGTGTGCAGCTTCGCGGCTGTCCCGCCTCCATCCGTATTGCTGGTCCTATGGAGGAAGCAACCGACGAGGATTATGCCACCGAATATAACGACTATATTCTGAATGTCCGCATCGTGGAGAGTTTGGATGAAGCGCTGGAGCATATCCGCCGGTTTGGGACCCAGCATTCCGAATGTATTGTAACCGAACATCCCGAACGGGCGGAACGATTCCTGCAGGAAGTGGACGCGGCAGCGGTTTACCATAACTCGTCGACACGGTTTACTGACGGCTTCGAATTTGGCTATGGCGCCGAGATCGGCATCAGCACCCAGAAGCTTCACGCCCGGGGCCCCATGGGGCTGCCTGCCTTGACCTCCACGAAGTTCCTGGTATACGGAAGCGGCCAGATCCGCGGGTAGGATCAATAGAAAAAGTAATCAAAAGGAGTGGAATCCAGATGCCGCTTACAGGTAAAAAAATCACATTTATCGGCGCCGGATCAATGGCTGAACCCATCTTCAAAAACCTGATTCAACAAAAGACTGTCCGAGCCGATCAAATCTACATTATGAACCGCAGTAACGCTGACCATCTTACAATCATGCGGGATACGTATGGAGTCCATGCCGCATTTACACCGGACGAGAAGGAAAGCTTTATCCGCCAGGCGGACATCGTCATTCTGGCCATGAAACCCAAGGATGTCCGGCAGGCCTTCGAGGAATTCAACCGGTTTCTAACCCCTTCACAGCTCCTGGTTTCCATGGTGGCGGGATTGTCTCTGGATACACTCACCTTACTTGTCCCTGAGGGGATGCCCATTGTCCGCACCATGCCCAATACCCCCAGCTCCATCGGTCTGGGCGCTACCGGGCTTTGCTTTTCCCCGGAAACAACGGAATCCCAGCAGAATATGGGGTTGTCCCTGTTCCGTGCCATCGGCGAAGCGTATCCCATCCCCGAGGAGAAGATGAATATCCTGACGGGTATTTCCGGAAGCGGTCCGGCATATGCCTTCTACTTCATGGAATCCATGATCGCCGCAGGCGTGAAGGGTGGACTGTCCCCGGAACTGGCCAAGCAGTTGACGGTTCAAACTGTGCTTGGCGCCGCCTCCATGGTGAAGCTTACAGGCGAGGAGCCTGCCGAGCTCCGGCGCAAGGTTACCTCCCCCAATGGCACCACACAGATGGCCATTGAGGAGTTCCAAAGGCAGGGTTTGAGCGGCATTGTGGAAGCCGGTATCAACCGCTGTGTGGCCCGGGCGGCGGAGATCGGCGAAGGTCTCAGCCAAGAGGTGCGGCAAAGCTTATGAGTATACGTAAACCAGTCATCTTTTGCGACTTCGACGGTACGATCACCCTGACCGATAATGTAGTTGAGCTGTTTAAGCATTTTCGTCCGGAAGGTGCGGAGGAAATTCTGCGGCGCACCACAACCAAGGAAATGTCCATCCGTGAGGGTGTGGACATGTTGTTCGGCCTCATGCCCAGCTCGCTCAAACCCCAACTGGTGGAGTTTATCCAAGGCCAGCTCCAGATCAGAAGCGGCCTGCAGGAGCTTCTGGATTTCTGCAGGACGCACAACGTGGAGTTTCTCGTAACCAGCGGAGGAATGGATTTTATCCTGTATCCGGCCCTTGAGCCGTTTGGCATCGCGCCCTCCAACATTTATTGCAACAACGCGGATTTCAGCGGCACCCATATCCGTATACACTCCTCCCATCCCTGCGATGAGCATTGCGAAAGCGACTGCGGCATGTGTAAAAGCACGGTGATGCGGCAATATCCCCAGGAGGAGTATTACCGGATCATGATCGGCGACAGCATTACCGATTTTGCCGGGGCCGCTTTTGCAGACCTGATTTTTGCCCGCTCCCATCTGGAGGATGAATGCCGCCGGTTGCAGATGCCCTATTTGCCCTACGATACCTTCCACGATGTCCTCCGGCAATTTCCGGAGCTTCCTGAGTAATCACCACTTTATTATAAATACCAAAAAGCCTTGACGGCACCTTACCACCGTCAAGGCTTTTCCTTCTTCACTTGCTTTTATCTGCCGCCGCGGAAACGCTGTGCAAATTCCTTGGCCTGCTCCGGGGTAAATACTTTGTTGCGCTTCCATTCCAACAAAATTCGGTCGATGTACCGGAAATGGATCTTCCCGGCGAACACCGCTTCCTTCAGGGCCATATTCACCAGTTCCACCGGATACCGGTCCTGGTCCAGCCAACCCGTGATCGTCTCCATCTCCATCGGAGTCAGCGGACGGGCGAATTCCCGTTCGAACAAGAGGAAGATGTTCCCTTCCTGTTGGGAGCGGTCGTTTTTTCGGTTGCCGGCGGCAGCTGGTTCCGGCGGCGGGCTTTTGACAGCGGGCGCAGCTTTTTCCGGCTCCTGACCGGATTCCATGGTAATCACCATAGCCAACTGCTCCCACAGCCCGTCCAGGTTGTACCGCTCATAGCGCATTCCCGTTAAGGAATCACTTGCTTCATCGATGCCGATGAAGCCTTCCTTCACCAGCTTTTGGAGAGTGGAGGATACCTTCTCCTCTGTCAGACTCATTCTGTCTGCCAGTTCCCCTGGTGTTGGAAAATCATTATGCTCACGATCCCGGAACCCGATCAGCTGCAGAAGCAGCATCGCTTCCGGCTCGGATAAATCCAGCTTGGCATATCCCGTCAGCAACAGCATGGGAACGGCGATGGAGCCGGAGTGCAGCCCCGCCAGCACCCCGTCCCGCAGGTCTTTCCATGGATCATTCGTTTTGCTCATCCCTTGGTCCCTCCCGCCATGTCTTTCTATGGGAAAAGAGCCCCGAGTATTCAAGGCTCTTCCAAGATGCATAGTATTTATCCCCCAAAAGTGGGTTAGTTCTCCATTGTTTACCTGGGGGATGTAGTTAAGGGTACAGACGATACAGAAGCCGCGGGAACGCAATGGTTTCCCGTACGTGGTCCAGACCGCAAATCCAGGCTACGGTGCGTTCCAGCCCGAGGCCGAAGCCGCTGTGGGGCACAGTGCCGTACTTGCGCAGATCCAGATACCATTGGTAAGCTTCCCTGGACAGCTCATGTTCGGAGAAACGGGACTCCAGAAGCTCAGGATCGTCAATCCGCTGGCTGCCCCCGATGATCTCGCCGTAGCCTTCCGGTGCGATCATATCGGCGCAGAGCACTACCTCCGGACGGTTCGGGTCCGGCTTCATGTAGAAGGCCTTGATCGCCGTCGGATAGTGGGTGATGAAGACGGGTTTGTCGAAGCTTTCGGCAATGGCCGTCTCATGCGGTGCGCCGAAGTCTTCACCCCAAGGAACGTCATGACCATTTTCCTGCAGGAACTTGATGGCATCGTCATAGGTGATCCGCGGGAACGGGGCGGTGATCTTCTCCAGCTTGGAGATATCCCGCTCCAGCACCTCCAGCTCCTTGCGGCAGTTGGCCAAAACGCTCTGCACCACATGGGACACAAACTGCTCCTGAACGCGCAGGCTTTCGTCCAGATCCACAAACGCCATTTCCGGCTCGATCATCCAGAACTCGATCAAATGCCGGCGGGTTTTGGATTTTTCCGCACGGAAGGTCGGGCCGAAGGAATATACTCTGCCCAGTGCCATGGCGGCTGCTTCCATATACAGCTGTCCGCTTTGGGTGAGGAAAGCATCCTCGTCAAAATATTTGGTATGGAACAGCTCCGTGGTTCCCTCGCAAGAGGACGGAGTCAGAATCGGCGGGTCCACAAGCTTGAAGCCGCGGGTATCAAAAAACTCCTGCACCGCACGGATAATCTCTGCGCGGACAACCATCACAGCCCTTTGCTTGGGGCTGCGCAGCCACAGGTGGCGATGATCCATCAGGAAATCCACGCCGTGTTCCTTAGGGGTAATCGGATAGTCTTGTGTAATCTGGATGATTTCAATTCCGGTAACGGTCAGCTCATAGCCGCTTTGGCTGCGGGGTTCCTCACGGACCACACCGGTGGCATAAAGAGAGCTTTCCTGAGTCAGCGACTTGGCTGCTGTCCAAACCTCTTCGGGGACTTCACTTTTTACCACAACGCCTTGGATATAGCCTGAGCCGTCACGCAGTTGAAGAAATACGATTTTACCGCTGGACCGCACATTGTGGAGCCAGCAGCCGATGCGGACTGTTTCGCCTGCATGGGTGCCAACCTCCCGGATCATGCACTGTACCGCCATATAGGGAGCCTCCCGGAAATAGAGTAGCTGTGACTTACTTATGGGATTTCTTTACGATTTCATGGGTGTCGCGGGCGATAACCAGCTCTTCGTTGGTCGGGATAACCAGAACCTTCACACGGGAGCCTTCCTTGGTGATCAGACGCGGCTCGCCGCTGCGGATTTTGTTCAGTTCCGGATCCACATCAACGCCCATCCAGCTCAGCTGCTCAAGAATGCTCAGACGCAGCACGGCGGAGTTTTCGCCTACACCGGCAGTGAACACGATAGCGTCCACACCGTTCATAGCGGCTACATAAGCGCCGATTTGCTTACGGACGCGGTATTCGTACATTTCGTAAGCCAAGGTGCAGCCCTTGTCGCCCTTCTCCATACCTTCCACAATTTCACGCATGTCGCTGGAGCCGCCGGAGATGGCTTGCAGACCGCTGTGTTTGTTCAGCATGAAGTTGGCTTCCATCGGGCCAATGCCTTCCTTGCCCATCACGAACGGGATGATGGCCGGGTCAATGTCGCCGCTGCGTGTACCCATCATAAGGCCTTCCAGAGGAGTCATACCCATGGAAGTATCGAAGGATTTGCCGCCCATAACAGCTGTAACGGAGCCGCCGTTGCCAATGTGCGCGGTAATGATTTTGGTGTCTTCCAGCGGCTTGTCCAGGAACTGGGCAGCCACATGGCTGACGTAGAAGTGAGAGGTGCCGTGGAACCCGTAGCGGCGCACCTTGTGCTTCTTGTACAGACGAAGCGGGAGCGGGTACATGAAGACCTTCTCCGGCATAGTAGCATGGAACGCCGTATCGAATACCACAACCTGCGGTACGCCGGGCATGTTGACTTCACAAGCGGAAATCCCCATCATGTGGGCCGGATTATGCAGCGGCGCCAGGTCGAACAGGCTGGTGATGCCTGCCTTCACTTCAGGCGTAACTAGCACGGATTCGGAATACAGGTCGCCACCTTGTACCACACGGTGTCCGACAGCTTCCACCTCGCTGATGGAGGAAATGACGCCGTGCTCCGGATGAACCAGGCAATCCACAACCTTCTTGATGGCCACATTGTGATCCAGAATTTCACTGACTTCCTTCAGCTCCGGCTTATCTGTCGGCTCGTGCACCAGAATGGCGGTGTCCATGCCGATCCGCTCGACGCGGCCTTTGGCCAGTACGGATTCATCATTCATATCATATAGCTGGTATTTGAGAGAAGAGCTACCTGCGTTAACTACGAGAATTTTCACAGACGGTCACCATCCTTGTCATAGCTGAAGAATCCTTGTCCGACTTTGGTGCCCAATTGGCCGGCGCGGACCATTTGCTTCAGCAGGAAGCTCGGGCGGTATTTGATATCGCCGAATTCACGGAACATGCCTTCCATAGCGGCAAGAACGGAGTCCAGACCGAAACGGTCGCACATTTCAAGCGGGCCGTAATGGAAGTCATAGCCGATTCTCATAGCGGAGTCAATATCTTCAGCGGAAGCAACGCCCTCAGCCAGCACATGCAGCGCTTCGTTGATCAGCGTACATGCCAGGCGGGTGGTGACGAATCCCGGGGATTCGTAGACTTGAATACCCTTCTTGGTGATGGTTTCCTCTACGAATTCGCGGGTCAGCTGGAAGGTTTCTTCCGAGGTCTTCAAGCCGCGGATGATTTCCACCAGGTCGATCTTCGCTACCGGATGCAGGAAGTGCATGCCGATAACCCGGTCGGGACGCGTGGTTTCCGCTGCCAACTGGGTCAGGCTGAGTGTGGAGGTATTGCTGGCCAGAATAACTTCCGGCGGACAAATCTTGTCCAGGCTGCGGATCACTTCATTTTTAGCTTCCAGATCCTCGCTGATGGTTTCAATCACCATGTCGCATTCGGCGATTTTGTCCAGCGCGTAAACCTTGTGGATTTTGGAGAGAATCAGCTTCTTTTCAGAGACCGTAATGGCCCATTTTTCAATCTGCTTGTCCAGGCTGACCACGATCATGTCCCAAGCCTGATCCAGTTTTTCGGGGGTTTTTTCCACCAGGAAAACTTCCATCCCCTTCACCGCCAGCATTTCGGCGATGCCTTGGCCCATCGTGCCGGCCCCAATTACACCAATCCGTTTGAATTGCACTCTTTTCACCCATTCCTTGTTATATTTATGTAGGACATTCACACGTTTGCAAATGCAAACCGGGCTCTTATACATTGTATCCAAGCCCCAAGATCCGATTCGCAAAGAAAAAGCCTCCCGGGCGTGCAGGTCCAGGTCAGCTTTTCTGCCATGAGCTATCATACCATTTTTCCACCCGCTTGGGTTCGGATGAGGACAAACATTCGATATTTCGACAATAATAGAAAATGACCCTATCTAAGCATACGAAAAAAAAGTGAGGAGCGCAAGCCTGTCTCCCCACTTCTCTTAAGTTTTCGCCTTTTTTTGGCACTATGCGGAAACGCCCTTGAGTTCATCTACGGCCGCTATTTTTTCCTTAAGCAGTGCTCTGAACTGCTCGCCCGACATCACTTCTTCCCGCATCAGAATGTCCAGGGATTGCTCGAAGACACGGCGGTGCTTTTCCAGAAGGTTCCGGGTACGGGTGGTCAGCTCGTCCATAATGGACGCATTCTCCTTCATGAGCTCTTCCTTGGTCATCATCTCACGGTCGATAATGCCGAGACGTGTCAGCCCCGCATCCATCATATTCTTCACCATAGACAGCGCCTGTTCGAAGTCATTGCGGGAGCCTGTACTGCGGCCGCCGTAGAACATTTCTTCGGCAACAGCGCCGCCAAGAGCGATCATAATCTTCTCTTCGATGTATTCCTTGGTATAAAGGTACTGCTCAGCCTGCGGATTATGCCGCACATATCCAAGCGCCTGGCCTCTCGGGGACAGAGCAACCTGAGAGACGGAGCCGGATTTCAGAAGCTCGGCGGCAATAGCATGACCCAGCTCGTGGTACGCAACACGGATCTTCTCTTCCTTGGAGGCTTCCCGGTCCGAACGTTCGCCCATCATGACCTTATCCACGGCCAAGGACAGATGCTGCTGGCTGATCTTCTCCAGACCGTCCCGCAAAGCGTAGATAGCCGCTTCGTTCATTACACTCTCCAACTGGGCGCCGGAGAATTGGAAGGTCTCGTCGGCCACCCTATCCAGATTAACCGACTCTTCAAGAGGTTTGTTCTTGGCATGCAGCTTCAGAATATGCATTCTGCCCTTGCGGTCCGGCAGATCCACGGTAATATGGCGGTCGAAACGGCCGGGACGAAGCAGTGCACTGTCCAACATTTCCTTGCGGTTCGTAGCTGCCATAATAAGAACCCGGGGAGTGTCCGAGGTATGAATGCCGTCCATCTCCGTCAGGAGCTGGTTCAGGGTTTGGTCATATTCCTTGTGCTGGCCGCCGGAGCGTTTGCCACCGATCACATCAATCTCATCAATGAACACAATGGCGCTGTCCTTGCCTTCCTTCTGGGCACGGTTCCGGGCATCCTTAAACAGATCGCGGACACGGCTGGCTCCCACACCCACATACATCTCCACAAACTCTGAGCCGGACGCGGCCACAAACACCGAGTTGGTATAATGAGCAGCCGCTTTGGCCATCAGGGTTTTTCCTGTGCCCGGAGGGCCCTCCAGCAAAATCCCCTTCAGAGGACGGATTCCCAACCGTTTAATATCCTCATGCTTAATAATAAAATCCAGCGCTTCCTTCAGCTCATTCTTGGCCCGGTCCTGTCCGCCGATATCCTCAAAGGTCATATAGGAGGGTGCCCGGCTTTTGGATTTCCGGTCCACAGCACTTACCGCCGCGGCTCCTCCGGTTCTGGCTCTTGTAATCATAAACAAAGCTGCTGCGATCAAGCCCATAAATACAACCGGAATCACATTAAGCCCGATAAAGGCAAGAAACGCAATAATAACAGGGACGATGCCAATAAGAATTTCCTTCCCGTATTTCATCATTGACTCCACACTCCCATCTTGGCAGCGGTACGCGGCAGGATCACAAACTTCACATGCTCCCCTTCCGTCAGACGCACATATACATTATCGTCATCCATCTCGGTTTGCACCGACAGCCCTTGAATCTGGTCTGCCTTGGCATTCAATGCAGCCGGGATGTCAGCGTACCGGCGGGTTTCCATGGCCTGCGCCACATCAAACAATGCTGTGGACCACCAGTCCTCCAGCTGCGGGGAGGTATTGCTGGTGACTTTGATTTCAGGCACCCGGTCACCGGCTACCTCATCGTTCTTTTGGCTAATTTTGTGAACAATTTCACGTATATTAGCTTGATTGTCAAGCTGGACATTAAACACCGTCTTTGCACCGGAGATGCTGGCTTTGTAGTCCACAACCCCGGCTGTCTCATTCAATGCATGATTCAAAGGACTTTCGAGAGCGACACTATGATAAATAAACCATCCGCCGAACAGAACGGCCGCCGATGCGACAACAGCAATCAGAATAGGTGTTGCTTTGAGCTTCAAGGGATGTCCCCCTTCCTGTAATTAAAAACCATTCGTTATTTAGAATGAATACTAACATAATAATGAGTATATCATCTTTTTATATACTAGAGTATATCAACTTTGTGAATACTTCTTAGCGAATTTGTGGAAAGAAAAAAGACACCTTCTCAGGTGTCTTGACAACATTCAACCTTTTGCTCCCAACCGGTAGGTGTCCAGCAGTTCGCCGTCGGCGAACCGGTAATAGCCGTAGAAGCCTTCCGTGGGTCCGTTTTCCTGGACGCGTTCGTAATAAACCTCCCACACCAGCTCTCCCTCCAGCTTGCCCGGTGTGACCCGGAGAATGCGGGCGGCGGGGTCCACTGCAGTCACCTTCGCCGATACATTGTCCATGGAGATGCCGTCGGACTCATATTCAGTATGAATCCCGGAATCCTCCCCGATCCATACGATCATTTTTTTCTGGAGTTTGTCTTCTCCGAAGACGATGCGCCAGGTTTCCGTTCCAATAAAGGTGTCCACCCGGTCGGCCTTCACCATCATGGTCTGGCTGTAGGCGGCCAGAACCGCCTCCTTCTTCTCCTGCCATTCCCCCGAGGTCAGACGCTCCCCGAATATAAACAGTCCAAGGAGCAGTACAGCCAAGCAGATACTCCCCAGAAGCACATTCTTTTTCCAGCGGCTCATTCTCCCATCCCTCTTGTAGCGGCCTCAAGCTCCGTTAACAGGCTTCATGCGGAGCTTATCTTCCGATAATCCCCTCATAGCGGCGTTGGAATTCGGCCTTGATTTTTTCCTCATCCAGCGTGAGGCATTCCCCGTTATTCACTGTTTGTTTGCCGTTCACCCATACATCGGTAACATCCCCGGCAGAGGCGGAATAGATGATATGGGATACGTAGTCTGTCCGGGGGTAGAAGTGGGGACGGTTATTATCCAGGCCGATGAAGTCCGCCTTCATCCCCGCCTTCAGGACACCGGTATCCGGCAGCCACAGTGATTTGGCCCCGTCGGCCGTACCCATGCGGAATGCAACAGTAGCCGGAACGGCAGTGGGATCGCCGGAGACCCCCTTATGGATCAGGGCGGCCAGGCGCGCTTCCTCGAACATGTCCAGATTATTATTGCTGGCGGAGCTGTCCGTGCCAAGGGAAACCAGAAGACCCGCGGCAAGCAGATCCGGCACCCGAGCCACGCCGCTGGCCAGCTTGAGATTGCTGCCCGGATTATGGCTGATGCGCACATCATACCGGCACAGAATATCGATTTCGTCATCCGTCAAATGAACCCCATGGGCAATCAGGCAGGGCCGGCCGAATACGCCCAGCTTCTCCAGATGGGCGGCCGGGCGCAGGCCGTATTGGGCCACATTCTCCTCCACCTCCCGGATGGTTTCGGACATATGAATGTGAATAGGCAGATTCAGCTCATGAGCGGCTTGCACGATGCGTTCAATATAATCGGGCGGGCAGGTGTAAGGAGCGTGAGGCGACATCATCGTGGTGATTCGTCCGTCCGCCTTGCCGTTCCACTCTCTGGCGAACCGAACCGCCTCCTGCAGCTTCCGGTCCTGCTCCTCTGGCGGACACAGTCCGATGACCCCGCGGGCCAAAACGGCGCGGATCCCGGATTCCTCCACAGCCTTGGCCACTTCATCCATATGGTCATACATATCCACGAAGGTCGTGGTGCCGCCCTTCATCATTTCCACAATGGAGAGAAGAGTCCCGTACCGTACGTCCTCAGCTGTAAATTTGGCTTCATTGGGCCACATTTTCTCCGAAAGCCATACCTGCAGTGCCAGATCATCCCCGTAGCCGCGCAAATAAGCCATCGCCGCATGGCCATGGGTATTCACCCAGCCGGGCATAAACAGCTTGCCGCGGGCGTCCAGGCGCTGGACGTTGCTCTCACCCGGTTGGCCGGGATAAGCGCCCTCCTCAAGCTCCGTTATCCGGTCAGCCTCTACCGCCATATATCCTTTCACTACCGGGCGCGCAGCGTCGCCGGTGACAAAAACACCATTTTCAATAACCAGTCGGGTCATCCGATAAGCCCCTTTCCTGTTGCTGCGGAATAGAAGTGCCGCAGGCAATCTCTTTTCTTCACTCTACAATGCCCGGAAGGGAAAATCAAGAAAAGATCCATTGCATACGGGCCGGAGAATATGGTATTTTAAGAGTTACGGATGCATAGCACATGATGCATAAGTTTTCGAATAAACGGGCTTTTGAATGCCCGCAAGCCTTGGAGGTCTTTGGACATGGCAATCGGCAAGAAACAGGACGAGGATTTTTACGTACTGCTGACACAATCCGCAGAGAATACGCTTCAGGCTGCCCACGTATTCCGCCAGGCGATGATGAGCGAAGGCTCTCCTACCGCCTACCAGCAGGAGCTCCGTGACTTGGAGCATAAGGGAGACACCATTACCCACTCCGTTTTCCGCGGACTGAACAAGGTGTTTATTACCCCCATCGACCGGGAGGACATTCTGGCTCTGGCTGCCAAGATGGACGACGTGATCGACGGCATTGAAGAATGCATCGCGCGGTTTGATTATTTGAATATCCAGGCAACGGATCATTACATGAAGGAGTTTTCGGTTGTATTGGTGAATGCCTGCCAGTACATTCTGGACGCCATCAAGCTGCTGTCCAAGAAGAAATATATGCAGATTGCCGAATTTACCGTGAAGATCAACAGTATGGAGAACGAAGGAGATAAGCTGCTTCGTCAAGGCATCAAGGAGATTTTCCAGGCTCCCAAGGACCCATACCATGACTTCAAGCTGAAGGAAATGTATGAGCAGCTGGAGCTGACCACAGATGCCTGCGAGAACGTGGCTGACATCCTGGACGGTATTGTGTTGAAGTACGCGTAACCAATAAGTAAATAGACCGCCCCGCGGCGGTCCACAGCCGGCTGCAATCAATGATTGCAGCCTTTTTATTTGGCGGCTTGTGCCAGCGGGCGCTGTTACTCCCAGCCCCGTCCGAAATGCAAAAGTACATTTATTTAAGAGACAAACCTTCGTTTTTACCGCCTATCCTGCAAAAGTGCAGTTATTTTCGTCAGATGGGAGCGTTATGAAGCAATGCGGCGACAAATAGATGCACTTTTGCATTTGGGATGCAGCAAGCGTCGACATTCCGGCAGAATAGATGCACTTTTGCAGGATAATAGTGGAATAAATTGGATATTAAACACCAAAAAAGGGATGCCCGCCTGATGGGGACATCCCTTTGGTGCATTGTATCCTTTATGCTGTTGACTATTCGTCCAAGTAATAGGCCAGGCTTTGCAGATCCGTCGTAAAGTCCGCATTATGCACCCGGATGTGCATCGGAACCTTAATAATTACCGGTGCAAAGTTCAGAATCGCCTCTACCCCGCCGCGCACGAACTCATCCGCTACCGACTGGGCGTCCGAAGCCGGAACCGTGATAATGCCGATCCGGATAGCCTCCTCGCGGATAATGCCAACCAGCTCCTTCATGGGATGCACCTGCAGGTTGTTGATGCTGGTGCCCACCTTGTCCGGACTGTCGTCGAAGATGGCCGTAATCTTCATGTTGTCCTTCAGATAGACATTATAGTTGCACAGCGCCCGTCCCAGGTTTCCCGCTCCCACCAGGGCAACGGCAATGTCTTGGTTCAGCTTCAGAATCTGCCGGATCTTCTCGATCAGATAGTTCACATCGTACCCGATTCCCTTTTTGCCGAACTCCCCGAAATACGCCAGGTCCTTTCGGATTTGGGCCGGGTTTAGGTCCAGCTTGTTGCCCAGGTCCTGGGACGACACCGTCTGGACATTCTTCATGTTCAATTCATTGAGAAACCTCAGATATACCGGAAGCCTTCGTACGACGGCCTCCGAAATCTTCTCCGTTTTCAACCTTCCTCACTCCTCATCCATTCCATGATTCTCGGCACCAATTGCGAAGTTGTCATATGCTCAATCTTCGGCCCGGGCAGGGAGTAAAGAAAATGCTTGCCGTATGCCGTATCAATCACCCGGGTATCATAGACAATAACCGTTCCTTTATCGGTAGCGGTCCGCACCAGCCGACCGAAGCCCTGTTTGAAGCGGATAACCGCCTGGGGCACTGAATATTTGATAAAGGGGTTCTGTCCTTTTTCCTTATAAAGCTCGCACTTGGCCTCCACAAGAGGATGGTTGGGCGGCTGAAAAGGCAGTCTCACAATAGCCAGGCAGCTTAACGCATCTCCGGGAATGTCCACACCCTCCCAGAAGGAGCTGGTGCCCAGCAGAACGCTTGCGGCACTGTCCTTGAACATCCGCGTCAGCTTACTCCGGTTGCCGCCGTCCATCCCCTGCCCCAGCACCTGAATCCCTCTTGGGGCCAGCTCTTCCTTCAGCCTCTGGTGAACCGCCTTCAGCATCCGGTACGAGGTGAACAGCACAAGCATTCTTCCGTTAGTCGCCACCGCGACATCGCGCAGGGATTCCGTCAGCTTCTCGATATAATACGCTTCGGCGGCACTGCCCTTAATATTGGGAAAATCGCGGGGCACGGCTACCAGTGCCTGCTCCCTGTATTGGAAGGGGGATGGCAGAATCACCGTCCGTACCTTGCCGGACGGGCTATTCTCCATAAGCCCCAGCTGTTCGCAGATATAATGAAATTTCTTGTCCACGGACAAGGTGGCAGATGTCAATATTATACTATCTTTTGCATCAAAAAAGAACTGTCGAAGAATGGCGCTTACATCCGCAGGAACACTTACCAATTGAAGGGACTTGCTCTTGAACTGGCTGCTTGCTTCCAGCCAATATACATCATCCTGCTCGGGCATATGCATAAACCTGTGCAGAGTATCCCGGTGCCTGTCCAGATCCTTGCCAGCTCCGTTCAAATCCGTCACCAGGGTCTGTATGCCCAGCTCATCCTGGACATCCTTCCAGTCATTCAGCAGCCGGTCCAGCTGCCGTGAAGCCTCACCAAGGCCAACGTAAATATTCTCCTCCATCTTCCGGAGGGTCTCCCAGCCGGGAGGAAGCATAGCGGGTTTAACCCGCACTACCAGCTGTCCGGCTTCCGCCGATGCAGGGTCAGAGGCGCCGGCCGACATTCCCGCAAAGTCATACAGCAGCTGGGACAGCTCATCCCAGTGCTCCTTGGCTTCCACCAGCTTCTCCTCCACGTCCACAATCGCCCGCAGCCACTTGGATGCTTTATCCCCAGCTGCATGCTCCTGAATACGCATGGATACCAGCGGAAGGAGCCCCGAACGGGAATCCTTATACAGCCATGTCAACGTGTGCACAAAGCTCAGGTAATGCAGCTCCAAGCCCAAATGCTTGGCCGCTACCTCCTCGAAGTGATGAGCCTCGTCCACGATTAATTGGGAATAAGCCGGCAGCAGCCGGTTTTCCGCTTTAATATCCGTAAACAGCAGGGAATGGTTGACGATAATCACGTCCGCCTGGGTCGATTCATGCTTGGCCCGATGGTAAAAGCAGCGCCGGAACCAGGGGCAGTGGCGGTTCAGGCAAGAATCCGCATCGCTTTGCACATCCTGCCAAAAGTCATTGCCCTTGGAGGTCAAATAAAGCTCCTCATCGTCTCCACGCTCCGTGTCGGAGAGCCACACGGTCATCTGCGCCGCCGTCAGCCGGTCATCGCGGCCATTGGCAAAGTCCGCCGTATTCACCTTGGTCTCGAACTTGCGGAGGCACAGGTAATGATTGCGGCCCTTTAGCACTGCCGCCTGGAACCCAAAAGGAAACAGCTCCTGCAAAAGCGGGATATCCCGCTGGCGCAGCTGCTCCTGCAGCTGGATGGTATGGGTGCTGACCACAATTTTCTTCTCTTCGCTGATGCCGTAATGGAGGGCAGGAATCAGATATGCCAAGGACTTTCCCGTCCCCGTTCCCGCCTCAATCAACAGGTGAGCACTGTCGGATAATGCCCCCTGCACATCACGGATCATCTGCGCCTGGGCAGGCCGCTCCTCGTAGCCGGGGAATTTCTCCTTCATCCGATCCGTTAGATAGCCATGAAACTCCTCGAAGGGTTTGTCCAGCCATTCCTTGCCGTCCCGGGGCTTCTTGTCCTCACCCCATTCTCCGGCTTTCAGGGAATATTGGCGGAAATACCGGTTTAAATCGGGATCCAGCGGAGTAGCGGCTTCCTTCAACCCCTGAATTTCCTTAAGAAACCAGCTGAGATCGGTATTTTCCATTTCGAACAGATAGGAAAGGCGCTGCACCGTCAACAGATCCAAATCCTCGAAGCGCTCCAGCACCTTCACCCATAGAAGAGCCGTTGCTTCTGCGTCCGAATCTGCCTGGTGAGGGCGGTCATGGGGAATCTCCATGGTTTGTGTAACCATAGACAGCTGCAGGCTGCCAAGCATGGGGAACAGCATACGCAAAAAATCCAGGGTATCGAGAACCCTTCCGGAAAAGGGACGATACCCCGAAATATCCAACCCCCGCTGCAAAAAACTGAGGTCAAACGCAACATTATGCCCCACCAGCACCGCATCCTCCAACAGAGGAGCCATCTGGGCCATTACACTCTCCACAGACGGAGCAGACTCCACCATTTGGTCGGTAATGCCGGTTAAGGTGGTTATAAATTCGGGAATCGGTCCCGACGGTTTAATGAAGGAGGCGTATCTGCCGGTAATTTCAGTGTCTTCCAGGATGACCAGTCCGGCTTGAATGATTTCGTCGGAAGGCTGGTTGCCTGTTGTTTCAAAATCCAATACGGCGAATTTCATTCTCCCCGTCCAATCCTCTCTTGTTATTGATGGGCTGTCCTTTTAGCATACCAAAAGGAGTCGGGGTTGGGAAGAACAAATGTTTTGTTCTTGCTTTATTTCCGTTTATCCCAGTGTGCCGGGGTCAAAACCGGCTCTATGGAAGCGGGATCCGCCGAATGGGCAAGCCGGAACAGCTCCAGCGCTTTGTCCAGATTCTGGCGTTCAGCCTGGATGCAGCCCATGGCATTGTATGAAATGGCCTTCATCTTCAGATCATCGGTCAGGGGCACCACAATTTGAAAATGACGGTAAGCCTCTGCATATTCCTCGCTGTGGAAATAGGCCATGGCTAAATACATCCGGGCCAGCAAATCATCGGGCTGGGTCTCCACCACACCCTCCAGTTCATTCACCGCCTGTTTGTACATGGAAAGCTTGTAAAAGCCCTGGCCCTTGGAGAAGCTGGCCAAACTAAGCGGTTTTTTCAGTCCATGGGTTACAGGCGCCGCTTTTTGCTCCACCGGTTCAGGTTCAATCACCGCCAAGGGAAGGCTCACCGAACCCCCATTTCCCTGATCTGATTTCCCTTCCGAAAGCAGTCCCATTTTTTCCTCGAACAACAGCCATTCCTCAATGCAGGTGTCGCTCATTGCCTTTAACACGGACAGCCGCTCTTCCAGGTCCTTGCGTTCCTTGCCAGATGACGAGGGGAGACGCGACAGAATATCATCCAATGCGCCGTTCATGGAAGCAAACAGCTGTTTGAACATGGGCACACCACCTTGGGCTTCAAGATTGTTGTACCCTCATTCTTTGTCACAGCAGCGGGTTTCATACCGCTCAAATGCTTGCCAAGCGAAGTGCGCATTCACAATGGTTTAGATCAGGACAGTGGAGTGTGGTTCGGACTCCAGCATATTCACGGGTTTATTGGCTGCGTCCAGCACGGCAATCTTGGGCTTGTTATTGCGGGCTTCCTCGTCGGACATCATGGCGTAGCTGATGATAATCACGATATCGCCGGGATGAACCAGCCGCGCAGCCGCTCCGTTCAGACAGATGACACCGGAGCCGCGGGGACCCGGAATTGTATAGGTTTCCAGCCGGGCACCGTTATTGTTATTGACAATCTGCACCTTTTCATTGGGGAGCAGATCCACCAGATCCATTAAATCCTCATCAATTGTAATGCTGCCCACATAGTTCAGGTTGGCCTCTGTCACCGTCGCTCTGTGCAGCTTGGCCTTCATCATGGTTCGAAACATGAAGATCTCTCCTTTCTATATCCTGTTACACGCCGGCCCGGCTTTGCTCGACCGGACGCAAGGTTTCAGAAACGCTGTCACCCAGCTCAAACAAGCGATTGTCGATCAGGCGGGTTGTACCGAAGCGAACCGCCAATGCAGCCAGGAGCCTCCGGCCAGTCCATTCGGCTTCAGGCACTCCGTACACCGGGCTGATGTCCGGGTACAGCATCAAATCCACGTAATCAATATCTGCAAGAGGCATAGTCCGGATGTGGGCCTCCATCTTTTCCTTCACCGCTGCAAAATCCCCCCTACACTCCGACAGCCAGCCTTCCGTAAGCTTCAGGGTTTCGGAAAGAATCAAAGCCTGGCGCCGTTCCTCTTCACCCAGATACACATTACGGGAGCTTAATGCCAAACCGTCACCCTCCCGGATAATTGGGCAAGGTACAATTTGCACGGGAATGTTCAGGTCGAATACCATTTGCTCAATCACCGCTACCTGCTGGGCATCCTTCATCCCGAAGTATGCCTTGTCAGGCTGGACAATGTTAAACAGCTTGGAGACCACGGTGGCCACTCCGTCAAAATGCCCCGGCCGCGATGCTCCACAGAGTTTATCTGTAACATCAGCAACCTGTACGCTTGTTTTAATGGCCCGGGGATACATCTCTTCAACTGAAGGCAGGAAGACTACGTCCACCCCATTCTCTTCCGCAAGCTGCAGGTCTCCCGCTTCATTGCGGGGATAACGGGACAGGTCCTCCTTGGGCCCAAATTGGATGGGATTCACAAAGATACTCAGCACCCGGACACCACATTCCTCCTTAGCCTGACGAAGCAAGCTGGCATGTCCCTGGTGCAGGTAACCCATGGTAGGAACAAAGCCGGTCACCGTGGAGCGCCCCTCCCGGAGCGCACGGGTTTTGGCTTCCATAATCATCATCCGCGCATCTTCTATGGTTCTGGCGAGTTGCATGGTTTTTGTCTCTCCTCTGAAATAACTTGGTCAAGCCGAAGGCCAGATAAGTTATTGAAGCCTCGAAACCGGCAAGGCCGGTTTGAGAGCAAGTTTTTTATTATTTACTCTCTGTTTCCATACAAATAGGCGATGGCCTCGTTATTTCCCTTAAAAGAATGCTCCTCCCGGGGGAATTGTCCGGCCTTTACCTCGTCCACATACTGGCGGATGCCCTGGCGGATGGAGCTGCCAATGTCCGTATAGGCTTTGACGAATTTTTTGGGACGGATGTCGGCTCCGTAGTTCAGAATATCATGGAACACCAGAATCTGTCCGTCACATCCGGTACCAGCACCGATGCCGATGGTGGGGATGGACAGCCGGGAGGTAATCATCCGGGCCACCTCCTCGGTCACCAGCTCCAGCACAATGGCGAAGGCGCCTGCTTTCTCCAAAGCCAGCGCATCCTCTAAGAGCTTCTGCGCTCCTGCCGAGTCCTTGCCTTGAATCCGGTAGCCGCCGATCTGGTGCACCGCTTGCGGAGTCAGGCCGATATGCCCCATAACCGGAACACCTGCCCGTACGCAGGCTTCCACAGTAGCGGCAATTTCAGCTCCACCCTCCATTTTAACACCCTTGCACAAGCCATCACGCATGACGCGGCCGACATTGCGCATGGTTTCATCTATACTACCGTGATAGGTCAGGAACGGCATGTCCGTAATTACAAAGGGGATTTTTGCGCCTCGGGTAACGGCCTTGGTGTGGTGGATCATATCATCCAGCGTAACCGGCAGAGTGGAGTCGTACCCCAACACCACATTGCCCAGTGAATCGCCGATCAGAATACCGTCCACACCGGCTTCCTCCGCCAATTGGGCGGAAGGATAATCATATGCGGTGACGAACGCAATAGGCGTTCCGTCCTTCTTCATTTTTTTGAATTGCGGAATGGTAACAGGCTTGCGGCTCTCCATAACATATCTCTCCTTATTGGTTAAAAAATAAAAAACCTTCCTGCCGCAGGAAGGCCGATAAGGTCACAAAAAGACATGGTTCAGTTGTCTTATGATCCCTTCTGTCTCGGTCCAAACGGCTCAGAGCAGAATCCGATATAAGGGTTAGCCTTCCCCAAACGGTTAGAAAGTGCGGTTCCGGTAGGATACCGCCTTACTTGCATCATACTGCAATTTTTGAAAAAAAGCTAATGATTTTCATTGAATCACTTGGTGGGAAAATCCTTTTCCAGCAGCTTTTCATCACTGTCCCTGTAGATTTTCCATGCCCCGTTTTCCTTTTTGAAGCCCATCTGGCCGGTTTTCTCCACTTCAGCCTTGCCATTCTCATTGGTGATCAAAAAATCAAGGGTATAGAAAAATTCAAGGGTATCTTTTTCTGCATTCTCATCGGGTTTAAAGGAAACGGAACGGAGGGAAACGGTGCTTTTTGATAAGTTCGCCATGTAAATGGGATGATAGCCCTCCCGGTTCAGCAGCAGCTTTTCGTAGCGGGCACTGGTCAAAAAAGGCTTCAGCCTTTCATTCACCGCGTCCTGCTCATCGGTCCAGTTCTCCTGCTTCACATTGTACTGTGTCTCCTTGTAGGCGGTGCCCAATTTAATGGCATCCTTCTCCGTAAAATCCGGTTTGGAGCAAGCGGTAAGGGTGAGCAGCACCATAGCGGTAATTCCCAGAATCCAAAGAAGCAAACGTTTCATTTCCGTTCCCCCTTCATGGTTACTGTTTGTAACCTTTAAGAATTTCTGGCATCCACCGAATAGATGGTCCGTTCGCTGCCGTCAGCCATACGCAAGATCAGCCCGCCCCATTCATTCAGTCCCACAGCCGTACCTTCAAAATCTCCGTTGGCATCAGAAGAACGCACCGTCTGCCCCAGCGTAACCGCCGAAGCCTCCCACAGCGTCCGGATCGGACTAAAGCCTTGGGCGTAATAGAGGGCATAGAGCTCCTCCAGCTGCCCCAGGAATTCAGCGATCAGCCGGGCACGGTCAATCCGCTTGCCGGACTCGATCAAGAGGGACGTGGCTTTGGGGACAAGCTCCTCCGGATAATCCGACTGCTCCAGATTACAGCTGATGCCTACACCCGTCACAATATATTGCAGCTGCTCATTCTCCGCACTGGACTCCAGAAGAATGCCGCTGATTTTTTTGCCGTTCACCAAAAGGTCATTCGGCCATTTGATAGCCGGATTTACCTCCGGCACCACCTTGCGGATGGCCCGGTTAAGCGCCACTGCAGCCAGCAGGGTCAGATGCGGCGTCAGGTGAAGGGGAATCTCCGGCTTCACCACCAGACTCATATAGATGCCCTTGCCCTTGGGCGAATGCCAATGTCTTCCTAGCCGCCCCCTACCCGCTGTCTGGCGCTCCGCCAGCACCAATGTGCCTTCCGGAGCGCCATCCCGGATCAAGCGCTGGGCTACATTCTGCGTGGAATCCACCTCATCGAAGCAGTGGATGCTCTGGCCCAGAACCCGGGTGCGCAGATAGGCCTGTACCTGGGACGGCGATAGCGTATCCGGCTGGGCCAACAGCCTGTACCCCCGCCGCGGTATAGCTTCGAAGGTATACCCATCCTCCTTCAGCGCCTGAATATGCTTCCAGATGGCCGTCCGGCTGACCTCAAGGGCTTTACTGATTTCCCCGCCGGACAGGTATGCGCCTCCTGCATTCTTAAACAGCTCCAAGAGCCGGTGCTTCATGTTATGCGCCTCCCCCGTTCTCCAGAACGGCTTCCAGCAGCGCCGCCTTCGTATTGGCAACACGGCCAACCGCAGCCAGCCGCAGCAAACGGGACATAGCCGAGCCTACCCAGGGACCTGCGCCACGGCCTGATGAGGCAATCAGCTCGCCGCCGGTAACCGCCAGCTCCTTGAGTTCCTTAAGCCGCAGCCCGTCCAGCCAGGTTTGCCCGTTTTCCACGGCAAGTCTGAGTCCGGCTGCCACAGGAAAACCTTCTTGCTCCAGCGTTTTCATCACCGCAAGCCAGTCTGCTGCAGCCTCCACCCCAATCTGCAGAGTGCCGAGCTGCCACACCTCAGCTGCAGAGCAGTTCTCCAGTTCACTGCACTCCCGGCTCAAGTCAGACGTCCATTCTATCACCGACACCCACTCGCCAAACTCGGCTGCTCTGGAGAAACGTTCCACATCCTTAAGGGAGAAGGTCAGCTTACGCAGCAGCTCCCGGCACTGGCCGGCATTCAATCCCGACAGCAGGACCACGAGAATCCAGCGCCGGTCCGTTTCGGCCAATGCGGTGAGAGCCTTCAGCTCCGCCGGCAGACTGAGGCTGGATGTATCCGAATAGGACCACGCCAGCTTTTCCTTGGTAAACCCGAGCAGCCCGCTCCCGGCAAGCAGACGCCAGCCTTCATACGGATGGGGACCTCCCATCATCCGCTCCAGCTCTACCCGCACACGCTCCATAGCGACATGGAGCAGCAGCTCCCGGCGCTCCAGCACCGCCTGCCAGGTGGCCCCATCTACGGTGAGGCCATAGACCGAGGCGAACCGGACGCAGCGCAGCATCCGCAGCGCATCCTCCCGGAACCGCTCGGCCGGGTCTCCGACACAGCGGAGCAGCCCTCTCTTCAGATCCTCTTTCCCGCCGAAGGGATCGCGGATGGCTCCATGCCTGTCCATCGCCATGGCGTTCATGGTGAAGTCCCGCCGCCGTAGATCCTCCTCCAGCTCCGAGATGAATTCCACCTCATCGGGCCTGCGGAAATCCGCGTAATCGGATTCCTTGCGGAAGGTGGTCACCTCGAAGGTTTCCCCCTCCGTCAGCACCGTCACTGTGCCATGCTTCAGGCCAGTGGGAATCGTCCGGGCAAACAGCTTAACCACCTCTTCCGGTCTGGCCGAGGTGGCAATATCAATATCCTTTACCGGCATGCCCAGGTACTTGTCCCGCACATAGCCGCCGACAAAATAGGCCTCATAACCGGCCTGCTCCAAATGCTCCAACAGGCCGATGCCCAGCTTCTCCAATTTGCTCCACACCATTGCATTACCCCAGACAGCTTAATTTAGAATTGGCGCTTCCGTCCCCGGCATTGCGCTCCGGTGCGGCCCGCCCCAGTACACGGTAATAAATATCCTCATAATCCGCCGTAATCCGGTTATTGCAGAAGGCGTTGCGGGCTCTGGACAGACAAGCCTCCACCATCCGCTGGTACAGGTCGCCGTCCGACAATAGACGGATGGCATCCCTGGCCATTTTGTCCGTATCACCCACAGGGGACAGATAGCCTGTTTCCCCATCCTTCACCAGCTCCGGAATTCCGCCGGCCAAGGAGCCTATCGTTGGTACGCCGCAGGCCATGGCCTCCAGGGCCACAAGACCGAAGCTTTCCTTCTCGGAAGGAAGCAGCAGCAGATCGGCCAAGGAGATGACCTCCGCCACGTCATCCTGCTTGCCGCAGAAGGAAACACGGTCGCTGATGCCCAGCTCCTTCACCCGGGCCATCACCTTGGACAGATCCGGTCCTTCTCCTACGAACAGGAGCCTGGACGGGATGTTGTCATTCACCTTGGCGAAAACCTCCACCACATCCAGCACCCGCTTCACCGGCCGGAAGTTACTGATATGCATAAGAATCTTTTCGTCCACATGGGCGAATTCGGCTCTCAGCTTGCTGACATTGCGGGGATAGTAGACCCGCTTGTCTACGAAATTATAGGTCAGGTCGATGGGCCGGTCCACCAGCAGGGTCTCCCGGGTTTCCCGGATCAGGTCCTCCGATACGGCAGTTACCGCATCGCTTTGGTTGATGGCGTAGCGGATAAGGTCCGACAGGGAATCATCCTGCGCCAGAACCGTAATATCCGTGCCATGGAGGGTCGTCACAACCTTCAAGTGATCCCCCACCATTTGTTTGGCGAGCAGCGCGCATACCGCATGCGGAATGGCGTAATGCACATGCAATAAATCCAGCTTCTCCCGTTTGGCTACCTGCGCCAGCTTGCTGGCCAGCGACAGATCGTAGGGCGGGTAGCGGAATACATAATAATCACTCACTTCCACCTCGTGGAAAAAAATCCGCTTATCGAATCTGCCCAGACGGAACGGGATGCTGTGCGTAATAAAATGGACTTCGTGTCCCTTTTCCGCCAGCATTTTTCCCAGCTCTGTGGCAACCACGCCGGAGCCGCCCAGCGTTGGATAGCAGGTGATGCCGATCCGCAAGGTTTCGCTCATATCCGATCCCCTTTCTCTTGCCGGGACATTCCTTTATATAAACAAATTCACCTCATGAGGCATGAGGGAAACAAACCCTTCCGCATATGTAAGGCCGAGCTTCTGTCCCAGCAGCCGGTCTCTGGCCTCCACCCGGGTCAGATACGATTGGTTAAGCGGAGTGGCCACATAGTCGTTCTCCGGACCGGCCGCCGTAAATTGGGACCGGTAGGCGGACAGAGCCGTTGTTTTGCGGTCATATACCTCCCCCGCATCCACTACCAAATCGGCATCATATACATCGTTGATAAAATAAAACAGCAGCTTCTCCACCAAAACAGGTTCGCTCTCCGGAAGATACCGCCGCAGCTTGGCGTTGAATACCGCCTCCTTCACCAGATGGCTGCAAGCCACATGATCAGGGTGCCGGTCCTGCCAATATGGCGCCATTACGATCCGCGGACGGTGCTTGCGGATTTCTAAGGTGATGGCGTCAATATACTCCTTGCAAATAAACAGCCCCCGGTCCGGGAGCCCCAGATTGGTGCGGAGCGTAAGACCCAGAATTTCCGAGGCCTGCCCCGCTTCAAGCTTACGGGTTTCCACATCCCCGTTGGAGGACATCTCGGCCTTAGTCAGGTCGCAGATGCCTACCCGGAGACCGGCGGAGGTATGTTTATAGATGGTAGCTCCCATGCCGATTTCGGCATCATCCGGATGGGCGCCGAAAATCAGAATATCCAATCCGACCGTCATCCCTCAACACCCGGCTTGTATTTATGAACCAGCTCCCGCCAGGCGAAATCCCCGCGCTCCAGAGCCTTAATCAGAATCTCCGCCGTGGCGATATTGGTGGCAACCGGAATCCCCTGTACATCGCACAGGCGCAGGAGCGCCGTGATGTCGGGCTCATGAGGCTGGGCCATCAGCGGATCACGCAGGAAGATGACCAGGTCCATCTCATTTTGGGCAACCAAAGCGCCGATCTGCTGATCGCCTCCCAGCGGGCCGGACATAAAACGCTTCACGGTAAGGCTGGTGGCTTCCATAATCCGCTGTCCGGTGGTGCCGGTGGCAAACAGCTCATGGCCGTCGCAGAATACATGTTCGAAGGCCACCACAAAATTGACCATTTCTTCTTTTTTCCGGTCATGGGCGATCAAGGCTATCTTCATGGACATCGGTACTCTCTCCCCATCTTATCATTCGAAGGAACGCATTGAGCCTCCGGCTCGCTTCATTCTCTCTCTTTTTCGTTATACCACAGGCTCAATCAATAAAGTGCTCGAAGCCGTACACCATCCCCGTGGTTTGCAGGACCTTCTTGACGGCAATATTGACTCCAGGCATATATCCGGCGCGTTCGAAGGAATCATGGCGGATTTTGAGAGTCTGGCCATAACCGCCGAACACAACCTCCTGCTGGGCGAATACACCCGGAAGGCGGACGCTGTGGATTCTAAACCCATTGTAGTACCCGCCGCGGCTTCCTTCAATCGTTTCCTCTTCCTCGGGATTGCCCTGGCGCAGCTCTCTGCGGTTTTCCGCGATGAGCTCAGCTGTTTTGATAGCCGTACCCGAAGGCGCATCCAGCTTCTGGTCCCCGTGAAATTCGATGATTTCCACATGGGGCATATACTTGGCAGCCTGGGCGGCGAACTTCATCATGAGAATAGCACCGATGGAAAAATTGGGGGCGATCAGCCCGCCGATCCCCCGCTCGAGGCACTGCTTGTCCAATTCGGCAATATCCTCCGGCGTAAAGCCGGTGGTGCCGATAACCGGCCGTACGCCGCAGCGGATGGCCACACTGGTATTCACGACAGCAGATTGGGGAATGGTGAAATCCACCAGAACATCGGGGCCGGTCCGGATCAGGGTTTCCTCCAGATCCCGGGTAAGAGATACTCCGCAATCCGGAAGCCCAACCAGGCTTGCCGCATCCTGGCCTTCCCCGTAGTGGTCCACAGCGGCAACAAGCTTCAGTTCCGGGTCCTCCAGGACCATCCTGACTACTTCCTTGCCCATCCGCCCGCTTGCGCCCGATACCGCAACTTTAATGATGTTTGTCATCCGCTCCACCTAGTTCCTTCCATCTTGATCTCTATTGTCTGCCATTCGTACTGCTACTTATTGCGAAGCGTCTTGGACAGCCGTTTCTCCAGCTCGGCCTGCAGCCCGCGGACTCGTTCGTGCTGGGGATTCAGCCGCGAAGCCTCCTTCAAAGCCGCGATCGCCTGAGGATACTCCTCCAGCTCGCCCAAGGCATATCCCAGCAGCAATCGCGCCTCCACCGACAAGGGATCCAGAAGGATCGCCTCCTTCAGGAGCGAAACCGCCAAGTACAGCTGTGATCCGCCCTGCTTGAGGCAGGCCTCTGCCTGAACCGCTTTTTCCTTGGCCAGCAGATAGTCCAGATGCAGCTGGTACACCGGCGCTGCCGACAGCCGCAGCGCTTCCCGGGCATAATTCAAGGCCGCGGGCAGTTTGTCGCTTCTGGCGCAGGTGATGGACAGCCGGTAATAATAATCCGGATTATCCGGCTCCAGGGCAACCGCTTCGAGAAACCATTCCACAGCCGCTTCAAAGTCGCTTTTCAAAATCGCCTCATACGCTCGTTGGATTGCCTCCGCGCCATTCATTCTATCCCCTCCCATAACCCGGTTCAAACCAGGTGGATGAGATATTTTATGACGGGAGCTCGCTTTCGGTGTCCCGCCGCTGCCAGCGGTTGGCGTCGCGCGTATTGAATTTGTGCATCACCTTGTTATGTGCCTCCGTTAAATCAATTCCGAGAGAATTGGCGAAGCACACGGTAATAAACAAAATGTCGCCCAGCTCCAGCTCAATGGAGTTCTCGGCTTCATCGGGTTTTTTCGGTTTTTCGCCGAACTGGTGATTCACTTCCCGAGCCAGCTCTCCGACTTCCTCCGTCATCCGGGCCAGCATAGTCATGGGGCTGAAATAGCCTTCCTTGAACTGGGATATGTATTGGTCCACTTCCTGCTGGATATCCTGAAGCGTCTTCGCCTGCAAAGCCGTCCGCCTCCTTGAATGTAGCTGCAGTTGCTTGTTACCTTGGTGCATGTTTACATACGATAATAGCATTGATTGTCGGGTTTTGCACATAGGGAAATAAGAAAGCCGCTGGTCATCGGCCCAAGCCCGATTCATTTAGCGGCCGCCCGACGTCCATAAAAAGAAAAAACAGGGTATAATGGATGCTGTATGCAGCCATTGTTGCCCTGAATTCACATCGTCTTGACTTTGGAAGGGGTGCTGGAATCAACATGCTGAAACGCAGCCAGTGGGATCTGTGGAAAACCATTTTTTTTATTGTGCTGGGGGCCGCCATCTATGCGTTCGGACTCCATTATTTCGTCATCTCTAACCAGCTGATGGAAGGCGGCGTTACCGGCATCGCCCTGCTGCTGTATTATGCCGGCGGTTTTCCCCCTTCTGTGACTACCTTGGTCCTGAACATCCCCTTGTTCATATTGGGCTGGAGCATTCTGGGCAAGCAGGCCATGCGGCTGACGATTCTGGGCACCGTCGCGGTTTCCCTGTTTCTCGCCTTGATGGAGCGGTGGATTCATGCAGGCTGGATCAAGCCCTTCGAGAAGCCGGATGATCTTCTGCTGGTTGCCCTTTATGCAGGCATTACCCTGGGAACGGGCTTGGGCCTGGTATTCCGGTTCGGAGGCACAACGGGCGGCGGTGATATTATCGCCCGTCTCGGCAACAAATACCGGGGCTGGAGTATGGGCCAGGTGATCCTGGGTTTCGATGTCGTCGTGATCGGTGCAGCTTTGTTTTATTTGCCCCAGGAACGGGTGCTGTACACCCTGGTGTCGGTTTTCATCGCCACCCGCATGATCGACTTCATCACCGAAGGCGCTTACGCCGCCAAGGAGTTTACTGTCATTACCGATAAAGGCGAGGAGCTTGCCGCAGCCATCACCAAGGAGCTGGACCGGGGAGTCACGTTATTACCTGCTATTGGGGCGTATTCCCAAGCCGCCAAAAGTATGGTGTACTGCATAGTCGGGCGCTCCGAGGTTAGACGCCTGAAGACCCTGGTGCGGTCCGTTGACCCGCAGGCCTTTATCGTCATCAACGATGTGCACGACGTATTAGGTGAAGGGTTTAAGAAGGAGTAGCCGCTTCTAAGAGCCGGATAGTTCCGTTAGCACCTGCAAGGAAATTACCCCTCATCGTCCTCCGCCCATCCCCCGGAAGCGGGGCGGCCTTACGGCCTCACGCTCCACGCGGATCATCCGCCATCCGGCAAAGGCCAAAACTGTGGCAATGACCATCCCGATGGTCAGAGTCCACAGAATGGGCTGATCCGGCTCCACAATGGGCAAATAAACAGACTGGTCATCCCCCTTGCGGAACAGGGCCGATAGGGTTTCCCGCCATTGCCGCAGACCGCCTTCCATGGTTTCCTTCTGGAAGGCCGCCGGCTCCACCTGCTTCGCAAAAAAAGTCAGCAGAGAATCCATCCGTTCTGCTTCCTCCGGGGTGCGGCTGATCCAGACAGACGGCCGGATAGCGTCGTAATGGCCGGACAGCGCCAGAAAAGCCGCTTTCGCCGCAGCTTGATTCCCCTTGGCTGCCGCTTCCTCCAGCCGGCCGGTATCCCCGTTTAACACCTTATAATAATGGAGCCACATGGGCTGTTTGTTGTGGGTCAGGGCATCTGCAGCCAGCTTCAGCCGCGCCGCCGAATGGACTGCCTTCTCCGGGTCCAGCCGCGCCGCATTGAATTGACGCTTGGCCTCCACCACCGCATCCGTCAGTGCATTCACACCCTCAATGCCTGTTATGCCTGCATAAGAAGCGGAAGCCGCCAGTGTCCCGAATTCCTCCAACGCCTGTTTAGCCTCCAGATATTGCCCGGCAGCGGCATGCTTGTACAGCTCGTCCGCCTTACTATTCAAGGTCTGAAGCTGGCTTGTATCCTCCACAGGCGGCGCCTGCATACTTGTTGCGCTGTCCGATTGTCCGCGCCCGCAGCCTGCCAGAGCCAGCATCACCAATAGCCCCAGCAGACAGAGCGGGATCCTGCCATTTCTGTGAATGTTCATTGTGGAAATCCCCCTTTAAGACAAGCATATGGGGGATTGTCCTTATTTAGACCGTCTTCTCCTGCCGCACATCCACCAGGCAAGACCCAATCCGGTGACACTCAGCAGCATGGTAAAGGCCTGGATTACCGTCAGATCGTCATCAAGCACCTTGGGCAAATACGGGTAGATGCCGAAGCGGTAATCCGCCAGGTCGTTGTACAGGGTCCAGAAGGCCACCGCTGCCAACGTTCCCGCACGAACACGGAAAAAGCGGGCATACAACAGCGCCTCCGCCGCCATGCCTAGATGGGAGGCCACCAGCATATAATGCTGCCAATTGAGAGTGTCCCCTTGTGCTTGTCCGCCGAAAATCATGGCAACCGCCCAAACCCCATACTTAAACGACGTAACCACCGCAAAAACTTCAACGAAGCTACGTATAATCAACGTGTTGGGACTGGAGAGCCGCCGTTCCGGCACAAGCCACAGCCATCCGATGGCAATGGTAAAAAACAGGCTGGCCGTTGGGCTGTCCGGCACCAGCAGCACCATCCACGCCGGTTTGGTATCCCATACCTCCTGGAGCTGTCCCCAATACCAGTAGTAGCCGTATACCGTACCCAAGGCATTGATCCAAAACAAGCTTTTCAGCATAAAGGGGGATAACAGTCCCTTTTCCCCCAACCAAAATCCAACACTCCGTAAGTATCGTTCCTGCAACGTGTAATCCCGACCTTTGTCTATGTAGTGTGGTAACCGAAACTGAATTCATAGTACCACAAAACGGCAAAAAAAAGACTTACGAAATCATTTCGTAAGTCTTTTTGAGCATGCGGAGTTCATTTGTCAAGAACAGGAAGCGTTTTTCATCCCGTTTAGCCAATGCCGCATCAATTTCGTGATATAGCGTTTTCTCCTTATATTTGCGTACGGATTCGTCCAGCACCAGCTCAGCATAAAGCGACAGCATGGCTTCATAAGATGCATACATTTTTCCCATTGACATGAACCTCCTCGTACCCTTTCCCTTTGCGTGCTGACACGGCACTCAAAATCGGCTTTGCCAATTTCGAGGCTTCCATAACCTTATCCGGCCTATGGCAAGAACCAGGTTATTTCAGAGTGTGCTGGAGGCACAGTCATGGATGTGCTTATGGCGTCATTTTCTTCAGGAGCCCTGCCGGTACTCTTTGCCCCGAAGGATATACCCTTCGGAGGTGCGCCGCATCCGATCCAGATCCGCCTGCGTCAGTTCCCGCACCACCCTGGCCGGAGAGCCCATTGCCAACGTGTAGGGAGGGATGGTTTTATTTTCGGTTACAAGAGATCCGGCTCCTACTAAAGCATATTCACCGATGTCAGCGCCGTTTAGTACGATAGCCCCCATGCCAATTAATGTGCCTCTGCCTATCCGGCATCCGTGGATAATGGCATTATGGCCTACGGACACATCCTCGTCCACCAGAAGGGGCTGCCTTTCATTCACATGCCCGATGCTGCCATCCTGGATATTGGAGCCCCTCCCGATGACAACCGGCGCCAGATCGCCCCGGAGCACTGCGTTGAACCACACGGAGGCTTCCTCTCCGATGGTAACGTCGCCGATCAGCTTTACTCCCTCGGCAATATAAGCTGTTGCACCGATGGCCGGTAAAATCCCGTTGTATGGAATCAGCATCATTTTCTCCCGCCTCTCACCCATGGTTTGGGGAGAATTCTAACGTACCTTCAGCGGGATTGTCAATTATTTGCATTCCATGTTCAGCTTGTCCTCCTCCGGCAGCCAGGTGCCCCGAATCACGCTTTTGCCCAAAGCGGATACCTGAATCACCGCCGCACCTCCATCATCCGCCCCGATCCTCACCAGCCCCAGATGCATGAGCATAGGGAGCACCCGGGACTCCAGAATGTCCCGTGGAGTGTCATAATAATAGGGTTTGATCAGAGGGCAAAGCACCTGCGCCGCCGATTCTGCCGTCACCCAACGTTCCGCCAGCCTCGAGAGCCAATGAGTCAGCGCTTGGAGATTGGGCACAGGCTCGCGGTAAAGGCGGAGCCAGAAGGTGTACAGATCCTTTACCGTCGCCCGGACGCCGGACTCCGCCAGCTCCCGACCTGATGGGGTCAGCCTGACCTCCGTCCCCTCTTCCTGCAGAAGTCCCTGATAGAAGCAATAGTCGTAGATGAACGAAAACCGGATGGGATATTCCCGGTACCGCCTGCCGTAGCCGAAGCGCCATGCGGTTTTGGCTACCGGCTCCTCTTGAACGGACAGCTGGCCGATAAGCTGCTGCACCTGTTTTTTGTAGAGGAATCCCTCCGCATTAACGGGCAAAGCAGACTGCAGCAGCACCTTCAGGAAAATGTGCATATCCTCCGCCAGCCGGTTCTGCTCGTCCCGGTATACCCGGGGCATCGTATCCAGGTATTCCAGCTTCCGGCCGTAATGCCGCTCCAGCGCTTCCGTGAACCGTTGCTTCAGATCGTCAGGCACCTGAAACAGGTATTGCGTCTCCCGAGAATAGCCGTTAAAAAGCCAGCCGTGCTGTTTAAACCGGGTGACCAGCTCCCGCGGGTTCCACTCTGCCCCCTCCTTCTCCTCCGGCCGGGAGTTGCTGGCGCGGGCCATAAGATCCTCCAGACTGAAGGCCTTCCGTTCTTCGAACAAAAGAGA
Organism: Bacillota bacterium; assembly: GCA_023388055.1. GTDB lineage: Bacteria > Bacillota > Bacilli > Paenibacillales > NBRC-103111 > Paenibacillus_AR. The sequence goes on along the minus strand of JAEWGW010000016.1, from coordinate 249,851 downwards.
ATTGAGAAATTGGATGTCCGCCTTCTCCATCCCGGCAACCATTTCATCCAGTACACGCTGCCGCCCCACTGTGGACAAAATCGACTGAATGAGCTCGTTTTTGGAATGGGGGCTGCATTGGCAGTTATAGTTCCGGGCGATGCGTCCCAGCTCCTGAATATCAGTGTAATTCAGCATCTCTGCCAAGTTCATGGGTTCCCCTCCAAAGGACCAACATTTATTACCATTATGGAACGATCCGGCAGGTTGTATACGCGATGGAAATGCCGGCAGCAAAAAAAGCCCCCTCTTGCGTGCCCGCAAGGGAGAGCTTTTCTGACAGGGATGAATCCCGGTTCGTGTATATGTGGCTGTGAAGCTGATTCCGGTGTGGCTGGTGGGCATCCCGTCATTAAGTACGTGTGCGCGAGAGCCAATTCATGATGAGCAGCGTTGAGATTAGACCCAGGATGGACAGCGACAGCATATAGTCAGGCATACTCCGCAGCGGTCCGATCTTCACGGGATCAATAATGGTGGGGCTGACACTGGCCATGGTGGTATTGGGCATGGAGTGGACGTTCAAGGAATCCGCAGGGTTAATGGTAGCCTTGGCTGCCTGGTTAATCCCGTAGTCCTTCGTGGGAACCGGCTCCGCGGAATGCTGGGTATTATAAGCTGTATGCAGAAAGCTGACCAGGAACAATGCCACGAAGAAGGCAACCATGATCGTCAGCTTGCGCCTAAGAGCAAAGGAAATCGAGTAGATTCTGTTGGAGATGGGTGTCCGCCACGCTTCTTGCTGGTAGATCCGCTTCATTACCTGATCCGTCACCATCGGGGCGCTGTAAAGGACAGGCTCGGTTTCCTCCTGGGACAGCCGGATCAAATCGGCGCTTTCTTCCCAGATATGGAATTCTTCCCTGCAGGATTCACACTGCCGGATATGCTCATCCACAGCAATGCGGTCCTCGTCTCCCTCTGGCAGGTCAAAGTATATCCCCAGCCGTTCTTGAATATCTTCGCATTTCATCGTTGATTCATCCCCTCAACCTCTTCAAAGATCGGATCCGAAAAGTAGGGCTCCAGCTGAAGCTTCACACTGGCCCTGGCCCGGAAAAGCAGCGACTTCACGGCACTGACAGTCTGACCCAGGATATTGGCAATCTCCTGGTAATCCATTTGCTCGTACTCCCGGAGGATCAGCGCAGAACGCTGCTTCTCCGGCAGATTGTTGATGGCCTCCCGGACCATGCTTACCTTCTCGTTGCGGAGCATGCTCTGCTCAGGCATAGAGTCCAGCGGCGCGCGGGGCACATGGCCCGACTCATCCAGGGACACCCGGACAACCTTCTGCTTCCGGAGCTCGCTTAACACCGTATTGCGGGCAATGGTGTACAGCCAGGTGGAAAAGGAGGCATCCACCTCCCGGAAGGTCTGCAGACTGCGGTAAGCTTTATAAAAGGTCTCCTGGCACAAATCATCAGCCATGATTTCCATATGGGCACTCTTCAACATGTGGAATACGAAGGCGAGTATCTTACGCTCGTAACGACGCATCAATTCAGCATATAGTTCCACATTGCCGTCTTTAATTTCTCGGATTAACTGGGAATCGGTCATTACAAGCAACCCTCCTTGCTTGCATCCGCCCCAGGTTTTGGCTTCACACATAAATACCCCTGGTGCGGAAAAAAGTTGCGCGAGTTTCTATAAAAACCTTTATCTATGTAAGGTATGGACGAATTTTTGGAAACATGACATCAGAAAAGGAACGCAATGCAATTCCTTGCAACAATAATTCTAGATGAGGGGTCAAAACTCCTGCTAGCTTCGACAAAAAAGTACATGCCACACAAAACTCCCTCAATTTGGAAACGAACACCTTGAAATAGCTCTCTATCTATACGTACGCCGGAAGCATTAGGGTGCAATCCCAGAATACTTTTCGGTATCAAGCTCCGCGGAAGCTTCCTTATATGAGTTCCATACCCGTATGAAGCCAAAAAAAAACCGCCATTCACATGGCGGGTGCACATTGTGCAATTCGGATAGGAGTGGAGAGAAACCATACTGTACTTTTATTATATGTATCCGTTTTCAATCTGTCAACCCTTTTTTGAAAACGATTCCTTTTTATTTGGCAGCGCTCTCCACTACCTGTTGGCCAGGAAAAAACCTCCTCCGGCAGAGTCACCCGGAGGAGGTTCCTATAGAGTTACATGTGTATCTGGTAATGGGGCTTCAGCAGCTCCACGGCACGGTCCTGATCCGTCTGATTGCGGAAGGACAGCCGCAGGATGCCCGGCACATCGGCACGGCTTTCGATAATTTGAATATTGCTCAGATTGACCTTCTGGTCGCCTAAGATGGAGGCAATATGCGCAATAATGCCCGGATGGTCAGGCACATCCACATATACATCATACAGTGAGGTCAGCACGCCCTTGCGGCGCTCCGGCAGACGGCTGCGGAACTCCCTGGCAGAGCTGAAGGCATTCTCGATCCCGTCGCCGTCCTCATATTCCAGCATCTGCGCGAAACGGTCCATTTCCAGACCCCAGTCCTTCAACAGGCGAAGCATCACCCGGCGGTTATTCAGGAGAATGTCCCGCCAGATGCCGGGTTCGCTGGACGCAATCCGGGTAATATCCCGGAAGCCGCCTGCCGCCAATGACTCATAGAGGGAATCCTCCCGGTTGTAGCCGGCGATCTGGTTCACCAGCGCCACTGCAATAATGTGGGGCAAATGGCTGATGGCCCCTACAATATCGTCATGCTGCCGGGCATCCACCCGGACAATCTGGGCCTTGGTCAGCCGGAGCAGCTCCTCCAGGCGGCCGTAAACCTCCTCAGGGACCTGCGCGGAGGGAGTCAGCACGTAGAAGGCATTTTCGTAGAGATAGGACGAAGCCGCCTCCACCCCGGAGCGCTCCGAACCGGCCATAGGATGGCCCCCGATAAACCAGGCGCCCTTCCAATCCAGGCGTGCGGCAGTTTCCGCTACCGAACCTTTGGTGCTGCCTACATCGGTGATGATGCAGCCGGGCTTCAGATCGAAGGTTTGCAGCTCCAAGAGATATTCCTCCAGATTGCCCACGGGAACACACAGGAATATAAAATCAGCACCCTCCGCCGCCTCACGCATGGAGGTGGTCGCGGAATCCACCACCTCGCGCTTCAGATACTTATCCACGGAGGCCTGACTCCGCGAGTGGCCAACAACGTGGAGGCCCGGTTTGCCCTTGAAGCACAAAGCCAGGGAACCGCCCATCAAGCCTACGCCGAAAATGGTGATTTTGGTCATGGAGCCGCCTCCAATTCCGGAACTTCCGCCAGAGTCGCTTCCAATGCGGCAATAAAACCTTCGTTCTGCTGGCGGCTTCCTACGGTCACACGGATCATAGTGGGAAAATCCAGCTTATGGCCGCCGCGGATGATGTAGCCCTTCCTTAGAAGCGCATCGAATACACGGCCTGCAGGCCGGTTCAGCTCCACCATAATGAAATTGCCGTAAGCGGGCAGCCAGGCCAGCCCCAGCCGGTCAAATGCAGCCGTCAGATATTCCAGACCCTCCCTGTTCCGCTCCTTGCACTCCTCCACAAAAGCCTGATCGGCCAGGGCAGCTTTGGCGGCCACCTGGGCGAAACGTGTGGTGTTGAAGGGCTCCCGCACCAGATTGATGGTCCGGATCACATCGGGATGCCCGATGCCGTAGCCAATCCGCATGGAGGCCAAGCCGTATATTTTGGAAAAGGTCCGAAGCAGGATCACATTGGCATGCTCCTCCAGCAGCTTCAGACCATCGTGATAATCCGGGCTGGTGACGTATTCGGCATAGGCTTCATCCAGCACTACCAGGGCGGTGGAAGGCACTTGCTCAAGGAACGCCTTCAGCTCCCGGTGGGTAACCATGGTTCCTGTTGGATTATTGGGATTGCAGATCCAGATCAGCTTGGTTTTCGGGGTCACCTTGGCCAGCATGGCGTCCAGATCATAGGTGTTGTTCTTCAACGGAACCTCATGAATAACGGCATTTTCAATTTCAGCGTTATGCTTGTACTGCCCGAAGGTATGGGTGGACATCACCGTTTCGTCCCCTGGTACCAGGTAAGCGCGGGCAAGCATGAGGATCACTTCGTCGGAGCCTGCCCCGAAAATAATCTGATCCGTTCCCACTCCCCAGAAGGCGGCCACCGCCTCCGTCAGTTCCACAGCGCCTCCATCGGGATACAGGCTCATATGCTCCATTTCACGGATAAGTGCATCCTTAACAGCAGGAGACGAACCAAAGGGATTCTCGTTGGAGGCCAGCTTGGTCACCTCGGTTAATCCCAGCTCCCGTTTCACTTCTTCTATAGGCTTGCCGGGCTGGTAAACCGGCAAATGGACAATATTCGGCTTTGGCAACATGGTTGTTCAACACCCCGTCTTTTGATGATCTGTTACGCTCTATCCCGCACACACATTAAAGGCTTGCAGCAGAAGGAGCCTTTTCGCGCTTTAAAGCACGTATGCCTCTAATTGTCGCACACGGCAGGCCGGAATGTAAATAGAAAATGTAATCACATAGGAACGTTACTCCTAGCCTCTTCCGAAATGCAAAAGTGCAGGTATTTGATAAACATACCTTCATTTTTTCGGTCTATCCTGCAAAAGTGCAGTTATTTTCGTCATATGGGCGCAAAATGTACTCCACAGCAGAAAATAGCTGCACATTTGCATTTGGAATGCAGGAAGGGCGGAATTCCGGCAGAATAGATGCACTTTTGCAGCACAGGGGTGGAAAGCTTACGGAGTGGCTCTCACCGCCGTTAGCCCTGGTACCTCCGCCTTGCGCAGCCGCCGTTAGCCGTAACGGCAGCCCCTCTCCCCCAGGCAAAAATACAACAAGCCCCGGCCTCATCCCGGCCGGAGCACTTGTTGCCCTTCTTTTACCCCTTCAGCTCCTGCACAAACTCCCGGATGCGGCCCAAACCCTGCTCCCGTGTACCGGCCTCTGCCAGCAGCGCTTCTGCTTCCCCAACCGTCCGCACAATGGCGCTGCCAACCACCACACCGTCGCAAATCTTGCCGAAGCGCTCTACCTGCTCCCGGCTGGAAATGCCGAAGCCCACCGCCACCGGCAAGTCCGTGGACCGCTTCACATCGGCGATAAACTCCTCCACCCCGCCGAAGAATTGCGTCCGGGCTCCTGTTACTCCCAAGGAGGATACACAATAGATGAAGCCCTGGGCCGTTTCGGTAATCCGCTTGATCCGTTCCTTGGAGGTGGGCGCCACCAGAGGAATCAGATGGACGCCGTGGGCCTCACAAAGCCCCCGAACCTCCTCGTTCTCCTCAAAAGGCAAATCGGGGATAATGGCGCCGTGTACGTCATTTTCCGCCAGCAGCTGGAAGAACCGGTCGAAGCCCAGCTGCATCACAGGATTGTAGTAGGTGAAGATGATAAAAGGCAGTTTAACCCCCTGTTTCCTGGCCCGTCCGGCCACTTGGATACAGTCGACGATGCTGACCTTGTGCCTGAGCGCCCGTGAGGAGGAGGCCTGGATAACAGGACCGTCCGCCAGCGGATCGGAATATGGAACCCCCAGCTCCACAATATCCGCCCCGGCCCGCTCCAGCTCCCGGAGAATGTCCACGGAGGTATCCAAATCAGGGTCACCCACCGTTATAAACGGGATCAGCGTCAGCTTCCCTGCTGCCCGGTTTTGTTGAAACGCCGCATCAATCCCGTTCATTACAAGCCGCCTCCCAGATATTTCATAATCGATTCCACGTCTTTATCGCCGCGGCCGGACAGGCTGACGACAATAATTTCGTCCTTCTTCATACTTGGCGCCACCTTCATGGTTTGGGCGATGGCATGGGCGCTCTCCAACGCGGGAATAACCCCCTCCAGCCGGCTCAGCAGCTGCAGCGCCTCCAGCGCCTCCGCATCGCTAATCGGCACGTATTCGGCTCTTCCCGTATCCTTCAGATACGAATGCTCCGGCCCTACACCCGGATAGTCCAAACCGGCAGATATGGAATGGGCCTCCACCACCTGGCCGAATTCATCCTGCAGCAGGTAGCTTAAGGAACCCTGGAATACCCCATGGCTGCCCTTGGACATGGTAGCGGCATGTTTGTCGGTATCCACGCCCTTGCCTGCGGCTTCAACGCCCATCAGCCTTACGGATTCATCCTCCACGAAGGGATAGAAAATCCCCATGGCATTGCTGCCGCCGCCAACACAAGCGATAACCAGATCAGGCAGACGCCCTTCCATCTCCTGGATCTGCGCTCTGGCCTCGTCGCCGATTATCCGCTGGAAGTCCCGCACCATCATGGGATAGGGATGCGGCCCCACCACACTGCCCAATATGTAGAAGGTATCCTCCACATTGCTGACCCAATAGCGCAGCGCTTCATTCCCTGCGTCCTTCAGCGTCCGGGAGCCGGAGGTCACCGGCACTACCTCGGAGCCCAGCAGGTTCATCCGGAATACATTCAGCTGCTGGCGTTTGGTGTCCTCTTCTCCCATAAACACCTTACATTCCATTCCCAGCAAAGCAGCAATGGTAGCAGTAGCTACACCGTGCTGGCCTGCCCCGGTTTCAGCGATAACCTTCTTTTTGCCCATCCGTTTGGCCAGGAGCCCCTGTCCGATGGTGTTGTTGATCTTATGCGCACCGGTATGGTTCAAATCCTCGCGCTTCAGATAAATTTTGGCGCCGCCCAGATGCTCCGTAAGCCGTTCCGCATAATACAAATTGGTGGGGCGTCCGGAATAATGCTTCAACAGCCCGTTCAGCTCGGCGATAAATTCCGGGTCCTTGGAATATTTCTTGTAAGCCTCCTCCAGCTCAAGGAGGGCGTTCATTAAGGTTTCGGGGACATACCGTCCTCCGAATTTGCCGAATCGGCCATATTGGTCAGGCACTTGTCCGATACTCATGATCGTTTCACCCTTTCCACAAAAATCCGGATCTTATCCGGGTCCTTCACACCTTCTGTTTCCACACCGCTGGACACATCCACACCGTCGGGACCATAATCCGCCAACAGCTGCTCCACATTATCCCCATGAAGCCCTCCGGCAATGATCAGCCTGCTCCCCGCCTTGCGTGCCCAATCGCGGACAGGAGGAATCGCCTGCCACGGGAACGTCCTGCCGCTGCCTCCGCCCGTGACGGGATCGAAGGTATCCAGCAGAAACGCATCTGTATAGGGCACATAGGGCTCTAGTGTCTCCGTCAATCGAGCCGCCGTAACCTCGGGCAGATCGCTCACTCCGCCTTCTCCGGACTCCGGCAAGCTGGCTGCCTTAAAGATGCCTACACCGAAGCGTTCCTTCACCTCTTGGCAAAATAAAGGCGTTTCCTGACCATGCAATTGTACAATGTCCAGAGGCGCCTCCGCCAACACACCCTCCAATTCCTCCAGGGTGGGATTCACGAACACTCCCGCCGCCAGGAAGCCCCCCTGCTCCCGGAAGCCTTCCTCCCGGAGCAGACGGATCAGGCGCCCTGCTTCCTCCGGGCTGACCTGCCTCTTACTCTTGGCGAATACAAAGCCGATCTGATCCACGGGCAGCCCCTTCATGGCAAGAAGGGTTTCCGGCATGCGGATGCCGCATATTTTGACCGTTGGCATAGCTTACTTCACCTCTTACCTTCCGTGACAGGACCTAAGAGATCGATAACCGCCTGCCCTACATCCGGCTGCCGCATGAAATGCTCCCCGATGAGGACAGCCTTGGCTCCCACACGCTGCAAGTAGCCGATTTCCTCAGGACGTCCGATGCCGCTTTCGCTGACCACCGGCACCTCCTTGGGCACATACCGGATCAGTTCCTCCGTGGTGCGGATATCCGTTACGAAGGTATGCAAATTCCGGTTATTGATGCCGATAAGCGGCACACCCAGCTCTAGGGAACGCTCCAGTTCGGGCCGGTCATGCACCTCGACCAAAGCATCCAGGCCGATGTCCCGGGCAATGGTAAGCAGCTCCTTCATCTCCTGGGGCTTCAGGATCGCAGCAATCAGGAGCACTGCATCCGCCCCCAGCAGCCGGGCTTCATAAACCTGGCGGTAATCGATGGTAAAATCCTTGCGCAGGAGCGGCAGCTCCACCGCCTCGCGGACAGCGCGCAAATAGTCGTTGCTGCCTTGGAAATAGTCCTTATCCGTCAGCACGGAGATGCAATCGGCTCCTGCGTCACGGTATTCTTCGGCCAGGCGCACAGGGTGAAAATCCTCCCGGATGAGACCCTTGGAGGGGGAAGCTTTTTTCACCTCGGCGATCAGCCCCATCGGCCTGTTGCTGCTTCTGCCCGCTTTCTCCGCAAACCCGAGGCAAGGGGCCATTCCGGCAATCTGCGCCTCCGCCTTGGACAAGGAAAAGACTGATTTCAGTTGCTCCACTTCCTGTTTTTTGGTGGCGACAATCCGGTCAAGAAACATGGCTCAGCTCCCCGGTATATTGTATAAGCTCCTGCAGCTTCTGGTATGCCCGTCCTGAATCAATGGCGGCGGCGGAAAGCTTAACACCCTCCTGGAGTGTGGTGCAGCGTTCGGACACGTAGAAGCAGGCTCCCGCATTAGCCAGCACCACATCCCGGTACGCTCCCCGTTCGCCGCGGAGCACGGACAGGATGATGTCCGCATTGGTTGCCGCATCCCCGCCGGCAATGGCTTCGATGCCCGAAGCCCGGAGCCCCAGGTCATCCGGTGTCAGCTCAAAGGTGCTGACCTGACCGTTTTTCAGCTCGGTGATCTGTGTGGGTGCAGAAATACTGATTTCGTCCAGCCCGTCGCGGCTGGCCACCACCATGCCCCGCTTCAGGCCCAGCTCCTTCAGCACATTGGCCATCAGCTCGGTTTTCTCCAGATCGAACACCCCCAATAGCTGGCGATCTGCCGAGGCCGGATTGGTCAAGGGTCCCAGCAGATTAAACACCGTACGGATGCCAATCTCCTTGCGCGGAACGGCAGCATGCTTCATAGACTGGTGGAATACTTGGGCGAACATGAAGCAGATCCCCAGCTTATCCAAACAACGGGCCGCTCCCGCATCATCCAGCGCGATATTCACACCCAGCGCCTCCAGCACATCTGCGCTGCCGCTTTTGCTGGAGGCCGCCCGGTTTCCGTGTTTCGCTACGCGAATGCCTCCTGCAGCCGCCACCAGCGCCGATGCGGTGGAGATGTTGAAGGTATGCGCCCCGTCCCCGCCGGTACCGCAGGTATCCAACAGATTGGTGCTGTCTGTGGCCACTTTCCGGGCGTACCGCCGCATGGACTGGGCAAAACCGGTGACCTCCTCGATGGTTTCGCCTTTGATGCGCAAGGCTGTCACCAAACTGCCGAATTGCGCCTGGCTGACCTGCCCTTCCATAATCTGTGCCATCACGGAAGCCGCCTGCTCACGGTCCAGATGCCGGCCCTCCACCAGTTGGGCGATGCCCTGCTGAATAGTAAACGTCTCCACGTTCAATCCCCCTGTCACGAAATAACCTGGCCCTTGCCTCTGGCCGGATGTAACCCTCTATGCCTTTAGCCTCCGATAAAATAATCCCCGTTCACCGTAACCGCCGGCTCTGCGCCGAATACCGCCTCCGCTGTGCGGATGGCCTTCAGCATCGCCTTGGCCTTGTTTACCGTCTCCTCGTATTCCTTCTCGGGGACGGAATCCCAGACAATACCCGCGCCTGCCTGGACATAGGCTTTGCCGTTTTTGAACACAACAGTGCGGATGGTAATGCAGGTGTCCAGATTACCGGAGAAGCCCAGATAGCCGATAGCTCCGGCGTAGCAGCCTCTCGCTTCATTTTCCAGCTCGGCGACAATCTCCATGGCCCTCAGCTTGGGAGCACCGGAGACGGTGCCTGCCGGCATACAGGACAGGAAGGCGTCGAAGAAGTCCTTGTCCCGCCGGATTTTCCCGGTGACGTTGGAGACGATGTGCATCACATGAGAATAACGTTCAATTTCCATGAAGGTGTTACATTTGACAGTGCCGAATTCGGAGACACGGCCCAGATCGTTGCGGCCCAGGTCCACCAGCATCAGATGCTCCGCCCGTTCCTTTTCATCCGCAAGAAGGTCCCGCTCGAGCTCTTCATCCTCCTCCGGCGTTGCGCCTCTTGGCCGGGTGCCGGCAATGGGCCGGGTTTCCACCTGCTCATCCTCCACCCGCACCAGCAGCTCGGGGGAAGTGCCGACGATCACCTCATCATCCAGCTTCAGCACGTACATGTAAGGAGAAGGATTCATGGTCCGCAATATCCGGTAGACCTGAAGGGGCTCCACAGCCGTTTCGATTTCGAAGCGCTGGGACAGCACCACCTGAAAAATATCCCCGGCCCGGATATAATCCTTGGCCGCCTCCACATTGGCGATAAATTTGTCCTTGGTGACATTGGAACGGATATCGCCCAGCTCCACATTGTCCGGGATGGGACGGTGAATCATCCGATTGGCCGGTACAGGCCGGGTCAGCTTGGTGATCAGCGCATCAATTTTGGCGCAGGTTTCGTCGTAAGCCCGGATAATCTGGGCATCTGTCGCCCCCTCGGGAATATGGACATTGGAGATGACCTTCAACTGCTGCTTAAAATGGTCAAAAGCAATGACCTGATCACAGAACATGAAGTGGATATCGTCCATCTCGAGATCATCCAGCTTGTGCTTGGGCAGCCGTTCGTAATATTGCAGGAGATCATAACCGAAAAATCCCACGGCACCTCCGGTGAACCGGGGCAGATCCGGTATGGAAGGACTTCTATACGACCGGAGAAGGGATTTCAGGACCTCCACCGGTTTTTGCTCCTCGTAACGGGCGGCTTCCTTGCCGTTCTGGATTTCGGTGATCCCGTTTTTGGCTTTTACCAGCAGGAACGGATCGGTTCCGATAAAGGAGTAGCGGGCCCACTTGACTCCACCTTCCACACTTTCCAACAGGAACGCACGTTTTTCGTTATAAAATTGCTGAAACACCCGGATCGGCGTTTCCGTATCAGCCAGTAAATGGCGGACAACGGGAATCAGATTGTATTCCCGCGCCAGGCGGATTACCTCTCCTACATCAGGTGAGTACATGGGCACCTTCTCCTTTCTAAATGTTTCCCCCGAATAAAAACCCTAATTTCAATATATCCAAGTATGCAAAAAAGCCCCTACTTTGGAAGTAGAGGCTGCCGAGTCGTTATGGAAGAAATGAGTCCAATAGGAAATAAGCACCCTGGTTGCGGCTAACGCGGCAAACAAGGAATGCGGCAAGAGACACCGGTACACGCTTCTTGCGTCCCCCGGCCTTCTCGGCTCTGCTTCACTCGGCTCAACTCTTCCAACTTGCTCTCTGGCTTGGCATCTACTGCCCTCAACTGACTCTCATTGCTTGTTATCCACTATACCCCATGCTCCCGTTCCCGTCAATAGACAATGGAGTGTGCCAGTGCTACCCGTTGGCAACCGTTGTCCGTTGGCTTTTCGCCGCCTCCCGCTTTACTCTATCCGGCAATATCCGGCCGCAGCACCCTGGCTTCATTCAGGTAAACATGGCGGATTTCCGTCTGGGCCTTGTCCGTATTCACATGCACCATCAGCCGGATGCACTTGGGCAGGCTGGGTTTAACAGGTATTTCCAGAGAGCACATGAGAGGCACCAGCTCCCAACCCTCCATTTGACGGATAGCCTTAGCGGGAAAAGCTGCAGTCAGATCCTCCGTTGTGGTGACAAACACACTGCAAATATCCTCCGGATGTACCTGATTTTCCTCCACGATCCGGAGCAGCAGGTCCGAGGTGGCCTGCAAAATTTCCGATTCTTCATCCAAAGCGACTGTTGTGGCGCCGCGTATGCCGCGTACTGTCATGGATTATTCTCCTCCCTTAAGCTCATCCACTACGGCACGCACCATATCCGCCGAAACCGAGCTGTCGATCTTGACCTTGCCGATGGCTGTTGGCACAATATAGACCATTTTGCCGTCACGGAATTTCTTGTCATGCTGCATCGCGGACATAATGTCATCCGTGCTGTAAGCCGTATCAATCACCACAGGCAGTTGGAATTTCTCCATAAGCGCCTTGGTGACGGTATGCATGTCCTCGGGGTACCCCAGCTTAACCGCAAGTCGAGCCGCCCCCACCATGCCGATGGCTATAGCCTCTCCATGAGTCAGCTCGCCGTAACCGGCTACGGCCTCCAGAGCATGGCCCAAGGTGTGTCCCAGGTTCAGGATCGCCCGCAGCCCGTTCTCCTTTTCATCCTCAGATACCACCTGCGCCTTCACCTTGCAGCCAAAATACAGCGCCTCGCCCAACGCCTCCAAATCCAGACTCAGCAGCCTGCCGGCATTGTCACTGCACCAAGAGGTAAATTCCTCATCCCAAATCAGTCCGTGCTTGACCACCTCTGCCAGACCGGACCGGACATCCCGCGGTGGCAGAGTCAACAGCAGCTTGGTGTCATAAATGACAATCTCCGGCTGGTAAAAAGCCCCAATCACATTCTTGGCCTTGGGATGATTAACGGCAACCTTGCCGCCAACACTGCTGTCATGGGCCAAAATGGTGGTGGGCACCTGTACAAAGCGAACCCCGCGCATATAGCTGGCCGCTGCAAAGCCGCACAAATCCCCAATGACGCCTCCGCCCAAAGCGATAAACACCGAATTCCGGTCCAGTCCCGTGTCCAATGCGGTGCCGATAATGTCCTGAAGCACAGCCAGCGACTTGGTGGCTTCCCCCGGCTCCGCGATGTATGTGCCGACCTTATAGCCGGCTTGGCCCAACAGTCCTGCAATCCGGTCCAGGTGCAATGCCGCCACATTGCGGTCGGTCACAATCAAAAGCGATGTGCCCGGCTTGATCCCCTTGTCTGCCAAAAGGCTTCCGATGGAAGCCGTCACATCCTCGCCGATGTGGATGGGATAGCTGCGCTCCCCCAGGTCCACGTTCAGAATTTTGGTCTCCATGACTCAGTACTCCTTCACCTGTTCCAGGTAGCTTGTATAATTGCGGCGGATTTCCTCAATGGAATCCCCGCCGAATTTCTCCATAAACGCCTCGGCCACCACCCATGCCACCACATTCTCCATAATAACGCCTGCCGCAGGCACGGCGCAGGTATCGGAGCGTTCGATCTGGGCGGTAAAAACTTCCTTGGTATCGATGTCCACACTGGGCAGCGCCTTATAGAGGGTGGCGATGGGCTTCATAACACCACGTACCACAATAGGCTCGCCGGTGGTCATGCCGCCCTCCAACCCCCCCGCCCGGTTGGTTCTGCGGTTAAAGCCGTCTTCCTCGGAATAAAGAATCTCATCGTGGAGCTTGGAGCCTTTGGTAGATGCCGCTTCAAACCCGATGCCGAACTCCACACCCTTGAAGGCCTGAATAGACACAACTGCCTGAGCAATCCGGCCATCCAGCTTCCGGTCCCATTGCACATGGCTGCCAAGGCCTACAGGCACACCCTCCACAATCACTTCCACAATCCCGCCCAGAGTATCCCCCTCGGACTTGGCTTGATCGATGGCCGCCATCATTCTGGCTTCCGCCCCTTTATCCGTCACACGGACCGGGGATTCCTCCGTCAGCCGGATCAGCTCATCCAGCGGCAGCTCCTGGCGAACCGCCTCCACCTCACCGATACGAATAACCTGGCCGGCCACCTTGATGCCGAATTCCGCCAGGAACGCCCGGGCAATGGCTCCCACCGCAACCCTCACGGTTGTTTCGCGGGCGCTGGAGCGTTCAAGAATATTGCGCAGGTCGCGCTGATTGTATTTCAGACCGCCGTTCAAGTCCGCATGTCCGGGACGCGGACGGTTTACCCGGCGTTTGCCTTCATTCTCTTCCTCCACCGGCTCCACACTCATCACCTTGGTCCAGTGGGCCCAATCCTTGTTTTCCACCACGAGGGCAACCGGCGCTCCGGTGGTTTTGCCATGGCGGACACCGCCGACGATGTTCACTGTGTCCTTCTCAATCTGCATCCGCAAGCCCCGGCCGTATCCCTTTTGCCTGCGGGCCAGCTGGGTATTAATCTCCTCCGCCAATACGTTCAGATTACTGGGAAGGCCTTCGATAATCGCCGTCAACTGCGGTCCGTGGGTTTCGCCTGCCGTCAAGTATCTCATGCGCAATTCTCCTCTATTTTCTTTATCGCTTTAAAGCGTATCATCAAATCTCCATTTTACTTTAGCGCTTTTATGCACTAACTTATGGGTTATTATAGTACAGATCCGCCGGTTTGACAATCCCTTGCTCCATTTCATGCTTGCCGGGAGGAGCTCTGGATGTATCTGGGCATGGGGGAGGTCTGAACACCCGACAGCGGCGGTGGGCGGATACTCTCTCGTACGCAGGCAGACCAGGCTAACGGCGGCCACAGCCCTTATTTCGGCTAAATGGCACCTTCGAAAAATCTAACGGCGGCCAGCGCCGCTATTTGGCTCTTTTCGCCCCTGAAACAGGTCAAACTCTACTAATAACGGCACTCACTTCCGTTAGATTTTCAATCTGCACACTCTAAGCCAAATAGCGGCTCTGGCTTCCGTTAGAATCCGCCTCACCGCCGCTAAGGGTCAGAGATCCAGTAGAATTTCACCTGCTGCTCTCCAATACCACTTCTAACAGCTGAACCCGCTTATTTACTGTAGTAATACCATTCAATAAAGGTCCGACAACACGATGAAGTGCAGCCTGCAGCATACAGCAATCAAATGCTACTTTATCCACTTCCTCCGAATATACCTTAGCCCAAGTGTGAAGAGAGGCTGCTGACTCCTCATGCCATAATGCATTCCAGTATAAAAATTGACAAAGTCCATATATCTCGGGTGCAATTTTGCGGAGTGAAATCGATAATGGTTCGGTATCCGGTAATTGATCCAATGCCGTTCTCCCACCTTAGCCATATAACACCCCTTTTGGGTTTGAACAAAAGAGGTCGCTCCGCTTCCGCTTTCAGTGGGGATAATTTTCAGAACCTTTTCACCCAACTGCCCCTCCATCCATCCATACATTCCAATCCATCCCCCCATCCTACCGCAACAAAGACAAAAACCCGGCTGCAAGGAATCAATCCCTGCAGCCGGGTCTTTTTAACGCCGCGCTACACCAGTGGAACAGAAGATGGAGACGGATCCTTCCGCATCCGTATCTCCTGCAGCTCGGGATCGTTCATCATGCCGGTAAGCTGAGACAAATCGATGCCCAATATCTGCGCACACTCCTGCATGGTAATAAACCCGCGGCGGTAAGCTGTAATCACCTTCCGCTTATCCATCTCGACGGCCCCCTCAAGCAATCTGGAAGTCAAGCCGCTACCTCTAGGTTGCATCTGGGTCATGGAAAAAGCGGCTTATGTGTATAGTATAGGGAAAGCTGGAAATCCTTATACTCCCCTTTACTTTTTCCTGTAGAAGAAGGTGTCTGCAGGCTCCATGTTATACTGGCCCGGCGAGAAAATCTGCTCCGTGCTGCCGACAAACAGGATTCCGCCCGGCTTCAGCGCCTTGGCAAACTTGTGGTACAGCAGATGCTTGGCCTCCTCCGTAAAATAGATCATCACATTGCGGCACACGATCAGATCGAAGCCTTCCTCAAACTGGTCCACTAACAAATTCTGCTTTTGGAACCGGATCATCCGCTTCAGATCATCCGTCACACAAAAGGTCAGCTGATCCTGCCTGAAGAACTTCTTGAGGTAAGAGGCAGGCACATCCCGGATGGAGCGATCCGGATAAACCCCTTTTTTGGCCTTATCCAGCGCGCCTTCATCTATATCCGTAGCCAGCAGCTGAATATCCATCCCTTTACCCTGCTCCGCCAAAATCATCGCAAGGGTATACGGCTCTTCGCCGGTGGAACACGCTGCACTCCATACCTTAGGGCGCCTTGTGGCCTTCAGCATCTCCGGCACAAATTCCTTCTCGAGAATCTCCCAACGGTTGGGATTGCGCCAGAATTCAGAGACGTTGATGGTCATTCTGTCCAAAAATTCATAGAACAGGTTCTTGTCCTTCATCATCGCGTCGAAAAAATCCGCGAAGGTTTTATAGCCCTTCTTTTCACGCAGGGTGGTGAGACGCCGTTTCATTTGCGCTTCTTTGTATTGGGACAAATCAATTGCGGTATAATCCTTAACCTTCTTAATAAAGAGGGCAAAATCCTTGTCTTCCATCGTCTATTTTCCTCCCGGGTCGGCATACGCTAGGAAGTCTATCCATGAGACCCACAGCTGATGCTTACGATGCTTGTTCTCTGTTTTGAACTGCCGGACAGGACACATTTGGATACGTGCGTTCGGCTCCGCTATGTATTCCATACGTTTGCGCCAAACTCCTTCTTGCCATCACAAAAAATCCGTTGCCTCCGCGGCCGACAAAAAAACACCCGGATTCCAAGAATCCGAGTGCCGCTCTGTGTGTCATGTGACAGCGCTTAAATCCATCTGCTGTTTGCCCGTTCATAGGCAACAAGCTCCTCCGTACGGAAGAAGTTGCCGATTTCCCTTACCGCCGCCTCCGGCGAATCGGAGCCGTGGATCAGGTTCATGCCCGTATGTATCGAAAAATCGCCCCGGATGGTGCCGGGAACTGCATCCACCGCTTTGGTTTTGCCCATCATGAGCCGCGAGAGGGTGACAATATCATCGCCCTGCCATACCATGGCAAACACCGGTCCGGAGGTAATAAAATCCACCAATTCCCCGTAGAACGATTTTTCCCGGTGCTCCGCATAATGAAATTCCGCCTGTTCCTTCGAGACAATCAACAGCTTGGCGGCGATAAGTTGAAACCCTTTCATTTCAAAGCGCTTCACAATTTCTCCGATTAATCCGCGTTGCACACCATCGGGCTTCACCATCAAGAAAGTCTTATCCAACTGTCATCACCTCAGTTTATGTATGACGAAAATCACATGACTAGTGTACTCTATATAAGTATGATTCGCAAATGCAAACGATGCTTATGTATCGGAGCGGCACCAAACGTAAATCCTCATTTCTTCGTCACAACACAGCAGGAACAGGAGAAGCTGCTAATACGACCGGTTGCCCACAAAATGGGCGATCCGGATCAGATCATCCTTATGACGGCCCGACGGGAGCGGTTCCAGCACTTGAATCGCCTTTTGGATATAACGCTCAGCCAAGGCTTCGGCACGCTGCACACCCCGGCTGGACAGCACCAGCTCCAGAAACCGGCTGATGTCCGTCTGACCGTCTGAGGCCTGGATACGCTCGATTTCCGTCAGGAGCTCCACATTCAAATCCTCTTGCCGGAGCGCATAGATGACCGGCAGAGTAATGTTGCCCTGGCGGATATCACTTCCCGGCGGTTTGCCGATCTGCTCCTCTGTTCCGCTTAGGTCCAGCACATCATCCCTGATCTGGAAAGCCATACCGACATAATATCCGTACTGGTACAGCTTGGAGCTGATTACATCTCCCGCTTCCGCCGCCAATGCTCCCAGCTGGCAGCTTACTGCGATGAGCAGGGCCGTTTTCCGCTTAATGCGGAGCAGATAATCCCTTACCCGCTGGCCCGAATGGAAAAACAGACGGATCTGCTCCATTTCACCGATGCTCATCTCCACCAAGGCGGAGGACATCGAGCGGTGGATCCGGGGATCAGGCAGCTGGGTAATCACCTCTAAGGCCCGGGCAAAAATGTAATCGCCCGTATACATGGCCACCCGGTTGTCCCATTTGGCCCTGACGGTGGGCTGGCCGCGGCGGGTGTCCGCATCGTCAATCACATCGTCATGGACCAGCGAGGCCATGTGGATCAATTCCATGGAAACGGCAATGCTCTTCAGCCTGTCCATATCATACCGGCCGAATTGGCCGGACAGCAGAACAAACACAGGACGCAGCCGCTTGCCGCCAGCTTTCAGCAGGTGCAAGGAAGTTTCGCTCAGTTGGACATGCTCCGAACGGACGGAACGGTCCAGCTCTTTCTCAATGTGGTTCAGATCTTTTTTTAAGCGGGCATAAATGTCGACTATTTTCATTCCTTCACCTGCATTAAGGTATTTTCCTTCCAGATCCGGATGACCGGCTGCTTGTCCAACAGACCAAGCTGTGCAGCCAGCTTGAAATACAGCGACAATCCCTTCCACTGGGGTTCGGCAAAGTCGTAGGTCAGCTGGTGAAAGTACCGGTCCCAATAGGCTTCCGTGCCCCCAATTGTAGCCACGGCCAAGCTGATCATGCCGCTGGCATCCTTCAAGCCCTTCTCCTTGCTTTCCACGAAGGATTCGTACACCTCGCGGACCAGCTCCGGATATGCGTTAACCGCATCCTCCCGGATGGCCCAAACAGCGAAGGACATCCAATGCCCCGTCAGCCGGTTCCATTCCTGCCCCAGATCGGTTACCTGGTAGCCGTGGTCCAGCCAGCTTGCCCGGATGGCGTCATCCCCGATAAGAAGTGCGCCGTCAGCTTCCTGCATCATGGCGTCCAGATTGGGCGGGGAGGAAAAATAGGACGGTGTCCCTTTATAATAATGCTCCAGGATGATCTTTAGCAAATTTACGGAGGTGGCTGAGGTATTCACCAGGGCAATCCGGCCGTTCGCAATTTCGGCCAGCGGCTTCCGGTGGAACAGCAGGATGGAATTCACCGGCCCCCAGGCGCTGACGGACAGGTCGGGCAGCAGCACGTATTCACCCCCGTGCTCGCCGTAGGCAAAGCTGGATATGGGCCCCATGGCTACCTTCCCCTCCGCCATTGCCCGGTTCAGGCTGGCGGGAACCTGACGGAGCAGCTCCACCCGTCCAGCGAATCGTTGTTCAGGAAAGTGATGAAAAATCGGCCACACATTGGTGTAATCAATCCGGCCGATCCGTATCGGATATGGATTCATTCGTATGCGCTCCCCATCTTGTATACATATCATGCTCGACATCCATCATATCCAGGATTTTTCCCACCAGGAAACGGACAATATCCTCCAGGCTCCGGGGCTGGTGATAAAAGCCCGGCATGGCAGGAATAATCTTCACTCCGCTCCGGGCAAGAATCAGCATATTTTCCAGGTGAATCGCATGCAAGGGTGTTTCCCGCGGCACCAGAAGGAGGGGTCTGCCCTCCTTCAGCACCACGTCCGCTGCACGCTCCAGCAGATTGTCGGAGGCGCCCCTCGCCACGGCTGACAGGGTCCCCATGGAGCAAGGAACGATGACCATGCCCGCTGTGAGAAAGGAGCCGCTGGCTACGGACGCTCCCACATCCCGGACCGGATGAAGGGTAAGCAGGCCTTCCGCAGGGTCCAGCTGCGCTCTCAGCTCCGCTGTGCGGTCCGATGTGTCCCAGCCCAGCTCGTCCTTCAGCACCCGCCACCCAGCATCCGTTACAACCAGATGCACCGAGATCCTCTGCCGGAGCAGCTCGCGGCACAGCTCAACGCCATACACCACACCGCTTGCCCCCGTTATACCGACGATCCACGGCTTCCTTGCCTTTGACATCAGTGCACCACCATATCAAATAAGGTAAATACGAATACCAGCATGCTCAGAATGCCGTTCATCGTAAAAAACGCCGTATTCAGCTTGCTCAGGTCATGAGGCTTCACCAGGTGGTGCTCATAATACAGAATCACATAAGCGATAATGAGTCCCGCAAAAAATACCCAGCTTAAATCCGTGATCAGATACAGGGTGGCAAAACCGATGGCGGTCATCACATGCAGCACTCTGGAAATAATCAGAGCCTTGGCAATCCCGAAGCGAGCCGGAATGGAATACAGGCCTGCAGAGCGGTCATACTCCACATCCTGGCAGGCATAGATAACATCAAAGCCTGCGGTCCAGCATGCAACTGTCAAATAAAACACCATCGAAATCCAGTCAATCTTTCCCGTTACCGCCACCCATCCGCCCAGCGGCGCAAGCGCAATGGTTAAGCCCAGGATGATGTGGCACAGCCAGGTAAACCGTTTGGTATAAGAATAAAAGACCAGGAAAAACACCGCGATAGGAAGCAGCTTGACGCATAACGGGTTCAGCTGGGAGCTGGCCCAGATTAATAACGCGAATGAGGCCACTATAAACAGGATTACTTCTGCCGAGCTGATGAGACCCGCGGGAATGGCCCGGTTTTTCGTTCTGGGATTTCGTGCGTCGATGGCCTTGTCAATAACCCGGTTCAGGCTCATGGCAGCCGTTCGGGCACCCACCATCGCCAGGGTAACCCAACCAATCTGGCTCCAGGAGGGCAGCTGCCCGTTCACCGTCATTGAACCCAGCAGAGCACCCATGTAAGCAAAGGGTAATGCGAACACCGTATGTTCAAACTTAATCATTTCCAAGAAAATCTTGATTTTATTCCACATGCGAAGCGCCTCCCTTTTCCTGCCGGGGTTTGATCCCCAGATGCAGGGCGGCTATTCCGCCTGTGAAGGGCCTTGCTTCCACCCGCTCCAGGCCGCATTCCCTGAATATCCGGGCCAATTCCTTATGATCAGGAAACGTAATCAATGATTCCGGCAGCCACTTGTACTGCTCATACCGCTTCGCCAGCAGGCGCCCCAGCAAAGGAAGAATCCGCTGGAAGTAAAAGTAATAAATCGACTTGAAGGGCTGCCAGGTAGGCTTGGACAATTCCAGTGAAACCACCATGCCCCCGGGCTTAACCACCCGCTGCATCTCCTGGATGACCTTAACCAGATCAGGTACATTGCGGAGTGCAAAGCCGATCGTGGCGTAATCGAAGGTATTATCCGGAAACGGAAGCTCCATCGCGTTGCCTTCAATCAGCTCAATCTGCTGCTCCAGCCCCACATCCCGGACCTTCACTCTTCCCCGCTCCAGCATATTCCGGCTGAAGTCAAGCCCGACCATCCGGCCTGAGCCGCTGGCCTGGGCCATGGAGATGGTCCAGTCGCAGGTGCCGCAGCACAGGTCGATGGCCGTATCTCCCGGCTTCATAGCCATCCGTTTCATGGTTCGCTTCCGCCAGGTTTTATGCTGCCTGAAGCTCAGCACATCATTCATCAGATCGTACTTGGGGGCGATGCTCTCAAAGACCTCATGAACAAATTTTTCCTTGGATTGGGTGGAACTCATCTGATTGTCACCTCATCGCTCCTCCAGCAGCCGGCGGCTGCCGCACCAGACGGAGAAAAGGATCCCCGATCTGCAGCAGCTCCTGCATCAGTCTGTCCGAATCCAGTCTCTTTGCTTTTTCGTATAAATGACCCACTTGCTCATCCAACAATTGCAGAAGCTGCTCCTTAATCCTGCATTTCTGCATCAAGGCGCTGACCTGCTCCTGCTTGTCCGCGGACAATTCCAGCTCACCAAGGAGTTCTCCGCAGCCCTGCTCCCTCATTCGCCAGAACGCCCAGCTTTCCCGGAACCGCTCCGGGTTGCCAAGCTGATCCAGCTCGTCCGCCAACAGCTCGCAGCGGGCGAAGCATTCAAGAATGTCCTGCCATGCTTTACCCAGCCCATTCGTCATAAGATGGTCGAACCGGGCGAAGAGCTGTGTGCGGATACCCGTCATCTGCTGAAGATACTCGTCTGCAGTCAGCTTCAACTGCCGGATGCGGGCGTACAGCGACATTTTGAGCCGGTTGACCTGGCATATGGAGCCTGCAATATGCTCCACCATACCGATTTCACCGGCTTCAGACAGAAGATGGTAATATCCCGAACTGAAATAATCACCCGCTAATACCTTCAACTGGCGGGAACGGACAGCCTTCTTTTCTTTCACCTGATTGGACATGGAAACCATCTCGTGGATATCGATGCCCATTTGAACCAGAGATACGGCCAGCGTCAAGCTTTCGGCCGATTTCCCCGCATTGCCGGATTCATGAAGAAACGCCAACAGAAGCCTGGAACGCGCCTCCGGAAAAGCGGGAACCTCCGTGTGAAGCCGGATCATATCGTACTGTGTATATTGCTTTGCCAACTCGGGCAGGTGAAATAAACTCATCCGGTTGCCTCCGAACATGATGAAAATCACACTCAAATCTACAGCATTTAATTATAGCATAACCTGCAATTGACCGCACGATTTCGTGAATATTTTGTGGCGGCGGTCAGTTTTGTTTCATCCAGACGGGGGTATAGCTGAAATTCCCCTGCTTTTCCAGCTCACTCTTGAACAGCGCAACGGGACTGTCCGCAGGCAGCAGCTCTCCGTTCCATTGGCTCCGTTTGGCCTCCATGGCAAGCAGCAGCTCCTTGGAATGCCGGTCGCCGGCGTTCTGCTGCAGCACCCGCACCAGGAGATGATTCACGTTGGCGGTGGAATTCCAGGAGAAGCTGCATAGCCCATACAAATCATGATAGACGAATCTTTCCCCGCTCACACCCTTCGGCAAAAAAAGATCCACCGAAAGCACACCATGCTGCAGATTGGCGCTGGCAATCTCCAGATCCAGCGGTACCGAGGCAAGCGCATCCACCAAATTGGTTTCTGTCAGATAACCGGCGCCCCCCGGTTGGAACACCGGATCCGCCTGCGAGCTTCCTTGAGGCAGCCAGGACAGACCCCAGGCGATCCCCAATGACACCAAGAGCGCCGCGGCCAAACGCGCAGCAAGCTTCATCGTTTATCAACTCCAGCTGCCGGTACCCAGGCCCGGCCGATTCATATTCCCCCTTTCCATTGTACAAAAGAAAAAAGCAGGCTATGCCTGCTTATTCCGATATTCTTATTCTTCCGTATCGACAACTCCATATTTTGTCCAGATGATTGCTTTGCCCCGGACCTTCACTGCAGAGGTATGATCGGTGAACTGCGCGATCATCACTTCCCCTTTGTCCAGCTTTTCCGTATGATGAAAGCGCGTGTCCTGTCCTCTGGTCAACCCGATGACATGCACACCGTTATCCTTGGCCTTCACTACGAAATATTCTCCGCTCTGCGCCTGCTCCTTGTCCATCTGCTTGGACCTCCTCTAAAAGCTTCCTACCCCTATGATGCTGGATTGTCCCTCTTCTGTCAAACCCCGGAGAAAAGAAAAAAGACACCGCAGTTAACGATGTCTTTCTTCATATGGTCGGAGTAACACGATTTGAACGTGCGACCTCACCCACCCCAAGGGTGCGCGCTACCAGGCTGCGCTATACCCCGATACCTTAAGTCAACAAAAACGATTATATTCGTTTTTTGACCATTTGTAAAGAGTTCCAAAGAAAATTTTAGGACTACACGAATGGAGGCAAATTCGCAGCCCGGCTTAAAAAGAAAAAAGACATCGCAATTGACGATGTCTTCTTCACATGGTCGGAGTAACACGATTTGAACGTGCGACCTCACCCACCCCAAGGGTGCGCGCTACCAGGCTGCGCTATACCCCGATACCTTCAAGCACCCGCCATTTCCCGGCGGCAAAAATGATCTTACCTTATTTCGCAAGGTGTGTCAACCTTTTCGATATCACTTTTTTAAAGTCAGACAATTCAGTACAAATCAGATTTTTCCGTCGAAGGAGCTTCGCGGATGCCCGCAGGGCGTCAAAAAAGCCGAAGAATCCGATAATCAGATTCCACGGCCTGTCGTGTTTCGGTATAAGCATCTATGTACGAGAGATTATTGTACACCGTCTCTCAGAGCTTTGCCGGGTTTGAAGGAAGTCACCTTGCTTGCGGGAATGTCGATTTCCTTGCCGGTTTGCGGGTTTCTGCCCTTGCGAGCGGAACGCTCACGAACCTCAAAGTTACCAAATCCAACAAGCTGAACTTTGTCGCCACCTTGCAGCGCTTCAGTGATGGCCTCGAATACCGCTTCGACAGCTTTCGTAGCGTCCTTCTTGGACAGTTCGGAGCTTTCTGCAACCTTGGCGATCAAATCGGATTTATTCATGCATATTCACCTCCCCCCGGTATATTACATGTGTTTACCGATTCTTTCGGAATTATACGTGTCCATTGGATAAAAACGAACAAATTTATAGTAATACACCGTCGGCCCAATTTCAAGTCGATAAATGAAGTTTTCCCTTACGGATACGACAAATTGCGTGTATTGGAGCATAAATAGGCAAAAAGCCCCAGCCTGCGGACCGGGGTTCCACAGGCGGAGCTTTATGGAGGGGGAAGCTTGTAATCAGAGAATAATGGCGATCAGACCGCCGGAGCCTTCGTTGATGATCCGGCCCAGGGTTTCCTGGAGCTTGTAGCGGGCATTGTCCGGCATCATGGCCAGTTTGCCCTGGATGCCCTCACGGACGATGGAGTGGAGTGACCGGCCGAAGATATCCGATTCCCAAATCTTCAGCGGATTCTCTTCGAAGTCCTGCATCAGATAACGGACCAGCTCCTCGCTTTGCTTTTCCGTCCCGATGATGGGGCAGAATTCCGACTCCACATCTACCCGGATCATATGTACCGAGGGGGCAGTGGCTTTGAGGCGTACACCGAACCGGGAGCCTTGACGGATCAGCTCGGGCTCATCCAGCGCCATTTCGGCCAGAGTAGGCGGTGCGATACCATAGCCGGTGGTTTTGACCATTTCCAGCGCCTCTGCGAATTGGTCGTATTCCCGCTTGGCATGGGTAAAGTCCTGCATCAGCTGCAGCAGATGGTCCTTGCCGCGGATTTCTACGCCGACCACTTCCTGCAGGATATGGTCATACAGCTCATCCGGGGCGAACAGATCGATCTCGGCTACACCCTGGCCCATGTTCATATCCGCCAAGGCGGCGCGTTCGATAAAGTCATAGGCTCCGAATTGGCCTACCACACGGTCCACATCCCGCAGCCTGCGGATGTCCTGCACCGTGTCACGGACGGAGGTTTCGAACTCCGTACGCAGCCAATGCTTCTCATTTAACACCATTACCCAGCTGGGCAGGTTGACATTCACCTCATGCACGGGGAACTCGTAGAGCACCTCGCGCAGCACGGACAGCACGTCATCTTCACCCATGGTGGCGGCAGACAGCGCCATAACCGGTATATCATACTTGGCGGACAGCTCGGCGCGCAGCTCTTGGGCCGGCTCGCTGTCAGGCTTCATCGTGTTGATGACCAGAATAAACGGCTTGCCGACTTCCTTCAGCTCGGCTATCACCCGCTCTTCCGCATCCACATAGGAGGAACGCGGAATTTCGGCGATGCTGCCGTCCGTGGTAATAACGACGCCGAGAGTGGAATGCTCTTGGATCACCTTGCGTGTACCGATTTCGGCAGCCTCCTGGAAGGGGATCGGCTCATCGAACCAGGGGGTAGAGATCATCCGGGGACCGGCTTCATCCTCATAACCCTTAGCCCCTTGTACGGCATAACCGACGCAATCCACCAGCCGGACATTCACGTTCAAGCCTTCGCCAACTGAAATTTGAACCGCATTGTTGGGAACGAATTTGGGCTCGGTCGTCATGATGGTGCGGCCGGCGGCGCTTTGCGGAAGCTCATCCACCGCTCTCACCCGATCCGACTCGTTCTTGATGTTGGGAATAACCACCGACTCCATAAACCGCTTGATGAAAGTGGATTTTCCTGTCCGTACCGCTCCGACCACCCCGAGATAGATGTCTCCGCCGGTGCGTTCGGCAATGTCCTTAATGATATCGACTTGTTCCAACATGATCCCCTCCTGAATTCCTTCAAAATGTAGTACACCAAGTGCCGGAGCATCCCGCCGATCCGTTTCTCCTGCCCTTCCTGTACCCGAAAAAGATGACTGATGTGCACCGCATTGGAAGCCACACTCGTACCATCTTTTGGACTAGTAAAAATATATGTGTACAGCCCCGGAATATGACAGAGAATTCTATAGTAAAATTCCCGGGAGTGCCCACGGTCCAATTCTGCTTTCCGCAAGGTATGCGCAAAGCTTCCCCGATTTATGATATATGAGCGGTCTGCATAGCTTATGCATACCCCGTGAATCTAAAAAAATAGCCGAAACGCAAAAAAAGCTGCCGCAGCAGCTCCATGCTTGTCATTACCACAAATCCTCTTCCTCCTGCTGCCGTTTCAGCTGCGCCCTTATGGCCGCTTTAAGGGGGTCCTCCGGCAATTCTACGGTTACTGCCCCCGTTACCCTGGCCTGGCAGGCAAAACGGTAGCCTTGGGCCTCCAGAGCCCCCAGCTTGGCTTTCTCCGCTTGTTTCGGCTCGGTAAGCCCTTCCATCCCGCCAACAACCCGCACCTTGCACATCAGGCAGCTTAAACCGCCGCTGCATCTTGTTCTGACCGCCACCTTGGCTTGTCTTGACGCCTCCAGCAGCGTCAATCCGGCACGAACG
Organism: Bacillota bacterium; assembly: GCA_023388055.1. Classification (GTDB taxonomy): domain Bacteria; phylum Bacillota; class Bacilli; order Paenibacillales; family NBRC-103111; genus Paenibacillus_AR. Next base: position 223,657 of record JAEWGW010000016.1, on the reverse strand, counting down.
TTCACTCTTTTCCCATCCGGCAAAAACTCAACCTCCGGCATAGAGATACTCTCCCTTCTATCTCTTCCAAATGAAGCATGCTATCATCATACCATCCGACGGGAAAACAGAAAAATCCAATCATGCAAAAAGACCGCCCGGAGGCGGCCTTTGGGATAAAGAGGAGCAAAAATATTATTTTTTGCCGCCCATCATCATTTTCATGAGGGTTTCCATGTTGTTGGGATTCAGATTGCTGCCCTTAACTGCCTTCACAATTTCACTCATGGTCTGCTCCGAAACCGGGACATTCACCATCGACGCCACCTGCTTGATCAATTGGCGCAGCTGCTCCTCGCTTTGCATCGTGCCGGGCTTCACATTGCTGGCGAGCTTATGAATATCCTTTTGGGTAACGGATTTGCCGGTTTTGCTCTTGACAGCCTTCAGCACATCCTTGGACATATCTTTGCCGGGCATCGGTATACCTCCCCTATTCCATTGGCGTTCATCGCCGGATAGGGTATTGTATGACAACGTCCCGGAATTGGTTTGGGCGGATGTAGGCTTAAATGATCAGCCCAGCCACTTGCCCGCGGCCTCCTGGGCAATTTCCTCAATCTCATGGGTGCGGACGCGGCCCATCAGATCCTCCACGCCCCGCTTGGGCTCCTTGCCCTCAAACAGCACCTGGTACAGCACCTGGGTGATGGGCATACGCACCTGATGGTGTTTGGACATTTCGTAGGCGGCGCGGGTAGTTTTGACCCCTTCCACCACCATGCCCATCTCCTCCAGAACCACCGCCAAAGGTTTACCTTGGCCAAGCATATATCCGGCCCGCCAATTGCGGCTGTGCCGGCTGGTACAGGTTACGACCAGATCCCCGAAGCCGGAAAGTCCTGCGAAGGTCAGCGGGTTGGCCTCCAGAGCCACACCCAGACGGGCGATCTCCGCCAACCCGCGGGTCATCAGAGCCGCCTTGGCATTGTCGCCAAACTGCAGGCCGTCACTCATACCCGCTCCCAAGGCGATGATGTTCTTCAGCGCACCACTTACCTCCACCCCGACAACGTCTGGATTGGTGTACACCCGGAAGTACGGACTCATGAAGAGGTCTTGGGCCGCCTCGGCTGCTTCCAGCTGCTTGGCTGCTACCACAATTGTAGTGGGGCACTTCACGATGACCTCCTCCGCATGACTCGGCCCGGACAGGACCACGATCCGGTCAGGGTTCTGCTGCGGCAGCTCCTCGGCGATGACGGAGGTCATCCGCTTGAGGGAGTCGGCCTCGAAGCCCTTGGCGGCATGTATGACCAGCGTGTCAGGGGACAGGAGATGCTGTATGTTGCCTGCAACCTCCCGCATCCCGGAGGAAGGGGAAGCCAGCACAACGGCCTCCGCGCCTCGTACCGCTTCCTCCAGACTGAGGGTAGCATAGATGTTCGCGGACAGGACCGCATCCTTCAAATAACGGCTATTGGTATGTAGGGCATTGATTTCATGAGCTTGCTCGGGATGACGGGTCCATAAGAAAACCTCATGACCGTTGTCCGCCAGCACAGAGGCCAGTGCGGTTCCCCAGCTGCCCGCTACAAGCACAGCGATTTTTTTCACAGGCGACCTACCTCCCTTGTCACATTTGGGGGAATAAATATTCATCGACCTTGGATACTCAACCAAGTTTTGTCGGGCAATCTCCTAACAAACCTTCTTCGCCCCCAGCTTGTTTTCCTTCCCCTTGGCCAGCTTAACAATGTTGCTGCGGTGCCGGATGAATGCGAACAGCGCCACCAGAAGACTGATCCAGAACAGCTCCATCGGCCGGTCCAAAAGCAGGATAAAAACGGGAATGAATGCAGTAAACAAAAGCGATCCCAAAGATACGTACCGGGTAATCGCAATCGCAGCAATGGCGATAATCCCTGCCAATAATGACGGCAAAAAAGCAAGCGACACCATAACGCCGATGGTGGAGGCAATGCCCTTGCCCCCTTTGAAGCCGAAAAACACCGGCCAGTTATGGCCGACAATAACCGCAACCCCACAGATGATGCGGACCCAGATCATATCCTGCCCCAACCAAACCGGCAGCCACACGGCGGCCATCCCCTTCAGCACATCCAGGCTCAGCACCGCAATTGCGGGCCCCTTGCCCAGTACGCGGAGGGTATTAGTGGCCCCTGCATTCCCGCTGCCGTGCTGGCGGATATCGATGCCCTTCAGCATCCGGCCCATGAGGTAGCTGAAGCTGATCGAGCCCAACAGATACGCAATAACCGCTGCAACCATCCACATAACCAACACTCCCCAAAAAGCCTTCCGTTAGGGGAAGGCTTGCTCTTCTATTCCTGATAGAGACTAATCCTCCGATTTGCGGCGGGTGAACAACCGCAGGGGAGTTCCTTCGAAATCAAATGCCTCCCGGATTTTGTTCTCCAGATACCGCTCGTAGGAGAAATGCATCAGCTCCGGATCATTGACAAATATCATAAATGTCGGCGGCTTCACTGCCACCTGAGTGGCATAGTTCAGCTTCAGACGGCGTCCCTTATCCGTCGGCGGGCTGTTCAGTGCCACAGCCTCATTGATAATGTCGTTCAGGACGTGGGTAACCACACGCATAGAATGATTCTCGGCCACCTTATTCACCACCGGGTACAGCTTTTGCAGGCGCTGGCCGGTTTTGGCGGAGACGAATACAACCGGGGCGTAGGACATAAACAGGAAATGATCGCGGATCTTCGTGGTGAATTGCTGCATGGTTTTGTCGTCCTTCTCCACCACATCCCATTTATTCACCACAAAAATGCTGGCTTTGCCCGCTTCATGGGCATATCCGGCAATATGCTTATCCTGCTCGATAATGCCTTCCTCGCCATTGATGACAACCAAGACCACATCCGCCCGCTCGATGGCTTTCATGGCCCGCATCACACTGTATTTTTCGGTAGATTCATAGACTTTGCCCCGCTTGCGCATACCGGCCGTATCAATCAGCACATACTTCTGGCCGTCCTTCTCAAACGGAGTGTCAATGGCATCCCGGGTGGTTCCCGCCACATCACTGACGATAACCCGTTCCGAACCCAGCATCGCGTTCACCAGGGAGGACTTGCCTACATTGGGCCGGCCGATCAACGCCACCTTAATGACATCCTCGCCATATTCATCCCCCGTATCCTCGGGGAAATGCTTGCTGGCCTCATCCAGAAGATCGCCGATGCCCAGGCCATGCGCCCCGGAAATGCCTACGGGGTCACCGAAGCCCAGGGTATAAAATTCATAGATATCATCCTGCCGCTGGATATTATCCACCTTGTTTACCGCCAGGACTACAGGCTTGCCGGACTTGTACAGAATTTCGGAAATTTCCTCATCTGTTGCGGTAACGCCCGCTTTGGCATCCACCATAAAAACAATGACATCGGCCTCTTCAATGGCCAGCTCCGCCTGAATGCGGACGGAACGGAGGATTTCATCCTCACCGTCGATTTCGATGCCGCCGGTATCAATAATGTTAAATTCCTGCTCCAGCCATACTCCCTTGCCGTAAAGCCGGTCGCGGGTCACACCGGGCTTATCCTCCACAATGGCCAACCGGTCGCCTATGATCCGGTTAAAGATTGTGGATTTGCCCACGTTGGGTCTCCCCACAATCGCAATAATAGGTTTGGCCAATCCGTTCACTCCCTACATCATTACTATCTGTCTCGCAAAAGCTTCCAAAAACCTGCATGTCTCATGATAACAAAATAACCTCACAAAGGGAAGTCTTGCCTTCATCCGGAGGCCGGAGCAGCACAAGACTCCCTTCCTTAACGTCGTTATGCCTTGTGGTCCACTACAATCAGCTGCCCGTTCCCGAGATCATGGACCGAAGCGTCCAATATTTTCTCCAGACGGAACGCCAGCTTCTGCCGCTCTTCCTCAGCCACTGCAATAAAGACGGGAGCTCCACCCCCGGCAACGGTGGATGGGTCAGGCGTGACAACCGCTACAATTTTCCCCATGGTTCCCCCCCTTTCCTGCTCAAAGCTGGTCTCCCGAATGAACATGGGCCTCCACCGGCAGCCGGACCGCACTCTCCAGCAGCGGCACCCGCTTGACCACAGACAGGGCCAGCCCCTGATCAGGCTGGGGTGGAAGCAGCAGCACCGCCAGACGCCCGTCATTCATGTCCAGCTTAGCCATAGGCAGCAAGGAGGGTTCGCCTGTGTCCCGGTAAACCCCCATGATCGTACAGGCATCATGCAGCAGGGCTTGCCGCTGGCCGATGCTGGAAAGCGTGATTCGGCTGTTCTTGTCCTTGGGCTTCAGAATACAGCCAATGCCGTGTTCACGGATCAGCTGCCTGGTTTCATCCAGTCCCACATTCATGATATAGATATCCCCCACGTAGAGATCCGGTCCGTCTATGCGTACGGAGGCTGCTTCCACATGGGCGATGCTGGACAAGGATTTGCCGGTTTTGTAATAATTGGAGATTAGAAGCGCCAGTATGCCGGCCGCGGCTCCCCAATACCAGCCGAACAGAATGCCGAACATGGAGGCAACCAGGGCTGTGAACATGACCATGTAATTGCGCCCCTCAAAAACCATGGCGATTCCTTCTATATAAGTGGCGCCCCGCGGTACCAGCTCCATGCTGTCGATATTGGTCAGAGTTTGACGCTCCATATTCCGCACATCACGGAACTGCTGCGCGGCCAGCGTCAGGAAGGTGACCGCGGTATATTGTTTTTCCAGCAGCGACGGAACCGCCAGGGACCCTAAGGAGGCAGCGATCAGCCCCAACGCCAGATGGATGATCCGGCCATGGGGGTAAGTGGGATATTGCCTGTAATCCGTCCGAAGCATGGACAGTCTTGCCAGAATGCCGAACACAATGCCCGTCACAATTCCGGATGTATAGGGAGAATCGAAAAGTTCGCTCACCGTTCATAGCCCTCCTGCCCGGTCATCGTTTGGTCCCTTGCCTGAAGCTTTTGGCCGCCAGCTTGCCCACAGCCTCCAGCAGAACCGACAGTCCTCTGGTCAAACTGAGCACAAGCCACCAATGGTCTGCAAAAGCTGCGCCGCCAGCATAGCTTACGGTGTCCCGGTGGAACCAGACAAACAGTGCCTCCGAAGCAGTCAAACCTATAGACAGGGCAATCCATTGCCAAAGCGCCCCTCTACCCAGCAGCAGTGTAATAACAGCGATGATTGCAGCACCATTCAGCCATGCATGCCCCTGAGGCGCCACTGCCGCCCATCCGCCAAGCTCCCGAAGCAAACAGTCAAAGGTGCCCAGGAGCAAGCCGCATATCCAGACATGAGCACGGAGCAGCGGGGTTTTCAGCAGGCAGGTCACTGCAGCTGCGCAGAGCAGGAGATAAGGCAGTGTCAATTGGATTTCCACCCCGCCCCATTCCACCTTTAACAACGCAGCAATCAGCCATCCTGTAAAAAAGGCGAGAAGGCCAACACGCGGGATTCCGGGAAGCAGGATATCCTTCCAGCCGCTGGCCAGAAGGATCATAGTCACACTGATTAAAACCAGGGACAAGTAGCCAGGATTCATATCCATCCCCCGATTAAAGAATCCCCCGATACAAATTGAAGCTAATTCAGGGGGAGTCCCCTTCACCCTGCAGGTGTTTGGAACCCACCTCTAGTATGAGTTACCGGAAGAACTTTCATGCGGGTGCAGTTTGCTCCTGTTTCTCCTGGCCAGTGCCTCCGTATCCAATCCCCGGGCACGGCACCACTCCGCCGTTTCTCCGATAACCACTACGGGGCAGCTCCACAGCTCCTGCACTGTTCCGGCCCCCAGAGCGGACATCACCAGAAGTGTCTCCTGCTTGATCTCCGTGATGCCCTGAATAAGCCCCTCCACACCCGATTGCTGAAGCAGCCGGAGGAACAAACCTGCCATTCCAGCCGCCGATGCGCCTAACGCCAGAGCCTTGACAACCTCCAAGCCATTCCGGAGGCCTCCGCTTGCAACCATACTGCCTTTGCCAAAAACAGGTGAGCACTCCAACAGAGCAACCGCCGTACTGCATCCCCATTGATTGAGGGCCTGGAAGGGCCGGCTCCGGCGGGCGTTCTCGATAGCAGCAAAGCTCGTCCCGCCCGATCCGCCTACATCAAGAGCTTGGATACCCATTGCCTTCAAGCGGGCTGCCGCTTCTCCAGCTATCCCAAACCCTACCTCCTTGACGATAACCGGTACACCCGCCGCCTCTGCAATCCGGCTGATTCTCTCTGTGGTTCCTTGAAAATCACGTTCCCCCTCCGGCATCAGTAGCTCCTGCATCACATTCAAGTGAATCTGGAGGGCATCGGCGGAAATCATGTCCACCGCTTCCTGCGCTTGCTCCACGGTAGCCTCCGCCCCCAAATTGGCCAGAACGATACCATCCGGATTCATTTTGCGCACAATCTGGTAGCTGGCTCTCATGGATTTGTCCTTGATCGCCGACATTTGGGACCCGACCGCCATGGCCAGGCCTGTTTCTTTGGCGGCAACCGCCAACTGGCCGTTAATGGCTTCCGTCTCCTGCGCTCCACCAGTCATGGCATTAATAAGAATCGGCGAACTCAAATTGAGTTCGCCGATTCGTGTAGCCAATGAAACGGAAGAGAGAGAAATGTCCGGCAGGGCATTGGGAACAAGCCTCACGTCCGACAGTCCGTTTCGGCCTTGGGGCCGGAGGGACAGGGCGTGATGAAGATGCTCCATCTTGCGGGATATTCTCATCTTTTGACCCCGCTCCCGATTATTTTTTGAATTTGTTCAGCTTGTCTCCGAAACGCTCGCCCAATGTCAGGTTCAGGCTTTGGGACGGCGGCGCAAATTCAGCATTGGAGGTATCCCGGCCAGAGCGGTGTCCGCGTTCGCCGCGCTCACGTTCCGGCTTCGGCTCTCTTACGGGAGCTTCTTGGGTATCCTTGATGGACAAGGAGATACGCTTCTCATCCGTGTTGATGTCCAATACCTTCACTTGAACCTCTTGGCCTTCCTTCAGCACTTCATGCGGTGTGCCGATGTGGGAGTGGGAAATTTGGGAGATGTGCACCAGGCCTTCTACGCCGGAAGCCACTTCCACAAATGCACCGAAGGTTACCAGACGCTTCACGGTACCTTCAATGATGTCGCCCACATTGACGCTGCCGGCGATGCTCTGCCAAGGTCCCGGTTGGGTAGCCTTGATGGACAGGGAAATGCGTTCGCTGGCCGGATCTACCTTCAGCACGTGTACACGAACCTTGTCGCCTTCCTTCACCACTTCGGACGGCTGCTCAACATGGTGCCAAGCCATCTCGGAAATATGCACAAGGCCGTCGATGCCGCCGATGTCGATGAACGCGCCAAACGGAGTCAGACGCTGAACGGTGCCGTCCAGTTCTTGTCCAACCTTGATCCCGCCGATGATGTCCTTCTTGTTGGCTTCGAACTCTTCATCCAGAACATCCTTCTGGGAGAGGATCACCTTGTTCTTCTCACGGTCGATTTCCTTCACACGCAGGCGCAGGGAACGGCCCTTGTAATCAGAGAAATCTTCCACGAAATGACGTTCTACCATGGAAGCGGGTACGAAGCCGCGCAGGCCTACGTCTACAACCAGACCGCCCTTCACTACATCGGCAACCTTGGCTTCCAGGATTTCCTTGGATTCCAGCTTTTCCTGCAGCACGTTCCATGCTTTTTCGCTGTCAATGGCGCGTTTGGACAATTGCAGCGTTTCCTTGGCGTCATTGATGTTAACAACCTTCAGCTCCACTTCGTCGCCCACTTGCACAGCGTCGGAGGCGTTGTCCAGCTGTACGGAGGACAGATCGCGCAGAGGAATGATGCCGTCATATTTATAGCCGATATCCACGATCGCCTGATCGGCTTCCACTTTCACGATCTTGCCCTTGACAACGTCGCCCTTCTTGACAGTCATCACTTGAGTAAGGTCCACTGTATTTTCTGTTGCAGGCACTTCCGCTTCAACTGCGGATGCTTCTGTCGCCCCGTTTTCTGTTTGATCCATCTTGATTTCTTCAGTCATTGTCTATTCCTCCTTGTTTAACAACCAAACCCCATATTTATGATGGGTGTAGTATAATTCCAAGATACCATTTCCATTCATTTCAATCAATTTGAAACCGTATTTTTCTTTGCTTGGGAGAGACTGCGGATGGCTTCCATGATCTTCTCGGTAGCCGCCTCCTGCTGTTCGGAGCTTCCTCCGTCATATTCCGACAAATCTACAGGCTTGCCGTACGTAACGGTGGTGCGGCGGAACAGCTTGTAGCCTCCCTCAATCCAAGCGGGAACGACTGTCGCTCCTGAGCGGAGAGCAAGACTGGCGGCTCCCTTCTTCCCCATGCCTCCGGCATTCTTCCGTGAGCCTTCGGGGAAGATAGCAAGCATATGGCCCTCCCGCAGATGGGTGATGGCCAGCTTGATGGATTCCTTGCTGACCCCGCCACGCTTCACGGGAAAAGCTCCCAATCCTTTAATAATCCACCCCAATACGGGAACCCGGAAAATCTCTGCCTTGGCCATAAAGTGAATCTGGCGCTCCAGATAACATCCGACAAAGGGCGGATCAAAATTGCTGGTATGGTTGCAGCACAAGATCACGGGACCCGCGGCAGGGACATTCTCGGCCCCGATAATCTCCGCGCGGTACAGCACCTTGAACATGCCCCGAAACATAAACCGTATGCTTCGATACAAAACCACCTTGTAACCTCCACTCCAATTTAGAAGCTGAACGAAGAGCAAACCTAGTTTCCCCGCAGCTCCTTGGTTCTGCACAGTTCGAGGACGGCGTTGACCACTTCGTCCAAGGACATTTCCGTGCTGTCCAGAAGCACCGCATCCTCGGCCTGCCGGAGTGGTGACACCTTGCGGCCGCGGTCCAGCTGGTCCCGCCGTTCGATATCCTTCTCCAGATCATCAAGCGAAATCTCGGATGCGTTCATCTCCAGATACCGCCGCTCCGCCCGTTTGCGGGCGCTGGCCGTGAGGAAAACCTTCACCTCTGCGTCGGGCAGCACACTAGTCCCGATATCCCGGCCATCCATAACGACGCCCTTGACGGCAGCCATGGATTTCTGCATGCTGACCAGCCTCTCACGGACATCCGGAATCGCGGCTACATGCGAGACATGAAGATTAATTTCCTTGGAGCGGATAAGCTCGGTTACATCCTGCCCGTCCACCAGCACAGTCTGACCGGTCAAGCCGGGCAGCAGCTCTATACGGGTGGCAGCGGTCATTTCGGCGATGGCGGACAAATCCTCCAGAGGTATGCCCTTGTGCAGGACCTTCCAGGTAATCGCCCTGTACATCGCTCCTGTATCCACATACACATATCCCAGCTCTTTGGCCACCATGCGGGCAACCGTGCTTTTCCCGGCTCCTGCCGGACCATCCAGCGCAACATTGAATTTCCCCAAAAGCCTCGGCCCCCCAATAGCGAGGATAAACGCCCGGCAGCGGCCTCATGTCACCGCACGTTTACCCATAAATCGGGACGATGGCCACAATAGGGCTCGCCCGAGATTTAAAGAAACGCAAAAAGCAGGCCGCGCCTGCGAACGTTGAAAATTATACCATAGAACCTCTTATTTATGCAAAAGCTGCTATGGTTTTTTTCTATCCTCTACAATTCTCTCCTCCAAAACCGGAAAGGGAGTCCCTTCCAGCCTTTCCACCCGGAGAAGGGCATGCCGGACTGCCGGTATCTGCAGAAGGAGCTGCGACACCAGCAGCAGAGCCACCAGCACAAGGGCGACAGCAAGCAGTTTTTTTTCCACAGCTGCAGAGAAGGCTTTAAACAATTCCTCATAGGTCGGTTTTTTCATTGCCTGCCGCACCTCCGCCCAGAACGAGTTCACAATCCCGCTCTAGAATGTACGACATGCATTATTGCCAACCGCCGCGGGTATTATCCTAAGCCGTCTTTGCAAACACGGCTTAATTCTTCCGAATTTCCAGCTGGCGCTCGAAGCAGAACCGGATAATCTTCTGCCGGTCCTTATCGGAGATCTCCGAGAATTGCATCATCACCTGCTGACGGCCCGATTCCAGCGCTTTGGTGCGGACAACCTCTCCTTTAAAGGGAATATGCTCCGGCTTCGCATTCCGTGAAATCAAAAGCAGCCAGCAGGACAGCCCATCCCCCACCTTTACGGGAATATTGCCCTCGCAGATAAAGGAAGCCCCGCCTCCGCCCACATCGTCGGTGACTCCCGTGAACCGCACCTGCTCCCCGAGGCTTGCCGCAATATCAAGCTCTGCAGGCACACGGAGGAAGCTCCGCCGCTGGACTTTGGTAATGGATTCGTCAGTTGGCTTCCTGATCAATACCGTACGGAACTCGTTATCCCGGATGCCCAGCACGGTGCTCATGAAAAAATTCTTCATGCCGCCTTCTGTCAGAAAATAAACCGACAGCTCATCCCCCTGGAACAGCCGTTTCAGCCGTCCGGTGCGTTCATTCATCGGCACTTCAATTTCCATATAATCCGCAGTCATGTCGGAAATTCTTGATTTGTACTCCTGCATGGATTCATCCTCGTCGATGGAGTTGATCTGGATATGCAGGACCTGATTGATTTTGGGGAGCATGAAGGGTTTGCCTCCTCGTCTATTCCTTGCCCGGTAGTCTACTAGGAATTATAACATTAATGCCGGACAAGACCAGTCCTATTTTTGGCACATGTCCCATCCTTAGCAGAACAGCAAAAAGCCTCCCCGCCGCCGTACGGCAGGGAAGCTATAGACAGACACGTCATGCTCAAGGCTTGCCGGCGATCCGGATTTAACCCTCTTGCTGGATTTCCTTAAACGCCTCCACCTTCTCTTCCAATCCGGTTTCGGCGCTAATGTAGATCTTGTAGCTGGAATCGTTCATTTTGCCGATAAACTCATAACACAGCACTTCATCATCCAGATCGTTCTTGATCCAGGCCTGATTGACAGATTCCACCTTCAGGGAAGGATTCACATCCTTCTTGGCCTCTTCAACAGAAATGGCGGGTTTGGGGAAGCTTCTGCTCTTGTGTTCATAGATATAATCCCCTGCCTGGAGACCTGTTACCTCCGCATTGTCGAGTGCTATCTTAACAACGACTTTTTCGGGGTAAACCACAATGTCCCCCTCCTTGCGGGCAAAGGTAAAGGAAGCGGTATTGGAATATTCGTCGTAATTCACCGGAAGCATGGTGTCATAACCATGGGCGGACAAAAAGTCAACAGCAGCGTCCTGTGCGCCCTTCAGATCCACGTTCCGCTCCCCTACATTCCGGGAGGACATGTAATAAATAATGTGCCCGCCTTTTTTGGAGACATCCAGCTGCATATCCTCTCCGGAATAGGGGTTTTTGCCCTTCACGCTAAAGCTGCTGAATTCCGTTCCGGCTCCGTTCTCTGCAACCTGAAGATCACCGGTCCCGTCCGGAAGCTGGAGGAACTGCACCGCCTTCTGCTTGGCTTCCTCCGCATTGATTTCCATTCCTGGCAGCGAATTGTAGCTGCGCTTCTGGAAGGTGGACGCCATGGAAGGGCCCCAGTCCAACTCCTCGTATTCAGACACCTTCTTGTCCACAGTCATGAAGCCGTCCACGATGGTATTGTCCATCTGCTTCTCCTGGGTGGCCAGGGCTGTCTCCACATCCATCCAGCGGAGGTTCTCGGCGAGCACCTTGCCCTGCACCTGCTGGAGCTCACCATTGATCTCGTTGGCATGCTCATAGAGGGTTTGCAGCGTCTTTTGCTCCTCCGGGGTCATGGGTTTTTTGGTCAGATCCCGGACAGCGGTCCGGTAGGTGAAATTGGCGATATTCGAGAGAAATTCCTCGGTTTTGTTAAAGGGCAGCAAGGTCAGCGGCAGCTGGTTAATTTCATTCTGCGCCTGGCTGGTAATACGCCAGACATTGGTCAGGCTTCTGCGGTAATAGTCGTTGGAGGTAGAATTGGCGGCCATGGTTTTGCCCAGTTCCGTCTGCAGCTGCTCCACATGGTAGGACAAGTCATGGAATGCGCGCTGGTACTGGTTCTCCGCCTTAATCAGTATGGCGTTCTTCTCCTGATTCTCCTGGTAGCCCCAGATGGACGTCCCGATAAAGGCGAGGGTCATAATCGGGAACAAGATCATGCTCAATCGTCTGTACATGATGGCATCAGCTTCCCCTTTCGAAAAAAATGGTTCGGTTGGTTGTAGGTTGCGTTCCGGGCAGCCAGATTATGCACACCGTTCCATGGGCGGTAAAACAAAAAAGAGACGATCCTGTAAACGCGTCAGCCGCGTAGGATGTCTCTTTGCTCAGTAATCCTCAACCTCAATGTCAAAATCATTTTCGTTGCTGCACAAGCATTGCCGGAAGCCCGTTTCCAGCTTGCCTTTTTCCCATTTGCCCTTCAGCACGAACTTCTCGCCGCACTGCTTGCAGTAGATTTTCACTTTAGTCCGGCCCCGATCCATAACGCCTCCTGGTATACCTCGGATATAGTCGCTTAACTTCTACATCCAGTATGGTCAGGTTCAGGAAATTTTAATCTCCTCTTCCCGGATCACGGCACGCAGGGGAGACCGGTCATTGGCCCGGTTGATACGCATCATGCTTTTCCTCCAGAGGAACAGCATCAAGGGGATCATGAGCCACATCCAGTAGGGTTTGGCGTCCAGAATAATGTAATCGAACACCCCGTGGTACACCACCGGCAGGCAGAGGGAATAGGCAAGCTCCGATCGTTCGGAGGTTCCGCCGCGGAACTTGGCTTTGCCCATATGGTAACCCATCATCACCCCGAAGAGCGCATGGCCGGACACCGGCAGCAAGGCTCGCATCACCAAGGAGGAAACCGAAGGGCCGAACAAAAGCGCGTACATCACGTTCTCCATCGTGGCAAAACCCAGCGAAACCGCTGTTGCATAGACAATGCCGTCATAAGGCTCATCGAAGGCCTGATGTTTATAGATGAGGAAGTACAGGATAAACCACTTGAGGAATTCCTCCAGGAAGGAGGAATAGACGAAGGAGTACAAAAACGGATTCTCACCGAAACCCAGAACAAAGGCCCGCTGCAGCACCATGGTGGGGAATACCAGCAGCACCCCCATAATGAACATGCGGATCACCGTATGCACCGGCTCCGATTCGTAGCGGTCCTTCAGATAAAAGTAGGCGAGCAAGGAAAGCCCCGGCGCAATGGCCGCCGCCATAATAGACAACAGGAACAAGCAAACGTCCCCCCCTTCAAAGCAACCAGGTCCAGGCTTTAGGCCGGATTGGTTGCGGTAGCCTCGAAATCGGCACAGCCGATTTGAGGGGTTCTTTCTACACAAAGCAACCAGGTCCAGGCCTTTGGCCGGAAGCAACCAGTTCCAACCCTTGGCCAAAAACAACATGACTATATTCTATCACAACTCATCCCCTGCCGGGTCTGGTAATTTGCGAATAGGAACAAAAAAATGCACCCTCACCCACCGCTGTGTTGAGGATGCAAAAGGCCGGGCAACGTTTCAGCGCGCCTTCTATGCATTATTGAAAATGGCTGCACAACACTTGAACCGCGTTCTCGGCAATAACGGTTTTGCCGTATTCCTCCAGCACTGCCTGGGTGACCGAGGTCGCTTCCCCGTATTCGGACATAACCGCGATTAAGGCCTGGTAACGGCTGTCCTTCTCATCCCAATCGGAAGGCTCCACCTGAAGAATGTACCGGTTTTTATAAGAGAACAGCTTGCCGCCTTCAGGCAGCATAGGAAGGACTACCTTCGCCATTCGGAGCAAATCCTCGAAATCGGAGAAAGCGTAGGATATCAGCTCGCTCTCCTCCAGAGTTACTTCCATTTCATATATATCTTCCTCTTCATCCGCGGAATCAGAAGAGGGACTATTCATCTTGCCTCTGGTCACGATGACCACCATGCCTTGGGCGGGCAGCGCGAACACTTCAACCGCCAGCGGACCGGATGCATCAAAGCCTAATTCGGAATAGGCCTGCTCCATCATCTCGCTGAACAGCTCGTGGACCTTGGGAATCTCCCGCCACATGTCCTCCTTTTGGATCCCGCGCTCCGTCAAGTCGTCGAAAGTGAGGAAAATCCTTATCTTATCGGTACTCAAACGTTCAATTTTCATTACAGGACCCTCCTTTTTGGCCAGCTCGGAACCAAAAGCATACCATAGTAATAGTTTATGAAGGAAATGCACAAAAAGTGTACAAAAATTACCTCGCTTGTCCCCGCTGCTGCTTAGAGACAAGCTGCCTGGCTGCCTTCGACAGAATCACTAACGTTCCGACGAGCCAGCTGCTATTATTATAGCATGTTACCACTATCGATTGCGAATTGCACCGGAAAATTTGTGTATAACCAAGTACAGTTTTTGCGGGAAATAGAGGGAAGGGTTTCATGCTTCGGCAGCTCTGCCGGTTTCCCAATTCATGCCAAAAAGCCGGAGGCAATGAAGCGTTCCTCCGGCCTTTTGCTGTTTCGTTCATCGAGTTAAGGCTGAATGTAATAAACGTAGGCCTCATGAATGGACCAATACCGGGCTACTGCCCCGGTTTGTACGATCCGGATAAACCGGGCGGTCTGATCCGGGAAGCTTACGGTGGTGACCGAACTCCCGGTGCCGGAGGCTACCGGCTGCCCCCACTCCACTCCGTCCGCTGAAACATACACGCTGTAGCCGCGGGGGTAATCAGCAGAGCTGCCCGATGCATCCAGCACCAGCTTGTTAACGGTTCGGGAAGCCTGCATATCAATCTGGAAATATTGGCCGTACACCTGATTGGTTACCGTATCCCAGCGGGTAGAGGTATTACCGTCCAGAGCTCTCCCGGCGCTCCCGGAATTATGGGAGGCGGTTGCCGTCCAGCCGGTGCGGTCCAAATAAGGCTCCTTCGTGGTAAAGGAGACAGGAGCGCTCAGGGGCGAAACATTCCCGGCCGTATCCACCGCCGCTACATAGAAGGTATATGGCGATGCCGGAACCAGCCCTTCCACCGTATGGGTGGTGCCTGTCACCAGTGTGGCACCATAAGGCTCCGTGCCGATAAATATCCGGTAACCGGCTACCTGTACGTTATCAACCGATGGCTGCCAGCTCAAGTGTGCTGTTTTTTCGGTGATAGCGGAGGCGGTGAGCCCGGATGGGGTGGAAGGCGCTTCATTGTCGGCGCGGTATAAATGGATTTCATCCATGCTCCACGGAGCGGAAGAGGCTCCGGTCTGAACGATTTTCACATAAGCTGCCGTTGTATACGGGAAGGAAATCACCGTAACGGGTGCTCCTGCACCCGCAGCTATGGGATTGCCCCAGCTCACCCCGTCTCCCGAAGCATAAAGCTGATAGCTCACGGGGTACTCCCCGGTATGGGTACCTGAATCCAGTATCACTTGATTAAAGCTTTGCTCCGCGCCTAAATGGAGCTCGAAATAATTCCCGTAGGTCTGACCCGTGACGGTGCTCCACAGGGTGCTGCTGTTGCCATCCAACGCCAAAGCGGCTTGGCTGGTATTAGATGACGCGGCAGCCGTCCAGCCCGTTCGGTTCAAGGGGGCATCCATGGTTTTGGCGGTGGCAGCCGGACTGTCCGGTGAACCATTCCCGGCAAGGTCCATCGCCTTGACGGTAAAGGTGTAAACCGTCGCAGGCGTAAGACCGGTGGCGGTAAAGGACGTTCCGGCGACCATCACCGAATTGAGCTTGCTGCCATTGGCGTACACATCATAACCGCTTACGGCCAGATTGTCGTGAGACAGCTGCCACACCAGATCGACTGAGTTGGAGGTTATCTTGACGATCTCCAGCTGCCCGGGTGCTGCCGGAGCCTCTGTATCCTGGTTGAACAGAGCCAGATCATGGATGGACCAATAGCGGGAAATGCCACTTGTCAATGTAATCCTCACATATCGGGCTTGCTGTTCCGCGAAGGTGACGGCCGTGACCGCCGCCCCGCTTCCGGAAGCCACAGGAGCACTCCAGGCGGTGCCGTCAGCGGATACGGTCACAGCATAACCGCGGGGGAAGTCACCCGAGCTGCCCGAAGCGTCCAGCACCAGCTTATTAAATACCGCTGTATGGCCCAGATCCACCTGATAATACTGCCCTGCCGCTTGGTTGGCGCCAGTATCCCAACGGGTAGTGGCGCTGGCATCTATCCCCCGGACTGCACCTCCCGAATTATGGGATGCAGTGGCGGTCCACCCCTCCCGGGCCAATGCTCCCGGAAGTGTAGCTGCCGTCAGTCCGGAGCTGGCAGCCGACAAGCTGCCTGCCGTATCCTTAGCCCGGACGGTGAACACGTAGCTGACCCCCGGGTTCAATCCGGTAACGGTATACGCCGTTCCTGTCACCTCCACCGGATTTACCTTTACTCCATCTGCATAAATCTCATATCCGGCAATGCTGCCTGCATCCGCTGATGCAATCCATACAAGATCGATTTCCGTTTCACGCTGGCCAACCGCGGCAAGATTGGCGGGTGCCTTAGGCAGCGCCCCCTCTCCCGCTCCCCCCAAGGTATACATTCGCGCCTCTTCACTGGGGACGGAGGTGCCGGCTGTTCCTGTGGCACGAATGCGGTAGGTATAGAGAGTATCCGGAAGCAGGCCACTGTCTGTAAAGATGGTTTGCCCTTGGCTTGTGGTGCCTGCCGTTTCCCAAACGGGGCTGCCGTTGTTCCGCCGTTCAACCGTATAACCGGAGGCTTCACCGCTCCAGGACAGTGCGATGGAAGAAGCGGTGCGCAGTGTTGCCTGCAGCAGCTTCGGCGCCTGAGGCTTAGGGTCAGAGAGCATGGTCAAAGCATCCACAGCCGCCGTAATCCCCGCTGCATCGTTGGCAATGATGTTCACAACGTCATATTCGCCCACAAAAGGCGAGTTGGTATAAGAGACCGCCGCTTTCCCTGCGGACAAACCGGTTCCTTGCTCCGGCAGCAGGAACCCTCTGGCCTGATCCAGAATCAGCACATTGGTAGAGCTGGAGCCCATCAGGACCAGATCGGATTCCTCCGTTTTCCATTGGGGATAAGCCAAATAGGTTTTGAATTCCTGCAGACTCCTCACCACACCGCCGGGCTCTGCCAGCCCAAGCGCAGCGCTGCGGCCCTTGCCTGTGTAATATTGGACCAGGCGGTTAGCTTGCGCCACAATGGCCGCATCGGCGTTCTGGCTGGCCGTCAGAGCAATGGTGAGAGGTTTATCCGTACGGGCAGCAAAGGCTTGCACCAGCTCCTCCCGGTCCACCGCCACATTCCCCTCTGCCGGGGCAGGCTGGGGAGACACGGTAAGCGGCACACTGGCTGTCAAACCGCTCAGCAGCTCCTTGACCGTAACCGTATAACTGCCGCCATCGGTTGCCTTAACAGGTAACCGCGCATTCAGGCCGGTTGCCGAATATATGGTGGCAGGGCTTGCTCCGCCGGTAGACGTTACGGTCCATTCCAGCGGAATCCCCGTCATGGGATCCGGGTTGGCAATAACCGCATAGGCCTCGTAATAGCCGTCTTCGCCCACGGTTAACGAAATTGCAGGTGCTGTAACTTCAGCAGGGGGCAGTGCATACCACTGGAAGCCATGGCTTTGGAGATCCACCTGGGACGCCTCCGCTTCCGTCACCTTCCTCCCAAGACGGACGTCATAGATCGGCCGCGAGGTATTCCAGGAAATGTCTCCGGTTTGACCCACTAGATGCTGCTCGTTCCCCGGATCTGTCCGGTGGAGCTCATTAAGCACCGTCACATAGCGGGTATCCCCCGCACGAGTAGGCACAGCCCATACGGTAGAGCTGTCGGATACGGCTGCTGGCTGCTCTTTTCCGTCCATCAGAGTACGGAGAAGGGAGATATTCTCGGCATTCCGCGACAGCAGCAGCTGGGTCTGATCCGTATGGCTCTGAATGGTATACGCCCGGATATTCATACCGGACGCCACGGATTCTACAGGAGATACGGATTCCGCATCCCGGAGTATGGTTCCGCCGTTGCCCACAAAGGCGGCCAGCTCGGCTGTAATGCCGTCATACCAATGCCAGCTGTCGTCATATTGGTTCAAGCCTGTGAGCAGAATGGTTTTCACCGAGGAGGGCAGCCCTCTCTTCAGCTCCTCCGGTGTAATGACCTTGGAGGGCCAGCCGGCAGCATGAGTCATAAACAAGGCCTCCGTCACCTTGCCCTCATGTGAAGCATTCAGCAGCCCCTGCTCGGTAGGAGCGGATCCGGCATTATCCGGCGCATATCCCGCCCGCAGGAGGGCTTGCTCATTGACATACAGGATGCCGATGGACGGCTCCGGCTCGGTTATGGCATATGCCCCGCCATACTTGTGGATCCATTGGTACAGCTCCTTCTGCTCGGCGATCATCTGCGGCTTCGCCAGACTTCCCTTGTCATTGGGCAGAGAGTTGGTGCCAATGGACTGAATACCCCGGGTCAGCGTCATGGCATAGGTTTTCTCCCGGTCTGCCTTGCCGAAGAATAAGGAGAAATCATCCTGAAGGGCCCAGGTAGGCTTCACAGGATTGTAGCTCTTCAGCCGGTCCAGCAGAGCTACCTGATGGAGGGGCTTCGAGGTGTCCAGCTCATTCCAGTCATAAGCGCTTTGCACCGGTATTTCCTCATGCATCTCCTTGCCCGGGATGGTGGCCCAATTCCAGCCGCCCCGCGCACCTACGCCGGGAGAGCTGCCGAAGGAGCCGGTGGTCATTGCCAAGCTCGGATCTACAGCGTTAACAGCCTGGGCGAAGTAACCGTAATTCCGGAAGGTTTCGTTGTAACGGGCAATATAATCGGTAAAGGACTTGGTATTATCCGCAAATTGCTCATGGGCCTTCGGGTTGTAGGATCCCTGCAGGCTAGGGGCAATGGGGGTGATCAGGGATTGGCCGTCCAGTGTCCGGAACTGCTCATACGCCCTCCCCCACGGACGGTTGGGATGAGGCGGCGCCCAGTCCCAGTATTGGGCATAACCGGCATTATCCGCACCCAGGCTGACTCCTGCCAGATTGGGGTAAACGCCGAGACGCTGGAGTCCCAGCTGCAATATCCGGTACAGCGGCTGATGGTAATCCGGCAGATACGTGGTATAGAACGGCAGATTCTGGCTGCGCAGATCGAAGTAATTCAGATCCGTCATAGGTATCAGCCCGAACTGGACTCCACGGTCTGCCAGCTCCTTGGCTACTTTGTCATGATTATTGGACTCTGGCGAATTTGCGCTGAAGTTAGCGTATTCGAATACGCGGTCATAACCCGTGTCCGCCACATAAGCGGCATAATCCGCGGGACTGCCGATATTCTGGTAGCTGGCGGCATTCTCCGGATGCTCCGAGTGGAAGAACCCTCCTGCGCTCATGCCGTGGGGCAAATAAACGAAATTCACTTCCAGCGGTGACCGCGGCACCTCAACGCCCACCCTGCTTTGCAGAGAGGATGACGCAGGCGTATATGAGGGAGTCGCCGGTTTGGCTGCAGACAGCGCTGCTACATCCTCATTCCACTTCGTCTGGTTAGGGAAGGTCTCCGGTTTTTCCAATGCCTTGACGGTAATGGCCGGACCGCTTCCGGGAAGCTGCAAATCAATGGCAATGGGCTCATCCTTGGGATTGCCCGGCTCTATATCTTTGAGCCCGGCATCGAAGCTGACAGGACCCCGTCCATCCACCCAAAGCTCATACGGTTTGCCTTTTTCATTCTGGGGCAGGAGGAGCGTCAGGGAATTGAAGGTTTTATTGCCGCTGTTGTAGATCTCCGTCCCTTCAGACTTCAGTACCACATTTTTCACCGAACCGGCAGAAGAGCTTGCAATTTTCACCGGGAATACCCACAGCGAATGATCCCAGCCCCAAGTCCTTGCTGTCGGATCAGTGGTATACATGAAGGTTTGTCCCCATCTCCAGTACAGCCCCCGAACCCAATGATTCCCGGGATTCAGCACGTTATCGTAGGGCTGACGGAGAGTCGGCATGTTCTTGGGACTTTGCTGCAGCCAGATTTCCGTCTTATATTCCGCACCTGCCGCGAAGGGCTGAACGGTTTTGGCCGGGCCGTCAGGCTGGGGAATGGTCAGGGTGATAGCCGGCCAATCCACCCCATCGGGTCCGTCCACACGGGCAGCCAGCTGCCGGGTTTTGGAATTCGTGCTGGAGCTGGTAATCAGGCCTAGAGGCATATCAAAACGTTCCAGCCGGAAGGTGGCATACTTCTCAGGAACATCGAAATCCGAGGCCACGGCCATACGGGTGGCGATGGTGCCGTTTTTGTCGGCCTGAATTTGATCGTAGGTCAGAGCAGCTCCGTAAATCCGGAGCGAGTCCAGCAGCCCGCGGTAGCTGTATTTGATCATCGCCCTTAAGGAGGAGTCATAGTGCCACTCTGTGCCGATCAGCATATCCACATCATTGGGCAGAGCACCGGGATTAACAGCAGAAGCGTTCACGGAGCCGATAAGAGTCCCGTTGACATAAAATTTGACGCCCGCTTCCTCCTTGAAGGTGACGGCCACATGAAACCATTGTCCCGCTTGGATATCCGGGGAGGTGAAGGTCCAGATATTCCATTTCTCGCCATAATCGTAGCCAAAGCGGAGCTTGTTGCCCTCCAGGCCCAAATAGAAGGTGGTTCCCTTCCAGTTGGCATCCCGCTTGCTGACGATGGGCTGGTAGGAGTTCAAGTCCTGGGGTTTGATCCAGGCGGAGATGGTCATTTCGCTGCTGATTTTATCCAGCAAGCCGGTGTTGGCCACCTTGGCCTGATCGGGACCGGTCAAAGACAGGGCTTTGCCGCCTCCGGTTCTGCCATCCACAAAAGAGGCAGGGGCCGTTATAGCTCCCGATAGCCCCAAGCCGCTGCTGTCTGTGAGGAGGCTTGCATTCTGTGCATCAGGCTCCATTTCGTAACGCGCAATTAGAGGAGCCGGAATCACATCTTGTGTAACCACCTGCAGCGCATCGCTCGGTACAGAACGATTGCCGGCCAGATCCACAGCCTCCACACGGAAGCTGTATGCGGTAGCCGCAGACAATCCGGTGAGTTGCCAGGAGGTGCCGGTGGTATATGTCACTAGCTCGGTGCCGGCATACAGGTTATAACCCATAACAGCGATATTGTCCGTAGACGGATTCCACGTTAAATCCAGCTGGGTATCCAGGACATTGGCTGCGGCAAGTCCGGTTGGTTTCGTCGGCAGCTCGTTATCGGGTGCCGCGGTGCCATACAGGTTCAAATCATTAATGGACCAGAAGACCCCGGCTGAGCCGGTGAGAACAAGCCTTACAAACTTGGCGGTTTGCTCCGGAAAGGTGACGGTAATGCGGGAGGTGCTGCCGGTTCCAGACGCAACAGGTTCGCTCCAGCTGGTGCCGTCCTGGGAAACACGGATTTCGTATTTCCTTGGGTAGTCCCCTCCTCCGTCCATCACAAGCTTGTTGTAGGCTTTCTCTCCCGGGCCTGTATCCACCTGGTACCACATGCCAGAGGTCTGGGCGGAGCCGGAGGTCCACCGGGTGCTGGTGCTGCTGTCAATGCCTTGTTTGGCGGAGGCATCACCTGCAGAAGCCTTCGCGATCCACAGAGTCCGGTTCAGAGCACCGGTGGTCGTTACCTGCAGAGGGGGCCCGGCTGGCGACGTATTTCCTGCCGGGTCCAGCGCGGTTACAGTAAACGAATAGGTTGAACCTGCGGTAAGTCCGGGGACCTTGAAGGAATTGGACTGGGAAAAGCCCACCCATTGGGCTCCCGAAAAGATGTCATACCCGTAAACAGAGGAATTATCCGTTCCGGGTGTCCAGCTCAATTGAACCTCTGTATCATACACGGCGCTGGCCTGGAGGCCTGCCGGAGCGGAAGGCGGCACGTTGTCCGATCCCCACTCCCCGAAGAGATTCAGATCATAAACAGACCAATAGTTGCCGTTAGCGGCATTGGATGTAATGCGTATATAACGAGCCGTTTGGGCCGGGAATTCCACGGTCAATACGGACGCAGTCCCTGTTCCAGTGGCGACGGGCTCTCCCCATGTGCTCCCATCGGCAGAAACCGCCACACTGTACTTGCGGATATAATCACCGCTTCCCTCCAAAACCAGCTTGCTGTAGGTTTTGGGAGCAGCTCCGGTGTCAATTTGAAACCACATTCCCGCAGTTTGAGCCGTTCCGGATGTCCACCGGGTGGAGCTTAGATGGTCAACCGCAAGCTTTGCCTCCGCTGTTTTATGGGAAGCGCTTACGGACCAACCCGCACGATCCAACGCCCCATTGACCAAAAGATAAGCTTGGCTTGCGGCAGAGGTATTGCCTGCGGCATCCCTGGCTTTGACCGTAAATGTGTGGGTTCCTCCCCCGGTTAGACCGGTGACCCCATAATGAGGCGATCCATTGGAGGTCGAGCCTATTAAGGTCCCTCCGTCATAAATGTCATACGCCACCACTCCTGTATCATCCGTGGAAGGCGTCCAAACCAGATGGATGGAATCCGTTGTTCTCCATATGGAGCCTGGATTCGTAGGAGCTGTAGGAGGCTGGGTATCGGCAAGCGCTTTCACGAACGGGGCAGGAAAAGCTGCAGAAACCAGTCCCATCATTACGGTTAAGACCAAAAGGATGGATGTCCATTTTTTAGCAATTTTATTCATCATTTTCCTCCTTCTTTTTGTCCCTCACTGACCCTCAATAGTAGAACTGGCAAGCCTTCCGACAATTTAGAACCACACCTCCCCATGAGTAATATTTATTACTTTTCCGGCACAGCTACATGGTAATTGCATTGGTATTTCAGGGCAACATACATAATTCCCACTACTAACCAAATGTCCAAAACCCCATCCGGACGGCAAAAAACCGGCGCTTTTGCCTGCGCCGGCCGGTAAACCTTACGATTTATTGCTTGTTAGTGTGTGCCCAGTTGCCCTTTATTTACATCCGTACTGCCCAAATGGTTATTGGACAGAATTTGGTCCACCTCATGCTTGACCCCTGGATCCTGCTTGATAAGCTCCTCCACCCGGTCCAAGGATTGATTGGTTTCGGGTTCCTTGTGGGTTTTCATATTCCGGTCGGCCATGGACATCATGGCCTTGTCCATTACCTTAGACAGGTTATCCCCCATTTGGGAAAATCCCATCATAACCGTTTTGTTCGTTCTGTTCATATACATGACTGCCGCTGCGCCAGTTGCTGCGCCTACCAGGAAGCTTGTAAACTTCATTAATTTTCTCCTCCTTTGTTTAGGATGTGTCTGAAAACCCGCTTGAGGGCATCTTTCGCAGCCTTTTCGCCCCATGCTTCGTTGCTTCCCCTTGACGTACCACCGGTACGCCTGCGGGAAATCGCCTTGCCTGGAACGAAAATTCAGCAATATCTGCTCCTTTCGGAGTTTTCAGACACACCCTAGTGCGATTGTTCTTTCGGGTTTATTTTCGTCTCCGGACGCGACTCTTATGTGAGAAAAAAATAGGGATTCGTGGCGGCATTGTGGTAAAATAAGCCGGAAAGGTGGTAACTACATGAGCTCAAAACAAAAAAAGACTGCGGTTCTGACAGCCGCGGCTGCAGCAGCCCTGATGCTGGCCTCCTGCGGCACTCCGTCAACGGACCAGAAAACACCCGTATCCGCTTCTCCTGCCGGCACCTCAATTTCCATACAATCGCCGGCTCCGGCAGCAAGCCAGACGGCTCCTTCGGCCACTATATCATCAACACCCACGGCAGCGCCAACGCCTACTCCTTCACCCGCTGCTGCGGTCAAACAATACCGGATCAACAAAAATTATGATGTGGTTCCTTTGGATACCGCTCCGGAAGCGGATAAAAAAGTGGTTCTGCTTACCTTTGATGACGGGCCCAAAAAAGAAGACATGCTCAACCTGATTCTGGATACCCTGGACAAGCATAAAGCCAAGGCCATTTTCTTCGTCAACGGAAACCGCGTCAAGCAGAACCCCGCTTTGCTGAAGCTTATCCATGAACGCAAACAAACCATCGGCAACCATACGTGGGACCATGTGGATTTGAAGAAAGAACCGCCGGAAAAAGTGGACAGCCAAATTAATGATGTTCAGGCTATTGTGAAGGAGCTGACCGGGGAAGCACCTGTATTCTTCCGGCCGCCTAATGGATCCGGCAGCGATTATGTCCGGGAAGCAGTGAAAAAGGCGGGAATGGTCTATATGACCTGGTCCAACGGCTCCTTGGATTGGGAAACCAAAACCGCGGATAAGCCCCAAGAGGTTATCGATAATGTTATGAAGCAGCTTCATTCCGGCAGCAATATTCTGATGCATGAGCTGGCCTGGACAGCGGAAGCACTGGACAGGCTGCTGACGGAGCTGGAGGCGAAGGGCTACAGCTATGTAGATCCGTCATCCATTGCCTTGGAATAGGAGGAGTAATGAACATTATTCAACTTACACCTGACAATATTGCCGAAGAGCACATTTGTTGTGTCATCGCGGATAAAAAGGGAGAAACCTGCGTTTCCTCCAAAAAGGCCTGGTTGTCGGCCCGTTTTGCCGACGGCCTGGTATTCAAGCGGCTGGATGCCCGCGGCAAAGTTTTTATTGAATACATACCTGCTGAAAAAGCCTGGTGCCCCATCCATGCCAACGGTTATATGCATATCAACTGTTTTTGGGTATCCGGACAATTCAAGGGTCAGGGGCATGGCAACCGGCTGCTGGAGGAATGTATCGCCGACGCCAAGGCCAAGGGCAAACACGGGCTGACGATTCTGGCCTCAAACAAAAAAATGCCGTTTTTATCGGATGGAGCATACCTGAAGAAAAAAGGCTTCCATGTGGCAGACCGGGCAACCCCTTACTTCGAGCTGCTTTATCTTTCCTTTGAAGCCGGCGCCCCTCTTCCCCGGTTCAGAGAAACGGCTAAGTCAGGTAAAATAGAGGACTCTAACGGCATCGTTCTGTATTACACCAATCAATGCCCGTATACGGACAAATATGCACCCGTGATCCGGGAGCTTGCCCTGGAGCAGGGGATTCCATGCCAACTGGTGAAGCTGGATTCCGCCGAAGAAGCCCAGGTTTGCCCGTCACCCTTTACCACCTACAGCCTGTTTTATAACGGCAGCTTCGTCACCCACGAAATCCTGACGGAAAAGAAGTTTTTGGCCTTCCTCGTTGAGGTACGCAACTGAACACATCAAAAAAAGCCCCGTGCCGGGAATAATCCCAGCCGGGGCTTTGCTGTATCTTACAAATACTCGTTTTCGTGGCGGGCCTTCAGGCGGACCCAACGGCGTTCCACTTCTGCTTCAAAGGATTTGTAGGCTTCTTCATATTCAGGCTTCACCATATGCTTGGTTTTGCCCATGGTTTTCAGCCAGTCGGACAGCGGAACCCGCTTGCCCTTGTCCTCTGGATTGTAGGTGATGGTGGTGACTCCATGCTCAATTTCCAGAAGCGGGAAGAAGCAGGAATCCACCGCAGCGCCGATAATGGAGGTGCCTTCCTTCTCCTCGGACAACCAGTTCAACGGGCAGGTGATCAGGATTTTGCCGTACACCAGACCTTCGTTTTGAGCATACCATTGAGCCTTGGCAGCCTTCTTCACCAAGTCCTGCGGGAATGCCTCAGAGCCGGTGAAGACGTAAGGAATATTGGTGGCCGCCATGATTTGCGCGGTGTCCTTGTGGTGGAACATCTTGCCGCCTTGGTGCTTGCCTACGTTGGAGGTGGAGGTTCTGTGTCCCAACGGAGTGGAGTAGGACAGCTGGGCACCGGTGTTCATGTAACCCTCGTTATCGTACTCGAGAATGATCATCTTGTGGTTCCGCAGAGCGGCACCGATGGCCGCGCCCATACCGATGTCCATGCCGCCGTCGCCGGTGACCATGACAAAGGTAAAGTCGTCCTTCAGACCCAGATGATCCAGTTCGCCGCGGGCTTTACGCTGCCAGAAGGCTTCCACTACGCCGGACAGGGTAGCAGCACCGCTTTGGAACAGGTTGTGAATATACGTTGCTTTATGGGCAGAATACGGATAGCCGGTGGTCACAACCATCGCGCAGCCTGTATGGAACAGGGAAACGATATCGCCTTCGATACCCTTGAAGAACAGCTCCAGGCCGGAGAAAATACCGCAGCCAGGACATGCGCCGTGTCCGGGAGCGATCCGCTTGGGCTTTTTGGTCAAAGCGCGGAGCGGTGGAACCTTCACGTTCAGCTTGCCGGACGTTTCATCCTTGGTAACGGTGATCAGACCGGTCTTCAGGTCTTCAAACTTCATCGGGTTCAGGACACGCTTCATCTTCTTGTCCGGATCGCCGGGAGTATGTCCGTAATAAGAAAACGGAACCTCAACCTTGCCATTGGAAACGGCTTCCAGAGCAAACTCGAACATGGCGTGGCCGTCTTCGGCGAAGAAGTCCTTACCGCCCAGACCGTAAATCCGGCTGATGACCATAGTGGACGTATTGCCGTGGGTAAAGAGAGCCGCCTTGATTTCGTTAACCATATTGCCGCCGTATGCGCCGTAGGAATCCGCACGGTCACCGACAGTAATGGCCTTCACGTTTTTGAGGGCTTCGACAATTTCCTTTTGCGGGAACGGACGGATGATGTTAGGCGCAATGGAGCCTGCCTTGATGCCCTTTTCACGGAGCTGGTCAACCACGTCCTTGATGATTTCCGAGGAGGAGTTCATCAGGAACACGGCAACCTCAGCATCCTCCATGCGGTACAGATCAAGAATCGGATAATCGCGGCCAGTCAGCTCCTTGTACTCCTGACGGATGCGGTCATATACGGCACCGGCACGGTACATGGCTTCGGATTGCTGGAAGCAGTTATTGATATAGTCCGGCTCGTTCATGTACGGGCCGACAGTAATCGGGTTGTTTCGGTCCAGCACGTCGGGGTAACCGGCCATTTGCGGCGGTTCTCCGATAAAGGCATGCACGTCCTCACGTTTGGCGAAGGTTTGCACCCGGCGTTTTTGGTGAGAGGTGAAGTAGCCGTCGGATGCCACCATAACAGGCAGGCGCACTTCCGGGTCTTCGGCCAGCTTAATAGCCAGGATGTTCATATCGTATACGGCTTGGGGATCACGGCACATCAGGATCGGCCAGCCGGTGTTCAAGGCAAAGTAAAGGTCGGAGTGGTCACCGTGGATATTCAGCGGACCGGATACAGAACGGCAGACCAGATTCAGAACCATGGGAAAACGGGTACCGGATTGTACAGGCATCTGCTCCAGCATGTACAGGTAACCGTTGGCGCTGGTAGCGTTGAATACCCGTGCGCCTGCAGTGGATGCGCCGTAACAGATACCCGCGGAGCTATGTTCGCCGTCGGCGGGAACCAGCTTCACGTCATGCTGGCCGCTGGCCTTCATGAGGTCCAGGAACTGCGCCACTTCGGTAGAAGGAGAAATCGGGAAATATCCCATTACATGATAGTTAATTTGATGGGCGGCATACGCGGCCATTTCATTGCCGGATTCGTATACCATCCGTTGTTCGACTGTGCCTTCAGTAACTTCTCTCTTTATCTCGATAGACATAGTATATCCTCAGCTCCTCTCTTAATTAAACGTTAGCCGCAAGGTCGAAGCGGTGCGGTACGCGGTGCTCTTCGCCGTAGTTGCCTTCCTCACGCTCACCGGTGAGGGCTTCTGTCGGACAGGCGATTACGCACTTCAGGCAGCCTTTGCAGTATTGGTAATCAATGCCTTGAAGGAACATCTGCGGGCGTCCCTTCTTATCCGGCTGCTCTTCCCATACGAAGCAGAAGTCAGGGCAGACGTTATCACACGCGGCACAGTGGATGCACTTGTCTTCATGGTAATGCGGCATCATACCGGAGCGGGAAATGGACAGGTTCTTCAATACGCTGTTGCCCGGGTTAACGATTACGCCGCCGATAGGCTGGGTCTCATAACCCAGGACCGGAGTATCATGGCGCACAAATGCCGGGAAGGAGTCGCCTTCTTCCAGCTTATAGGTTTGGAATTGAACTTCGTTATATGCGCGTTCGAAGGTGCGCAGCGCAGGCTCAACAGCTTGCGGATATTTCTTCTCCAGGGACTTGCGGATAACGTCGCGCATGATTTGGGGATCAAGGAAATCGACGATCCGGAAGATGGCTCCCATCATCGCCATGTTAACCTTGTTCTTCTCTTCAAGCGCAATGCCGATGGCATCAATAACAGCTACGGTGCCCGCCTTCAGCTTCAGCCTCTGCTTCACTTCCTCCGGTGTAGCGGTGGAGTTGACCAGAATGATGCTGTCCTCGGTTACGCCGCTGGTGACGTCCATGGTTTTGTACAGAGACTCGTGGAACACAACCACCACATGGGGGTGCTCAACCGGAGTGGTATCCCGGATGTTGGTATCAATATCGCAGAAGCGGATATGCGCCTTAACCGGAGATCCTTTCTTTTCCGAGCCATAAGAAGAAAAGCTGACACCATTCAGGCCTGCGCCGACAACGCCTGCCTCAGCCAGCATCTTGCCGGCCAGGTTAGCCCCGAGGCCGCCGATGGATTCCATGCGGATTTCAAAGAATCCGAGTTCATTCTTCTTGGGTAAGATAGACATATAAGTGTTATCCCCTTTCTCCCTCGAATCGGAGGAAGTATATATAACCCGATGAAAATCAATGATTCCCGTCAGGCAAAACAACGTGACAAAATTGCGAAAAAATAAAATTAATATTCTTTACAAGTGATTATAACAATAAGTGAAAAGAGTAGCAACAGTTTTTATTAGCAGTTCAGGATAAGCTTTCATGAAAGCGCAACAATCGTCCAAAAACGGTGTCCACGCCTGCTAAATCGGGAAAAGCCTTCCTGCTCTTTTCTCATTATAGATATATAACAGTTCCTTGTAAATATGTAATACAGCTATTCAAACAAATGAATTTTTTCACAATCCTCCGAGGTACGACCAGACAATTAAAACTACAATCAGCGACGTGAAAATCCCCACCAGAAATCCATAAAAACGCCTGCTCCATTTGCTCCTGTCCGTGGCATGCAGCCTGCTGCGCGAAGGAAGCTCCGCCGCCTCCAGCTTCTTCTCTGTCATGTCGCTTCCCCCTTCCCGAATCTCAATATCAAGCCCATGACCAGGTCAATGACAAAATGCGCAAGAATCGGACACCAAATCGTACCCGTTTCCTGATAAATCCATCCTAATCCATAACTGATGCAGAAGACAAGTCCAGTTGGCACCCAATGCCTCAGATAACGGATATGAATGGCCGCAAATAATATGCTTGTCCAATACGGCCCCCAGGCATGCTGGATGGCACCGCGGAAAAGCAGCTCCTCACAGATGGCGGCGACAGCGGAAATAAGAGCAATATGCCACACCGCGCGGCTGCCGAACAGCATTTTATTGATGCCGCCGTCATCGGACGCTTCCTCGGGCACCCAGCGGGACACAAACAGGTCCGCCAGGATCACTGCCGCGCCGAAGCCGATTCCCCAAGCCACAGCCGCGCCGGGATCGGCCGTTTGGAACAAACGAAGCGGATTCTGTCTTTGAAAGAGAAAGATAATGAAGGAAATGGCCAGCGTCAGGCCTTGGGTCATATACAAATTCATAAGAAGCAGCCTGTCGTTGACTGCATCTATTTCCAGAGTCCTGCGTAATGTATCACGAAATTTCAGTTTTTTCACCTTTTTTCCAGTCCATTCTACTTATTTTCTTTTGAGGGGTTATCCCCTATACTATTATTATGTCGAATTTTAGGACTATCTTCAAACCCGCTTGAGGGCATACTTTACTCCCCTCGGGATTTAAGCCTCTGGCCGCAAACAACACTGTCTAACAAAGGAGCATTTTTGTATGGATAAACGCCTGACGAGGTCGGACTTTGTTTTTATTCTTGTCTTCATCTTCATGCTTGTTTTCGCCCTGGGCGCTTTTTTCTTCGGCATGAAAATCGGCACGGACCGGACCGACGCCAAATACTATGACTTGGTGAAGCAGCGGAAGGAAGCCGGTGACCAGACCGCGTACAATCAATCGTATCTCGTATCCTTTTATCATACCGTATATTTGCCGTTTCGAGAATTCAATTTGAAGTGGTCTGAAAGTATGGAGCAAATCGAAAGCCAAACCGGCGGAACGGATGCCTCTTCCCTACTTAAAAGTCTGTCCAAGCTGGCAGAGGACAAATATCAGAACACCCTGACCCAAACTGTGCCTGACACCTCTCCTCTGCTGGTGGAAGCGCAGGAGGAGTATCTGAAGAGCCTGAAGCTGTTCGCAAAAGCAGCAGACAGCATGCAAGCCAGCGCCAACCAGGTGGCCCCTACTGTTCTTTTGGGCAATATCAGCAAGGATGCCTCCTTTACGGAAGCGATGAATTTTGCCCTTTCTGCGCAAAAGAAATATTTTGATTCCATTGTGAAGTGGCATCAGCTGATGGATTCCTCCGCCAAGGGTACGGAGGCTCTGAGCGGTGAGCTGGCCTTCAATGACTGGAGCCAGCTGGATCTGAACCTGAAGAATGCCTACCTGACCCGTCTTCTGGTCCAATCCAGAACCTTCGGCCCCTATACACCGCAGGATGTAACTCTGCGGGTAGACGATATGATCCGCACCGGCCAGGCCAAAAAGCTGAATTTAACTACTGTTCCGCAGGTGGTGGAGCTTTTGGTGAACACCCAGGCTGTACGCCCAGGGGACTTCGTCCAGGGCAAGAGCAAATATTACGGGGGCGAAATGCTTCCGCAGCTTCCCTTTTTCTCCAAAATCGAGTAAAGAACCGCAGAACCTGTGCATAGGCACAGGTTTTCGCTTATCCACAAACCCATAAAAGATTTTTGTTGACAGGTTTGACGCCGCATGTTACATTATGAAAAACCTTAACACGACAAAGCATTGAAGGAACAACGTATTAGGAAGCCTTCAGAGAGCCGGTGGATGGTGCGAACCGGCGGCCGCAATAATACCGTCCATTCCGGAGCAGATCTACGAACCCGCCATCGCGGCCAAGTATATCCGGCAGGAAGCCGTTATCTTCTTCTATCGGTCAGACATGACCGGCTAAGGCTGCACATGCGAATGTGCGGCGAACAAGGGTGGCACCACGGAGATCAGACTCCC
Organism: Bacillota bacterium; assembly: GCA_023388055.1. Classification (GTDB taxonomy): domain Bacteria; phylum Bacillota; class Bacilli; order Paenibacillales; family NBRC-103111; genus Paenibacillus_AR. The sequence goes on along the minus strand of JAEWGW010000016.1, from coordinate 192,606 downwards.
GTCCCTTCTCGCAATTAGGCGGGAAGCGGACGTGGAGTTTTTTTGTTGTACCCGTAAACGGGCCATATGCGCCGGCGGGATCAAGGAACATATACAGGAGGGAAACGGAAATGGTTAAAGTACTGGTATTGGATGGAATCAGCGATCAAGGTGTTCAATTGCTTAAGGATGCTCCTGATGTTCAGGTGGACATCAAGGCCACTATGCCCGAGGATGTGCTGGTGGAGGTTATCGCCGATTATGACGCCGTAATGGTCCGCAGCCAAACCAAGGTGAACACCCGCGTTATGGAAGCTGCTAAAAACCTCAAGGTTGTAGGACGCGCCGGTGTAGGCGTGGACAATATCGATCTGGAAGCCGCCACCAAACGCGGTATCGTGGTCGTTAATGCTCCAGACGGCAACACCATTGCCACCTGTGAGCTGACCTTCGGCCATATCCTTGGCCTCTCCCGGATGATTCCCCAGGCGTACAAGAAAACCGTAGGCGGCGAATGGGACCGTAAAACCTTCGTAGGTGTAGAGCTGCGCAACAAGGTGCTGGGTATTATCGGCATGGGCCGGATCGGCAGCGAGGTTGCCAAACGTGCCAAAGCCTTTGGCATGAACGTTATCGGCTTCGACCCTTTTATGACTGACAAGCGTGCAGAGGAAATTGGAGTGAAGCTGGGCACTGTGGATGACATCGTCAAGAACGCCGACTTCATTACTGTACACACTCCGTTGACTAACGATACCCGCAACATTATCAGCCGTCCTCAATTTGAAGTAATGAAGAAGGGCGTGCGCATCATCAACTGTGCCCGCGGCGGCATTATCGACGAAGCCGCTTTGGTGGAAGCCATCGACGCCGGCATCGTTGCCGGAGCAGCCTTTGACGTATTCATCAAGGAGCCGCCGGAAGCCGACCATCCGTTCCTGAACCATCCAAAGATTATTGTTACCCCTCACCTGGGTGCCTCCACTGTGGAAGCACAGGAGAATGTAGCGGTGGACGTGTCCGAGGAAATTCTGCATATCCTGCGTAACGAACCCTTCAAAAACGCAGTGAACATGCCTTCCGTACCGGCTAACGTATTGAAGAAGCTGCAGCCCTTCTTCAACCTTGGGGAAAAGCTGGGCAAGGTTGCCGGACAGCTGGCTGACAACGGGCTTCATGAAATTGCTATCAACTACGCCGGCGATTTGGCCGATGTGGATGTGAATCCCCTGACCCGTTACATTGTACTGGGTGTGCTCTCCAACCACCTGGGCGAGGATGCCAATGTGATTAACGCCCTGCATCTGGCCAAGGCGCGGGATATTAACGTAGTGGTCACCAAAACCTCCGCTACCAAGAGCTTCACCAATCTGGTAACCGTAACGCTGAAAACCGATGACAAGGACAGTGTGGCTGCCGGTACTCTGCTTGCCGGATACGGCGAGCGCATCGTCCAAATCGGCCAATATCCGGTGGACATTTCTCCGGAAGGCCATGTGCTCTTCATCGCCCATAACGACAAACCGGGTATTATCGGCAAGGTCGGTACCCTGCTCGGAGATACCGGCGTTAACATCGCCACCATGCAGGTAGGCCGAAAGGTTGTAGGCGGCGACGCCATCATGCTGCTGACCATCGACAAGGAAGCCGACGACGCCCTTCTGGCTGCGTTGAAGAACCTGCCTGAGATTACTACCGCTAAGGCAGTAAGACTGTAAGAGCCATTCCCCCATAAAGAGACATCCCCTCAAATTGGCTTCGCCAATTTCGAGGCGGGAGCACCATTATCCGGCCTTTGGCTCGAATCATGGTGCTCCCGGGGCAATTGTTTCACGAGAATCAATAATATCCCGTGGGTTTCAACAAAAAGAAGCATTGTTCATGGAAGACTGAACAATGCTTCTTTTGCTGTGTTTACGGATCAAGCGGCAATATGACAGAAAATGTCGTCCCCTGCCCCACGATGCTCCGTACATTAACAGAGCCCTGATGGGCCTCCACAATGTTTTTGACAATGGCCAGACCCAACCCTGTCCCGCCTGCGGTCCCGCGTGTGCGGGCTTTGTCCGCTTTGTAGAAACGCTCGAAAATATAGGGAATGTCCTCCGGAGGGATTCCCTCCCCTTCATCCTCCACCTCAATTAATGCTGCCGAGGAATTCTGGTACGTCAGAGTCTGGTAGCGAAGATAGATGGATTTGCCTGGCATGGTATGCCGGATGGCATTCCCGAGAAGATTGGTCAGCACCTGCTCCAGCCGGTCCTGATCCGCCTTCTCCAGCACAATGTCATCGGAGGGCAGCACACATTCCAGACGGATGTCCTTTTCCTTGCACAGCCCCAGGAACTTCCGGTGTACCCTGCGGTACAAGGGAGCCAGCTCCACCTGTCCCATGTTCATCTCCATATGGCCGGCTTCCATCCGGGCGAGATCCAGCAGATCCTTTACCAGACGCCCCATACGCAAGGATTCATCGTAGATCACCTGGGCCAGGTCATGCTTTTCCTCCGGCGTAGTGACAATGTCATCCAGCAGCGCCTCGCTATAGCCCTGGAGCATGGACAGGGGCGTCCGCAGCTCATGGGACACATTAGCCACAAAATCCTTCCGCAGCTTCTCCAGCCGGTGCTCCTCCGTCACATCCCGCAGTACAGCCACCGCGCCGCGCGCCCGTCTGTGGGAATATAGCGGAGCCATCACCACCGACCACACGCCCTGCTGGACATGAAGCTTGGTGGTCAGGACCTTGGTTTCCTGAATCACTTCATCGAAAAGCAGCTGCAGGGGCTCAGGAATGGAATTGGCGGCCAGACTGCCGTCCGGATCGGGATCATTCCACATAATCTCGCCCCATTCCTTCAGAATGGTCTCCCCTTGAGGATTGGCGAAAATTACCTTATGCTTCGTATCGAAGGAAATTACCGCATCCGACATGCTCCGCAGCACTCTGGACAGATTGGCCTTTTCGTTGTTCAAGAGCTTAATCGTTTCCTCCAGCTGCTCCGCCATCAGGTTGAAGGTCCGGGCCAGCTCACCCAGCTCATCGTGGGAGCCCACGTACACCCGCGTAGAATATTGGCCCTGGGTAATGAGATTGGCGGCTTGCCGGAGCTGCTTCAAGGGTTTGGTCAGCCGGGTGATCAGGAAAAAGGCAAAGAAGGTTGTAAGCAAGAACCCCATAAAGGAGGCCAGAGCAAACAAACGCTTCACATAATCCTGGAGGCTTTCCGAGGATTTAATAGGCTGGTACATCACAATGGAACCGATGACCTCGTCGTTGGCCGGTTCCGTCACGGGAACGGCAATGGCCAGATACTCCTCCTTATCCCCGTTCTCCGCCTCCGCAAAAAACTGCTTCTGGATAACCGTTCCCTTCAAGGCATGCTGCTGCTCCTGGGGGGTCAGAATTTCCCCCAAGGGCAGCGCGCCGCCCAAGGTGCCGGAGGGGCTGCGGAGATATTGCAAGCCGATGCTCTGGGCGTTCAAGACATCATTCATCGCGGCAAAATAGCTGCTGTCATTGCCCTTATCGGATACCTCGGCCACGATCTTGAAGGCCATCTGCTCCAAATCCCGCTGCTGCTCGCCCAGCTTGGGGAAATTGGTGTCAATGTACCGATAAAGAAACAAGCCCAGGATTATGAGCACAACAGCAACCAGGCTGATAATGGTCATCCAGAGCTTGCCTACGATGTTCTGCAGAATACTCACTTAGGAACCTCAAGCTTGTAGCCGACACCCCACACGGTAGTGATCATGGCGGCGGCGTCCGGCGAGACCTTGTTCAGCTTTTCCCGCAGGCGCTTCACGTGGGTATCTACGGTCCGCAGGTCCCCGAAAAACTCATAATTCCATACATCCTTCAACAGCTCCTCCCGGGAAAATACCTTATCCGGTGAGATCGCCAGATAGTGCAGAAGCTCATATTCCTTCGGTGTTAACGCCACCTCCTGGCCGCCGGCCGTCACCCGGTGGGCGTCATGCTCGATAACCAGATGGGGGAAAACAATATTATTGCTGGAGTTGGCATCCTTGGACAAATAGGCTGTAGCGGATGAACGGCGCAGAATCGCCTTGACCCGGTAAATCACCTCGCGGGGGCTGAAGGGTTTGACCACATAATCGTCGGTGCCCACTTCAAAGCCCTGAACCCGGTTGGCTTCCTCCCCTTTGGCCGTCAGCATAATCACAGGTGTTGCTTTAAACTGGCGGAGTCGCGCACATACCTCTACCCCGTCGATGCCGGGAAGCATCAGGTCCAACAGAATCAGATCATAATCTTTCTCCAGTGCCAGCTGCAGGGCGGACTCTCCGTCCTCGGCTTCCTCAATGCTATAGCCTTCCTTCTCCAGGTACATACGGAGAAGCCGGCGGATTCTTTCTTCATCATCGACAATCAGTATATTCAATCCAAGATCTGCCAAGCCGCAATCACTCCTTTATTGAAATATCCTGCTCAGTATCATGTGAAAATTAGGACATGTTATGACAAATTATATTATACTCCAGCGTAAGAGTGAAGCCCTGTAATAACTAAATTTACCCCAATCAGCGTAAAAATAACAATGATAAAGCCCAAGGCGGCCAACCAGGCGGATTTTTCCCCATGCCAGCCCCTGGAAAGACGCAAATGGAGGTACACAGCATAGAACAGCCAGGTGATTAGCGCCCAAACCTCCTTGGGGTCCCAGCCCCAAAACCGTCCCCAGGCCTCATGGGCCCAAATCATGGCGAAGATCAGTGCACCCAAAGTAAAAACCGGGTATCCGATGGCTATGGAGCGGTAGGCGATCTCATCCAGATCCTCCGGGTCCATCCTCCGGAGTAGCGGCTGAACCACCGCTCCCAAGGGCTTACGTGCTGCCGACCTTAATCCTCCATACAGCATAACTCCGGCGAGCAGGGACCAAACCACCGTATTGAGCTTACGCCCTGCCTGTTCCCCCTTCATCCAGCCTGGAGCCTGGAGCAATCCATTATGCATCCCTACGAACACGCTGCCTTCCTTGTAAGTTCCATTATGAGGAGCCACAAGAGGAGGAAGGGTATAGCGGCTTTCCACAGGCTGTCCCTGCATGGTGATAGGCGGGGTTTCGAAGACTGCTGCGAAGCCGGAAGCCTGAAAGCCAAGGCTGCTGACGGCGAAGCCGATAACCGCCAGCATGGCGAAGAGGGTGAACTCCACTCCCCGCCTTTTCCAACGGGCTTCCGTTGACCGGAAGTCCACCGTACGGATCAGAACCATCAGCCCGGCGGCAAACCCTGCGGCGAAGAAGGCCTCACCGGAGGCGGCCAGGGTAACGTGGATGGCCAGCCAGCGGCTTTGGAGCGCAGGAATCAATGGAGTGATCTCCTTGGGAAATACAGAGGCATACGCCAGAATCACGATTGCCACCGGCAGACTGAACGCACAAAGTGCAGGAGATTGGTACAACAGGTATAACACCAGAACGGCAAAAACGATCATCATCGCCAAAAAAGTCATAAACTCATACATATTACTGACGGGAATAAAACCACTTTGGTACCAGCGGGTGAAGAAAAACAGCAGATGGCAGGCAAATCCTGCGGCAGCGGCGAGGAAGCCGGCTTTGTCCCATCGGCGCTTGGCGGCAACAGCCGCTCCAAACAGGAGAAAAGCGGTGCAATACAACAGGAATGCGGCCAACAGGAAGCCGCCGCTTGCCCCCGCCACTGTGTCAAGAAATCCGTTCATGACAAGCCGCCCTTCTCCAGGGATTTGGGGTCTGCAATGATGCCTGTGCGCTCCAGAACAGAGGCGCATTCCTTACGGAGGCCGAACCAGTTTTTGTTGGTATGCGCTCCCCATAAGAGCACACCTTCGTCAACACGCAGCCAGATCCGACGGTGCTGCCAATAAAAGCCCATCACCAGTCCCATCATAAAAACAGCGGAGCCGGTCCAGATAAAGGGCAGGGCCTTTTCCTTGCGGATGTTCAGGTAGCTGGTGTAAAGAGACACCTTCACGTCCTCTGTATCCGGCACAACCAGCTCCAGCCGTTTGCCCAGCTCCCCGTTCAGTTCCTCCTGCCTGAATCGCTGCTGATCCTCCGCCCGGGGAAAATACATATAATACGCCCCTTCATCCGGCAGCCCGGGCCCATTCACCCGGAACAGGAACGCCGGGGCAGCCGGCTCCTTGGAGAGTGTGACGGGTTGGCCCTTCCCGTTCAAGCCGAACTCGGGATAATAGCTGTCCAGCACCAGAGAAAACGGCCCGGCCGCATACCCCGTCTGGGGACGGCGCATATCCAACTGGAAAGACCCGTAGGTCGCCCCGGTCATTTTATCCCGGAGAGCAGCAGTAACCGCCAGCAGCATGGGGGCCTCTTTATAATCAAACTGATAGGCCAGCAGGCCTTGGTACCGCAGGGGATAATTAACGGCAATGCTCTGGGTGTGCACCCGCTCCAGAACCGGCAGTTTGTCCGGGTTTCCGCAATCAGCCGAGCAGGTGTACAGAACGGCTTGGGTCTCATACAGCCGGGGCACCTGCGGGTTGGCCTCGTAGAAATCCACTGTAAACTTTTCATTCGTCAGGTAATAAGGCGTTCCCGGAATCTTCACCGGCTCCCCTTCCGGAAAGGCAAGGTACTGGTCCATATGCCAGCCCGGGATATTCCGGGCAAGCACTGCCCCCAGGAAGATGATAAGCCCGATATGATTCACATAAGGCCCCCAGCGGCTGAACCGGTGTTTTTCCGCCATCAGAGCTTGTCCGTCCGGCTCCATATGCACCCGGTAGCCATTTCTTTTCAGAGCTGCTGCTGCGTCCTTGACCCAGTCGGTTCCGGAATCCGTTCCCTCTTGGCCAGGAACCGGTCCGGTATACGAGAGCCTCTGGCGCCTGATAAACTGGGGATGCTTGCGGAGCTGCTGCAGGTTAAGTGCGCGGTACAGGGGCAGCACCCGGTCCAGACTGCAGACAACCAGCGATGCGCCGATCATCATGATCAGCGTGACAAACCACCAGGATTCGTATGTATGGGAGAGGCCCAATTGGTAATAAACCCGTCCGATTACGCCATAGTTTTCTTCGTAATAAACCGCCGGGTCCTGGTTCAGGAAGGTATTCTCCTGGGGAAACACCGTGCCGAGAATGGATAGCAGCAGAGTGGCGGCTATCAGCCAAACTGCAACTCTGACTGAGGAGAGAAACCGCCATACCCTGTCGATAAGGCCGGAGCCGGCACGCTGCGAGCGCCGGAGAATGCCGTCGTAGCGCATTTCCAGCGGGCCCTCCTCCCCACCCTCCCCCTGAGGTTTGCCGCAGGCCTCACACAGCACTGTGGATGCGGGGTTCTGGTGGCCGCATTCGCATTTGGTGTTGTTGAACATGGCATCACTCCCCGTTTGGATTCACAGGTCCATTCGTGCAAACCGGATTCGGCCATGGGCAGCTTAGGGTCTGTCTGGATTATGGCAGCGCCAGCATGGCTTCCACCGTGCTCTCAATCGTGGCTTCGTCCATTTTGCCGATAATGATCTTGTGGACCCGGCCATCCGGCCTAATAAAAAAGGTGGTGGGGTACTGATTGACTCCGTACGCCTTGCGGACGGTATCATCCACATCCATATAAATAGGAAACCGTATTCCATACTGCTGGATAAAGCTTCTGACGGTGACGGCATTCTCCCCCAGGTTCATCCCCACGACTCCTACGCCCTGCTCTGCCCACTTGGCGGCTTGGTTCTGGAGCGCAGGCATCTCCTCCGTACACGGCGGGCAGAAGGTCCCCCAGAAGTTCAGCACCAGCGGCTTGCCCGCCCAGTCGCCCAGATTGCGCCGTGCGCCCTCCAGATCCGCCACCTGAAACGGAGGAGCCTTATCCCCGGCACGGGGAACCTGCTCCCGGTTAAACAGCGCATTGCCGATGGCCAGTCCACCGGCAAGGACCACCACTGCCAGGATAGCGATCTGGAGCCATTGTTTGCCCGATCTCAAGCCTCTTCACCTGCCTGCAATCTACTTCTATCAGATTTTCCTAGGGCGTGTCTGAAAACTCCGAGGGGAGCAGATTTTAGCGAGTTTTCGTTCATGGCAAGGCACTTTTCTGCAGGCGTACCGGGGGTACGTCAAGGAAAAGTAACGCAGCAAGGGACGAAAAGGCGATGAAAGATGCCCTCAACGAGTTTTCAGACACGGCCTAAGTGTAATATAAGAGGCAGCATTTACGCAAAAAAAGCCGGGGCCACATGGCCGTCCGGCGCTTAAACCATTACTGCGGGTCTGTCCCGCCCGCATCCTCCGAAGTGGCGGAGGCACCTGCTGCAGCTGCTTCCTCCTTCAGAGCCAGCACTTCCTTCGCAGTCAAGGCCCGGAATTTGCCGCGGGGAAGTCCCCCCAGCTCCAGCGGCCCGAACATGACCCGCTTCAAACGGATAACGGGATGATGCACGGCCTCAAACATCCGCCGCACCTGCCGGTTCCGCCCTTCGAAGATGGTAATGACCACTACTGTTTCATTCTTCTCGGGGTTAATATCATAATAATCCGCTTCAGCCGGAGCGGTCATGCCGTCATCCAGCTTCACTCCTGCCTTCAGCTTGTCCAGGATGGAGCCGTGAAGGTTGCCCTTCACCGTAGCCAGATAGGTCCGCGGCACATGGTTCCGGGGATGGGTCAGCAGATTGGCAAATTCTCCGTCGTTGGTGAGAATCAGCAGCCCTTCCGTCTCGTAATCCAGCCGTCCCACCGGGTACACCCGTTCCTTCACTCCCGGCAGGAAATCCGTCACCACCTTGCGCCCTTCCGGATCGGTAGCGCTGGTGATAACCCCCTTGGGTTTGTTCAGCATCAAATAGGTTTTGCTTTGCGCCTTAATGGCCTTGCCGTCCACCTTGATTACATCTGCCGCGGGGTCTACCTTGGTGCCAAGCTCCCGCACAATAACGTCATTGACCTGAACCCGGCCTGACGTAATATACTCCTCGCATTTCCTCCGGGAAGCAATCCCGGCCTGAGCCAATACCTTCTGCAATCTTTCCATTCGTCGTCTGTCACCTCATGCTAATGATACCCGTCCTTCCCGGAAATCACAAGCATGGACCATGGAAAAAATGAACCGGGGCACTCTTCGGAATGGGAATAGATGTCCTGCATGGTAAAATGCATCAATCCGGACAGCCGCAAGGACAGCTTCACCAGAAGAAACATCTGCTCGGAAGCCTCCGGCGATAAACCTGCTCCCGGTTGGGCGAAGTCCCCTTCCAGACAAATATGGATGTGATTGGGATCGGTTGGCACGGTTGCGGGGATGATGGAGCCATTCCTCATGATCATATAGTCGTAGCCTTTGCCGTTAATGGCGCTGCATGCGGAATGATGGACGATTATACCCGCAGCATTCATATCACACACCTCCGCTTGCACTTTTTGCGTGTTGTAGTATATGAAGGCGCGGGCGGGGTGGTTCAGCTTATTTAGACCAGTGGTTGGATTATGGTGAATAAATATTCATGTGAAATGACTGGTAGGGAAAGGTGTGACTTGAGGGCGAGTTTTTTGTCGGCTTTGAATCCATACCTCTTCAATCCAAATCAAAGCCGACAAAACGTGTTTGAGCATCCAAGGCACTCCTTTCCCGGTAAGGAATGAAACTCGATGAATATTTATTCCCTAACCAAACACGAGAAAACACACGGCAATGGCGGCCACGAAGCCAACGAGGTCTGACAGCAGGCCCACCTTCAGGGCATAGCGGGATTTGCGGATCCCCACAGCCCCGAAATAGACGGTGAGCACATAGAGTGTCGTATCCGTGCTGCCCTGGATGGTGGAGGCGATCCGCCCGATCATGGAGTCTGGACCGAACTGCTTGAACAGATCCACCGTGTACGCCAAGGAGCCTGTCCCGGTAATCGGACGCAGAATGGCCAACGGCAGCACCTCGGCCGGAATGCCAATCAGCTTCAGAAGCGGCTGGATCTGTCCGATGATCAAATCCATAGCTCCCGAGGCCCTAAATACGGATATGGCCACCATCATGCCGACCATATGGGGAATGATGCGGATCGCTGTATCGAAGCCCTCCTTGGCCCCTTCGGTGAAGGTTTCATAGACGGGCAGTTTTTTGTAGGCGGCATACAAGGGGATAAAAACAATCACCACCGGGATTGCCCACATAGAGATCATGGATATGATTGCGTACATCGGCGGTCATCCTTTCCCGGCGGGAAAATTCTTCCGTTGAAACCACTTGTCCAGGATAATGGCGGCAGCAGTGGCGATTGCAGTGGCAATCAGCGTGGTGCCGACAATTTCGGCGGCATTCACCGAACCCATAGACAGGCGGTAGGCAATAATGGTGGTAGGAATCAGGGTGATGCTGGCCGTATTGATGGCTAGGAGCGTACACATGGCGGCAGTGGCTTCCTCCTTTTGCGGATTCAGCTTCTGCAGCTCCTGCATAGCCTTGATGCCCATAGGGGTGGCGGCGTTGCCAAGCCCCAGGATGTTGGCGCTCATGTTCGACATGATGTATCCCATGGCCGGATGGTCCGGCGGCACACTGGGAAACAACAGCCGCACCAGCGGCCGAAGCAATCGGGCCAGTTTTTTGACCAGCCCTGCGTCCTCGGCAATACGCATAATCCCCAGCCAAAATACCATAATGCTGATCAGTCCGAAGGAAACGGTAACGCCGGTTTTGGCCCCGTCGAATACCGCTTGGGTGACGGATTCGATATTGCCCTGAATAGCCGCCACAATAAAACCGGCCACCAGGAAAAAGAGCCATATCCAATTGACCATGAGAGCGGCCTCCTTTGTATGTCCGTAAACGTGTTTCCTTACGCGCCGGTGAACAGCGCATTGACCACCTGCTCCAGATTGGCGAACCAGCTCCGTCCGCTGCTTGTGACGGCTGCCCCGGTTTTTCGGAGCATGGTTTGCCGGTTATCCGGTTCCTGGGCCAGTCGTGGGCTGCCTTCGGGATATACGGGCACCGAACCGATGGTTTTGCCGTTCAGGGTTATGGTCAGCGTACCGGCAAGCCCCAGGCGGTACTCAGCGGAATTGGCATCCTGGAGCTGCAGGGTTCTGGATACGCCGGAGGCTTCCCCCTGGGAGAGTGCATACTGGAAGGAATGGCCGGCGGCCAAGCCGGGCTGGACGATCTCCCCTTTTTGCACCAGCGGAGTCAGCTTGTAGTTGGAGAAGCCCCAATCCAGCAGGTTCCGGTGATCCAGCCAATCATTGGAATCATTCAAGGTCACCACCGCCAGTTGCTGGCCGTTACGGGTAGCCGAGGATACTAGACAGCGTTTGGCGATTTTGGTATACCCTGTTTTGACCCCGTCCGCCCCGTCATACATATTCAGCATCTTGTTCTTGTTGCTCCATACATGGTCCCAGGATTCCGTGGGATTGGGGACCTTTTTCACCTCTGTTTTGACAATTTCCTGGAAGGTGGGATTCTGCAGCGCATAGGCGGTCAGCTTGGCCATATCGTTGGCCGTGGAATAATGATCGTTATGATCCAGACCGTGAGGATTCATAAACCGGGAATGCTCCATGCCCAGCTCCCTGGCCTTCTCATTCATCAGATAGACAAACCCCTGCTCGGACCCGCCCACATGCTCGGCGATGGCAGTGGCCGCATCATTGCCGGAACGGAGCATCAGGCCATACAGCAGGTGATGTAGGCTCATTTCCTCCCCCAGCTTCAGGTAAATGGAGGAGCCCTCCTTGCCGAAGGCGTTTTTGCTGACGGTAACCTGGTCGGACAGCTTGCCCTGCTCAATGGCCACAATGGCCGTCATGATCTTGGTGAGACTGGCAATCCGCATCCGCTTGTCCCCCTGCTGCGCATACAGAAGCCTCCCCGATTTCACATCAATCAACGCGGCGGCCTCCGCACTGGTGCCCGGCTTCGGGGGCTCCGCCCGGACGGTGGCCGCTCCGGTGCCCGCACCGGCCCATACAACAAAGGCGACGAACGCTGCCAGCAGCTTTTTCATTGGTTCATTGCTCCTTCCACCCATTCATGTACGTACCCATACTTGTACCACCAATATATGCTTGACCGCTCTGGAACATGCCCCGCTTTAGGACGATCCCCGACTCGGCAAAATGCACAAAAAAACTGCATCCGGGAATCAGCTTACGCCAATCGGATGCAGCGGGTTTTATGCGGAATTATGGAATTAGATACTTGGATCGTATGTTCCAGACAACCGGGAGGAGTCGTTCATGTCCTGGTCTGCCATTCCTTGGCGGCTGCCCTTCAGCATACTTTGGATCTTCTCCACCACCTGCGGGGCGGAATCGATCAGACGTTCATAAATATGGGTTTGGTTGTCCAGCGGCACTACCTTTACTCCCAGCTTGTTGACCACGAGGAAGGCGATGGGCGTGATGGACACGCCGCCGCCGCTGCCGCCGCCGAAGGGCAGCATGACCGTGGCATTGTTGGCGTCATTGCCATTTTGCTGGCCGCCGCCGCTGCCCGATGATTCCTCCATGTCCCCGTAGAATTCACTGCCTCCTGCAGCAAATCCGAAGCCGACCTTGGAAATGGGCATAATGACACTGCCGTCCGGGGTTTCCACCGGGTCCCCAACAATCGTATTCACGTCAACCATTTCCTTGATATTTTCCATGGCTACTTTCATTAAACCCTGAATCGGATGTTCGGCCATGCCGTGTTCCTCCTTCTCATGCGTAAACGCATTATTGACAATCCATCAGAACTAGCATTTCCGATCGCTGCAGGTTGTATGTAACCTCCGGCCGACTCACGGGGATTTGGACAATATCTTCTGCCAGGCCTTAATGCTTCCCCTGTTCTTGAAGGCCCTCACCACAAACAGCACCAGAGACGCGCAAGCCTGGTCGAACCTCATCTGCCCCCTCCACGTCAGCTCAGTGGTAAACACCGTCTGCCTGTAATCCGGGATCACCTGAATGTCCGGATTGCCGCAACGCTTGATATGAGTAAACATAAAGGTTAACAGGGAGGATTTCAGAGTCCAGACAATACCCGTGGTAATGGCGGTCTCCGGTGCGTCGCCCAGTCCAATGCGTGTGGACCAGTTTAGTTGGGTACAGGTAACCTTGGACATGGTATCGTACAGCCAATCCCGCATGTGATAGGTGGCTTCCACGAAAATTTTGGCCTTCTTGAAATACTGGATCACCTTGTCCTTGTTGATTTCTGCCGTGCCCTCACCCAGAAGCGTGTCCCCCCGCTCGTTCACATGCTCCTCCTTGAGCATCACGCCCTTCTTCAGCCCCTTAAAGGCAATAACCGGCACCTCAAACCGGTACTGGATCAGACCATAAACAGCCTTGCAATAAATATAGAGCCGGTCGTTATCCTTCACCCGGGAATAAAACAATTCAAAGGATACCTTGCTGGCCAATAGCGCAATTGCCACAGCGGCGCCACCGGCAAGCATCCACCCCCACCATGTCATGCATAAGGCCCCCTTTTATCCAAAACCCCCAAAAGTGACGAAATGCTCTGAAGCCAAATCCGAGTACTTTTGGGGGAGCCCCCATAAAAACAGTCAAAAAAAGCTCCGACCGGGTCTCCATACCGCAATTGGCATGAAAACCGTCAATCGGAACTTATTGTATCCTGTTGGACCGAAGGGCATTCGCCTATTCCGGGTCCAATTCATCAATCGTCATCTGCTTTGCCTCCAGCCTGCCAAACAGCAGCTGGGTTTCCTCGTCCAAATTCAACTCATGCTCGAATTGGGAGGAGTCCGGCAAATCCTGCAAACCCTTCAACGCAAAATAGTCCAGAAAGGACTTGGTCGTCCCGTACAAAATGGGCCTTCCCACCGCTTCGGCGCGTCCTTTTTCCTCGATCAGATCCTTGGCTACCAGCGTCTGCAGGGCCCGGTCGCATTTGACTCCCCGGATTTCCTCAATTTCCACCCGGGTAATGGGCTGCTTGTAGGCCACGATGGACAGGGTCTCCAGAGCAGCCTGGGACAATGCCGCCCGCGTAGGCGACGAGGCCAGCCGTTCCAGATAAGGTGCATGCGCAGGGAGTGTTGTGAGCTGGAGAGCGCCGGCAATCTCCACAATCTGAATGCCTCTCCCCTTCTTCTTCAGCTCCGCCTTCAGTTCATCCACCAGCGTTGCGGTGAACTTCACATCCAGCTCCAGCACCTCGGCCAGCTGCTTCACTTCGAGCCCTTCATCTCCAGCGGCGAACAGCAGCCCCTCAATAATCGACTTCAATTTGGGCAACTGCATCCCAGCTACCTTCCTCTCTTGCCTGAATCACAATATCCTCGAATAATTTATGCTGATAACAAACAATGGTTTTCATCTTCATCAGCTCCAGCAGCGCCAGGAAGGTCACTACAATCTCCTCCCGGCTGTTCTCCGGAGACAACAGCCGCGAGAACAGAAGCTTGCCGCCTGCCTCCTGAAGAATCTCCACCACCTGGGTGATCCTGTCCTTCACGGAAATCTCATCCCGGTGGATCATGGCCACCCGGTTGCGGCTCACCTGCTTTTTCAGCGCCTTGCGGAAGGCAAGCAGCAAATCCGTCAGATCCAACCCTTCAACAGGATTCGTGGGGGCCTGATGGACATACGGGGTCAGATCCACAGCCTCCCGGGTATAGATCAGATTGCGCTCGCTTTCCATCTCCCGGAGGTGGTCGGCGATGTCCTTATACTTGCGGTATTCGACCAGCTTCTGCACCAGCTCGTCCCGCGGGTCGAAGCCGTCCTCCCCGTCCATCATCCAGTCCATATCGTCCGGCAGCAGCTCCACCGGCGGCTTGGGAAGCAGCATCTTGCTTTTAATTGCCAGAAGTGTCGCGGCCATCACCAGAAATTCACTGGTGACCTCCAGCTCCAGCTCCTGCATGCCGTCCAAAACCTCCAGATACTGGTCGGTAATTTCCTTGATGGGGATATTGTAAATATCCACCTCCGCCTTATCGATGAGGTGCAGCAGCAGGTCCAGCGGGCCTTCGAAGGTTTCGAGCTTGAAGGTCACCTTCATGGGTCATTCGCTCCTTACTTACGGCAGCTGCTTCAGCAGGTTGGCCATTTCAATCGCCGTTACCGCAGCATCCCAGCCTTTATTGCCGGCCTTGGTGCCTGCGCGCTCCACTGCCTGCTCGATGGAGTCGGTGGTCAATACGCCAAAAATAGTGGGGACTCCCGTCTTCATATTGATGGCGGCCACTCCCTTGGATACCTCGGCGCATACATAGTCAAAATGCGGTGTGGAGCCCCGGATAACAGCACCCAGTGTAATCACGGCGTCATACTTGCCGCTTTGAGCCATACGCTGGGCTGCCAGAGGAATCTCGAAGGCGCCCGGCACCCATGCCACCTCAACTTCCTCATCCTTGGCGCCGTGGCGCTTCAGCCCGTCCAGGGCTCCGCCCAGCAGCTTGGCGGTAATGAACTCGTTGAACCGGCCGATGACGATTCCATACCGCAGGCCTTCCGATACTAAATGTCCTTCATACGTGTGTCCCATATTCATCTCATCCTTTCGGTTTCCGTTGCAGCAGCGGCAGCTAAATCATCCTGAAACGAAAGCAGGTGTCCGAGCTTTTCCCGTTTGGTGTGCAGGTAGCGGGTATTGTCGATGTTCTCTAGCATCTGCAACGCTACTCTTTCGACAACCTGCAGCCCGTATCCTTCCAATCCTTTAATTTTTCTTGGATTATTCGTCAACAATCTGATTTTTTCGACGCCCAGGTCCTTCAATATCTGTGCCCCAATCCCATAATCCCGTAAATCCGGCCCAAAACCCAGCTGCAGATTGGCCTCTACCGTATCCATTCCCTGCTCCTGAAGCTTATACGCCCGCAGCTTGTTGATCAGGCCAATTCCCCGGCCCTCCTGCCGCATGTACAATAGAACGCCCGAGCCGTTCTCGTCAATCTGCTTCAACGCGGAAGCCAGTTGGGGGCCACAGTCGCAGCGGTGGGAGTGGAACACGTCCCCGGTCAGGCATTCGGAATGGACACGGACCAGCACAGGCTCATCCGGATTGATGGTGCCCTTGACCAGCGCCACATGCTCCTTGTCATCCACCTCATTGGTATAGGCAACAGCGGTGAATTCGCCGTAATCTGTGGGCAGCCGGACCTCCACCTCGCGTTTGATCAGGTTTTCCTTTTCGTTGCGGTAGTGGATCAAATCCTGGATGGAGATCAGCTTCAGCTGATGCTTCTGTGCGAAGATCTGCAGATCAGGAAGCCGGGCCATGGTGCCATCCTCCTTGACCACCTCGCAGATTACGGCAGCCGGATAAGAACCGCACATCCGGGCCAAATCAATGGCGGCCTCCGTATGGCCCGCGCGGCGCAGGACCCCCCCTTTTTTGGCGATAAGCGGGAAGATATGGCCGGGACGGCGGAAATTCTGGGGCCGGGAGGACGGATCAATAAGACCCTTTACGGTTCTGGCCCGTTCAAAGGCCGAAATACCGGTGGTGGTATCCGTATGGTCCACGGAAATCGTGAAGGCTGTTCCATGATAATCCGTATTGTGATGGACCATCAGATCCAGCTGCAGCTCCCTGGCCCGCTCCTCTGTGATAGGCACACAGACCAAACCTCTGGCCTCGCGGATCATAAAGTTGATGACCTCCGGCGTTGCCTTGTCCGCCAGTACAATAAGGTCTCCCTCATTCTCCCGGTCCTCGTCGTCCACCACCAGAACCGGCTTGCCCAGCATCAGGTCATAAATTGCTTCCTCAATGCTGTCCAGCGTTTTTTTCTCTTCCATCTCCATCACTCCCTTTTATTTGTTGGTTCCTGTTTTTGGGGTTTGTGTTTCCGGGGGCTCCCCCAAAAGTAATCGGACTACCCTACAGAGCTTTGCTTCACTTTTGGGGGACGTTTACATATATCCGTTCTCAGCCAGAAACGCTTCGCTCAAACCTCCGCTTTTCCGTCCGCGGCCGGTTCCCGGCTGCTCCCCGCTTTGGAAGCTGAGCAGCCGCTCCACATATTTGCCCAGGATGTCCGCCTCCAGGTTGACCCGATCCCCCGGTCCCTTCAGAGCCAGCACCGTCTCTGCCAAAGTGTGGGGAATAATGGAGACGGCGAAGGTTTCATTGTCTGTACGAATCACCGTCAGGCTGATGCCGTCAATGGCAATGGAGCCGCGGGCCAGCACGTACCGGAGCATGCTTTTGTCATCCGGCTCCAGAGTGAAGACCACGGCGTTCTCCTCCGGCTGCCGGCTTACGATTCTGCCTGAGGTGTCCACATGGCCCTGCACAATATGGCCCCCGAAGCGCTTCTGGGCCCCCATAGCCCGCTCCAGATTGACCGGATTGCCCGGCCGGAGCTCCCCCAGATTGGTTAGGCGATAGGTTTCCGGCATGACATCCGCCGTGAAGGAGTCACCGTCATAAGCTACAACGGTAAGGCATACACCGTTCACGGCGATACTGTCGCCTATGGCCACATCCTCCAGCACCCTGGTGGCCTCCACCGTCAGCATCATAGCCTGTCCTTGGCGGTATACCCGGCGCATCCGGCCCATTTCTTCTATAATTCCTGTAAACATGGCGCTCCATCCTCTCTAGGTCAATCCGTTCCAGCCGGCTCTTCTTCAGCCTGTCCGTAGCGGGGATAACCGGTGATGCACAAATCCTCGCCCATCTGCTCCAGCTTCAACCGCTCCAGAACCACAGCATCCCCCATTTTTTCAAAGCCGGCAAAATCAAAGCTTCCCGGGGCACCTGCTCCGCCGATAATTTTCGGGGCGAAAAACAATACACATTTATGGATGAGCCGAGCCTCCAGCATGGACCCATTCAGCTTGCCGCCGCCTTCCAAAAGCACGGAGGCCATCTCCCGTTCACCCAGCAGCCGCATGGCCTCCACCAGATCCACGAAAGGCCCGAAGCCGGTTAGCAGCACCCGGTGGCCTCTGTCCTCAAGACGTTTTATTTTGTCAGGAGGAGCTTGGTATGTACTGAGTATTACGGCTCCGGGGCGCTCCAGCAAACGGGCATCCTCGGGAATCCGCAGCTTCGAATCGACAATGACCGGAACCGGATCAAGGCCCGGAACATCAAGTCTGGTGGTCAGGGAAGGGTCATCCGCAATCACTGTCTGGATACCGACCATAATCCCCTGGTGACGGTGCCGCAGCGTATGCACGTATCCCCTTGCCGCTTCTCCTGTCACCCAACGGCTGTCACCCGTCCTACTGGCAATACGTCCGTCAAGGGTACTGGCTGTTTTCAACGTGATAAAGGGAGTATGGTGTACAATGAAATGGTTGAACGCCTCATTCAGCTGTGTGGCTTCCTGCTCCAGAATGCCTGACTCAACCTCAATGCCTGCCCCTTCCAGCATCGCCAGCCCATTACCGGAAACCAAAGGGTTGGGGTCCTTGGCAGCGGCTACCACCCGGATAACACCGGCTTCGATCAGCCGGAGGGCGCAAGGAGGTGTTTGACCGTAATGGCTGCATGGCTCCAGGGTCACATAGGCTGTTGCACCAGCCGCTTCCCCGCCTGCCATCCGAAGAGCATGGATTTCCGCGTGGTCCCCGCCCCGGCGGAGATGGGCGCCCATACCGAGAATCCGTCCATCCTTAACGATGACACAGCCTACCACCGGATTGATCCCCGTTTGGCCTGCGGCTCCGGCAGCCAGCTGCAGCGCCAGCCGCATGTAGTACTCATCATTCATCACATCCTGGGGATTCATGCTTCCCCTCCTCATCCGAAAAATCAAAAAAACCCTTCTCCACAAAATGGAAAGGGGACAGTTCAGAGGTCCGTAGCGGCGCACACCGAATAGAGCTGTTTCCTTTTGACATGTGAAAAAAGGAACTTGCCTATGGGAATAAAACGCAGATACGAAAATCACTTTCTCCCATCCAGACTATACTGTCGGTCTTGGAGTTGCACCAAGTCCTCCGGTAAACAGCGCCAGAGGCGCCGGGCAATGAGCCAGCTTCACCGGGTCACGGACTGACCGCAAGGGTGCAGGAGTGGGCTTATGAGCCCCTCCGCCTTACGGATCACCGCCGGTAGGGAATTTCACCCTGCCCCGAAAGTAACTTCGATATGAAATTATCATGCTGTTGCCATGAAGTGTATCATCCTGCTGCTGAATTTGCAAGGGAGTAACGCTGGTTACGCGCCGATCTCCTCCACCTGCTCCTCGTTTCCGGTAATCACCTTATGGACCAGAAGCCGGGCAATGCGGAGATTATCGGTTTCTTCTATAATAAATTCCACATTCTCATAGAGGATCTTATCGTTCTTCCGCGGCGGAATTTCCATCTGGGAATACACCCAGCCACCAATGGTGTCGTACTCCTCCGTACTGATATCCGTTCTGAAGAAGTCGTTAAACTCGGAAATGAGCAGAAGTCCGTCTACCGAATAAACCTGGTTATCCCGGGCTTCAATGCTGGGACGCTCTTCATCGAATTCGTCCTGGATCTCGCCGACAATTTCTTCAAGAATATCTTCGACGGTGACCAGACCGGCCGTACCGCCGTATTCATCAATCAGAAGGGCCATCTGGTGCTTCTTGCGCTGCAGGTTGGCCAGCAGCGTGCTGATGGACATGCTCTCCGGCACAGTAGCCAAGGGTCTCAGCACACTGCGGATATCCCGGATGCGGTCCCGCGGGTTGAACAAATCCTTAATATGAATGTACCCGATAATATTATCCTTGTCAGGGTCGCAAACAGGGTAGCGGGTGCGCATTTCCTGAATGGCGATCTCGATGTTGTCCTCGATGGACAGGTTGGCGTACAAACACACCATTTCCGTCCGCGGGATCATAATTTCTCTGGCTGTGGTTTCACTGAATTCAAAGATGTTGTCCATCAGGGTCATTTCGGCCTTGTCGATGAGGCCGCTTTTGTGGCTCTCCTGCATCAGGAGACGGATTTCTTCCTCAGAGTGGGCGGTTTCGTGGCCATTGCCCGGCTCAATGCCGGATTTGCGCAACATCCAGTTGGAAGCTCCGTTCAGAGACCAGATAAAAGGGTACATCATTTTGTTGAAGACGTACACAGGGACGGCTGTCCACAACGTCACGGCTTCGGATTGCTGAATTGCGTAAAGCTTCGGGAATTGCTCACCCAATGTGATATGAAAGGAAGTAACAATAGCAAATGCAATGATGAACGAAATCGTATGCGCCGCAGCCGTTGGCAGTCCCATCATATCGAACAGGGGCTCCAGGAGCCGTGAGATGGTCGGTTCACCCAGCCAACCGAGAATCAGTGAGGTCAGGGTTATACCCAACTGGCAGGCGGACAGGTAAGCGTTCAGGTTATGAAGAATCTTGTTGGAGATCTTCGCCCGGAAGTTCCCCTCCAGGGCAAGCGCCTCAATCCGGCTGCCCCGTACCTTCACATACGCAAACTCCGCTGCCACGAACAATCCGTTCAACAAAACAAACACCAATATTAAAACCAATTTCACCCACATAGGTAAAGGGTCTATGCCCAATTTAGCTCCTAACCGTCCAGGGGACCGGCTAGGATACACCTCCTTTATAAGTTCAAAATATATACATAATAAAACTATATACGTTTTTTGTGTCCATCGTCAAACCGTGAAAATTCCACTGATCCATGCCTTCTTCATGCCACAGGCTGAGAAATGGCTGATTGTTTCATAAAAAGCGCTCTAGAGGCGTCTTTTCCCCAATCTTGAGGGATTTCGGGGGAATTTCATAAAAAAATCTGATAAATCAATTTGCCTACCGTTCCTTGATCAGACGGACGGGCTGAATTTATAACCGATGCCCCTGATATTATGGATGAATTTCGGGGATGCGGGCAGCGGTTCGATTTTTTTGCGGAGGCTGCTGATATGGACCAAAACAGTGCGGGTATCGGAATTGCTCTCGGCTCCCCAAACCCGATGATACAACTGCTCGGTGGTAAAAACCTGGTTAGGATTTTGCGCCATAAAGAACAACAGCTGAATCTCCTTGGCCGACAAGGGCACCGGCACTTGGTCCAACCGGACCGCATAATTCTTGAGATCGATGGTCAATTCACCAAAATGGAGCACATCCGCGATTTCCTTCGGCGCCGGCTGGGCCAAAAACCGGTTGAAAATGGGCGCACGGCGCAGATTCGCCTGGACCCGGGCCAGAACCACCGCGGGGTCAAAGGGCTTCACAATATAGTCGTCACCGCCGATTTCCAGGCCGTTGACCACATCCTCCGAGTCATTCCGGCAGCTGATAAAAATAACCGGCACATTGGATATCTTGCGGATTTCCCGGCATACGCCGAACCCGTCAATCAGCGGCAGATTTATATCCAGCAGAACCAGCTCCGGAAGCTCTTTTTCGAATACACGCAATGCCTCCAGACCATTTTCCGCAACAATGACATGAAAGCCATGCTTTTTCAGATACAGCGTTATGAGATCTCTGATTTCCTGGTCATCCTCTGCAACCAGCAACTTCTCCGAAGTCACGTTTAGTCCACCACCATTGGAATGAATTCAATCGGAATATCAAACTGAAAGGTACTGCCTTTACCGTATTCACTGTGGACAGTCAGAATTCCTCCATGATGCATGACGATTTCTCTGGCAATGGCCAATCCGAGCCCTGATCCGTCCCTGGCGCTCCTCTTTTTGCCATTCCCCTTCACAAAACGGTCAAAAATATGAGGCAGCAGCTGCGGGTCAATTCCCTTGCCGGTATCTGTCACCTGAATCACAAGCCGATCCCGCCCGTATTCGCCGCGGATGGTGATGGTGCCCCCTTCTTCTGTATAGTTAAGGGCGTTATGCACCAGATTCGTAATCACCTGACGGATACGGATGGGGTCAATTCGGGCTACAGGCAACCCTTCCTGGGCCGTTTCCGGCTTTAGCAGCAGAAAATGAATCCCCTGGTTTTCTACATCCCATTGGAAGCTGGAGAAATACTCATCGAACAAATCATCCACAATTACATCCACCATATGGAAGGTGGTCTGCCCCTCCTCCAGCTTCGTCAGATCGAACAAGTCCTGCACCAGCCTGTCGGCCATCTGGATCTTGTCGTACAAGAGCTGGATGTATTGCTTCTCCGGCTGGATTACCCCGTCCAACAAGGCCTTCATATAGCCCTGTATGGAAGTCATAGGTGTCCCCAGCTCATGGGTTACATTGGCGATAAGCTCCCGCCGCGAGGTTTCCAGCTGATGAAGATGCTCATTGGCATACATCAGATGGGCATTGGTGATTTCCAGCGCTTCCGTCCGATCCTTAATTTTCTCCTCCAGCTGCTGGTTAAGCTGGACCAGCTGGCCGGATACATTCTCCACATCCACATACGCCTTGGAATATCGGTGGGCAATGACCAGGGTTTCGGCAAAGGCCAGCAGGAACACGCTGATGGGCATCAGGGAAAAGCTCTGGATTACACCCTGCTCGAGCAGGATATCGTTCACAACCGTGCCGATCATAATCAAGACACATAAGGCATTGATCCAGGCTCCGGTGCGGCTCCGCGCAACGGCATATGCCAAGACGAACAGACAGTACCCGAGAACGATCAGGAGCACCACCAAAAAGGGAATAAAGGTGCAGGTATATGCTCTGACAGGTAGAACAAGGGCCGCTAAGGCTAACCCCCCGCTGAAAATCCATACCGTCCGGGTCACCCGTTTGCTCATTTCCCGGGGATACAGCAGCTGAATAACAGCCAGCAGGAACGGAATACCGGCATATAAGGTGAAGTAGGAGAGTCTGGACCACCACGGCGCAAGGGAGGGGGCCAGGAAGGTCAGAATGCCTTCATCCAGCACCATAATCCGAACCGACATCAATAAGCAGGTGATGCTGGTCACCAGACTCATGGAATCCCGTTTGCGCATCCAAAACAGGGCCAGATGGTAGACGCCCAAGGTAGCCAAGGCGGCCATCACCGATATTTTCCATACCAGGGTCCTCTCCCGGTATTGATAGATATCAAGAGAATTCCCGAAGGTAAAAATAGAATGTATGCCGCCTCTCTGGTAAGCCGAATTGGCGACCTGGACAATGATTTCATTATTCCCTGCCGTTACAGGAAACCCGATGATCGACGGATAAATGGCCGCTTCCGGAGGGCTTGGGGATTTCCCCAACACACCTCCGTCGCCGTACAATTGGCCGTTGACATAAATCCGGTACCCCGATTGGATGTCCCGTATCCCCAAAGCCTTGCGGGTGCCCGCTTGCTCCGGTCCCAGCCTCACCTGAATCCGGTAAGTGGCCAGCTCTTCCCCCGTCTCCGGCCGGCCTCCGCTCCACATATGGGGAAGCTTGACATATTCATCCGGCTTTTGCGGGTTCAAAACGAAGCTCTCCGGCTCAACCAGCCGGTTGCGGTACAGCTCCCATCCTTCGGACAACAGCAAGGATCCGTTTTGGGAGAAATCCCAAGCTGATAAATCCAGGATACCATCCTGGGCCGGCGGTGCCGGCTGGCGGCTGGCAAAAAGCGCAAAAGCTGCTCCCCCCGCAAAGAAGACCAGCAGAACAGTAAATCCCCAAAACAAGCGGGCCGCTTCCTTATGTCTGGTTGTCATCGCGCGTTCACTTGCCCTTCATGCATTCTAGTATTCATCATAACAGAATAACGCAATAAGGGTAAACAGGCCTTTTTGGGAGAAGCCGGGGCAACACTTGTCCAAAAAGCCCAAGAGGCTTCCGGATTACCCGGAGATGCTCTTGGGCTATAGGTAAACATAAGTTCATGTAAGGGAGATTATTCCTCCCATACCTTCACTTCGGACATTTTGGAGCCTTGCTTCAGGGCATCCACATGCTCCATACCTTCTGTCACCTTGCCGAACACGGTATGTACGCCGTCCAGATGCGGGAAGGAGTCATAGGTAATGTAGAACTGGCTGCCGCCGGTGTCCTTGCCTGCATGGGCCATGGCAATGACGCCGCGGACATGCTTGTTGGGGTTGCCGGCAGTTTCGCACTTGATATTGTATCCGGGGCCGCCTGTGCCGTTGCCGCGGGGACAGCCGCCTTGAGCGACAAAACCGGGAACGATACGGTGGAAGGTCAGTCCGTTATAAAAGCCTTCATTGGCCAGCTTTTCAAAATTGGCAACCGTGTTTGGGGCATGTTCGGCATCAAAATCCAGATTGATAGTGCCGCCGTTCTCCAATGTGATGGTACCTTTTTTCATGAGGAGTCTCCTTTGTAAATGGAATCGATCTGACTTATTGTATCGGATTGCCGCGTGAAATTCAAATGTTTCAAACTGTAGCAAAATGAACAACAAAAAACCCTGCCGCGCTGCAGACGCTCGGCAGGGATAAGGATTACGCTCGTGCAGGAGCCTTCTTCATCCGTTCGGGAATCAGATCATTGCCGACAATATCGTCGTAGGATTCGCGCTTCACCGCCAGATCGGCGCTGCCATCCTTGACGAAGACCACAGCCGGACGGGGAATCCGGTTGTAATTGCTGGCCATGGAATAATTGTACGCACCTGTGCAGGCTACCGCCAGCAAATCACCGGAGTTAACCTTGGGCAGGGACAGATCCCAAATCAGCATATCCCCGCTTTCGCAGCATTTGCCGGCGATGGATACAACTTCTTCCGGTGCTGCGGTGGCACGGTTGGCCAGCATAGCCTCATATTGAGATTCATAGAGAGCGGGGCGGGGGTTATCCGTCATGCCTCCGTCAACGGCCACATACTTGCGGATGTCGGGAATTTCCTTATAAGTGCCCACAGTATAAAGGGTGGTGCCTGCATCCCCTACAATACTGCGGCCCGGCTCGATCCAGATTTCCGGAACGGGATAGTCCTGGCCGGCAAAGGAGGTATGAATGCTGTCTACGATGGCATGGACATATTCCGCAACAGGCAGCGGGCTGTCCCCTTCCACATAACGGATGCCGAAGCCGCCGCCCAGGTTCACTACCTTAAACAGCACATTCAGCTCACTGCGGACCTTCACCGCGAAACCCATCACCTTCTCTACGGCAAGCTTGAAGCCTTCCACCTCGAAAATCTGGGAGCCGATATGAGAGTGGAGCCCCAAAAGCACCAGGTTCGGCTGGCGGGATGCCGCCTCGACAGCCCGGTATGCGGCTCCGTTGCCCAAATCAAAGCCAAACTTGGAGTCCTGCTGGCCGGTAGAGGTATATTCATGAGTATGGGCAGACACGCCCGGTGTGATCCGGAGAAGCACATTGACCTTGCGGTTGCGCTCACCGGCCAAGGCGTTCAGAAGCTCCAGCTCCACAAAGTTATCGACAACGAAGCAGCCGATTCCAGCCTCCAGCGCCATGTTGATTTCGCGGGGGGTTTTGTTGTTCCCGTGGAAGTGAATCCGCTCTGGCGGGAATCCGGCTTGAAGAGCGGTATAGAGCTCGCCGTCAGATACTACATCGAGGGAAAGCCCCTCTTCATCCACGATCCGGCACATGGCCATGGTACAGAAGGCCTTGGAGGCATATGCCACCTGAAACTTCAGTCCGGAGGATTTGAAGGCGCCGATGAATTCACGGCAGCGTCTTCTGATCAGCTCCTCATCGACGACATAAAGGGGAGTTCCAAATTGCTCTCTAAGTTGAACGGCGTCGACGCCGCCAATTTCCAGATGGCCGTTATCATTAATTCGACTTGTCCCATGCAGATACATTGCCATTTCTCCTTGTCAATTGGTCTACCAACAAAATAACATATAAAAGCCGTCTGTGCCATACACAAACGGCCGATTGATTTGTACTATCCGTCGGAGACCGGCTGCCGGGTATTGTCTGTCGTATCCGTCAGACTGATCCGATGGCGGCTTTCACCAAAGGTTCTGCGGATTAATACCGTATAAAGCGCCTTTGCATTAAACGGTATAAACGGCCACATGTAGGGTGAGTTGTACGAACGCTGTACGGTAAGCATAATCAGCCAGACGGTGGTTGCACCCACCAGTCCCGGTACGCCCAAGGCAGCGGCTGCCAACAGCAGAATGATCCGGGAGAGGCGGTTGGCCATCCCCAATTCATAGCTGGGTGTAGCGAAGGTGCCGATGGTCGCAACTGCCATGTACATGATGACCTCGTTTACGAACATGCCGGTTTCCACGGCAATTTGGCCGATGAGGATAGCGGCGATCAAGCCCATTGCGGTCGCCAGCGGAGTTGGCGTATGCACCGCGGCCATCCGCATCAGATCGACGCCAAGCTCAGCGATGAGAAACTGCACGATTACCGGCAGACGTGCCATTTTTTCCGGACCGAGCCATTCCATGCCAACCGGCTTGAGCTCCGGGTGGGCCACCATCAGGTACCAGATGGGCAATAGGAAAAGCGACGCGATAATCCCGAAGTACCGCACCCAACGGAAATAAGTGCCCACCGCCGGGGTTTGACGGTATTCCTCTGCATGCTGCATCAGCTGGAACATGGTGCAGGGCAGGATCATGGCGCTGGGGGAGGTATCCGCCAGAAGCACCACATGGCCCTCCAGTAGATGGGCAGCCACTACATCCGGCCGCTCCGAATAACGGACCAACGGGTAGGGATTCCATCCCGATTTTTGGACCAGAATTTCCTCCAGCTGCTTCTCACCCAAGGGAATCCCGTCAATCACGACCTCTTCCACTTTATTCCGGAAGGTATCGATAAGTTCCGGGGCGGCTATATCCTGGATGTAGGCGATACACACATCGGTTTTCGTGCGCGCTCCTACCTGCACCACCTCAAATTTAAGCCGCGGATCCCGTAATCTTCTGCGGATCAGCGTGACGTTGGTCATCAAGGTCTCCACGAAGCCGTCCCGGGCTCCACGAACCACCCGCTCCAGATCCGGCTCCGAGGTGGAACGGACCGGGAAATTCTTGGCATCAATGACCAGTGCGGCACGTGCGCCCTCCACGAAAAGAGCTGTCATCCCCGCTAGTGTTTTATCGATGACCTCATCGAATTTCTCCAGACTTTCCACCTGGATATGGGCCACCAGGTTATCCTTCAGCTTGTCCAGCGGATCATGCCCCAGCTCCTCCTCGCTGGCATAGGTCAGCCGTTTGATTACCTCGATCAAGGCTTCATCCTTAGCGAAGCCGTTCATATAGAGGAAGCTGCAGCGGACACCGCCGAAAACCATCTCCCGGAAGGTCACGTCAAAGCTGATGCCCAGGCCGACTTTTTCCTCCAGGGCACGTTTGACGTCCTCAATCGAATCCGGTATTTCCTTCAAATTCTTCAGACGGTTTTCTTCCTCCGTCATTCTGCTCTGGGCGCCGCTTTGTTGATTTTTGTGGCTGCTGCGTCCCTTGGGTTCCCGCTCTTCTTTCTTCTGAGCCGCTTCCTTGCCGGAGTGTTTATGCCGGTCGTTAGGCTCCTCACGCTTCTCTCCGGCTTCCTCCTCATGCCGGTGGAACGCGCCAACCTCCACCGGCCTGCGGAGAAGCGTCTTCCGGCGCGGGGCAGCGTGACTGTCCTCCCCCTCTCCTCCCTCCGGGAAGGGAGGCACCGGCATATGGCCGGAATGCCCGTGATGCTCGTCCGGGTTCATTTCATCAGGACCCATTGTAAAGCCACCTCGCTTTCCTATTCTAGTAGACCCGCCACATCTCCGGGAGGCAGCGGAAACCGCAGCATAAGTGGCTATTTGCCGTGGTAAACCAGCCACTCAAACAGGGAACCCGCCACTTTCCCCAAGATCATCGCCATCAGCAAGGACAGAATATGCCGGGACATGCCAAGCCGCTTGGCCAAGATGGGCAGCACATTGATAACCTCCGTCAGTGCCGCAGCCAGCATACCTACAAACACCCCGCTGAAAAGCCCCATAATAGCAGGAGACAACACCGTGCCGGAAAACCGCCAATCCATAAAATCCGCCACCGTCCAGAACACGGAGCCGGTTACCACTGCTGTTTCGTAACCGTGAATCCGGTCGGCGGAGCGGGTCAGCTGGGCCAGGCGCGGCACAATGTCCAGCACCAGCAGGAAGGCGACCATGCCGCTGCCCACCGCAATCCCCCCTGCCAAGCCGATAAACGCGATCAGGGCATTAGCAGCTATCCCGCTCATGGGGCCGCTTCCCTCCTTCGTGACTGGTTTTTCCATACTCCTCGGCAACCACATACTGGTTCATATTCTGCTGGTACAGATACATTTCCACCTCAAGGGGGCTAGGCTCCTCGTTAAACTTCTTCTTAAACACATGATTGAAAAACAGCACCATCCCCACGCCGATGCCCAAGGAATACGGAATTTGCAGCCAGTATGGATGCTCCGGGCGTTCTCCCGTCAACAGCTCGTAAATCCGCCCATGCACCTCAGGCATACTTACATCCTCGTGAAAGTTCATGATGGCTAGCCCCGAGCCAATAAACAAAAGAAGCCACACGGCCGCAAACAGAACAGGATGGCATTTGCGCTCAGCCTCCATCACCTGGATCAAGGCATGGGGCTCACCGAAGTGCACCAGCTGCATCTCCGGTACAGCCTCCTTGACCCGCCTGGTCACCAGCATCATATCCACCAGGAGCCGGTTGCCATCCTTCTCCTCCGGCCGGAAAAGCACCAAAGCGGAAATCTCCGGAAGCAGCTCCGGCTCTGTAAACAGATCGGCTGCGTGTCCCAGCGTCACCGCCGCACCCTTTTGGACCGTGATGTTCTTGCGGAAGCGGAGATACAGGCTGGGCGCCGAGGAATCCGGTGCAGTCATCCAAATCCCCTCCCTTTTGCCGGAAACGTCAACTCACAAGAGGAATCAAGTCCAAGACTTCACCCCCGGGTGAGAATAGTATGCAATCTTTCCACATTCTCTAACCGCTGTACCGCCTAACCCGGCTTTGCCAAAATCTGCAGAAGTACAGTAAAAAAGGGCAGCGGATGCCTCCGCTGCCCTTCGTTTGCTTCCATCCTAGCCGGATTACTTGTACCGCCGGATAAACTCCACCGCCCGCCGGATGTCCGTCTCAGGCTGGTCTCCCACCTCACGCTCGATGGTCAGGTAACCGGTGTAGCCGATTTCCTGAAGCGCGGCAAAATAAGCGTCAAAATCCACCTTGCCCTCTCCCAGCGGAACCTCCCGGAAGAACGCCCCGTCCCGCACCATTCGGGCGATGGCTTCATGGTCCATAGGCGCATAGCCCAAGGCCCCGTAGATATTGCGGGGGTCCGTAGCCTGCAGCTGCAGCCCGTCCTTCACATGAGTGTGCACGATGTAATCCCGCAGGGTATACACCCCCTGTACCGGGTCATCCCCCGTCACCATGACCATATTGGCCGGGTCGAAATTGACGGAGACCCCTTTGGTGGACAGGGTATCCAGGAAGCTCTTGAGATGTGATGCCCGTTCCGGGCCTGTCTCAATGGCAAAAAAAGCGCCGTTCCGGTGAGCGTACCCGGCCAGCTCCTCACAGGCCTCCTGCATAGCTGTATACACGGGACTTGCGGGGTCCTCCGGCACAATCCCGATGTGGGTGGTGACCACCGCCGTTCCCAGCTCCAGGGCCAGGTCCAGAATCCGTTTGGACTTCTCGACTTTGGCCGGATTGGCCCGGGCATCCTGGAAGCCATGTCCCCCCAGGTCACCAACTAGGGCAGATATCTCCAGCCCCAGCCCCGTGATAAAGCCTTTGAGCTCCTTGCGGTCCGCAGCCGAAAGCGCATCAGGGTCCATTTCCCCTTTCACCGCATAAATTTGCACTCCGTCGGCTCCCACTTCCTTGGCCTTCCTCAAGCCCTCCCGGACACCGACGCCGAAGCTGTCGACAATGACACCGATGGGGTTTACAAGCTTCCGTTCCATTTGGATCAGCTCACTTTGCCTTTTAGTCGCACCGGCTTACTTCCACCTTGCCCTCTTCCACCTGAATCTTCTCCGAAACTGTATCCCGGACGGCGCCCATCACCAGCTGAAGCATATAATTCAGATCGCTTTGGGTCTCCTGAAACTCCGTTACAATGGGGATGGCATCCAATTCATTCTGCAGGGTTTCAATTTCGTCATCGATGGCCTTGGCCATCTCCTTGTTCTTGAAAGTCTGCTCGAAGGCCACCGCTTCCTTCTGCTTCTTCTTAATAGTACTGATCAGACCCTGGACATGGGGATTCACGGCAATCTGCTCCTCCGCCTTGCGGTAGGTGTCCACCTCCGCCGAGTCCGCAAACAGCTCCGCCAATTCCCGGGCCTTAGCCATTATCGCTTCACGCTCTGCAGCTTCGTTATGGTTCATGCTCATGCCGGTGTTCCTACCTTTCCTGCGTTTATATGAATAAGCTGGCCCCGAAGCAGCCAGGTTTGGGGCTCGGTGATCTGCACCTGGACCAGCTGTCCGATCAGCTCCTTCGGTCCCTCAAAATGAACCAGCTTCATTGTCCGGGTTCTGGCGGCCAGCACGCTGGAGTTGGTTTTGCTTTCCCCTTCCACCAGCACCTCCACCACCTGGCCCTTCAGCCTTTCGTTGCTGGCCTTGCTCAGCTCAGCCATCAGATCATTTAAGCGGTACAGCCGTTCCTTCTTCACCTGCTCCGGCACATCATCCTTCATCTTGGCGGCAGGTGTCCCCTCCCGCGGTGAATACAGGAAGGTATAGGCCGCATCATATCCCACTTCCCGTACCAGGGACATGGTTTCCTCGAATTGCTCCTCGGTTTCACCGGGGAAACCAACAATAATATCCGTGGTCAGCACTACATCAGGGATGGCCAGACGGATTTTCCGCACAAGCTCCAGATAGTGCTCCCGGTTGTACTTGCGGGTCATGGCCTTCAGCACCTCAGAGCTTCCGGACTGCACCGGCAGATGGATATGCTCCATCAGGTTGCCCTTTTTGGCCAGCACCTCGATCAGATGGTCGTCGAAATCCCGGGGATGCGAGGTGGTGAACCGGATTCGCGGAATGCCGATTTGCCTCATTTCATCCATCAGATCCCCAAAGCTGTAGGTCCGGTCCGTGAAATCCTTGCCGTAGGCGTTTACGTTCTGCCCCAGCAGCATCACCTCGCGGAAGCCTTGGCGCGCCAGCTCCCGTACCTCCGCAATTACATCCTCCGGTCTGCGGCTGCGCTCCTTGCCCCGGGTATAAGGCACGATACAGTATGTGCAGAACTTGTCACAGCCGTACATGATGTTCACTGAGGCTTTGATACCCTCCCGCTTCTTGGGCAGATTCTCAATAATATGGCCTTCCCGGGACCATACCTCCACGACCATTTCCTTATCGAAATAGGCCTCCTGCAGCAGGAAGGGCAGCCGGTGGATATTATGGGTACCGAAGATCAGATCCACAAAGGGATAACTTCTCAGAATACGTCCTACTACGTTTTCTTCCTGGGACATGCAGCCGCAGACACCGAGAATGAGCCCCGGCTTTTCCTGCTTCAGCACCTTCATATGGCCCAGCTCGCCAAAAACCTTATCCTCCGCATTTTCCCGGACGGCACAGGTGTTGAAGAGAATGAGATCCGTCTGTTTCCGGTCCTGAGTCTCCTGGAAACCAAGCTCCTCCAGAATGCCCTTCATGGTGTCGGTATCATTCTCGTTCATCTGGCAGCCGAAGGTGTAAATGGTATAATACTTGCCCTTGCCCAACCCCTTCAGTTCTTCGGGAATCGAGGATTCGTATTGGACCTCGATTTCCTCCCGGCCGCGGCGTTTACCTTCCTTATAATCAGGCTGGCTGTTGATCTGCACCGTTCTGCCCTTGATCCGGTATGTGGTTTTGCCGTCCTTTTCCTCCAGCACCTTGGCATCGGAAAAATCAAAATAGGCGGAGTAATCCTTGACCGGGGCGGATTTTAAGTCCGCTGGTTGCTGGTTCCCCTTTTTCATTCGTCATACCACCTTTATATGTCTGATATATCGTATGCTAAAACAGGCAATCAGCATTAATTATAACATAGGTTAGACGTAAGTCCTATTAAACCCCAGGCCGTTTCCCGCAGCAAAACCAATGAAGGGGATTCATCCACCTCTTGTATTTCGCCACCGCTTCCTTCCCCAGGATAACAGCCCCTGTCCAAAAAACGATTTCACTTGCGCCGATTAACACACCGCCGGCTACCGACTTCATTCTGAGCGTCAATGGCAGGAATGGAAGCACCGGAAGCAGCGCGTACAGAATAAACGACAGGACAATCATAACAATGGCCGCTGCTCTCAAGGTTTTTTTCCTGGCAGACTGGGTAGAAAGCAGGGTTCCCCCGCCGCCGAAGTGCTTCTGCAGGATCCGTCCGTAACGGTTCAGCAGGAGCTTATCCGCAAGTCCTGGAGCCAGCACATTCAGCTTGGCAAAAGCTCTTGTTGGCAGCCCGCCCATCAGCCACACGGTCCGCTTGCGCGCTACTGCATCCAGCAGCTCCGCCGCCACCTGCTCCGGGGAGGAAATGGCGATGCCCATCTCCTTCCACACCTGGTGAAACGGACGCTCTGCGGGGGTGTCCGCTGAATTCGGGCAGAAGTAGGTTGCCGTCACTCTGCTGCCCTCCTGCTTCAGCTCCCGGTTCATGGCTTCTGTGAAGGCATGAATCCCGGCGCGGCTGGCCACATCCACGCTGTAATAAGGAAACGCCAGCCTTCCGTCTGCAAAACCGCCCATGTGAACGATGGTGCTTCCGGAGCTGTTTTTCATCACCGGCAGAAATTGGCGGGTAATCAGAATGGCCCCCAGGAGATTCGTGTCCAGTGTCAGGCGGATTTCCTCCAGTTCATGCACAGCCAGGGACTTGCGCACATCGAAGCCGGTCGCATTGACCACCACGTCAACTCCACCGCCGCCGCACCACTCTCCCACAACCTCCACTAGCTTCCGTACTGCTGTTTCATCGGTTATATCCGCCGCTGCAACAGCCGTTTCTCCTCCCAGCCGCTCCCTCAAGGCTTGTACCTTCTCCGGGCTCCGTGAAACCAGCATTAAGCTTGCCCCCTCATCCTGGAAGGCTTGAGCATAAGCCTCCCCCAATCCTCCGGATGCGCCGATAATCACAACCCTCTTGTTTATAAACCGCTGTTTCATATGCCAGATTTCTCCGTTATCTCGTCGCGGATCAGCTTCTCCATTTCACGTGTCATAGCCGCCAGCAGCTCCTCCATCAAGGTTTGGTGCTCCTTCGTCTGCAGGGAAGACCGGATCAGCATTTCCAGCCGCGCATACAGCTCTTCATCCCCCTCCACAATCTGCTTCCCTTTCTCGGTTACCACTGCAAAAAAAACTCTGCCGTCATCAGGAGACTGCTTCTTTTCTACCAAGCCCAGCCCCGCCAGCTTCCGGACAATAGCGGAAACCGCCGGCTTGGTCAGCTTGAGCGCATCTGCCACTTGAGAGAACCGTGGTTTGCCCAGATAATAAATCGTCGTTAAATAATAATAGTCATTGGAATTGAACTGTCTGGCCTCTGAAGCGGTGAGTTGGGCATTTATATTGCGCAAGGACTCTCTCCACATAAAGTTGGCAATAAAGGAAAGCTGTGTTTTCATGTAACCCCCCACTTTTGTTTACTATTTTTAATTAATTTTATTTAACTATTATTGCATAAGATCCTGCTTTAGCCAATCCTCCCCATAAAAAAACAATGCCCCACCGGTGTTAGACACGCAGCAGGACACTGTATGTAGGGTATGAAAAGGCCGGCCTCGGAGCTAATCCGGACCGGCGGGAATCACTTACAGCAGGACTTCAGCCTGGTCGCCGTTTTTAACACTGGCAGCATTGGCTTCGTCTGTGTCGATATGCATATCCAAAGCAAAGGAATCGCTGACGCGGGCAATCACGTCCTCGAAAATAACCGGACGGTCGCTCTTCACCTTAACGGACAACAGCTGTTTGTCCTTAATGCCCCACTTCTCGGCATCGGAGGTGTGGAAGTGGATGTGGCGGGCAGCGACGATAACGCCGTCCTCGGTTACAACTTCGCCGGCAGGGCCAACGATCTTGATGCCGGGCGTGCCTTCGGTTTTGCCGGATTCCCGTACCGGAGCGGCTACGCCCAGTGCAAAGGAATCTGTTTTCGAAATTTCAAGCTGTGTTTTGGGGCGTTCCGGACCCAGGATCCGGACTTTATCGAACTTGCCCTTAGCGCCGATAACTGCTACAGTTTCTTCTGCGGCATATTGGCCAGGTTGGGAAAGGTCCTTCATGTTCTTCAATTCGTAGCCTGCTCCAAACAGGATGTCGATGTGCTCGCGGGATAAATGGATGTGCCGGGCTGATACGCCTACGGGAACCAGTTTCATGATTGAGGTCTCCTGCCTTCCAACTGTATTCATATTTTTGAAGTACTGTTATACTCGTTTTCTATTATAACAAGACCGCGTAAAAATGGCATATGTTTTTCACATATGCCGGAATTTTTTTAAACCATTATTTAAATTCTGCCACCAAACGTTCAAATTCATCCTCCGTAATCTGGATATTTTGCTTGGAAATCCCTTCCTGCCTAAAACCCGTTACCTGGTCTTCGTAGGATGGTTTGGTGGTGTCCTGATAGATGAGGCCGGTAAGCAGGCCGTTTGTCTCCATTAACCGGGTCATCGCCTGAATCCGGTTGCCGGGATCATAGCCCTCTTCCTGATCCAGATTGACCAGATTTTCCTTGAACCAGTCATAGGTATTCACCTTGTTGAAGGTAACGCAGGGGCTGTATACGTTAATCAGGGAAAATCCCTTATGCCGGATGCCTGCTTCAATCAAAGCGGTAAGCTGTTTCAGCTCGCTGGAGAAGGATTGGGCCACGAAGGTGGCGCCTGCTGACAGGGCAACCTCCAACGGGGACAGTGTCGATTCGATGGAGCCTCCCGGCGTGCTTTTGGTTTTGAAGCCCATTGCACTGCGCGGTGAGGTCTGGCCCTTGGTCAATCCGTAAATCTGATTATCCATGACGATGTAAGTCATATCGATATTCCGCCGGATAGCGTGAACGGTATGACCCATCCCGATAGCGAAGCCATCTCCGTCGCCGCCGGCGGCAATGACGGTCAGCTCGCGGTTGGCCATCTTGAGGCCCTGGGCGATGGGCAGGGAGCGTCCGTGAATGCCGTGGAAGCCGTAGGCGTTAATATAGCCGGAGATCCGGCCGGAGCATCCGATGCCCGATACTACAGCCAGGCTTTCCGGTGTCAGCCCCACATTAGCCGCCGCGCGCTGAATGGCCGCCTGTACGGAGAAATCCCCGCAGCCCGGACACCAGTTTGGTTTCACATTATTGCGAAAGTCCTTCATCGTTGCCATACGATCAGCCCCTTGCATGCTTTGTGAATTTCCGCCGGCAGGAACGGATTGCCGTCGTATTTCAAGACACTGTGCACCTTATCCGCCTGGCCTAGGTTCAGCTTAAGGAGGCTTGCCAGCTGTCCGGTAGCGTTGTTCTCCACCACAACCACCTTTCTGGCGCGGTTGATATGGGGTGCCAGCTCCTCTGTGGGGAACGGATGCAGCTGCCGGATGGTGATATGGGCGGTTTTGATGCCTTCCTCCTCCAGCCGCGCTCTGCCTTCATCGATGGTGCCCAGAGTGGAGCCCATACCGATGATCAGCATATCCGGATCCGTGTGGCCCTTGTGAATCTTAATGGCATCGGTTACATGAATCGACTTGAGCTTCGCCAGGCGTTTGTCCATCATGTTTTTGCGGTTAACCGGCGATTCCGACGGACGCCCGGCTTCATCATGCTCCACCCCTGTTACGTGATGAAGGCCATGTTTGGTTCCGGGGATTACACGCGGAGAAACTCCGTCAGAGCTCGCAGCATAACGCTTGAACAGCTCATGCTCACCCAGCTCAGGCAGCTGATCCGTCAGCTTGCCTCTCTTGATGGCGATTTTTTTATAGTCAAAAATATCCGAGGATTGTTTGCCCAGAGAAAGCTGCAGATCGGTCAACAGGATAACCGGGCACTGATACTCCTCCGCCAGATTGAAGGCTTCGATGGTATCATAGAAGCACTCCTCAATGGTGCTGGGCGCCAAAACAATCTTGGGAATTTCCCCATGGGTCCCATAAATCATGGCAAACACATCGCTTTGCTCCTGCTTGGTAGGAAGTCCTGTGGACGGGCCTCCGCGCTGGGTATCCACCACCACCACGGGGGTTTCCGTCATACCGGCCAGGCCGATGGCCTCCATCATCAACGACAGTCCGGGACCTGCCGACGCGGTCATGGCTCTGGCCCCGCCATAGCTGGCGCCGATGGCCATGGTAATCGCCGCGATTTCATCCTCGGTTTGAATAACGGTGCCGCCGAATTTAGGCAGCGCCTTAATCAGATATTCCATAATTTCCGACGCGGGAGTAATGGGATATGCGGGCATAAACCGGCAGCCGGCAGCCAAAGCCCCCAGGGCAATGGCATCGTTCCCGATCATAAAGAGCTTTTCCTTGCCGTCTGCCGGCTCCAGCCGGAATTCCTCCAGCGGACCGCCTGCCAGGCTCAGAATAAATTCGGCGCCGCGTTTGACCGCCTCCACATTTTTCTCCACAACTGCCGGGCCCTTGCGGCCGAATTCCTCCTCCACCGCCTTGTTGAAGACGGAGAGGGGCAGACCCAGAAGAGCCCAGGAAGCGCCGGAAGCCACCATATTTTTCATCAGAGAGGTCCCCAGCTCCTCGGCTATCTGGGTGATGGGAACCGCGAACAGCCTGGCCTTCGTGCCTTCCGGCAGCACAGGGCTGAATTTGGCGTCGGCCACAACCACGCCGTTTTCGCGAAGCTCGTATGCGTTTACATCGATGCTCTCCTGGTCAAAAGCGACCAGGATATCCAAGCTGTCGGATATGGCACGGATAGGCTTGGTGCTAATCCGGATCTTGTTGTTGGTATGCCCGCCCTTAATCCTGGATGAAAAATGCCGGTACCCATACAGGTAATACCCCAGCCGGTTCAGTGCCGTAGAGAAAATCCGGTCGGTGCTCTCCACGCCTTCCCCTTGCTGGCCTCCGATCTTCCATGACAGTTGACTGATCATGACGCCCACTCCTTAGCTGGTGACATCCCCCGCAAACAAGCTGCTTCAACGCTCCGACATCGATACGCGGGGACCCCGGTTGATAGTAATCTTTCATTTTCTCTTCCAAAATGTAAACGCAATCTTTAGTGCGGCTGTAAGCATTTATTTGTCTCTCACCAAAATTTTATGCTGTCCATGTTAGATTTGCAAGTAAATTTGACGATTTTGTTACATAACTCTTTTCGCTCATATTTATACTTATTATAGATAAGTAGTTATATTAATCATCTTCCGGAGGAATGAAAGAAATTACTTATCCAAAACTTACTCCGGCAGATTATTCGACATAAAATGTTTCCAATTTCCGTAGAGAAACCCATCTGCTTCCTCTGCGGAATATCTGCGGTAGATTTCGTTGGCCAAACGGTCATAATTGCCTGCATGCTCCAGCCCCGGTATGTGATAGTCCACTCCGTCGAAGTCCGAGCCGAACCCTACATGCCCTCTCCCGCCTAATGCCGCCACATGGTCCAGATGGGTCAGGATATCCTTTATGGCAGGCTCGGACGCCTTGATAAACCAAGGCACGAAGGTTAACCCCATCATGCCCTTGTGGGCAATCAGAGCCTGGATCATCTCATCGGTGAGATTCCTGGGGTGGGGGCACAGCTTGCGGACATTGGAGTGGCTGGCGCAGAAGGGTACCGATGAAAGCTCGGCCAGCTCCCAAAATCCTTTATCGCTTAGATGGGAAACATCCAAGATCAATCCAAGCCTGGCGCATTCCTCGACCAGCTTCTTACCCTTCAGGGTAAAACCCCCGTTGCGCGGCTCCAGCACACCGTCCACTGCCCAGTTGGCGTAGTTCCAAGTCAATCCCAGCATACGGACACCCATAGCGAAGGCGGTACGGAGATTCACCAGGCTGCCTTCCAGCCCGTCCGCCCCTTCAAGGGTGAGAATGGCTCCCAGCTTTCCCGATGCCTCCGCTTCCGTTAGATCAGTCTTGCTGCGGATATGCCGGACACCCTCGTGGCTGGCAATACGGTTGTGGAAGGTATCGAAGGCCTCCAGCAGTTGAGTGAAGGACACATGCGGCCGGTTGGACACAAACACTGCGAAACATTGAACGGCCACCCCCACCTTGTTCAGACGGGGAAAGGAAACATCGGCGTAGATGCTGTCCTGCTTAAAGCTCAGCTCGCCATGCAGATTCATTTTATCCAGCAAGTCACAATGGGCATCGAAAATTTTCATAGGGGTCCCTCCTTTTCTCTCTTTCGTTTCACTGTATGCGCGAACACAAAAAAACCTGTCTACTGCTTCCCGTAAACAGGCGGTGCCGCATATGTCCCCAGTTGTGAAGTAAAGCTGTTCCACATTCTAACGGGGTTCGACGATGAGCTTGATTGCCGTACGGTCTTCTCCGTCTATGACTATATCCGTGAACGCCGGTATGCAAATCAGATCCACTCCGCCGGGAGCTACAAAGCCGCGGGCAATGGCTACAGCCTTTACAGCCTGATTCAGTGCGCCTGCTCCAATCGCCTGAAGTTCTGCCGCTCCCCTTTCCCTCAACACGCCAGCTAGCGCACCTGCTACGGAGTTTGGGTTGGATTTTGCTGAAACCTTTAATACTTCCATGAAAGGTACCTCCCAGGGGATAGGTGATGGATTCCAGTACCCATCATATTCACAAGATTTTCATAACATACCATCCCTTTTTACAAAAAAAAGAAGCTGCCCGGTTAAGGACAGCTTCTTCGGCATGGTAAGGTGAATTTATTCGCTAATGTAATTATCCTCATCCGTGCGGATCTGCTGGATGCTCTTGGCCAGCCCCGTCTGTTCGTCCAGCTCGATCAGGGCTGCGTGGAAATGCCATTTGCCCTCATCCACCACGAAGCGGGATGGCAGCTGGGTCAAAAACCGGTGCATAACCCCTTCCTGCTCCATTCCCAAGATCCCGTCACGAGGTCCGACCATACCCACATCCGTTAGATAGGCCGTTCCTCCGGGCAGAACCCGGTTGTCATTGCTCTGCACATGCGTGTGGGTGCCGACAACAGCGGATACCCGGCCGTTCAGATACCAGCCCATAGCAATTTTCTCGGAAGTAGCCTCCGCGTGGAAATCCACAAAAATATATTGATGACGGCCGCCTTCCCGCTCCAGAATGGCATCCACCGTTTGGAACGGGCAGTCTAATGGAGGCAGGAAGGTTCTGCCTTGAAGGTTAATCACCAGCAGGTCCTTGCCTGCAGCCTTCAGGGACATATAGCCGTTTCCCGGTGTCCCGTAGGGAAAGTTGGCCGGACGGATCAGGCGGGGTTCATCGTCGATAAAGTCGAAGATCTCCCGGTTATCCCAGGTATGGTTGCCCATGGTAATGCCATGAACGCCTTGATCAAAAAACTCTCTTGCGATGGCCTGGTTGATACCCCGTCCATGGGCGGCATTCTCACCGTTTACGAGGACGACGTCCGGACGGTATTTGGACTTCAGTCCGGGGAGCACGTTCTTGAGGGCTTTGCGGCCTACAGAACCCACAATATCGCCGATAAATAACAGTTTAATGGGAATCCCTCCAATTGCCTTGTTCACACAGACCTGGTCTACATGGTCTATGCCGCAGGCCGTTTAGGCCCTGCAAAGAAAAGGAAAGTGGCTTGGCAGCCACTCTCCCGTTGTTCCTATTGTGGTTTATTTCGCGTACTCAACTGCGCGGGTTTCCCGGATTACCGTAACCTTGATGTGCCCCGGATAATCCAGCTCGCTTTCGATCTTCTTGGTAATATCCCTTGCCAGACGGAAGGATTCGGTATCGTCCACCTTATCAGGCTGGACCATAACCCGGATTTCCCGGCCGGCTTGAATGGCGTACGACTTCTCTACGCCCTCGAACGACTCGCAGATGTCCTCCAGCTTCTCCAAACGCTTGATATAGGTCTCCAGCGTCTCTCTCCGGGCACCAGGCCGCGCGGCAGACAAGGCGTCTGCTGCACCTACCAGCATGGCGATGACGGAGGTGGCTTCGCAATCCCCGTGATGGGATGCGATACTGTTGATTACTACGGGATGTTCTTTATACTTTTTGCCAATTTCTACGCCAATTTCAACATGGGAGCCTTCCACTTCATGATCCAGCGCTTTGCCGATATCATGAAGAAGTCCGGCACGTTTCGCCAATGTAACGTCTTCTCCCAGTTCTCCCGCCATAAGTCCGGCCAGGTAGGCCACTTCCATGGAATGTTTGAGCACATTCTGGCCGTAGCTTGTACGAAACCGTAAACGTCCCAGAATCTTGATGAGATCCGGGTGCAGACCGTGAACGCCCACCTCGAAGGTGGCTTGCTCTCCGTATTCACGGATGCGTTCATCCACTTCCTTGCGTGATTTTTCTACCATTTCTTCGATGCGGGCCGGATGGATCCGTCCGTCCGCCACCAGCTTCTCCAGCGAGGTCCGGGCGATTTCCCGGCGGATCGGGTCAAATCCGGACAGGATTACCGCTTCCGGTGTGTCATCGATAATCAAATCGATGCCTGTCAGGGTTTCCAACGCACGAATATTGCGTCCTTCACGGCCGATAATCCGGCCCTTCATTTCCTCATTGGGCAGGGAGACGACAGATACCGTCGTTTCTGCAACATGGTCGGCAGCACAACGCTGAATGGCAAGAGTGATGATCTCTCTAGCCTTCTTATCGGCTTCCTCTCTGGCTTGAGACTCGATCTCCTTGATCATTTGGGCGGTCTCATGGCGTACTTCCTGCTCCACATTGGTGAGGATGATGGTTCTGGCCTCTTCCATGGTCAGTGCGGAGATACGCTCCAGCTCAGATACCTGATCCTTGTAAAGCTGGTCAATTTGAGCCTGGGTTTCTTCAATGCGCTTCTCTTTATTCGCAACTTGCTCTTCCTTGCGCTCCAGGGAATCAATCTTTTTATCCAGCGTTTCCTCTTTTTGCAACAATCGCCGTTCTTGTCGTTGAATTTCATTACGACGCTCACGAATGTCTTTTTCAGCTTCGGTGCGGAGACGGTGGACCTCGTCTTTCGCTTCCACAACCGTTTCTTTCTTCAGTGCATCGGCTTCCTTCTTAGCACCCTCGATAATCTGCTCGGCTGCCTGTTCTGCACTGGAAATTTTCGCTTCAGCAATCGATTTGCGGATAAGAAAACCGATCCAAGCGCCAATGAGAGCAGTCACGAGCGAGATTGCGATGGTGATGATGACTTCTTGCGTAGACATCTGCGTCACCTCCTCGTCGTTTCTCCAAGGTGTAGCTTGGGGGTATTCGGTTTTTAATCCGTGGGTTTCAGTCTGCTTTACGCATGCTCAATCGTTTCGGGTTATTGCGGTCTTACGGCGGAAGTAATGAATTGGCGAAAGCTCCTGCATATTTAAAGCAAAATAAAATATACATGAACATTTTAGCTTTTGTCGAAGAACATTGTCAAGCTATTGACAATCAAATCCAATACAATTCTTCCCTGCCGTGTAAGGAAGGCTTTTCTGCCCCCTGTTTAGAGCCTGTTTGCACCGCCAAAATGTGCTCTTCAAGCTGGAATATGGTAGGAATCCGGAACATGGTCAGAATTCTGCTTCATCCTCCGTCGTTTGTTCAGACGCCTCACGAACCACCCGTTTCACCAAATCATGGGAATATCCTCTGCGCAGAAGGTAGGTCATCACCTTGCGCTTCCGTTCAAAGGGCTCTCCACCGGTAATCCGCCATTTCTTCACAGCTGAATCCAGTGCGGCCGC
Source organism: Bacillota bacterium (assembly GCA_023388055.1). Taxonomy (GTDB): domain Bacteria; phylum Bacillota; class Bacilli; order Paenibacillales; family NBRC-103111; genus Paenibacillus_AR. The sequence continues at coordinate 150,999 of JAEWGW010000016.1, read as the reverse complement.
GTATTCCACTTCAGGATCAATGCTGCCCAGTGCGGACGAAATATCCGCATCCTCCACACCCTTCTGGGCAAGCTCCATTTCCACCCATTTACGGCCCTTCTTCTGGCTTCGGATCCGGTTCTCGGTCCAAAGCTTGGCGAAGGTCTCATCATTAAGGTAACCTTCGCCGGTTAGGCGTTCCACCACCTCACGGATCCGCTCCGGCTCGTATTCCTTCTCCTTCAAATGCAGACGGACCTCCTGCTGCGACCGGGGGCGCCTGCCTATGTAACGGATGGCCTCCAGATACGCCTGATGCCGCTCGTCATCCTTGACAATCCCCGCAATGGACTCGCTGTCCACCGACTCCCCCTTCAGAAGCCTGTGGCGGATCATAATATCCTCATGCACCGAAAAAGCATACACATCATCAATAAACAGGTTATACCGCTTCTTATTGCCTTTCTGCCGTTCTACCGAAGTGATCCATCCGACCTGATCTTCGCCGTTCGACATATCCATCTACGTTCCTTTCTGCAAGAAGGGCACCCTGTTTATCCAGGGTGCCCTTACGGTTGTAGGTTTAGCTGCTTGCTTATTCCGCGTCTTCAAAATCCTCCAGATCATCTTCTTCCTCTTCCTCTTTGGTAACAGGAGGAATGGTAGTGATAAGGTTGCTGTTTTCGCGGATTCTCTTCTCGATGGCTTCGCGCACTGACGGATTATCCTTCAGGAATTGCTTGGCATTCTCGCGGCCTTGACCCAGCCGGTCGCCGCTGTAAGAGAACCATGCGCCGCTCTTCTGGACGATGTCCATTTCGGTGCCGATGTCCACGATGCTGCCTTCCTTGGATACACCTTCGCCGTACATGATATCAACTTCGCATTGTTTAAAGGGCGGGGCTACCTTGTTCTTCACTACCTTGATCCGGGTCCGGTTGCCCACAATATCATTGCCCTGCTTCACGGACTCGATACGCCGGATGTCCAGACGGATGGTGGAGTAGAACTTCAACGCACGGCCGCCGGGAGTGGTCTCCGGGTTGCCGAACATCACGCCGACCTTCTCACGGAGCTGGTTGATGAAGATGGCGATAACCTTGGATTTGTTGATAGCACCGGACAGCTTCCGCAGAGCCTGGGACATAAGCCGGGCTTGCAGACCCACGTGGGAGTCGCCCATCTCGCCTTCAATTTCCGCTTTCGGCACCAAGGCCGCCACGGAGTCCACAACAATGATATCCACGGCGCCGCTGCGTACCAGGGCTTCCGCGATTTCCAGAGCCTGCTCGCCTGTATCCGGCTGGGACAGGAGGAGCTCGTCTATATTGATGCCGAGCTTGCTGGCGTACAGAGGATCAAGGGCGTGCTCCGCATCGATAAATGCGGCTTGTCCGCCTGATTTTTGCACCTCAGCAATGGCATGCAGGGCTACTGTCGTTTTACCGGAGGATTCCGGCCCGTATATTTCAATAATCCGCCCGCGAGGAAATCCGCCCACGCCCAAGGCAATATCCAGTGCCAGAGAGCCGCTGGGGATGGTTTCCACCTGCATATGGGTGGACTCTCCCAGCTTCATAATAGAGCCTTTACCAAATTGCTTTTCAATATTGCGAAGTGCCGCTTCCAGTGCTGCGCGACGATCTGCCAAGAGACTCACTTCCCTTTGATTAGGATTATAATACTATGATAACTGCTTTTTGCGGTTTTGCCAAGGTTTTTTTCGAACATACATTCGCATGCTTGGGAAAGAAAAAACCGCAACCAAGAGGTCCTCCCTGTTACGGTTCTTCCGCAAACATATATCTATATTATACCTTCGTACCCGAACGATTGCAAATGAAATGTGCCGGAACCTGCCAAAAAAACACGGCCCGAAATCACGTTTTGGCGGAGCCTGGCGCAATGGCTGAATTAGCGTGAACCGGCGGTGGTGATGGCCTGGGGCCTTGTGCCGATTCTGGTTTATGTACGAAGCACGCGCCCGTATTAGCGGGGAAGTGTGGCTGAACAGGTGAGCGGGTAAGCCGGTGACGGTTGAGCTAGCGAACGGTTGAGCTAGCGAACGGGTAAGCCGCTCAGATTCCGTCCTAACGGAACTTAGAAGCCCTTAGACGGCAAAAAGCCGCATCTCCGCCGGGTAACGGAACTCTCCGCCCCTAAGAGGCGGTTACCAACCTGTTGAGCCGTGGAAAGGGGCGCTAAGGGGCGCTGAGTTCCGTAAGAATAGTAAAAAGCCCGATTTTACTCTCTAAGCGCTCCCTAGTTCCGTTAGCGGCAGCGGGCTGTGTGGTTTCTCAATGCAACGGAGGCGGAAGCAAGTGTGGTGGCCGCACGCCAGGAAAGCGCTGGGTAACGATAGGACGAAGACTGTTGGGAGGCAATAGCTGATAGCGATAACCGGTGCCCATAGTCCCTGGGCGATGGCCGAAGGCGGTAAACCGGTATCAATAGACGCTAGGTGATGCCCTGTAGCGACAGGCCAGACCCACCGCCGACAGCGGTTGGGTCTGGCCGATTTATACGAAAGTGCCGAATCCGCCCCGGCATTTTGACTTCTGGCGATGGCCGCCAGGCCATGGGTGATTCTATCGGAAGCCAGCACCGCTATTCGCCCTGGAATCGGCTGTTTGAAAATCTAACGGAAGTGAGCGCCGCTATTTGAGGTCTTTGGCCTGTTTAAGGGGCAAAAAGTGCCAAATAGCGGCGCTGGCCGCCGTTAGATTTTCCAAGGGAACGATTTGGCCAAAATAAGAGCCGTGGCCGCCGTTAGCCCGGCAGTTCCCTGGCTTACCGGACGCGTTTCATCCACACACACCGCCATTTCCGGCCACATGCCTGCTCCAAGCTTCCGCACCGCCCCTATACGCGCCCCACCGGCCCTCACAGCCTGTGCAGGCAATCCGCCTAGTCTTGGCTCACCAGCTGGCGCCACAGCATGTACAGCGCCTGTTTGGCGGCCCGCAGCTTCACAATCTCCCTGCTGCCCCCTAGGCGGTTCTTGATTACCTCTACGGGGCCGTCACGCTTGGCTAAACCGATATAAACCAGCCCCACGGGTTTACCCTCCGACGAATCCGGCCCGGCCACACCCGTCACCGACAACGCATAGTCCGCATCCAGGGAGCTGCGCAGATTAGCTGCCATCAGCTCGGCGGTGCGGTCACTCACTGCCCCCGGCGCGCCTTCTCCCTCCAGCACGTCCATGGGGATCTCCAGCAGCTTGTGCTTCAGCGCGTTGGAGTAGCTGACAATGCCGCCCTTGAAGGCCGCAGAGCTCCCCGGGAGGCTGGTCAGGAGATCCGACAGCAGCCCGCCGGTGCAGCTCTCCGCCGTCACCAGCGTCTCCCCCCGCTCCTTCAGGAGGCGGAGCACTGCTTCTTCAATGCCGATATCCTCCCGGGCATAGAGATACTGTCCCACTCGTTTGCAGATGGCATCCTCCACCGGCTGCAGCTTCCCGTCCGCCTCCTCCTTATTGGAGGCTTTGGTGGCCAGCCGGATGGTAACCTCGCCCTCCTTGGCATACGGGGCAATGGTCGGGTCCTGCTGGCTTTCGATAAGATCCAGCAGCTCATGCTCCAGCGTGGATTCCCCAATCCCGGCAAACTTCAGCATGCGGGAATACAAGGGGCGCTCCTCCCCCATCGCCTTGAGCAGCCAAGGTTTGCCGTAGCCCGTAAACATGGGCTTCATCTCCTTGGGCGGCCCGGGCAGCAGCATGTAACGGCAGCCCTCCGCCTCGAGAGCCACTCCCACTGCATGACCGGTATCATTGGGAAGAGGATCGCTGGCCTCCAGCATCAACGCCTGCCGGGCATTGCTTTCCACCATATGGACGCCCCGGGTCTCGAAAAAGCTGCGAATGCGCTCCATGGAAGGCTCATGGAGGATCAGCGCTTGGGAGAGATAACGTCCCAGCACATCCTTGGTCAGATCATCCTGGGTGGGTCCCAGTCCGCCTGTACAGATCACCAGATCGGCCCGCTTCGAGGCAATGTCCAGCGCCTCCACAAGCCGCTGCTCGTTATCGCCCACAACCGTCTGGAAGTATGTATCAATGCCGATAGAGGCGCATTCCGCCGCCAGAAACTGGGCGTTGGTATTCACAATTTGCCCCAATAAAAGCTCCGTGCCTACTGCAATAATTTCCGCTTTCACAAGAAAACACCTCCATGACTAAATGAACCCTCATACGCGAAAGGCCTTCCTGTAGAGGAAAGCCCTTCTGCATGAACCTGTGCAACAGGCCCTTATGTATGAACGTTTATCACATGCTTATTCTTGATGAAATAATCCACGCCGGAGTAGATGGTGATTAATGCCGCCACCCAGCTTGCCCAATAATCGAAATCGAAATTCAAGAAGTGGAACGGGAAATTGTTCAGCAGGAGTGCGATAATCGCCGTGATCTGAGTGGCTGTTTTCCATTTACCCCACTTGCTCGCGGCCAAAACAATTCCCTCCAAGAGGGCAATCTGGCGCAGGCCTGTAACGGCAAACTCCCGGCTGATGATCACGATGACAATAAACGCGCCTACCTTATCCATTTCCACCAAAGATACCAGCACTGCCGTCACTAGCAGCTTATCGGCCAGCGGATCGAGAAGCTTGCCCAGATTCGTGACAAGCTTCCGCTTTCTGGCAATGTAGCCGTCCAGACTGTCCGTGCTGGCGGCAATAATGAAGATCAGCGCCGCGATCACCTGATTGTAGGAAATAACAAAATTACCGATAACCAGATTGGGCAAAGGCATCTTCACCAGCAAAAAAAACATGATTAACGGAACCAGAAAAATCCGGGCCATGGTGATGCGGTTGGCCAAATTCATGCGATCGCCTCCCCGGCAAGGTCGAACTCAAAGGAATGGGTTACTTTCACCTTCACGATATCGCCGATATTGCCCTTGTAGCCGGAAACGAACACTTCGCCGTCGATTTCCGGGGCGTCATACTGCGAACGTCCTACATATACGTCGTTGCGGCCGTCATAACGCTCCAGCAGCACCTCCAGCTCCTCGCCGACCCGCCCGCCGTTCCGGCTGTTGGAAATCTGCCGCTGCAGCTCCATCAGCTCATTCGCCCGGGCTTCCTTCAGCTCCTCCGGGATCTGATCCGGAAGCCGCGCTGCGGGTGTGTCCTGCTCCTGGGAATAGGTAAATACGCCCAGCTTGTCGAATTGGATTTCCTCCACAAACTGCTTCAGCTTCTCGAAGTCCTCCTCGGTTTCTCCGGGGAACCCGACAATCAGCGAGGTGCGGAGCGCAACTCCGGGAATCCGGCTGCGGATCTTCTGGAGCAGCTCCCGCGTATCCCGGCCTCTGCCCGGACGACGCATCCGCTTCAGAATGGAGTCCTCGCTATGCTGCAGAGGCATATCCACATATTTGCATATTTTAGGATTGTTGGCAATCACATCAATCAGCTCGTCCGTAAAGAATCCCGGATACGCATAGTGCAGCCGTACCCAATCCACTCCGGGAACCAGGGTCAGCTTCTCCATCAGCTCAGGCAACGCAAAGCGCTCATACAGATCCATGCCGTAATTGGTGGAATCCTGTGCGATCAGGCTGATCTCCCGGACTCCCTGGGAAGCCAGATTGGCCGCCTCCGCCACGATGGATTCCATAGAACGGCTGTGAAACTTGCCGCGCATAATGGGAATGCTGCAGAAGGTACAGGCATTATCGCAGCCCTCGGCAATTTTGATATGGGCCGAATAGCGGGGACCAGACACCTTTCGGGGCAGCACCGCATCATAGTTAAAAACCGGGTTCCCCACATAGCTGGGTTTCGCACCGGCCAACGCCTCATCAATAATATCAGTAATTTTGTCAAAATCCCCAGTGCCGACAATGCCGTCGATCTCGGGCATCTCCTGCATCAGCTCATCCTTGTATCGTTGAGTCAGACAGCCCGAAACGATGAGTGCCTTCAAGGAAGCAGTTTCCTTCAGCTCGGCCAGGTCCAGAATAGTATTCACCGATTCTTCCTTCGCCGCATCAATAAAGCCGCATGTATTCACAATGATAACAGTCGCTTCTTCACGGTCCTCAACAAGGGTGTACCCGCGTTCATGAATCAGCCCGGACATAATCTCCGAATCTACGAGATTCTTGTCACATCCAAGGGTAACAACCTTGATTTTCTCAGACATCCCTGCAATCCCCCAAATCATAATCTAAAAATTGCTTATTCCGGGCCCACACCGCTTCTTCGCCGGCATAGGGCTCCTATCCTCAAAAAGTATAATACAACAAAAACCGGGTGTCAAAAATGCAAACAGCCCCACAATGTGGAGCCGAGGGCCGGCATAACGACTACCGGAAATTAAGAAACTGCAGCTCGACGGGCAGATCCTCTTCCTTCAAAAGGTGAATCACCCGTTGCAGATCGTCGCGGCTCTTGCCGGTAACACGGATTTGATCCCCCTGGATCTGGGTCTGTACCTTCAGCTTGGTATCCTTGATCAGAGTATTAATCTTCTTCGCGATATCTTGAGAAATTCCTTGCTGCAGCTTGATCTTCTGGCGGACGGTAGCCCCGGAGGCAGGCTCCACCTTCCCATATTCCAAATTTTTAATGGAGATTCCCCGTTTGGTCAGCTTCGACTGGAGAATATCCACGACGTTCTGCAATTTGAATTCATCGTCGGAAACAAGGGCAATCTCTTCTTTTTCCAACGCAATGCTGGATTTGCTGTTTTTAAAATCAAACCGGGTGTCGATTTCCTTCTGCGCCTGGTTGATGGCATTATTGACTTCCTGCATATCCACCTTGGATACAATATCAAACGAATTATCTGCTGCCATACGTAAAACACGTCCCTTCTTTCATCGAGAAATAATTTGGGGAGAACTTCAACTAGTAGTTAAGTATAGCAATAATTGGAGACAAAGAAAAGGCATCCCCGTTGGCGGAAATGCCTCACCCAATCACCGTTTATTTATTTATTCCTTGCCGGCTCCCGGAACATGTCCAGAATCCCCAAAACAATATGGGCGAGACCAAAGCCGAAGATGCCGTATCCCCAAGCATCAGGTGTCAGGTACCAGCCCAGCAGGCTCACCACAATGCCAAGCCCGGTTACTATCCAGCTCACTGTCATTGCGCATCATGCCTCACTTTTAGTGAAATGTGTCACCAGTGAGTAGGATGCCCAATATCTCCAACCCTATGCATGCTTGGATTACAAGCCTGCAGCTTGGATTTGCAGCTTTTTGGGGTTCGAGATTTCACCCAGCGGAACAACAATGCCATTCACCTTCAGCTCAATGGCTTTAGGCAAGCCAATGTTCATAAAAACCGGCTGGTCGGACTCCCATTTCCGCGGGGAGCCCAGCTTGGCCAGATTGCCCTGCTCGATCATGGAATGGTCAAAGATGTTTCCGTTCGGTGTCAGCTTATCGATCTGGAACCAGCAGTCGGTACCGGTCAGGGTCATTTCGAGACTGAGTGAAGCCGCGTTAGTCAGCTGATAATAATCCATATTCCCTTCACTCTTGACCAGCTTCAGCTCGGGCTGCACAGGAGTAGGCGAAGGCGTCGCCGCAGACTTCACCTCCACGGTCCCCCCGGCCGGGGAACCGTTGGGGTTGACGGTAGCTACTTTATCCGTAATGGGTGAGGAATTACTGCCGTTAACGGACTGGTTGATACCGTCATGATTGCGGTAGGCAAAATAATAAATCAGCCCCACAATCAGCAGAAAAAACGAAGCCAGCATTACACCCGTGGCGAACTTGCTCCACTTGTCCGAACGTTTGGTGATGGTGCGTTTAGGGGACAGGCTCTCCGTAACCGTTCCGACATTCGTATCCGGGAATACGTTGCGGTACATGGACAGCACCTCGGTAGGGTCGAGCCCTACAGCCTCTGCATAGCTTTTGATAAATGCCCGGACATAGAAGTTGCCCGGAAGCGATTTGTAATCCCCTTCCTCAATAGCCTCCAGATAACGTTTCCGGATTTTGGTTGTTTCCTGAAGCTGATCCAGGCTGATGCCCTGCTCCAGTCTTGCCTTCTTTAACAACTGACCTAACTCGGACAAACAATTTCACCTCCGTATCTATTAAAATGCCTTACTCACCCAGTCGTGCAGGCGTCATTCTGTTACTCTAATAACCATCGTAGGAGGATGGAATATCAATAATAATTTCCTCATCGGGCGTATTGCGCAGCTCAATAATGTAGTCAAAGGTGCTGTAGTCGTATTCCGATTCCCGTACAAATATGTCAGGGTGCTCAATGACCTTGGTGGACGGAGCACTCATGATTTCCTGAAGCAGAGTATGGTGCTTTTCGTTAGAGCGGATGGTGGAGACGATTCCGTCTATAATGAAGAGATTATGCGGGTTCATCTCATCCTCGGACAGCTGGCTGCGCACCGTCTGCCGCAGCAGCGTGGAGGATACGAAGGTCCAGCGTTTGTTGGCGCATACGCTTCCCGCAATAATGGATTCGGTTTTGCCTACACGGGGCATCCCCCGCAGGCCCACCACCTGATTCCCGTCCTTCTTGAAGATTTCGCCGAGGAAGTCCACCAGAAGCCCCAGCTCATCCCTGGTAAATCGGAAGGTTTTGCGGTCATCGGAGTCCCGCTCGATATAACGGCCGTGACGGATGGCTAATACATCCACCAGCTTGGGTGCGCGTAAGGCGGTAACGGTTATATTATCCACCTTTCTTAACATTTTACCCAAAATTTCGATTTTTTCATCATCGTCCGTCTGCAGCAGAAGCCCGCGGGTGCGGTCCTCCACCCCGTTGATGGTAATAATATTGATTTCAAGCATACCCATAATGGACGCCAAGTCCCCCAAAAGTCCCGGGCGGTTCTTGTGGATTCTATATTCCATATACCATTGATTCATTGTCATTGTGTATGTACACATCCCATTCTGAAATAACTTGGTCCACGCCGCAGGCCAGATAAAGTTATGGAAGCCTCAAAACCGTAAAGCCGGTTTGAGGGCCTCTTTATTTTTAATAAGGCCTCTTATCATAGATTATTCTACAGGGTTCTCCATTATCCTTCACCTGTCAACAGGAATTATTTGCGGTTAATTACAGCCTCTTCAGGACTGTACAGCTCGGTTCCGCCTTTTGGGGCGGGGCCTAAGGAAGCTGCGATAACCTCCGGCAGGATACTGCTCCACCGGTACTGGGCCGAAAGTCCTGCCACCGTATCCACCACCGGCAGCTTCAGCGTTTTGATCTTGGCCAAAACAGTATCATCCACCGTGGTATACAACGCGATCATGTTCGGCTTAACCGCCGACACTTGATAGGTCAGCTGCGGAAACCAGCTGTCTCCGGGATAAATATCCAGGGAGAGCACCTTATCCGCTTCCTCCGAAGGCGACCATTCCGCCGGAACGGGGGAACCGGTTTTCTGAATCCACAACACTGTCAATCCGGAAGCCTTCTGAAGCTGGACCCAATTGTCCCAAAGCCCGGTTTTGCGGGTATCATCCAATTTTTTGAGGAGCATATTGGCAGGAATCTGATCCGGAACAGCAGCAGTAATCCCATTGCCCAGCAGAACAAACGGGGTAGCGGGATCATTAACGGCCAGCTGGGAAAGCGGCGGAGCCAATTCGCTGCCAGCGCCGATGATGCTGTCAAATTTGCCCTTCCCTATAATAGACGCCAGATCGTCCGGATTGGTTGACGAATTTGCGACAAATTCCAACGCAATTTTCTCAGCAGCCGCTTTTTCACCGGCGGCTCTGCGGATTTCTTCCGTTTCCTCCGGTGTGAGGGAGGCGCCTGCCAGGACCAGCGTCGCTTTGCGCAAGTCCAGTGTAGCGGCGTCAATGGTGGGCAAGGTGCGTCCGCACCCGCTGACCGCTCCGGCAAGAAGAAGCAGAGCTACGGCCAGCAGCGTTTGTTTTGTCCGTGCTTTTGCTTGCATGTGGCAGATTACTCCTTTTTTTGATACAGGTCATTACTTCAAACATAGGCATTGGATTCAGTATAACATGGGAAAAGCAGAAAAGCCTCCATGAATCGGAGGCCTCCAGAATATTTGCCGCATCCGTTTATTTTTTGCCGTCGGTAACCATTTTCACCATCAACTTGGCAATGGTTTTCTGTTCTGCGGTGTCGGCAACAGACCAGAGATCGGCCAGCAGCTTCTCCTGCACATTCTCCGGATCTACCTTGTTGGCCAGGAAATCGCCGATTTTGAATGCCAGCTTTGAAATTTGCTCTTCGGAAATGCCGATGTTCTCCGCAGCCTGAACACGGTCATGCAGGAACTGCTTCCATGTGTCGAAGGATGTAAGTACAGTATTCGCCATGTTGTGTTTGCCTCCCTGAATTGAATTCATACTGCACGAGTAGTATGAGCAGGAAGGCAGACCTCTATACCCTCTTGGCCGTCAGGTCACCCAGCCTCCGTTGGGGCTGATCACCTGTCCGGTAATATATCCGGATTCCGGCAGAGCCAGGAAATACACCAGCGAAGCAATCTCATCCGGCTGGGCCAGCCGTCCCGCGGGAATCTCCTCCTGCAGCGCCGCAATCTCATCCTTGTTGAAGGTAGCCAGCATATCCGTCTCCACTGCACCCGGCGCCACCGCGTTGACGGTTACGCCGGAGGGGGCCAGCTCCTTGGCAAGGGCCTTGGTCAGGGCGTTAAGCCCGCCCTTGGAAGCGGAATAGGCTGCTTCACAGGAGGCCCCGGAAATCCCCCAGACGGAGGAGATGTTAATGATTCTCCCATACTTGGCGGAAATCATAGCCGGCATAAAAGCCTTGGTGCACAGAAATGCACCCTTCAGATTCACATTCATCACCTGATCCCATTCCTCCTCGCTCATGTCGGAGAGCAAGCCGAAATGGGACACACCTGCATTGTTGACCAGAATATTGGGGATAAGTCCGCGGGACTCCAGCTTTTCCTTCATCCGCGCCACCTCTTCTGCGCTGCGGATATCTGCTGATAAGGTGATAGCATTCGCCCCAAGGGAAATACAGCGGCGGGCCACCTGGTTGGCCGACTCATGGGATTCGGAATAATGGATGATAACATTCATGCCCAAGGTGGCGAAGCGTTCGGCAATGGCGGCTCCGATCCCCCGGCTTGCGCCGGTGATCAGAGCCGTCTGCCTGTTTAAGTCGATGGTCAAGAGACTCCACCGCTCTTTACAATCGAGACCGACATGGACTCCCAGTCGAAGAGCTTCCGGAGCCGCAGATTGGCATCCTCCAGAGTCAGCTCCTCATAAACCGGTAAAATATCGAACATATTGGCGCCGCGGAAGGCGTAACGGGTAAATTCATTGGCCAGGGACTCCGGTGAATTCATCATCCGCAGGAAACCTCCCAGCTTCTTGCGCCGGCTGCGCTCGAAGGCAGCCTGGGGTATGCCTGTTTTGTCCATGGCGGCTATCTCGGCCTTCAGGCGGACCAGGAGCTCCTCGGGATCACGGCTTTCCCCGCCGATCACGGTAAAGGCATATCCCTCCGCCAGGTTATATTCGCTGCCGAAGCTGTCGGAGATCAGGTTATCATCATACAGCCGCTGATAAAAATCCGAGCTTGGGCTGAACAGGGCATCCAGCATGACCTTCGTGGACAGCTCCTGCTTCAAGGCTTCCCTGCCGCTCAGGCCGGGAGACTCCTCCTTGAAGCCAATGTAGCACTTGGGCAGAGAAACAGGCAGATTTACGATCCGCTCCTTTTGCCGGACGGCTGCAGGCTCAGGCTCGAAATAACGGAGGATTTCTCCCTGCGGGGGAAAGGTTTTGCCTGCCTGATTGGCACGGACCAGCTCCATGATCTCTACGGGATCAACACCGCCCACCACGAATAAAGCCATATTTTCCGGATGGTAAAAGGTATGGTAACAGGTATACAGGGTTTCCTTAGAAATCTGGGCAATGGATTCAATGGTTCCGGCAATGTCAATATGAACCGGGTGCTTCTGGTACAGGGCTTCGATCAAACCAAAGTAAACCCGCCAATCAGGATTATCCTGATACATCTTGATTTCCTGCCCGATAATCCCCTTTTCCTTCTCCACATTCTCATCTGTAAAATATGGATTCTGCACAAAGTCCAGCAGAGTATTGAGGTTTTCCTTCAAATTCTCTGTCGCCGAAAACAGGTACACCGTCCGGTCAAAGCTGGTGAAGGCATTGGCCGAAGCGCCACTTAGGGCAAACTTGGCGAATACATCCCCTTCCGGCTCCTCGAACATCTTATGCTCCAGGAAGTGGGCAATGCCGTCCGGAACCCGGATTTCTTCCTTGCCGGTTACCTGGAAGTGATTGTCTACCGAGCCGTATTTGGTGGAGAAGGTTGCATAGGTCTTCTGGTAGCCCGGCTTGGGCAGGATATAAACTGTCAGCCCGTTGGGCAATTGCTCCGTATACAGGGTTTCATTCAAGCGTTCCGCTTTAATGGCTTCCATCCGATCCCCTCCTGATCATTAGAATTACTTGCTGGTGAGGAAATAAATCGTGTCCAGCTTCACCTGCTCCGCCACCGCACGGATAGCTGCCACATCCACAGCCTCCACCTGGGCAATAAGCTCCGCAACCGTCCGCTCAACACCGGACAGAATTGTATTGAAGTCAAAGGAAATCATTTCGAAGGCGGAATCCTCCATCTCCTTCAGCTGGTTCTTAATCATTGCCAGAGTCTGGCTGTATTCCAGCTCCCCAACCTGCCCCTGCTTCATAGCCTCCAGCTGCTCGCGGATGATCTCTACCGCCTTTTCATAATTGGCGATTTCGATACCGGATTGAATGGTAAGGATCCCCTTATGGCCATCCAGCCGAGATGAGGCGTAATAAGCCAGGCTTGCTTTTTCCCGGACATTGGCGAATAGCTTGGAATGGGGGTATCCGCCCAAAATCCCGTTATACACCAACGCGGCGGCATAACGCTTATCCCCATAGGTGATGCCGGTGCGCAGGCCCATGTTGAGCTTGCCCTGGCTGACCTCCAGCTGTTCCACCACTCTCTTCTCTTCTGCAACGGTGCTCCGGGGTGTCTGCATGGTGTAAGCAGCGGTTCCCTGCCCCTTAAGATCGAAGGCTTGGCTGACCAGCGCCTTCACTTCCTCCATGGTGGTATTGCCCACCACGTAGAGGTCAATCGGGGACTCGGCAAGCCACTTGCGGTAGTTTTCATACAAACTGGTCGGTGTAATGGCATCGATGGCATCCAGCCGTCCCAAGGGATGGAGGCGGTACGGCTCATCCTTGCACATTTCCTCCATACACCGCTCCGCGGCATACCTGATTTTATCGTTAATGATGGCTTCCAGCCGCTTCCTTAGGGTCAGCTTTTCGGAATCCACGTATTTGGCGGAAAACGCGTTGTTTTCCACAAAAGGACGGGTTAAAGCATCTCCCAGGAAGGTCAGCCCCTCGGACAGCAGGTGATCCGCTCCCGACACGTAACGGTCATCAATAATGTCCATGCGGAATTGGACAATCTGGTAATCGCCCCGTTTGTAGATATCGAAGCCAAAACCCGCCCCGTACATATCGTCCAGTTTCTCCCGGAAGCTTTTGGTTTCGGGAAGCTTGCTTGTGCCTCTCCGCAGAACAAAGGGAGCAAGCGCTGTGGGAGTAACCTGATCCTCTGTCAAGGGCGCCCCTATGTAGGCCGAAATGGCGTATGTTTTGAACCTGTCGGTAGGCCAGACGTGGAGTCTCACCCGGTCAATCTGATCGCGAATGAAGGCTGGTTTACTCAATAGCTTCATGCTCCTTCCAGGTTGGAATGGTTCCATTATATGCCTATTGCACACTCGGAAGCAAAAGTGTTTTCAGGTATTATTTCTCGCGGGAGAAAATGAATGCAGCAAGATGAGAATTAATAAATGTTCAAAAAAAAGAATCAACCCGTAAAACTGGTTAATTCATAGATAACACTGGCTTTTGATTTATCGCCGTGGCTTAAAAGCTATCGTACCTTAGTACCGGGGGTTAATTGTATTTTGCTTTTTGGCGGATTAATTTGCTGGAAGTATTTATCCACCCAACGTGAAGCATCCTCAGAATATGAGATGCCATCCAGCCATTCCCAATACACATCACCGAAGGTCTCTTCAAACCACGAGTGGGACAGTGTTTGGCTGCTTACACCGAGTAAATTTCTCAATTTTGAAGCATCCGAAAAAAAGACGTATAATTGGGACCTTGTGTTGGTAAAGGATTTCCCATTATACTCCCAGGTTATTTTTTCGGTAAGATCGATTTCTCTCAAATCTTCGATTGTTGTATAGCGGCTGCTTTCATTTCCTTTAAAATAAATTTCGTATTTATCCTCATCATCAAAGCCCTTCAATTGCTGGTAGCCGCTGTAATCTCCAGTTCCTTCTACTACATATAGAGGTCCTGCTGGAATGGGTTCCGGAACTGGGTCCGGAACCGGCTCAGGGGAATCAACGGTTTCCTCCACTGGCTGGTCGCCGAGATAAATGGTTTGTGTGTTGCCGTTCCAACCTACCTTGACTCCCGCTGACTCGCCGACTGCTCTAACAGGAAGGTAGGTATTTCCGTTATAGGTAATGGGATAAAGTACATTCCCATCCTCATCTTTGGGAGCCCAATCCTTTCCTTCCAACTCAATTGAAATACCTTTGTTAAGATAAGCTTTCACTTCTTCTAAATTGGATGCAGCGATAGCCCCAATGGACATGGAGAGAGCTGAAACTGCTGCTACAAGCGAAATGACAACCATTTTCCTCAAACAAAACACGCTCCCTGTGATTAATCTATGTAAAAGAAGGCGTAAAGTTATTTTTTACTGAAAAATCCCAACCTTTTGGAGGTCTTCAATATTAAAAAACTCATGTCCATCCCATCTTCTTATTCTTACGCCATCCACTTCAAAATCCCCATTTATTTGCTTGTAGAAACCTTCAGGAATATTGAAACGGTAAAACACCTGTGTACTAAAGGCCGAATTGGTCAAAATCAGTGCATTTTCCTCTTTATTGACTGATCCATAAGCATCTCTAAGATGATTCGAATCTAACCATCCTTCTGCAATTGTAGGTGGAGGCGTCAGTCCAACGAGTTCCCCGTAACCGGCCCAATTAACGTCGTCTTTCATTACCCCAAGAAACTTCCCATTTTTATCGTAAGCATAAAACACTACTTTTCCGAATTCTTCAGTAACGCCTTTTGGTGATTTTACCTCCGCTTTTGGTGATGGAGAAGGTAACGGAGGCGGATTAAGATTTGGTTTCCCCAGCAAAACCTTCTGCTTTTCTTCATTCCATCCCACCTTCAAACCCGATGCCTCACCAACAGCGCGCACTGGAAGATATGTACTTCCGTTATATGTGATGGGGTATAACGTGTTTCCGGCTTCATCTTTAGGTGTCCACTTTTCCCCATCCAATTTAATCGATACACCTTTGTTCAAGTACACTGTAATTTCTTCCAGATTGCTTGCGGCCACTGCACCGATAGACATAGAGATGATGGAAACCGCAGCAAGCAACGGAATAACAATCTTTTTTCTCAACAACTTCACGCTCCCTAGGTATATTGTCTCTGCCCCAAGAGATAAATTACCATAATCGGAAGAATAATGATAGAGAACACAAAACAATATTTTCCTCAGGCCGACTTCTCCATCACATCAAGGAAGATAGGGAAACCCGCGGTTTTCCATCAAAAAGTCCGTAAACACCTTGGTTGCCTTGGTCTGGAAGCCCATGTCCGGAACCACCAGAGAGAAGCGGCGCAGCAGCGGTAAGCCGGGAAGCTCTAATGCCTTCAGATCCCCTGCCTGCAATTCTTTGCGGAGGGTCCACCGGGAAAGCAGGGTTACTCCCATACCTGCCTGTACAAATTCCTTAATCGCCTGTGTGCTCCCAAACACCATCCTAGTCTTGGGTTCAATCCCCAGCTGCATCACCGCCTTCTCCTGCATCTCCCTGGTGCCGGAGCCCGTTTCCCGCACGATCCATGGTGCCTCCGCCAATTCCTCCAGCTTCACCGGGTTACAGTCTGCTAGAGGATGATTGGATGAAACAGCAACCACCATCCGATCCTCGGCAAAAGGTTGAATTGTTACACCTGGAGTTTCTGTTCCCTCTCCTTCTACTATGCCTATATCCAACTGGTGGCTGTTGACCAATCCGGTGATGTCACTGGAATTGGCGATGGTAATGACCGGCTGGACCGAGGGATATTGCTTTACCATTTTGGCTACGACATATGGAAGAATATATTCGCCAAACGTGTAGCTGGAACCAATGGACAACGGCCCATGGGCGGTATGCTTCAAATCATCAAGGACGTTGGCCATTCGTGTATACAAACCAAGAATTTCTCGTGCATGGGCGTATACCACCTCTCCCGCTTGGGTCAGCCGCACATATTTGTTCGTCCTCTCCAGAAGCTTGCAATCCAGAGTCCGTTCCAAACCCTGCACGTAGCTGCTGACTGCAGGCTGGGTCATATGCAGCAGCTCGGCCGCTCTTGTGAAATTCCGCTGCTCTGCAGCAGTCATAAAAACCTGAAGCGCCTGATCCATAATCCCACTCCCATCATAACTATTCATTTATTATAATCATTATTATAAATTATTTTACTTATTGTTGTAAGGAGGTTACGCTATTCATATCTCATCAGACCAATGGAGGCATCAGCGTATGAAACTGCAGCAAGCCATGCCGCATCCCGGATTGAAGGAGCTGAAATTCTCTTCCCGGTTTGTAGAGGGAATTTTATTTACATTTTTGATTGCTATGGCAGGTTACGTGCTCGCCAAATTGCCTGGTTTAGACCGGGTGGGTCAAATGGCTTGTGCCATTCTTCTGGCTGTATTGTATAGACAGCTGCGCGGTTATCCCGAGGAGCTCCGGTCAGGCATTCGCTTCTCCTCTACGGTTCTGCTGCGGCTGGCCATTATTCTGTTCGGGCTGAAGCTCAATATTTCCATGGTGCTTCAGCAGGGCCCGGGTTTATTGTTCCGTGATGCCGCGGTTATTCTGTTCGCACTTGGGATGACTCTTGGTTTGGCCCGGCTGTTCCGTGCGGATCGGTCCTTATCCCTCTTGCTTGCCATTGGCACCGGGGTTTGCGGCGCGGCAGCGATTGCCGCAGTATCCCCTATCCTGAAATCCGAGGAGAAGGATACCGCAATGGCTGCAGGTATGATTGCCCTGGTGGGCACGATATTCGCCATCGGGTATACCCTGCTGCTGCCCATTTTGCCAATCCCGCCTGAATGGTATGGCGTATGGTCTGGAAGCACCTTGCATGAAATCGCCCATGTAGCGCTTGCGGCAGCTCCAGCCGGTGATTCTGCCATGGCAGCCGCAATCCTCTCCAAGCTTGGCCGTGTTTTCCTGCTGATCCCGTTATCATTTATCTTAATAGCGGTGCAAAAACGGATGCGTAAGGGACAGGAGCCGGCAGAGGGCTCCGCAAAAGTCGTATTCCCCTGGTTTTTGGCCGGTTTTATTGGCACAAGCTTATTCAACAGCTATGTGCTGGGCTCAGCTATCTCTATACCCGCCCCCGTGATGGAGCAGATTTCGGTCATTACCACCTTTTTATTGACGATGGCCATGGCAGGGTTGGGTTTGAATGTGAACCTGAAGGAGCTGCGTGCCAAGGCACTGCGTCCACTCTACGCGATGGTGGTAACGTCGATCCTGTTATCTGCTTTAACTTTCTTTACATTATAAAAAAGCGCCCAGCAGCAAAAAGCAATCCGCGCGTTTACGCAGATTGCTTTTTCTTTTTTATTTACAGAAAATATGCTTGCCGATGGTTTTCACCTGCGGGCGGGTCCAGATCCACTTGGAGGTGGCTGTCACCGGATTGAAGTAATACAGGCAGCCTCCCGAAGGGTCCCATCCGGCAATGGCATCCTTGACGGCGCGTTTGGCATTTTCGTTGGGTGTCAGCCAAATCTGCCCGTCCGCCACTGCCGTGAATGCACCCGGCTGGAAGATAACACCGGAAGCTGTGTTTGGAAAGGAAGGAGAACGGACCCGGTTCAAGATAACCGCCGCTACCGCCACTTGCCCTTCATACGGCTCTCCTCTGGACTCTCCGTATACGGCGTTAGCCATAATCCGGATATCATTCTCCGATAATCCTCCGTTATTAGACGGAGTCAGATTGGTGGGGCTGCCGGTAGCCGTTTCCGTTACCCGGTCCCCCCCTTCAGAGCCGCCTCCCCCACCGCCGCCACCTGCGGTTTGCTTCGGTTCCGTCGGAGCCCAGGTTTTGGTGGCCTCCCACAGCTTCAGCTTGGTTTTGGGTCCGACAATCCCATCCACCTTCATGCCGAACTTGTATTGAAAGTCTTTGACGCCACGGAGGGTCTGATAGCCGAAAGAGCCGTCGGTATTGCCGTTGTAATACCCGAGAAACTTCAGGCGCCCTTGCAGCTCATACACATCGTCGCCGGAAGCGCCATACCGGATGGTCTGTTTGCTGAATACATCCTCAGCGGCCTGAGGGTTATCATGGTGCTTGAGCTGCATGCCGGCAAACAGCGAAATCAACAGCAGCACAGTAAATGCAATCAGTCGCTTGTTCATTGAGCGGACCAACCTTTCCTTCGGATGCTGTGTTTGTGATAGGGCTATTATTTGAAACCCAGGTTGGCTTTATACTTCAGACCCACGGATTAACGTCGGGCGGTATGTAACGGCACGCAAAAAAAGACAGCCCCCGGCGAATTGCTCGCGGCAGAGACCGTCCCCCTTCCATAACTTGATCCAAGCCAAAGGCCGGATAAGTTATGGAAGCTTCGAATTTGACAAGGTCAAATTGAAGGTATTATTCAGTTGTTCAGAAGCTTCGAATTTGACAAAATCCTTACAATCTCGGCCCCGGCCGCTCCAGGTCCCTTCTGTCCCTGCGGGCTGCCTCGACCGTATCCGTATCCGCTCCGCCGTACTCCATGGCCTCATAAGCGGATTCGTCAACCAGTTTGCTCCGGCTTTCGTTGACACCGGTGTAGGAATCGGAGTTCAAGGAACCGTAGCTGCGGAAGATATCGAATACCCGCGGGCTTTTGGCGGGATCGCTCTCCACAATAACCAGGAATTTATTGTCCTCTACATAATCGTTATACAGCTGGGCCTGTTCCTCCGGGATACCCATCCCGATCAGTCCGCCCACGATACCGCCGGCGCTGGCGCCGATGGCTGCCCCTGCCAGCGTGGCCGCAATTGGTCCTGCCGCCAGCAGCGGGCCGATACCCGGGATAGCCAATGCCCCCAACCCGGCTAACAGCCCGGTAACACCGCCAAGAACACCGCCTGCGGTGGCACCTGTGGCCACTCCCTCCGGAGCTTTGGTTTGCGTAGCCTCTTCAATAAAATCCGCATCGCCCCGTTTCCGGCTAATAACCGAGATATCGTCGGCCGCATAGCCCAAGGACTTCAAATCCTCAATGGCCGAAATAGCAGCCTGCTCCGTTTCGAAAACACCTACAATATGGCGACTTCCATGAATGGTCTGATCATGTCTCATTGTTACCGCCTCCTCAAATCGATTTAGGATCTTGTCAAGAAGTGTTACAAGCTATACTTAAACCAACCGGAGAAGAGTGAATCTCCCGTCAAGTTTGCCGGATCACCACCATCCTGTCTCTAACGGAACCCAGCGCCTCTTACAACGGGAATTACGTCAAATTTGCTTTCCTACGGAACTGAGGCGCCCTTACAAGGGAAAAAGCATTGCCGCATAGCCCTTTTTCCCGGCTAAGCTTCACCTGGTTCCGTTAGAAAAAGCATCGGCCCTTTTCAAGCCTTTAAGAGCTTCCCAGTTCCGTTAACGTGGCTACAGGCAGGATGAAAAGCAGGCCTTCGAAACCAGCTGTTATGTAAACAAAAAAGAGCCTCCGCCCATCCTTATCAGGATGAACGGCAGGCTCTCTCCAGCTGCCAGCAGGCAAAGCTATAACAACGAAGCTATGCTCCGGCCCGTGCTTACCCGCTCCGGTTCTGCCCGAAGTACATTTCCTGGGAGACCAGGACCTCACGGGGTTTGCTGCCTTCATACGGTCCTACAACACCCTTGGCCTCCATGGTGTCAATCAGCCGCGCCGCACGGGTGTATCCCACCCTCATCCGCCGCTGGAGCAGGGAAACAGACGCTTGTTTAGCCTCCACCACAATCTGCACCGCCTGATCATAAAGCTCGTCCAGATCGTTCTCGGCTGCCTCCTCATGCTCATCCAGCTCGGGCACAAGATCTTCTTTGTACTCGGCTTGGCCTTGGTTCCGGCAATAATTAACCACATGCTCCACTTCCTGGTCCGAAAGGAATGCACCCTGCACCCGGATGGGCTTGGATGCGCCTACCGGCAGGAAGAGCATGTCACCCCGGCCCAGAAGCTTCTCGGCTCCCACCATATCCAATATGGTACGGGAGTCCACCTGGGAGGATACACCGAAGGCAATCCGTGAAGGGATATTGGCTTTGATTACACCGGTGATGACGTCTACGGAAGGCCGCTGGGTCGCGATAATCAGATGGATGCCCGCCGCACGCGCCATCTGGGCCAACCGGCAAATCGCATCCTCCACATCGCCTGCCGCCACCATCATCAGGTCCGCCAACTCGTCCACAATCACGACGATGTACGGCAGCGGCTCCAGAGGATTGGGGTTGGAGGGGTCCGTCACCATGGCATTGTAGCCTTCCATGTTCCGGGTACCGCTTTTGGAGAACAGCTCGTACCGTTTTTCCATCTCCACCACAATCTTCTTTAAAGCCAGCGACGCCCGCCGCGGATCGGTAACCACCGGAGCCAGCAAGTGGGGAATGCCGTTGTACACATTCAATTCGACCATTTTGGGGTCCACCATCAAGAGCTTAACCTCATCGGGTTTCGCCTTATACAGAATGCTGGTAATGATCCCGTTGATACATACGGATTTACCCGAGCCTGTTGCTCCTGCCACCAACAAGTGAGGCATTTTGGCAAGATTGGCGACAATAGGCTGGCCGGAAATATCCCGCCCCAGGGTAATGGTCAGCTTGGAAGGCGAATCCTGAAATGCGCCGTTCTCCATAACCTCCCGGAGTGTAACCACAGACACCTCTGTGTTGGGCACCTCGATGCCGATAGCGGACTTGCCGGGAATCGGGGCCTCCATCCGGATGTCCTTGGCGGCCAAGGCCAACGCGATGTCATCCGTCAGACTGACAATCCGGCTGACCTTCACGCCAACATCGGGCTGAATTTCATACCGGGTAACCGCCGGACCGCGGACCACCTCCAGCACCTTGGCCCGTACCCCGAAGCTCTCCATGGTGGCTTCCAGCTTGCGCGCATTGGCCTTAAAATCCAGGGCATCTGACGCCTTGGAGTTGCCCGCAGGCCGGGACAACAGGGTCAGGGAGGGCAGCACATAAGGCCGCTCCGGTTTTTTCGCTTCCAGAGACAAGGCCATATCCGCCGGTTCCGCCTGTTGGCCCTCCGGCTTGCCGGCTGCGCCCGCTGACACAGGCTTCGCAGTCCCCGCCTGCTCGCTTATAGGCTCGTCAGGCAGCGGGTCAATATGGTCCTGGAAATCACGCACGACGGGAATTGCAGCATCCTCATCCACCGGAATGCCGTAACCTGGTACCGCCTCGGTTTCCAAAGCATCGTTTTTCTTCCCGGATGGGGAAACCAGCACCTCCGCCTCTCCGTCCTCCTCTTCATCCCCCTGCTTTTGGGATTGCAGCAGTTGGAAGAATGCGGGCTTTTTCTTCGGCTGGCGGGGAACCGGTATGTAACCTTCCTCTAAGTCGGAATCATCCTCAGGGATATAAACCCGGTTTTTGGCAGCGGTCGCACGGGCCGGCTTCGCCCGTTTGCCTCCACCGAACAGCTCCGCCAATCGATTGCGGAAGCCCGTATTAACGTTAGAAGCCCCGCCTCTCAGCTTGCCCAGCACATCGACGGCCGAGATGCCTGTAACCAGCAGAATCCCGATGCCGAACAAGGTCCAGACCAGCAGAGACGAGCCGAGATTGCCGAACAAAAAATAAAGCAGGGCATACAGAAGCGCCCCGATCATGCCTCCGCCGATATTATTCTGGAGAATGCTGGTTCCGTTATGGGACAGGCTTAACCCCTCCGTCATGGTCCGCCAGGTTTCCCCCAGGATATACGAGGGCATCCGGAAGTCCTCATTGGGGTCCAGAGCTTCGAACATGGACATATGGTTCATCAGCACAAAACCCAGCAGCAGACAGAGAATGCCGGTTTTGCGGGCAGTCCAGTCATTGGGCCAGGCCCGTTTGACCATACAATATAACCCCACATAGACAGCTCCCACAGGGATCACGAAATCCATCTCGCCAACAAGGAACCGGAACATATACGTCAAGGCGCGGGATACGGAGCCCTCCCGGGACAATGAAATAACGGACAGGGCAATGATGATAATCCCGTACAGCTCATACTTCAGCACCTCTTTAACCGCCTTGGAACCTCTCTTCGAGCGTTTGCGCGTTTTACTCTTGGCCACTCCGCCACCCCCAACGCTACAGATTATACCATATTGGAAGCCCGGATACACTAGGGGGCACTCCCGTTTAGCCAAAAAAAGCGAATGACCGTTCGCACAAACACCGAACCCCCATCCGCTCCAAATGTATGGAAGCCTAGAAATTAATTACGGAAAAACGGCTGGAATTCCAGCATAGAACCCGGGGCATAGGCCGGATTCAAATAATCCTGAACGTTGCCGCTGTACAGACGCACAACACGGGCTTGTGAGGCGTTCAGCCGCTCCACCTGCATGCTGATGCCGTTGATCTCTACATCCATGTATTCCGGCTGCCAGCTCTCTTGGCCGGCCCATATCACTTCATCGGGCATAATGGTGTACAAGGTCATTGCAGGAGCCCTCCCCCCTGTTTCTTCCGTTCGTCAATGCGTCTGTTCAACTCGGCAATGGCTTCCCCGATGCCGCCAATCCGGTCGATAAGTCCGTATTTCACGGCATCCGCCCCAATAACCGTCGTGCCGATATCCCGGGTCAGCTCCCCTGTGGTGAACATCAGCTCCTTAAACTTCTCTTCCGTGACGGAAGAATGCTTGGTCACAAAACGGATGACCCGCTCCTGCATTTTGTCCAGATATTCGAAGGTTTGCGGCACGCCGATAACCAGGCCGTTGAGCCGGATGGGATGGATGGTCATGGTGGCAGTCTCCGCAATAATCGAGCAATCCGCCGATACGGCGATGGGCACACCGATGCTGTGTCCGCCTCCCAACACCAGGGTTACGGTGGGTTTGGAGAGAGTCCCGATCATTTCCGCAATGGCCAGCCCCGCCTCCACATCCCCTCCGACTGTATTCAGAATCACCAGGATGCCTTCTATCTTGGCGTTTTGCTCAGCGGCTACCAGTTGGGGGATCAGATGCTCATATTTGGTGGCTTTGTTCTGGGGCGGCAGCACAATATGCCCTTCGATCTGCCCGATAATGGTCATGGTAAAAATATTCGTTTCCCCGTTGCTGGCAGGCTGGACCTGCCCCAGCTGGGTAATGGCTTCCACTGTTTTTTTCTCCTCCACCGGCATCGGTTCCGCCGGAGCCGGCTGCTCCGCTTTGTTCGTCATCCGCTTCATCCCCTCTCACATACTTGCTGACATATCCCGTCATAGTATGGAGTGCGTCCCTTCCTTTCATGCAGACATTCCCTCAAAATGCAAAAAAGCCCCGGGGGTGCGAATCCCGGGGATCTTTAAGCGACTTGGTGTGCGAGGGATGACTATACCTCCATAATAATCGGGAGAATCATCGGCCTTCTTCTTGTTTGCTCGTATAAGAATCGTCCTAGCGCTTCCTTGACATTGGTTTTCAGGGAAGCCCATTCGTTCACATTTTCGCTCATCAGCTTGGTAAGGGTATTGGACACAATTTTGTTGGCTTCCTCAAGAAGGCCCTCGGATTCCCGTACATAAACGAAACCGCGGGAGATAATATCCGGACCCGACATGATCTTCCCGTCCTGCTTGGACAGGGTAACCACCACAACGAGAATGCCGTCCTGGGACAGCAGCTTCCGGTCGCGGAGCACAATATTGCCCACATCGCCTACGCCCAATCCGTCAATGAGAATATTGCCGCAGGATACCTTACCTGCCTTGCGGGCGGTGCCATTCTGGATTTCCAGTGTTTCACCGATATCGCAAATGAAAATATTCTCCTTCTCCACGCCCACATTCTCGGCCAGTTGGCCGTGCATGCGCAGCATCCGGTATTCACCGTGGATCGGCATAAAATACTTGGGCCGCATCAGGTTGAGCATCAGCTTCAGCTCTTCCTGGCTGCCGTGTCCGGAAACGTGTACGCCGGATACGGAGCCCGGCCCGTAAATAACGTTGGCTCCCAGACGGAACAGATCATCCACAATACGTCCCACATATTTCTCGTTGCCGGGAATTGGGGTTGCGGAAATAATCACCGTATCGCCGGGAAGGATGTCCACCTTGCGGTGGGTGTTGCGTGCCATCCGGGTAAGCGCCGACATGGGCTCCCCTTGGCTTCCTGTGGACAAAATAACCACACGGTCGGCTGCCATCTTGTTGACTTCCTCCGGCTCGATCAGCATGCCGTCAGAAATCCGCAGATAGCCCAGCTCCTGGGAAATGTTCACCACATTCACCATGCTGCGGCCAATAACCGTTACCTTCCGACCGGTGGCTTCCGCCGCGTCGAACACCTGCTGGAGACGGTGGACATTGGAAGCAAACGTCGCCACAACTACACGCTGGCGGGCTTTGCGGAATACCTCTTCCAGTTCCGTCCCCACGTTGCGCTCGGAGCCTGTATAACCAGGGCGTTCGGCATTAGTGCTGTCCGACAGGAGCAGCGCCACGCCGCGATTGCCCAAGTCTGCCATCCGGTGCAAATCTGCATGCTGCTCATTCACCGGCGTCTGGTCAAACTTGAAGTCGCCGGTATGCACAACCCGGCCTTCCGGAGTTTCGACACAGATGCCGACGGAATCGGGAATACTGTGGTTGGTCCGGAAGAAGGTTGCCTTCAACCCGCCCAATTGAAGCTCCGCATCCGCATTGATGAGAATGCGCTTGGTTTCCCCGAGAAGCCCTGCTTCCTTCAGCTTCGCTTCCACCAGGCCCAATGTGAGCTTCGTGCCATAAACGGGAACATTCAGCTGTTTGAGTACATACGGCAAACCGCCAATATGATCCTCATGGCCGTGCGTCAACAGAATGCCCCGAACCTTATCCTTGTTATCAATTAAATAACTGATATCGGGAATGACAATATCGATGCCGAGCATGTCCTCCTCGGGAAATTTCAGACCCGAATCAATTACAACAATATCATTCGCATATTGCACTACATACATATTCTTGCCGATCTCGCCCACGCCGCCTAGAGCGAAGACCAATAATCTGTCGTTATTCTTCTTAGACAAGAGTATACCTCCTTGGATTAAATTGCGACGATCTTATCAAGCATGTTAAGAACCGCACCAGTCACTTGACAACATTATACAGGAATGACCTGAGGAAATACAAGTTAAAGTCATTATTGCCTGTTTCCCTCCGCTTCATCCGCGGCATTTTTATTGACCATTGGCAATGATCATCGGCTTCTTGGCGTCAGTTCCTCCTTCTTTTTGGCCAAAAAAAGACAGGGCCTCCGCCCTGCCTTCCGTTCTCTTATAAGTGGCTCAGCAATTCCTCGATAAATTGCCCCTCCGCCTCGTTTACCGGCAGCATAGGTAGACGCAAACCGCCTACCTGGATACCCTTCAGGTTCAACGCATGCTTCACAGGAGCAGGGTTGGGCACCCGGTTGGGGCAGAAGAACATGCCGCGGAACAGCGGGAACAGCTCATGATGCAGCGTCCGGGCCTTCACCGGATCGCCGTCGGCATAAGCGTTAACCATGCTGCGGATCTGGCTGCCCACCACATGGCTGGCTACACTGACCACCCCGTGGGCGCCAACGGACAGATAAGGCAGCGTCAAGGAGTCGTCTCCGCAATAAATCTTCAGATGGGATGGTGCTTGGGCAACAAGAGAAGTAATATGATCCAGGTCTCCATGCGCTTCCTTGGAGGCCACAATATTCTCGAACTCATTCGCCAGCCAGATGGTGGTATCCACCTCTACGTCAATACCGCAGCGGGAAGGGATGTTATACATCATAATCGGCAGCTTGGTGGCTTTGGCGATCGCTTTGTAATGCTCATAAATCCCGGCTTGTGATGGCCGGTTATAATACGGGGCAACGATCAGCACACCATCGGCGCCTGCCGCCTCCGCCTCCAGCGTAAGCTGTACACTATGGAGTGTGTCATTGTTGCTGGCACCGGCAATAACCTTGGCGCGTCCCTTAGCCAGCCGGACCACACTCTCCACCATCCGCTTGCGCTCCTCATCCGTCAAGGTGGGAGACTCTCCTGTAGTGCCGCATACAACCAAGGACTCACTCTTCTGCACGTCGATCAAATAATCCACCAGCGCCGGCAGCTGCTCCCAATTGACTTCCAGACGTTCGTCAAACGGGGTAACCATTGCTGTAACAAGTCTGCCAAAATCGGTCACCGCCCAAAACCTCCCTGAACAAAATTGAATATACGAATGATTATACGAATGATAACAATTTATTTCTGCATTCGATTAAATCCGACAAAACGAGATGTTGCCGCTAAGCCGCTCCTAATCGGACAAAAACGCCTGATGGAGCGCTTTTACAGACTTCACCAGGTCCGTCCCCTGCACCAACACCCAAATGGTGGCATTGGAATCGGCTGACTGGAGGATGCTGATATCTTCATTGGTTAAGGCCTCCACAATATGCGCCATGATCCCGGGAACCCCATGAATGCCCCCGCCGATCACCGATACCTTGGCGCAGCCGGGGGTCAGCTTGGGCTCGAAGCCCATATCCTGCAGGGCCGCCTCCGCACGTTTGCCCTCATGATCGAAGACCGTGTACATCACACCGGACGGATTCACATTAATGAAATCCACGCTGATCATGCGCTCCGCCATAGCCTTGAACACCCGCACCTGCATATCGAAGCCCGTTTGGGGATTAGGCACCACAATCTGGGTTACGCTGGGCACATGGGCAATACCGGTAACAAAACGGTCCCGCACTTCATTTCTTTCATGCTTCAGGGCATCAAAGTTGGCTACCAGAGTGCCCTCGTCCTCCTCGAAGGTGGAGCGGACGCGGATGGGGAGATTGGCCTGCATGGCCACCTCTACAGCCCGGGGATGGATAACCTTCGCTCCGTTATGGGCCATGTTGACAATTTCGGAGAAGCTGACCTGTGACAGAAGACGGGCGTTCTCCACCAGTCTCGGGTCAGCGGTCAGGATACCGCCTACATCTGTAAAAATATCGACAATTTCCGCCTTTAACGCAACGCCCAACGCCGTAGCCGAGGTATCGCTGCCTCCTCTGCCCAGGGTGGTGGAGTCATCAGTGGCCGTTTTGCCCTGAAAGCCGGTCACAATGGCAACCTTACCCTGCTCCAGAACATCATGGATGCGGTTAGGATGAATCGTCAGGATATGCGCATTGCCGAAATCATCGCTGGTGAGTATACCCGCCTGTCCCCCTGTAAGCACGGCGCTGGAAATCCCTTCGGCGTTCAGGCTGCTGCACAAGGTTGCCGCCGAGATCGTTTCCCCGCAGCACATAAGCAAATCCCGTTCCCTGGCGGGAAGACTGTCCCCATTCTGGCGGACCAGCTCCAATAGGGTGTCCGTGGCATAAGGGTCACCCTTTCTGCCCATTGCCGAAACCACAACCACCAGCTTATAACCCAGCGACAATGCCTTGCGGATATGACGGATGACATGCTGACGCGCTTCGGGTGTGGATAATGACGTCCCCCCGAACTTCTGTACTAGAATCCGCATCACTTCTCGTCCCTCCAGAGTTAGGCGTAAACTTCAACCGGACTCAAGCGGCGCAAGGCCCCGACGTTACGCCGCTTCAAAAAAGCATCAATATTTAAACCGTTCGATCACCATAGGCTGAAGCTGTTTGCCAATAAGCGCCGCCTCACAGGTCTCCAGCAGCAGATCCATCCGGGCGACCAGAGAATTGGGCTTGGCGGTTGGAGCATCCTGCCCGTATGGCACAAAATAGATGTTCTTGGCCACCAGCAGCTTGGCGATGTTGGCCGCATTCAAGCCCAGCCCGTCGTTGGTGGAAATCGCCAGCACAAGAGGGCGCTGGTTTCTCATTTGGGCCTTGGCCGCCATCAGAACAGGACTCTCCGTCATGGCATTGGCCAATTTGGCTGTGGTGTTGCCGGTGCAGGGAGCAATCGCCAGCACGTCCAAGAGCTTCGAAGGTCCCAGCGGTTCTGCATCTACAATTGTAGAAATAATATCATTCCCGGTTATATCTTTCAACCCCTTTTGCCAATCTTCCGACTTCCCGAACCGTGTGTCCGTGCTGAGCACACTATAGGAAGCAATGGGGATGACATTGGCTCCGGCGTCCACAAAACGCTGGATTTGGGGCATGGTTTCCTCAAAGGTGCAATGTGAGCCCGTCAAGGCAAAGCCTACCGTTTTCCCTTTCCAAATACTCATGGGGCATTCCCTCCCTTCACAATATCCTCCATCAGAATATCTGCAACCGTCTTGGCGATGATCTTCCCTGCCGTCTTCGGCGCCACAATTCCGGGAAGCCCCGGAGCCAGCATCGCCTTGACGCCGCGCTTCTCGGCAAACCGGAAGTCCGTCCCCCCCGGCCTGGAGGCCAGATCAATAATCAGGGCACGGTGGGGAATATGCGCAATCACCTGAGCCGATACAATAGGAGCCGGAACCGTGTTGAACAGGAAATCCACATCCTGCACCTGCGCGATCAAATCCCGTGTATAAAAGGGCTGGAAGCCCATCTCCCAGGCTCTTGCATAATCCTCCTGCTTGCGGACGCCGGCTTTGACATGGGCGCCTAGCCCCTTCAGGGTACGAGCCAGAGTCAGCCCCGTCCGGCCGATGCCCAGCACCATACTGACAGAGCCATGTATCGTAAAATCGGTATGCTGAATCGCCATCATAATGGCGCCTTCCGCTGTGGGAATGGAATTGAAAATCGCCACATCGTCACGGTCAAACATTTCGACGAGCCGGATTCCCTCATCCTTGCAGAGCTCCCGGAGATAATTCTTCGCCATCCCTGTGAAAATCTTCGCATGCTTTGGCAGCGCCGCCACCAGCTCACGGGTCAGCACCAGCTCCTCCGTGCCGAACACGGATTCCACCTTGCCTGCGTCATCCGTGCCAACAGCCGGCAGAATGAGCACATCCGCCTTTTCCAGCACCTCCACTGTCAGCTTAACCCGGGCCGCTCCATTTATAGGCATCTGCAGATTGTCGAAGCCGATTAATTGCACACCCGCATCAAGCTCCAGCAGCTTCTGGATCACCTCCAGCTGGCGGGCATCCCCGCCGATCAATACCACCTGCGTTTCGGTGAGCACCCATACACACCCCTTTCCGTCCTTCAATATCTCATGGTATGCGCGAGAGGAGCGCTGGGTTACTGCCCAGCCTGTCCATGAAGAAGCACGGCCCTTGCCCCGCTTCTGCCGCAAAGTGGAGCACAGCAAAAACACCGGCGTCTCCCAGAGAGAGACCCGGTGTTTCTTCACAGGCGGAATAGCCGCGCTGTACGTTTATTTGGTTCCGGTATGCCCGAAGCCGCCCGCACCGCGTTCGGTGTCCGTCAGCTCCTCGACCTCTACCAGTTGGATGTCAGGCACCAGTTGGATCACCATCTGAGCGATCCGCTCATTGCGGGTAATGGTGAAGGGCTCCTGCCCCAAATTGATAAGCAGCACCTTCACCTCGCCGCGGTAATCCGCGTCGATGGTACCTGGCGTGTTGAGACAGGTGATGCCGTGCTTTAACGCCAGCCCGCTGCGCGGACGGACCTGAGCCTCCAGCCCCCGCTCCATGCTCATGGCAAACCCGGTAGGAATCAGTCTCCGCTCACCGGGATGCAGGATAACCGGCTCTGCTACTGCCGCATGCAGATCAAAGCCGCTGGCCAGCTCCGACATCCGCTTGGGCAAGAGAACGTCCTCATTGCCCGGCAGTCTTTTCAGTTGCACTTGAAACAAAGGTATCCCTCCTGAATTCCTTGATGGCTTGGTCCGACTGGCCTACCATGGCCAATGCAAACGGACGGTTGAAAATCTCCCGGGTCAGCTCGCGAACCTGGTCCAGCTGCACGCTTTCGATACGCTCGATGATCTCATCCAGCGTATAGTGCCGGCCCAGCATCAGCTCGTTTTTGCCCAAACGGTTCATGCGGCTGCTGGTGCTCTCCAAACTCAGGATCAGGCTGCCCTTCAACTGCTCCTTGCCCTTGCGCAGCTCGGCCGCGGTCATCCCGTTCTGGATGATATCCCCGATAATCTCCATCGAGACCTTCAGCACTTCCTCGGTTTGTTTGGGCGCTGTACCGGTATAGATGGTAAACACGCCGGAGTCCAGATAAGCCGTATGATAGGAGTAGACCGAATAGGCCAGGCCTCTTTTTTCGCGGATCTCCTGGAACAGACGGGAGCTCATGCCGCCGCCGATGGCGTTGTTCAGAAGAATCATGGCATACTGCCGTTCATCCTTCATAGAGCAGCCCGGCAGGGACAGACAGATGTGGTTTTGCTCCGTTGTTTTATGATGATAGAGCAAATCCGAATGGAATGCCGGCTTCTCCAGAGGGATGTCTCTTCCGGCATTGGCATATTCGCCGAAGTGCTCTTCCACCAGCTTCATGACATCGTCATTGAAATTGCCTGCCATGCTTACAACAATGTTGCCAATGCCGTAAAACTCCTGCATATAGGTCCGCAGATCCTCAGATTGGAAGCGGTGGAGATTATCCTCCAGACCCAGAATGGTCTGTCCGAGAGAGTGATCGCCGAATACCGCCTTGGCCATCAGATCATGGACCAGATCATCCGGAGTATCCTCATACATGGAGATTTCCTCCAGGATGACGTTGCGTTCCTTATCCAGTTCAACCGGATCGAAGCGGGAGTGGAAGAACATATCTGCCAGCACCTCCATGGCCAGCGGCAGATGCTCATCCAGCACCTTGACGTAGTAGCAGGTATATTCCTTGGTGGTAAATGCATTTATGTTGCCGCCGATACCATCGAAAATCTCCGCAATATCCTTGGCGGAATGGCGGTCCGTTCCTTTAAACAGCATGTGCTCAATAAAGTGGGAAATCCCGTTTTGGGCACGGTTCTCGTTCCGGGAGCCCGTTTTGGCCCATATGCCAAAGGAAACGGACCGGCAAGTGGGGATATGCTCCAGCACAACTCTCAATCCGTTAGGCAATGTATAATGATTCAAGTGTGTTCCTCCTTAAGGGTTTTCGCGTAAGCGAAAACTGGCTTCGCAAGCATCCGCGGGTCATCCTTCGTACCGCGCAACCTTAAGTTTATCACTTGCCCAGACTGGTTTCCAGTTCCGGCACCCGTTCGGGAGAAATTAATTCGCTAACAGTGCCCAAGGCAAGCCCCTTTTGCTTGGCAGCCTTGATCATGCCGGGCAGCGCCTGGGAGGCCGAGGCAGTGGGATGCATCAGAATCATGGCCCCCGGCTCCAGCTTGGACGTTATCTTGGCGACCACATCCTCCGGCCTGGGCTTCTGCCAATCCACCGTATCAATGGTCCATAGAACGGTCCGCAGCTTCATACTGTACGCAATCTCAACCGTTTCCTGGTCGTAATCCCCTGAGGGAGGAGCGAACAGCGTATTTTTTGCACCGACCTTCTCCAGCAGCTCCTGGGTTCTGCGGATTTCCTCCTCCGCCTTGGTGCGGGACAGCTGGCTCATGTTCTTATGTGTATACGCGTGATTGGACAGCTCATGCCCGGCCGCGCCGATTTCCTTGGCCTTCTCCAGATTTTTGGACAGCCAGGTCCCGTCAAAAAAGAAGGTGGCATGGACATTTTCCTTCCGCAGCGTTTCCAGCATGGAGGGCAGGTACTCATCTCCCCAGGCCACATTAATCATCATGGACACCATTTTTTTGTCGGGGTTGCCACGGTAGGTGGGCTGCGCTCCAAGATCATCCAGCTTCACCTGAGGCTTGATCTCCTTATATACATACGGAATCGGGCTTCCCGACGGAAGCGGCAGGGACAGCCGATAGGTCTTGTCCACATCGATCTCCCGTCCGTTGAGCTCCGGTATGGCTTTCCAGATCCGATCCAGCCGGGCATTCGCGGGTGCGATGCGGGTTTTCTCCGCTTCATCCCGGATCCGCTGCAGCAGCTTCGGGTCGGAGTCCTCTGCCGCACGGCCCCATACAGCCACTGCCTGGGGTTCGCCTCCGGGGAATGGCTTCTTGCTTGCGCTTTGCGCAGCGATCCGCATCTGTTGGGCGCTGGTCCCGTTTTGGACATCCGTTATATACTGCATCACCGAAGGTGTGCGGCTGATCCCCCATACCATCAATGCCACCGACAACAGTGTCAGGGCTTTTATCCGCGGATCTCTGACATTCATGTGCTTCAGCACCTCGACATATACGTATTTTTCTCATAGTATGCCTATTTGGACAAGGTTATGTGAAGCGGCACACGAAAAAATCCGGGCCAGGCCGGAAAACGGGAGATAGGAGCAGATGCTGGAGGAACTAAGGTTAGCGTAGATAGCCGTAGTAAGCCTGAGAGGCAGGAGTAAAGCCGGAAGGCAGGAGGTGCAACCGGGGGGCTGGAGGTGCAACCGGGGGGCTGGAGGTAAAGCCGGGAGGCAGAACTGGGGCGGTTGGGAACCTAAGCTGGGGAGTCAGGGTCTCGGAGTAATTAGGAAACTCCGAATGTAAGCGCCATAAAATGTACGCTATATACCCACTCTGCCCCTCCGGAGCCCAGATAAGCTACATAAAATGATTACTATCCGTTGAAAATGGCTTATGTATAAGGCGTTTTTGAGTAATAGTAATCATTTTATGTATGCTATTCAGCTAAAAAGTCGTGTTTTTCCTGAATAGCGAACATTTGTTGTTCGCTATCATATAGGCCGGCCCCGTATCGGCTAGCTCCATATCGGCTAGCTACGTTTTGGCCGGCTCCGTTTCAGGAGCGGACAGCCCCCCGGAGCACAATAGGCACAAACAAATCCATCATATGGTATCCCGTACACTCCTTAAACACCTTCGGCGTAAAAATATGTCCCATGTCATAACGTTCATGCGGATCATTAGCGGAGGTCGATACCTCGAAGTGCTCATTCTGATCCACCCACTTGTGAATCAGGGCATTCACCTTCGGGATCTCATCCCCGTCAATAGCGGATGCAACCGCATACAGGCCGCCGGGAAAGGAAATCACCTCAAACCCTCCCGTATCCTCCATGCCATGTGTCAGCGCAAACAGCCACTCAAACCGGTTGGTCCGGGCATTAAACCACATAAAATCCCGGGGAGTCAGATAATGCCGGGTATCGATGGCGCTGAACCAACGGTCAAACACCTCCAACTCGGCCTCTCCCGAACAGGCCATTTTCACCGGAGGAAGCCTGATCACACGAACATCAGGCAGCCGCTCCAGCTTATCCGTTACCTCCAGCATCCTTGTAACCGTTTCCGGCTGCTCCTCGTGGAGGGAAGCGGCAACCAGTTGGCCTTCCATTCCCTTGGCCTTTTCGAACAGAAGGCGGATATCCCCGGCATCGGGAAAAGGAGACTCCTCGATCAATCGGATAAACTCCAGCACAATTTCCTTCAGCTCCTGCAAAAGCGCCATCTCTCCATCGATGCCGGCCACCTTCCCTCCGAGCACCTCCATCAACACCTCCGTACCCGGAGAGTTGAAAATACGGGAGATATCCTTCACACTAATGTTCAGCTTGCGCAGCACCAGAATCTGCTCCAGGCGTTTTAATGCCTGCCCGTCATACATCCGGTACGCGTAATCTCCGCTCCTAACACTCGCTAACAAACCCATGTCCTCATAATACCGGAGCGTGCGGGCCGTAATATCATACTTCAACGCCACTTCCCTGATCTTCACCAGCTCTTCCATGCTTACTCCTCCTGGCTAAGCTTGATTTCTATAGCTTCAGCATACTCCCTTCCCCTGCGTCAAAGTCAAGGGAAAAGGCCGGATGTTTATCGCCTGGAAGAGCAGGTCAGGATGTTAGGACTAGAGCTTCCGCACCGGCCGGATATACTTCCAATATCGCTCCGGATCATGATACATATAAACGATTCGGCCAGGTGACGTATCCAAGCAATAGCCAATGCCAGCATAATCAAACTCTGCCATGGCCTTCTCCATCTTTTCCTCCACACTGCGGTTTTCCTGCTCGTAATCGAAGGCCCCATGCTCAAAAACCATATACTCGGCTTCGGGAATATCCACCATCAGCATTTGGTGCGGTATTTCTCCTTTATAGTCAAAAGGAAGACGCACACCATAACATTCCGTACGGGGAATGCCCCAATCGCAGAGCCTGCCGTCAGGATCATTGATGTAGGCCATAATTTGACCGCTGCCGCTGTTGCTCTCACTCCCGCCGTTATCATCCAGTTTGCCCTTGATGCTGTCCAGCAGGCCGCAAATCGTTTCGCAGTCCTGCCCCGGAATCAGACTTTGCTTTTGCCAAAAATCCCAATACCCGTTACTCTCGGCATTCTTAATATGCAGGAACTTGTGTGCGGGAATGGTTACACCATAAATCCTAAGATCATCTGCAGACTTCATCATACCAATCTCTCCCCATCCAAAAAAGTAGCGGTCGAAGGAGTTGATTTTTGTACGGAGGATCACAGGCATCGGATGTTTACGGTAATCACCTGGGGCAACACCATAGGTCACCTTAAAAGCACGCGTAAAGGCTTCATGTGAGGAAAATCCATAATCAAAAGCAATGTCCAACATGCTTTTTTGGCTATCCCGCACCTCCTTCAGCGCAAAGGCCAGCTTCCTGAGCCGCAGATAATCTCTAAACGGCATACCGGATATTTCCTTGAACTTTCTGGTGGTATGGAACTCGGAATACCCCAGCTTGCAGGAAAGATGCCCCAGCGTTATAGCCTCGCTGTTATGCTGCTTGATGCATTCATCAATTTCATCCACGATGATTTGGATTTGCTTGCGCCACTCGTACATGAGTCCGTTCACCTCGTTTCAACCACTCTATCGTCATTATAGAGGAATGGAAATCGGGCTGGCTTGATTTCACTTGCGGAAAAAAAGGGTGAAAAGAGACCTTATGGCGCAACAAACGAGAAATCAGTCAGATCCTCATAGCTATATGTCTTGTTTATCAAACCTTTAGTTTGCGTCCACCTGACAATATCGTCGAAACGCTCCCGTTCGATGGTGCCGGCATGTTCGAAACCGCCGGTCAGACCGGTCAAATAGGCGCCAATTTGCTCGGGGAACTGATAACGAATCAGAATGTCCACATATTGGGACGGGTCGGTGGCGTTCATATAGTCGATAGCACGGTTGTAGGCCTTATAGAAAGCGGCGATGTCGCCGGGATAACGTTTGATCATTTCGTCCGTGAACAGCAGCGTGCCGCCTTTGATGCCCGCCTCTCTGGAGCTGCCGAGCAGATGGGCGCCCTGCTTGACCAGCATGCCAGCCTGCGGCTCGGTGAATACTACGCCGTCGATCTGATCCGACAGCAGCGCTTCCGCACGGCCGGCAAACGACGGAATCTCGACGATGCTGTAGCTGAAACCGTCCTTTTGTGCGTATTGATCCATAATGTACTCCAGAATAAAATTGCGCACCAGCGACACTTTTTTCCCGTTTAGCTGGTTCATGGCCGTTATGCCGGAGCCGGGCGAAGACAGGATTTTGAAGTCCTCGCTAATGTCGGATGTGACGGTCATCGCAATCCCGTTATGCCGGAAGGCCGCCGCGGTCATCACATCCGCAATAACGGCATCCAGTCCCTTCGCCTGCACGGCGATATTCCTGTCACCTGGTGACGAGAACGCCTTGATCTCGATCGCTGCTCCTTCTTCCTTCAGGAACCCCTTCTCCTGAGCCAGAATAATCGGAATCGCCGCTTCAGCCGGCAAAATACCAACAACAAACTTTTTCCCGGAGGGAGGGCCCACTTTTGATCCCGACGCCGATCCGGCCGGGGTTTCCGCCCCCGGTTCCGGCGTCGCGGGTGCGTCTTTCCCGCTGCAAGCCGTTATCATCATCATCAGTATGACTGTCCATAGTGCAAATCCCGTTATTTTCCTCATCATTCCCACATCCTGTTATAAAATCTGTTTGAACCGTTCCATATCCATCAAATAGGGTACAACATTGCGCCGAAGCCGCAGGGGCTCGCTGTCCAGGCCGTTTCGCCCCGGCTCAGTCGTAAACGCCAGCTTGAAGCCTGCTTGCCGCAGCACGTCTATATTACGCGCATCATACAGCCCGAACGGGTATGCGAACACATCACCCGCCTGGATGACAGGATGGGCGTTGCATTGCTCAAGATCGGCGGCTAACGCTGCATCGTCAGACTGAAGCAGATCGCTTGCCTCCGGGCCGTAACGCCGGTGCATAGAGTCTGTATGATTGGCAAATTCGAATACATCGGTCATATCCGCCAACTCACTGGAAGCCATACAAACCGATTTGTGCGGATCGAAGGCACGCGCCTGATCATGCAGCCAGCCCGTCACGACAAACGCTACGGCACGCATACCATATTGTCGCAGCACGGGCAAGGCATAAGTCCGAACCGACTGGAAGCAATCATCGAAGGTAAGCAGCACGGAACGTTCGGGAAGCGGCTTCCCGGTTGCGTAATGCTGCCGGATCTCCTCCAGCGATAGCGTATAATAGTTTTGTTCGTGCAAATAAGCCATTTGTTCGGTGAATTGCTCCACGGTAACGAACAGCAGCGAGGGCAACACATCGTTATAGGACTGCCTCACATCAATGGGGGACGGCCGCTCCGGATCGAAGTCCCGCGCCTCCCGCAGTTCATGGTACATCAGAACGGAATACGTCATGGTGCTATTTCCTCCCGCTAGTTGATTATCCAAGCTTACCATGCCAACTGGGCTTGCTCTGGTGACGGATGTCACAGTGGATGCAGCAGCAGATACGATCCGTCCGGAGTTAACGGTTAATGAATTGTCCGTTTCTGACGCTTGTGGTATGATTTTGGCACAAAATACCGCTGGCTGCTGCTGTATCGTCTATAGCCGGATAGCAGCGGGACAGTCGGGAAGAGAGGCGCACAAAGAATGCAATCTTTTGTAGAATTGGCCGGTTTGACCGTAAGGCTTGGCGGTCAAACGGTTTTTAGCCGGTTGGGGCTGGAATTGAAAAAAGGCGTGTCTTATGCGTTAATCGGCAAATCGGGAATCGGCAAAAGCACTCTGCTAAACGTCATTGCCGGGTTTATCCAACCGGCCGAAGGGCGTGTTACGGTGGATGGCGCAGAGGTACTGCGGCCACGCCGAGGCACCGCTTTTCTGATGCAGGAGCTTGGGCTTTTCCCCTGGCAAACCGTTTATGAAGCTGTCCATATGCCGCTTCAGCTGAGCGGGGGACGGGGTAGCGGTACGGCGCAGAGAAACAAGGTGATACAGCTGCTGCGGGAGATGGAGCTGGACACACTCTGTGACAAGTATCCGCATGAGCTGAGCGGCGGGCAGCGGCAGCGCGCAGCTTTGGCCCGCACACTTGTCGGCGACCCCGATTTTCTGCTGATGGACGAGCCAACCTCCTCGCTTGATTCGGTCACCAAACATGCCATGCAGGATCTGATGCTGGCGCAGCTGCAGCGGCGGCAAACGACTATGCTGATGGTAACGCATGATATTGAAGAAGCAGTTATGATGGGCGAACATATTTTGCTGTTAAGCGGCTCGGAAAAGATCGAGAGCAGAAAAAATCCGTTTTACGGATGCGCCGATCCCCGTGAACAGCTGGGGTTCTATGAGACCTGCATCAGCATCCGGCAATGGATGAATGTGGAACGGAGTGACTATGCGACGGCGGATTGAGGCTCTTAAACGGGTGCAACGGACCATCTGGACTCAGCTCGCCGGCTTTCTCAGCTTTGTGCTGCTGTGGCAGCTCCTCCACTCTTTGCTCGATAGCCATACGATTCCGCCGCCGCTTTCGTCGTTCTCCTACCTGAAGCTGCCGCTGCTCCTGCATGCCCTTGCCAGCATTGCACGCGTACTCGTGGCTGTTGCGATTGCTCTCTTGATCGCCGTGCCCGCCGGTATTTTATTGGGAACGGGCAAGTGGTTTGGGCGCCTGCTGTCGCCGTTTGTTTATTTTATCTATCCCATTCCGAAGGTGGCGTTCCTTCCTGTATTTATGCTGCTTTTTGGCCTTGGCAATACGTCAAAAATCATGCTGATCATCTGGATCATCGTATTCCAGATGATGTTATCTGTACGGGATGGCGTTGCACAGGTGCCCGAGCCCTATTTCCGCGTCATGAATGGCTTTGGCGCTTCGCGGAGGCAGGTGTGGCGGTATCTTGTGCTGCCAGCCATCCTGCCGCATATGTTCTCCGGCTTGCGGATCAGCATCGGCATATCGCTGGCATCGCTGTTTTTTGCCGAAAATTACGCTACCGACTACGGCATCGGCTACCTGATCATGAGCGCCTGGGCCCGCATGAATTACGCAGAGATGTTCTGCGGCATTGTGGTCATGGGTTTGGTCGGTCTTTTGCTGTTCAAGTCGCTGGACGTTCTGCAGGCATGGTGCGCACCATGGACGAAACCAGCCTCGGAGAAGGAGTGACGGTTGACGTCACTGGCACCACGTAACGAGGAACTCCCAGCCAAAGCGAACAGCCCGGAAAACACGCGGATCACGCGTTTTCTCCGGGCTGTATTAGTGAGGGAATTCAAATTAAGACATGGTTGCCTTCCTCGACAAATTCACTCTGCCTTGGTTGTCAATTTCGGTGACCTTAACGGTGATCTTATCGCCGATATTCACCACGTCCTCCACCTTGGCTACGCGCTCAGTGGACAGCTGGGAAATATGGACAAGACCTTCCTTGCCGGGCAGCACTTCAACGAAGGCGCCGAACTTCTCCACGCGCTTCACGGTGCCCAGGTAGGTTTCACCCACCACAACCTCACGGACGATGCTTTCGATGATCTCACGGGCGCGTTCGTTGGCGGCTTGGTTGCTGGAGGCAATAAAGATGCTGCCGTCCTGCTCGATATCGATCTTAACGCCGGTTTCCTCGATGATCTTGTTGATCACCTTGCCGCCTGCGCCAATAACCTCACGGATCTTATCCGGGTGGATGGACATGGTGATGATCTTAGGCGCATACTGCGACAGCTCCTTACGGGGCTTGTCGATCGTGGCCAGCATCTTCTCCATGATGAACATCCGGCCCTTGTAGGCCTGCTGAAGAGCTTCCTTCAGGATGTTGCGGTCGATGCCGTCGATTTTGATATCCATCTGAATGGCAGTTACACCCTTGGCGGTACCGGCTACCTTAAAGTCCATGTCGCCCAGGTGGTCTTCCATGCCTTGGATATCGGTCAGAATGGAAACATGCTCCCCGTCCTTGATCAGACCCATTGCCACACCGGCAACAGGAGCCTTGATCGGTACGCCTGCATCCATCAAAGCCATAGTGCTGGCGCAAATGGAAGCTTGGGAGGTGGAGCCGTTGGATTCCAGAACCTCGGATACAACACGGATCGTGTACGGGAATTCCTTCTCATCCGGCAGCACCATTTCCAGAGCACGTTCGCCCAAGGCGCCATGTCCGATTTCCCGGCGTCCAGGCGGACGGAGCGGACGGGCTTCGCCTACGCTGAACGGAGGGAAGTTGTAATGATGCATAAACCGCTTGCGCTCTTCCAGGTCAATACCGTCCAGCATTTGCTCGTCGCCGATGGAGCCCAAGGTTGCGATGGACAGAGCCTGGGTTTGGCCACGGGTAAACAAGGCGGAGCCATGTGTACGTGCCAAAAGGGAGGTTTCGCAGGAGATAGGACGGATTTCATCCAAACCACGGCCATCAGGACGCACCTTGTCATGGGTGATCAGGCGGCGGACTTCTTCCTTGACGATATCGTAAAGAACCTCCTTCACGTCGGCAATCTTGGAGGAATCATCCTCATAAACGGCTTTAAAATGCTCAACGGTTTCCGCATTCACCGCTTCAATCGCTTCCGTACGGGCATGCTTCTCGGCGATGCGCACGGCTTGCACCAGCTTCTCCTGGGCATACGCGCGCACGTCGCTGTTCACAGTGCCTTCAACAGCATGAAGGACAACCTCCATCTTGGGTTTGCCCACTTGCTTGACAAATTCCTCGATGGCGGCGCAGATTTTCTTAATTTCCTCATGGCCGAACATGATCGCTTCCAGCATTACTTCTTCCGGAAGCTCATGTGCTTCGGCTTCCACCATCATAATGGCGTCCTTGGTACCGGCAACCACCAGATACATTTCGCTCTTGGCAGCTTGCTCCACCGTGGGGTTAATGGCGAATTGTCCGTCCACACGGGCAACAATCACACCGCCGATAGGTCCGCTGAACGGAACATCGGAGATGGCCAATGCGCAGGAGGTGCCGATCATAGCGGTGATTTCAGGAGAGTTGTCCTGATCCACACTCATAACCAGATTGGCGATTTGCACATCATTCCGGAAACCCTCCGGGAATAACGGACGAATGGGACGGTCTGTCAACCGGCTGGAGAGAATTGCCTTCTGGGAGGGACGTCCCTCGCGCTTGATATAGCCGCCGGGAATTTTGCCGACTGCATAAAGACGTTCCTCATAGTTCACTGTTAATGGGAAAAAGTCAAGATCCTTAGGGTCCTTCGACGCGGTAACCGTACACAATACGGCGGTATCTCCATAACGGGCCATAACAGCTCCGTTGGCTTGCTTGGCCAGCTTGCCGGTTTCCAAAATAAGCGTGCGGCCGCCGATTTCCAATTTGATTTGCTCCATACCTTGCCTCCTGATCAATTTTGCGCCAGCAGAACCTGGCCATATTCGCTTGCCTTTAGGCATTCTAAGCTGTCTGTTTCACGTTATGTAACGCCCTGCCTGTCCCTTTATACCGAA
This sequence comes from Bacillota bacterium, assembly GCA_023388055.1. Classification (GTDB taxonomy): domain Bacteria; phylum Bacillota; class Bacilli; order Paenibacillales; family NBRC-103111; genus Paenibacillus_AR. The sequence goes on along the minus strand of JAEWGW010000016.1, from coordinate 109,990 downwards.
GTTCAATAGGACTAGATACGGACGGCAATGACTGTTAATTTCAACATGTTGTCTAGTATTTCCTTCTTTTTCATGCCTAATCTGGTGAAAATACAGAAAAAGCAACCAATTCTGATCCATGCGTCGGTAACAGCACGGCAATCATTGGTTGCTTTCCCATGATCTGCACCGCAGCCTTGGGGCCCGTTAGACGGACGCTGCGGCACCCGCAGTTTAAGCTAACAGCGTATGACAAACGTCATCGCCTCTAACCTTATCTACGAAGACCCAGTTTCTCGATAAGAGCGCTGTAGCGTCTAACATCCTTGTTTTTCAAGTATGCCAACAGGCTACGACGGTGACCGACCATCTTCAGAAGACCGCGGCGGGAATGGTGATCCTTCTTGTGCACGCGCAAGTGGTTAGTCAGGTTTGTAATGTTTTCAGTAAGGATAGCAATCTGAACCTCAGGAGATCCGGTATCGGATTCATGAGTCTTATGGTCCAGAATCAGTTGGTTCTTGCGTTCTTGAGTCAATGCCATCCAATTCACCTCCTTGATATAGTAGATACATCCCCATTAGCCCAGTGACCGCCGGAGCAGCGGGAGACCGAGCCAAGGTTCATGAACGCCGCCGGAAAATTTATGTTTTCAGGCGACAAGAACTAGTATAGCACAAGCCTGGCGTCAAGTAAATGTCAGCTTAGCATTTCTTTCGCCAAATTAATATCCCTGCCGATTTGGGCCACCAGTTCCTCAGCCGAGCCGAACTTCCGCTCATGCCGGATAAAACCGATAAAGCGGATGGACACTTCATCCCCATAGATCTTTTTATCGAAGTCGAATAAATGCGTCTCCAGGGATATAGCCCCCTCCTTCTTGGCGAAGGTGGGCTTCCAGCCGATATTCATCACCCCGCGGTGCCACTGCCCGTCATGCAGGAACCGTACCGCATAGACCCCTCTTCCGGGAATCACATATCCTTCAGTGGTTTCCACGTTGGCGGTGGGAATGCCGATGGTGCTGCCTCGTCCTTCGCCTGTGACCACCTTGCCGGTAATGGAGTACGGACGCTCCAGAAGCCGCGCCGCCTTCTCCACCTGGCCGTTGGCCAGACATTCCCGGATCAGGGTGCTGCTGACCTTCTCCCCGTTGAGATGGTACGGGCTGACCACTTCCACCCCAAACCTTCCCTTGGCAAGCTCCTTCAGCCGCTGCGGGCTGCCTGCACCCTTATGGCCGAAGGTAAAGTCAAACCCGACCACAACGGAAGCCAGTTTGCCGGATACCAGAATATCCTCGACGAACTGCTCAGGGGGCAGCTGTGCGAAGCTCTCATTAAACCCGACCAGATAAACCCGCTTTAGTCCCAGGGCTTCGAACAGACGCAATTTATCTTCAATGGGTGTCAAAGAATCCCGGTATTGCGGATGTCCCAGCACTTCCCGGGGATGGGGGTGAAAGGTCATTACCGCCGGAATCAAGTCATGAGTCCCGGCTTTCTCAACTGCAGTTAGCAATACCTTGCAATGCCCGGCATGGACCCCGTCAAAATCTCCGATGGCCATCACTTGGGGCGCGCCGGATGCAATGATGCGGGCAATCTCATCAGCGGCTGCCTGTATACGAAATATCTCCAACTCTCTCCACCTGCCTATAGAACCAGTTCATCAAGCCTCCGGCAAAAACACTTTCTCTGCCACCAGCGTCCGGCCATCATCCTCCAGCCTGAACAGGCCGAGGAAGTCCGCTCCGGGTCCGTACACCCGCTTCAGCCTGCGCATCTGCTCAGGCAGCTCCATGTCCGGCTGTTTGGCGGCTTCGTCCGCTGCCAAACGAATCTTTTTGCCTTGGCGGGCATGAACCGCCGCCTCTTCTCCAACCTCAACGGCAGGGAAAAAGGAAATCGCCTGGTCAGCAGGAATCAGCCATTGGGCCAATGCCGCGTCTCCTTGCCGTTTGGCCTCGGCCAGCTCCTCAAGAGTAACGCATTGCGCCCGGGTCAAACCGCCTGTACCGGTTCTGACCAGCTCCGCCATAACAGCCGGATAACCCAGGGCCCGTCCGATATCGGAGCACAGGGTGCGGATATACGTGCCTTTGGAGCAGCGGACCCGGAACACAATCTCCGGCTCCGATACATCCAGCCTGACCGATAGGATATGTATGCTGTGGATGGTAACCTGCCTGGGCTGGCGCTCCACTACCTCGCCGCCGCGGGCAAGCTCATACAATCGTTTCCCATCCACCTTTACTGCCGAATACATCGGGGGAATCTGTTCAATCACGCCAACAAAACGGTTCATAACCTCAAGAATCTGCTGTTCGGTGACCGTCACCTGATCCGCGCGTTCAATGACGCTTCCGGTGAGATCCTCCGTATCCGTGGCCAGACCGATGACCAGTTTGGCCTCATATTCCTTCGGCATTTCCTGTATATATTCCACCAGACGGGTCGCCCTGCCCAAGCATAAGGGAAGGACACCGGTTACCATGGGATCCAAGGTGCCCGTGTGTCCAATCCGCTTCATTTTGAGAATACCACGGGCTTTCGCCACCACATCATGGGATGTAAATTGAACAGGTTTCCAGATGGGCAGAACACCTTCCAAGCTCATGGCAGCCTCCTTAGGATTTCCTGGAGAACCTGGTCCACGACCTGGTCAAGCGTCCCCTTCACGGCACAGCCTGCCGCCCGGATATGACCTCCGCCGCCAAAATGCTTGGCCACATCAGCCACATCAACCAATCCGGCGGAGCGGAAGCTGACCTTCCACTTTTCACCGTCAATCTGCTTGAACAAAAGACCTACCTCGACGCCTTCAATATTGCGGGGATAATTCACAAGCCCTTCGAGATCGGCATTCTGGGCTTGGGCATCCGCTACATCCTGCAGCGACACACTCACCCAGGCAATCCGCTTGTCCCCGGTAAAGTTCAAGGCGGCAAGCGCCTTTTGGAGCACCATCACATGGGATAAGGTTAATTTCTCCAAAAACTGGTCCGCCAGATCATTGCCGTCTACACCGTACTCCAGCATTTCGGAGGCAATCTTCAATACGCGGGGGGTGGTATTGGAATACCGGAAACCTCCCGTATCTGTCAAAAGCCCGGTATAGATGCAGTCGGCAAGCGGCTTCGTCCAGCTGATGGCCAGCAGTGCAGCCAGATCGTACAGCACCTCCGCCGTAGCGGCGGCATCGGCACGGATCAGGTTGACCCGGCCAAAGCCGTCGTTAGTGGGGTGATGATCGATATTAAGAATCGGCGTTTCCGCGGTAAACCATTCCTTAACAAGCCCAATCCGCTGGTAATCCGCACAATCCACCGCAATGACACAGTCAAAGGGGGGACGCGGCTCAGCGCTGCCATGCCGGGAATAGTTCAGAATCTCGGCGGAACGGGGCAGCATGCCGAACTTAGAGGGGACCTCCCCTTCATTGATAGTCATGAAGGTTTTTCCCAACAGCTGAAGCATCTGGCCTACGGCCAGGGTAGAGCCGATGGCATCCCCGTCAGGATTCACATGGGATACCACCAGAAAATGGTCATGCGCCTGAATAAAAGCTTTGGCTTCCTCCAGCTGATTCCGGTAGGCGTCAGCTGGCGAAGACAGATTCGGGGCGCTCATGATTCATGATCCTCATTGATCCGGTGAATGAGCTCCTCAATCCGGCTGCCGTAAGCCACCGAGCTGTCGATAAGGAATATCAACTCGGGAACAATGCGGAGTCTTACCCGTTTGGACAGCTCCGAGCGGATGAAGCCCTTGCCCCGCTCCAGAGCCTTCAGCGTATCCTGGCGTTCCTGGTCGGAACCAAGAACGCTCAAGTATACCTTCGCCTGGGAAAAATCATTCGTCACCTCTACACCTGTAATGGTGGTAAAGCCCATCCGCGGATCCTTAAACTCGGTTTGCAGAATGAGGCTGAGTTCCTTCTTGATTTGCTCCCCTACCCGGCCGGTGCGAATTTTGGCCATGCCTATTTCACCTCTCTACGCTCTCCATGATAAATGCTTCTATAATATCCCCTTCCTTCAGGTCGTTAAACCGGTCAAGGGTAATGCCGCACTCGTAGCCTTGTGCCACTTCCTTGGCGTCATCCTTGTAGCGTTTGAGGGAATCCAGCTTGCCTTCATAGACCACAATGCCTTGACGGATCAAACGTGCCTCAGCGGAACGGGTAATCTTGCCGCTGATCACCATACAACCGGCAATCGTGCCCACCTTGGAAATCTTGAAGGTATTGCGGACTTCAGCCTGGCCAATGACACTTTCCTTGAATACAGGGTCCAGAAGGCCCTTCATCGCGGATTCGATTTCTTCGATGACCTTGTAAATAACGCGGTGCTGGCGGATATCCACCTTCTCCTGCTCGGCGGTAGCCAAGGCAGCCGGCTCCGGACGAACGTTGAAGCCGATGATAATCGCATTGGATGCGGAGGCCAGGATAATGTCGGACTCGGTGACGGCACCTACGCCGGCATGCAGAATCTTAACCCGCGCGCCTTCCACTTCGATTTTTTCGAGAGAGCCGCGGAGAGCTTCAACGGAGCCTTGTACGTCGCCCTTGATGATGACGTTAAGATCCTTGATTTCCCCTTCCTTGATCTGCTTGAACAGATCGTCCAGGGTCACACGGGTGTTAGCGCCCATATCGGCTTGACGTTGGTTGATGGTCCGCTTGTCGGCAATTTCCCGTGCCTTACGCTCGTCCTCGAAGGCCAGGAACATGTCGCCGGCTTGAGGCACTTCGGTCAGACCGGTAATTTCCACCGGAGTGGAGGGACCGGCTTCCTTCAGGCGCTTGCCCTTATCGTTGACCATAGCCCGGACACGGCCGAAGGTGTTGCCGGCGATAAAGGAGTCGCCCACCTTGAGGGTACCGTTCTGCACAAGCACCCGTGCAACAGGGCCCTTACCCTTATCCAGCTCGGCTTCAATAACGGTGCCTCTGGCACGTTTATTGGGATTAGCCTTCAGCTCTTGGACATCGGCAACCAGAAGAATCATTTCCAGCAGGTTTTCCAGACCCATACGCTGCTTGGCGGAAATGTTGGCGAAAATGGTTTCCCCGCCCCACTCCTCAGACACCAGCTCGAATTCCATCAGCTCTTGTTTGATACGGTCCGGATTGGCATCCGGCTTGTCAATCTTGTTAACAGCTACGATAATCGGAACCTTGGCCGCCTTGGCATGGGCAATGGCTTCCTTGGTTTGAGGCATAACGCCATCATCCGCTGCAACCACAAGAATGGTAATATCCGTTACTTGTGCGCCGCGGGCACGCATGGAGGTAAAGGCTTCGTGGCCCGGTGTATCCAGGAAGGTGATCTTCCGACCGTTGATTTCGGCTTGGTACGCGCCGATATGCTGGGTAATGCCGCCTGCTTCGCCTTCCGTCACATTGGTATGCCGGATAGCATCCAGCAGGGTGGTTTTACCGTGGTCAACGTGACCCATGATGGTAACAACCGGAGGACGCTCCTGCAGATCAGCGGGATCGTCATTTTCTTCTGTTGCTTCGATGTTCGTTTCATCAACGGGAATCTTCAGCTCCACTTCCACACCATAATCGGTGGCAAGCAGCGCAATGGTATCCAAATCCAGCTCCTGGTTGATGGTAGCCATCACACCCAGGAACAGAAGCTTCTTAATCAGCTCGGAGACGTCCTTATGCAGCAGCTTGGCGAATTCGCCAACAGTCATGGTGCCGCGGACAATCACCTTCTTGGGGGTATTGTCGATCTTTTCTTTCCTGACAACATTATGCTGCTGGTTACGGCCTCTGTTGCCATAACGGTTGTTGCCGCCCCGGTCGTCGGAACGTTTGGGAGCAGGTTTGCCGCGTTTGCCGCTGCCTACCTTGGCTGCTCCTGCTGCTGGCAGATCAAGCACAATATCGTCATCCGCCGATACATTGGTTGGAACGCGGATTGGCTTATCCTGTACGGGTTTTCTGGCTTGGTAGTCATTGCGGCCGTGTTCGCCGCGGTTTTTGTCCCGGTCGTTATTTCTGCGGGGAGGAGTGCTGCTGGATACAGGAGCCCCTGCTGATTGCAGAGCAGATGCCATAGCGCCCAGTCCCGGTCCACGGTCATCACGGCGTTGGAAGCCGCCTTGGCCCCCTTGACCTCCTTGGCCATCACGGCGTTGGAAGCCGCCTTGACCGCCACTGCCTTGACCATCACGGCGTTGGAAGCCGCCTTGGCCTCCTTGACCGCCGCTGCCTTGACCTTCACGGCGCTGGTAGCCGCCTTGGCCTCCTTGACCGCTGCTGCCTTGACCTTCACGGCGCTGGTAGCCGCCTTGACCACCGCTGCCTTGGCCTTCACGGCGCTGATAGCCGCCTTGGCCGCTGCCTTGGCCTTCGCGGCGCTGATAGCCGCCTTGGCTGCTGCTGCCCTGACTGCTGCTGCTTTGACCGGCCGGTGCAGAAGAGGAAGCTTCCGGTGCCCGCGGGGCCGGAGCTGCGCTTTCTTCGGATTGCTGCGGCTTGGAGGCTGCTTCTGTGCTTGCAGCAGGAGATTCGGACTTGGCAGGCTGAGCCTGCACCATAGAGGCCTGCTTTTTCTCCGGAGCAGGCGGTGTGGATGCTGCTACGTTGCCGGAGGTCTCCGCCACCCGCTTGGCTGCGGCATTGGCTTTAACGTCACGGAAAAATTGTTCCACGGAGCCGACCATGTTAGGCTCCAGTACACTCATGTGATTGTTTACGGTAATTCCCTGTCTTTTTAGAATAGTAATAATCTCCTTGCTGCTCATATTTAAAGTTTTGGCGTATTCATAGACTCTCAGTTTGTCTTTATTATCCTGTTTGTCCTGTTTTGTCAATGTTCTTCCACCTCCGCAGGTTTTGCCAAGCCCTGGGCGATTCTGCCGGCGAATCCGTCATCCGTCACGGCCAGGACCACCCGATCTACCTTGCCCACTGCCCCGCCAAGCTCAAGACGGGTGCCATACTCCACTAAAGGAACCTGGTAATGTGAGCATTTATCCCTGTACTTTTTCTGCGCATTGGCGGCGGCGTCCACAGCCAGAATCACCAGCTTGGCTTCGCCTGAGCGGACCGCCTTCAACACAGTATCGTCGCCTGCCAGTACCCGTCCGGCACGCATGGCAAGCCCCAACGTAGACAATGATTTATTCATCTTCAGACTCCAATTCCCCAGACTCCGCATTTTTCAGGGCGTGAAACTCATCCTCTACCCGAATGAAATCCTGCTCCAGCTGGTCATAAATATCCGGGCTCACCGCCTGCTTCAGGGCTCTGTCCAGCGCCTTGCTTTTCTTCGCCAGCTTAAAGCAGGAGGCCTTGCCGCACAAATATGCGCCCCGGCCGGATTTTTTGCCGGATAAGTCTATGAGAATTTGCTCGTCCGGGGTGCGGACGACGCGAATGAGTTCCTTCTTGGCCTTCATCTCCTGGCAGGCTACACACTTCCGGAGAGGGATTTTCCTAGGTTTCATTGTTCCACCACCCGTTTGCCGCAAGATTCACACTTCCTTGCTCCAGGCCTGCGGCTAGTCGATGCTCACCGAATCCTGGTGCATCAGCTCGGACGAGGTTCTGGGCCGGCCATATTCCTGCTCGGCTTGCGTCTCGCTCTTGATGTCGATCTTCCAGCCGGTCAGCTTGGCTGCCAGTCTGGCGTTTTGCCCCTTGATGCCGATGGCCAGGGAGAGCTGGTAGTCCGGCACGATGACCCGGCACATTTTTTCGCTCTCGAATACATTCACCTCTACCACCTTGGAGGGGGACAGCGCATTGGCCACATATTCGTCCACATTTTCGGACCAGCGCACGATGTCGATTTTTTCACCCTTCAGCTCATTCACGATGGTCTGCACCCGGACTCCCTTGGGGCCAACGCAGGACCCAACGGGCTCCACCTCGGAATTGCGGGAATGGACGGCAATCTTGGAGCGAAAGCCGGCTTCACGGGCAACGGAGCGGATTTCCACCACACCGTCGTAAATTTCCGGCACTTCCAGCTCGAACAGGCGTTTAAGCAGACCCGGATGGGTACGGGACAAAATAATCTGCGGACCCTTGGTGGTGTTCTCCACCTTGGTGATGTACGCCTTCACCCGGTCGCCGTGGGTGAACTTGTCACCGGCCATCATCTCGGCAACGGGAAGAACTGCCTCCACCTTGCCCAGATCTACATACAGATTGCGCAGATCCTGACGCTGCACAATACCCGTTACAATGTCCTCTTCCTTATCAATGTAAGCATTGTAGATCAGGCCGCGCTCCGCTTCCCGAATGCGCTGGGTAACCACCTGCTTGGCCGTCTGGGCGGCAATCCGTCCGAAGTCCTTTGGGGTAACCTCGATCTCTACAATATCCTCCAGCGTATAGCTGGGACTGACCTGACGCGCGGCCTCCACGGAAATTTCCATCCGGGGGTCCAGCACATTCTCCACCACTGTCTTGCGGGCATAGACCTTGATAAGGCCTGTCATTTTGTTAATGTCCACCCGCACGTTCTGGGCCGTATTGAAATTGCGCTTATATCCGGAAATTAGCGCCGCTTCAATAGCCTCCAGAAGAATATCCTTACTTATTCCTTTCTCTCTCTCCAATTCCGACAGGGCTTCGATAAAATCAGCGTTCATGGGAATGGAATTCCTCCTTTCGATGTGCAACCGTCCAAGTCGTTATGTGTTAAAACACGATAGCCAAACGCGCGCTGGCCATTTTGGCAGAAGGGATGCTGTGGCTCTTCTTGCCCACTCTAATCTTAAGTCCCGCCTCGTCATAGGCTTCCAGCAAACCTTCGAATTCCTTCAGTCCGTCCACCGGCTCGTAGGTAGTGACGAATACGTGCTTGCCTACCGCTTTCACGAAATCCGCAGGCTTCTTCAACGGGCGTTCGGCGCCAGGTGAAGAAACCTCCAGGAAATAGGCTCCCGGAATGGGATCATTCGCGTCCAGCTTCTCGCTTACGTATTCGCTGACCCTGCCGCAATCATCAATATCGATGCCGCCGTCCTTGTCCACGTAAACCCGGAGGAACCAGTTGCTTCCCTCCTTCACATACTCAATGTCCACCAGTTCAAAACCGTTTTCGTCGAGAAACGGCTTGACCATGCTTTCAACTGCCGATTTTATCTGCAAGCTCAAAACACAATGCCCCCTCATACGCGGTTATTTCTGCTTATTGTTCCTCTGCAAACCTAGCCCCCGGAGCCCTAAAACTCCCTATTCAAAGAGCAAAGAGTGGGTTTCCCCACTCTTGACCGTCGTGCAGTATCCAACATCACCTATAGAAGTATAGCACATCTGTCACATTATTTACAATAGAAACCATGGAAGGCGGGGCCAAGGAACGGCCGCAGGGAGCGGAGAAATCCGTTCTAATCAATTATTCCACTTTTCACGCTGCTTATGTCAGCCACTTGCCGCGGAGCAATTCCAAAAGCCGTTGCGTCTCTGCTTCCCCAAGGCGCCGGGTGATCTCTGCCTCCAGCTGCTGCTTCGTCTGCTCAAGCAGACTTACGGTTCCCCTTCCCTGCGGAGTCAGCTCCACCCGGCGGTCCCGGGCATTCCCGTCTGTGGCCGCGGGGGCCACCAGCCCTGCCGTCTGTAAGCCCTGCATATATTTATGGACCCCCTGCCGGGTCATGCCGATTTGCCGGCCGATCTGCGATATGCTTAGAACACCGTTTGCCTCCAGCACGGCCAGGATATGGGCCTCCGACTTGTTCACCGGCTGGCCGCTTGCCTCATGCAGCTTTTTGCGCAGCTCCATATGCTTTTCACTGATCAGGTCAATGAGACCCAAAGAACGTTTGACGTCACTCATGATGTCAGCCCCCTTTGCCGGATTATTTGTAAACTAGGTTGACATTATTCGAGATGATTCGTTATGATAATCCAGTATAAAACGAATCTCAACAGAGATAAAGGAGCTGTCCCATGGGGAGAAACAAAAAAGAAATGCTGGTGTTTACGTCCGTAATGTGCTTTTTCATGGTTTTGTTTATGTGTCTGTATAACGTGATGCTGGCGGAAGGCTTTACAACCGCCATCTTCGCGGGAGCGGCTGTTGCGTTTTTTCCGGCATTGGCAGTAGCCCTGGTGCTGGATATTTTTATTGTAGGCAAAATCGCCAAAGGGTTGGCCTTCAAGCTGCTTGCACCGGATGACCATCCCGTAAAAAAGGTACTGGTTATTTCCACCTGCATGGTACTTGGAATGGCATTTTGCATGTCCTTGTTCGGCACGCTGATGCACGGCGGTTTGGAACCGGGGCTGCTTCTCCGCTGGCTTAAGACTTACGGGCTGAACCTGCTGGCCGCGCTGCCGCTTCAGCTCCTGATAGTCGGCCCGCTTACCCGTTTTATTTTTACCCGGTTGTATCTGTCCAAGAAACCGGCAGTCCTTGGCTCCTGATCAAATTCTAACCCAGCCTATGATAAAGGACTGGAACGGCCATGCCGTTTCCAGTCCTTTTTTACGTGCTTCTTCATTAATAAATATTAAAAGAGCGAAAGCTGGTTGGAATCCGGCAGTCCCCGGAAGCAGCCCATAGTCTTCAAAAGCTCCACAATGGTTTTGGTGGCGCGGCTGCGCTGCTGGAAATCCTCGATGGAGAGGAAATCTCCTCCTTCATCCTTGGCTGCCGCAATCTGCTTGGCCGCGTTTTCGCCGATGCCGTCCACTGCCGAGAAGGGGAACAGCAGCTTGTCCCCGTCTACCAGGAACTTGGTGGCATCGGAGCGGTACAGATCCACCGGTTTAAACCCGAAGCCACGGGCGGTCATCTCCAGAGCCATTTCCAGAAAGGAGACCATGCCCTTCTCCTTGGGTGTAGCCTGGAAGCCCTTGGCTTCAATCTCCAGAAGCTTGCTCAGGATAGCGTCATACCCCTGGCAGAACAGCTCCACCTCGAAGGACTCCGCCCGGACCGTAAAGTACGTGGCGTAAAATTCAATGGGATGATACAGCTTGAAGTAGGCCGTCCGCACTGCGGAAATAACATACGCCGAGGCATGTGCCTTCGGGAACATGTACTGGATTTTCTCGCAGGAATCAATATACCAGGCCGGCACATTGCACTTCTTCATTTCATCCTTCCACTCTTCGCTTAGGCCCCGGCCCTTCCGTACACTTTCGGTGATTTTGAAGGCCAACCCCGCATCCATACCTGCTTTATATATGAGATAAAGCATAATGTCGTCCCGGCAGCCAATAACCGTTTTGATGGAGCAGGTGCCGTTTTTAATGAGCTCCTGGGCATTTCCCAGCCATACACCCGTTCCATGGGATAGACCGGAAATCTGCAGCAGGTCGGCAAAGGTGGCGGGCTGTGATTCCTCCAGCATCTGACGGACGAACTTGGTGCCCATTTCGGGCACGCCGTAGGTGGCTACGGTAGAACGGATCTGTGAAGGCGTAATGCCCAATGCCTCCACAGAGTTGAACATGCTCATGACCTTGGGATCATTCATGGGCAGAGTTGTAGGATCGATGCCCGTCAGGTCCTGGAGCATCCGCATCATGGTCGGATCATCGTGTCCCAGAATATCCAGCTTGAGGAGATTTTCCTCAAAGGCATGGTAGTCAAAATGGGTGGTTTGCCAGTCAGCGCAGGTATCATCCGCCGGAAACTGGACTGGCGTTACATCCTCTACGTCGATATAATCGGGGACAACCACGATGCCCCCTGGATGCTGGCCGGTGCTTCGTTTTACGCCGGTGCAGCCGGCCGCCAGCCGGTTGATCTCCGCCAGCCGCCAGTTGCCGCCCTTTTCCTCCTCGAACTTCTTGACGTAGCCGAAGGCGGTTTTTTCGGCTACGGTGCCGATGGTGCCTGCACGGAATACATTTTTCTCGCCGAACAGCACCTTGGTGTAGTTATGGGCTATCGGCTGGTAATCGCCGGAGAAGTTCAAGTCAATATCGGGAACCTTGTCCCCCTTAAAACCCAGGAAGGTTTCGAAGGGGATATCCTGGCCTTCGCCCTTCAGCGGTGCGCCGCAGTTCGGACAATCCTTATTCGGCAAATCGAAGCCCGAGGGAATGCTGCCGTCCGTGAACCATTCGCTGTATTGGCAGGAGAGGCACATATAATGAGGCGGAAGCGGGTTAACCTCAGAGATGCCCAGTGCCGTGGCCACGAAGGAGGAGCCTACGGACCCCCGGGAGCCGACCAGATAGCCGTCCGAATTGGATTTTTTTACAAGACGCTCGGAAATCAGATAGTTGGCGGAGAAGCCGTAGCCGATAATAGGCTTCAATTCCTTCTCCAACCGCGCGGTCACAATCTCAGGCACGGGTTCGCCGTACATCCGTTTGGCCGTGTCATAACACTTGGTGCGGATTTCCTCCTCCGAACCTTCAATAATGGGAGAAAACAGACCGTTGTCCGTAGGACCGCCCGTTTTGGGGAACAGCTTGATTTCCTCAAACTCGTCCGCCAGCGCGGAGGTATTCTCCACCACAACCTTATATGCCGTTTCCTCGCCCAAAAAAGCAAATTCCCGGAGCATCTCCTCGGTGGTGCGCAGATGCACATCCGGCTTGCGCTGATCCTTCAGCGGACTGAAGCCGGTAATGCCGTTTATGGTGATATCCCGACAGATCTTATCCCTTGGAGTCAGGTAATGGACGTTGCCGGTGGCAATCACAGGTTTGCCCAGCTTACGCCCGATTTCGATTACCCGGCGAACCGCCCCCTCCAAGTCCTCCTTGCTGCCGACAAGGCCTTTTTCCACCAGGTGCATATTCACCTCGACGGGCTGGATCTCCAGCACATCGTAAAACAGGGCCACATTCTCGGCTTCCTCTATCGACTTGTTGAGAACTGTCTCGTAGAATTCGCCCCTCTCGCAACCGGAGATCACCAGAAGCCCTTCCCGGTATTCGGTCAGCACACTTTTGGGGATACAGGGCACCCGATTGTAATATTTGGTATGGGAGAGAGAAACCAGCTTGTACAGATTCTTCTTCCCTGCCTGGGTTTTGGCGTAGATGCAGCAGTGGAAGGGCCGCTGGTTGGACAAGTCCTTGCCCACATACTCATTAAGCTCCGCCAACCCGGTAATACGCCGGTTGTCCGCCTCCTTGATCAGGTGGTACAGCACGTACCCCAAGGCCTCTGCATCGTCCACGGCACGGTGGTGATTCTCCAGAGAAACCTTGAACCGGTCCGACAGAGTATTCAGCCGGTGGTTCTTCAGGTTGGGGAGAAGCAGCCGGGCCATCTCCAGCGTATCCAACACGGGATTATCCATTGGGGGCTGGCCCAGGGATTTCAGGTTAGCCTGGATAAAGCCGATATCGAACCGGGCATTATGGGCAACCAGCACCGCGTCCCCCACAAACTCCCGGAATTTGGGCAGCACATCCTCCAGCTCGGGAGCGCCCCGGACCATATCATCGTTGATGTTGGTCAACTGCTGGATGTTATATGGAATCCGTTCATGGGGATTCACGAAGGTGGCGAAGCGGTCGATGACCTTTTCGTCCCTCATTTTGACCCCGGCCAGCTCGATAATCTTGTTGTTAATAACCGACAAGCCTGTGGTCTCGATATCGAACACCACATATTCCGCTTCCTTAAGAGGACGCGCCTCCGGATTGAACACAATGGCCACACTGTCGTTGACCACATTGGCCTCCATCCCGTACAGCACCTTAATCCCATGCTTTTTGGCCGCTTTGTTGGCATCGGGATAGGACTGGACCACGCTGTGGTCGGTGATGGCAATGGCCTTGTGGCCCCATTTGGCTGCGGTTTTGATATATTCGTCCACGGGGGTCAAGCCGTCCATGGCGCTCATATTGGAGTGAACATGGAACTCCACCCGCTTCTCGGGCGCGTTGTCCTTGCGCTCAGCCGGCGGCAGCACCTCATTGACATCCTGAGGAATCATCATCAGCTCGGGCGGATTCTGAAAACGGTCATACTCCACCTTGCCCCGCAGCTTCAGCCACTTGCCGTTGGCGATCAGGCTATAAATTTTGACATCTTCCTTGGTTTTGGCGAAGGCCTTGATGGACAGGGAATCGGTAAAATCCGTAATATTGAAGGAGAACAGCACCGTTCCCGTCTTCAGCTCCTTGGACTCCAGGCCGAAGACCATCCCCTGGATGGCCACCTTCTTCTCTTCCTCGGTAATCTGCTGCAGGGGAACGGCATCCTCACGGATATCGTAGCCCACCATCAGCTTCAGCTCCGCATCCGAACCCTTGGACGCCTCCTCCTCCCGGACAATGGAGGTCAGAATCTCCTGGGTGACACTTTTGCCTTCCTCAGAGACCTGGCGGGCGAACTTGTCGTACACCTCTTCCTTTTCCTGGACCGATTCCGTTACCTTCAGCTTCACCTGGTAGGTTCCGGCGAAATACCGTTCATAAAACTGGCGAACCAGGTTGTCCACCTGCTTCTTTTTGGCCAGCTCCAAGCCGATTTGGTCCAGGAGGGTTACGGTCAGCATCGTGCCGCTGGCTTCCATCTTGGCCTTGGCCAACCAGCCGTTGATCGAAGCGGATTCCCGCTGGGCCCATTCCACGAACAGGCTCCAGTATTCCTCCGCCAGCGCCTCCGGCGTTACCGCATTTGTATAGTGGAAGGTCAATTTGATATCCGCAATATGGCGGAACTGCTCCCGGATCAGCTTCACGAAGCTCCGGTAAATATCCCGCGGCACCAAAACCGCATTCACGAGATGAAAATGCCACTCCCGGTTGGAGCGGCTGACTTCCACCATATCGATGAACCCATCCGAAAAATATGCTTCCGCCACGTCTGCGGGAACCTGAGCCTGCCCAAGCAGCAGCTCAAACCGTTTCCTTTTCTCCGCAGGATTACTCATGGGGACACCTCCGTATCTTCCATTCTTGCCAGTCACAGCCGTAAATGCCGCACCTTCTATTGTGGGGGGAAGAGACAAGGTTCGTCAAGAGCTTTTGGGAGCAATTGCAGGGCAATCGCTTTCTAAATGCATAAGTGCAGCTATTACTGCCGTTATCCGCCAAAATGAAGGCCCATCCTGCAAAAGTGCAGTTAAATATCAGAAATTCGGGCTTATCCTCCGTTTCGCCGGAAAATAACTGTACTTTTGCATTTCGCGGCGTGGATTGGAGGCAAACAGTGTGTATGGCGGGGCTAACCGTTCCGATGTGGCAAAAAAAGACGTTTAGCGGAGATCCCTCCGTAAACGCCCTTCATTTTTTGGAATCACGTATCCGATTAGTACGCCCGTCCGAAGACCACCGTATGCTTAGCCTCCTGGCCGCAGCAGATGCAGGTGTTTTTGGTGACGGCCGGCTGAAAGGGAATATTCCGGCTGGTGGCGCCGGTTTCTTCCTTCACCTTGGCCTCGCAGTCGGCCGAACCGCACCAGCCCGCATATGCGAAGCCGCGCTTCTCGTCCAGGAAAGCCTTGAACTGGTCCATGGTATCCACATCGGTCATATGCTCGTCCCGGAATTGGCGGGCCTTCTCCAGCATGGCGGTATGGATCTCCTCCAGCATGGTTTCAACCTCCTGGATGAAGTCCTCCTGACGGATGACCTTCTTCTCGCCGTTGACCCGGGAGACCAGCACCATTTGCCCGGCTTCCAGGTCACGGGGGCCCAGCTCAACACGGATCGGCACACCGCGCATTTCGTACTCGTTGAACTTCCAGCCCGGGCTTTGGCCCTCGCGGTCATCCACCTTCACGCGTACGCCGGCCTTCTTCAGCTCGGCATACAGCTCGTTCACCTTCGCTACGACAGGCTCCCGTGTTTTGGGCGGCCCAATGGGGATCATGATCACCTGAGTCGGGGCAACCTTGGGCGGAAGCACCAGGCCTCTGTCATCCCCGTGGACCATAATCAGCGCGCCAATAAGACGGGTGCTGGTGCCCCAGGAGGTGGTATGGCAGAATTGATGCTGGTTGTCGCGGTCCAGATATTTGATATCGAAGGCTACGGCAAAGTTGGTGCCCAGATAGTGGGAGGTGCCCGCTTGCACTGCCTTGCCGTCCTTCATCATGGCTTCGATGGAATAGGTGTCCACGGCACCCGCAAATTTCTCCGAAGGAGTCTTCTGACCGGTGATCACCGGCATAGCCAGGAAGTTCTCGGCGAAATCGCGGTAGATCTCCAGCATCTGCATGGTCTCGCGGCGGGCATCCGCCTCGTCCTCGTGAGCGGTGTGTCCCTCCTGCCAGAGGAATTCGCTGGTGCGCAGGAACGGCTGCGTGCGCTTCTCCCAACGGACCACATTGGCCCATTGGTTAATGAGCAGCGGCAGGTCGCGGTAGGAGTTGATCCATTCGGCGTACATGTGGCCAAACATGGTTTCGGAGGTCGGCCGGATAGCCAGGCGCTCCTCCAGCTTCTCTCCGGCTGCTTCCGTTACCCACGGCAGCTCCGGGTTGAAACCCTCCACATGCTCCTTCTCCTTCTGGAAGAAGCTCTCGGGGATAAACAGCGGGAAGTAAGCATTGCGGTGGCCCGTTTCCTTGAAGCGGCTGTCCATCTCCTTCTGGATGTTCTCCCAGATTTCATAACTGTCCGGCTTGAACACAATACAGCCGCGGACTGGAGCGTAGCTCATCAGATCGGCCTTCTTGATCACGTCGATATACCAGCGGGAGAAGTCCTCGCTTTGCGGTGTGATCTCCTTGACGAATTGCTTTTCCTTGGACATGTGCGTTAAAAACCTCCAATGTTTATCCCTGTATCAATCGTACAATATCGTTGTACGTCACGGCTATCATCAACAGCATCAGCATGGCGAAACCGATAAAATGAACCATACTCTCCCGGTTGGGGTCCACCGGACGCCCCCGGATGGCCTCGATCCCCAGGAACAGCAGCCGGCTTCCATCCAATGCGGGAATGGGCAGCAGATTGAAGATTCCCAGGTTGATGCTCAGGAAGGCAGTCAGCGAAATCATGGAGCTTAAGCCCGCCTGGGCGAAGTCGCTGGAGATTTGGACGATCCGTACAGGTCCCCCCAGATCATCCATTTTGAACTGGCCGAAAATCATTTGTTTGAAGCCCAGAAGGATATTCTTGGTCATAAATACGGTATTGTCCCATGCGCCGGTTACGGCCTCCACCGGGGTGACACTGCGCTTGTCAAACCCAAGCTCCACACCCACCCGGACAGTCCCTTCGATATCAACAGGAGTGATGGTTTTCTGCATCTGCTCCTTATTGCGTTCAATAATCCAGAGCATAGGCTGGTCCTTGGAATTCTTGATCAGTTGGGACAGCTGCGTCTGGTCCTTGCCGATGGGAGTATGGTTAACCTCAAGGATAACATCCCCCGGCATCAGACCGGCAACAGCCGCCGGTTTGCCCGGCTCAATTTTACCCAGCTTCACATTGGTTGGCATGCCGTTCATCATCATGACGATCAGGAAGAGGACAAAAGCCAGAATGAAGTTCATGGCCGGACCGGCGAAAATGGACAAGGCCCGTTTGCCGACGCTTTTGCCGCCGAACTGTCGGTTCCAGGGGGCGATTTGGGTTTCCTTGCCACGGGCTACCAGCATGGCATCCTCGGCAACGGCAAACCGCACCGGCTCCCCTTCCACTATCAGCCGGACATGCAAATCCCGTTCCAGATCAATGCTCTCAATTTCGCCCTGGATGACATTGGAGCGCTGGCCGAGCTGGTCCAGGAACAGATGGGTCACCACTTCGTCCTTCAATCGTACGCCGATGGTTTGGCCGGGATTGGCCTGTACAATCTCCGGGTCCTCCCCCGCCATCCGGACGTATCCGCCGATAGGCAGTATCCGCAGCGTATAGGTGGTTTCGCCTTTCTTGTACGAAAAAAGCTTCGGCCCGAAGCCGATGGCAAATTCCCGCACCAGAATCCCCGCCCGTTTGGCAAAGTAGAAATGCCCCCATTCATGCAGGGTAACCAGCACGAAGAACATCAGCACGATCTGAAGACCGACTTGTATATTGGACAACATCGATTCCCCCTTAGTTGGTAAAAGAAAGGTCCTTTTATAAAGAGTACCATTAAGACCAAGGGCAATACAAGCCGATTGCCCTTAAGTCCGGCCGGGACGCTTTTCAGACACACCCTAAAGCATATGCCGTTTCGGGGGAGGCTTATTCACATGGCTAAGCTACAAACGTGAAGCAATCTGTCTGGCCTGCCGGTCAGCCAGCAGGATCTCTTCCAGTTCCGGACGGGCCACATTCCGGTGGGCGTCCAGAGCTCTTGCGATCCGGTCCTCAATCTCCAGGAACTCAATCCTGCCCTGCAGGAACAGCGCAACCGCCGCTTCGTTGGCGGCACTGTACACGGTGGGAGCCGTCCCTCCTGCCCGGCCGCTTTCATAGGCCATCGCCAGGCAAGGATACCGCTCCATGTCCATAGTGCGAAAGTTAAGCCTTCCGATCTCCGTCAGCCGCAGGGGCTCAGCCGGTGTTGGCTTCCGGTGGGGATAAGAGAGAGCATACTGGATGGGAATCCGCATATCCGGGGTTCCCAGCTGAGCCATTACACTATGGTCCCGAAACTCCACCATGGAGTGGATCACACTCTCCGGATGGAGAATCACCTCAATATGGTCATAATCCATATTGAACAGCCAATGGGCCTCAATGACCTCCAGCCCTTTGTTGACCATGGTGGCGGAATCGATGGTAATCTTGGCGCCCATGGACCAATTGGGATGGCGCAGAGCCTCCTCCACCGTAACACCAACCAGCTCGGAGCGGGTACGGTCCCGGAAGGAGCCGCCCGATGCGGTAATAATGAGCTTATGTATATCCTTGGGGGATTCTCCGTTCAAGCATTGGAAGATGGCGGAATGCTCGCTGTCCACAGGCAACAGGGACACGCCCCGTTTGCGGGCCAGCTCACAAACCAGATGTCCCGCCGACACCAGCGTTTCCTTATTGGCTAACCCGATGGTTTTGCCCGCATCAATGGCGGCAAGGGTGGGCTTCAGCCCGACGCTGCCTACAACGGCGGTTACCACAAGCTCGGCTTCTGTAGCCGCAGCGGCCTCCACCAGTCCTTCGTCCCCGTACACCACCCTAATGCCTGGACCTGCCGCGGCCTCCACTTCCTCCGCCAGCTGGCGGCTGGACACACAAACCAGCTTCGGGGAGAACATCTGGATCTGCTTCAGCAGCAGGGCCAGATTGCTTCCCGCCGCCAGTGCCTCCACCTGATAGGAATCCGGGTCGTGGGCAACCACATCCAAGGTCTGGGTGCCAATGGAGCCGGTTGAGCCCAACACCGCTATGCGTTTTTTCATGGTGCGCACGTCCTTTGCTTCTTGATTACGGAATAAGGGAAACCAGACAGAGGAACGGGAACACAATCAGCCAGCTGTCCACCCGGTCCAGAATGCCTCCATGGCCGGGAAGGATGGTGCCTGTATCCTTGATCCCCTTGACACGTTTATATGCCGACTGGATCAGATCCCCCATTTGGCCCACGGCTGCAGCCAAAACCCCGATCGCCGCCGCTCTCCCCATACTCAGAATATCCGGGGCATAAAAATGGAAAGCCAACGCCACCACAACGGCCAACAGCAGGCCGCCTACAGCCCCTTCAATGGTTTTCTTCGGACTTATGGTAGGCCACATGGGTGTTTTGCCGAAGGCCACCCCGGCGAAATAAGCCCCTGCATCCGAAGCCCAGATGCACAGAAAGGTCAGCAGCGTCCAGAACAGGCCGTCCGTTTCAATCCAGCGGGACGACACCATATAATGAAAACCGAAGCCGATATAGATAATACCAACAAACATAACCGCCGCGTGGTCAATGGTGACCTTGTTTTTGGATATGACCGTTACTGCCAGCAGCACGAATAGAATCAGCCACACAAAGGATTCCGCAGGCAAACCGAAGCCGATCCGGCCGGTCTCCCATGGAACAACCAGACATACAGTGGCCGCCATGCCGAAAAACCGGGTGAAATGCTGCTTCTGCAGCCCGTTCATCCGGATGAATTCATCATAACCGATTATGGCCATAAGCAGCACCAGTCCCAAAAACCAATAGCCGCCCAGCGCCAGCATTGCTACAAATACGCCTCCGGCCAGCACGCCGGTGATAATCCGCTGTTTCAAGCCGATTCCTCCAATGGGTCACAGGCCGCCATAACGTCTCGACCTTCTCTGATACTCATGTACGGCCTCGAAGAATTGCTTCTCCCCAAAATCCGGCCAGTACAAGGGCGAGAAATACAGCTCCGTATAGGCCATCTGCCAAAGCATAAAGTTGGAGAGCCGCAGCTCCCCGCTGGTGCGGATCAGGAGATCCGGATCAGGCAGATGAGAGGTTAGGAGTGAGGACTGAATGGTCTCCTCCTGGATATCCTCCACGGCAAGCTCGCCGTTCTTCACACGCTCTGCCACCTGCCGCATGGCGATCAGCATTTCACTGCGGCCGCCGTAGTTCAAGGCAAAATTAAGAATAAGACCGGTATTGCCGCGGGTGCGCACCTCTGCTTCATCAAGCGCCTTCAGCGTATGGGCGGGCAGCCCCTCTCTGATACCGGTCATACGGACCTGCACATTCTTCTCCACCAGCTCATCCAGCTCAATGGCCAGAAACTCCTGGGGAAGCTTCATCAGGAAGTCCACTTCCTCCTGGGGTCTGGTCCAATTTTCTGTCGAAAAGGCATACATGGTCAATACTTTGACGCCCAGGTCGTCGGCGGCGATGGTTGCCCGTTTGACCGCCTTCATACCGCTGTGGTGTCCGGCGATGCGGGGAAGTCCGCGTTGTTTGGCCCACCGTCCGTTGCCGTCCATGATGACTGCAACATGCCGGGGGACCTGGCCCTGGAGAAGCGATTCTCTCGTGATCTCCCCGTGAGCCGCCTCCTCGGTTTTTCCCTTTCTGAACAAATGAAACATGTCATCTCCCCCGGCACACATGTTTTGGCCGATTTGGCCGAACAGCCCCTTATTGAAAGGGGCTGTTGTTTTATACTTCCATGATTTCCTTTTCCTTCGCTGCCAAAACCTTCTCGATTTCAGCCACGTACTTATCGGTTTGCTTCTGGATATCGTCCTGATGGCGGCGGGATTCATCCTCCGGCATGCCGGTTTTCTCCAGCTTCTTGATATCGTCGTTGGCGTCACGGCGAATGTTGCGGATGGCAACCTTAGCCTCTTCGCCGTATTTCCGAATCAGCTTCACCAGCTCCTGGCGGCGCTCCTCGGTCAGAGCGGGAATCACCAGCCGGATGACACTGCCGTCGTTGCCGGGAGTAAGTCCCAGATCCGACTTCATAATCGCCTTCTCAATGGCGCTCATCACTGACTTGTCCCAGGGCTGGATCAAGAGCGTCCGGGAGTCAGGCAGAGTGATGTTGCCCAGTTGGTTCACAGGTGTCATCGCACCGTAATATTCCACTTGAATCCGGTCCAGCAGGCTGGTGCTGGCACGTCCGGCACGCAGGGACGCCAGTTCCTTCTTCAGGGATGTTACTGCTTTTTCCATACGTTCTTCGGCGTTTTTCTTCACGGATTGCGCCATCTATTCTACACTCCCTTTTACTATGGTGCCGATTTTCTCACCGAGCACCACGCGCTTGATATTGCCGTTCTCCGTAATCGAGAAAACAATCAATGGAATGTTATTGTCTTTGCAAAGAGAGGAAGCAGTGGAATCCATAACTCCCAGATTTTTGTTAAGCACGTCCAGATAGGTAAGGGTTTCGTACTTGACTGCATTAGGGTCTTTGAACGGATCAGCTGAATATACTCCGTCCACCTTGTTCTTGGCCATGAGGATCACCTCAGCCTCAATTTCCGCCGCGCGCAAGGCTGCAGTGGTATCGGTGGAGAAATAAGGATTGCCTGTTCCTGCGGCAAAAATGACGACCCGGCCTTTTTCCAGATGACGGATCGCTCTCCGTCTGATATAAGGCTCCGCCACTTGCTGCATCGTAATGGAAGATTGCACTCGCGTCGGCACGCCGGCATTCTCCAGAGCGTCCTGCAAAGCCAGCGCGTTCATGACCGTAGCCAACATTCCCATGTAATCGGCGGTGGCTCTGTCGATGCCCCTTGCACTGCCTGCGATGCCGCGCCAGATATTGCCTCCGCCAACCACAATGGCAACCTCAACACCCAGTACATGAACAGCCTTTATCTGTTCCGCAATGGCTACGATGGTTTGGGATTCAATACCATACCCCGTTTGACCAGACAGCGCTTCTCCGCTAAGCTTCAATACGATTCTTTTGAATACTGGCTCTTCCAATCCTGTCAACCTCCATATACCCGATTCTTTCCAACTCATGTTTGCAAAAAAGGGGAAAAGCCGCAGCTGTCCCCATTTTTTTAGGATACCTCCCGCAAAAAAGAAGGAACACCAATCGTGTTCCGACTTTTTGCGTGCTATCCGGCACAGTCTTATTGCTTCACTTGCGCCATAACTTCTTCTACGAAGTTGTCTTGCTTCTTCTCCAGACCTTCGCCCAGCTCATAACGAACAAAACGACGGATGGAGATATTTTCGCCGATGGCGGCAATCTTTTCTTTCAGAAGGGTATCAACAGTCTTGTCCGGATCCTTAATGAAGGATTGCTCCATCAGACAGTATTCTTCATAGTACTTGTTGATGCGGCCTTCCACCATGCGGTCTACAATCTTTTCCGGCTTGCCTTCATTCAAGGCTTGAGCGCGGAGGATTTCCTTTTCCTTCTCAAGCTCTTCACCGGAAACTTCCTCGCGGCGCACAAATTTCGGGTTAGCAGCAGCGATTTGCATGGCGATGTCGCGGGCAAATTCACGGAACTGCTCCGTTTTGCCTACAAAGTCGGTTTCGCAGTTGATTTCGACCAGTACGCCGATACGGCCGCCGGCATGAATGTATGCTTCAACTACGCCCTCAGTGGCAATACGTCCGCCCTTCTTGGCGGCAGCAGCAAGGCCCTTCTCACGAAGTATCTCAGCTGCTCTTTCAATGTTGCCTTCGGATTCGTCCAGCGCTTTTTTGCAATCCAGCATGCCGGCGCCTGTTTTTTCACGCAATTCTTTTACTGCGGAAGCAGAAACTGCCATATGGTTTAACCTCCTGAAGGTGATCGTTCCCGGTAGCCGGGAATCGAAGAATTGGATTGGGCTTAACACACTTTTCCCGAAAAAAAGGGGTGGTGATAGGTTATTACACCTTCAACCCACCCCTGGTATATTGCCGTTTGGTTATATCACTGCTTACGCAGTCGTTTGTTCGCCTTGATGGGCTTCGATTACGGCATCGGCAATCTTAGCTGTCAGCAGCTTGACTGCGCGGATAGCGTCGTCGTTGCCGGGGATGACATAGTCGATTTCGTCCGGGTCGCAGTTGGTGTCCACGATGCCAACGATCGGGATACCCAGCTTGCGCGCTTCAGCAACGGCAATGCGTTCCTTGCGGGGATCGATAATGAACAATGCGCTCGGCAGGCCCTTCATGTTCTTGATGCCGCCCAGGAATTTCTCCAGACGCTCCATTTCCTTGCGCAGGATGATAACTTCCTTCTTCGGCAGCACGTCAAAAGTGCCGTCTTGCTCCCAACGCTCCAGCTCATGCAGGCGGTCGATCCGCTTTTGAATGGTGGAGAAGTTGGTCAGCGTACCACCCAACCAACGTTGGTTGATGTAGTACATGCCGCTGCGCTCAGCTTCTTCCTTTACGGAATCCTGAGCTTGCTTCTTGGTGCCTACGAACAGGAAAGTGCCGCCTTCTGCTGCGACAGACTTAACGAAGTTGTAAGCTTCCTCGACCTTCTTAACTGTCTTTTGCAGGTCGATAATGTAAATGCCGTTTCTTTCGGTGAAGATGAATTTATCCATTTTCGGGTTCCAACGACGGGTTTGGTGACCGAAGTGTACCCCAGCTTCCAAAAGCTGTTTCATGGAAATAACTGCCATCCTCACACACCTCCTCACAATTTTGGTTTTTTAGTGTCCCTCCGCCAACTTCATCTCCACGGAAAAACTCTGCATGAGAGCACCGTTTCCGGGATTCGCCGGCGTGTGTTTTTTAACACCGCTATTAAATATAGCATAACATGACAATGGATGCAACTGTCGAATAGTGGCCCCAGGATTATGCAAAAACCCCCGGTTGCCTCCTTGGGAGACAGCGGGGGGTGTCAGGTGGGGGGAATTGTTGTCAAACGGGCAACCACGTCCTGGATATTATGATTGACCCCGAAGCTGTACAGCCCGGAGCGGATTTTCGTGTTCAATTGATTGGA
Source organism: Bacillota bacterium (assembly GCA_023388055.1). Lineage (GTDB taxonomy): Bacteria > Bacillota > Bacilli > Paenibacillales > NBRC-103111 > Paenibacillus_AR. The sequence continues at coordinate 85,820 of JAEWGW010000016.1, read as the reverse complement.
CCGCAGCGCCTCATCGAATGCCTGCTTGTCGCTGATCACCCCGCTGCGGAACAGGTAGTCGGAAACCATGGAGGCTGACATCCCCTCGGTGATAAAGACATTGATTTCCTTGGCCGGCGCCTGGGTTTGTGTCTGAGCCTTGGCCGCCTCCTCCGCTCTGGCTGCCGCAACAGCCTTAGACACCGAATCATCCAGCTCGTTTTGCTTGTAAAGCTTGATCCCCTTGTCATAAACCTGAAGGTTCAAGGCATCCGCCCTTTCCCGGACCTCCTGGGCGGTCAGCTGCGGTGCGGAAGAGGGGGCTCCGGGCTCAGGGAGAGCCGGTGTGCCCGCTCCTTTGGCCGAAATCATCAGCTGCAGGAGCAGGGCGCCTGCGATCATACCGGTACCCAAGCCGTATTGGAAAGGCTTATTTTTTCGCATTTGCCTCCTCCTCCTGTAGAGCCAGCTGGATGATCAGATTAACCTCGCCTTTGTTCAGACCACACTTGCGGGCAATATAATCAACCGATTTGCCGTCATCATGCAGGCGCAGCACTTCCTCGTAGCGCCCCCGGATGCCCGCGGCGGGCTTCTGCGGCTCCTCCGGAACCGGGAGGGGCTCCGGCTGTGGAAGGGGCTGCGCCTGGGGAGGCAGAGCACTTTTTGCCGGCGCCTGCCCCGTTTTCTCCGCAGTCATCAATACAAGACGCTTCCAGTCCTGGCGCTCCTGCTGAAATTCCTGCTCCAGCCGTTCCATCCGCTCGGTCATCTTGTGGAGGGATTGGTTGTGGCTTTCCTTCATGTGGGTGATGGTGTCCAGAAGCTTCTGATTGTCCTCCTCCAGCTCGGCCAAAAACCCTTCCATGGTCTCCTCCACCTCCTGCATAATCTGCGGGGATTGGGGCGGGGCCAGTTTTTGGGGCTTGGCGAACAAAAAGGAGAACACCAGTATGCATAACCCGATCAGCACAACATATATGTATGGCTCATTCATAAATCGTCACTTCCGCTTCTTCCGGCCGTACGGCCCGGGTTTTCACAGGGACACATCCACATGATGGCCCTTGTAGGGATGCTCCGCCTGGGCTGGAGTCTGGCTGGGGGAGGGGTCTGAAGCGCCTTGGGAAGTTTGGGCGGCGCTGCCTTGCCTGCGTTTTTTCTCCTCTTGTCCATTGCGGATTGCGGATTTATCCGTTTCCTTCAACCCTTCGGCGCGCTTGCGGGCGCCTTCTGCAGTCCGCTGCTGCACCTCGGCCAAGGCCATCTGGTCCACCTGGGGCTTCTGCTGGATTTCCCGCTGAAGCTGCCCGGCATCGGCGTTCTTATGTACGGCAAATGACATGTCCACCGCTTTAAGGCTCATCATTCTCCCCCTCCCGCATTAAAAATTGGATGTCGTTACAATATCCCCGCTTTCCATCTTAAAGCATACATGTGAGGCGGGATCCTTAATAAACCGGGTAAACCGCCCGATTACAACCTTGGCTCCGCCGTAAATCATCGAGGTGACCATTACCACTGCCTTGTCTGTATCCTCCAGCGATTTTTCAATCACCAGAATTTCATCCTTAATGACCGACATGGCCTCCACCAGCTGCTTGCGGGTATGCACCAGCTTAATCCGCATGCTGAGGCGTTCGGGATTCAACTGCCCGTTGGCGGCCATTTGGTCCAGAAGGACCAAGGCTTTTACCGTTTTGTCCATATTATCCATATGCTCACGCAGGCTTTGCCGCAGCTGCACCAGCTTGTTCCGCAGCTCCGGTGCCACCCCCACCTCAATGGCAGTAATGGTGGACATGGAGTTGCCCACCGTCCGGGCCACGACCTTCTCGCCTGCTTGTACGGTGCCCCCAACAATCAGCCCCTTGGTTCCTTGGCAGACAACAGAGCGGCCTGCACGGACATTGGAGTGCATGATGCTTTGGGAAACGATAACATCCTCCCCTGCCTCCACTATGCCATCCTGGATAAACGAGCTTTTAATGGATTTCCCGGCTTTCACGCTGCCCTTATTCTGGCCCAGGATCCCTCCGCTGATTTCGATGGACCCTTCCGCCTCCAGCTCCGCCGCTTCCACCCCGCCGCTTATGCGGATGTCCCCTGCAGCCCGGATTTTAAAGCCGGGCTGCACATTCCCGCGGATCACCACGGAGCCGATAAAGTTAATATTGCCAACATTGAAGTCTACATCCCCGTTTACTTCATAGATGGGGAATACATTGATTTTGTCCCGGTCCGTCTTCACCACAACGCCGTCGATAGCCGCGTAAATGCCGCTTTGCTCGGCATCGGTAATCACGTTTTTCCCCAGCTTGAAGCGCACTTCCTTACCGGTTCGGGCAAACAGCGGCTCGCCAGTAACAGCCTTCCCGTTTTTGCCTTCTTCCGACATAATGCGGCGGGCGATGATTTGGCCTTTTTGAATATTGTTAATGGATGTAACTTCTTTATAATTAACAGTCCCATCCTCACGTTCCATGGGTCTTTTTGTTTTCGTATCCAAATCGAAGACCCACTCCATATAGCCGTCCTTGCCGTCTACCGGCTCATCTCCTGAAGCCACCATTGTTTTTCTCGCAAGAAAAGGGCCTGCATCTCTGGCGATCTGCTCCAATATTCCCTGCTCAATGCCATAAACAATGTGATTGTTTTTCAGAAGCTCTTCCAATTGGGACAGCTTGCACGAAAATCCCTGCTCCACGTTTGTAAAATGAACAAACGCCTTCAACTTGTCGTTGGAAACCGTAAGGTTCACGTAATATTCCAAAGGCAGGACCTGCTCATCCATCATCGCACCTTCTTCCGAGACTCATGAATTCTGCATTAATTGTTCCTTGAACCGGCTTAAGGCACCGCGCAGCCGGAGAATGGCCTTGGAATGAAGCTGGGATATCCGAGAAGGTGAAAGAGACATGACTTCAGCGATTTCGCTTAGGGATAGGTCTTCGAAGTAAAAGAGGGAAACCACAGTCCGTTCTTTTTCCGTCAGGCGTTCAATAGACTTGGCCAGCATTTCCTTGAGGAATACCTCGTTGACGGTATCCTCCGGTTTGGCAGCCCGTTCGTCAACCAGCAAGGACAAGCGGGTTTCCGCTTCCTCATCCCGGATGGGATCATCGAAGGATCCGATGGTCGTGACGGCAATGTCTTGAAGCATCTGCTGGAATTCGGGAATGGAGATCTGAAGATGCACGCTCATTTCCTCGTCGGAAACCGAACGCAAATATTGTTGTTCTAATTTTTGGTATGCGTCTTCTATCCTTTTGGCTTTCTCCCGCACGGAGCGGGGAACCCAATCACCCTGTCTGAGCCCGTCGATGACGGCGCCGCGGATCCGCCAGGAGGCGTAAGTCTCAAACTGCAATCCGCGCAGGTAATCAAACTTTTCCACAGCATCGATGAGACCGAGTATGCCGTAGCTGTTCAAATCTTCCTTGGATACATTCCGCGGAAGCCCGATGGCTAACCGGTTGCTGACGAAATCCACCAGGGGCAAGAAAAGCTCAATCAATTCCTTTTTGGCTTCAACCTTGCCTTCTTCCTTCCATAAGCGCCATAGCTCCATATGGGAAATTTTGGATGTTTTATGCTCCATCAAGGTCAAGGTTCACCACCCTTATTTATCAGTCATTTGGCGTAATGCCTGTACCGCGTCCTCCGTCCGCTGCTCCCCGAAATCGGTGGTAAGCTTGGGCGGATTCAGTGGCGTAAAACCAGTGTCAGCTCCTGCCTGGGACAAAACGGACGAATCATCCTCCGGAGTGGCCAGGTCAATCCTCGTTCCTCTTACTTCTTCCTCCCGCTCCAGCTCCCGGCTAACAGCCTCCGCCGCAGCTTCCGGAGTTTGGGCGGATTGGGCGATAAGCCCCAGCAGCCAACGGGCCAAAAACGTAATCAAAAAAAGAAAGATAAAGCTGTACAAGCTCTGAATGAACGCCGTCTTCAAGATGTTATGCGGCATAGAAAGGGCCAAGGTGCCCGCAAAGCCGATTAATCCCGTTATAAGGTTCCATTTCAAGTTTCCGGCCATGGCTATATTTCCTTTACTCCGTGTTGTACACTGCGGATCATCAGCTTTCCGGTGGTGCAATCAAACTCAATGGTGCGGCCGTAGTTGCCGCCGGTATCCTCCGATAGAATAGGAATCCGGTAACGGGCCAGCATTTCCTTGCAGGAATCCACATTCCGGGGGCCGATCCGCATGGTGTCGCTGTTGTTGGAGAAGGCAAACATCTGCGCGCCCCCCGCCAGCTTGGCTTCCATCCGGCTGAGCGCAGCTCCCAGCTTCTCCATCTTGGCAATCATGTCGGGAAGTGCCGTATCCGCATATTTGGCGATGTTAAGGCTCCCTTCCTTGGCAATATCCGAAGACGGCAGCATCACATGTGCCATACCGGCGATTTTGGTTCTGGAATCATACAGCGTAACGCCGACACAGGAACCCAGACCCGTCGTCTTCAGAATGCCCGTTATGGCGGCCACATTCAAGTCTGCCATTCCAACCTTGATAATTCCGTCTTGGGTCATTCGTGAGGCACTCCCAACGCTACAAAAATTCTGTCAAAGGACTCGGGATCGGGAATCAGGAAAAAATGTCCCTCCACTTCATCTTTGCCCTCCAGGAATGCCGTATCAATCAACAGGGCATGGTCGCCCATCTCCCCGTACTGCAAAAGCCCGTAGGTGAGAATCGCACCGGCCATATCAATGGCAAGAGACGGAACGGTCGGCTGCATATTCAGATTGGTGAAATCCGCAAGAGAAGAAAGATAAGAGCCGGCCAGAATATTGCCGATTTCATTCAATGCAGAAAGCTCCATTTCCGAATAAAACTCATCGTTCTCCACTTCAATACCAACGATCTTCCGCAAGAGCCGTTTAGCGGACTCCTGTGTCAGGATAAAAAACATGTTGCCCGGTGTTTCACCATCAATGCGCAAGAAAATGGCTACAACCACCTGTTCGACGCCGCCGACACTTTCGGCAATTTCCTCGAAAGGTACAACCCGCACCTTAGGCACCATCATGTCCACAGGCTTGTCCAATAATTTAGCGAGGGCAGTGGCCGCGTGGCCTGCGCCGATATTTCCGACTTCCCTCAGAACGTCCAGCTGTAAATCGGCAAAAGGCCTAAAATCGCTCACTTACTCCGCTCCCTCCAGCTCTTCCAGCTTAATAATTTCGCCCTTGTTGAGAACCTCCTGCAGGTTCAAGAGCACCAGAAGCCGGTCTCCGAGCTTGGCCACACCCTGCAAATACTTGGCTCTTACCCCACCCACAATTTCCGGCGGGTCCTGGATCGCATCGCTGTCCACATCAATAACATCATTGGCGGAGTCCACAATCAGGCCTACCTCCATCTCATTAACGGCAATGATAACAATCCGGGAATTATCGGTATATTCCTGCTCCGGAAGCCCGAAGCGGCCGCGGAGGTCAATGACCGGAACAACAACACCGCGGAGATTGATGACCCCTTTGACGAATGAATAGGTTTTCGGTACCCGTGTCATGGGCATCATGCGTTCAATGGTTTTGACCTTCTCCACTTCGACGCCGTATTCCTCGTCGGCCAGCGCAAACACAATAACCTTCAGTTCAGCTCCCATGCCTTTTCCTCCTAATTGTTACCCCTATTTGATAAGTGCGTTGGTATCCATGATGAGTGCAACCTGTCCGTCTCCCAAAATCGTGGCTCCTGATACGGCAAACACATTATTCAGGTATTTGCCCAGGTTTTTCAGCACGATCTCCTGCTGCCCGATCAGCTCGGAAACACTTAATGCCGCCATTTTTTCGCCTTTTTTGATAATGACGATTTCCGTCTCGTCCCGCTCAGGCTGCCCGTTGTCCGGCACCTGATACATTTGCGCCAGGGATACCAGAGGAATCACCGAGTTGCGGTAATCCAGGAGCGGCACACCCTGAACATTGCGGATCGAGCTTTTGCGGATGACAGCCGTTTCCACGATGGAGGACAGCGGAATCGCATACTTTTCATCGTTCACCCGGATGAGCATAGCCGAAATGATGGATAAGGTCAGCGGAAGCTGTACGGAGAATTTGGTGCCCTTGCCGGGTTTGGATTCCACCGCAACCACTCCGCCTAGGGATTCGATCTTGGTCTTGACCACATCCAGGCCAACGCCGCGTCCGGAAATGTCGGAAATTTTGTCTGCGGTGCTGAAGCCGGAAGCGAACAGGAGCGCCGCCACTTCATCATCCGTCATCCGCTCTGCCTGTTCCTCGCGGACGATGCCTTTTTTGATGGCAGTCTGGAGAACCTTCTGGCGGTTGATGCCACGTCCGTCATCCTCTATCTCGATGAATACATGGTTGCCGCTGTGGAAGGCCCGCAGCCATACAGTGCCGGTTTCCGACTTGCCCGTTGCCACGCGGTCATCAATAGGCTCCACGCCATGGTCGATGGAGTTGCGGAGCAGATGCACCAGCGGATCGCCGATTTCATCCACGACCGTCCGGTCAAGCTCCGTGTCGGCGCCGGTAACCACCAGATCGACTTTTTTGTTCAAGGATTTGGCCACGTCCCGCACCATCCGCGGGAAGCGGTTGAATACGGTATCCACCGGCACCATCCGAAGCTTCAGGACGATATTCTGCAGATCGCTGCTGACCCGGGCCATATGCTCCACGGTTTCCGTCAGCTCCTGGCGGCGGATTTCGCTGGCCAGCTGCTCCAGTCTCACCCGGTCGATAAGCATTTCGCTGAACAGGTTCATCAGCATGTCCAAACGGTCAATGTCCACCCGGATGGTCCGGTTGGCCACAGGCTGATGGGCCGTTTTGGCAGCTGCCGGGGCCTGGGGAGCCGGGCTGGTTTCCCGCGCATTCGCGGCCTGTGCTGCCGCAGGTGCTTCGGGAGCCGCCGGAGCGGAGGCTGCAGGCCTCTCCTGCTTTTGCTCCTTCAGCACCTTCAGGCTTTCCAGATCGAACAGAACGGATTTAACGGAATCGATCTCGGATACATTGCCGATCATCTTGTCCAGCTCGGCTTGAGGCAGCTGGGTGACATAGAATACGGAAAAGACTCTGTCGAATTTCTCCTGCTCGATATCCTGAATGGAGGGAACGGATTTGATCACTTCCCCGTTCTGCTCAAAGATATCAAACACCATGTAAGCCCGCGCCGCCTTCAAAACGCAATCCTCTCTGACGCCGACCTCGATGAAATAGGCATTGTGGCCCGCCGAAACGGATTGCTCCAGCACGGAGTATTGGAACTCGTCGATCTGCATAGGCGATGAGCCGCCGTCTCCTGCCGCAGCCGGTTGTGCTGCTGAGGCTGCAGGCTCCTTCGCATAATCTCCGGTTACAATGGATTTCAGGGCTTTGACGATATCGGACACATCGGCCTGGCCGGTGCCCCCTTCGATAATGTCGTTGACCATGGTTTCCAGGGCATCCGTGCTTTTGAAAAGGCAATCAAAAATGAATGAGTTCATGGAAAGCTTGTTATTCCGCACCAGATCCAATACATTCTCCATCTCGTGGGTCAGCTTGGCCAGGTCCTCAAAACCCATAGTTGCCGACATACCCTTAAGCGTATGGGCCGACCGGAAAATCACCTGGACAATGCCGATATCCTCAGGGCTTTGCTCCAGAGCCAGCAGATTTTCGTTAATTGCCTGCAGATGGTCCTTTGATTCATCAATAAACATCGACAGATACTGATTCAGTTCCAATACTATGCACCTCCGACTGGTTATACCGCATGTTCCCGCTTTTGCTCACCGGCGGGACAAGGGCCCTGCTCTTTAAGCGCTTATGGATCACTTCATTAACGCGCGTATTAATTGATTGGGGATTTCATGCACCGGCAGCAAGTGATCCACGCAGCCCAGCTCTACGGCAGCACGCGGCATGCCATATACAACGCAGGTTTCCTCGGATTCGGCAATGGTTGTTGCGGCCCCCTGATTCTTCAATTCCAGCATCGTCTTGGCCCCGTCGCTGCCCATGCCTGTCATGATGACAATATGGCGCTTGAGCTCCTGCAAGGGGAGTACCGATTCGAACAACGTATCCACGGAAGGCTTATGCCCGCCCCGCGGCGGTTCGGCTGTTACGCCGAGCCGGTAAACGCCGTTGCCCTCGGTTAAAACACGCATCTGGAATCCGCCGGGAGCTATGTACGCGGTCCCTGGCTGCAAAATCATCCCGTCCTGGCCTTCCACCACCTGTATACGGCTATTGCTGTTCAGCCTGACCGCCAGGGAATTAGTGAAATTGGGCGGCATATGCTGCACGATAACGATAGGTGCCCCAAAATCCTCCGGCAAACCGCTCAGCACCTGCTGAAGCGCTCTTGGTCCGCCAGTAGAGGTGCCCAACGCCACCAGGTGCTTCACGGGCCCCTTTGCAATGGGGGCTGCCCGCTTAACCGGCGGAGCGGCAGGCGGAACCGCCTTGGGTTCAGGCCGCAGCGGCGGACGTTCGGTCTTGCGTTCCGGCTGTACAGGAGGCCGCAGCGTCTTGGGCTGCTCCGCAGCAGGAGGAGCCGGAGGCATCATGGGCCGGAGCCTGGGTGCTGCAGGCGGCTCTCTTAGTGGTGAAGCCTTGGGCGGAGCCGGATCGGCCGGAGCTGTTGCTGCCGGAAACGATGCATTCAAACGCTTTATATTGGATTTGACAGCAATTTCCAAACGCTCATGAAGCATTTCCTTTACCTTGAACAAATCCAGGGAAATGGAGCCGGAGGGCTTCTGCACGAAGTCGATGGCTCCGGCTTCAAGCGCCTGAATGGTTTCCATGGCCCCTTCCTTGGTTAAGGAGCTGAGCATAATCACCGGAAGCGGATTTTCCTTCATGATCCGTTTCAGCGCTTCAAGGCCGTTCATTTCCGGCATTTCCACGTCCATGGTGATGCAGTCGGGCTGAAGCTCTTTGGCCATCTGCACGGCCTCCACACCATTCTTGGCTGTGGCGATTACCTGGAAGTCCGGATGTTCCCCAACGAGATCCGAGACAATTCTTCTCATAAAAACGGAATCATCAACTACTAAAACCCGCTTTTTCGTCATCCCGGTCCTCCCTCCTCTGGTTAGCAATATATCTGTGATTGGAGCCTTACTTCATAAGCCTCATCATTTTGGACAGGAACCCCTTCACGCCTGAGGCCGTGCCGGCATTCTCGGAGGGCTTGCCCTGCACGTACTGGTCAGCAATCTCCTGCAGATTCCGCGAGGCAGGTGAATGGGGATACGCAACGGTGAACGGAATCTGCCGCTTCACCGCTTTGGAAATATAATTGTCATCGGACACAAAACCCATGGTGGGAATATCCATCTGCAAAAACTTTTTCGCCACCAGCGTTATTTTATCTGCAGTCTGCTTGCCTTCCTTGGGTTCTGTCACCCTGTTGATAATAAGGCGGAAATTGATTCCAGTCTGCAGGTTATTGACCATTTTGATAATTGCATAAGCATCCGTTATGGAAGTAGGCTCAGGTGTTGTGACCACTATGGTTTCTTCCGCCGCCAGTATAAACTTCAGCGTTTCCTTGGATAATCCGGCGCCGGTGTCGAAGAGGATTACGTCGCAGTGGCCGTTTAATTCGCTGACCTGCTCCACAAAATAATTCAGCTCCTCTTCCTTCAGATCAAGAAGATCATTGAAGCCCGAGCCGCCGCCGATAAACTCAAGACCGTTGTAGCCGGTATGGATGATCTCCCAGATGGTTTTTTCCTTTTTGAGCAGATGGTACAGGTTGTACTTGGGGGTGACCCCCATCAGAACATCGATATTGGCCAATCCGATGTCCGCATCGAACACCAGCACCTTCAGCCCCTTGGCCTGAAGCGTCAGAGCGAAATTCAGTGTGAAATTGGATTTGCCCACCCCGCCCTTACCACTGGTAACCGTGATAATACGGGTTTTTCTGCCGGTACTGCGGGCCAGCTCACGCTTTTGGACCAAATCCCGGAGCATTTGCGCCTGGTCATTCATCTGCCTGTTCCCCCAGTATCAAGGCGATCAGTTCATCCTCGTTCACCACATTGAAGTCGTCAGGGACATTTTGTCCGGTCGTGATGTACGACAGCGCCAACGGATATTCATGGAGCAGATTGAGAATGGGACCGAAGGTCTCCGTTTCATCCTTTTTGGTAAGAAGAACCTTGTCCAGCCTGAACCGGGAGAAATTCTCGGCAACAGCCTTCATGTCTTTGTATTTCATGGTCAGGCTCAGCACCAGGAAGGTTTCGCTTCTGGGGTCGCCTTGCAGAAGAGCATTCAATTCGGATACATACATTTCATTGCGGAAGTTGCGCCCGGCAGTGTCCATGAACACAATATCGCAATCCTTCAAATTGTCGAAGGCCTTCTTCAGATCCTGGGGTGAAAATACCACCTCCAGGGGAATTCCCAAAATGGTGGCATAGGTCTTCAACTGCTCCACTGCCGCAATCCGGTAAGTGTCAGAGGTGATAAAACCCACCTTCCTGCGGTGACGGAGCACCTGCTCGGCCGCCAGCTTGGCGATGGTGGTGGTTTTGCCTACCCCGGTAGGACCTACAAAATGGGCGATGCGGGTTTCCGGCTGAAGCGGCTTGCGCGGATGATCACCCATGATCTGCCTGAGCTTCTCCACAGCCATTTCGTTTGCGCGATGCGGCGTTAAGCCGTCCTCCTCTTCCGCCAGACCCTCCTCGATTGTTCTGACCACCTCTTTGGCCAGCTCGGGCAGGATCTCCTGCTCCAGCAGCCTCGCTTCAAGAGCAGCCAGAACCGGATCGGGTTCCGGCAGAACAGCTCCGGCGCGGGAAAGGCTCTTCATCATCAGCTTCATGGCCCGCAGCTCGCTTAATACCGGGTCCTCTCCATGGGTATCCCCGGTCTTAATACGGGCTTCCGCCGCAGCCTTGAAAGGCACTGCAGGAGCTGCCGCAGGAGCAGGAGCGGGCATGGGCGCAGCAGGAGGTGAAGCCTGCACCGTCTTGGCCCCATATGCTGCTGCACCCAAACTCATGGGCACCACCGGCCGCGGCGTTGGCTCCGGTTCAGCCGGTGGGGACTGTTTGCCGGCCAGACGTTCAATGGACTCCAGCAATTCCGCCGCCCTGTCCTCCTTGGCAGTCCGCGGCTGCTCCAATACAGCCACCGGAGTTGAAGGCTGCGGGGTAACGACACGTTGAACCGGCGCTGTTTTTGGTTTGGATTCGGCTTTGCCAAGGGCATCCGTCGCGGCAATCACTTCGATTTTTTTCTTGCTGAATAACCCTAAAAACCCGCCGGAGCGGATTTCTTTGGTATTCAGAATGACGGCATCCTTGCCTAAATCCGTCCGAATTTGCGCAAGAGCGTCGGGCATGGAATCTACAACATACCGTTTTACTCTCATAGATTCACAACTCCCATGCTTTGAATTTCAACATTCGGCTCAAGCTCGCTGTAGGACAATACCGGGATATCCTGCAGGGTCCGTTCGAGCAGCTGGCGTAAATACATGCGGATGGTAGGCGATGTCAGGATGACGGGCTGGAGTCCACCCTGTACGGCTCTTGTCACCTGTTCGTTCAGCTTGTGGAAGATGGTTTGGGAGGACGATGGGTCAAGGGCCAGATATGAGCCCTGATCCGTCTGCTGCACCGATTCCGCAATTTTCTTCTCCAAGGACGGCCCTACTGTAATCACCTTCAGCGCATCCCCGCCGCCTGCGTATTGCTGGGTAATCTGGCGGGACAAGGCTTGTCTCACATATTCGGTCAGAATGTCGTGATCCTTGGTGTAGCCGCCATAATCGGCCAAAGTCTCCATTATCGTTACCAAATCGCGGACAGATATTTTCTCCTTGAGCAGCTTGGAGAGGACCTTCTGCAGATCGCCAACTGTAACCACACTGGGAATCAGCTCGTCCACCAAGGCCGGGTAGCTTTCTCTTACATTCTCCACCAGCGCTTTGGTTTCCTGACGGCCGATCAGCTCATGGGCATGACGTTTAATGATCTCAGTCAAGTGAGTCGCTACTACGGAAGGAGGATCCACCACCGTGTACCCGGACATTTCGGCCCGCTCCTTCGTTGCGTCATCAATCCATAGAGCTGGAAGGCCAAAGGCCGGCTCCATAGTCTCAATGCCTGAGATGGACTCATCATCAAAGCCCGGGCTCATGGCCAAGTAGTGATTAAGTAGTAATTCACCACGGGCCACTGAATTTCCTTTAATTTTTATGACATATTCATTCGGTTTTAATTGAATATTGTCGCGAATTCGGATAACAGGTACTACTATGCCTAATTCCAGCGCACATTGTCGACGAATGAGGATAATCCGGTCCAGTAAATCCCCGCCCTGCTGGGTATCCGCTAAGGGAATTAAGCCATAACCGAATTCAAATTCGATAGGATCCACCTGCAGCAGGCTGATGACACTTTCCGGACTCCGCACCTCTTCGATTTGCTGCTGCTCCTCCGCCTTTTCATCCTCCACCTGCTTGAGATTAAGATTCTTCTGCAGCCGAAAGGCGCCGAACACAAGAACCGCTGCCACAGGGAAGGTGATCAGAATACCGATTGGCGTAGCGATGCCCAGCAAAGCAATTGTCCCCGCCACAACAAACAGAAGCTTGGGGTTCTGGAGTAATTGACCGGCAAGGTCAGTAGCCAGATTGCCGTCCGAGTTGGCTCTCGTTACAATCAAGCCGGAAGCAGTGGAGATCATCAGCGCGGGAATCTGGCTGACCAGACCGTCACCGATGGACATTTGGGTAAACAGGGAAGCAGCTTGTGCGATGCCCATTCCGTGATAGATCATCCCGATAATCAGACCGCCTACCAGGTTGATGATCAGAATAATGATACTGGCGATAGCATCACCCTTAACGAATTTGCTTGCACCGTCCATTGCTCCGTAAAAATCCGCCTCACGCTCGATCTTTTGCCGTCTTTCGCGGGCTTGCGTTTCATTAATCATGCCGGCATTCAGGTCAGCGTCAATACTCATCTGTTTACCGGGCATTGCATCCAGGGTAAACCGGGCAGCAACCTCAGCCACCCGCTCGGAGCCCTTGGTGATAACGATAAATTGCACAACCACCAGAATCAGGAACACAACAAAACCCACCACCAGATTGCCCTGCGCCACAAATCCGCCGAAGGTTTCAACCACTTTGCCGCCGTCGGCATGGCTCAGAATATTCCGGGTAGTGGATACGTTCAAGGCTAATCGGAAGAGAGTGGTAATCAAGAGAAGCGACGGGAAGATAGAGAACTCCAGTGCTTCCTGGGTATTCATCGCGACAAGAAGAATCATCAGAGCAAGAGATATATTAATGATGAGCAGAACATCCACCACATGCACACTGACAGGAACGACCATCATCAGTATAATTCCGATAACACCAAGCAGCACGGTTAGATCCTTCACTCGCATGATGAACATCCTCCCTTCCCGTTTATTTTGCCTTGCCCTTCAAGCGGTACACGTAAGCCAGCACTTCTGCTACGGCCTGGAACAGGTCAGCCGGAATGGCCTGGCCAATCTCAACCTGGTCGTACAGAGCTCTGGCCAAAGGCCTGTTTTCCATTGTGATGACCCCGTTTTCCTTTGCTATTTCCTTGATCTTCAGCGCCACGAAATCTGTTCCCTTCGCTAAAACCCGGGGTGCATCCATCTTGCCGTTATCGTATTGAATGGCGACGGCAAAGTGGGTGGGGTTGGTGATAATCACATCCGCCTTGGGCACATCCTGCATCATCCGGGCCAACGCCATCCGCCGCTGCTTTTCCTTGATTTTGCCTTTAATCAACGGATCGCCCTCGGATTTTTTATATTCATCCTTGATGTCCTGTTTGGACATCCGGAGATTTTTTTCGTGTTCATATTTCTGGTACATATAGTCGAAGAGGCTTAAAATTACAAGAGCAACGCCGATTTTGATGCCCATCATAACCGTGAGCCGGGCTACATAGGCCAGAACATCGGTCAGCGGCATACGGGCCAGATTAATCAGGCTTTCCTTCTCCCCCCAAAGGGAGGAATAAACCAGGTATCCGATCAGGCTCAGCTTCAGCATGGTTTTCCCAAATTCCACCAGCGCCTTGAGGCTGAACATCCGCTTCGCCCCTTCAATGGGGTTCAGCTTGCTGAATTTAACCTTGAAGGCTTCGCCGGTAATGAGAAATCCAACCTGCATATAATTGGCGAGAATTCCGATAAGAATCGTAACGGCAAAAATCGGAGCCAGCATAATAAGAATTTGAGCCATCAGGTCCGTCATCAGTGGCATGACATTGCTCATACTGATCTCGGTATTCAAATAATCCTTCAATGTGCCCTGCATCAGCAGGAAGATCTTGTCCTTCAGAAAACCGCCGAACATGAGCAGAGTCATAAAGCAGAACAGCAGAATCAATGCTCCCGGCAGGTCATTGCTTTTGGCTACCTGGCCTTTTTTACGGGCATCCGCCCGTTTTTTCGGTGTGGCCTTTTCGGTCTTTTCTCCGGCAAACAGCTGCAGGTTCAGTTTGTAGCGGAATGGAGTCGTTGCCACGCCCTGTCCCCTCCTTGATTCTTCGCGCTTATGCCGGCATTGTCAGGGTGACCCGGACAAAAGTGTCATGAATTTTTCCATAGCGGTAAAAAGTGCGGTAAACACCATTTCGAAGATCGATAGCATTCCCGGGAACAAAAAGACCAGAAGGATCAGTCCGATAATAATCTTCATCGGAACCCCGATCACGAAAATGTTAAATTGGGGCGCGGTTTTCGCCAGAATCCCCAGTCCCACATCCGTCAAGAACAGCGCCACCACCAGGGGAGCGGCCATTTTGAAGGCGAGGCCGAAGGAATCCGTAAAGGTTCTGAGCATAAAATCAACCATATTGTCGCTGTACATCCGGGCAAATACATCATTCTGCAGCGGAATCCAGTTATAGCTGTCGTGGATAGCCGTTAATAGGAGATGATGGCCGTTGAAGGACAGGAACAACAGCATCGCCAGCATATATTTCATGTTGCCGATAAGCGGTGATGAGGTCCCGGTCATCGGGTCAAGAATGTTGGCCATTGACAACCCCATCTGCATGTCAATGAAGGAGCCGGCCGTCTGAATCACTGCAAAAAACATGTAGCCGATAAAACCAAGCAATAACCCCACCAGAATTTCCTTGAAGATGGAGAGCACATACAGTGCATCCATCGGCACCGGCTGCAGTCCCAAACCTGAAAAGGTCAGGAAAGCGACAAAAACGGAAAAGCCGATTTTGAAGGACGTCGGGACATTTCGAGAAGAAAATACAGGTGCCGTGACAAAAAAAGCTGTAATCCGACAAAAAACAAGCATGAAACCAGAGAAGGATTGCAGAATCAGTTCCATGTTCATCTGCTTATCCCGCGAATTGATGCAAATTATTCAAAAGGTTGTAGGTGAATTCTACCAGAGTGGTCATAATCCACGGCCCAAAAATCAGGATGGAGATAAAAACTGCCAAAATCTTCGGAACAAACGCCAGGGTCTGCTCTTGAATCTGGGTGGTGGCCTGAAAAATACTGACGGTTAATCCGACTACCAGCGCGATAATCATCATTGGGGCACTGGCCTTCAGCACCGCATACATGGCTTCGCCGGCCAGCTTCATTATATATTCTGGACTCAAGGCTTTATCCTCTCCTTACCGATCAAACGGCGAAACGTTAACCATAGCTGAGCAACAGCCCTTTAACAACCAGATACCAGCCGTCAACCAGGATGAACAGCAGGATCTTAAAAGGCAGAGAAATCATGACAGGCGGAAGCATCATCATCCCCATTGCCATCAGAGTGCTGGCAATGACCATGTCAATAACCAGAAACGGAATAAAAATAATAAAGCCCATCGTAAATGCCGTTTTCAGCTCGCTGATAACATAAGCCGGAATCAGTGCAGTCAAAGGGGTATCATCAATACCCTCGGGCCTCTCGGCCTTGGAAAAGTCCAGGAACAGCTTCAGATCCTTCTCGTGCACATGCTCGCCCATAAAATGCTTCAACGGCATAGCCGCCTGCTCCAGTGCCTGCATCTGCGTAATTTCCCCGCGGGCATAGGGCTGATAAGCCGTTTGGTTGATTTCACCGATGGTGGGCGCCATCACGAAGAGTGTCAAGAATAAGGAAAGTCCGATCAGCACCTGGTTGGGTGGCATCTGTTGCGTACCCAGTGATGTACGGACAAAACCCAGCACGATGACAATCCGGGTAAAGCTGGTCATCAGCACCAATATGGATGGCGCCAAGCTCAGTACAGTCAAAAGCAGGATAATCGAGATGGTGCTGGAGCCCCCTGCCTCACCGCTTCCGCTGCCGATGCTCAGATTAATGTCGGGAATCGGCTCCGCGGCAAAGGCGATGGACGAAAAGGCCAAACCTGCAAAACAAAACAAAACAAGCAAAGCTAGAATTTTCTTATTCATGATTAGTCATCCAGCCGATCATGTGGGTTTTGGCGGTCCTCAGTGATAAGCTCCTCAACCTTTTTCTGCCGGTTGGCCATTTTCATCATTTTCTCCTGAAAAACAGCCTGAAAGGAAGGCGTCACATCCAGCTCCTCGGAGCTTGGCCTGTTTTTGCCGAATCCCTTCAGCCAGCCGCCTACGGAGGAAAATGTGCCGGTGCCGGCAGCGGGGCTGGCGTGGAGATTATCCAGAATGTATCGGATCTCCGCTTCATCCGTAATTTTATCCACAAGCCCTACTTCTTCACCGACTCCCAGGACATACAAGGCATTGCCGATCTGCACCAGCTGGACGGACTTGTTTTGTCCCAAGCCAACACCGCCGATGGTCCGCAAGGAGCGGTCCGCCCGGAATAGGTTCCCTTTTTGCGATACGGTCTTCATTATCACAAGAAAAATGCCGATAATGACAACGAGAAAGAGAATAACCTTCAGAATCATCCAAAAAACGGATAGGGAGCTGCCGCCTTGAAAATCTGGCAGCTCGTCACCCCCCTGAGCATAGCTAACTCCTGCTGTCATGGAAGCATGCAGCATGCATGCCCCCGCTGCCAAAAGCCCCTTACATACCCTCTTCATGCAATGCCTGCCTTCCCGCTTGGGAAATTAGCCAGAAATTAGCCAAGCGTTTTCTTGATGGCTTCAATTACGCGGTCAGCTTGGAACGGCTTCACGATGAAATCCTTGGCGCCTGCTTGAATGGCGTCAATAACCATAGCCTGCTGGCCCATGGCGGAGCACATAATCACCTTGGCGTTGGCGTCAATTTTTTTGATTTCCTTCAATGCGTTAATGCCGTCCATTTCCGGCATGGTAATATCCATGGTAATCAGATCCGGGTGAAGCTCCTTGTAGCGTTCAATTGCCTGGGCCCCGTCATTGGCTTCGCCGCATACCTCGTATCCGTTCTTCGTCAGAATATCCCGGATCATCATTCTCATAAATGCTGCGTCGTCCACAATCAAAATACGGTTTGCCATTAGTAATATCCTCCTCGAGAGTAATTATTGAAGTTTTTGGATACGATCCCATTGATTGATGATGTCGGTGACGCGAACGCCGAAATTCTCGTCAATAACCACCACTTCACCCTTGGCAATCAGCTTGTTGTTCACCAGAATGTCTACCGGTTCGCCAGCAAGCTTGTCCAGCTCAATGATGGAGCCTTGCGACAGATCCAGAATATCCTTGATCACTTTTTGTGTTCTTCCCAACTCTACCGTGACTCGGAGGGGAATGTCCAGCAAAAGATTTAAATTGGAATCATCCGGGATTAAATTGTTCGGATGATTAAAATTCGTGAATTGTACCGGCTGCACATTCACATTCCGGTTGGGTGCGGAGTATGCTGCCGCCGCTTGCTGCTGTCCGGGATACGGAGGCATCATGGGAGGTTGCGGATATCCGGGCTGGCCATAGCCGGGCTGCGGGTACCCGTAAGGCGGCTGCTGATAGGCTGCCGGATCCGGGTAAGCTTGCGGCTGCTGATACGCCGCTGCAGGCTGCTGCGGTTGCTGCTGCGGCTGTGGTGCGGGTGCTGCTGCCGGTGCGGCATGTGCGGCGGGCGCAGGTGCAGCCTGTTGCTTTTGCTGTGCTGCCGGTGCCGGGGCTGCCGGTTCCGAGCTTGTTCCGCCCATCAGCGTGCTGACCATATCACTGGCGAATTTCACAGGCAGGAGCTGCATGATGGTGGAGTCGATCAGATCTCCGATGACCATCCGGAAGGAAACCTTGATGTACACCTCTTCATTCGGAAGAGTATCCATACCGCCATTAGCCAGATCCATAATATCGATGCCCGGCGGCGAGATGTTTACAAAACGGTTGAAAATGGTGGACATGGAGGTGGCAGAGGAGCCCATCATTTGGTTCATGGCTTCCTGCACGGCGCTGATATGGATTTCATTCAGCTCACCTGCCGGGTTTGTGCCGTCGCCGCCCATCATCAGATCGGCAATAATCTGGGCATCCCGGGTTTTGATCACCAGAAGGTTAATCCCGTGGAAGCCGTCCACATAATTGACATGCACAGCCACATGCGGCTTGGGAAATTCATTATGAAGCTGATCCTTGAGGATGACATCCACCTTCGGCGTGGTAATGTCCACTTTTTTGCCCAGAAGCGTGGAAAGTGCCGTTGCCGCGCTGCCGAATGTAATATTCCCGATTTCGCCGAGTGCGTCCTGTTCCATGTCCGACAGATAATCCTGTACGGCAGGCTCCTCCGGCGCACTCGCTGTACCTGCATCATCGGAGGATTGCCGAAGCAAGGCATCAATCTCCTCCTGGGACAAATAATCCTTATTATTCGCCATTTTGTTCCTCGGCTCCTTCTTCTACAATCTCCGAAATTTGAACAGCCACCTTGCCTTTCAGCGTTCCGGGACTGCCGATAAACTTTAATTTTTCACCCACTAGAATATGAAGCCCCTGCTCCACCGGTTTGGTCAGCGGAATGACATCTCCTACGGAGAGGTTGAGGAACTCCTTCACGGAAATTTCGGAATGCCCCAGCTCGGCAATAATCGGAAGCTTGGCTTTGGTTACCCGCTGCTTCAGGGCGTCCGCCTCGTCGGTTGACTTGGATTTCTTGTGGGTCACAAACATGTGGTGCACCGACAGCCTCGGCATGACAGGCTCTATGACCACGTGCGGAATACACAGGTTGATCATGCCGGTGGTATCCCCGATCTTCGTGCTTAAGGAAATCAGGGCAATGGTGTCGTTGGCGGAAGCGATCTGCATAAACTGCGGATTTGTCTCCAGAGCCTCCAGCCGCGGGTACAAATCCGACACGGTTTTCCACGCTTCCTGCAATGTATCTAACGCGCGGCTGAAAATCCGTTCCATAATAATGGTTTCGATTTCAGTCAAGGCATTGATTTTCGAAGGGGATATGCCTGTCCCACCCAACAAGCGGTCAAGCATGGCAAAAGCGACGTTGGGATGTACCTCCAAAACCATGCGACCCTCCAACGGCTCCGCTTCAAAAATGTTCAGGATTGTCATTTTCGGAATGGAGCGGATGAACTCATCGTAAGGCAGCTGCTCCACCTGCACCACATTGATCTGCACAAACGTGCGCAGCTGTGTGGAGAAATAAGTGGTCAACAGCCTGGCGAAGTTCTCATGAATCCGGGTGAGACTGCGCAGATGGTCCTTGGAGAACCGCGTGGCGCGCTTAAAGTCGTACGCCCGCACTTTTTTCTGCGTCTCTTCCTTTTTCAGCTCCTCCGCATCCATCTCACCGGAGGACAAGGCCGCCAGCAGGGCGTCGATCTCATTTTGCGAAAGTACGTCTACCATATCGTCACCTCCTCGGATACTTCCTGTCCATATTCATCGGTTACTCCACGTAATAATCCGTAAGGGAGATGGAGACCACTTTGCCTTCAGAAAGCAATTCATTGATTTTGTTCATCAGGGTGGAGATCAGGAATTCCTGGCCTTTGCTGCCCTGAATTTGTTCGGCTTTCATGTCCGCCAGGGTTTGGATCACAATGCTTTTCACCTGGAACACGATGGTTTCGAATTCTTCCTTACTCTTTTTGTTATCCAGGGTAAAAGCAAAGCTTGCTTTCACCACACGGCCTTTTTCTGCCAGGTTAGTCAGCACGTTTTCCATAAAAACGGTCTGGGCCTTGACCTGGGCCGGTGTGAGCTTTTTGCCTTCCACTTGGCTTACCGAAGCTTTGGCTGCCTCCTGCGGATCAGACGGCTGGCTGTTCTTGTCCATCACAGTCCATAACGTGAAGAATGCCACCAAAATCAGGGTAATCACAATGAGCATGGCGATAATGATCATAAACAGTTTGTTTTTAAACACCTTAAGACCCCTCCAACTCCGAGCTCATGATCGTCCCCCGTACTCCGCCAATAGCCGACAAAAAGTTCTGCACCAGGCGTATCACATCTGAAACCTCGTCGAGAACCATAAACTTTTTTCCTGTCGTCAATGTAATCACTGTGTCCGGAGTATCCTCAATCGACTCGATCAATAGAGCGTTTATGGTAATAGGCTTTCCGTTTAACCGTCTGACGGTGATCATGCCATCCCTCCTGCGGCTCGTACATCATAAGCATAATGCGTATAAAGGATGTACCGGAGGGTTCTTAGGCCCCCCGGCAAATCAATTATTCATAGACGTTAGCGTTTCAGGTTAACCACTTCCTGAAGAATTTCGTCCGAGGTGGTAATAATCCGGGAGTTCGCCTGGAAGCCGCGCTGGGCGACGATCATTTCCGTAAATTCCGCAGTCAGATCCACATTGGACATTTCCAGCTGGCCGGAAACGATAGCGCCTGTGCCAACTGCAGGGTTGTTCGCAGTGCTATTATCCCCTCCAAGCTCCAGCGCCCCCTCCGGATTGGCATTGGGGGTAACTCGGTACAGATTTCCGCCGATTTTCTCAAGACCGCCGGGATTAGCTACCTTAACTACTGCAATCTGAGTGTCGGTGGGAGCAGAAGTGCCGTCCGCTTGAACCGCAATGATTCTGCCATCATTGGCTATGGAGAAAGCGGTTATATCCTCCCCAATAGAGATAGGCGCACCGGCTGAATCAACAACCCGCAGTCCATCTGCATTGACCAGGTTCCGTTGGGCGTCCACGGTGAAATTCCCTGCCCGGGTTAAGTAATTGTTCTCTCCCCCTGCATTGACCACGAAAAAGCCGTCACCGTCAATCCGCAGATCGGTAGGCACGTTAGTGGTCATGGCACTGCCCGGGGTATGGATGGTATCAATGGAGCTGAGTGCAACGCCCAGGCCGATTTGCTTGGCGTTCACACCGCCGGATTCGTTTCCGTCCGGCGCGGTGACACCGGAAACCGTCTGGCTCAAGATATCCTTGAACATCACGCGGCCGCCCTTAAAGCCTACTGTGTTGACATTGGAGATGTTATTACCGATGACGTCCAGCTTGGTTTGAAAGCCGCGCATACCGGATACGCCGGAATACAAAGATCTAAGCATAAATACATTTCCTCCCCGAATGCTTCATTTGGCAATTATAGAAGTGTGACAGGCTGTTTGCTTCCTTCGATCCGCAAATCAGGCTTCCTGTTCGGGCCGGCCTTTTCCTGTCACGATACAACCACGGCACTGTCGATGTGAGTAAAAACATTGTCTCTCAAATTTTCGCCGTCCATGGCGGTAACGATGGTCCTGTTGCGCACATTGGCAATGAATGCAAGATCATTCATGATCAATAAGGAATCCTTGGCACCTTTGGCAGCCGCCTTATCCAGCGCGGATCCGATCTTCCTTAATTGCTCCGGCTCCAATTCAATCCCCCGCTGCTTCAGCCGGAGTTCGGCATGGTGGCTGAATTTCAGGGTTTCCTCCTGAAGCACCTGCTGGAAGCTTTTGTCGGGAGTACCGGTACCGGCTTTTGAACCTATCCTCACATTGCCGGGAGGGAGAGTGGCGGGGTACATCTGACCAATTTTCATATTGTCCATCATGATGAGGTCTCCGCGTTCTCGATTTTCGTAATTTTCTCCAGAGATACTTCTACGCCGTCCACATTGGCATATTGAACACCTTTTTTGAAGGTGATGGATTGGACAATGCCGCTGTCTACGGTTTCATTTCCACCGGAGTCCTTGCTTGTCCAGGTGATGGTTTTGCCGATCAATCCGGAGGCCATCCCCAGGGACTCGCGCAATGCTTTCATTTCCGTCGCCATATTGGTCAATTGCTCCACGGAGGAAAATTGAGCCATCTGTGCGATGAATTCCTTATCCTGCAAAGGCTGCATCGGATCCTGATTCTTCAATTGGGTAATCAGGATTTTAAGAAACTGGTCCTTCCCCAATTCGCTGCCGTTGGTTTTGGCCGCTTTGCTGACGTTGGAGGAGGAATAATAAGGCCATACATTCTGGGTGGATATAGGAGAATCCGCCATTGTTTACACCTCCTTTTCACAAGACGGAGCTACTGCTTAGGCAATCACGTCAAAGCCTTCTTCCTCGGAAGTCTCTCTGCGCAGGATGGCAGCTGCTTCAACAGCATACTCTTCGTTTCCATCACGAGCCTGTTCCCGGTTATTGGAACTTGGCTGCCTGGATTGCTGTTGCCCGCGTTGGTCCTGGAACATAGTGGACTGCAGGGAAGGGCTTTGGGCTACCTCAATCTTTTCCACTTGAATACCTTGGCTTTGCAGCATGTTGCGGAGCTGAGCCAGCTGGGATTCCAGCGCATCCTTGCCCATTGCGGTTTGTGCGGCGAATTGAGCCACCAGCTGTCCATTGTGCAGGGTAAGTCTCACGTCCACATGTCCCAGTGCTTCAGGTGTCAAAGAAAGTCTCGCTTCAGTTATCCCGTTGCCGGTTTGGACACGAAGCTTGCTGAGCATAAACTTGCTGATATCCTCCGCCAGCTGTCCTGCGCGTACCGGAACGGACTCTGCGGGAGCAGGGGCTCTATCCAGCAGGTGCCTTCCGTTAACGGGTGCGGTGCTGAAGGGTCCCTCTTGGGTGTCACCGGACTCTTGACCGGACTCGGCATGCTCCTGCGGCAAGGTTTGTGCGCCTTTGCCGTTTTCAGCCAGCTGGATGGGCGTATGTCTGGCAGCCAGCATCTCCAGCCGGGAAGCAGCAGTGGAGGGCAATACGGTAAACGTTACGTCGGCGGACTTATTGGTACCGGCTTTACCGTCTTCCAATGTATGCACATGCAAGGACTGCTCCGGCTGATTGCGCTTCGTCAGAATAGCAGCCAGCTTGTCCTGGAGCTGATTCAAGAAGATCTCGTTGGGATGCTGGTTCAGCGCTTGGGCAAATTGCTTCAGCACCACTTGTGCCTGCTGTGCGTTCATCGCCGGTGCGGCTGCGGATTCACCCTGCGCCTGATTGGCAAGAGTTGACGCATCCTCCGTACCCACAACCGCCGCGGGCAACAGCTGCATACCTTGCAGAAGAAGCGCTGCCTGGGCCAGCCAAGCCTGCATATCCTCATTTCCAAGATGCTGCTCCAGCAAGTCCGGATTGTCCGCCAATTGCTCCAGCAGCTTCACCAGAACCTCCGAATCGGGTCCCTCCAGCATAGCTGCCGACTCCTCAGAGCTCATACCAGCCAATAAGCCTGCCAGCAGAGAAGACAGATTGGGAAGCGTGCTTGTTTGGGCTTGAGCACCTGTACCGCTGATGACCTGGACCAGCATTTGGCCAAAAGCATTGCCGCCTGCGGCAGTAGCGGTGCCAGCTGCATTCCCTTGAACGGCTCCGGTATTTCCCGGCATGGTCATTACCAATGGGCTAATCGTTGTCATTTTTGTTTTCACCTCCTTTCATGGGCTGGTCCAAAATTGGTTATGGAGCCAGCTTGGATGCTATGACCGGAGCCACTTCCTTAAAATTGTCGGAGAGGTAGGTCATAATTTTCGAGCGTCCCGCCACATCCATGCTGTTCAGGATCTCAACAACCTTGGTGGAGTCGGTTTTATTCATTTCCACCAGAAGCTCAGCAGCGCTTTTGGGCGTCATGTTAGCAAAGGTCTGACCCAACTCCTGTTTGGTAAGGGCGCTTGATTGGGTGGTAGTGGCGGCAGTTTTGTTCAGATCAAGGCGTTCCTGAAGGGCGGCGATTTGCTTGTCCTTGGCCGGAACGGCATCCTTCAGATAAATGGAGGCTTCTGCTGCTTTTTTGGCATCCATTTTCTCCAGAATGCGAACCCGGTCGTCCGTCTTCATTTCAGAAAGCAGCAGCACCTGCTCCTTCAAGGTCAAGTTCTGCATGATGGGTGCAGACTTGCTGGGCGACATCTTGGCATACATGGAGGCCGTCTCGGTAATCAGGGCCTGATATTCCTCGTCGCTTTTGGCCGCACTTGCCTTCTGCGCCTCCAAAGCAGCGACCTTGGCCTGAAGATCCTTAATGGTCTGCTCCTTATCCTTCAGTGATTGAGTGCTGCCAGCCAGTTCGGCTGTTTGGGCTTCCAGCTGCTTTTGCAGAGCAGCCAGTTGGGCGGAAGCTTCGGTTGCTGCAGCCTCAGGTGTGCCTTCGGTATGGGCGGCAGCTCCCTGAGCAGGCGCCTGCACTTCCTTGACCTCTCCCTTGGGATCAGGGAGAATGGCGGACAAACCCGGAACTTTATTCCCGATTTTCAAAAGCTCATCCGCTGCACTGTAGCCAAACAAGGAGAAGAGCGCCCCCATCAGCACCATCGTGAACACAATGGGGATAAAAAACCAGTATAAAAACCGTTCAAACGCGCTGAATGTCGGCTTTTCCGCCTCCATCTCCATCAGTTATGCACTTCCTTTTTTGTCCAAGCTCTATTATCCATGGCTGGCTTTGTGCCGCATGGTGGCCATTTCATCCAGGACTTCCTGCTCCTTCTTCAGCTCCAAGGCCTGATGAAGCAGATAGGCCTTGTTGCGGGCTTGATCCCAAACCTTTTCCTCCACCATTTTGGAGGAGAGGATACCCCGCTTTTCCACTACGTTCTTTTCCGCCACCTGGACATCAGCCGTTTTGCACCGGATCCTGTTATTCAGATGCTCCAGATAATACTGGTAGTTCATCAGCTCCGAGGCGGTGGTATGCTGTGCTGCCGAGACGAGCTCGGTTTCTACACTGCTTTTTTCGGAAAATAAGGTGGAAAGGCTCTCCTCCTCTTCCCGGAGATGGCCGATGGCACCGGACAACACCCATTCAGCCTGAGTCTTTTCATTGGATTTCAGATCCACAATCTTCTGGAAGGTGTACGTAAACCGCATCCTTTGCCTCAACCTCCGCTGAATTCGGATAACAAGCGCTCCTGAACCTGGGTGAATGTCACTTTTTCTTCTACTTTTTGTCGGGTGAACTCATTGATGGCTTGTATATATTTCAAGGACATGTCGATTTCCGGATTGGATCCGCGCTGGTATGCCCCAATATTGATCAGATCTTCCGAATCCTTATAGATAGAAAGAAGCTGATTCAGGAACTGGGCGGCCTCCTGATGCTCAGGCGGCACAATTTCCTTCATAACGCGGCTGACGCTGGCCAGAATATCAATCGCCGGGAAATGTCCTTTATTGGCAAGATTACGGTTCAGTACGATGTGTCCGTCAAGAATCCCCCGGACGGCATCGGCGATGGGTTCATTCATATCGTCACCGTCCACCAATACGGTGTAAAAGGCGGTGATGGAGCCTTTGGGATTGGTCCCTGAGCGCTCCAGAAGCTTCGGCAGCATGGCGAACACGGAAGGGGTGTAACCTCTTGTCGCAGGCGGTTCCCCAACAGCCAGCCCGACTTCCCGCTGGGCCATGGCAAACCGTGTAACGGAATCCATCATCAGCATGACGTTCAAACCACGGTCTCTGAAAAACTCGGCAATGCTGGTGGCAATCAGCGCCCCCTTAATCCGGATCAAGGCCGGCTGGTCGGAGGTAGCCACGATAACAACGGAGCGTGCAAGGCCTTCCGGCCCTAAATCCCGCTCAATAAAATCCAATACTTCCCGGCCCCGTTCACCGATTAGGGCAATTACATTGACATCGGCTGCCGTGTTCCGGGCGATCATGCCCATCAAGGTGCTCTTCCCAACGCCTGAGCCGGCGAATATCCCCACCCGTTGGCCGTTGCCCACTGTAAGCAGTCCGTCTATTGCCCGGATGCCTACGCTGAGGGGCTCCAGCACCCGTGGACGCTTCAACGGATTGCTGGGCATATTGTGGGTGGAATAATGGGTCATGCGGCTGGGTAGAAAGCTGCCGTCCAGGGGCTGGCCAAGACCGTCCAGAACCTTGCCCAGAAGCTCATAACCAACCTGCACGGAAAGCGGCTTTCCGGTGCCCACCACTTCACAGCCCGGCCCGACGGAATGAAGATCACCGAGGGGCATCAAAATCACCTTGTTGTCCCGGAAGCCCACAACCTCCGCTTTCAGCGGCTTCGTGGACTTATAGGGATAGATATAGCAGACATCGCCTACGCTGGCGTCAGGGCCTTCGGACTCAACCGTCAACCCGATAACCTGGGTTACCTTGCCGTTCACCAGCACAGGGTCGATATGACGAAGGTGTTCGATATAACGCGAAGCCTTGGGCATGCTCATGCTTCCTCTTCTCCCTCCGCCATTTCCATGGACAATTGCTGCAGCGCAAGCTTGATTTCCTTCAACTGAGTGTCCACACGGGCATCAATGCTGCCGAAGGCGGTGCGGACCACACACCCGTAATCATCAATGGTGGAATCGGGAAGAATCTCCAGCTCCGCCTGAGAATCCACAGACAGCTTCAGCTCATCCCGGGCGTCCCGGATATAAGCGAACTGCTTAGGGCTTACACAAAGAGTAACGGTGCCTTTTTCCCGTTTGCGGGCCAGTACACCTTTTGTCATCTCAATGACCCACTGGGGATTCACGCTCAGCTCCTGCTGGATGATCTTGCCGGCAATGGCAGTCGCCAGCTCCACCAGGAAAGGCTCGGATTCCTGGATGATCTGCCGCTTCAGCTCATACGCCTGCTCCAATACGGTCCGGGCATCCCCCAGAAGCTGGTCATATTGCTCCAGCACCTTGACTTCAGCCTGCTCCTGTCCTTCCTGGAACCCTTGCTCGAATCCGCCTTGCCGCGCTTCCTCCATGGCCTGCCGGTCCTGGCTGCGGCGTTCCTCCCACCAGCCTTCAATTTCCTGCTGGGCGGAAGCCCGAAGCTCCTCGGTTTCCTCCAGGGCCTGCCTGATTTGCTCCTCGGCCACATTCTCCGCATCCTCCAGGATGCGGTCCTTCATCTGAAGCAGCTGCCGGAGCTCCGCCTCTTCCTCATCAGTAACAGGCTGGATTGGGGTTTCATGATGCATTTGATGGGGTAAAGGAAAAGGTGAAACATTTATTTCCTTTCGATCGTCTAAGGTAATGTAGAATTGAGGCTTGATGACTCTAGACAATCACATCATCTCCCCCGCCGCGGGCGATAATAATCTCGCCGGATTCCTCAAGACGACGAATGGTGGATACGATACGGCTTTGGGCCTCCTCCACATCACGCAGCCGGACAGGTCCCATGTATTCCATTTCTTCCTTGAAGGTCTCCGCCATCCGTTTGGACATATTGCGGAAGATGGATTCCCGCACTTCCTCGCTGGCCACCTTGAGCGCCAGTTGGAGGTCGGCATTCTCCAGATCCCGGATAATACGCTGAATGGAACGGTTGTCGATATTAACGATATCTTCGAATACAAACATCCGCTTCTTGATTTCCTCGGCCAGCTCCGGATCCTGAATTTCCAGGGCATCCAGAATGGTACGCTCCGTGCCGCGGTCGACCCCATTGAGGATTTGCACGATGGATTCGATGCCGCCTGCCGAGGTATAGTCCTGGGTAACCGTAGCGGAGAGCTTCTGCTCCAGCACACGCTCCACCTGAGCCACCACCTCCGGAGAGGTGCTGTCCATCAGGGCAATCCGCTTGGCCACATCCGCCTGCTTATCCTCAGGCAGCGCGGAGAGGATCATGGATGCCTGCTGTGCCTGCAAATAAGACAGCACCAGCGCGATGGTTTGGGTATTCTCGTTCTGGATAAAGTTAAGGATTTGCGACGGGTCCGCCTTCCGGGCAAAGTCAAAGGGACGAACCTGCAGGGTTGCCGTCAGCTTATTGATAATATCGATGGCCTTCTGGTTGCCCAGCGCCTTCTCCAGGATCTCCTTGGCATAAGCGATACCGCCTTGGGAGATGAATTCCTGGGCCATGCAGATTTGATGGAATTCCGCCAGAATAGCGTCCTTTTCTCCCGAGTCCACCTTGCGGACATTGGCGATTTCCAAGGTCAGCTGTTCGATTTCGTCATCCCGGAGATGCTTGAAGATTTGTGCGGAAACCTCCGGGCCCAGACTGATCAGCAGAATAGCAGCCTTTTGCCGGCCTGTAAGAACTGGAGCCTGAAAAGCCCCCTTCGCTGCTGCCATTGCACACCCCTCTATTCATCTACAAGCCAGGTGCGAAGAAGATTAACGAACTCTTCCGGTTTTTTCTTCGCCAATTGCTCAAGCTGCTTCCTGGCCTGATTTTCATTAGTAAGATTGTCAAGATCAATACTCGGGAACTCAGCCTTGGCATTGGAGTTTTGGGCCATAATCGCCGCTTCTTCCTCCATCGCTGCCAATTCTCTGGATTTGCGTCTGCGCGAGGCGACCACGAAGCCGCCCACTGCCGCCAATGCTGCTGCGGCTGCACCGATTCCACCGTACAGAAGCCAATTGGTGCCTCCGGCGGTTTGTGCCCCGGGTGCAGCTTCTGCAAAGGTTTCGTCAAACACGGTTACCTTGGCTGCCAGCTCATCATTGGTATAGGTCCTGCCGTTATTAGCCAGGGAAGTGGCTACCAGACTGGTCAGCATCCGCTGGATGGCGGTTTTGGTGGCGTCGGTCAAATTGGCATTCCGGTTGAGTCCTACGCTAATCATCAAATCGTTGACAAAAAACGGCTGGGATTCGATAACCTCTTTGATCCGGTTGAATTCATAATTGTAGGTTCTGTTGGATTCCTCCGACGTACCGCTGCCGGCGTTGGTGCCTGACGGATAAGTGGGAACATCGGTTTCACCTGTTCCGGATACGCCGCCGTTCGATGCTCCTGTGGAGGATTTCTCATTCACATTGGAGCTGACCACAATGCCGTTTTCCCCGTTAACCGGAGTAACCAGATCATTGTTTTGTGTCTTCTTATCGTAATTAAAGGTAGCGACCACCATCGGCATCACATTGTTGGCTCCCGCTATGGAACCAAGCTGGCGGGTAATCTCCTTGCGCAGGTCCTGCTCGAAGTCCTTCTTGATCTGGAACTGCTGCGCTGCCGCATTGGTTGCCCCAACCTGTCCTGCGGATGTTTTGGAATAAGGGAGCAAATCCCCGTTCTGATCTGAGATCGTAATATTCTCCACGGTCAGATTCGGCACACTTTTCGACACCAATTGATACATGGTGTCGATTTTTAATTGATCGAGGACGTAGCCAGGCTTCGTATTCACCATAATCGACGCTGTAGGCGGTTGGTTCTGGCGGAGGAATACACCATCATCCTGACGGGTAATCAGCACCTTGGAGCCTGCGATGGCCACATTGGTGTTGATCAGCTGCTCCAGCTCTCCTTGCAGAGCTTCCATCTCCATGATCCGGGTCTGGGCGTCGGTTTTGCCGAAGATGCTGTTTTCCCGGAATACGCCCCAGCCGATGGAGCCGCTTTTGGTTAATCCTTGTCCGACGATGTCTACCTTCACTTGGGACACCATCTTGCGGGGAACTCCGATGCTCTTGCCATCCTCGCTCATTTTGTAGGGGATGGTATTGTCCTTCAGGTACTTGGTTATGGATGCCGCGTCATTAGGCTGCAAATCCGTAAAGGCCGTTGCATATTCAATTTTGGAGTTGTTGTAAACAAACAGAACAATCGTCAGGATCATCGCTATAAAAATGCCGACAATCATAAATTTCGAAGTTTTGTTGAATCGATTCCAATATTGCTTGACATTCGTCCAATATTGGAGCAATCTTTCATTCACGTATTTCACCTCGTCCGCCAGCACGTATGTCAATCATACGTTAGGATCAAATTTGCGTTCTCATGATGTCCTGATAAGCTTCAATCACCTTATTGCGGACCTGGACGGTAAGCTCCAGTCCCAAGGACAGCCTTTCCGCATTGATCGACAGCTGGTGGGCATCTACCCCTTCGCCGCGGACAAATTGATCATTCAGCATTTCCACGTTCTTTTCCTGGGCCGATAATTGGCCAAGGGCCTGATTCAGCATATCCCCGAAGGATTTCCCCAGGTCAGCAGCTCCCGCCGATGCTTTCGCATCCGTCGTCTGTAACGGCTTCAACAAGGAGGCTGGCTGGATTCCTATTTTCTCGATCATCTGTAGTTACCCCCTAATTATTTGCCGATTTCAAGAGCTTTTGTAATCATTGCCTTGGCTGCATTCAGCGCAGTGACATTGGCCTCATAGGACCGGGTTGCCGACATCATGTCCACCATTTCCTTCAGGGGATCCACATTGGGCATCAGTACAAAACCATTCTCATCCGCATCAGGGTGGGTGGGATTGTATACTTGCTTGAAGGGAGCAGAATCATCGGAGATCTTGCTTACCTTGACCCCGCCTCCGGATGAAGGCTTTGATGTTCCCATGGCGCCGGACAGCACCTGGGAAAATGTAGCGCCCTGCTTTTCTTCCAGGGAGACCACTTTTCGGGTGTATGGCACCCATTTGCCGTCTACCAGCTTGCCCCGCGTCGTATCCGCGTTAGCCATATTAGAGGCGATTACGTCCATTCTGAGCCGCTGGGCGGTAAGTGCAGAGCTGCTGATATCAAACCCGTTGGTCAGCTTCATCATTATCTCCCTCCAATCACTGTGCGGATATTGCGGATATCGTGAGTTACTTGCTGGGCAACCACATTATAACGAAGCTGGTTTTTGGCTACGAGGGACATTTCGGCGTCGATATCTACATTATTTAAATTATTGTTCATAACCGAATTGTTGTCTACGACAATTTTCGACTCTGCCGGAGATGTTCCGCCTCCAATAGGGATATGCTTGGGGTGGGTCCGCCTGCCTGTGAGGGTTTTAGAATTCATCTGCTGATTGAGCAGCTCCTCGAACACCACATCCGAACGCTTAAAGTTAGGCGTATCCACATTGGCGATATTGTTGGCAGATACAGTCTGCCTCAGGACGGCCGCATCCAAGGTGCGTTCCAACCGGTTAAAACTTGCTGATTGCAGGATATTCATTATGGGATTCAACCTCCGGCCACAGATTACCGTTACTTATTCAACAGCTTTCTTTCATTCTCCTCTTTTTTTCGACAATAAAATTATTTTAAATTTTCGCTAATGCTGTCATATCATGGAGTCTGGAGAAGATTCGACATCATAAATCATGCAAAAAAATGGCAAAATATACAATATGAAAAAAGCCCTATCTTTACGAAGATAGGACTTTATAATCTAAAATGTACTTAAAAGAATAGCTCTTTGGGTAGATAGTCTCCTCATTGGAAAAACCTCTTTTATCCTTTATAGTTAAACTAAAAAAGGAAGTCACCGCTATGTACCGCAAAATCGCCGTTTTTCTTTTGGCAGCAGGGTTGACCGATGCCGCTCTTACCGATTTGGGCCTCCGACTTCATGTCATTACAGAAGCTAATCCGTTGATGAGATTTATATATATGCATGCGTACCCGCTTTTTTATGGTATGAAGCTGTTTTTACCTCTGGCTTTATGGCTCCTCCTCAGCAGGTTCACTCCAAAGAAGTTCCATATCTCGCTGATCGGCGCTGCCTGTATTCTTTATGCTGGAGTAATGCTGCTGCATGCACGCTGGATCATGCTCACTCTGCTATAGCCGGAAGATCTGAATATTCCGCTGATGTTGGATCACGCTGTGAATCATCTGTTCCGTAAGGCTCACCACCTCTGTTACCGAGTCGGTATTGACCGCCATCGAGGCGGATACCTGTTCGGTGGCGGCCGCTGATTCCTGGGTTATGGAAGCAATATTCTCCATCACTACAGAGATCTGGCGGGCTGACTCCAGCATTCTTTCGCTCTCCTCCTCGAAGTGATTCATCTGCTCGCTGACAAACATGATCCCCTCCACCATATCCCCAAACACCTTTTTGGTTTCTTCGATAGCCGAGACCTGATGCTTTACAATATTTTCATTCACCTTCATATTCTGCAGCGCCTCATGAACGCCTTGTTCAATATTGCGGACGAGGACGAATACCTCCCGCGCCGACTTGGCCGATTGCTCCGCCAGTGTGCGCACCTCCTGGGCCACAACGGAAAACCCGAGCCCATGCTCTCCGGCACGGGCTGCTTCAATGGAGGCATTCAGGGAGAGCAGATTGGTCTGATTGGCGATGTCGGAGATCGTTCCGGCAATTTTGGTAATGCCCAATGCTTCCTTGACCAGCTCCGAGATGGTGGAGGACACATTGTCTGTGGCAATGACATTATGACGGATGCCCTGGGTTTGTGTTTCCATAGCCTCATTGCCTTTTTTCACGAGGCGCAATGTTTCCTGTGACGCCTTATTGATTCTCTTGGCGGAGCTGGTATAGCCCGATGCCTTGTTTTCAATATCCTTCAATGTAGAGAAGCTGCTGGATATGCCTCCCGAAATCTCACCTGCTCCCGCTGCTAAATCCGCCATAGCTGCGGAGACATCGCCCAAAAGCCGGTTGATTTCCTCATTCCTGGAGAAAATATCCCTTCCCGATTCGGAAACATGAGCCGACATGACCATGGTTTCCTGCAGCAGCTCCTTCAAACGGCCGATCATGCTGTTGAAGCTATGGGCCAATTCACCCAAGGCGTCATTAGAGGAGATATCGAGCCTCTGGGTAAAGTCTCCTTTGGCAATAAGGAGGGCAATCCGTGATAGCTCCCGGATCGGCTCCGTAAGCGTCTTTTCCATCCCGTTTACAAAAGGGATGCAAATCACCGCGAGCACAAGCATACAGATCAGGCCGACCCACAACGCGGCGCCGGCAGTCAGGATCAGAATGAAAATAATTACCGAATAAATGACGGCCATGGTATAAAAGCCAAGCCGGAGCTTGGACCGAAACGAAAGCGATTGGAAGCTATCCATGGGGTTCCTCCCGAAGAGTTGTAGGCTTATTGTCCTGTTAAAACAAAGCCATATACCAAGATGTGAGGGCTTCGCCGTAGCAGAAGGCGAACAGCCCGGCAGCAGCAATAAACGGGCCGTAGGGAAGATAGGCCTCTTCTTTCTTCAGCCTTCCGGCGAGCAGCAGTAAGCCGCCGGCCGCAACACCAAGCAAAGCCGAAAGAAACAGACAGATAAATACCAGCTTTGCTCCCAGAACCATTCCCATCAGAGCCATCAGCTTGATATCTCCACCCCCCAGCCCGTCCTTCCCCCTGAGGGCAAAAAGCCATGAAACCAACAGCAGGCTGCCTCCGCCAAGCAAAAAACCTGCGGCGTATTGAAAATAAGGAAGCGGATGAAGGAACAGCCGCAGGACAAAAAAGAAGAGCAGGGCCGGATAAAGCAGCTTGTTGGGAAGCAGCCGGTACTTCAGGTCGGCAATCGTTAAAATGAGCAAAAGAAGCGCTAACGGATAGGCCAGGAGCAGCTCTCCGTTCCCCTTAACCGCATAAGGCAGGAATGCAAATAATAATCCCGCGGCCAATTCTCCCAGCAGATACAAGGGCGAAATTGGCTGTTTGCAATGGCGGCATTTCCCTCCAGCAAGCAGCCAGCTGAAAACTGGAATGAGCTCCAGTGCTGTAAGCTGGGTCCCGCAGCTCATGCAGGACGAACGCGGCCTTACAACGGATTTGCCTACGGGGAGCCGGATTCCCGCCACATTGCAGAATGAACCGGCCAGGATGCCTCCTGTGAACAACGCGACAGACTCTACATATGGGTTGATATTCATAGCAGACGGCACTACCTTACATTTCTGATTTCCGGGGCAAATCCCGGACATTGGAGCCGGCGGAGAGCTTGTCCTCCATCCAGGAAATCAGTTGTTTGAAGCCCTCCAGCGACAACTCTATTTTATGCATCTCCTGCTTATCATCCACTACCTCCAGACTTACCAGGTTTTCACTCTCCGTACAAATCACCAGATAGTTTAACATATTGCCGTTTAATTCCTCCGACCAGTTGCACATATAGCTGCTGACAAATTTCTTCACGTTGGTTCCTCCTCTTATTATCGGAATGACTTTACAGGGTAAATCCATAACCAAGGTAAGCTCATTCAGTTCATCCAGTGTCCATTCTTTTCCGGCGGACTCATCTGTTCCTGCGGATTCGGCAGCGTCACATGGATCCGGGGATTCCAGCATAGCGGCACACTCCATTAAACCGGCGGATTCTTCCGGAGCACCGGGTTCCTCCTCTGCAGCCGTCTCCCCTGAGGCATCTTCTGCAGCCGTCTCTTCTGCAGCTGTATCCCCTGAGGTATCCTCTGCCAAGGATACCTCCGCTTCCGGCTCCGGTTCTGCCTGTCCGCTTTCCTCCATTTCTATCCCGGCCAGCTCAACGGCCTCCGCCTGCTCCTTTTCCTCTCCCATTTCTTGAAGCTCCAGCTCCTCCAACTCCGGAAGAGACATCTCTGTTATCTCCTCTTCGCCGGGAGACGGCCCTGCCTCCAGCGGAGTCCCGCCGCCATCGGAAACCTCCGGCCGCATCTCCTCCTCCTCCGCAGCAGCCGGCGGCTCCGCCAGTTGCTTTACAGAGGGCTTAAAAGCCTGAATATGCGGTACCACATTTTTGCGAATGACCTCATGTACCTTGTCCGGCTTAAAGGGCTTCATAACATAACCGTTGGCCCCTGCCTTCAGGGCATCCGATATCAAATCCTGCTGGCTCATAGCCGAGCAAATCAGGACCACCGCGGACGGTTCGATCCGCCGGATTTCCCGCATGGCCTCAATCCCGTCCATTTCCGGCATGGTGATGTCCATCATCACAATTTCCGGCCGGAGCTCATTGAATTTCTGGACCGCCTGTCTGCCGTTATCCGCTTCTCCTACCACCTTGTAGCCGAACTGCTTCAGCATGTCGGTAAGCATCTTCCTCATAAATTTGGTATCGTCCACCACGAGTACCGTATGAGTCATCCCGTTCCCTCCTTTATCCTTCGCTATCAAACTGGATTTGGCTGACATATACCTGCACCCGGTCGATTGTAGGTATGCCGGACGGAGGATCTTCATATAACTGGCTGTCATATTCAATCCGAAGCCTCGAGTCCGAAGGAGCCAGCTGCTTCTGCTCGGTCTCGGACAGAAACTGAAAGGCGGCCGGAGGAACGGCATCCGTATGGGTCAGTCCGGTGCCTACCTCACCTCTGACAGCATTCAAGGCCACATTCTTCCCGTGAATGCCTCCACGGATATCCAGCTTGGACTTCACCCCGTACAGGCCCATGTCACTGTTAGAGTAGAGGAAGCTCCGGATTTTCTGATCAGAGGCGTTATTCCCCAGAACCATATTGCCTTGGGCAGCAATAACCAGAGCGCCTGTGCTGTTCAATGCAGTCATTTCCTTCAGCTCTACATTGCCGTCCACATACAGGGTTCCATTCAGGCTGACATTGCCGATTATTTTCAGGTCACCGGCTATATACATCACCCCTTGCTTCAGCTCAAACCCGTTGTACAGGGTAACATTCCCGCGTATGGCAGCGAATTCACCGGGCTCCAGACCAAGGGTACCGCCCAGATGGGCGGCAACCATATTGGGGTCATCATTGGCGATATAAAGCGAACCCCTGCGGATCAGAAGCTCCGCACTGGAATTCAGATATAGCCCTCCTTGATTGATCCAAATGCCACCCGGGTCACCGCCTCCCGGAGCGAGGGCAAGCTTCCCATTCAGGAATGCCCAGCGGTTATCCAGCCTGAGGCTTTGATTGGCCGGGTGGGTGTTCAGCGGATAGTCCTCGATCCCCGCAGCACCGATCAGCTGCCCGAAACCCCGGGTTCCTCTCAGGGAAATGGCGCTTCCCGTCGCCGCTGAGCTTTTGGCCTCCACAATGCTTTGCACATCCACATCAACTGCAGCCGGCAAGGAGGCATCCTCAAACGGAATATGTTTGGAGAAAAAACCATTCTCAAACCCTGCCTTGATAACCCCGTCCATCTTGTAGGTATACGAACTGCCGTTTACCTTGACGAACCCCTTCAAGGACGGATAGTCGGAGCCGATGGTATGATTCCGGCTGGTGACGAATTGCGCCCTCCCCGTGACGCTGAGCCCGCCGTTGACGAATACATCGCCTGTAATGGCAGGCGCCCCATTCAGCGCCATATCTCCCGACGAGGATACCGGATAACGGAAGACCGGATTGATGGTGCTGATGTAGACTGTCATTTTTTTGCCTACAGATACCTCCCTCTGCGTGCCAGATCTGCCGGTGGACTCGATGACGACCTTATATACGTAAGGAGAATCAGGAGAGGTTGGGACAGCAAGAGGCAGCACCAGCTTGTTCTCGGCCTGGACCACCCGGATTGAATAGCTTCCTCTGGAAGCTTCGGCCTTGTTATCCTTCAGGAATCCCAATACGGTCGTTGCCCCGGGAGAACCGGGAGAGGTTGCCAGGTATTCCCCCAAAGCAGTATGGACGGCATCAATCCGGGTGCGGTAGTCCGCCGCCTGATTCCCTTGCTCCACAGCGTGGCGTATCAGCGCAAGAGAATCATCCAGCCCTTTTTGGGCCAAGGCCTCCGCCTGAATCCGGGCTTCCGACGAAGCCGCCTGGGTCAGACCGCCTCGCAGCACCTCCAGCAGCACCATGCCCAACAGAGCCATCATCAAAACGGCCAGCAGAGCGATGAGCAGGGCCGCTCCTTTCTCCGAGGACAACACATGTTTGCCGTGTGCCCCAGTCTGCTTATTCAAACGGATGTCCTCCTTATGCTTAATTAAAACGGAACAGGGTGATTTGCGAATTTACTTTCAGCTCCGTACGGTCAGCCTGCACATACTGGCTGTCATTGCTGCGCTTATAGGTCAAGCTTACGTTGATCCGGTTATGCCCAATGGCGGTGAGGCTTCCGGCACTGATTGTAAATGCGGGTGTCATCTTCAATTCCAAAACGGAAGCGGCAGAAGACCCATCCTTGTAAACCCGGAGAACACCGTTATGCTCTCCTGCCTCCAGCGTCATCACATATTCATGGATGTAGGTGTCCGCATCCTCCGCCCGCTTCACATAGCGGATCGAGGTATTGGCCGGCAGTCCGGCCGCAGAGCGCTGCTCCACATAAACCGCATCCTTCAGCTCGGCCATAATCTGGCGGTACAGCGCATCCCCCTGGTTTCTCATTTGGGTTTCCACCATAATCCGCTTGTACATGGACACCCCCATCAGCAAAAAGGAATACAAAATGATGGACACCATGGTTGTGATCAAAACGGCCGTCAGCAATTCCAGCAGGGAGATCCCCTTCTCCTCCTGCAGCTTCCTCCGAAGGCGCCGCATCGGCGGTAAACGAATATTCACGGCTTACCACCCTTTAACAACATATGACTCAATGCTTGTTTTTTGGGCTTCATACGAAGCTTCATCCCCCCAATAGACGGATACGCGCATATTCAGCAGATAACGGTCAACCAGGTCTGGGGCGGAGGCCATCGTCCCCAGCACCGACCTCCTGGAATTATCGTTATCCACCCGCACCAGGAAGCGGTACTGTGTCCCGTTGATCTCCATGGGAGAGAGAAAACCGTTATGAACCAGCAGGCTGTCGTTGGTCTCAGTGAACTCCCGTGTACGGACAGTTGTGGAGAAACCGGACAGCAGCAACGGATAGCCTGCACTGTCTGTCCGATAAAATTCCCTGACCTCAGCCGCCTTCTGACGGGCCAGGTTGGCTCCGATAATCCGCTTGTTCTGCTCCGTGGACTTGTTCATGGCGGAAACAAAATACCCGATAAAAATAACGCTGATGATAGACATGATCGTAACGGCGGCCAGGATTTCTACCAATGATACGCCCCGCTCATCGCGGTGACGCAGGATATTGCCGCCCAGCCGGTTAATAGCGGTTTTGGTTAAAATCGATTTTCACCTCGTCAGACCAGTATTCGCGGGTGACGCCATCGGTATCGGCAAGCTGAATGCCTACCTTGAACACTCCACTGTCAGCACCGCCGGAAGGGGTGACGTAGAAGGAGCCGGAGCTTAGCTCCCTCCATACGGGAGAAGAGAAGACGCCGTCCCCGCTGCTGCTGATAATGGCGTACCGGGAGCCCGCGGCCGTTATAGCCGGATTCCCGTATTTGGCCGAGACGGGATACGCAATGGCAACGGATACCTTAACCGGCTTGTCCGCCCATTGGGAGGACTCATAGCTGCCGCCTTGATGATCCGTCAATCCGATGACGGCTTGGGGTCCCGGGTTTATCTTAAAGTCGGGTACCAGCTCGCCGAAATTATAGGTCCGGGATAACCCCGCCTCATTGTGGACCGTTACCTTGATCTGATGCCAGCCGTATCTGGAGGCTGCTTCCTTGTAGCCGGGAATCGAGCTTAACAGAAAATCCGCTGCCGCTCCTGCAATCTCCTTCCGCGGAGAGGCGCCGTCATCCAGCCAGAGCTCCATGCCGGTGACGGGACTCAGGGTATCATTTGCCATAATCCGGATACGGGCGTCCTCCTGATATCCCTCCTCGGAGACGACAATGGTCACATCACCATCAGCCGCGGGCGGGGTTTGGTCAATTTGTACGGATGCCTCCGCTACCTCCGAATAAACAGGTTTGGACACCTGCAGACTGATGGTCTCATTCACTGCCCGGACCTCCGCTTTATGCTTCCCTTCGGCGGATAAGCTAAGGGTATATTCCCCTGCAATATATGGTAATGTAATCCAGTTCATTCCTTGGTCCAAGCTATATTCGTAACCACGGATAAACGCCTCCTGGAAATCCGCTTTCCCGGTTTCCGTATAGACCACCCTGCCGTTTTCACCCTGGAGTCCCGATTCGGAAGCACCAGCGACCTTCAGCTGAATGGTTCCAGTGACCCAATCTCCGCCTCCCGGCTCCTTGCCGTTACGATCCGACACCTGGATAACCGGCGCGGAAGGCCTAAGATCCAAGACAGCAGGCTCTCCCTCGGCGAAGGTGAGCTTGACCCGTGTATCCTGCCTGCCGCCTCCGGTATCCGGCGACCCGTCCGGCTTCACAAAATCGATAGCCGTTATTCTCCGCTTCAAGGGATCATGGTAGGTCCATTGCAGGCTGCCGTTATCAGCCCGTTTGCGTGTTAGCTCGCCCCTGTAATTCCCGTAATAGGTATTCCCGTATATATCCGTTGTGGCCACACCGAGAATACGGATGGTGGAGTCCAGATGAATGGTGAAGCTTTTGGAGCTGCTGCATGCATTCACATAGGATACTGTGGCATCCGACAAAGGATGGGATTCCCCGTTTACCTTTGAGGTGGCCTTCAGTTTGACCTTTTTGGTATAAGCGCCCTTCTGGAAAGGGTATGGGATATCGTCAAAGCTCAAAACCAGATAACCGTCCTCACTTTTCACATTGGGATTGGACAGCTCGGAATCGGCCAGCACAAAGCCTGGGGGAATCGGCTGTTTGATGGAAACATTCCTGATGCTGGTATTGGCAATGACGTTGACAATGGAATTGAAAACCTCCGCCAAGCTGGAGGAATCCGAAGCGGCGTAGAACTTTCCGTCTGTTCTCGACGCAATCTGATTCATCAGGTATACATCCATTTCCCCCTTGCTGGTGAAATTGGGGTTGTTCATATTGGCGATGGCCTCAGGCGTCATCAGGCCGATGGTATATGCTGTAATGTTCTGGGCCTTCAGCTCATTGGCCCGGAGCAGGGCTTCGGACCTGCCTCTGGAGGTGGGGTCCTGACTGCTGTTGGGAGCCGTGTTTCCATTGGTTCCATACCGGTTAGCGGCGCCATCTGTCAGCAAGATAACATATTTGGGACGGGGGCTGCCCGCCAGCATGTCCTTGGCCTTGCGCAGTGCATCATCGATATTGGTAGCGCCGTTGTAGCTCAGCCCGTTGATTTTGCTTTGCAGGTCCGTATAATTTTTGGTTAAGCCTTGGCTGTTGGCGTTATTCAGGGATACTCTGGAGGCCTTCGTCGAAAATTGCACCAGTCCCACATTGTCCAGATTGCTTTCCTTGAATTTTTGGATCAGTGTGGCGGTTGCCGTTTTGAGGGCATCCACACGGCGGTTGGGAGCCTTGGCGTTGGTTGCGCCGTTCAGTCCGTACAGCATACTCCCGGAGACGTCCAGCACCAGCGAAATATCGACGGGTGCCCGCTGCTCTGTAACCGAATAATTGCCTCCGGGAGTCAGCGTATATTCAATTTCGAATTCCTGATCAATGTCCACGTCCTTCAGCGGAACGTTACCTGCTCCACTCATGGTCAGACACTCCTCCGCTGCGGCAGCGCCGGCAGAGGACGGGATAACGGCCAGTGTCTGCACAGCCAGCAGCGCAGCCAATCCCAGGCCTGTCCATGTCCGCAGCCGTTTGAGGCTTATCTTCATATCCTGTCTCCTCCTTCTTGCAGCAATAGTGAAATCAAACCGGATAATACCTTAAAGGCCTCTGCCCGTGTCAAGGTGGACTCCGGGCGGAAGGTGCCGTCCGGGTATCCGCCGATGAGTCCTGCCCCCACTGCCTTAGCCAGCTGTTCCTGCCGGGGCGCCGTGAGTGCGGCGGTATCGGTAAAGCCCCCCGGCGCTTCTTGTGAAGCGGGAAGCCGGAACGTATCGCAGGCCCGGGCAACCAGCTCGGCCATTTCCATCC
Organism: Bacillota bacterium; assembly: GCA_023388055.1. Classification (GTDB taxonomy): domain Bacteria; phylum Bacillota; class Bacilli; order Paenibacillales; family NBRC-103111; genus Paenibacillus_AR. The sequence continues at coordinate 45,085 of JAEWGW010000016.1, read as the reverse complement.
GGGTAATCGGATCATCCGGCCGGAAGGAAGGGGTTTGCGGCTTCGCCTCCAGGAAGGAAACGGACTGGGCGGCTCCGATCCAAGGGGAGGCCCAGTGTCCGTCTATATCCTGGTATCCGGAGGCTGCCTGCTGAAATCCTCCTTTGCCCGTGCTGCGCACCAACAGCGCTACAAATTCGCTGCGGGTGACACTGAGCTGCGGACGCAGCGAATGGTCTTCATACCCGTTGACAATTTGCTTCTGCAGCAAGTCCATCATATAGGTCTCCGCCCAATGTCCCGCCACATCTGCCGGTATGGATACGGCGGAATCAGCGGCAAAAGACGGAATAAGCGGTACCGAACCTGGCATATCCCCGCTTTCCCCGATGCTCAATGGGGAATTGTCGGCAACCACCGGCTCCCATTCCGTAAACCGGATCTGATAATAGTTCACAAGCCTCTCTGCGGGCACCGGCTGCAGGCTGTTTTCCTGGGCCTCAGAGTCGGTAGGAATACGGACCCACGGCATTTTGCCTGCATACTCCCGCACCAAATAGCTCTCATGGGAGGATGCCCGGAAATAACCGGGCAGAACTTCCTCCAATTCTGCATGGGCATTGGTAACGGTACCGTTAGGGTCCACCCACAGCTCATCCCAGGTGGCCGTCAGATCATCCTTGCTGCGGGATAACAAGCCTGTCCAGACCCGTATGGACGTTTCGCCCTGGGTTGACTTACCTGTGACCACGGCATACGGCTTGGCAGAAATAATATCCCCAACCCTCCATGCCTCCGGGACAAGGGTCAAGCCCTGATACGTTTGCGGGCGGAGGTTATAATCCTGCCCCATGGCCTTTTGCAGCTCCGGCTCTGCTCCGTTCCCTCTTTGGCTATATACCGGCACGGACGTGATAAGCGCCATCACCAGAATGGATACCGACAGAAGCAAAATGGAAATGAGGTCAACCTTTTTAATTTTTATGCCTAAGCAGTCGTTCATGGTTAGTCAGCTCCTATGCTGGAATCGTATTCCTTCAAAACCTGGGCATGAATCAAACCCTCGGCAACCAGCTGCTTCAGGCTGGAGGCCATGGTTTGCATCCCCAGCTGCCGGTTAGTCTGAATAATGGATTTGATCTGGTAAATCTTTTCCTGACGGATCAGGTTGGCTACCGCAGGCGTATTCAGTAGGATTTCCAGAGCCATTACCCTTCCTTTGTTATCTATTCGCGGAATCAACCGTTGAGAGAGCACCCCGATAAGCACCGAGGCCAATTGGATGCGGATCTGGCGCTGCTGCTCGGTAGGAAACACATCGATGATCCGGTCTACGGTTTGCGGCGCATCAGGTGTATGGAGGGTACCCAAAACCAAGTGCCCGGTTTCAGCAGCAGTGATCGCCGTCCGGATGGTCTCCAGATCTCTCATTTCGCCCACGAGAATCACATCGGGATCCTGGCGCAAAGCAGCGCGCAGCCCATTGGAAAAGGATTGGGTGTCAATGCCGATCTCCCGTTGGGCAACTAAACATTGTTTGCTTTGATGAACATACTCAATAGGGTCTTCCAATGTAATAATATGCTTATTCTGGGTTTCATTGATAAAATCAATAATGGCTGCCAAGGTAGTCGATTTCCCGCTGCCCGTGGGTCCGGTAACGAGCATTAAGCCCTGCTGCTTCACAGCCAAATCCCGGATCAGATAAGGCAAGTTCAGACTGTCGATGCTGGGCACCCGGGTGGACAGGACACGGAATGCCATATTGATATGTCTTTTCTGACGGAACACATTGACCCGGTACCGGCATAACCCTGGCAGGGCAAAGGAAAAATCCACCTCTCCTTTTTTATTCAAGTGCTCCAGCTGCTCCGGGCTCATCAACTCCTTGGCCATCCGGAGGGTATCCGCAGGATTCAGCACACAGTCAGCCATTCTCACCAGACTGCCGTTGCGCCTCATTAAGGGTTCGGTGCCCGGATTAATATGCAAATCGGAGGCATTGGAATTGTAGGACCACTCCAGCAGGCTCCTCACTGTCATCTCCTTGACGGCTGCAAGCTCCATTATTGGGTGCACCTCCTTTTTCATATTACATAGGACTGGGTTTACCCTCCGGCCGGGCATAATCCGTAGGGATCGGCTGCTTATAAAACCGGCTTAAGCCTGGAGCATAATAAGCCACAAAGGTTATGGTGCTGCTGATCTCCTGATTGGGAATATGCAGCTTCACAGGGTAGCTGGTGGGGGTAGTGAAATGTATGTTTTCCACATGAATAATCCGCCTTAAGGTCTTAAGCTCATTCAAGAGCCGGTAGATATGCGGATAGCCGCCTTTTACAGTGGCTGTCATTTTGATTGGCAAAGCCAGGGTGGACCAGGCCGGCTGCTGGGGTTGTCCCGCATTGGAGCTGCCTGCGGCAACCTCTTGGGAGACTTGAATATTGTAGCTGTCCATTTTCAGTCCACTAACCGCTTCCAGCATCCGGAAGTCCCGGATCAGCTCCTCCACATCAGGCGCTTCCGGCACTCCGGCACGCACCTGATCCAGCAGTACCCTGTCCTTGTTCCCGGAGGTTTGATTGCCTTCCAGCTTGGCTTGCAGGGTGTGCAGCTCTTTTCTTTTACTCTGAAGCTCCTTATGCGCCTCGGCGCGCTCCTCCTTCACCGGTTTAACCGCATAGACATAACTAACCACCAGCAATAGAGGAATGACCAACAGCAAAAACCATTGCCACTTGGATTTAGATGAGAGAGTCATAGGTGTAATCACCCTTTCTTCGGCGGCAAATTGCCATTGTATTTCAAGTCAAAGGTGGCCTGGACAGCAGCCAATCCCGCTTCCGTATGATTGGTTGCGTCCCGCTTGACCGGCTGCACCTTGGTAATACCGCTCATGCCTACAAAAGTGAAGCTAGGGTCCGCCTTCAGCGCCTGCATAAAGGAAATCACCCCTTCAGTGGTACTGAACAAACCGGTTACCTTAATCGACTGATTCTGCTCGAAGGATAACGACCCCAGATTGCTTTCCTCCGGAACCAGCGCAGCCAGCTTATCCAGAATATCCACGGAATAAGGGATAGCGTTCCTGACTTGTTCATAAAGAGGCAAAAATTCGGAAAGCCCCGCCGAGCTGGGAGAATCCGCAAGTTTAAGCGAAACGGCTTCCAATTGCTTCTGAACCACCGCAAGCTCCTGTTGATCCTCACTCAAGCCCTTTTTGGCGTCTATCCACATCCAGGCCGTACAAGCCGTTCCCAATAACACAGTCAACAGCAGCAGCGTGGGAAAAAGCCGCTTTCTCCTTTTTTCGTGAAGCTCCTCTTTTTGGAGAAGATTAATTTCGATAGATTGAAGCCTTTCAATCGGCAAATTCACAGGATAACCCCCTTCAGAGCCAACCCCATGGGCACCGTGAAGGCTTGGATGGAGGAGTCTCTTGCCCGCAAAATCTGCTCCAACGGGAACAAAGCGATTTCACCGGGGAAGAAGCTCTCCAGGGAAGGGATCAAGCTGGTTGTCCATTCGGTCTCACCGATTAAATAAATCCGGTCTACCTCCTCCTGTGCGGTTGATACGCTGTACTGGAAATAGTTCAGAATACGCCCCAGCTCCATGTTCAGATTCCTTCCGTACACCTCCGTCTTTTCACTGCCGGAGTCCATGGCATAACCCTGATTCATCTGGATCGAGCGCATAAAAACCGGAATTCCCTCTGTAAAAATACTGACATCCGCATATTCCGATTCCAGCTGCAGAAACATAAAGGTTTTGGGAAGGAAGGCTCCGGACAATTGCTGCTGCTTGGCAAGAATCCGGAAGATGGCCAAAGGGGCAATATCCACCGAAACAGGTGCAAGACCGGATTTATATATAAGAGCGGAATAGCTGTCCACTACCTCAAGAGGGGTGGCGAAGATCAGCACGGATTCCTGCTTCTGGAATTTGGTTTTGGCTACCTCCGTTTCAGCTGCCGCAGCTGCCTCCGTTGGGACCGGGCCCAGACGTACAAAGTCGAACACCGGGTTTTTAAAAGGAACCTGGGAGCCTCCATTCAGCTCGACGTCGATCATATTGCGCAGCTCCTGATCCTTCAGGGCCGGAAGCACCGACTTTCGCAGAATAACATTGGAGGTAGGAAGGGTCAGGTGAACGGGCGTTCCCTGGAGGGCTCTGGCTTTCACATGCTGGGTTAATCTATGAATAACAGACTCTTCGTCCACTAATTTTCCGTTCCGAATGCTGCCTTCTTCAAGGCCAATGATATGTTTTTGGAGCACATCAACGTGCTGGGAGCTGCCCTCAATTTCAACAAGCTTGATTTGGGTATCCGTAATATGTATACCGGTCGCGGTTTTTTTTCGTCTGAGTCCGAACATGCCGCCGGCTCCTCTCTCGTGTCATATGAAGGGCAAGAGGCTTTCCCGCAGCCGGGGGGGAATGAAGACTGCGGGATGCCTGGTTAATATGTAATTCCTTAGGGCTTGGCGGTCACAATCGCCTGTGTTTTAATAGCTTCCTCATTGATTGTCGTAAAATAAGGGATACCGCCTGAACCCACCAATGTTATGGCATAATCCAGCTTGTTTTCATTCTTATCATTCTTTGTTACAGTCACTACGGAAGTCAATTCATTATATTTGCCTCCCCCTGTGGGATCATTAGGAAGCTTTTCCAGGAACCCGTCGTCCACAATATCCTTAAGTGTTATCGTTTGTGTTTTGCCGGTGTCATCCGGTTTAAAGTCTTCAACCGTGATTTTGTACCTGGCCCCGTCAATAATCAGCTGCGCATTAGCCCGGTGCGATTCCTTCTTGGTTTTGCCGACAATGCCGGTAATGGATGGAACAGCGATGGCCGCTATAATGGCCAGAATCACAATAACGGCCAACAGCTCGATTAAGGTCAAGCCCTTTTCATTCTTGTGCAGCTTGGATAAAGAAAATTGCGGCATTTGAAAACCTTTGATTCCTTTTTGAATTCCTGTCATTGTTTCTTCCACACTCCCGTTTCGAATTGGTTGTAACGTATAAGTTTGTTCGATGCCATACACTTTACACATGATTTTTTTGTCTCACCCCCTTTCGCGGCAAGGTTTTTTCGACTCAATTCAACATATTTTCGTACATTTTGAACATTGGCGACATGATCGCCGCGACAATGACCCCTACAATGCAGCCTACGATCAACAGCATCAACGGCTCCACAACCGACTTTAAACGGTCTACGCTTTGATCCACATCTGTTTCATAAAAATCCGCAACCTTCGACAGCATTTTATCCACCTGCCCGGTTTCTTCCCCAATGATCAGCATCTGGGTCACCATGGGCGGGAATAGTCCGCTTTTGGTGAAGGGTTCTGAGAGGAGCTTGCCCTGCTGCAGACTGTCTCTGGCCTCCCTCAGCACCACACCCAATAACCGGTTTCCCACTACCTGCTCTGTTACCTCCAAAATTTGGATGATGGGTACAGCTCCCATAAACAGCGAGGACATGGTTCGGGCCATCCGGGCTACCGCCGATTTTTTCAGAATGGCTCCAAAAATAGGAATGCGGAATTTCAGCTTGTCCCTGAGCAGCTTGCCCTCTTCTGTAGAGAGAATGCTTCGGATCAGGAGCACAGCACCTGCCAGCAGAATGAGAAACATCCACCAGTAGTGGGCAACAGCATTGCTGGCTCCCATCACAAAACGTGTTATCCAGGGCAAGGTAGCTCCTTGGTCATTGAATAACTCTGTGAATGTCGGCACAATCTTCAGAAGCAGAAAGATGACAACGGCTATGGCGATAATCAGCACGATGATGGGATAGGTCATGGCTGACTTCACCTTCTGGATGGTTTTGTGCTCCTTCTCATAATGGTCCGCCATCCGGTCCAGCACCTCATCCAGATTGCCGCCGGTTTCTCCCGAAGCCACCATATTTACAAACATGGCAGGAAAAATTTTCGGATGGTCCCCCATCCCTTTGGATAGATTATGCCCGTTGCGGATTTGGTCCGAAACCTCTCCGATGGCCAGCTTTAGCCGTTTGGAGGCGGATTGGGCCTCTAATATACCCAGGGCTTGGTCAATCTGAATGCCGGAGCGGATCAACGTGGCAAATTGCCGGCAGAAGATGACGAAGTCCTGAAGCTTAACCGCCCTGCCCACGCTGATCTCCGCGTCCATCACCGTAGCGGCCTTCTCCTGCACACTGCGGATCATATACCCTTTGCTGCGAAGCTCCACGATAGCGCTTTGCTTATTAAGCGCCCGCACGATTCCCTTTACTTTTTTTCCTGATTCATTTACAGCCTCATAGGCAAAGTTCGGCATTGCCGCCCTCCCTTATGCTAGTCATCCGAAACAGCCTTCAATACCTCTTCTGTAGTGGTTTGCCCGCTCTTGACCTTCGACAGCCCGTCATACATCATATTTTTGTAATTGATATCCGCCAGATACGCCTCCATTTCATTGATGGGCCGGTTCTGGGCAATCAGTCTGCGCAAGGGTTCATCCATGGACAGAACCTCGTGAACCGCCAGTCGGCCGCTATAGCCGGTTTTGTTGCATACTCCGCAGCCCCTCCCCCGCATCAGCATTACAGGGGCCGGTTGAGCAGGCTCCCTGCGGAAGAACCCCACCCCCACGGCATCCGCCAATTTGGATCCATCCGCCTCCAAGAGCCCATGGGCCAAAAGCAGCTTCCGGTCATTTTCTCCGGCCGGTACACTTTCCCCGCACTCCCGGCATACCCGGCGCACCAAACGTTGGGCGACGATACAGGATAAGGAAGAAGCGATCAGATAAGGGTCGATTCCCATATCAATCAACCGGCTTATGGTGCTGACAGCGCTGTTGGTGTGAATGGTGCTCAGCACCATGTGACCAGTAAGCGATGCCCGTACGGCAATTTCCGCCGTTTCCGAATCCCGGATTTCCCCGACCATCACAATATTAGGATCCTGCCGGAGAATGGAACGGAGACTGGCGGCAAAGCTAAGTCCGATTTGACTGTTGACCTGAACCTGAGTAACGCCGGACATCCGGTATTCCACCGGATCCTCGGTGGTGATGATTTTTACACTGTCGGTATTCAACTCGCTTAAAGCCGAATACAAGGTGGAGGTTTTACCACTACCGGTAGGGCCTGTAATCAGCACAATCCCGTTTGGCTTCCGGATCATCCGTTCGAATACCGCAAGATTGGGTTCGCTTAACCCCAGCTCCGCCACCTTCTTCAGACCTGCCGATTGATCCAGAATCCGCAGTACGATGCTTTCTCCATGGACAGTAGGCAGCGTAGACATCCGAATGTCGATCCGGCGGTTTTCCACCTGCACCTGGATCCGGCCGTCCTGGGGCAATCTGCGCTCCGCAATGTTAAGCTTCGCGATAATTTTCATCCGGGCGGTTAATACTCCCTGCATGCTTTTGGCCAGCGCCTTTTCAGTTCGCAGCACACCGTCAATCCGGTATTTCACGCTTATCTGCTTCTCTTGGGGATCGATGTGAATGTCACTGGCCTTCTGCTGTACTGCCGATTGAATAATCTGGTTGACCAGCTTGACAATGGGAGAGCCTTGATCCTGGGCCTCCTGCTCCTCATCCTTGCCCTCCAGCTTGGTGAGATCCTCCATCAGCTCCTCTACCGATTCCTTCATCCCATAATTGCGGGTAATGGCCTGCTCTACCTCAGACCGGACTGCAATTAACGGTTGAACACTCATGCCGGTGGCCATCCGGATTTCCTCAATGGCATCATAATTCAGGGGATCACTCATGGCGACCTTGATTTTACCGTTCCTCTTTTCAATCGGAATCACACAGTGTTTGCGGGCCAGCGCTTCCGAGATCAGTTGAACAGCGTTGATATCCAATGTGGTTTCGAAAATATTGACAACGGGAAAGCCCAATTGAAATTCCAGCGCTTCGACCAGCTGGCGTTCCGTAATCAGGTTTTGCTCAATCAGAATTTCTCCTAATTTCTTCTTGGTGTGCACCTGCTGCTTCAGCCCTTGCTCCAGCTGTTCCTCGGTAATCAGACCATTCATCACCAACAGCTCGCCAATCCTCATGGCCCGTTTCCTCCCTTTCCTGCCTTAGGAGCTGCGAGGAAATTAGTACCCGCTTTTGTTGACAAAATCTCCACGGTTTTGGGAGTTTTGTCGGCAAATTAGCGGTACTTTATTTCGTCGCAGTCTCTTACTATTGGCGGCCACCCAACTTACTGCCCACCTGATTCTTTGAGCTCCTCAGCAGTAGGACCACGTGCAACTACAGCATCCAAGGGTGCATAATAATCCTTTGTTATTACACGGGTAAGCTCTCCTTCCTTCGCCTTCACCAGAATCAGCATTCCTTTCTTCCCTTCCCGGCGGAGGGTTTCACCCTTGCCGGCTCCTAACGTAAAATCCACCATCTCAACCTTTTCGGGCTGAACCTGTTCCACAGCGACCTCCAGGTTTACCGGTGCCCATTTTCCATCCGGGCTGCCTTTGAAATAAACGGCGGGAGGTGTATGATCTGCAGTTACGGCTCCGATCTGCATCGCAAAGCTGTACGGATTGCTCAGTGTCAGATTCCTGGTGTTTTCCTGGTAGACCACATCAAATCCCGGAGATGCATAAGCCGGAAGGTCCTGGTGCGTATGCCTTTCGCCAATGCTTAACCCTCCACGCAATGCAGCCTCATACAACAGACCGGCTATATGGGAGATATCCTCCTGTTGTTTATCCAGCTTCTCTTTCTCCGCCGTGCTTTTCACCCATTCATCCAGAGAAAACAATTCCTGGGGCTGCAGAGAAACCTTCGCCAGCTCATTCAGCCACCTTTTCGCCCCTTCGGTCAGGAATGCGGTATTGGTGGATTGCACCAGCAGCCCTTCTCCTCCAGTGGTGCGTTCGGTCTTGGGAGAAGCGGATGGAGAAGGGGCCGTTCCGGCAGATGCTGCAGGCTTAGGATTTTGAGCAAGAGCGGAGGGACTGTCTAAATCAATCACTCCGAACATCCACAATCCTGCTGCCACCAAGCCGCAGCCTGCTGTCAATCCGGATACCCATGCAATGGAGCGTATCCACCCGCCTTTGCGTTTTTGCCTCATGCTATTCTTCCTTTCCACGTATAAGAATTTCCGGTGCTCGACTGAAATCGACGTAATCCTGTTTCTTCCAACAGCATAACCGGAAGCGGTAGAGGAAGAAAATAATACACACACATTATGCCGGATTACCTAATGCACCTTGTGTACTGCAGGTGCATTACTTCAAGCCAAGATGCATCAAATCGCCCCCAGCACCCGGAGAATTAGGGAAGCCTTGGAATTCACACGCAGCTTGTTGTTGATCCGGGTTACATATACCCGAATTGTATTTTCACTGATGCCAACCACCTTGCTGATTTGCTTATAGTCATAATCCAGTAACCAATACATCGCCACTTCCTTCTCTCTCGGGGTAAGCGGAAGATGGCTGAGTCTTTCCTCCAGAATTTCCTCCACGAACCACACCTTGCCTTGCGTTTCCGTTTTTTTCAACTGGTACTCCAGCCTGTTCCCAATGGACTCCAAACAAGGATAAATAATCGGCCCCGGGATGCTGTGGAAGGAGGAAAAGGTCAGGTAAACCGCGACATTATTTTCCGAATTTCGAATCGGAATGGATAGCGTGATCCAGTCCCTCATCGTCTTCAAAAAATGCTGCTCGCCGCAAATCACCACTGCCCGTTGAAGCTCAATCGCCGCCGATACTGCATTCGTGCCAGCGCTGGAGAAGGATAAGGAGGAGCCCACTCCGATATTATTCATCTGCTCTGCATTGGTTATGGAGGCTTCATCCCCCGTTATGTAAATGATGACACCATTTGTATCCGTTACCATCAGAAGATAGGGAAAATAAAATGCGTGATTGTTCAGCAGCTCCTCCTTGCGGATAATATCCATAATCGTCTGACACTTAACAAGTAAACGCTCCAGCATTTTGCCTGATAATCGGAAGCGCACTCGCATGGTATCTTTCAGTACGCCATTATGAATGGATTTTTGTTCGAATCGTTTCATTTCCTCATCAGAAATTCCAATCGTATTCTGAAAAAAATCACATTTAATCTTGTCCGCAAATACGCCCACTCCATTCAGCCCCTTTCAAATATTAAATTCCTTATTTAATAAATAACACATTATTTCTAGATACTGACAATAATGCACATGCATTATGTCATTTTGCACAACACCTGTTCATCCTTTCGCTTGAGGTGGTAAATGCACACTAAGCCAATACAACTCGTCAAATAATAAAGCGCTTACATTTTCTTCGGTACATTCTGCTTATGGGGACATGTCCCATTTAAAAACAAAGCCATACCCTAATCATACATAGTTTAACTAAATTTTTGTACAAAGCTTGTTTAAATGTTGTTAAAACGTTTTAACCCATTTATGGGTAATTATTCCTTTATTTTTGATTCTCCTGTTTTTTCACACAAAAAAACACCAAGGATCGGCTCCCCGGCGTTTTTGTGAAATGCTTTTTTTCTTAACGGTCCGCCGCGGCCTAAGCCTGACGTTTTTCCAGCTCCTGTACCAGCTGGTCATTGAGAATCTTGATGTAAGTTCCCTTCATGCCCAGGGATCGTGTTTCAATGACGCCGGCGCTTTCCAGCTTGCGCAGCGCATTCACAATCACAGAGCGGGTAATCCCCACCCGGTCGGCGATTTTGCTGGCCACCAACAGACCCTCTTTGCTTTTCAGCTCCTCGAAAATATGCTCCACAGCCTCTAATTCACTGTACGAAAGGGACCCTACCGCCACCTGGACGATGGTTTTCCGGCGGGCTTCGATCTCGCTTTCCTCTGCGCGCTCACGCAGAATTTCCATGCCTACCACCGTGGCTCCGTACTCAGCCAGAATCAGATCATCCTCGCCAAACGGGTCTTCCGTCCTGGCCAGCACCAGAGAGCCCAGACGGTCCCCACCTCCCATGATCGGGATAATGGTCAGGTACTGCTGCTCAAACAGGCTTTGCAGTTGATTGGTCACCTGCACATACGGATTCTCCGGATCAATGTTGGAAACGGTCTCCTCCACCTTCAAAAGAAGCTGGTTTTGCTCGGGAGTGAGTCTTTTGTCCTGAAACAGGACCCGGTTGGTTTCCAGTGAAACCAACATTCCGGAGGCTGCACAGCCGAGAATCTTACCCTTGCGGCTGATGACATACACACTGGCTGCCATAGCATCCCGCAAAACCTCCGTCATTTCCATAAACGACAAGGCTTTGCCTGCCGCCCTTTGCAGCAGCCGATTCAGCCGTCTTGTCTTCGAAAGCAATTGCATTTCTCAAATCCCCCTATTTTCATTCAACAATTCCCCGCAAAGCGAAGCTATTCCTATGAAGTAAATATCCATAACTTTGCGGGGAGTCCCGCTGTTATTTAAAGAATATATTGGCTCAAATCACGGTTCCGGGCAATATCTGACAGCTTCTCCCGGACATATTCCGGAGTCACCTGGAACGCCTCCAGCTGAAGATCCGGCGCCTCAAACGACAGATCCTCCAGAAGCTTCTCCAGGATAGTATGAAGCCGCCGCGCACCGATGTTCTCCGTTTGCTGGTTCACTTCTACCGCGATCTGGGCCAGCTCGTCAATCGCCTGGTCTGTAAAGGAAATCGTAATGCCCTCCGTTTCCAGAAGAGCGGTATACTGCTTGGTCAAGGCGTTCTGCGGCTCCTTCAGGATCCGCACAAAATCCTCATGGTTCAAACTGCCCAGCTCCACCCGGATGGGGAAACGCCCTTGTAGCTCGGGTATCAAGTCGGAAGGTTTGGCAATATGGAACGCGCCTGCCGCAATAAACAGGACATAATCCGTTTTTACCGGACCGTATTTGGTCATTACGGTAGAACCTTCTACTATAGGCAGAATGTCACGCTGCACCCCTTCCCGGGATACATCGGGACCGCTGCCCTTGCCTGTGCTGGCTACCTTGTCGATTTCGTCGATAAAAATAATGCCGGACTGCTCGGCACGCTGTACGGATTCGGAAATCACCTCATCCATGTCCATCAGCTTCTGGGCTTCCTGCTGGATCAGCACCTTGCGCGCTTCTCTTACGGGAAGACGGCGTTTCTTGGTTTTCTTGGGCATCAGGCTGCTGAACATCTCCTGCATATTCATGCCCATCTGATCATTGCCCTGGCCGCCCAGAATGTCCATCATGGAAGGTGTATGGTCCTCAACCTCAATTTCGATCTGTTCATTCTCGAGCTCTCCACGGGCCAGCTTCTCCCGCACGGCAGTACGGCCTGCAGTGACTCCCGAATCCGGTTCCTCCTGCTCCCGCTCCGGCTCCTTCTGGCCGCCGAAGAGCATCTCCAGCGGATTGCGTCCGGATTTGTTCTTGTTGGCGCCTGGCACCAGGAACTGGACGATCCGTTCCTCTGCAAGCTTGCCTGCCCGGTCCTTCAACGCCTCTGTTTTTTCGGCCTTGACCATACGGATGGCCGTCTCCACCAGATCCCGGACCATGGATTCCACATCCCGGCCCACGTAGCCCACTTCGGTAAACTTGGTCGCTTCCACCTTGACGAAGGGGGCATTCACCAGCTTCGCCAGCCGGCGGGCGATTTCCGTTTTGCCTACGCCGGTGGGGCCAATCATCAGAATATTCTTGGGAATGATCTCATCGCGCATCACATCCTGCAGCAGGGTTCTGCGGTAACGGTTGCGGAGGGCAACGGCGACGGACTTCTTGGCCTGCTTCTGGCCGACGATGTATCTGTCCAATTCGGAAACAATTTCTCTAGGGGTAAGCGCGGAGCCTTTCATGATCCATCCCTCCATCCGTTTCTACAATACTTCTTCGACAATAATGTTGTGGTTGGTGAACACACAGATATCCGCAGCAATTTCCAAGGAAGCCTTGGCGATGTCACGGGCTTCCATATGTCCGGAATGGGCCTTCAATGCTCTCCCGGCAGCCAAGGCAAAATTGCCGCCGGAGCCGATAGCCAAAATGCCGTCGTCGGGCTCAATGATTTCGCCGTTGCCGGAAATCAGGAGAAGATCCTTCTTGTCCATGACGATCATCATCGCTTCCAGACGGCGCAGAACACGGTCCGAACGCCAGTCCTTGGCCAGCTCTACTGCCGCACGCTGCAGATTCCCCTGATGCTCCTCCAGCTTTCCTTCGAACTTCTCAAACAGCGTAATAGCGTCCGCTACCGATCCGGCAAAACCTGCTGCCACTTGCCCGCGGTACAGACGGCGCACCTTCTTGGCCGTATTCTTCATCACCATGCTGTTGCCGAAGGTAACTTGACCGTCACCGGCAATGGCGCCTTTATTGTTATGCCGGATCGCAAAAATCGTGGTTGCATGAAACTCACCCATCAAAATCCCTCCTGAGGGCTTTGCATCTGCAAAGCCTACTTCGAAAGCATAAGCTAAGGTTTTGCGTTAGCAAAACTCGCTTCGTAAGCATCTGCCGGGCTTTGCGTCTGCAAAGCCTACTTCGAAAGCATAAGCTAAGGTTTTGCGTTAGCAAAACCCGCTTCGTAAGCATCTGCCGGGCCTCAGCCATTCTAACGGACACAGCAGCCGTTATTCCCTTCGAAATGGCTTATTCCCCAACCTAACGGAACCCACAGCCGTTATTTCATGCCATTAGGCTGATTTTTACTCAAAACCTCTGCAATAAGAGCGTTCACTTCCGTTAGATTTCAGAACGGACCCAAAACAGCCAAATAACGTCGCTCACTTCCGTTAGAGCTCCTCATAGCCCTGCGGCCATCGCTCATGATCAAAAGACGCGACTTTCGCATAGTCCCTATCCCGATTCCATCCATGTTCATTCCTGCTTCATGCGAAATATGTCCGGCGCGGCAAAACCCCGGGAGGGCCTTCGAGCCGGCGCCATCCGCGGGGTGTTCAGATGCATGGTTTGACGAGGATACACCAGTAGGCCTGAACACGGCTTAGGCCGTGTTGCAAACACGTGCTACCGGCAACCTTCGAATGGTTAATAAGCGCAATACGATTATAGTAACACAGCACACGAATGCCATACAAGGGACATCACTGCAAATTGCCCACAAAATTCTGAATTGTCCGAAGAGCACGTTCCGCCAGTTTTTCATACTTCAGCTTCTTATTCTTCATCCGTTCCTCCAGAGGCGGCAGCAGTCCGAAATTGGCGTTCATCGGCTGGAAATGACCTGACTCGGTGGAAACAATATAATGGGCCATACTGCCGATGGAGGTCTCTGCCGGAAGCACCAGCGGTTCTTGACCGTGCCACAGCCTTGCGGCGTTCAGCCCGGCAGCCAGGCCGGAGGCGGCAGACTCCACATACCCCTCCACCCCTGTCATTTGACCGGCGAAGAACAGGTTGGGCCGCGATCTGAACTGATAGGTAGGCGATAACAGCCGGGGTGAGTTAATGAAGGTATTGCGGTGCATCACACCATACCGGACAAACTCAGCCTGCTCCAGCCCGGGAATCAGGGAGAAAACCCGCTTTTGCTCGCCCCACTTCAGATGGGTCTGGAAGCCTACCAGATTAAACAGGGTCCCCGCCGCATTATCCTGGCGCAGCTGCACAACCGCATGGGGCAGCTTCCCGGTATGGGGATTGATCAGACCCACAGGCTTCATAGGACCAAACAGGACAGTCTGGCGCCCGCGTTTGGCCATCACCTCGATGGGCATGCAGCCCTCGAAATAAATCTCCTTCTCGAAGGCCTTTACCGGTGCAGCCTCTGCTTGAATCAGCTCATCGTAGAAGCGGTTGAACTCCTCCTCCGTCATCGGACAGTTCAGGTAAGCCGCCTCACCCTTATCGTAACGGGAAGCCAGATACACCTTGTCCATATCAACGGAATCCTTCTCCACAATAGGAGCCGCCGCGTCATAGAAATAGAGATATTCCTCTCCCGTCAGTGCCTTCAGGCTTTCCGACAGCGCAGGGGATGTCAAGGGCCCGGAGGCAACAATGACGATTCCGTCAGCCGGAATTCCGCGGAGCTCTTCATTCCGCACCTCCACCAGCGGGTGGCTGCGGAGCGCCTCCGTAACCCCGCCAGAAAACCCGTCCCGGTCTACGGCCAAGGCGCCGCCGGCAGGCACGGCATGTTTATCCGCTTCGCGTATAATAAGCGAACCCAGCGTACGCATTTCTTCCTTCAATAAACCTACCGCATTGGTGAGACCGTTAGCCCGCAGAGAATTGCTGCAGACCAGCTCCGCGAATTGATCTGTAATATGCGCCGGCGTTTTCTCCACCGGTCTCATTTCGTAAAGGATAACCGGAACACCGCGGCTGACCAGCTGCCAAGCGGCTTCGCTGCCCGCCAAACCGGCTCCGATAACAATAACAGGCTGTTGTTGAGTCACAGTGAATTCCTTCCCCCAATGATTATTATTGCGTTGCACATACATGAAATTAGGCACAAAAACAAAGTCCGGCAGACCGCATGGAGAGCAGTCTGCCGTTTAAGCATACCATCATTAATTGAAGCACGCCATCTGACCTTATAGAGGCTGCACTCCGCAGCTCGTTAATCCTCGAAGTCTGCTGCTTCCTCTACTGGCTCTTCTTTGTAGTCGCATTTGGTGCACTGGATAACCGTACCGCTGCGGTTGGTTTTGGTAATCAGCATCTGGCCGCATTCCGGACAATTCCGTCCCACCGGACGGTCCCAGGATACGAAATCGCAATCGGGATACCGGTCGCAGCCGAAGAATACTCTGCCCTTCTTGCTGCGGCGCTCCACAATATTGCCCGTATTACAGGAAGGACAAACCACTCCGGTGCCCTTGATGATCGGCTTCGTATTACGGCATTCAGGGAAGCCGGAGCAGGCCAGGAACTTGCCGAAGCGGCCCATTTTGTAAACCAAGTGGCGTCCGCATTTTTCGCAGAGCTCGTCGGAGACCTCATCCTGGATTTCGATTTCCTTCATTTCCTCTTCGGCGACCTCCAGCCGCTTCTCGAAGGATTTGTAGAAACCGTTCAATACCTTAACCCAGTCCTCACGGCCTTCCTCCACATGGTCCAGCTCTTCTTCCATCTGGGCCGTAAAGCCTACATCCAGAATTTCCGGGAAGAATTCCTCCATCAATTCGTTTACCAGTTCACCAATCTCCGTAGGGATAAAGCGCTTCTCCTCCAGAGCTACATAACCCCGCTTCTGGATAGTCTCCAGAATCGGCGCATAGGTGCTGGGGCGTCCGATCCCCATCTCCTCCAGCGCACGTACAAGACGGGCTTCGGAATAACGCGGAGGCGGTTGAGTGAAATGCTGCTTGGGCTCCACGGCCTCCCGCTTCAGCACATTATCCTTGGCCAGCGGCGGCAGGAACTTTTCGTCATCACTGGCAGGAGCTTCCTCGTCGCTGCTTTCCACGTAGACCTTCATGAAGCCGGGGAACTTCACCTTGGAGCCAACGGCACGGAACATCGAGGCTCCTGCAAGAATATCCACGGTCATCGTATCCATCACTGCCGAGGACATCTGGCTGGCGACAAAACGCTCCCAGATCAGCTTATACAGCCGATATTGGTCGCGGCTTAAGAATCCCTTGACTTCCTCAGGTGTCCGCAGCACCGAGCTGGGCCGGATGCCTTCATGAGCATCCTGTGCGTTAGCGGCCTTTTTGATGTATTGCCGAGGCGTCTCCGGATAATAGGCTTCGCCGTATTTCTCCAGAATGAAGCCCTTGGTTTCCTCCTGCGCTACCGGGGAAATCCGGGTGGAATCCGTACGCATGTAGGTGATGAGGCCTACAATTCCCTCCTTGCCCAAATCGATGCCCTCGTACAGCTGTTGAGCCACGGACATGGTTTTGGACGCGCGGAAATTCAGCTTTCTGGCGGCCTCCTGCTGCATCGTACTGGTAATGAAGGGAGCGGAGGGATTGCGGCTGCGCTCCTTCTCCTTTACCTCGGATACGATGAAGTCGGCACCCTCCAGTCCCTGGAGAATAGCCTGGACCTCAGCTTCCGTATGCAGCTCCTGCTTATGTCCGTCCGTGCCATAATACTTGGCTTCAAAGGCATTGGACCCGGACTTGAGCGAAACGGTGATGCTCCAGTATTCCTCCGGGATAAAAGCCTTGATTTCGTCTTCCCGGTCATTGATCAGCTTCACCGCAACGGATTGCACACGGCCTGCGGAGAGACCCTTTTTCACCTTTTTCCAGAGCAGCGGACTGATCTTGTAGCCTACCAGCCGATCTAGGATCCGTCTGGCCTGCTGAGCATTAACCAGGTCCTTATTAATGGGACGAGGCGTCTTAAAAGCATCCTTCACAGCCTGCTTGGTAATTTCGTTGAATACTACCCGGCATTCTTCCGTATCATCCAGATCCAGATAATGGGCCAGATGCCAGGCGATGGCCTCCCCTTCGCGGTCAGGGTCAGCCGCCAGATAGACTTTTTTCACTTTTTTGCGGGCATCCTTCAATTCCTTGAGGATA
Organism: Bacillota bacterium; assembly: GCA_023388055.1. Classification (GTDB taxonomy): domain Bacteria; phylum Bacillota; class Bacilli; order Paenibacillales; family NBRC-103111; genus Paenibacillus_AR. The sequence goes on along the minus strand of JAEWGW010000016.1, from coordinate 27,652 downwards.
TCCCCCTTGCCGCGGATGGTAATATATTTGGGTTCAAAATTGTTGTCAAACTCGACGCCCATTTGGCTCTTCGGAAGGTCACGGACATGGCCCATAGAGGCCTTCACGATATATTTGCTGCCTAGGTATTTGCCGATGGTTTTGGCTTTGGCGGGCGATTCCACAATAACTAGAGAGTCTGCCATTTGCCTTCCTCCCCCCTGGATACTCGATGTATCCTGTTGGACTTAAGATAGAAGCATATATAACGAGCCCGGAAGTTGCCCGATCCTCTTCTTCAACTGTAAAGATAACAGAATTGAATGCAAATGTCCAAAATTTGTTTGCAAGCGCTCTATCAGCTCGTCAATGGATGCGGGACCATCCGCCAAAACCGCAGCCACCCGCTCCTCTTCGGCAGTGAGTGAAGGAAGATATTCTCTAGTGTACGCCATCGTCTCCAGGCTATTCCGGCCCATACCCGGCAGATGCCCGAATTCTTTCATTATATCCGCCGCCGAGGTAACCAGCTTGGCTCCGTCTTCACGGATCAGATCATGGGTGCCCCTGCTTTTGGGCGAGGTAATCTGGCCGGGGACGGCAAACACCTCCCGGAATTCGCCCTCCGCATATTTGGCGGTAATCAGGGAGCCGCTCCTGGCCGCCGCCTCCACCACCACCGTCCCCAGAGTCAACCCGGCGATAATCCGGTTGCGTTGGGGGAACAGCCCCTGCGCTGCCGGTGTGCCGGGCGGATATTCCGAGAGCACCAAACCCTGCTCGGCAATCTTCCTGTAAAGCAGGGTATGCTCCCGGGGATAAATCACATTGATCCCGCAGCCCAGGACAGCGATCGTGCTTCCCTCTCCCTTGAGCGCTCCCTCATGAGCTTCCCCGTCAATGCCTCTGGCAAGGCCGCTGACAACACAGAGGCCGGAGCAGGACAGCTCCTCCGCCATCCGGGAGGCGATTCTTTTGCCGTAAACTGTAGGGGTGCGGGTGCCCACCATGGCGATGGCGTACTTCCCCAGCAGCTCCCGCCGCCCGATGGTATAGACCACCCACGGTGGTGCTGCCGTCTCATTCAGGAGCGGAGGATACTCCTCGTCCCCCCGGGCGATGGGCACAACCACCGAGTCGGCATAGGCCTCCTCAATCCGCTTCAGATAGTCCCGGGTCAAACCTCTGGACAAGAGCTCCGCCTTCCCGGGCGCCAACCGCAGCGCAGCCAACTGTCCGGGGGTAAGTCCGGCCAGCTCCTCCAGATCCGGAAAATAGTCCGTGAGCCGCTGGATGGTTTTCCAGCCGATACCTTCCATTTCGTGCAAGGCCACAAGTACATGATGATGATTCATAGATTTTCGGTCTCCTTTAATGAGAATAAGGTGGGTAAAAATAAAAAAGCCCTCCGAGACTCGCGCGTTACGCGAATCATCGGAAGGCTGCTTGCCTATCCGTACACAATTATGAATGGGTGACGCAATGCTGGAGAATCCCCTTGTCTTCCAGAACGGCGACAAGTGTAGCCCCCATCTCCGCTGGAGTAGGCGCAACCCGGATGCCGCAGCGTTCCATCACCGCCACCTTCTCCGCAGCCGTACCTTTGCCTCCGGAGATAATGGCTCCGGCATGGCCCATACGTTTGCCTGCGGGGGCCGTCTGACCGCCGATAAAACCGACCACCGGCTTGGTCATGTTGGCGGCTACCCACTCCGCCGCTTCCTCCTCGGCAGTACCGCCGATCTCACCGATCATAATGACGGCATGGGTATCCGGATCTTCATTAAATAGCTTGAGAATATCGATAAACTCGGAGCCTTTAACCGGATCGCCGCCAATACCCACCGCACTGGATTGCCCGATGCCCCGGGTAGTCAGCTGATGCACCGCCTCATAGGTCAGGGTCCCGCTGCGGGAAACCACCCCTACATGGCCAGGCATATGGATATATCCGGGCATAATGCCGATTTTGCACTCTCCGGGCGTGATGACCCCCGGACAGTTGGGCCCGATCAGCCGGGTGCGTTTGCCTTCCATGAAGCGCTTGACCCGGACCATATCCAGCACCGGAATTCCCTCCGTGATGCAGATGCATAAATCCAGGTCGGCGTCCACTGCCTCCATGATGGCATCCGCCGCGAATGCGGGGGGGACATAAATCACCGAAGCATTGGCACCGGTGGCTTCCTTGGCCTCGCTCACCGTATTATACACCGGAAGCTGAACCGTTGTCCCGTTTTCCAAGGAAAAATCCACTTGCAGCCCACCCTTGCCCGGAACCGCGCCGGCAACCATCTGGGTTCCATACTCCAGACCGCCCTTGGTATGAAACATGCCTGTGGTTCCTGTCATGTTCTGCGTGATTACCTTGGTATGCCTGTTCACCAGAATACTCATAATAACCGCCCTCCCGGAAGGATGATCTATTAGGCTCTGCCCACCTGTGCCACAATCTTCTGCGCGCCGTCAGCCATGGAATCCGCCGCAATAATATTCAGCCCGGATTCCCCCAGAAGCCGCTTGCCCTGCTCCACATTGGTGCCCTCCAGCCGGACCACCAGGGGCCGGTCCAGACCCACCTGCTTCGCCGCTTCGATGACACCGCCCGCAATCACATCACAGCGCATAATCCCGCCGAATATATTAACGAATATCCCCTTTACCTTCTCATCCTTCAGAATAATCTTGAAGGCCTCGGTTACCTTCTCCGCTGTCGCGCCGCCGCCCACATCCAAGAAATTCGCCGGCTCCCCGCCGTAATATTTAATAATGTCCATCGTCGCCATGGCGAGACCCGCCCCATTGACCATACAACCGATATTGCCGTCCAGTGCAATGTAGGAAAGGTCGAATTTGGAGGCTTCGATTTCCTTCTCGTCCTCTTCGTCCAAGTCACGCAAGGCGAGGATGTCCGGATGGCGGTACAGCGCATTGGAATCGAAATTCAGTTTGGCGTCCAACGCCATAACCTGACCGTCGCCGGTGACCACCAGAGGATTGATCTCTGCAATGGAGCAATCCTTATCGACAAAAGCATGATAAAGCGCTGTCATAAATCCGACAGCCTTTGACACCAGCTTATCGGGAATATGAATCGCATAAGCCAGCTTTCGGGCCTGGAAGCCCTGAAGGCCAACCGCAGGATCAATCACTTCCTTAAAAATTTTCTCCGGGGAATGGGCGGCTACCTCCTCAATCTCCGTACCCCCTTCTTCCGAGGCCATCATGACCACCCGGCCAGTTGTACGGTCCACCACAACGCCGATGTAATACTCCTTCTTGATGTCGCAGCCCTGTTCTATAAGCAGCCGCTTGACAACCTTGCCCTCAGGCCCCGTCTGGTGGGTAACCAGCACCTTGCCAAGAATTTGCTCTGCGAAGCTCTTGACCTCCTCGGGGGTGCGGGCCACCTTCACGCCTCCCGCCTTGCCGCGGCCTCCGGCATGAATCTGCGCCTTCACCACTACCACGGAAGTCCCCAACGCCCGGGCCGCTTCCACTGCCTCTTCCGCTGAAAATGCAACGATGCCATCGGGAACCGCGACTCCATACTGCTTCAAAACAGCCTTACCCTGATACTCGTGGATATTCATGGCTTCGAGTCCTCCCTCGTTCATTATGCAAAACCATCCGTACCGGACAGAAGTGCCCTTGCTGAGGCTTACATGTAATTCTCGGTGCAGACATTAGATGTATTCGTCCATCTGGGTAAATAATCCTTCACACAATCGTCAATTATGACAATTTAGAAAATCTTTTCATATTGTAACACGTCTGCAGAAACTTTTCCTTTATTTTAATATGGTAATCATTATTTTTTGAGAAAAGAAAAAAGGGTTTGCCATCCGCCTTTACGGACAACAAACCCTGTAGATCATACATTGCTTTCATCGCAGCATTTCACGTCGCTTTAACTCTGTACTTCCTCCTGCAGAAGGCGCTCCAGCGCTTCCTTCGAATCCTCATCATCAAGCTCAGCGCCCAGCCGGTACCAGCGGATTGCTTCCTCCAGGTTCGCAGCTACACCAAGCCCGTTCTCATAAAGGTTTCCAACACCAAAAGCAGCTAATTCCTCCCCAAGGTCGAATGCCTTCCTATATAGCCGCATGGCTTCCTCATAGTTCTGCTCTACACCTAAGCCTTTCTCATAACAATCGGCCAAATTATTGGTGGCGATAGCATTCCCCTGTGCGGCAGCCAGCCGGTACCAGCGGACACCCTCCTGTTCATCGCGCTCTACTCCTTCTCCCTCCATATAACAAACTCCTATGTTTTTTTGCGCTATAGCGTGGCCCCGCTCTGCTGCAAACCGGTAATACCGGACTGCCTCCTTCATGTCCTTGGTCAGCCCGCCCTCAGCAAACTCGTAAGCACAGCCGAGATTGCAATTTGCAGCAAGACTTCCCTGTGCGGCAGCCAGACGGTACAGCCGGACTGCCTCCACCTGATCCTGAGGCACACTGCGTCCATAGTCATACGATACAGCAAGATGATACTGCGCTTGGCCATATCCCTGCTCCGCAGCCTGTCTCCATAGCCGTAAGGCTACAGTATAATCCTTTTCCACACCGTTGCCGTCTTTATATAGCTCACCCAGCCTGGTCATAGCCTGTAAGTCTCCCAGTTCAGCTGCACGAGCATATAGCCGGACTGCCTCAGCCTGATTCTGTGGAACGCCGGTCCCGTCGCTATAAAGCGCAGCAAGATTATATAGAGCACGGGTATTTCCCTGCTCCGCAGCCAGATGGTACAGCCGCGCCGCCTCCTCGTAATCCTGCTCCACACCTCTCCCGTCAGCATACATCCAGGCAAGATAAAACTGACCATGGGTGTTCCCTTGCTCCGCTGCCATAGCGAAAAATTGAACCGATGTTTCCGGGTTTTCTTCTACCCCTTTTCCCTGATCGTAAAAACAACCCAGAGCCACCTGTGACGGTATATATCCCCGCTTAGCGGATATGTGATAACATTCAGCAGCCCTGGAATAATCCTGCTCGACACCATAACCAAACTCATAGCATTTACCCAAACTAAACTGTGCGATAACCATGTCGTTCTCAGCTGCTTGTGCAAACCATTTGAAAGCTTCCTTTTTGTCTTCCGTTACCCCGTACCCGTAAAAATAGAGAACGCCGATGTTGTTTTGTGCCTGGCTATCTCCCTGATTAGCTGATAATCGATACAGCTGCAAGGCTTTCTTTTCATTCTTTTCCACACCAAAGCCGTGTTCATAGCATTGCCCCAGCAGGCATTGTGCCCGGGCATGTCCCTGGTCCGCTGACAGGGTAAACCATTTAACGGCTTCACCCTTTTCTTCTTCTGTTCCGGAACCGAAGTAAAAAGAATAACCCACATTGCATTGAGCCTGGGCATGCCCCTGCTCCGCTGCCGCTTTAAACAACTTTTGTGACTGCTCGATATCCTGCTTGCAGCCTACACCCTTTTCGTAGCACCAACCCAGCGTATATTGCGCCTGGGCGTAATTCTGCTCCGCTGCCATTCGGAAATAATCCACTGCTCTTTCAGGATTCTTTTCAAATCCGTAACCATTGTACCAGCATTCTCCCAGCACAAACTGTGCCCTCGCATACCCCTGCTCCGCTGCCAGAGTAAACCACTTTATTGCCTCATTGTTATTTTCTTCTACCCCAATGCCATTATAATACAGATTGCCCAGCCTATACTGTGCCGGGGCGTAGCCCTGCTCCACCGCAGCCATATACAACTCCCGTGCTTGGTTAAAATCCTGCTGCATACCATAACCCTGTTCATAGCATGTGGCCAATGCGCATTGTGCCAGGGGATAACCCTGCTCCGCCGCTTGCCGGTAATACGCAACGGCACTTTGCACATGTGGTTGCGTGCCTATTCCGTTATAATAGCAAACTCCCAGGCCATAGCAGGCTTCGACATTTCCTTTATCCGCCGATTGGCTCAGCCAATAAAAGGTTAGATCATCATCCTTCGGGGCGCCGTCCATTCCGTGATAATAGCAGAGTCCAAGGCGGTGCATCTCCTCTGCATCACCCTCTCTGGCACGACGAGTCATCAGCTTCAGCAGGAATTTCGACTGTTCCTGCTCCCCGGTATTATCAAGACCGGCTTCCCTGTCCTCCGGGTTGATTCTATCACTCATCTGTAACCAACTCCTTCATCAGGTAGATATGGAAATCTATATTATCAGTTCGTATTCTTGTCGTTAGTATAACAAACCCGTCATATTTTGTCATTATTTGTTAGTTGTGCATCCATCTGCAACAGAAAAAACCGTAGGATCACACTCCTACGGCAATCACTGTTTCTTAAAACACTGTCAGACATAAAGCCTGACGCTTACTGCTCTATCCTTTATTGCAGCCCTTGTCCGGGATTGGTATTCTGCCGCGGCTCCCTTTCCGCCTGCTTCACAAAACGGAGCTCATTGCCGGTAAAGCCGCACACCCGGCATTGAATATTCGGCTCCGGTTCCGCAATCTGCATCGGATCCTCCTGGACCGTTACAGAGCCTGAAATGGCATCCTTCATGAAGCTTTGGCTGTAGGTGGTCACTACATTAAACTTCACCCGGTTGGAGCGGCAATTGGGACAAAAATAAGGTTTATCCTGCATTTGGCTATCTGTCATTATGCTCACCTCAATCTCCAGTATTCCCCAGAGGCAGGTGTAACTATTCTTGGGAGAGTCAACGTGAAGCATTCATGACACAGAAAGCAAACCCCGTCTGTCCGACGCTGCTTCCCAAAATCAACAGGCCTAACTGTCCGTTTAAAGGCAAGCGTACAGTTATTTCCACCATGTGTTCCATAAACTAGAATAACAAGAGCTGGAAAGGGTGAGAAGCGTGGTGGACACTGGGATAGTAATGCCCGTTTATTACCAGAAGCCTGAACATTTGCAGCAGTCCATTCAAGCTGTTTTGGAGCAAAGCTATGCCGCATTCCGCTTTATCATCGTGATCGACGGAGCGCCGGAAATGCTTGAGCAGGTTCTTCATCATACAGCCGAGGATTCTAGAGTGGAAATCATTTCTAACCCGGAGAATCTGGGAGTGGCCGGTGCATTAAATATCGGCTTCGGCAGTCTATTGGTTGATCCGGACATCCGTTATTTGACATGGGTTTCCAGCGATAACGTGTACGACCCCGAATTTCTCGAAACGCTGAGAAGAGCTCTGCGGCAATCCCCCAAGGAAACAGGGCTGGTTTACAGCTCTTTCCGTTACATCGATGATGACGGCCAATCATTAAAATCCGAAGCTGACCTGGCCCAGCTCCGGGAAATCCAATCCCAGCCTGTTGAAGCCCTTCTCGAGGCCTGCATGATTGGTGCATCATTCATGTACAAAAAAGAATATGCCCTCCGCATCGGAGGCTACCGGTATGCTCCCGTTGAGGATTATGATTTTTGGCTCCGTCTGACTGAGGTTTGCAGCGTAAAATACATTCCGGTAGAGCTGATGGATTACCGGTTGAATTCAGCCTTCAGCGTCTCCGCCTCCTTGTATTCTACAGAAAAGCACCGCTTCTGGCGCCACATGTACCATCTCACCCGGTTGGAGGCCCGCCAGCGCCGGGGTATTCCGGCGGAAACAACGGTGCTTTTTCTGGCAGAGGGCTACGACGAAGCAGCAGTCACCCGTGTGGAAGCGTTGTATGAACAGCTGTACAGCAATTACACCCTGTATATCATTGATCTCACAGCAGACTGCTCTGTTAATACCAAATTAGTGGAAATCCCCCATCCATCCGTTGTATTCAAATGGTTCCCTGAAAGCAGCGAATGGCAGGCTTTATATTATGCCGCCCAATTTATTGAAACCCCGTTTGTCTATTTGTACCGCAACGAACCGTTCAGGAACAGCGGGGAGCTGCATGATCTTGCTGCAGAGCTGCGAAAGATGCCGGTTCCCAGCTTTTCTGTATACCAATCTCCGGAACATTCCGGGATCCTCCATCGATATGATTTGAATCAGGAGCTCCCTCTGAAAAATGAACTATTCCGCACAACGAAGCTCACGGAATGGGTGCTGTACCATAGAATGCACATGCCAGGAGGACTGGGTTAATGAAGCTGTTATTCAGTTATTACATGCCCAGTGGAGGGATGGGGACCCTAAACCGGATTCGCCGGAATGCTTTTCACAGGCTTGGCCATGATTGCACGCTGTTGTACACCACACAGCTACATGAACCTGAGGATGTTTACCTTAGGAAGCTTTTCGAGCGGGAAAGCTTTGACCTTGTTACGGTAAGCTCTGACTATACGCTCCTGGAGAAAATAAAAAAATCCGGCTATACAGGGCCTTTGATTTATGAGGTACAGGGCTACGGACCGCCCAGTGAGGGGGAAAAAGTCATGGCATCGGCCAAACCCTTCATTGAAGCCTGTGCGGATGCCGTACTTTATCCCCGAACCGGCCATTTATCCCGCCTGTTCCGGCAGCACATTCCATCCATACCTCATTACAGCTTCGATAACCCGCTGGACCCCGGTACCATGCGCTACCGCAAATACCCGCCAAAGCGGTTTCCCATTATCGGCTGGGTAGGAAGAATCGAATACAATAAGAACTGGATGGAGCTTCTCGAGCTTGTCAGCCGGCTGGTACCCGTTTACCCGCAGCTGAGCGTTTGGATGTTCGGCGATGCCAAGTTGGATAATGAATGGGAACGCAGCCAGTTCAATGCCCGGGTGAAGGCTCTGGGCTTGACACCGCATATTATCCGGCATTCCAATGTCCCTTATGACATAATGGCGGATTATTATTCCATCATCGGAGATTCAGGAGGTTTTTTGTGTTCCACTTCCATTCTGGAAGGCTTCGGATATGCCGTCTGCGAGGCCATGCTCTGCCGTTGTCCAGTATTGTCCTCCTCTTCAGACGGGGTTACCCGGATGATTACGCACAAAAAAACAGGCATGTTATACTCCGGCGGGGAGACGGATACTGCCTATCAGATGGCCCGCGCTTTGATGGAGGACCTTCCGCTCCGTCAGCGGATCCGCCGGGCAGGAATGCTGCATATCCGCAGCCGCTTCAGACCGGAACACTATGTAAACAGCTTTGCGGGAATGGCGGCAGGGCTTCAAGGAATGCTTTTGGATCAAACCATCGCAGAATATAACACGGATCCGGTCGTCTAAGCGGTACTACAACAAACAAGTGCGGGTTCACCCCCTGCCTCTTTAGGGACGAATCCGCACTTTTGTATCCCGTCAAAAGGATCACTATTTTGTCTAAATCTGCGATTGCCCGAGAAATACACCATTTAGCCTCCGCTCTCCTTCCGGTTGCGGTTATAGGAGCCTTTCCCCTTTTATTGGTTTTGACTCTGGTAACCGGGCTCCGGGGCCAGGTTTGTCTGGCGGTATCGGCCCTGCGCCGCTGTTTCATGTGTTTAGCCTCCATATAAGAAATTTTCACAAATGGGAGATCAACCGGAATCGAACCGGTGATGACGGGAATCACGCCCCGCCGCGTTGACCATTTCGCCATGATCTCATGGTGGTCGGAGCCGGGGTTGAACCGGCGACGCATGGTTCTTCAAACCATCGCTCTACCAACTGAGCTATCCGACCATTGTTGACAATTGGAAAAGTATGCACAAATAGACCGCTTGCCGGGTGCAAGCAGCCTTTTAACGTACGGTTCTATGGATCTACGGATTCAGAGGAGAATCGGTCCGTGATTCATGATCACGTCAGCTCCGTCCTCCATACTGAAGGATTGGACGGCCCCAACGTTGTACGAAAAAGATACTGCTGCAGGGTTTGAAATAGGCCTGAAAAAAAACGACTAAATCGTTCATGCGCATAAAATGACCGGAATTTCATCGCCTATCCCTTCCTTTCACCAGAGTTTTTCGTTCATCATTGCCTTCAGTTGCTTTTACAATTTAATGCGTTACCGCTTTACATAACTGATAATATCATGGAATTTTATAGATGTCAACCCTTTTTCTTCTATAATTTCACTTTTTCTTTTTCCTCCAAAAAATGCAAAAAGACCGCCAGCCTACCAGCGGTCTTTTCCAATCCGGACAAATCCGTTTAGATAACGGCTCTGCCTATATGTCCCCCACAGCTATGGAGGGACGGATTTGGATAAAGGACACGTGGCGAGGCTGGTTGCTCTCAAATGTAAACAAAAAAAATGGCTTATTCATCCCCGCTCACGCTCCTTTCTATTTTCCTGAATTTAACTCATCTTAATGCAGCTCAACATGACTGTCAAGGGAAAGAGTTCATTACGGCAGATCATGTATACCGGGAAGCGGAGCGGTTCCTGACACTGATCGAAATGTTTGAGCATTGCCTTACTGGAAGTGCTGTACCCAATCAAAGCTTCCGGTATTCATGGGGACGTTCCATACCCTGTTTACATTCCACAGCGGCTGCTGTAAGATAAATTCAAACGGTTATGATGGAAGCACCTCTTGCCGACTTCTTGCTGACTGTGCCATAGGGCGCAGTCAGCCAAAGTCACAGGGGGTGCTTTTTCGTGTACGGAAAATTAATGAGTGCTTGTGTGGCCGGAATTGACGGTGTGCTGGTGGAGGTGGAGACCGATATTGCCAACGGCCTGCCGTTTTTTCAGGTGGTGGGTCTGCCGGACAGCGCCATCCGGGAGTCAACGGAACGGGTGCGGGCGGCCATCCGCAACAGCGGGTTTACTTACCCGATGGAACGGATTACCGTGAACCTGGCTCCGGCGGATGTGCGCAAGGAGGGTTCTGCCTTTGACTTGGCCATTGCGGCGGGGATTCTGGAGACCAGCGGGCAAATCCGGTTTGAGGATGCGGCGGATACCCTGTGGATTGGAGAGCTGGCGCTGGACGGCTCCCTGCGCCCGGTTTCAGGCGTGCTGTCCATGGTGCATCAGGCAGCCCGGCAGGGGCTGAAGCGGGTAGTACTCCCTATAGAAAATGCCAGGGAAGCGGCTCTTGTGGGGGTGTTGCAGGTTGTGACGGTAAGAGAGCTGCGGGAATTGGCGGATCCGCTGGTGTTGAACCGGGTGTGGGCGGAATCGGAGGAGCCAGGGGAGACTTCAAGTGTGAGCAGAACGGCGGACTGCGGCAGCGGACTGCTGTCAGGAGAAGATTATGCGGATGTGTGCGGGCAGCATCAGGCCAAACGGGCGCTGGTGATTGCAGCCTCCGGCAAGCATAATTTATTGTTCATCGGCCCCCCGGGTACGGGCAAAACCATGCTGATGCGGCGGCTTCCCACCATTCTGCCGGAGATGGACGATGAGGAGGCCCTGGAGGTGACCAAAATCTACAGCGTGGCGGGCAGGCTGACAGACCGTGGCCAGCTGCTGCGTCTGCGGCCCTTCCGCTCCCCGCATCATACGGTATCTCCCAGCGGTTTGGCAGGCGGAGGGTCTGTCCCCAAACCCGGAGAGATCAGCCTGGCTCATCATGGTGTGCTGTTTCTCGATGAGCTGCCGGAATTCAGCCGTTTGTCCCTGGAGGTGCTGCGCCAGCCGCTCGAGGACCGGAAAGTCACCATCGGAAGAGCCCGGGCAACCTATACCTACCCGGCCCACTTTTTGCTGACGGCCTCCATGAATCCTTGTCCCTGCGGGTTCTACGGAACTGAGTCGGACACAGAGGCCTGCACCTGCTCAGCACTGAAGGTAGCGCAATACCGCTCCCGGATATCGGGTCCTATGCTGGACCGGATCGATCTCCATGTGGAGGTGCCGCGCACCCGCTATGAGGATCTGGCATTCACCGATACGGGCGGCCATTTATCCTCCCGGGAGATGCGTGAACAGGTGATGTCCGCCCGGCGCATCCAGGAGAGGCGTTATGAGGGATCACCTTACCGGTACAACGGAGAGCTGAGCGGCCGGGCGCTGCGCCAATTCTGCCGCCCGGCTCCGGAGGCGGAGGCCCTGCTGGCGTCGGCCTTCCAGGTCATGGGCCTAAGCGTACGTGCCCATGACCGCGTGCTTAAGCTGGCCAGAACCATTGCCGATCTGGAAGGCTCCGGGGACATCCTGCTGAACCATCTGGCCGAAGCGCTGCAGTACCGGAAGCTGGACAAAAAAAGCGGATGATCACTCTCCCGCCAGCCAGGTGTTACGATTACGTGCGGATATGGCGGAGAAGCGTGTGAATACGGTCCTTCCATTTCTTCAACGGGCTTCTGTTATCCGGCAGCAGCACCATTCTGCTTCTTGCGGCAATTTCTTGGACCACGCCATCTATACGGAGATGATCGGTCATTATTTTCTCCCCGGCGCAGTCTGCCGATGATTTCTTCAAAATATTGGGGGGTGGTTACCGTCATTGGAGCAATAATTACTCCGTCAAATCTACCAGCCAAATCCTTTAGCATTTCATAATTGAACAACCGCCATTGCGGGTGATCCTGGAAATCCTTCATACGGAGTTTGGCGGGTACATTCTTAAACAGGAAATAACCGATGTTCTCCGGATCGTAAACAAAGGAATTAGGCAATCTGCGGTGCAATTCATAGGCACTGGTGGTTTTGCCGGACCCGAAGGCTCCGTTTATCCATAAAATCATGTTGGATGTTTCGCTCCCCTGCCCGATGGTGGAATATGGGTTTGATCACTGTCAGTATAACCTGACCGTGATGGATTTTCCAGGAATAAAAAAGAAAGAACCCGCTCCCGGAGCCGGGTTCATCTCTACTCTAAACGGCCTGTCCACCCCGTACCAAAAGCACCCAATCCCCTCCACCCGGCGAAATCATCACCGGGTTGCTAACGTCAGCTTCGACCCACTGACCGTTGGAGGGATTATACCAGGCAGAGACTGCGTGAGCCAGAGCATTCGCGGGCAGTGCTACAGAAGCCGGTTCACATGACGGTGCTGCCAGCTCGTCGGTATAGAGACCATCGAAGCCGTCCGGGGCATGGCCCTCATACTGGTCAGGATTGGCCAGATAAATGATCCACGTGCAGCCCGCTTGGTCCCTGCATGCCTTCCACCGCAACGGATCAGCACCAACCGCCGCATCATCCGGGATCATACCCGCCAGAGACAGACCGGTCTCCCTGAAGAAGCGGTGAATGTGGACGAAGTCATGGGCCCCCTCCGACAGCTTGCCGCCCCCACAGGCTTTGAAATACCCCTGCATGCCGCACAAGTCTCCGTCATAAGCATCCCATGTGCGGAAGCCTCCATACGTGGCGTGGCCTCCGGACAGCAGTGACACCCACATAAGACGGCGGAAGAAGTACCGCGGATGACGGGGGGCCCGCCAGGACTCATAACGATCCTCATCCAGCACAGCGGGCTGTGCGGACAGAGAGCGGTAGTGGAGCACGGCCGCACCGTCCACCTGACCCAAATCCTCCAGCGTAATCAGGTCCGACCAAGGAGCATCCAGGAAGGAGTAGCCGGAGAACCGGCTTTGGTGATTGGTACGCAGCGTTCCCCACGGCTCCAATACGGCGGAGTCTCCACCAACCCTGTTAATGGACGTTTTAAGCCGGTTGGCCATTTCCATTTCCCGCTCCTGTCCCGCCCGCTCCGACTTGCCCAGGAAGCTGCTCTCCAGCCGGAAATCATTGGAGAAGCACCACTGCACATTGGAATAGGCGGAGAAGCGAGCGATAGCATTCTTCAGGATCAGCCGGGCTCCCTCCTCCCCCTCGCCATAATTCAGCACCTCCTCCAGGTCCTCGCCGAAGGGAATAAGCTGGAGCATCACCCTGGGATAGCGGCTCCAGGCATAGGCCACCCTGCGGTCCATCTCCTGCCAATAGGCCAGATTCAGCCGCTTCCGATTATGCTCCAGCAGGTTCTTGACATCGCTGCGTCCCAGGCTGAACCAGGTGCGGATTTTGGTGAAGCCGCAGGCAGCGGCCTGATCCAGATATTCCTGCCACCCAGCTTCCGCAGAAGCCAGATAACGGTATCCTGTATCGCCGATATGAAGAAACCATTCCCCATTGTCATAGGCAAACTGATAAGGGTCCCGCGGGTGTATCCGCAGCTTTCCCGGCAGGAGTGAGGGATGAACCACGAACTCTCCCGTCTTCCCGTCCATATCCGGATGGCTGGACTGAGAGCCCCACCTCCACTCCCCACAGCTGCAAGCATAAGCCCGGGCACAAAAGCAATTCCCCCCGTCATAAAAGCCGTCTGCAAGAATGATCGAACCGTCCGGCTGCGTAAATTCCACCTTCAACTCTACATCCGTATAGGGATTACCGAAGGGCGACGTTGTGTGCAGGGTTAGCTCCGCCAGCCCGTATTGGGGGATGTTAAGAGTCCTCGATTCCATGGCTTCCTCCCTGAATGAATGGCAACAGCAGGCCGCATCCGTATTCGGCAGCCTGATGTTGACAATTTTGTTATATTTTTCATTGTTAACCTTTATTTATCATCCCTTCAGCGAACCAATCATAACTCCTTTCACAAAATATTTCTGAATAAACGGATACACGCACAGAATAGGAACTGTAGCTACGACAATGAGTGCATACTTTAACACGGCAGCTACCTGGGCATTGGCAGCCTGCAGCTCAGGATCAATAACCATCGTAGGATCATATTGATTCATGATGAGAATTTCACGCAGAATAATCTGCAGCGGATATAAGGTTCTCTCATTCAGGAACATCAAGGCGTTGAAATAAGCATTCCAATGGCCAACCATAGAGAACAGGGCAATGACGGCAATAACCGCCTTGGACAAGGGCAGCACAATGGAGAAAAAGTAGCGGAAGTCACTGCAGCCGTCCATTTTTGCCGCCTCCAGAAGCTCATGGGGAATGGAGGACTGGATAAAGGTTCGGGCAATAATCATGTTGTACACGGATAAGGCACCGGGTACGATCATGGCCAATCTTGTATTCAGAATGCCCACGTCCTTCAGCAGAATATAAAAGGGAATCAGACCGCCGCCGAAAAACATCGTAAAGGTAAAGATAAACATAAACACATTCCGGCCCTTTAACGTACGCCTGGATAACGCATAGGCACAGGTCATCACCATAGTCACATTCAACGCCGTACCTGCCAATGTGTAGAAAATGGTATTTAAATAGGCCCCGACAATATCCTTGTTCTTGAAAACCGCCCGATAACCCTCCAGTGTGAAATCCACCGGCCAAAGCAGTACCTTCCCTGAGGAAACCGCACTGCCTGAGGAGAACGAGGCGGATAACACATAGATCAGCGGATAGGATACCAGTATGAGCACGAAGGTTAACAGAAAGCCTGAGATACCGAAATAGATACGGTCTGAGGCCGAATATTTGATTTTTCTTGCTGCCATATGTTTCTCTCCTTCCCCCGGGCTACCAGAGACTTGTGTTGCTGAATTTTTTGGATGCCAGATTAACGGTGATCAGCAGAGCGAAATTGATCAGGGAGTTAAACAGACCAATCGCTGTCGCAAAGGAAAAATCACCTGATCCGATAGTCATTCCCACCTTATATACATATGTGGAAATTACTTCACTCTTGGAAATATTCAAGTCATTCTGCATTAAATATACTTTTTCAAAGCCTACATCCATGATATGCCCTACCGATAGGATCAGCATAATCGTTGCTGTTGGCAGGATGGACGGAAAGTCGATATGCCGGACTCTTTGGAAGCGGGTAGCCCCATCGATCTGAGCGGCGTCGTGAAGCTCCTCATCCACAGCAGACAAAGCGGCGATATAGATAATGCTGCCCCAGCCGATGCCCTGCCAAATGCCTGACCACACATACAAGTGCTGGAAAGCGCCGGGCTTTCCGAAGGCATCCGGGAGCATGGAATCGGTGAAGAGGGTGAACAATGCGCCAAATGCTCCCGTTCTCGGGTTAAACAGCTGGATGAGCATTCCGACAATGACCACAGTGGAGATAAAATGCGGCATGTAGGAGATGGACTGTACCAGCTTCTTGTATTTGGCACTGGTGAAGGAATTAAGAAGCAGAGCAAAGATAATAGGCAACGGAAAGCCTGCTATCAGGGCATAAAAGGAAAGGGAGATGGTATTCCACAGCAGAGTCGTGAATTGATACGAGTCGAAAAACCGCCGGAAATTAGCCATGCCGACCCACTCACTGCCCCAAATCCCCAGGTTAAAATTATATTCCTTAAAGGCAATCTGGATACCCGCCATAGGAACGTAAGCAAAGGTAAGGATAAAGGCCAGCGACGGTAACAGGAATACATACAGCTGCCAATTCTGCAAATATTGCTTCTTAAAGCTCTCGGATAACATGCTTTTGGTCCCTCCAGCCGGTTGAGGAATGGCTCCTTTGATGTTATTTGCTTCTGTCATAAGCGATCTGGGAGGTTGCGATATAATCCTCCAGCCCCATTTTGGCCAGTTCCTTCAGATATGCGTCCCATTGGGACAACGGCTTGTTGCCTGTAATAAAGGCGACTGCACTCTCATTCACATACAGATCAATAGCCGTTTTATTGTTAGCGATTTTCTTCAGCTCCTCCGAGTTGAAGCTGAGGGCGGACAAAGGCTCCTTAGGGAAGAAAGGTACATAAAGCTTGGCAAACAAGGGCTGCCAGTTAGGCGAAGCATTGGTGTCACCCTTCTTCAGCGCTGAAACCACCTTTGAAACCTCGGAAGGAATATAACCGGGAGACATTTGGTTCCAGTGCTTGTTTTGCGGATTGTTCCAAATTTTCGGATTCAGCACCGCATATTTAGCCTTCAAGCCTTCGCTTTCATCGAATTCCCCAACATACTGGGAAGCAATGGCCGGATCATCAGACCAGTCTACTCCTTTTTCACCGTAACGGTTTATCAAGGAAGGCTCCGCACCCAGCATGTAATCCCCCACCTTAAAAGCCAGCTCCGGGTTTTTAGCATTCTTGGTGATAACCCATAATTTATCCGGCAGAGTTTCATTCCGGGGTGAATAGGCAATCCCCTGGGGTCCCTTCATGGGTGACAGAAGCGTCATTTTATTCTCCAGAATTACAGGATCGAATGCGCTGTAGCTGCCTGAAGGCACAATCCCCACCATACCGCCCTTGGTGTTAATCAGAGCCTTCATTTGCGTTTGGTCCTGGGTAAAGCTTAACGGGGATAACAAGTTCTCTTTGACCAGCTTATTCATATATTCCAGGCCCAGCTTCCATTCCGGCTGGGTAAAGGCAGGGGTAATCTTCCCGCCTTTCAGATAGAAGAAGCTTCTGTCCGGATTAGCTTCAATAAAGGAATTCATCAGAAAAACCAATGGCCGTTGCGCCCAACCGTCCTTGGAGCCGACCATGCCGATCTCATCCTTCTTGCCGTTGCCGTTGGCATCCTTATCCACAAAGGCCTTCATCACCTGATAAAGCTCCTCCGTGGTGGTAGGGGTCTGCAGATTCAGTTTTTTCAGCCATTCTGTGTTAATCCATGCACGGTTGGGGCCTTCATTCCATTCCTGCTTAATATACTTGGGCAGAGAATAGACATTGCCGTCGGCAAGCTGCAATCTCTTCAGGAGAAAATCCTTCTCCGGAATTTTATTGAAATTCACCGCAAGAGCGGGGTTCTTATAATACTCATCCAGCTTCACAATGACACCCTTGGTGGCATAATCGTTCAACGTAGTGGCATCCAGATAGAAGTTAATCACATCAGGCAGGGGCTGTCCGGAGGAGATCATCAGGGACAGCTTGGTTTTGGCTTCATTCACATTACTGGGCAGTACAACAAAGTCCAAATCCACATTCATTTCCGCTTCAATCTTCTTGGTATAAAAGTTGGTTTCGTAATCCTCCACATTGGGATTGGCTGTGACGGCCACCGTGATTTTGGGTCTGGCCTCATTGCCTGCAGGGTTTGTTCCTGCCGCCGTGGGCTCCTCCTTGGACTGACAGCCGGCCAGCATCGTAATCGCCAGGGATACAGGCAATGCAGCAGCCGCAAATCTTTTTCCGAATGAAGCTTCTTTTTTCTTCAAGCTAAAGCGCCTCCTTTTTATGTGTGCTTTCTTTATCGTAACCGCTTTCAATATAACCTGCTCCACACTTTCTTTATACAGATATTCCTCATATCTGCTGTCATTGGGTATGAATGGGCTACTGGCATTTCTGTATGACACTCTCATACAGTAAGATTTCATGTCTCTTTTTCCATTGTAAAGAGGGTGATGAACACAGTAAAGACAAATTTGCTTCCACCTAAGGGAAAACGCCCACGTGTTGTACGGGAGGGAAATACCCGCAAATACGTGAGCGTTTGAACCGGATTTGATTGACTACCTCTTCTTACTCGGTGGTGAAATGGAGCACGGCATCGGCTGCTGTTGAGCCATTGGCATTATTAGCGGTCACCCTCCAATAATAGGTGGCCTGAGGGGACAGATTCTGCACTTGATAGGTGGTCTGCGTAACGGTCGCATTTACAATGGGGTTGAGCAGCTGGGCATTATCGGCAACTTCAACCTGGTACGAGTCAGCACCGAAAGGGGCGAATGGCCTGTTGCCAACGATCTGTGTCCAATCCAAGGTAACTGCTGCCGGATTTACCACTGCTCCATTCCCAGGCTGCATCAAGGTGAATGGGGCAGGCGCCGCCCCGGCGATATCCAGATGGGCCACATCCACGTTGTTGCCGGTTACGGCACTGGCATTCCGAAGCTCCACTGTATGATTGCCCTCTGTCATAACTCCCAGGCCCACTTGATAATCTGCCCATTTGTTGGTCAGGTTCCGGGAAGAGCGGGAAACAAGCACACCGTCAATTTTCACCTCGAAGGTTGCTGTGCCCTCTCCTAAAGCCCGGATATTGGCGCTGTAGATACCCGTTCGCGGAGCATGGACAGTCCACTTACCTGAGGCGCTCATCCAGATTTTGCCCCAGCCGTTTGGCGTATCCTTGGTATTGCCGGGATAATCCGCTGCCGCTTTTCTTTCCGTCATCGATGGTGCATATTGTCCCAGATAACGGGCTGCTGCGTATGTTTCCGGTGCTGCCGGTGTGCTGAAGCGGAACACCGCGTTAGCCGGTGTAGAGCCGTTAGCATTATGAGCAGTCACCTTCCAATAATACGTGGATTGATACTGCAGGTTATCCACTTGATAGGTGGTCCCGGTTACAGTGGCATTGATAATAGGATTAAGCAGCCCGGCATTATCGGCAACAACCACACTGTATTGCGCTGCACCAAAGGGAGCAAAGGACTTGGTGCCCACCACCTGGGTCCAATCCAGAGTCACAGCTGCGGGATCCATGATGGCATCATTCGCCGGCTGCATCAAGGTGAAGGGAGCAGGTGCCGCCCCGGCGATATCCAGCCAAGCCACATCCACATTATTGCCTGTGGCGGCACTGCTGTTACGAATTTCCACAGTATGCTTACCTGCAGGGAGTGCTCCCAAGCTTACTGTATAGTCCACCCACTTGTTAGTCAGCGCCCGGGAGGAGGCAGGAACCGTCACTCCATTCACTTTTACTTCCATTGTGGCGGTGCCTTCCCCTAATGCCCGGATAACAGCATTGTAGCTGCCTGATCTGGGAATATGGACAGACCATTTACCGGACGCGCTCATCCAGATCTTGCCCCATCCATTGGGAGTGCTGCTGCTGTTTCCCGGATAATCCCCTGCCAGCTTCCGTTCACTCATGGCAGTGGCATATTGAGCCAGATGGCGGGTAAATACGGGTGTTGTCGGAGCTGCAGGGGTCGTAAAGCTGAAGGCTGCTCCCGATGACGTGATGCCGTTGGCATTATTGGCGATGACCTTCCAATAATACGTCGAGCTGTAGGCCAAATCATTCACCAGCAGGTTGGTGGAGTACACTGTCGTTTCCAACACCGGATTGGCAAACCCTACATTATCGGCAATCATAACCGTATAGTCATTGGCACCCTGGGGAGCAAACTGCCTGCCGTCCACTTGCTGCGCCCAGTCGAGTGTTACAGTTGGCCCCACAGCTGCATGATTTGCCGGAGAAGCGAGGCTGAATAAAGCCGGCGCCGCACCCAGGATATCCAGATACGATACATTGATGCCGCTCCCTCCCACGGCACTGCTGTTGCTGAGCTCAACCGTATGGACGCCTGCCGGGACAGTTCCCAGGCTGCCGGTGTACGCATTCCAAGCGTTTCCTGCGGTCCACGTTGCGCCGGGGATGCTTTGACCATCGATCTTCAACTGAAAGGAGGGATTTATGCCCTCGCCATATACACTGGCTGTCACATTATAAGCCTTTGTTTCCGGGAAATGAACAGACCATTGGGCTGATTCCCCTTGTCCGACTCTTCCCCATCCTTGAGGAGTATTCACCGGATTGCCGGGTAGGTCGGACGGTGCTTTCCTCTCCTGGACTCCATCTGCGTAGGAACCCCAAAAACGGGCAGCTTCGCCATCCACAGTGAAGCTGAACACGGCTTCAGAGGGGGTTAAGCCATTGGTATTATTAGCGGTCACCTTCCAATAATACGTTTTATTGTATTGCAGGCCTGTTAACTCATAGCTGGTCGCGGTGGCTCTTCTATTCACCACAGGATTGGTTAATTGGGGATTATCGGCTACAGTGAGAAAATAATCATCTGCTCCGAAGGGGGCAAACAGCTTTCCTCCAATGGTTTGCTTCCAATCCAGCACTACAGATCTGGAGGCAATTGTGGCATTGTTTGCCGGTGATATCTGACTGAACGGAGCCGGTGCCGCGCCAACGATATCCAGATGCGCCAGGTCCAGATTATTGCCGGCCGGACTATTGTTATGAATTCGAATCGTATGCATACCGGCGGTTACCGTTCCCAGGCTGCCCTGGTACTGCTGCCAGCTATTCGTCAGGCCCCACGAAGCGCCGGGAACGCTCTGTCCATCCAACAGGACATGAAAGGATGGATTGCCCCCTTCTCCGTAAGCAAGCGCCGAGAAGTCATAAACGCCGGTCTCGGGGATATTTACTTTGAATTGGGTTGATCCGGTGGCCCAGATTTTGCCGAAGCCCTCCGGTGTATGGGTAGCATTTCCGGGAAAATCCTTTGCCGTCTTCCTTTCACTGACTCCCTCCGTATATTGCCCCAGATAGCGGGTGGATTGTTTGATCTCCGGTTTGGCCGTCAGCTCCATTACAGTAACGGAATGGGCAGGATAGATTCTTGTAAAGCTGTTTGACACTCCTGAAACAGGGGCGCCGGGAATTTCACCCAGCGTACCGTTAGCCGCTACTTGGACTCCGTTGATATTGGTCCCGGTTAATGCATTAGCAGCCGGTCCATTCAACACCCAGGCGGATGCGGCAGATTGCGGATTAAATTGGGCAAGATTGAGCGTAGCAGGCAAATCCTCGGTTATATTCTTATTGATAACCATCACATGCAGCTTATTGTCCTCACCTGTGCGTTTGCTGGCCCATACGGTGAAATTCTGGTTGTCGCTGCTGCTGGAGGACAGCAGGGTGTCACCGAAGTAACGGGTGATGAGGGGGTAGACATAATAAGCGGGCCGAAGCTCCTTGGCGATATTGAATAAGGAATACGTCTGATCGCCCTGAAGCAGAAACTGGGTAATATAATCCACCTGATGGTAAGCGAATCTGCCTAAGATATCGGCAAGCCATACAGCTCCTGCCAGGCTGTCTGCAACTCCTTCGCCCTTGGAGGTGACTTGTCCCAATTCGGTCAGCCCAATCAGGGCATTGGGTGCATACTGATTGCGGTAATTGATCAAATTATCCACAGGCATGGTTTCAGCTACCTTGTCCGCCCAGTTCATGTAGGAGGGCTGCCAATCGGTTCCTTCATAGGTGAGCAGATTCTCAATGCTGGGATAGGCAGAGGACCCCGGATTGGTCTGATCTCCCGCCAGCGGATACCAATGGACAGAAATAGCATCCACCGGCTTATTGTCAGCATGCAGCTTTTCTAAAGTGGGCTTTACCCAATTTGTCATCAAACCCGTGATACCGCCATTCGCCGGACCCACGATGATAATCGACGGATCTACAGCCTTCATGGCAGCCGTATATTCCTCTATCCGGAGGGCAAATTGCACAGGGGTAATCTTGTATTGGCCCCCATAGTATTCAGGCTCATTGCCGATTTCCCAATACTTAATATTATAGCCCTTCTCCACATTGGCGTAGCGCACCATATCTGCTGCCATGGCACTGTTGTTAATCCTGGCATTCACCGTTACCAGCGCCTGCGCACCCACCACATGAAGCATGTCCATATAGCTGTCGAAGGTAGCTGCTGTCAACGTCTTGGTATAAGGACTTGGTCCTTGGTACCACTTATAGGAGTTGGTCCTGTCCCAGTAGATACTGTCGGCTTCACTGCCGGCGGGAAAGCGCACGAGAGTAATCCCCGCCTCCTTGATTAAATTTACATATCTCTCTGACCGGCTGCTGACGGGATGAAATTCGTTATTCGTCCACAGTCCAATGTTCGTACCACGAATGGTATCCTTCATCGGGGCCACCACTGTGCCGGCGTCAACCATAAGTTCAACACCTGCCGGCACATCCTCCGGATCGGCTGCCGCCGCCAGCATCCCAGGAGAACTGAGGCTCAGCATGAATACAGCGCATAACCAGACAACCATAACCCTTGAAGCTTTTCGAAAACCCATCCTTATTCCTCCTTATGATTAAATATAACTCATCCAAATTGTACCATGAGGCGGATATAGGAATTTTTGAAAGAATTGAACTTCCTTTCCCACTTCACGGTAGCGCTTACATATTAATTTATGCTACAATTCGGATGCGCCTTCAATGCGGGATATTCTTCTTCATGAAGCCGCGGAACGGTCGGCTGTACATGGTTGATTTCAAGAGGGAGGAGGCATACATATGATTCAGTTAACGCCCATGCCTTGGCTGGATGTGTTCTTGTTTACATATGCTACCCGTTTCCAGGATCATCCGGTAGAATTTATCCATGCTCACGAGGGAATGGAATTCCTTTATGTTCATGAAGGGATGGGCCAGCTTATCCTAAACGGCCGTCAATACAGGATCGAGCCGCATATGCTGTTGTTTTATCAGCCTTTCCAGATTCATTCCTTCAATATGGATATTCCCTATACCCGTACCCTCCTCAAAATCAAGCTGCCTCTGGATGAACGTTTTGCCGCTCTTTTCCCGTCCATACATGCCTTCATCTCCTCCCTGATTCATTTGCAGCCGGAGGAGCAAGTATTCCTGCTCAATGAGAGGCAGGATCTGGAGCTGGTCAGCCAGTTCCGCCTTCTGGACGAAACCCTTGCCTTGACTCCTCAGTCGGACCGGAGGCAGCATTTCTACTCCTTTCTCGCCCCCTTCCTGTCCTATCTACAGACAAGAATCATTGCCGGCAGCCATCTCCCCGGCCAGCCTCTTCAGCCGAGGGCTTCCCGGCATATTGAGATCGTCATGGATTGGCTGGAGCAGCATTACCAGGAGCCGTTCCAGTTGGAGAAGCTGTCCTCGGAAATTCACCTGTCTGCCAGCTATCTGTCCAGAATGTTCCGCAGCCATACCGGCAATACCATTACCGAATACATCAACAAAAAAAGGCTGGAGGAGGCCAGCCTGCTGCTGCTGACTACCTCCCTGCCGGTAAGTCAAATATCCCGTAAGGTCGGTTATGCGGATGTGACCTACTTTTGCCGGATATTCAAGAAAAGGTACGGAACAGTACCGCTTCATTACCGTACGGACCATAGATAGACCACGGAAAATGCGGAAAATCCCGGACAAGGACGATGTATCCTGTCCGGGCTCCACTATGGCTTCTGATGCAGATTTTTGTTCATTTCCCGCCAGGCATTGGGTGAAACAGCATGTCTTTTGGCAAAGGACCGGTAAAAGGTATTTTCACTGCCGAATCCGCACATGAGCAGAATTTTACTGTTGGGATAATCCGTCTCCAAAAGTAACCGCTCCGCATTATTAATGCGGATCTCCTCGATATATTTTCCCAGGCTTTTTCCGGTCTGCTCCTTGATGAAGGAGAACACATACTTTTCTGAAATAAGTAGACCTTCGGCAATGCTGCTGGCCGACAGCGACAGCTCTCCATGATGATCCTGAATGTAGCGGAGAATATCCACCTTCAATCTTTCATTGTTGCTTCGTTTGTTCATGCTGACATATTCACATAATTGCAGCGCCGCCTGCTTGAGAGCATGAAACAGCTTGATTACATCGGTCACCTGATCATATGGAGGGATGGTTATGGCGGAGCCCTTTTCTGAATCCGACCCTTCATTGACGATCATCCGGTGGGCATTATAGACAGCCTGCCGGTGCAGGAAGAACATCTGGAGCAGCTGCTGCTCCGTTACGGGACGGAGAGTATTGCTTTGCATGCTGTCCTCAAACAGTTGGCTTACAATCCCCTTCTCTCCGGCAATCAGAGCATCATTCAGCTTCAGGAGCAGCGTCATATCAAAAACCTGGCTGTCCGTTTGCTCCGACAAAACCTCGTACAAATAAACACCGCTGGAAATTTCGTTTTCATTGCTGCTGAAGGCATATTTGGCTTGCTGATACGCTGCCTTGGCATTTTTATTATCACTGGCGATCCTGCTAAGCCCCACGTTAATGGTGAGGAAAAGCTCGCTGCTCATGGCTCTGATCAATTCGGACAGCTGTTCCTTGATTGCCTCGATTGTGACCTCCTCTTCCGGGAAGATAACGAATATGACCTCATTGGAGTGGAAGTTGAGCACCGTATAGTCATGCCGGATAGTCTCCTTAAACATCTGCTCCAGCTCAATGACAAGCCTCTGCTGGATATTACGGGTGCCCTGATCGGTTTCATCAAGACGAAAACCCACCTTTGCCACGCAAAACCGTTGAAATTGCTGCCCGAAATAGCTGTCCGCCTCTTCCTTCTCCCGCTCCGTATACACACCCAGCATCAGCAGATGCTTTAGCACAGAGTTCTTAACAGACGTATTCAGGTACTCGATTTTGTCCAGCTGCTCCTTGTTAATTGCACTGATGTGGGTAAAGGCGTGATTGATATACGAATATTCATTGCGGGCGTTGAACTTGGTATCCGTGGAATCGGAGGCAACCTCCACCAGCCTTTTCAACCACAACGTCTCCTTCATGGAAAAAAGCACAGACAGAATCACAATAACGGCAGCGCCGATCAGGATATAGAGAGTGACCAGTTCCAGGATGGCGTTCACATTTTGCTGAAAGGTATGGGACGGAATGCCGATAACGGTTTGCAGCCCCAGCTTGGGACTGGTATAGGACAGGGTGATGTACTTCTTGGAGGCTAGGGTAACCTCCTCCATATTTTCGGCACGGGTCGGAATTTCACTGTTCTCGTAATTATGCGAAAAAAGCAGCTGCTGCTGACTATCGGTCATATAGGCAAAATGATCCCCAACATCCGCCTCCCGCAGAATATTACGGACAATATCCGCTTCGTCCAAAACAATGCCCATGACACTTTTCTGGTCAGTCGCATTAAAATAAGAGTTGCTGATGATGGCCGTCAGCCCGTTGAAGCTTCCACGGTTATAGTAAGAAGAAACCGTTTTCATAGATGGCAGCAGCCGTACCAGCGAATTCCCCTTGAACAGTAAATCATGAAATTGCTCAACGGGCATCTGGGGATAGTTAAAATACAAATTATAAACATCCGCGTAATCGTCTGACGAAATGTAGTTGGAGATAAACACAGGATTGTCCCGAAACATGATATATACGTTGGACAGCATGTCCTGGGTCAGAGACAGGCTTTTCAATTTGGTTTGAAGGGTATTCATATCCACGTAATATTCGCTGGTAGGGGGGCCCTCCAAAAAGAACAGATGCTTGAAGGTTTCCTCCTGCTGCAGGATGTTGGTAATTTCCTGCGCCTTGATAATCTGATCCTCCAGGGCATCCATGCCCTCCTTCAATCTCAGATTGCTTTGCTCAATCGTAGACTGCTTGGCCAGGGAATAGGACTTGATGAATAACGGAGTAATCATCGCGATGAGCACAATAAGCAAGGAAAAATATTTAAAGCAGCGCTTCAGTAAAATCAATATGGTCTTGCGGTTTCTGGTAAACGGTTTGTTCAAATGAAACCACCCTCTCTCTATAACGCCCGCTCTTTCCCATTCATTTTACTAAATAACCGCTTTTTTGTGTAGGACGAAAAAAAGAAGCAGCAACTCATCAAGGAGATGATGCTTCTTTGGGAATGTGCTGATCCCGGCGGCGGCTAAAAGGCATTGGGAATGTGCGTGATATCCGCCTTGGCTGGAACAGAGCCAGCGGTTATGGCAACCACGTCGAAGCGGCAGGAGCGCGCCATCTGGCGGGTGGCATGCAGGTAAACCAGCGCGGTTTCCCGGACCTGCTTCTGCTTCCGGGCATCCACGGATTCTGCTGCCGTACCGAAGCGGCCTGAAAGGCGGCGGGTGCGGACCTCCACAAAAACCAGGCGCCCGTCTTCCTCTCCGATAATATCGATTTCTCCGCTTCTTGCTCTCCAGTTGCGCGCCAGAATCCGGACGCCCAAGCCGGACAAATAAGCCGCGGCTTGGTCCTCGCCCCATTTTCCCAATGCCTTGCGTTGATCGGCTTCTCTGGTCATCCGCCGTTGTCCCTCCATTCCCGCGCCTTCTTGTCCGACCGGTATACGAAGGATAATATCTCCGCCACCAGCTGATACAGCTCGCCGGGAATTTCCTGCTCGATATCCAGCTTGGACAGCACCTCTACGAGGGAGGAATCCTCCTGGACCGGAACCCCGGCCTCCTTGGCCTTGCCCAGGATGGCGTCGGCTACATGCCCTTTGCCTTTGGCCACCACTACAGGCGCCTTGTTAGCAGAGGGGGAATATTTCAACGCCACCGCCTTTTTGACGGCGCTGGCGGGCTGCTCCGGTTGTGTCATATGCGAACGTCAACCCCTTTGTAGGGTGTGGTGTAGTACCGGCTGGCTGCCAATGATGCGGCTGACGGACCAGGGTCTCCCGTTTGGCTGTCTGTACCGGCTTCTGCCCCCAGCATCAAGGGCTCCGGATAAGGCAGCACCTTCATGGATAACAGCTGGTAGCCGATTTTGTCCAATGATTCCCGGATTTCCTCCCGGTGCTCCTCCAGAAGCTCCCCAATTTCGGGAAAATCATTGTGGACGCGAAGCGCTACAATTCTGTCCGTCACTTGAACATCCACCAGTGTGGTTCCCAGGGTACGCATGTCCAGATCGAAGACCAGATGGCAGTTCCGGGCGTCCAGTTGGCCGTTGGCGCCTTTGCGGGACTGGATATGAACCGCCGCGGTCTGGCTGCCGTTCTGGTTCATAATGGGCAGCATCAGCGTCATATGGGTGAACATGGCGGTCCGGTCCGGTGTTAACAGCAGCTGCTGGCCGGTGACCTGCTGCACCAGCTGCTGCGCCTGCTCGCGGATCGCGGGCGGCGCGTCCTCCGCAGCGGACAGCTGCAGCAGCAGGCCCTTCAGCGTGGCATTGTCTGCCGCCGCATCCGCCTCCGGCGGCGGGGCAGTGCCAGCCGGCGGCGTTGCCGCTTCGCCGGCGCGGGTGTGGGGCGGCTGCGCATGTGCGCCGCCCTCATGGGGGCGTGCCAGCTGCAGCTCATGCTGCACGCCCAGTGCCTTTAGCAGCCTGCCCACCCACGGGGCAGGCTCCCGGGCCATAGCGGGGGCTTCGCCCGCCCCGCCGGGCCCTTGGCCGCCGGCGGCGGCCCGCGCGCTGTGCGCGCCTGCGGCAGCGGCTTCGCCGCGGAGCGGCCCCGCCGGTGCGGGGGCCGCTTCGGC
>JAEWGW010000019.1 GCA_023388055.1 Bacillota bacterium | reverse complement strand
CTTTACAAGGTACACGAGTCCCCCATCACCTCAGGCTGCACGTGCCGTGAAGTCCCTTTTTCCTTCAAGGACAACAAGGTCGGTATCCTCTTACTGGTACCATGTAAGTTTCTTTGCAAGTCCACTGCCGGATGAGCGCTTTTCAAAGCAAATAGCGTATCCTGTGTCCGTAAAACATAAAAATGGAGGAAAACCAGTCAAATAGCGTACCTACGGTCCGGATAAAAGAGAGCCTCCCCATCCGCACCTGCCGCCCCATCCCCCTACCCATCACACACCTACAGCAATGACTCCAGCACCTGCCACAGCCGCTCCATCTCACCGTCGGTCCCTACTGTGACGCGCAGCTTATCCCTAAGCCTTGGGTAATCAAAATAGCGCACATACACCCCCTGCGCCGCCAGTCCCTCATACAGCCTCAGCGCTTCTTGGGCATTCTCTTCCTCCGGCACCCCGCACAAGAGAAAATTGGCGGAGGAGGGCAGCACACGAAAACCCGCCCCTTCCAACCGCCGGGTATACGCCTCCCGTGTGCGGATGACCCTGGCCGTGGTTTCCCGCAGGTAGTCCCTGTCCATGAGTGCAGCCAAGGCCAGCCGGGCGCTTAGGGCATTTACGTTGTAGATGTCCCGTCCCTTGTTCAATGCCTCGATAAGCTCCGGAGCCGCCACACAATAGCCAACCCGCGCACCGCATAAACTGTATGACTTGGAAAATGTGCGGAGCACAATCAGATTGGCATGTTTCTCCACCAGCTCCATAGCCGAGGAACCGGCCGGGGCGAAATCCGTATACGCTTCGTCAATTACAACCAATCCCGGGAACCGGCTGACCAGATCCTCCACACATCCGTTCTCCAGCAAAAGCCCCGTAGGCGCATTGGGATTTACCAGGATAGCCGCTTGACCTCCGCTGAACACCACCCCATCCACATCCACCTCATACCTGCTGTTCAGCGGTACCCGGCACACCTCCGCTCCCTGCGCCCAAGCGGCAGTCTGATACAGACCGAAGGTGGGATCTGGCAAGGAGACCACACCACCCATCCCCACAAATACCTTCATAATCAGGGAAATGATCTCACTGGAGCCGTTGCCGATGAAAACCTGGCCGGGAGCCGTCCTGTGCAGTGCAGCCAAGGCGCCCCGAAGCTCCTCCACACTTTCGCCGGGATAAACCCGAAGCTCAGCCGGGTCCGCTGACAGCAGAGCCTCCCGCACACGGGGAGAAGGCGGATATGGATTCTCATTCTGGTTCAGCTTTACCGCTGATTCCCCCGGACGGGGAGCCTTTCCCGTCTGATACCGGGGCAAATTGCGGATATGGGGAAGCACAAAGCTCATTTGGACAACCTCCTGTCATTTGGTTTATCATAAGTTTATCCGCTAATTGTCACTCGAAAAATATACAGATTGCGCATTTTCAGAGTGACAGATTATATTGCATTCAGGTTAAAAGGAGCATACCACCATGGACCTCACTCCCAAGCTTGACCTCACCTCCGGTGAGGCGCTGTACCTGCAGCTGTACCGCAGCATCCGGGAGGATCTGCTGCAGGGCCGGATTCCGGCGGGGGCGCGTCTGCCGTCCATCCGCAGCTTATGCCGTCGGCTTAACCTAAGCCGGACACCGGTGGCACTTGCCTATGACCAGCTGCAAGCGGAAGGTTACGTGATCAGCAAACCCCGCTCCGGGCTTTTCGCGGCGGAGCTCCCTCAGACATGGATGCCCCGGCCAGCCTTGGACACACAATCTCCCGCTCAGCTCCAAGAAGCGAAAGGTGCCGACGACATCGAAGCATCTCCCTTGGTAGACTTCAGCTTCACCGCCGTGGACCTGAAGGTCTTCCCCGCCGTACGGTGGCGGCGTTTCCTGAACCGCAGCCTGCAGGCTGAGGCCAATCCCATCCTGCTCTACGGAGATCTCCAGGGGGAGCGGGGGCTGCGGGAGCAATTGGCCTCCTACCTGCACCAGACCCGGGGCGTACGCTGCCAGCCGGAGCAAATCGTTGTAGGGGCGGGAACCTATCATTCTCTTGATCTTGTGCTGCAGCTGCTGGAGGGGGAAGTGGATATTCTGGCTTCCGAGGAGTCGGTCAATACCGGGATCAAAGCCCTTTTCCGGCGTTTCGGTTATTCCGGAGGCTCCTGCGTGCCGCTCCCCCTGGAGCCGGACGGAGTTTCTCTTGCCTCCCTAACCGCTTCACCTGCCCAAGCCGTTTATTTGACTCCGTCCCACCAATTTCCATACGGGATGATTCTCTCCGCCGCCAAACGGCTTCAGCTGCTGCAATGGGCGGAGTCTTGCAACGGTTATCTGATCGAGAATGATTACGACGGCGAATTCCGTTACGGAGGAGTACCTGTACCGTCTCTGCAAGGGATGGACCGGTCCGGCCGGGTTATCTATGCGGGAACCTTCTCCCGAGCACTGACTCCCTCCTTCCGGCTGAGCTACCTCGTTCTGCCCTGGGAGCTGGTGAAACGCTTCAAACAAGGAGGGCACAGCTATGACCAGCTGGCTTCACCGCTTTTTCAGGAGACATTGCGGTTGTTTATGGAGAGCGGAGAGCTGGAACGCCATATGCGGCGGATGAGGGTGGTTTACGAGCATAAGCATGCCGTCCTCCTGGAGGCACTGCACAACAGCTTCGGAGACCGTCTGCAGGTGATCGGGGCAGGCTCCGGCCTGCATGTACTGGTGAAGCCGTCCTCCGGCGGGGAGGAGGCAGATCTAATCCGGAAGGCTGCCCGCTGCGGCGTAAGG
Organism: Bacillota bacterium; assembly: GCA_023388055.1. Taxonomy (GTDB): domain Bacteria; phylum Bacillota; class Bacilli; order Paenibacillales; family NBRC-103111; genus Paenibacillus_AR. Next base: position 343,121 of record JAEWGW010000019.1, on the reverse strand, counting down.
GTGTACCCGGTTTCGGCGTATGCCCTGACGGTGCACAAAAAAGCCGAAGGCTCCGTTTTATTGGGCTTCGGCGGTTTGGATACGGAGGCGATCCGCACAGGTGTGCGGCTGTTGGCTCAGGCCTGGCTTCCGTAATTTATAATCCCTTCATTCTCGTGCTCATAAAATTCCTTCCATTCCTCTTCGCTGCAAAAGCTGCAGCTGGCCAGCACCTGGTTATGCCTAAGCCGGATGGACAGCATATGGATATGGCTTAGCAGCTGCTCCCGGAGCGAATCATCCAGGATAAACTCCACTCCATATTCATAAATCCCGCTTTGCAGCAGCTGCTTGCGAAGCACACAGCCCAGAAGCTTCAGCTTGGAGTGGAACAGTTCCACATCAAACTCCAGCAGCAGACTTTCGTTGAGAGGCAAGTCCAGCCGGGAATGCATCCTGATCCCGCCTGCGCTGATATCCGCAATATAGGTGGTTCCATTGTTGGAGAGAAGCTGCGTATTATTGAAGCCGATAATCCGGAATTTGGCTGCCAGCGGAACTTGGAGGGTCAGCCGGTAGAATTGCCGTTTGTTCGGGGTCGCCATCAAGCACTCCGCTCCTTATCTGGGATATATGTATAAAGTCCTGATCCTTTGCACCTATACAACAGGGTAATATAGGTCCAAGGAATAATCAAGCCCGCTTTTGGCAGCTTCATGATGAAGTCCGCAAGCGGGCCAGCTTTTATTGAAGAGAATGCAGCATACCGGATTCCCCGTTATCCACGTTGGGGTTACCTTCCAATTCCTTCCTGCGCGCTTCATCCGCCGTTGACGTCATGGCAGTTAAGCCTACACTGGCAGAGGTCGCCGCATTGGCGGATTCAAATTCCACTCTCAGGTTTTCCAGAACCTCATCCTCATTCCGGGCCATACGATCCCTCCCTTCGGGCTTGCATTGTGGCAGCACCAAAGATAGTATGTCACCCCAAAAGGAAAAGAATGTAACCGTTCTAGGCCGGGTTTGCAAACACGCTCTAGCCCTTCGTCCCCAGCTTGCCGCCCTTGGAATGCATGGAGAGCAGGTTGGTATCAATGGAGAAGGTGAGATTTTCCCGTTCACGGGCCCGTTTCAGAGCCAATTGAATCAGACGGGAGGTGAGCTCGGTGAAGGTTTTGCCGCTGGGCTCCCACAGATAGAAGGACAAGGAGCCGGGTATGGTATTGATTTCATTAATATAGATTTCATCCGTAACCGTATCAATAAGGAAGTCAATCCGCGAAACACCGCCGGCACCTAACTCCAGGAAGGTTTTCACCGCCAGCTCCTGCACCTTCACCCGGGTTTCCTCGGTAATGTTGGCGGGAATGATCCGGGCGGAGCCGCTCATGCCCTTGGAGGCCTGATTCATATATTTATCCGCGTAGCTTAAGATTTCGCTGGTTTTTCCTACTTCTTCAATAATAGAAGGCAGCGCCTCCTCGTAATCCCCCAGCACGGAGCAATTGACTTCCTTCAGATTATCCACCATCTTCTCAATGAGGACCTTGTGGGAGTAATTCACCACCAGATCTACCGCCTGCTCCAGATCCTCCGCATTCATGGCCCGCTCCACGCCTACACTTGAGCCCAGATTGGCAGGTTTCACAATAACGGGATAACCCAGCTCGGCTTCCACCCGCGCCAGACAGTCTTCGCGGTTATCCGCCCAGGCCTTGGAATAAAACCACAGGTAGCCGGTTTGGGGAAGCCCTGCACCCTTGAGGATGGTCTTGGCTGCAATCTTATCCATGCCAACGGCGGAGGACAGCACATCACAGCCCACATACGGGATTTTGTTCATTTCCAGAAAGCCCTGCAAAGCGCCGTCTTCACCGTATGTGCCGTGGGTAACGGGGAAGGCTACATGGATTTCGTCCACAATGTTCTTGGTTTTGAACAAACCCGGCTTCGGGTCCAATAGCAGATGCCGTCCGCTTTCATCGGTGAACAGCACCACCCGCTTGGCTTTTTTCTTAAGGGCGGCCACATCCTTGAACTCCTCTACAGAGGTCAGCTCCGGACCTGTGTACCATTCCCCTTGTTTGGTTATGTAAATCGGCACACCTTCATACGCGCCTGTATCCAAAGCATGCAGGGCCTGCAGGCCGGAAATAACCGATACCTCATGCTCCACGGACATGCCGCCGAATAATACGCCAACTCTGGTTTTCATAGGAAATGCCTCCGGTTTATTCATTATAGTTGTCAGGCAGATCATTCTCCAGAAGCACGATGCTGCCCGGCTCCGCTACCTCTCTCATCACGGTCATGGCTTCCGTGAAATTCCGCACCACCGTCAGCTGATCCGTCGGGTAGCCGGCCTCCTTGAGTCCTTGCTGGATAGGCGCTGTTTGTTTGGGTCCTACCAGGATAACGTAGTCGCAGGCCTCCGCCGCGAAGCTGCCGAAGGCCTTGTTCAGCTCGAATTCCTTCTCTCCCAGCTCGATCATACCCGGGGTAATGAGAATCCGTTTGCCGTCCATCTCCTTGAGCACCTCCAGAGCGCTCCTGGAGCCTACGGGATTGGAGTTGAAGCTATCGTCAATAATGGTAATGCTGCCGTTTTTGCGCAGCTCCAGCCGGTGCTCCACGGGTTTGATCCGCTTAACACCCTTGGCAAGCTTATCCAGCGGCACTCCCAGCTCGTGACCGCAGGCGATACAAGCCAGAATATTGGTCACATTATGTCCACCCAGCAGAAGAGTGTCCACCCGTGCCGTCTCTCCAGACGGAGCCATAACCGTAAAGGCCGTGCCCTTGACGGATACGGTAACATCAATCGCTCTGTAATCCGCTTCTGGATTGTGGAAGCCGAAGGTCACTTTCTTGCAGGCCAGCTTCGCCTGATAGGACATCACATTGGGGTCATCCGCGTTCAAAAAAGCGGTGCCGTCCGCCGGCAGAAACTCCGGCAGCTCGTATTTGGTCCTCTGCACATTCTCCAGCGTCTTGAAGGACTCCAGATGCTGGGGGCCGATGGAGGTGAGAATACCGTATTTGGGCAGGGCCAGCTCACACAGCTCGCGGATATCACCCAGCTGCTTCGCCCCCATTTCGGCGATAAAAATCTCATGGGTGGGACGCAAATGCTCTCTGACCGTACGGGTGATGCCCATGGGAGTATTGAAGCTTTCCGGCGTCATGAGGACGTTGTATTGCTGGGAGAGAATCGTATGTAAAAAGTGCTTGACGCTGGTTTTGCCGTAGGAGCCGGTAATGCCGATGACTTGCAGCCGGTTCATGCTGCGGATGAGACGTCTGGCATCGTTCAGGTAGCTGTTGTTGATGGCTTTTTCCATGGGGGCGTTTAACGTGTTGGCAGCTATAACGGTGATAAACGGAAATAAGGTTGCCAGAGGCAGCAGCAGCAAAACGGATGTGAAACCGTTCAGCGCCGGAATCAGCCCAAGCGCACCCACTGCCAAGGCCAGTACACCAGCCGTTACAGACAACCGCTTCACCCGGTTGGTGAAAACCAGCTTTTTCTTATCCTTTTCCTTGGGACGCAGCAGAATGAGGAGCATGTAGACGGCGGTTAACGCAATAAAACCCGCCTCCTCCCAGCCCAACAGAGCCGGAATTGCAGCTGCCAGCGGAAGCCATTCCCGGACTGCCAGCGTGGCGTTCCAATTGTTCTTGTTCCAGTTCCAATAACGGGAGTTGCGGTATGAGTTGAGCTGCAGCATATGAATGCCCCGGCGGATGCGCAAAGCGGCGTATCCCAGCCAGGCCAGCCCGGCCAGCAGCGCGAATGTGAGAGTCATGGGGAAAGGCTCCTCCTCGTTTATTTATCCTTGTCGCTCTCCAGGAAATGGTTCAGAATAATCAGGGTTTCCCGGGGACGCTGGGCATACACCCAATGACTTCCGCCCTTCATCGTCACCAGCCCTGCATTGGGGATCAGCTTCTCCATCAATTTGCCGTGTTCGAGAGGGGTAGCCGTGTCCAGCTCGCCCCAGATCAGCAGGGTGGGAGCCTGAATCTTCGGCAGGTACGCCTTCAGATCCTCGTTCACCAGCTTCACCAGGGTTTGGCGCATCAGCGGCGTGGCTTGTTTGTAGTCGTCGGAGCCGGTGGACTTGCGGAAGCGCTCCAGAATCTGCTCACGCTTGTGCCGGAGCCCGGGAAGCTTCAGCAGATGCTTCGCCGCCTTATAGGAATAAACACGGATATAATAGGAAAGCTTGCGTTTGGGCTTAATGCCTGCACTGTCCAGGAGGATCAGCTTATGCACCGTATTCCGTGAGGCATAGCGGATGGCAGTCCGCCCACCGTGGGAGTGGCCTGCAATAATGGGGTTTTGGATGGCCAGCGCCGCATTGAATTTTTCTACGAAGGAGCAATATTCCTCCACTCCCCAAGGAACAGGAGGTTGGCCGCTTGCGCCAAAGCCGGGAAAATCCACGGTGATGACCCGAAAATGTTTATCTAAACTCTCTGCCACAAAGGAAAAGCTCTCCTTGTTGGCCCCCCATCCGTGAAGCAGCAGCAGTGCCTGCCCGCTTCCCGAATCCGTATATTCAATATCGATTCCATCGATCTTTATTCTCAACGCCCATCAGCATCCTTTGCTCTCTTCATCATAACCATTATACATAAAAAGGCCAAAAGTATTCCCCCTGCGGGAAGACGCATTGGCCCCTGTCTATTAAACTATTGCGATTCAAGCCGGTTCGCCAACCAAATCATCATAACAGAATCGCTTAGGGGTGACAACACGCAATGAAAAAGTAAGATTATTTTAAGCTGAAATTAATCTTTTTCTTTTATAATAGAGATCAAAGATTCCAATCAGGTAGGTGATCCGGCATGCCAATGCTCATTCAATTCCAAAACAAGGTCATTCCCGTATACATCAAGAGCAGCAAATCCTCCAAAAAAGCCATCGACCTCTTGGTAAGCGCACTGGAGCTTAAAGTGATGTATGGAAAAGCCACCATCAAAAAATGTCTCGAATCCCTGATCAGTGTGGAAATCGACGGCAGCGAGGCATTTCTGCACAGCTTCAACGAGCGGGACTCCCTGGCGCTGTCTCTTTATTAGAATTAGACGGATACTGCTCCGAGCTGCGGAACCCATATGAACAGTCCCTTACACGGGGCTGTTTTTATTTATATGCGGCATGGGCCGGGAGGTGATGCGCTATTTTTTTAAGAAAACCGCCGGATGGGTGTTTTCTTTCTGTTTCTTCCGGGTAAGTTCTATAGTAGAGGAGTTTTCTATATACATGGCAGTAGTCAGTAGTCCAAGTCAGTAATGTACATAATCGGCTCCCCAAACTCGAAAAATGAGGTGATCGGTCATGCAGCCTTACCCTCCCCGGGATAACGGATTCGACCCGTCGGACATTGAAGCCAATAAGGGAATGGCAATCGTTGCCTACATTCTGTTTTTTGTACCGTTGATTGCGGCCAAAAATTCCCCGTTCGCCATGTACCATGCCAATCAAGGCCTGACGCTGTTTTTGGCCTTCGCCATCTGCAATGTGGTATTGGGAATACTGCCGTTTATCGGCTGGTTTTTGCTGCCGCTGGTCAACCTGGCCTTAGTCGTTCTGATGGTATTGGGAATCGTCAACGCGGCCCAGGGCCAGGCCAAGCCGCTCCCGGTTATCGGCGCTTATACCCTTATCAAGTAAGGCTGCCTGTGCGAAAATGCAACACCCCGCTTGCCGGCGAACCGGAGCGGGGTGTTAGGGTTGTTTGGACTAAGCTTTATTCCGCAGCGCCGGAACTGGCCTTCGCTTTGGCGGTCTCCTCCATGAGCTTATGCAGTGAGAACACGGCATGCTCCGAAGGGTCACGGTTCATCAGATACATCGTCATAAAATACTGCAGCGGAATCGCGCAGGTATTGGGTCCATCGGTAATAGTCGGGAAACCCAGCTCCAGCACGGGGCCCAGCTGCTCATTCACCTCGAGGTCCACATACACCTGATTTTCCTCGGTAAACTCCTCCTGCACACCCTTCATGACCAGCGGCAGCACCACTTCCTGGAGCACCTTATTCGCTTCATCATCGGTTTCCGGCGGGTTGGGGAAGCCGCGGCTCTCCCCGGACTGGATCATATCATAGAAGAAGGAGGCCAGCCACAGGGGCGGATTGGCATTGTTCTTGTAGACCTGGATCAGTTCCGTCAGCATAAAGCCGCAGGTATAGAATTTGCCGTCCTTTTGGAGCCGGAAAGCAAATAAATGGCCGAATCCCGGGTGAAGAGCCACCTGCCCGTCCACCTCATAGTCCTTATATTCATCCGCAAGGATATTGCGAGTCAGCTCAAACCAGGCTTTAACCTGCTGCTCCATCTCCTGTTGTTCGTTCGTCGCTTCCTCTGCCGGTGTATTCGTCTCGTTATCACTCATTGTAAAAAAGGATCCCCCCTTCAATTCCATCCTTTCTATCTTACCATACTTTCGGAGGAAATAGAAAAGCTCATTTCTGCCGGAAGTTATACGTATTGGCGTGGTTAATCTCCAGCCTAACATGGACCTCCTTCAGCTTAAAGCGCGGGAGCAGCGGTTCTCCGGAATCATGGGCTTCCTTCCAGATTGCATTATTCTTCCGGTAGAGCTCCTCCTCCAGCCCGAAAAGATCCATATTTTCTTTTTGGGATTGTTCGAAGGAGGAACGGATATCCTGTACGATTTTTTGCGTACCGGCGTCCGATATCTCCTGGAAGCTCACGGTTTCATCCGTGTTTTTTTCAATCAGATTCGCTCTGGTGATGATATTCACGGATACCAGCAGGTCTTTTCCTTCCGGCTGGATATCCACCGTTGTCCGGGGGTTGCGGATAAGCAGCAGAACACTTCCGCTATCGCGAAGATTGACGGTCATGGGATACCGGAACACCCGGTAGAACTTCACAAAACGTGTTCCACGGATTTTGGACTCCGGCACATACCCGTGAAGTGTATTTTTGGTGAGGACAAAAATTCCGTCTGTCCGCGATAGCGGAGGCTGCTTTCCTTCATTGGTCCATATCCTGTTTTTGCTGGTTATGGACGGAATTAAGACAGTCGAAGCCGGTTCCCGGACCGTATTCATGAGCCGCTGCAGATGGACGGGCTCCACATCGGAGCTTTGCCGGTAGATGGAGGTAGGCTCGAACATCACCGTCGTTTGGGCCGACAGGTTCAACAACGTCATGGAGGACAGAAGCGTGGGCATAGAATCTCGTGTTCCATATACCCACGGGGTATACCTCATTTCCCGGGAGCGCAGAATGCTGGAGAAAACCTCATCCATCTTGGACTTCATAACGGATTCGGAGAGGATAATCGCCTTCACATGGGTCCAGACCGTCTGCTGCTGGGAGGAGTCGTAAATATGGTTCAGAGCTGCCACTACACTTTTCCCCTCACCCTTGCCCACCCATATGGCTTGGCTTCCGCTTTTGGACTGTGTGTCGCTGCTCTCCCGCTTGGCAATGCTGGTAAAGTCAATAAGCTGGGCGTATACCACGTAATGATCCTCAATATAATCCACTCCGAGGGCGGTAACAAAGTTGGTATTCTGGGCTTCTCTCATATCCCAGCATCCTGTAAGCATAAGCAGCATTCCCGCGGCTGCCGCTATTCGGGTTAGCTTCATGGGCTGTTTTTATCCTTGCCGGAGCTTTGGTCCACCGGGTCCAGCACATCCGGCCTGTTCACCCTGTTCATGCTGGGCCTCATCAGGATGCCGGCCAGGAAATCCTTCGGATTAAACGGGGATACCGGCGAGAGATACGGGACCCCGAAATGCTCCAGAGACGACAAGTGAACCAGCAGCAGTAGAAACGCCATCATAAAGCCGAATAGCCCGAAGAAGGACGCACACCCCAAAATCAAAAACCGGAGCTGGGCCACCGTGCCGTTCAGAATAGGGTCCACCAGTGTATAGGAGGCGATAATGGCAATGGCAATCATCACAATAACCGTCGGCGAAGTAATGCCCGCCCGTATGGAGGCATCACCGATAATGATGCCTCCCACCACTGTGACTGTCTGACCGATGGCCCTTGGAAGACGCCTGCCCGCCTCTGCAAATATATCGAACATCACCAGCATGAGGAAGGACTCCAATGCAACGGGCATGGGAAGCCCTTGGCGGGTGTTGGCTATGGTGGCCAGAAGAGGAAGCGGCACCTGATCCAGGTTGTAGCTGGTCAGGCCCACAAAAAAACCGGGAAGAAACAGAGATACCAATAGCCCGATATAACGCAGCATCCGCTGCATGCTGACAATATGGAAAGGCATGTTCGCGTCCTCGGAGGACTTCAGCAGGCTGAACAAGGTCGCCGGTGCAATTGTAGCCATCGGAGACCCGTCGGACATTAGCACGAAGCGGCCGTTCAGGAGAGAGTCCGCCACATAGTCCGCCCGGCCCGTAGTGTCCGCCACAGGAAACAGCGATTTCAGGCGCCGCCCGATGACCATCCGCTCCACCATGGAGGTGCCGATCACCGCATCCTGATCCACCAGCTCAATATGTCCGCGGATTTCTTTCAGAATATCGGGGTTGATAATATCCTGCATATATAATAGCGCCAGCTTGGTCTGGCCCCGTTTTCCTTTATTGAAGAGCTCCACACAGAAGGATTGGGTGCGCAGCCGTTTGCGGATAAGCGCAATGTTCGTATCGAGATTTTCCACAAAGCCGTCACGCGGCCCCTTGATAGAGGGCTCCATGGCGGACTCCTCAGGCTTGCGTCCGGGCATATCCGAAATATCCATGGTATATACGGTATTCTGCCGGAGATGAACCACAATCAGCTGCCCGCTGAAAATCAGCCTGGCTGTAATAATCAGCCAATCCTCCTCATTCTCCACCGGAGATAAGGGAAGTGCGGTAAGCTCGGCCAGATGCTCCGGCCGTCCGGCAGAAAGCTCATCCCGGACATGCTCCAGACGAGGGATGATAAACTGGGGAAGCTCTCTTTGGGCCACCATGCTGCCGCAATAAATGAGCACCAGTGCGCAACGGGGCTCCTCTCCATACCGGAGGGTGTGCAGAGTTACATCGCCGCACTGGCGGAAATAATCATAATAGAACTCCTCGTTAGCCGCTTCAATGGAGATGATGCTCCTCCCGTTTGAACCGGTGTCATGGGTGCTGTTTGGGCTGTTGACCTGGCTGTTGACGTGGCTGTTGACGCGGCCGCTGGCGTTGCTGTCCAGATTGTCCACGGGAATTCCCCCTCCTTCCGGCCTTGGCGGCAATTACCCACAGTCCTGCCGCTGCCAGAGCAAGCAGCACCAGATTGGACGGATAAAGCCAATCCACCGTAATTTGATGCATGTACACGTCGTTGATGGGCGCCAAACCGATTAAGACCAGCACCACACAAATGAATAACAGGGTGGTGTTTTTGTTCCGCTTGGTTTTAATTTGCCACATTTCAACCGTTACATACAAAAGGAGGCATATCCGCAGGAAGGAGCCGGCCAGCCATTGAAAGATGGACAGGAAATCTGTCTGGGAGAGGAATTTCCCCACAGTGGCCAAACGCCATTCCTCATAGGCGGGAAACCGCAGGTGAACCGCTTCATAAGGGTTAAATTCCACAATCGCCCCGATCACAGGGCCGAAGGTAATGCCCAGGATAGCCAAACCCAGGATGATCAGACTCTTAAGGCTGATTTTGCTCCGCATGCCGGATTGGAGCAGCAGAAACAGCAGGAGCTCGAAGGAGCCTGCCAACACATACACCGTGCCATTAACCACAGGCCAGATGCCATGCTCCAACATAGGAAACAGCTGGTTGTAGTCCTTGTACTTGATATTGATTGTCGCAATGGTAAACCCGAACAGGCAAACCAGCGGCAGCAGAATTCCTGCCGTATTGGCAATGGCCCGCAGCCCTTTGCTTGTGGCCCTGTAGCAGACCAGCATCAAAAACAGGCTGGTTATTCCCATCGGCGTGTTAAGCAGGAAGTTAATCCGCGTCCATAACATGGTTTCATACATGGTCGAGAAGATGTTGACGACGGCATAAAGCGTGAACAGCACCCGGAATACCACAGATACCGGATTGCCCGCATGTCGGGTAATCCAGCTGTCCAGAGGCTCATCTCCCAGTTTGGCCGCGATAAAACGCATCGTAAACAGCAGCAGCAGCATGGCGGGGACCGAACAAATAATGCATAACCACGCATCCCGCCCGGAGGTGCGGAGTAAAGCCGGAATGATAAAGACATGGTTGGTCATACCCACAGCCATCATCATGATCATGGCGCCCTGTAGAAGAGTAGGCAGGGGGGATTTCATCGGCGTCACTCCTTGCCCTTCTTTTGATGTCATTTTTCTCCAAGGTAGGCCAGGGTATGCATCTTGATATCAAAAGACTATCAAATAAGCGGTGCCATATTCTTTGAAAATGCAAAAAGAGCCTCCGCACCGCGGAAGCTCTCTCATAAAAAGGGACTGTGCCCAACCTGGTTTTCTACTGCCGTTCCCGCATCATCTGCTGCCATACGGTGCCTTGGGCTTCGGTATTGCTGGTAATCCGTTCAATAGCCAGACGGACCTGGAGCCGGATTTCGAATTCGGGGTCCTCCTTGGCCTTCTCCAAAGCAGCCAATGACGAGTCTCCTGCCGCTTCATACAGGAAACGGGCCGCTCTCCAGCGCACCAGCTTGCTGGGATCGGTTAACGCCTCCTCCATAGCCGGTACGGCTGCCGGATCGCCTCTGTCGGATATGCTGTCTCCGGCCGTTCTGCGGATCACCGGCGAGGAATCCTGCATGGCGTTGATCAACAGCAACAGGGGCTCCTCCCCCTCTACGCCTCCAGCCAATACCACGGCTAGGCGGCGGACGGAAATATTGCGGTCCAGCAGCGCTTTTTTGAGGAGCGGCAAGGTGCCGGAATCCGCCTTGATCCGGGATAGGGCGGCATAACGCACCTTCCAGTCGGGATCCTCCAGCTGCCTCTCCAGCTCTTCGGCTTCTTCCGCGGGAAGTTCGCGGGGGGCTGGCTCCTTGGCATTCTCCGGGAGCTGGAATCCGTGACCGGCCTCAAGGGACTGGCGCACCAGCTCATCCAGCCGCTCCGCGCCGAATTCCGCCTCCAGCTCGCTGACGACCTGGTTCAGAACCTCCTCCAGCTCACCGTACCGGACACCGCGCTCCTCCAGCTTCCGTTCCATGATCAGATTGGGCGAGGCCAGCCCCGCTTCCGTGGCCGCCTTCTGAAAACGCTCCGGCAGTGCCGCTCGTTTTTCCGAGGAGGCCGTGCTGACCCGGACCTGCATGGGGATTCCCCTGAAGGTCTGAACCCGGACAGTCAGCTCGCCGTAGCCGCTCTCCTGCAGCGCGGGTGCCCCGGGAATCCCGGAGGAGGATGAGGCCCCTTGGCCGGCTGCCGTTCCCAGCACCGCCTCCGCCCCTGCCAGGATAGCCGCCCAATCTCCCCGGGGATGGCGTTCCAGGGCAAGAAAATCCGATGTTTGGAATACTCCCGTCACACCCTCAATTGCCAAGAGCTTACGGATATAAGCAGGAGCCGTGTCATCGCGGCCCCTTTGGACGTCCAGCCGTACACCCGGATTAAGCCGGGTATCCAATGTTAATTTCATGGAATTGGGGCTTGGAGTCGGTTCAATTTTGACAATTTTCATGAATCCATCCCTTCCTCTCATCACACTGCCATTATAGCACATACTAAATAAAGCCTAAAAATAAGCCCCGGTTGGATCCGCAATCTGCTCTGAAGCGGGGTGAAATGACCCAAAAACCCTTGTATTCAAAATAAAAACAAAAACAAAACAAAATTTCTTCACAAATTTCTCTAAATTGGGGCTTCATTTTTGGGCTGGACTGGCTTAAAATAAAAGCATCTAGAGCGAATCAAAGATATTCAAAACCCGCATCTGCTCACACACTACGGTTTTCCAAGGAGGAGCTTGTTTTATGCAATTCGAATATTTGCATCCGGCCGACCAGATTATCATGATGATCCAACGTATTTACGGTTACGGCATGACCACTACGTCAGGCGGCAACCTGTCCATCCTCGACGACAACGGGGATATCTGGATTACCCCTGCGAGCATTGATAAAGGCAACCTGAACCGCGGAGATATTGTTTGCGTGAAGGCTGACGGCACTGTTGTCGGCAAGCACAAACCCTCCAGCGAATTTCCTTTCCACCAAATGGTATTCCGCACCCGGCCCGACCTGAAGGCCATTGTTCATGCCCACCCTCCCGCACTGGTTGCATTCAGCATCGTGCGCAAGGCGCCTGACATGCACATGCTTCCCTTCGACCACGCTCTCGTCGGCGAAGTCAGAATCGCCGAGTACGGCCTGCCGGGCAGCGCAGAGCTGGCAGACAAGGTTGCGGCTGTATTCGCACAAGGTTATGACTCCGTTATGCTGGAAAACCACGGTGTTGTAGTAGGCGGCAAGAACCTGTTCGACGCCTTCAAATCCTTCGAAACCCTTGAATTTATGGCCCGCATCGAGATCAACGCCCGCCGCATCGGTACTCCGGTATCCCTGACCGACGAGCAGCTGGAGCAGGCCAAGAGCCGCAAGCCGCTTGAAATGACCGACTATAAGCCGGAGCGCTTCAGCTCCGAGGAGCGGGAAGCCCGCCGCGAAATGTGCCGCCTGATTCAACGTTCCTATGACCAAGGCTTGTTCACCAGCGGTCAAGGCTCCTTCTCCCAACGGCTGTCCGACGGTTCCTTTATCATCACGCCTTTTGGTCTGGACCGCAAGTATCTGGAGCCGAGTGATCTGGTAGTTGTGAAGGACGGCGCTAAGGAAGCGGGCAAAACCCCGAGCCGCGCAGTGGCCTTGCACCAAGAAATCTATAAGGCCCAGCCTCATGTGCAATCCGTGATCATTGCCCACCCGCCTTACAGCATGGCCTTTGCCGTTACCAGTGCAAGCTTCGACTCCCGGACCATTCCGGAGAGCTACATTCTCTTGCGCAGAACCCCCCGCCTCCCCTTCGGCGCTGCATTCCTGGAGCCGAAACAAACAGCGGAAGTATTCACCAAGGACAAGCCGATTGTTATCTGCGAAAACGACTGCATTATCGCAACAGGCAACTCCTTGCTGAATGCCTTTGACCGTCTGGAAGTGTGCGAGTTCAGCGCTCAAGCCATTATCTCTGCAGGTGTACTGGGCGATATCGTCCACATCGATGAGAAGCAAGTGCATGACCTGGAAGTTGCCTTTAACCTGCTGTAATTTGCAGGAAGGATTCGTGTCTGCCGTGCCATCCATCCTGCCGGTTGCATCCCTGATGCTGCCGGCGGGGAGGACGGTGCGTAAAGATAGTATTTTTTTGCTCTGGTATGTGATTTTTTTCGCAAACATGAAACCAAACCTATTCTTGTGGAGGATGATCTCTATGTTGGCTGTTCGCAGACTGTATTGGCCCGCTATTAACCTGATTGGACCGGGTTGTGTAAAGGAAATCGGACAGGAAGTAATCAACCTGGGCAAAACCAAGGCTCTGTTCGTAACCGACAAGGTATTGAACCAACTGGGCGTTGTGAAGCAAGTAACCGATGTGCTGGACGCCAGCGGCATCACCTATGTGGTTTATGACGACGTTAAGCCTAATCCGACTACCCAAAACGTAAACGACGGTCTGGCTCTGTACAAGGAAGCCGGCTGCGACTTCATCATCTCCCTGGGCGGCGGCTCCCCGCAGGATGCAGCCAAAGCGGTTGGCATCCTGTCCACCAACGGCGGCAGCATTGTGGACTATGAAGGCATCGGCAAGTCCAAGAACAAGTCCGCTCCGATCATCGCCATCAACACTACTGCCGGCACTGCTTCCGAAGTAACCGTGAACTATGTTATCACCGACGAACACCGCAAAATCAAGATGGTTATGGTTGACCCCAACTCTCTGGCAACCGTTGCCGTTAACGATCCCGAGCTGATGGTGAAGAAGCCTAAGGGCCTGACTGCCGCTACCGGTATGGACGCCTTGACCCATGCTATCGAAGCCTATGTAACTGCAGGCGCATTCCCGCTGTCCGATGCTATCGCTCTGCAAGCGATTAAATTCGTTGCCAACTCCCTGGAAAAAGCCGTTAACAACGGCGCAGACGTGGAAGCCCGCTCCGAAATGGCTTGGGGCTCCTTCACAGCCGGCCTGTCCTTCTCCAACTGCGGCCTGGGCATCGTGCACAGTATGGCTCACCAGTTGGGCTCCGAGTATGACCTGCCCCATGGCGTAGCCAATGCTATTCTGCTGCCTTATATCATGGAATTCAACCTGGATTCCTCTCCTAAGAAATTCGCCGAAATCGCCCAGGCTATGGGCGAGGATACCTCCAAGGCCGGAAGCGATCTGGAAGCAGCCAAGCTGGCTCTTGAAGCGGTACGCAAGCTGTCCAAGGCCGTAGGCATTCCTTCCTTGAAGGAAACCTCCTTCAACCCGGACGATGCCGCCAAGCTGGCCGCCCAAGCCATGAACGACGTATGCACCGGCGGCAACCCGAAGCCGGTTACTGCCGAAGACATGGTTGCCCTGTACCTGAAGGCGTACAACGGTTAAGTTTCAAGTTGGTTTATCCGGGAGTGAATCGGTCCCGGTGCGAGAATCCCTGTTGCGGCTGCTATTTGCAGCCCGCGGCAGGGATTTTTTCTTTTGTAAAGCTGCTGAGGCGATCGCATATTTCCAGAGTTTGGACTGCATACTACTGGTAGCAGGAGTCCTTGGACTCCGCATGGCTGGTGACCAACTCAGCAGGGCTGCGGGAATTTGGACCACTTTGGGCTTCGGCACACGAGTTTCGGGTACTTCGGAGTTGAGCGTGGGCGCTAACGGACCCAGGAGACCTTATTGGGCATCAAATCAAGGGTTTCCATTTCTAACGGTCACCACAGCCGCTATTTTGGACAAAACCGCCTTTTCCACCCACACCACCCGTCAATAAGCGCTCTCCTGTCCGTTAGAAAGTCTGAACGCCGAAATTTGCTACAATAGCGGCTCTCCCGTCCGTTAGAGTTCGACAGAGTCTTCACCGGTATCCATTACACAAGTAAAAGGAGCGTAGGCAGCATGCCTCAATGGTTTGAAATCACATGGAGAACCTTGTTAGCCGTACTGATTTTGTTCTTTCTGACGAAGCTGCTTGGCAAACGCCAGGTGTCCCAGCTGTCCTTATTCGAATACATAACGGGCATCACCATCGGCAGCATTGCCGCTTATGTCTCCCTCGATGCGGAAACCGAATGGGGCCTTGGACTGGTTTCTCTGACGGTATGGGTGGCTTGCTCGTACTCTATCGAGTACCTGCAGATCAAGAGCAAACGGATGCGTGACTTTATAGACAGCAAAGGCTCCGTCCTGATCGAACACGGCAGGGTATTGGAGAAGAACTTGAAGAAGGAGCGGCTTACCACGGATGAGCTGATGGAGCAGCTCCGCAAAAAATCCGCCTTCAATCTGGCGGATGTGGAATTTGCTATTATGGAGCCCAGCGGAGACATTAATGTGCTGTTGAAACGGGAGAATCAGCCTCTGACACCCAAGGACCTCAGACTTCCCGTACAGCCCGAGAGGGAGCCGCAAACGGTGATTATGGACGGGCAGATTCTGGAGGAAGCTCTGCAGAAGTCGGGACGGAACCGTAACTGGTTGGACAAAAAGCTTGCCGAAGTGAAAGCCGCCGTTCCGGATGTTTTCCTGGGCCAGATTGATGCCAACGGTGAGCTGTACGCCGACTTCTATGACGATCGCCACAAGCAGCCCCCACAACACAACCCACAGCCCAATGTGGAGCTGCTGTCTGCACTGAAGGAATGCGAAACCAAGCTGGCTTTGGCCGGTGTAACGGAAACAGAGCCTGAGGCAAAACAAGCCCTGCAGGATGCCTCCCAGGCGCTGGATACCCTGTTCCGGGAGCTGCAGAGACGGCTCCAAGCCCATCTTAACCACTAAATGTCCAACTCTTTTCTCTCCAGGATGATAAAGTCGGCCGAAGAAATTCCGGGATGCTTCTGGGGAATGAGTTCTGTCACCTTGAAGTCTTTATATTTCTCCAAGTATTTGAATATGTCCCGATCCTTAATGGTTTCTATTTCAGTTTCTTTGTCAGCCTCTGCGATCTTAGTGTATAAGATGACAGCTTTCCCCGCACAGGAAAAAATATCATTTAGGGTTTGAATAAAGTCGCCATCCTCCACGATATGGTACAGGACATCCAAACAAACAACCAGCTCCGCGGTTATAAAGGATTTGTTAATCAGATAACCCGGCTGATACCACAAAAAGCTCTTATTTTCATCAGAGCCATATTGGGCCTTGCATAAATCAATCGCTGACTTGGCGATATCCAAACCCAGGTACTGCTTATAATCCATGTAGGAGAGCTGATTTCCATCTCCACAGCCAAATTCAATAACACTGGTGATATTCTTTTTCAGGATGTAAGCATTGATAACGTTCGCTTTAAATTCTGCAAGCACCCCATAAGAACCGGTCCCCGAGGATTGTCCTAACAAGTAGTTTAACTCCCAATAGTTTTTATAATTAAATGTTTTATTTTTATCCATGTATACCTTCAAATCCTTCCCCTTGTTATTCACAATGGAAGCATATGCATAGCCCCTGTTACTTATGCGCAGAAAGTCCGGTCAGTCCATCGGGTCCAGTCTGTTTGCAGCAGCACAAAAAAACGGCCTCCCCTCAACAGGGAAGCCGCCTTATCATACTGCGAAGCTTAGCGCTTCAGCAGAACGTCTTTTTCGTAGGTTTTCACTTGGTTCAGCCACTCTTCGCGGACCGGCACGCCCATCTTTTCGCAATAGTGGTCCCAGATGGCGCCGAACGGATAGGACTTGAATTCCTCCACCAGGGCAAGACGGGTGGTGTAATCCTTCTCCAGCTCTACCTTCTTCAGCAGCTCTACCGGCTCCAGCTTGGCGCGGAGGATGGCCTTGATGGTATTGCGTGCGCCGATGACCCATGCCGCGATCCGGTTGATGCTGGCGTCGAAGAAGTCCAGGCCGATGTGGGTGGTGCTGTACAGGTTGTGGCGCTCCAGCTCACGGGCGATGTCCATCAGCTCGTCGTCCATGATGACTACGTGGTCACTGTCCCAACGGATCGGACGGCTTACGTGCAGCAGGATACCAGGCGTAAACATGGAGACGGAGGACAGCTTGTTGGAGATGACCTCTGTCGGATGGAAGTGGCCGGCGTCCAGACAAAGCAGCTTTTGCTTTTGGACGGCATAGCCCATGTAGAACTCGTGGGAGCCGACGACATAAGCTTCGGAGCCGATACCGAATACCTTGCTTTCCACAGCATCCAGGTTATGGGCCGGGTTCAGCTCTTCCGCGAAGATTTCATCAAGAGATTCCTTCAGACGCACCCGCGGAGCAAGACGGTCAACCGGGATATCCTTGAAGCCGTCCGGAATCCAGACGTTGGTTACGCAGGGTTGGCCCAGCTCTTCACCGAAATAAGCGCCGATCTTGCGGGAGGCCTTGCAATGCTCAACCCAGAACTTGCGGATGTCGTTGTCTGCATGGCTCAGCGTGAAGCCGTCGGCGGACAGATCATGGGAGAAGCAGGTGGGGTTGAAGTCCAGACCCAGTCCCTTTTCCTTGGCCCATTTCACCCAGGGAGTGTAATGCTTGGGCTCCAGCTTGTCCCAGCTAACGGTCTCTTCAGTGTCCGCATAGATAGCATGCAGGTTTACCTTGTGGGTGCCGGGGATCATGGAAAGGGCCTTGTCCAGATCCTGACGGAGCTCTTCAGCCGTGCGGGCAGCGCCCGGGTAGTTGCCGGTTACAGAGATACCGCCGGTCAGCTCCTGGTCGCGGTTCAGGAAGCCGCGTACGTCGTCGCCTTGCCAGCAGTGCAGGGAGATTTTTACCTTGGACAGGGATTCCAGTACTTCGTCTACATTAATCCCATGTTTTTCGTACAGTTTTTTTGCCTCATCAAAATTCATAATCGTCACTCCTCCATTTAACATAAAAACTGGTTTGTAACCAGTACATTTGCCACGCGATAAAACGCTTTCTTCCTACTCCTCTACTATATCAGCAACGGTGGCCAGAATGAAATGGCGGATGTTTAGAGATTGTATCCCGGCAATCTTAAAATCCTCCAGCTTTGAGATCATTATTGTCCATTCGTTATCCATCGGTTACAATAAAACTGTGTACAGACTGGTATTTCATATGGACGATATTAATAACCTCCATTAATTTGAACCAGGAAGAGGAGAACCAAATATGCAGAATCAGCCAGATATCTGGTTCAGAATGTCCCGACTATGCCGCTTGGATGTCAAGTGGACCGGATACCACCAGGGCAATGCTCCCTTGGCCAGTTATGAGCATTCCAACCCCTATTACGAAATCCTGATGGTCACCGAAGGACCCATATATTTGAAATCCGAGGACGCGGAGCTGGAGCTGGTATCCGGTGAGTGTTACCTCTTGACACCTTGGGAGCGTCATACCGCCTGGCGGCTGACCCATGAGCATGCAGGCTTTTTCTGGGTGCAATTTTTCGCTACCCCCGGCCTTACCCCTGGAACCCCTGACGAAATGCCTCTTGCCGAACCAGACAGCTGGCTGGACAAAAGCCGCCAGGAGCTGCGTACGGGCCAGGACGAGGAGGCCGAGCACCTGCTTTTGCCCCGGCGCTTCCAGCCGGTCCGCCGTTATGAGCTGTTGAACCTGTTCGAGAAGCTTCATGGGGAAATGGAGCATCCGAGGGGCTATTTCCGCTACCGCTCCTCCCTTCTGCTGGGCCAGATTTTCCACTTGATTGCCGAAGATCTGCTCTCCAAGGAAAATCTCCAAACCTCCGTCCCCGCCGCGTTTTTGGCCTACCGCCAGCTGGTCAATCTGCTGAACGAAAGCTACAACACGGAGCCGGACAGGGCGTTTATCGAAAGCCAGCTCAACCGTAAATATGAATACCTTTGCCATATTTTCAAGAAATATTCGGGCATGTCCATCTTTACGTACATTCACCAGCTCCGCATTCAGCGGGCCCAGTATCTCCTGATGAACAGCGAGCTGCCGGTAAACCGGATTTCCGAGTCCGTCGGCTTCAGCGATCCCTATTATTTCAGCCGGTTGTTTAAGCGTTTCACCCATTGCAGCCCCAGCGATTTCCGAAAGCAGAACGGCCAAATTGGCAATTGAAACAAAGAAATTTGTACGTTTTCACAAAAAGGGTGTTTGCAGGCCGTTTTGTTTGTGCTATAATGAAAGCGCTAACATATTACCGATTCTAAAAGGGGGACGTTGATCGTGGAGCAAGAGTTCAAAGATATATATGAGGATTTTGAACCCAACCGTGACACCTACTTCTTCAAAGTCGGCAACGGCGGCCTGATCAGCTTCCACGGCAGGAATTACAACATTAGGAAATCCCTGTCCGAGGACCAACTGAAGCTGCTGATCCGTGATGCCATGTTTTTGCGCATTTCCTCCAACTGCTATGTCAACGTGGACAAAATCTCCTCTGTCGAGAAAGACCACATCCGGTTCCTGGATCATACCACCGGCTCCAAAATCGTCAGTGTGCCCCTCTGGAAGAAACAAACCCTTCAAGAGCGTCTAACCCAACGCAAGCAAACACTCGTCCACTGATTCCTTGTCACCCGCTTTCTCACCAACCACTTCCCTGATGCAGCACAAATAAAGCCCTGCTCCGCTTGATTGGATGGCCGATGGCTGCCATAAACGGAAGAGGGCTTTTTGTTTTGTCCGGGTAAGCCTTGGTGTGTCCTAACTGCAGCAGTTACGAGGCGGAGGCCTCCTCCATCCGGAAGAAGGTTTCGGCCATGGCTTTGCCCACGGTCATACAGGCATCGGTCAGGAAGTAGATCAGCAGCTCCACATCCTCCAGCATAAAATCCTCCCGGGTCATACAGCCCAGCTCAGCCCTGATTTTCCCCGCTTGGCGGATGGCCTTTTCCTGACCGGACTGAGCAGGCTGCCCCAACTGCCGGATGCCCCGCAGATGCTCTTCGAGCTTGGTGAAGGTATAGTAGAAGGACCGGGGGAAGGTGGTATGAGTCAGCAAGAATTCAAGAATAGGCGCAATGGCCATGCTGTCGGCATATCCCTTGCGGAACGCCTGATACCCCCCCACCGATTTCAGCGCGGCCAGCAAATAGGTGTAC
Source organism: Bacillota bacterium (assembly GCA_023388055.1). Taxonomy (GTDB): domain Bacteria; phylum Bacillota; class Bacilli; order Paenibacillales; family NBRC-103111; genus Paenibacillus_AR. The sequence goes on along the minus strand of JAEWGW010000019.1, from coordinate 322,987 downwards.
GGAGCCGCCTGATCCTCGTTGATGGCTGTTACCACAAACCTCAGGATGCGGATGGTATTCTCCGCCCGCTCCAGCATCCGCCCGCTTTCAATAAAATGCCATTCCGCCTCCCGCAGCATCACGGAATGCTCGATTCCCTGGAAGGTTTCCACCTTCTCCCGGATGTACCGGAAGAACAGGTTGGGTGTTTCCTTGCGCAGGTCCGCGGGATTCTTCTCGGAGAGAGCCAGATAAAAGCCGTTTAAGGTCTCCCAGAGCTCGCTGGGCAGCGCCTCGCGCATGGTTTTGAGGTTGGCCCGGGCTTTGCTGATACATGAAAACAGCGAGTTTTCATATCCCCGGTCCAATGTAATGAATGAGAGGACATCCAACTCGCTGTATTGTTCAAATTGCCGGCGGTACTCCTCCTCCGCTCCCAAGGAACGGATGATGCGGGCCCATTTGTATTCTTTGTCCTGCAGGTCCTGATTATGCTGAAGATGGTAATGGACATCAATCATGCGGGCGTGGTTTTCCGCACGTTCCATATAACGGCCGATCCAGAAGAGTGCTTCCGCATTGCGGTTGAGCATCAGCTTCCCCCTCCCTCTTCCAAGGCATGGATATGATTGCATTAATCATCATAGCGCCCAGATTTTTTGATGTCAATCTATGTGACATGACTCTACAAAACAAGTCAAGGACTACCCCACACCCCTCAGATAAATGTGATATAATGGACCACATACTGAACAGCAAGCGCTTACTAAATTCGAGTTACAGGAGGGTTTATGACTCTGCACATTGGAATATTCGGAACCGGCTGGTTCGCCGAGAAACACGCGGCCATGCTTACGGCTATGGAGGATGTCACCATCAGCGCCGTCTGCGGCTCTTCTCTGGAGAAAGCGGAGCGCTTCGCCGCCAAATTCCCCGGCGCCGCCGCCTTTGCCGCGGTGGAGCAGATGCTCGAGGCCGTTAAACTGGACGCCGCATACATCTGCGTTCCTCCCTTTGCCCATGGCAGGATCGAATTGGCTTTGGCGGAACGGGGCATTCCTTTTTTTGTGGAAAAACCGCTTGCCGCTAACCTGGAAACCCCCACGGAAATCCTGGAGGCGGTAAACACCAAGGGGCTGATCACCTCTGTCGGCTACCATTTCCGCTATACGGAAGGAGCTGCCCGGGTCCGCCGGCTGCTGGAGGATCAAACTGCCGGCATGGCCTTGGGTTATTGGATGGGCGGTATGCCTGGGGTGTACTGGTGGCGGACGGAAAACGGCTCCGGCGGGCAGTTTGTGGAGCAAACCACCCATATCGTGGACCTGCTCCGGTATACCTTGGGTGAGGTGACGGAGGTGTACGCTTCCTTTGCCCAGCGGCACAAACATCTGACGGAGGAAGGAGTAACCGTGCCGGATGTAGGCACCGTGACTCTGAAGCTGGCCTCCGGTGCTGTCGCCAATATCTCCAACACTTGTTTGCTTCCGGTAAGCCATACCACGGGACTGCATATTTACACTAACAAGGGTGTAATGGAGCTTCACGGAAAAGGCCTGAAGGAAATCTTACAAGGGCAAACCACCGAATACCAGAACCAGAGTGACCCCTATCAAGCTGAAAACGCCGCCTTCATCCATGCTCTGCGCACGGGGGATGCTTCCGGTATTCTCTCCTCCTACGAGGATGCGTGGAAATCCCAGCAGGTGGCCCTCGCAGCTGTCCAATCGGCCAAAGCAGGCCTGCCTGTCAAACTGTAGTCCGGTTTACAACACAACTGGGCTGTCCCAAAATTGAAATTGGATGAATAAATATTCGGCAAGCTGCACTCCCTTCCGGAAAAGGCTGTCTTGGAAGCTTCAAACACGTTTTGTCCGCTTTCTTTTGATGTGATCTAGAGGTAAAAAGCGGCCAAAAAACTCGCCCTCAAGCCACCCTTCTCCTCCCGGTCCTTTTAGCCGAATATTTATTCATCTCGATGAACTTTTGGGACAGCCTAATTTTTTATGCTCCTCACATCTTGGTTACAGGAAGCGTGACCGTAAAAGCAGAGCCTCTTCCCGGCTCACTCTCCGCTGTAATCTCTCCGCCGCACAGATCCACAATCCGCTTCACCAGAGCCAGCCCCAGACCATTGCCCTCTCCTGCCCTGGACTTATCCCCTTGGTAGAACTTCTCGAAGATATGCGCTTGCACCTCAGGGCTCATGCCGGTTCCCGTATCAGCGATCCGAACCTGAATTGAGGCTGGGCCAGCCGATAAATAAACGGCGATTTCATCCCCATTATCCGAGAATTTGATGGCATTGCCCAACAGATTCAGCCAAACCTGCATCAGTAAGTCCTCGTTGCCGTAAAACCGGACCTGGTCCAGCGCAATATCCAGATTCAGCATTTTCTCATTCCATTGATTCTCCAACAGAAGAATGGCATGGCGGATTTGCTCGTCCAGATCAAAGCTATGCTTCTCCAGCACAAATTCCTGATTCTCCAGCTTGGAGAGCTTCAGCATATTGGCGGACAGCGACGACAGCTGGCGGGTGCTTTCGATGATCAGCCGGCTGTATTCCCGCCGCTCCGGCACAGTCAGATCCTCATCCTGCAATAGAGCGGCGTATCCCTCAATAGCAGCAATGGGCGTTTTGAACTCGTGGGAAACATTGGCCGTAAAATCATTGCGCAGGGTTTCGATGCCGTTTAGCTCCTGCACCATCTTGTTGAAGTTCACCGCCATCTCCCCCAGCACCCGCACCCGGTGATGCTCCTTCTTCAGCCGCACCTTAAAGTTTCCTTTGGCCACCTCCTTGGCCGCTTCGCTCAGATCGGTGATCGGCGCCAGGATTTTGCGGCCCACAATTGCGGTAATGCCTGTGCCGATCAGGATGCTTGAAACCATGGCGAAGAGAATCGGCCAAAGGATGTGGAACCGGTTAAAATTAATATAACCCAGATGGATGATAATCCCCGTCAAGAGCGCCATCAGCAGGCCCGAAGCCAGCATAATCAGGAATACGGTCCAAATCAGCATCCCCCATAAATTTCCCGACTGCCTGCGGTCAATCATGGGTTTTCACCGCTTTGTAGCCGAGCCCGCGGACTGTCACGATTTCAAACCCGTCATAGCTTTTAAACCGTTCCCTCAGGCGGTTAATATGGACATCCACTGTCCTGGCCTCCGTTTCCGAATCCATCCCCCATATTTCGTCCATCAGCTGATGCCGTGTAAAAATTTTGTTGGGGTATGCCAAGAGCTTGTACAGGAGTTGAAACTCCTTTTGGGGGAGCGTGGTGGTTTGCCCGCCTGCCGTCACCGTCAAGGAATCGTAATCCAGTACAATCCCACCAACCGTAAGCCTGCGTTCACTGGCGATTTGGGCCCGCCGCAGAAGCGCACCCACCCGGAGGATCATCTCGTTGATGTCAATGGGTTTGACCATATAATCGTCAGTGCCGGCCAAATAGCCCGTTTGCTTATCCATAAAGCTGTCCTTGGCGGTCACCGTCAGAACCGGCAGGGTGTATCCAGCCTCCCGGAGCCTCCTGATCAGTTCGAAACCATCCAAATTGGGCATCATAATATCAGATATGATTAAATCGACATGCTGCTTATCCAGAATATCCAATGCTTCCTGGCCGTTTCCCGCCTGAACAGGGTCATACCCGTGTTTGACCAGAACCGTGCTGATCAGCTGGAGCAGCTTCTCGTTGTCTTCCACCACCAGAATTCGAATCACTCGTCCCACCTGCTTTTCCATAGTCCGCCCTTGCCGCTGAATCAGTCCTGACTTAAGAGCGCCCGTTCATTATACCGCATCAATGTTAACCCAACATGAACTAAGGACTGCCCTTCACCCAGTTGATGTTCAGTTGATATTGCTGTGATAGGATAACATACATAGCAGAGACAAGAGAGGATGAGAACATGCTGCAGCTTAAGAATATCTCCAAAAGCTATACCACTGGCACGTTTACGCAAACAGCTCTGGACAATATCAGTCTAAGCTTCCGCAAGAGTGAATTTGTCGCCATCCTGGGACCCAGCGGCTCGGGCAAAACCACCTGCCTGAACCTGGTGGGCGGCCTGGATCAATACGACAGCGGCGACCTGATTATCAACGGCGCTTCCACCACATCCTTCAAGGACAGCGATTGGGATGCTTACCGCAATAATAGCGTGGGCTTTATCTTCCAAAGCTATAACCTGATCTCCCATCTCAGTATTACAGATAACGTGGAGATGGGTATGACCTTAAGCGGTGTCAGCGCACAGGCCAAACACCAAAAAGCAGTAGAGGTTCTGAAGAAGGTTGGCTTGAAGGACCATATGCACAAAAAACCGGGCCAGCTGTCAGGCGGACAGATGCAGCGGGTAGCCATCGCCCGGGCATTGGCCAATGATCCCGACATCATCCTTGCAGACGAGCCTACCGGAGCGTTGGATACAACGACCAGCGGACAGATTATGGATCTGATCAAGGAAATTGCCAAGGACAAGCTGGTCATTATGGTTACCCATAACCCGGAGCTGGCTGAGGCTTACGCCGACCGGGTGGTCCAATTTAAGGACGGCAAGGTGATCTCCGACAGCAATCCCGCTCTGGAGGTACAAACCGAAAGCCATTACCAGCTCAAAAAAACCGCCATGAGCTACTGGACGGCCCTGAACCTGTCAGGACGGAACATCTCCACGAAAAAATGGAGAACCGGGCTGACCGCTTTTGCCTCCAGTATCGGCATTATCGGCATTGCGCTGATTTTGTCCTTGTCCAACGGATTTGACAAACAAATCAAAAGCTATGAATCTGGCGCGTTATCCAACTTCCCCGTTACCATCAGCCAAATGGCGGCCAATCTGGATCTGGCTATGCAGCCCGGTGCCCATGCACAAGACCGGAACAACCGGACGGAATTCACCAAAGCCGCAGAGATTTACCCGTATGATCCCACATCCAATACGATTTTGCATAACAATACCATTACCCCGGAATATCTCAGCTATCTGGACAAAATCGACGCGTCCCTGCTGGACGGTGTATCCTACAGCCGACAGGTTAACCTGAATATTCTCAGAAGCGACGGCAAGACCGCCGTACCGGTCAATACCTCCGACGCCAATTTTATGTCCTTTCCCAGCAAAACGGCAAGCTTCAGCAGCACCTATCTGGAATCGTATTATGATCTTCTGGCGGGCAGCTTCCCGGCAAAACCCACGGATCTGGTGATGGTGGTGGATGAATACAACCGGATGAATGTTACCGTGCTGGACGCCTTGGGCTTGGATTTTAAAGCGGAGAATATCGGGTTTGACCAAGTTCTCGGCAAAACCTTCAAGCTGATCTACAACGACGACTATTATGTAAAATCCGGAGATTTGTTCCGCATTAACGGCAACACCTCGGATTTAAGCAATCTGTACAACGGCGGCAATGCGGTGGAGCTGACCATTTCGGGCATTATCCGCAAGCAGGAGGATTCTCCGATGTCCACCATGTCCGCGGGAATCGCTTATTCGGATGTGCTGGCCCAGGAATTTATCAGCAAGGCCCAGTCCTCGGAAATTGTAAAAGCACAGGAAGCCAATGACAAGATGAATGTGTATTCGGGCAAGGTTTTTGCCGGTGTGCCCGGCTTCAATTTCGGCTCTGGCGGCGGATTCGCCATGGGACCCGGCGGAGGCATGGGATCCGGCGCCCTGACGGACCCGTTGGATGCCACCTCCAAGGAGGATGCGCTGGCCGCCTTGGGCGCCGTCGCTATTCCCGCCTCCATCTCCTTGTATCCCAAGGATTTTGACACTAAGGAAGCGATTGTGGATTATTTGGACCAATGGAATGTTGGAAAGCCCACGGAGCAAATGATCATCTACACCGACCTTGCCGCCATGGTAACCAATCTCTCCAGCGGCATCATGAACGGGATCACGTTGGTGCTGGTGGCCTTCGCCTCCATCTCTCTGGTGGTATCCCTCATTATGATCGGGATCATCACCTATATCTCGGTGCTGGAGCGGACCAAGGAGATCGGTGTGCTGCGTGCCTTGGGAGCGCGGAAGAAGGATATTACCCGGGTGTTTAATGCAGAGACCACGATTATCGGTACCCTATCGGGATTGCTGGGGATCGGCATCGCCTATCTGCTGACTATCCCCACCAACATCATCATCAAGAATATGACGGACTTGAACAATGTGGCCCAGTTGAATCCCACTCACGCCTTGCTCCTGATCATCTTAAGTGTAGGACTGACCATTCTAGGCGGCTTCATTCCCGCGAAGTTCGCGGCGAAGAAGGACCCGGTTGTGGCGCTGCGTAGCGAATAAGCTGGTAGTTCGTGCTGATGCCGTGTGCGCGGCGGCACGTGCGATTGGGCGTTTGTTCCCTTGGGGAGCAGGCGCCTGTTTGTGTGGTGGGGCCGGAAGGGCGCGGCAACTGGCCACCTGAAGGGCATCTTGCCCCCTTGCTGCTGCCATAATGCAAAAGTGCAGTTATTTGTTACACACTGGCCATTCGTAGGGCTATCCTGCAAAAGTGCAGTTATTTCAGGCAGGATGGGCTGGAATGGGCTTGAGGAGCAAAAATAGATGCACTTTTGCAGGTACGGCGACATTTTGCAGGTTAGCGGAAGAAAATAAATGCACTTTTGCATTTGCATCTATGTCCACCTGACTTCTCGCGGCCAAGAAACTGCAAAAAGAGCAGACAAACCTCTCCCTTCTTCATCATGACTACAAAAAAGAGCAGACCTTCTCCTGCTCTGCTTCATCAGCACAAGAAAAGAGCAGACACCCTCGTCTGCTCTTCTTCATTTTTTCCTGCAGTAACCCTGGAATTACCCAACTTCAGCCGGTTTCCAGCTGGCCGAAGGAGCTGGCGTACATACGGCTGTATGGCCCTTGGGCCTGCAGCAGCTCCTCGTGGTTCCCGCGTTCTACGATTTCACCGTTTTCAATGACCATGATGGTATCCGCGTCGCGGATGGTGTTCAGCCGGTGGGCGATGACGAAGCTGGTGCGCCCCTTCATCAGCTTGAGCAGCGCATCCTGGATATGCAGCTCTGTCCGGGTGTCAATGCTGCTGGTGGCTTCATCCAAAATGAGGATGGAGGGTTTCGCCAGCATCACCCGGGCAATGGCCAACAGCTGCCGCTGGCCCTGGCTCAGGTTGCTGCCGTTCTCCGCCAGCTCGCTGTCATAGCCCCGCGGCATCAGGCGGATGAAGGCATCGGCGTTAGCCAACTGCGCCGCCTCCATCATCTCCTCGTCCGTTGCATCCGGACGGCCGTATTTGATATTCTCGCGGATGGAGCCCGCGAACAGATAGGTATCCTGCAGCACGATGCCAAAGCCGGAGCGCAGGCTGTCCCGGGTATAGGTGCGGATATCCTGCCCGTCAATGCGAATCACCCCCGAGGTAGTGTCATAAAACCGGGTGAGCAGATTGACGATGGTGGTTTTGCCCGCACCCGTGGGACCCACAAGCGCAATGCTGCTTCCGGCAGGCGCTTCAAAGCTTACGTTTTTCAGAATCGGCGCCTCCGGCCGGTAGCCGAAGCTCACCTTTTCGAACACCACATGCCCGCTGGAAGGACGCGTCTTCAGATCCATATCCGTCGCATCAGGAGCGTCATCCGGCTCCTCTGCTTCATCCAGCACCTCGAAGGCCCGCTCCGCTCCGGCAATGCCGGATTGCAGCATGTTATACACGTTGGCCATTTCATTCAGCGGCCGGACAAACTGCCGGGAGTAGCCGATGAAGCTGGCGATAACCCCCACTGAGATACTGCCCCGCAGGGCCAGCAAGCCGCCAACCACCGCAACAGTGACAAAACCCAGGTTGTTAATCACGTTCAGCAGCGGCATCAGAAAGCCCGTGGAAATTTGTGCCTTTAACCCCACATGGTAGAGCCTTCCATTCACCTCGTCGAATTCCCGGATGGTCCGTTCCTCCCGGTTAAAGGCCTTGACCACCTGCAAGCCCGAAATGGTCTCCTCCATCAGCCCATTCAGCTTCCCCAGCTCCGCCTGCTGGGCTTTGTACAGCGGCCCCGTCCGGCGGGTGATGCTTTTGGCCAGGATATACACTAGGGGAACGGTGATCAGAGTAGCCAGCGTAAGCAGCGGACTGAGCCACAGCATCATAATAAGGGACCCGGTAATAGTCAATACCCCCGCCATCAGCTGAGTGGTGGTTTGGGATACAGTTTGGCTCACCTGATCGATGTCATTGGACAGCCGGCTCATCACCTCCCCATGGGGCCGGGAGTCAAAGAAGGACAGCGGCAGCTTTTGCAGCTTGCCGAACATGGCCCGCCGCAGACTGGCGGTCACCCGCTGGGCAAGACCGGCCATCAGCCAGCTTTGTGTGAGGGTGAGGCACGCATCCAGCAGGTAAGCCGCCCCCAATCCCAGGATCGCCATCTCCAGCACGCGCAATTCCACATTCCCGGCGCCGCCGTCCATGGCATTCACTGCCACCCCCAATAGATAAGGGCCGGCCAAACCCAGCAGGGAGCTGGCCAGCAGAAATCCGAGGATCAGGAGCAGCAGCCCCCGCTCCCGGCCGAGAAACCCCCACAGTCTTAGCAAGGTGCCCCTGAATTGCTTGGGCTTCACCTTGGGTCCATTCATACGAAAGGCCCCGCCCGGCCTGGCTCCCGGCGCCGGAACGGAGGTGGCGTCAAAGCGCAGGCGGTCACCGCCGCCGGATGCGCCATTATTCTCCTTGGACATGGGGAACCGCCTCCTTTCCGGTTTGCGACGCATAGATTTCCCGGTACACCCGGCAGTTGGCCAACAGCTCATCATGGGTGCCCAAACCGGCAATCTCCCCATGCTCCAGCACCAGAATCCGGTCCGCATCCATGACGGAGGTAATCCGCTGGGCGATAAGCAGGCAGGTCATGCCCCTGGTTTCCCGGCGCAGGGCCTCCTTGATCCGGGCTTCGGTAATCACATCCACAGCACTGGTGCTGTCATCCAGAATCAGAATGTCGGGTTTGCGGATCAGCCCTCTGGCAATGGAAATCCGCTGCTTTTGACCGCCGGAGAGATTAACACCCTTCTGTCCGATCCGGGTGTCATACCCTTCCGCGAAAGCCGCGATAAAGTCGTGGGCGCCGGCAATCCGTGCAGCCGCTTCTATCTCGCCGTCGTCCGCCTGCTCCTTGCCCCACCGGATATTATCCTTGATGGAGCCGGAGAACAGCACCGATTTCTGCGGAACCACCGCAATTCGCTCCCGCAGCGAAGATGGGTCCATGGTGCGCACATCCTGCCCGTTCACCAGCACCTGGCCGGAATCTGCATCATAGAAACGGGGGATCAGGCTGACCAGGGTGCTTTTACCCGAGCCTGTTGACCCGATAATCCCCACCGTTTGCCCCGGCTCACATACCAAATCGATTCCGTTCAGCACCGGCTTGCCCTTATTTCCATCGGCGGACCCGTAAGTAAAGGTGACATGGCGGAATTCGATCCGCCCCGGCACCTCCGGCTGGGCAACAGCCGGTTTGCTCCAGGTCATGGCACTGTCGTCGGCGAACACCTCACTGATCCGTTGGGAGGAGGCACGGGCCCGCACGAACATCATCAGCACCATGGAGATCATCATCAGGGAGAACAAAATTTGCGTCATGTAGTTGACAAAGGCGACAATATGCCCCACCTGCATATCCCCGCTGTCCACCCGCAGGCCGCCATACCACAGCACAGCCAAAATACCTGCGTTCACCGTCAGCGTCACCGCCGGATTAAAGGCGGCCATCGCCCGCATGACCTTAATGGAGCGGGTCTGGTACTCCAGATTAGCCGTTTCCATTTTGTCCGTTTCATAACGGAAGCGGTTGAAGGCCTTCACCACTCGGACTCCGGACAAATACTCCCGAAGCACCAGATTCATCCGGTCCATGGCCTTCTGCACCTTCAGGTAACGGGGCAATCCAATCCGCATGTTGATCAAAATCAGGACACCCACCAGGGGAATCACAATCAGCAGGATCACGGACAGCCGGGGATTCAGCCGGATGGCCATAATCAGACTGCCGATGCAGGTCAGGGGCGCTTTGACAAAAATACGCATAAGTCCGTTGGTGAAGTTCTGCACCTGGGTTACATCATTGGTCAGCCGGGTCAAGAGTGACGCCCGGTCAAACCGGTCCATGCTGTCAAAGGTTAAGGACTGGATCTTGCGGAACAGATCGGAGCGCAGCTCCGTGCCGAAGGCCTGGGATACCCGGCTGGCCAGCACATTGCGGGTACAGGCCGCCAGGGCCCCCACCGCTGTAATGCCCAGCATCAGGCCGCCCAGCTTCCAAACCGTATCCATCCGCTCCAGGGCAATCCCCTCGTCGATGACTTTGGACAGGATCGTCGGCAGGAGCAGATCGCAAAGCGCCTCCACCGTCAGAAAAAAAACGGCAAACCCAAACCATCTGCCGTATTTCCGGGCATATTTGCTCAGATAAGACATGGTGTCTATGCTCCTTCCCTGAACGTATGTGCACCATCCCCCGCATCTGCCGGAGACGGATTGGGATAAGTCCGCCTAACCGGGGATCCGGATGGACTATAAGAAGTCCGCTTCACAAAGGATCCAACGGGACCATAAGAAGTCCGCCTCATAAGGGATCTAGTTGGACCATGGCTTGTTTGCCGCTTAGCTGGATGCCCGTTTGACGTTTACCACAGGGTGCCAGCGCTTTTGTGAGCTCCTCCAAGAGCGCCTTGGCCTGGGCCCCTTCCTTGCTTCCGCTGAGCACCACCTTCAGCAGAACGGCATCCCCGCCGCGCAAAAGGCGCTCCGCCTGGCTTTTTTTGACCTCCAGATCATGCTCCTCGATGTGGGGGGTGAGCCGCAGCTCCTTCACCTTGGCCGGACGCTCCTGCTTCTTCACCTGCTCCTTCTCCTGGCGCACCGCACCCGCACCTGCCAGCCTGCAGGGTGGGGGACTCTCCAGAAGAGAGGTGCATACCAGATCCACCTTCAGCTTCTTCGCCATAGCCAATGCCTCGGCAGTGGGGACAACGCCCAGATCCTCCCCCTGGAGGCCGGTAAGCTTAACCTCAGCCGCTTTGATTTTCTCATTTTTGATCAAAAAGAACCCCTTCTTCCTTCTATAAAATAACCCGTCCGTCAAGCATGATACCCCTTCAGGCTGGCGCCGCTTCTGCGGTAATGTCCTGGTGTGACCCCGGTCAGGCGCTTGAACATTCGGCAAAAATGGGACAAATCCTGAAACCCCGAGGATAACGCCACCTCCGCCAGCGGCAGAGAGCCGGACTCCAGAGCCTCCTTGGCCTTGTTGATCCGGTAAGCAATCAGGTATTCGGTAATGGACAGCCCCGTCTCCTGCTTGAAAATCCGGTGAAGATACGAGCGGGACAGATGAAACCGGCGGCACAGCGACTCAATGCGCAGTGTTTCCCGGTAGCCCTCCGCTACCAGACCCATCATTTCCTCCACCAGCTGCTTGCGCTCGCCATTCCCGGCTGTGCCGGGCGCCTGCTCCTCCTGGTACCGGCCCAGCGCCACGAATAACTGGAGCACCAGACTGTGTGCAGCCAGGGAGAAGCATTCCTTGCGTTCATCCAATTCCCGTTCCAGCTGGGCCAAAATATCCTGCAGCGCCAGAAGCTGCCGTCCGTTCAGCTGCCAGCATATGGAGGGCTCCTCCTTGGGCAGCCACCGGGTGACGGCATTGCCCCCGAAGCCGGACTCCTTATCCGCCAGCTCCTCCAGATAGTCCTTGTCGATGCTGACAATGTAGCGGTGAAACGGCTCCTTCGGTACGGAGCGCGGCATATGCAGGGCACCCGGATGGATCACCACCAGACTCCCGGCTGCCACCTCATGGACCCTGCCTCCCGCCAACATTTTGCCCCGGCCGGACAAACACATGTACAACTCATACCCGTCATGGGCATGCAGAAACGGCTGCTGGATGTCCTTCGTGCGGGACACACAGCCAACGGGAAAGGCCAATAACGCGCTGTTGGTCACATCGTCCACAAAAAATACTTCCTGCACCACTGTTTGGTCATCCGTCCCCATGATGTATCCCTCCTATAGCAACGCCCAGTTCACAATTGTCCAATGATTGCAGGAGAATTGCCCAAGACCCGCCCTCACTCCCGCGTTATAGTAAGAGTATATCAAACCTTGCGGGAGGAATGTGTTATGTCAATCACGGAAGCTCCGGAAATTTTGGCACAAAAAGCACAGAGCGTATGCGGCAAAATGCTGGAGGACCATACTGGCAACTGGGGGATGGATATCCATCACTGGGATTGGGTGCCCGGTGTCGGTGTTATAGCCCTATTGGAGTATTATGAACAAAATGGTCGGGCTGAGCTGATGGAGCAGCTGATCAGTTGGGCCCGTCAGAATCTGCATCAATCGGAGCAAATGAAGGTGATTAATTCCATGGCGCCCTTCGCCATCTTCCCGGCTCTGTACCGGCAAACCGGCGACGCCGTTTTGCTGGATACCGCCGTCCGGATCGGACAATGGATGCTGCATGAAGCCCCGCGTACGCGTGAAGGCGCTTTCGAGCATACGGTCACGGAAAATGCCAGCTTCCCCGAGCAGGTATGGGCGGACACGATTTTTATGGCTGTGCTGTTCCTGGTCCGCTTGGGCCGTCTCACCGGGGACAGCGCCTATACCGCTGAAGCCCTGCGGCAGCTGGAGCTCCACCTGTCCCTCCTCCAGGATGAGGAGACCGGGGTGTTGTTCCACGGCTGGAACTGCATCGCCCAGGACCATATGTCCGCCGCCCGATGGACCCGGGCCAATGCCTGGATCGCCGTTGGGACCCCCATGATTCTGGAGGAAATCGACGGCATTGTTCCTGGTGGCGCGGATATTATTCGCCGGTATAAACGAATGATGCAGGGGCTGCTGGCATATCAGCGGGACGACGGCCTGTGGAACACGGTTATGGACCAATCTGGCTTCTACCCGGAGACCTCCGGCAGCGCCGGGATTGCAGCGGGTTTGCTGAAGGCCAGACGCATGGGCTTGCTGGGGGACGAGGTGCTGGAGCCGGCCCGCCGTGCGCTCCAGGGTGTGCTCGCCCAAATTGACGCAGACGGCACCGTCCTCGGCGTTTCCGGCGGCACACCGGTGATGCCCACCGTGGAGGCCTACAACCAGATCCCGTGTTATCCCAGCCTGTACGGCCAGGGGCTCACGCTGATCCTGCTGGCTGAAGCCTTAGCTGGCTAAGGCTAGAGGCGCTCAGCTGAACTAATCGAGCATTAGTTAGGGGGTCATCCCCAAGGGCAGGCAGGATGCCAACAGCGGCTGGCTTTCGGCAGGATGTGAGGCCTGGGTTGTGGCTGGGTTGTGGCTGGGTTGTGGCTCGGTTGCGGCTCGGTTGTGACTGGTTGTGACTGGGTTTCAGCAGGATGTGAAGCCTGGGCAGCGGCTCGGTTGCGGCTGAACTGCAAAAGTGCAGTTATTTTCTGCCACAGCCCTCCCGCTGTGCCGCCCAAATGCAAAAATGCAGTTATTTTTGCCCCGAACCTTGGTTCGGGGCTTTTTTGCTAGGAATAACTGCACTTTTGCAGTTAAACCTGCCATTTCGCAGTCCGTCGCCGGAAATAACTGCACTTTTGCATTTGAGCTAATCCATACACGGCTTAGTCTTCCTCGGCCTCGGCATAATGGGCTTGACAGAATGCCAGAGTTTCAGCGTACTCCTCCTCAACCATATCGAAATCGAGATATTTGCCCGTACTCTTTTCCAAAAACTCATACTTCACAATCTTGGACGCCTCGCCATCCGCCAGATAGATCACCCGCAGGGTCAGCCCGTGGGGGGAGTACATCTCGTCGTCCTCCTCCACCTGGATATCCAGAAGAAACTCATAACGCTTCCCCTGAATAATACCGAAAGGGTCCCGGATCCATTCCACACTGTAGCCTGTAATTTCCAACATGTCTGTTTGCCTCCACAAGCCGGTTTGTCGCCGGCATTTTTTCCTCCCAGTATGGGGGAAGCCCCGCCTGCTGTCAATTTCCTGTTTTCATACCCGCTTCCGATGCGCGTTTGCCCTTCCCAAAGCCGCTCAGATACAAGAACGCCACCAGCACCGTTCCCGCTCCCAAGGACAGAAAAATATTGCTGTACAGCGCTCCTTCATGCAAAACAAGCAGAGGATTCAGCCGGAAGCTGACAGAGCCGGAATCCAGCAGCTTGCCGATCAGGCCGGTAGCCGCAGCGCCGGAAATAAAGTTCAGCATGGAGAACAGCCCCATGCCCACGCCGGTTTCCTCCCGCTTCAGCGTCCGCGAGACTGTATTGGACATGGCGATGCCCATAAAGGACTGCCCCACATTGCCGAAGATCAGCATCAGCATAATCCAGTACGGAGATAAACCTACGAATACCGACAGCAGCATAAAGCAGCAGAACAGAAGTACAGATGCCGTCAGCACCAGTGCCGGGTTGCCCCGTGTATCGGCCAGCCGGCCTCCCTTTCGCCCCATATAAGCGGTCACCAGGGCAGCCGGAAACAGCACAAGCCCGATCTGCAAAGGCGTAAGTCCGTTTAAACGGCTCAGGAATTGCGGCGTAATGAAGGGCATCCCGAAGCTCATGGCATTGGCCAGGAAAGCGACGATGATCCCTGCCGTATAGCTGCGGTTACGGAACATAGCCGGATTTACGAAGGGTTCGGGAGTGCTGAGCAGCCGCCAGACCAACAGCACACCCAGACCCAATCCGCCAGTCAGGAACAGCAGGCTCCCGCGGGTAATGGACAACAGCAGAAGGGATACGGTTCCGGCCAGCAACGCTCCGCCGATATAATCGATGGGCCGCGGGGCCCCTTTTTCATCATCCAGATACTTCCGGTAAAAGGGCAGCGTCATCAGCGGTAGCACGGAAACCAGGAACAAGAAGCGCCAGCTGGCGAAGCCGGTGACAAAACCCGAAACGATGGGTCCCATAGCCGATCCCAGCGCCAAGCCGATGGTGGAGGTACCCAACGCCCTGCCCCTCTCCTCCGGCGGAAAATACCGGACAGGAATAATCATCCCCGTAGCCGGAATAACCGAAGCCCCAGCAGCCTGCAGCACCCGGGCCAGGATAATCATCCAATAGTCCACTGCCGCTACCCCTACCAGCGAACCCAGCGCAAACAGCACCAGGCCGAAGGACAGCAGATCCTTCAGACGGTACCGGTCGGCAAGCTTGCCGTAGGTGACGGAGCCGATGGCATATACGATCATATACCCGGTGGATACCCAGCTCAAATCGGAAGGGTTCAGCTTAAATTCCTTGCCGATCACCGGCAGCACCACATTGAAAATGGACGCGTTCATAACCGAAAAAACCAGTGTGAAAACCAGCACCTTCAGCAGCTTTTCCGCATTGGATGAAGCCGCCGGACGGTTGTGTTGTTGCTTCATGTTGCCCTCCCTGGTGTAAGATAAAATGCCTTCTTCACATACATGCCTACTGCTTTTCTTCCTCCTGGGGATCGTCCTCCCAAGCCTTGCGCAGCTTCTTCAGCAGAGTTTTCAGGAGCAGCGTTTCCTCGGCGCTTAAAGCGTCCATCATCCTTGCTTTGGTCTGATCCACCGTCTCCGCAATGTCCCCGGCAAGCATCTCCCCCTCGGGGGTCAAATAAATCTTCTTAAACCGGGCATCCTGCGCGTCCTTCCTGCGGACCACCCACCCCCGTCTTTCCATCACACTAATCAGATTGGTTACACTGGGCTTTTCAATCCGCAGAATCCGCTCAAGATCCGAATGGGTGGAGCCGGGATTATGGAGCAGAATCCGCAGAGTCATGCCCTGCTGCTGGGTCAAACCCAGGGGGCGCAGCGCTTTTTCGATCCGTTTGCGCATGCTCATGGACGTCAATTTCAAAAGCGAGCCGATCTGTTCCTCCGATTCCCACGGCAGAATCCCCCTCCGCACTGGCTGCTCCTGACCTTGGACGGAATGCCGGTCCGGCTGGTCTTCACCCTGTTGCATAATGCCCCTCCTCAGGATCATATAAATTGCATTCAATAGTTCGATATCTAACTATCAGCTTACGTTTATGCTGCGGCTTTGTCAATGCGGGATCAGATACTGCGCATCAAAAAAATAAAACCCGCCGGACTCAGGCTGAGCCGGGCGGGTGTGTTGCGGGATACATTTCGGGATGAGCCAAAAGCAAGAATTATGCCTTGTTGAACAGGTCGGTCAGCACCGGCACGATCTGGGATTTGCGGGAGACCACACCCTTCAGCAGCGCCTTGTTGCCGTCCAGCTTCACGTTGTAGGCTTTCTCCACAGCCTGGGCTTCCTTGCCCAGCGCCACACCAACGGAATCACTGTTCAGGATGTCCGTTACCACGAACAGGAACAGGTCCAGGTTTTTTTCGGCAATAATCGCATTCAGTGCAGACTCCAGATCCGCTTGGCGGGACAGCACGTCGTTCACGTCCACGGCATTCACCTGGGCAATCTCCACCTTGCGGCCGTTCATGGAGAATTCCTTGGCATCCAGGGAGATCAGCTGGGCGATGGACTTATCGGAAAGATCCGCCCCGGCCTTCAGCATTGCCAGACCGTATTCGTCGGCATTGACCCCGGCGATGGCTGCCAGCTCCTTGGCTGCAGCAACATCCTGCTCGGTGCAGGTGGGGGATTTGAACAGGAGGGAATCCGAAATAATTGCGGACAGCATCAGACCGGCCATTTCCTTGGATACGGCCACGCCGTTTTCCTTATACAGCTTGTTGATGATGGTGGAGGTGCAGCCTACCGGCTCCGCCCGGTAATACAGAGGGCCGCTGGTTTCAAAATTGGAGATACGGTGATGGTCGATCACCTCTACCACACGGACTTGGTCGATATCGGGAGCGCTTTGTTGGCGTTCATTGTGGTCCACCAGAATCACCGTTTTGGTCTCGGCGGCAACAGCTTCCACCAGCCGCGGAGCCTCCACCTTGAAATAGTCCAGCGCATAGCGGGTTTCACCGCTGATTTCGCCCAGACGCACCGCTTCCACCTGTTGGCCCAGCTTCGTCTTCAGATCGGCATACACCAGCGCAGAGCAAATGGTATCCGTATCCGGATTCTTATGGCCGAAAATCAATGTTTTCTCCATGTACATGACCTCTTCTTATCCGAAAATTTCCCGCGAAAGCAGCCTCCGGCCCTACAGGCCCGGGTGTTCCGGGATGCTCCATTCTGGAAGCTTTCTTTATTATAACGGCAAATTCTTCTTATTCCAATTCCTTTACAGAGCTTGTCCGAAAAAATAGCCGGTTTCCGCAAAAACAGCTCTTGTACCGGAGGGTGATCAACACCGGTTGGGGATAAGGCTAAATGCGGCTGGGCCGGCTCCTAACGGAACTCCGCGACCCTTAGAAGTCAATATCTGGCTTGTCCGAAACCTAACGGAACTCAGAAGCTCTTACAGGGCCTGCTGGCATCCATTGGAGGCAATTTCGGTTTCTAACGGTCGCTTAAGTTCCGTTAAATCAAAAAAACCTCGATTTCCCGCCTTTAAGCGCTTCTGAGTTCCGTTAGCCCAGGGGAGGTCGATAGCCTATACTTGGTCAATAACCCATACTTGGTCGATAGCCTTTATTTTCTTGAAAAAACGCAGCCCCCGGAGGGACTGCGTTTTTACAGTTAGTTAGATTAGAATACCCAAGCCTTGCTTATGATTACCAGGAGAATAAACAGTACCAAAATCACGCCAGTGGTAGTGAATCCTCCGCCTACTCCTACGCCACAACCTGCACCTGCTGCATATCCCATATTCAACACTCCCTCTTTTGTGATGGTGTCTTAACCCAATCCCTATCGGTTAAGTCCCCACATCCTATGTAGGAAAAGCAGAATGGGTATGGACTATAGTCTATATTGCAAAAAGGATTGAAATATGGGACGGACCAATATTAAAATCGAGAAGTACCGCAACCCTCGAAAAAGAAAGGGGACAACCCCCCATGACCACCCAACCTGTATCCAATCCGCTGATTGAACAGCGGGCCGATCCCTGGATTCTGAAGGCGGAGGACGGCACCTATTACCACACTGCCTCCGCTCCCGAATATGACCGCATTGAGCTTCGCAAGGCCTCTACTTTGGCCGGACTGGCCGAAGCCTCACCTGTGGTTGCCTGGGAGAAGCATGAGAGCGGTCCCATGAGCTATCACATCTGGGCTCCGGAGCTGCACCGCATGGACGGCAAGTGGTATATCTACTTTGCGGCGGGACGAGCCGAGGATATCTGGAGAATCCGTATCTGGGTATTGGAAAATGAAGCCAACGACCCCACCACCGGCACCTGGACCGAAAAGGGGGAGGTGCTCACGGCTTGGGATTCCTTCGCCCTGGATGCCACCACCTTCGAGCACAAGAACACCCGCTATCTGGTCTGGGCCCAGTCTAATCCTGAGCTGCAAGTCAACTCCAGCCTGTTTATTGCACCTATGAGCAACCCCTGGACCCTGGCGGGGCCCCAGGTGGAAATCGCCGCACCGGATTTTCCGTGGGAGCAGGTGAAATACAAGGTAAATGAAGGGCCTGCAGTGCTCGTGCGCAATGGCCGCATCTTCATCACCTACTCCGCCAGCGCTACGGATGCCAGCTACTGTATGGGCCTTCTGTGGGCGGATGAACACAGTGATCCGCTGGACGCCGCCTCCTGGCACAAGCTGCCGGAGCCTGTTTTCGCCACCTGCGAGGAAAACGGCCAATACGGACCCGGTCACAACAGCTTCACCGTGTCCGAGGACGGCAGCCAAGACATTCTGGTGTACCATGCCCGCAGCTACCGGGAGATCCAGGGTGATCCCCTGCGGGATCCCAACCGTCATACCCGGCTCCAGCCCTTCAGCTGGGGAGAGGACGGCTTCCCCGTATTCGGGCAGCCGGTGAAGGATGGTCCCTGCCCGGGGGTGTAGGGCAGATATAGGTTGAAAGGGCCTGAGCGCAATAATCTGCCGCTCAGGCCCTTGCTGTGCCCGCGGTTACGCCGGGCACCCGTAATGCCGGGAGCGGCAGCATCCCGCCGCTCCGCTGGAGCTGGCGCGGTCAGCCGTCCGCGCCGAGAATCGCCGGCAGCATCTCCAGGAGGCTGCCGAACTGCTTTTGCACCAGCGGCTGCACGCCGCTGGCCGCGATGTTGCCGCCGCCGATGCCGAAGGCGGCGAACCCCGCCAGCCGGATGGACAATACGCCGGCTGACGAATCCTCGATGCCGATGACCCGGCGTCGGCTCTCCGGCCCCAGGCCGAGGCCCACCCGGGCGGCTTCGGCATACAGCCAGGGATGGGGCTTCGGCGCCAGCTCGCCCAGGGTGCCGGCCTGGCCCTTGCGGATGGCCTGCCCGGCGGTGATAACGGCATCGTACAGCTCCAGCGGATCGCCCAGCTGGAGGGTGCGGAAGGCCGACAGCACCTCCGGCCAGGCCTTTTCGTACAGGCCAGAGGTCACCAGGCCGACGCGGATGCCCCGGCTTTTCAGCTCCAAGAGAAACTCCTTTAAACCCGGGGCGGGCGTAAACGCCCCTTCCTTGCCCCGGCCCTTCAGAATCTCATTCATTTCGTACTCGGTCACGGCAAAATAATGCCGCCTGGCCTCCTCCACACTCCGCTCCGGACAATATTTGCCGATGCAGTATTGCAGATGCTCCGAAACGGAATGCCCCGACACATGCGGCTCATCCTCCGGCTCCAGCCGGAACCCCGGATTATCCATCAATAGCCCCATGCTCCGCTCAATAATCCAGATCCAGAAGGCCTCGCTGTGCACACTGGTGCCGTCCAGATCCATCAGCACCGCCTCAGCCGGGCCCTCGAACCCGGCATCAGGCAGGGGATAGATGGCCGGATGGCCCATGGCCGACTTCACATAACAGTGGGTTTTGTCCCGGTACACCACAAAATCCGCTTTCCGGTCCCGGGGCGTCAGAATATGCAGCACTCCGTCCTCGCCTCTGCGGAACATTCCTTCCCCGCCGGTTTCGCACTCCAACATGCTTCCATCCCGCACAAGCTCCGGCAAAGACAGTCCAAAACCCGGAAGCAGGGTTGGGTTGGATGCCGATCCATTCATGAAGCTTCCCATGCTTATTCCCCGCTCCCTTTTGCCAAAATGACCTTGAAGGTGGCGATTTTCTTGGGCTCTACAGCAGCTTCGAAGGAATACCCGTCTGCCGCCGGAGCAAGCGCCTCAACTACACCTTCGTCCATTTTGCACCGGAACGCCTCCGTCACCCCTACGCCAAACCGGAACACCGCCTGCTCCGCCTCAGCCGACGGATTAAACAGCCGGATGATCAGCCCGCTGCCGTCCTCTGCCTGCTTCACAGCGGATACATGCAGGGTCGCGCCGCTTGCCAAGGTGAACAGCCCCGCTTCGGAGGGCAGGCTTCCCTGGCCTCTGCCCGACACTGCCGCCCGTACGGGCACCGCGTAGCAGGCTGCCGCATTCAACAGACCGGCTTGCCGCCAGTCGCCTGCATGAATATGCACTGCATATTCGAAGGTTTGTACGCCCGGGCATTGAATTCCCTGGTCAGGCAGCTCGGTCAGCTTCTCCTCGCTTACCGCCAGCTTGATCCGGCAGGCCCGGATCAGGGTGAGCGCCAAGGTACGGTTATCATCCTCGAAGGCCTCATATTCATAAATGCCCTTGGGCAAAAGGGCCAGCCCGTCCTGTCCGTCGGACAGCTCCACGAAGGTTTGCAGCGGGTGGGTTCCCCCTGCCTGCTCCACCCAGCCGGTGGAATCCGGAATGGGAATGGGCCGGGAAATCACATCGAAGTGGGTATCCGCCCAGGAGGTATCCGTGACTAGCTCTGTGGGGAAGTTCACCCGCAGCCAATGGTCACGGGCCTTGTTATCTACCGTCAGCTTCACTTTGACGGCGGAGGCGCCTTTTTCCAAGGTATAGGCCAGCTTCACCGGAAGCTCCACCATAACCGTGCTGCGGGAGTTGCCGTCGGCATAATCCACGGGCACCGGGAAGCTGAAATGGGCTTCAATGGTGCTGGACAGCTCGCCGCTCTCCGTCACCGCCACCTGCGCAGCCACCCCAAGACTGTTGTACTTGCGGTCAAAACGGGGCGCCACATGCTTCCATGCGTTGCCGCATTCCCCTTGATCCGTCAGGTAGCCAAGATTGCTGTAGGCTTTTCCGGTGAGCTTGTTGACGATATCCAGGGTCCCGTTGGTGTTGACCTTAACCTTCAGCAGCTGGTTCTCCATGGTGTCGGGCCCGGTGATGAGCGTACGGATATTCCGCACCTCCTGCTCCTCCCGCTGCAGCCGGTATGCCCGGTACCCCAGGCCGGGAAGCTTGGTCAGCTCCACATGCATCCTCACCCGGTGGGAGTCAAGAATGGTCGGCACCTCCCAGATGCTGTCCACAAATACGCTGGATTTTTCAAAAGCCACCGCCTGCCGCTGCACAGACGGATCCTGGTCATGATACAGGCTGTAGGACTTGGCTCCTTCGCCCCGGGGCAGCTCCAGGTCCACAGAGGTGACCACGGTGCGCTCAACAGGCAACGGGTTGTATACCACCAGTTGGGTGACATCCGTCCCCAGATGCTCCGGCGACAGATTCCGGGCGATGAAGCCCATGGCATCCTCGGAAACAATCCCGCCGATGTCCGCCGCCTTGCGGTAGCGGTATTCAATATCCTGGCAGACTGCGTCGGGGGCACAGCCGCCGTTGGCGTCATGGGTATGGTTGGACAGCAGATACCGCCAGCCCCGCTCCAGATAACGGACGGGATAGGCTTCCCCGAAGACGGATGCCAAGGCCGCCAAGGGCTCCGCGTAAGCAACCAGCTCCTTGGTGGCGTGAAAATCCTGCTGCTTCAGATAGGTTCTGGCGCTGATGGTGCCCGGGAACAGGAAGGTCCACATGCCCTCCTTCAGGTAGGAGCGGCGCTCTCCGGTGAGCACGGGCAGTTGGTCTTGCTGAAGATGCTTTTGCGCCTCTTCCCAGAACTTCTCCAAATCCGTATGCTCGATAGAATACCGGTCACCCAGAAGCTCCTTGGCATCCAGGATCACCTGGGACTCCAGCGGATGGGCTACTGAGATATCGTGACCGTTCATGGCCAGGAATACCTCCGTGGTAAAATGCCGGCCCTCCCGCTCCACCATATCCAGAACGGCTTGCTTCAGGCGGCTTTTGTCATAGTGAACAGCAGGGGACAGCAGCCCGTAGGATTGGTCCTCCCCGGACAGGCCATCAGACAGACGAAAAGGCACCTCGTCATATTCGCCCCAGTTATAGGTTTTGTCGAAGACAGTTCCCCGGGTGACCGCCCGGTGGACCTGGTAGTACCAGTTATAGCGGGCGTACAGGGCAAACCGGCTGGCCAGCACCCGGCTTCCGTCCGGCGCACTCCAGATCCACTCCGCATCTGCTTCATGATGGGAGATGCCCCGGTAGAACATCATTTTGTCCAGCCCAAAATCCAGCAGGATCTGCGGCAGCTGCCCGGTTTGACCCCAGGAGGAGGGGGTGTAGGTAACGGTACCCGTTTTGCCACCGTAGCTCTCCACCGTCCGCCGTCCGAACATGAGGTTGCGTACCAATGCTTCCTGGGCGATGCTGAATTCCTCTGCCAGCGTGTAATACGGTCCGGCGATAAGCCGCCCCTCGCGGATCAGCTTCTCCACCAGCTCCCGCTTCTCGGGGCGCATCTCCACATAATCGTCCAGCATAATGGAGTGGCCGTCCATGGTGAAGGAGGCAAACTCCGGGTCCTGCTCGAGAATGTCCAGCGTCACGTCCATCATGGTCAGCAGATTCCGGCGCGTCCGTTCGAAGGAACGGCGGAATTCCCGGTCCCAGTGGGTGTTGGAGACAACTTTGATTTGTTTAATATGGGAAGAATCCGGCTTCATAATCGTTAGCTCCTTTGTAGAATCATTTTTGGAAACGTCTATAACACGTGTTATAAATACTCATAATAGGATATCGGCAGCTTGCTGAAGGGGAGACGCGCGGCAAAATAATGAGATGCGTTGCCGCTACCTGGCTGCCGTCACTACCTGGTTGCCATCGCTACTTGGTTGCCGTCACTACTTGGCGCCTCTTTTTGTGCTTACCGACCTCGCAACAAAAGTCTAACGGCGGCCAGCGCCGCTATTTGCTTCAAAAAGGGCCCTCTCCATCTCTAACGGAAGCCACGGCCGTTATTTCAGCCAAATGGAGTCATTCGAGGGCCTATCCGGCCAAATAAGGGCTCCTGCTTCCGTAAGAAATTTCCACCCCCGGGGGTTGCGGCCGCCACCTTGGAAACGTCTCAGCATGGGGGTGCGCCATCACATGGGCGTCATCACATGCGGCATCAACGGATTTACTCCCTCCCCGTAAACAGCTTCGCCTCCACTACTCGACGTATCGCAGGTGCGGGATATTTTGCTTCCTCAGCAGCATCTGAAGTACCCGATGCTCCCACACCCTTCGCACGTACTGCAGCCACCGCATCTTCGGCAGTTCCGGAAGCTCTTGCCGCTTTCGTACTCCCTGCATTCTCCCCGGAGCCTGCCTCCGCCGCCTCTCTTCGATCCGTTGCTGCGGATGCTGTCACTTTCACCACGGAGTCTGCTTCCACTGTCACCACGGAGTCTGCTTCCACTTTCACTGCGGAGTCTGCTTTCCCCCCTTCACCCTTTGCCATGGCTTGATGCAGCAGCGTAAACGCCGCTTCTCCCATCTCCCCGTAAGGCACCTCCAAACAAGGGACGGCCGGGACCATATGGCGGCTTACGCGCTCCGTATCGTCCGCGGACATGACGAACAGTTCCCGCCCAATCCGCAGCCCTTGCTCATAGGCGGTTCGGTACACCGAAAGCGCTCCTCTGGACCAGTTGGACAGCACACCCAGCGGAAGCTCCTGCGCGGCCAGCCAATCACGCCACCAGGCCTGCTGATGGCCCCAAGGCTTATCCGGCACCGAATCGATCCGGGGCTGCCGGCCTTTTGCCTGCATCCAGCTCTCGTACGCCTCCAGCCGGAGCTGGTCTCCCCGGGTCTGCGGCCTGCCGCAAGGCAGCACATTCAGATACACGGGGGAGGGCCAACCCTCCGCCTCCATAAAATCCAAAGCCCGGCGGATGCTGCCGGCATAATCCGTTTCTACCGACAGAATCTCCGGAGAGCTGGGGATCCCCTCCACTGTCACGTAAGGGATGCCCCACTCCCGCACCGCTTCTTCCCAGGCTGGGGCTAAGGCGTCCGGAAAATCCAGCGTAATTACACCGTCGATCCGGCCCTGCCGGTACAAGGCGGCGAGCCCCTCCCGGCCTTCCACATTCTTGCCTTCCCCGTACAAAAGCACATGGTAGCCTGCCGGTCCGCTAACCCGCTGAATCCCCTCCACCAGCTGGAGAAACAAGGCATTGTACACATCCCCGTACACCGCGATGCAATTGCTTTTGCCCGTCTTGATGCTCTGGGCCTGCACATTCACCGTATACCCCAGCTCCCGGATGGCACTGGTGATGGCCGCCCGGTTCTCCGCGCTTACCGAAATTCCCGGCGTGCTGTTGAGAAAAGCCGATACCAGACTGCGGGAAACTCCTGCCCGACTGGCCACATCGCTTGCCGTTACCCGTTTACGCAAAGCTCGGCACGCTCCTTTCCCCCACATTATAACTCGTGTTATAAAAAGCGACAAGCGATTTTTTCCCTTCGTTCTGTCTATCCCCCGCTTCCGGCCTTTCCTGATCCATGTCTTCCCATAGCTGAAAAAAAGGCCCCACAATCAGCTTCACCTGATTCCGGGACCTTTCCTTTCCATCCTGCATTCCCCGCTTTTCTCGCAGCCTGCAATTACCGGCTTGCCTCATTAACCCCGCAGGGCCGTTTCCAGCTCCCGCAGCTCCACCCGGCGCACCTTGCCGGAGATGGTTTTGGGCAGCTCCGCGATAAACTCTATCTTACGCGGATATTTATAGGGCGCAGTAAGCGACTTTACATGCCGTTGAAGCTCCACGGCCAGCTCCTCTGTGCTAACGAAGCCGTCCTTCAGCACGATGAAGGCCTTCACCACATGGCCGCGGATTTCGTCCGGGCTGGCCACCACCGCACACTCCTTCACGGCAGGATGCTTCATAAGCGCATCCTCCACCTCGAAGGGGCCGATGGTATACCCCGAGCTGATGATAATATCATCGTTCCGGCCTTCAAACCAGAAGTAACCCTCTTCATCCCGCTTGGCTCTGTCGCCGGTCACGAAATAATCCCCGCGCATACAGCCCGGCTTCCGCTCCGGGTCCTTGTAGTACGAATCAAACAACGCCGGCATGTCCCGGTGGACGCCGATATCCCCAATTTCTCCTGCCGGAAGGGGCTGTCCTGCTTCGTCAATGACCTCCACCATTCCGGCGGCAGTGGCCAGTCCCATGGACCCGATTCTCATAGGCGTATCCTTCAGCGTGCCGATAAGCAGCGTGCTTTCCGTTTGGCCGTAGCCGTCCCGGATCGTAATGTCGAAATACCGGCGGAACACATCCACCACTTCCCGGTTAAGCGGCTCTCCGGCAGAGACGGCACTTCTGAGACCGGACAGGTCATAGCGCTCCAGCCTGTCGGTTTTGGCCATCAGCCGGTACTCTGTGGGGGTACAGCATAACGCCCGGATCTCGTATTGCTGCAGCAGCTCCAGATACCGCTCGGCATTGAATCTGCCGTTATACACAAAGCCTGTCGCCCCCATACCCAGCACCGACAAAAACGGGCTCCAGATCCACTTTTGCCAGCCCGGCGCCGCCGTAGCCCATACCGTATCCTCAGGCTGAATATCCAGCCACGACGAAGCGGTAATCCGCAGATGGGCATAACCCCAGCCATGGGTATGCACCACTCCCTTGGGGTTGCCAGTGGTGCCGGAGGTATAGGTGAGGATCGCCATATCCTCCCGCCGGGTAGGCGCCGCCTCCATCACCTCGGGCTGATCGTGCATCACACTGGCCAATGCCGTCCAGCCGGGAATCTCGTCCCCTGCGGAGATCAGCACGGTTCCGGCAGGCATTGCCGCTTCCCGGATCCCCTTCTCCATCTCGGCGGCCTGCTCCGGCCACACGATAACAGCTCTTGCTTCGGAGTGGCGCAGACGGTAGCTGAGATCCTTGGCCCGCAGCATTTCCGAGGTGGGGATGATCACCAGCCCCAGCTTCAGGCATGCCAGATAAATCACATACGAAATTACTCTCCGGGGAACCATGACCAGCACCCGGTCCCCTTTTTCCAAACCAAGCCCGCGGAGGCCATGCCCCAGCCGGTTGGCTTGAGACCGCAGCTCCCCATATGTTAAATGCTCGTTGGCTCCGGATTCATCCAGCCAGGTCAAAGCCATTTTGCCGGAAGCATGCCCTTCCATCTCCGAGGTTACATTATAAAATTCAGGGGCAATCCATTTCTCGTGAATCACGACATCCATCTCCTATTGCACATGATATGTAATCTTATACACCTCATTATAAGATTAATTCCTAGTACCTAGTGCTAATAAAAAAGACAATTTTATGACCATCTTGCACCGGCAACCTATGCTATAATTCCCATGAAAGGAGTGGTAGTATGCCTAAAAACCGTAAATTGCTGACCGACCGGGACTTTCAGGAGGCCCTTGACCATGAATATCCTGTGAAGGTATTTAAGGATGACCATATTGTGGATTCCGGGGGTATCATCATCCGCTTCGATGATCATCTCGTAGTCGTTCAATCCTCCGTCAGCCAGATCGCCTACCATGAGCGTAAGCTTTGTGAATTTTTCGAGTCGGTCCGCTGATCCGGCATCTTCGTAAAAAAATGCCTCCCCAAGTCCTCGGACTGCCGGAGAGGCATTTAAGCTTTCCATCACTGCTTTTCCAAAATGGAGAATACTGCGGTTTGGCCGCCGTCCTGCACAGCGATTTCCACACTGTAGCCGCCGATGGTGACCGTGCGGTTCTCCACAGTTTGACCCTCTGCCAGCTGGCCGTAAATCTGGTTGAACAAAATAAGGAAAGGCTCCGTATGATTGCCGAATATGTATGCAGCGAACTTGCCAATGGATTCTTCATTACGGGCCAGCATGCCGTCCTGCAGACGCACGGTGATCCCGTATATCCGGTAACCCGGCTCCAGCCACAGGGAGGCTTCGTCCCAGCTTCCGCCGCTGCCTGTACCGGCATTCACAGCCTTGCTTTTGGCCGCAGCATCCTTAAACAGACGCAGGACCGTTCCCTGCATATCGTAATTGGTTCCCCGCAGTGCAGCCGCCTCCAGCATCACATCGTAAGCACCCAGCATCCTTTCACTAGGGAAAATCAGCTTCTTGTAGCTGCCGTCCGCCGTTGGCACCATCTTGACAAAAGAACCGTTTGAAGCAGAGGAAGCATTCACCCGGCCGCTTTTATCCGTCAGCCGCTCCAGAATCCGCAGCGCCTCTGCCCGGGTCACTGGTTGCCCGGCTCCGAAATACCCGTTGGGGTACCCCTCCATAATCCCCTTGGCCGTCACCTCGGCCACAAACCGTTGGGAGCGTGAGGAGAGGCTCAGGTAATCCCCATATTGGGCGGCCAAACCGGTGCTATACGCACCATCCTCCAGAAACTCCGTTTCCTTCAGGGTATAATAAACAATCTCCGCAACATCCTCGCGCTTCAGCTTTACCTTATAGTCCGCAAACTGGTTTTTGGCCAGAATATTCAGATCCTCCGCCAAATCTACATAAGGCTTGGCCCAATAGCCGGAAGGATCAGGCTTGAAGGTAAAGTTGCGGTAATCCCGCTGAAGCACACTTTTATTAGCCTCGGACAACGCGCCGAAAAAGCTGGTTTTCCAGCCCCGCTCCCCGTTGGGATACAGCTCTGAATAAGAAAGCAGCAGCATCTTCACGAATTGGTCCGCCGTTACAGCCTCCTCCGGCCGGAAGGTACCGTCCGGGAAACCGTCCAAAATCCCCAAGCTGCTCATGTTGGCCACACTGTCCTTGGCCCAATGCCCTGCCATATCGGCATAAACAGCCTCCTGGCCTGCCGCGGCAACGCCTGCCGCCGGCACCGTGCCCATGAGCCACACACATAAGGTGATTCCTGCAAGTCCTGTTTTCTGCCAACGTCTCAAAAAGTCATCCCCGCTCTTTTTCAAAAATTGTCGGAAACCGCCGACCCTCAATTATTATAAGGAATCGGAGGAAGGAATCCTACGGACTCGCCGACTATTATCACGGGCGCACCAAACGTGCGGGGTATGACTGGAGAACTACAAAATAGGCGACATCAGCCGGATAAAGGACTCCCTCATTTTGTGGTGTACAGGCCGCTTCTCATACATCTCCATGGTCAGCTCGATGCATTCCTTCAGGTCCTCCGTGAAGATGTCGTTCAGCTGTCTGCCGACTTCCGTATCATAGACAAAGGCATTCACCTCAAAGTTCAGCTTGAAGCTGCGGATATCAAAATTCGCCGTGCCGACAGAGGACACCTCACTGTCCACGGTAATGGTTTTGGCATGAAGGAAACCCTTGCCGTACAAGAAGCATTTGACCCCATAAGGAAGCAGGTTGCCCAAGTACGAATAGGTCGCCCAATAAACCATCCGGTGGTCGGGGGTACGGGGAATCATAATCCGCACATCCACACCGGACATAGCGGCCAACTGCAGAGCGTTCAGCAGACTTTCATCCGGTATTAAATAGGGCGTCTGTATCCAAATGCTGGTTTTGGCTTTGTTGATCATCTTAATGTACGCATTGCGGATATGCTCCATGGAATCGTTGGGCCCGGAGGAGACAATCTGAATCCCAACCTGGCTTTCCGGCAGAACCGAGGGCAGATAACGGGTATCCGGCACCACCTTGTTGGCGGAGGATAAATTCCAGTCCAGCATAAATTGAGAGTTCATCATCAATACGGCGCTGCCTCTCACCTTCAAATGGGTATCCCGCCAGGGACCATACCGGGGGTCCAGCCCCAAATACTCGTCTCCGACATTATAGCCGCCTATGTATCCCACCGTACCGTCAATAATGGCCAGCTTCCGGTGGTTGCGGTAATTCACGCGTATGTTCAGAAAGGGGAACCGCGACGGAAAAAATGCCACCGCCTGTCCGCCTGCCACCCGCAGGGGTTTGAAGAAATCGGAGTTCATATGGGAGCAGCCGATGTCATCATACAAAAACCTAACCTCGACCCCTTCCTTGGCCTTCTCCGTCAAAGCCTCCACCAGCCTTTTGCCGGTGGCATCCATTTGGACAATATAATAGATCAGATGAATATGCTTTTTCGCATTTTTAATATCCTGGAACAGGGCCTCAAATTTATCCATGCCGTTGGTGAAAATCTCCACCTGGTTCTCCTGGGTATACAGCGCCTTGCCGGCCTGCAGGTTCAGAATAATCATATCCCGGTACTCTTCCGATGCAGGATCGGGAAACAGGATGGTTTTGTCCTTCAGATCCTCCATCTGGGAATTCACAACAGTGCGGATCACCATCTGCTCCCTTGCCCCCAGCTTATAGAGCTTTCGCCTGCTGAGATTTTGTCCGAACAACATGTACAGCACAAAACCCACCACGGGCAGGAATAAGAGAATCATCAGCCATGCCCAGGTCACCCCCACATTCCGCCGCTCCAAAAATATAACAGTAATGGCAAGAAGCACATTCAAAACCGTGATAAAGCCGCTTAAATGCTCCAATACACTCGCTGCCAACGCTTGCACGCACCCACCATCCCTGCTGCTTGATACAATCCAGATGTATTTATTATATCCGGTTACCCGCTGCGCACAAGTATTCCGCACAGAAGCAAAAAAAACCGCAGGCGTATATGCCCGCGGCTTATATAAAAGAAACCGGTTGGTTACAGAAAATCCTTAAGACGTTTGCTGCGGCTGGGGTGGCGGAGCTTGCGGAGCGCCTTGGCCTCAATCTGCCGGATCCGCTCCCGGGTAACACCGAACACCTGGCCCACTTCCTCCAGTGTCCGGGTTCTGCCGTCGTCCAAGCCGAAACGAAGCCGGAGCACATTCTCCTCCCTCTCCGTCAGTGTATCCAGCACATCCTCCAGCTGCTCCTTCAGGAGCTTGAACGCAGCGGAATCCGCCGGAGCCAATGCATCCTTATCTTCTATGAAATCACCCAGGAGGGAGTCGTTTTCCTCACCGATCGGGGTATCCAGCGATACCGGGTCCTGGCCGATTTTTTTGATCTCCTGAATCTTCTCTACGGTGACACCCATCTCCTTGGCGATTTCCTCTTCCGTAGGCTCCCTGCCTAGATCCTGCAGCAGCTGACGGGATACGCGGACAAACTTGTTCAGCGTCTCCACCATATGCACAGGAATCCGGATAGTGCGGGCCTGATCGGCTATTGCCCGGGTAATGGCCTGTCTGATCCACCATGTGGCATAAGTGCTGAATTTGAAGCCCATGGAATGGTCGAATTTATCCACAGCCTTAATCAAACCCAGGTTCCCTTCCTGGATCAGATCCAGGAACAGCATGCCGCGGCCGATATAACGGCGGGCAATGCTGACCACAAGCCGGAGATTGGCTTCCGCCAGCTGCTTCTTCGCTTCCTCGTCCCCTTGCTCAATCCGTTTGGCCAGCTCAATTTCCTGCTGGGTTTTCAAAAGCGGCACACGGCCGATTTCCTTCAAATAAAGCCGCACCGGATCATCAATCTTCACATCGGCGGGCAACAGCAGTTCCTCGTCAAGAGGGATAAGCTCCTCATCCTCCAGCTCATGCTTGGCCGGCTCAAGCTGCTCCAAAGCGGAGAGATCCCGTGTTTGACTTGATAAATCCAGCTCCATCAGGCCTTTTTTGTCTATATGCTCCTGGCCTGTATCCGTGTGGTTCACCATTGGCATGCACTTCCTCCATGTGGGAATGTGGGCTTCCCGTTCTATTTACGACCCCTTGCTGCAGACATCCCATGATGCGGCTCTTGAAATGACACAAGAACGTTCCTTGACAATCATTTCGATAAGTGCTATGATAATAATGATATGCAAACGATTGATGAATGAGAATATAATTGTAACATAGCCCACAATCTTTTTCAACCCCGACCCAAAAAACCTGAGGACACTCCTCAGGTTTTTCTTTGTTTTGGGAGGTTATCCATTAGACGCAGTCTTGTACCAAAGAGTTGCGTTTTAATCCTTCCAAATTTTCAAATCGGTTTCAAGGAAATCCTCCACTTCCCGCTTCCAAAATTCCTCCACAAACTGCACATGGACAGGATGGCGGTCATATGCCTCATAATCCGCCTGCGTCAGGAATTCCATCGAGAAGGCGAAATCAAATTTGTTCTTGCTGCTGACTTGGCGCAGAACCTCAAAAAACTTGACCACAGGAATAGATGAAAGCGACTTCCTTCCCTCCTCCAGAAACGCCCTCGCCTCAGCCGAGTCCGGCTTATGCTTCAACGTGAACTGCACCACATGACGAATCCCCTCTTGATCCATGATTCATTCCTCCTCATATCTCTATACGCTTATCTTACCCGATTTTCTTTGTGTACTAACGCCTCCTGACCAACGAAACATCTTCACAAAAAATTAAGAATTTCTTTACTTTTGCTTCATGAATTATTCAAACCCCCTTGTTACCATGGGGTAATAATCATATGTACGAGGAAGGAGCGAACCCTTTATGAACCGCCAAACTTTACCTCTAGGGAGGAAACGTCTGGCAAAATCATTATTTATCGGAACCGCCCTTCTGCTCTCCTCTTGTCTTCTCAGCATCGGAGTCGAGTGGATTAGCAGAGGCTCTCTGTGGGAAACCCTGGACTGGATCCGCCGGAATACTTCTATTTATGCCTTGAACGCACTCATTAGCGGCAGCGCCCTGATTTTATTTTATAGCCTGATCGGATCGGTTTTTCTAGCTGTTGGCGCGGCGGCAGTGCTGCTGTCGGTGATGGCCTTCATCAATTATTACAAAAGCATGCTGGTGGGTGAACCCTTCTTCCCTTGGGATATTATCCTCAACAAAGAAGGAATGGACGTAGGGCCGCTGTTTACAGGTGCCCAGGATCTGCTGAAGCTGGCGGTAATCCTGGCTGCTTTGGGCAGTCTGGTCTACCTCCACCGCAAGCTCAAAAGCCGGCTGGTGGTTTCATGGATCAGCCGCGGAATTCTCGGAGCCGTTTCCCTGGCCGTATTGCTGTCCTTCGGTCTTCAGGTGTCCTGGGCTAAGGAAAGAGTAGCCAAGGCAGGAGTGGATGATACTATCTGGAGCCAGCAGGCCAATTACGACAGCAACGGATTGCTCCTGGCCTTTACCTTGAATGTGCAGAATGCCCAGGTCCCCGAGCCGGAGGACTACAGTGCGGACAAGATGGCGTCACTGGCCCAGGGCTTAACCGCCGATACTTCCGGCGAGGCCGTACCCGCCTTCAGCCAGACGGACGGCAAGGAAACCGCGGCTCCGCAGAAACGCCCCAACGTGGTGTTCATCATGAGCGAGGCGTTCTGGGACCCTACCGTGCTTTCCAATGTCTCCTTCAGCGCCGATCCGGTGCCGACGCTTCATCAGCTGCAGCAAAGCTATCCCTCCGGCACCATGCTGTCCCCCCAATTCGGAGGGGGCACCAGCAACGTGGAGTTTGAGGTTCTCACCGGTCTTTCCATGTCCTTTATGCCTGCTGGCTCCGTGCCGTATTTGCAATATGTCAACGGCAGTGTCCCCAGCCTGGCCAGTTATTTTGAAACAAAAGGCTACCGGAGTCTTGGCATCCATACCTACGACGGCTGGTTCTGGAACCGTGAGGGTGTTTACAAGGAGTTGGGCTTCGAAGGCTTTAAGAGCAAGGATGGCTTCATCAACCCCGAATACAACGGCCTTTATATTTCCGACAACGAAATTGCCGACAGCATCATTCATGAGATCGACCAAAGTGAGGACCCGGTATTTATTTATGCGGTAACCATGCAGAATCATGCCCCTTATACGGATAAAAACCGTTATCCGTCTGGCAATACCTTTAAGGTGGAGGGAGATTTAACAGAGGATGCCCGCGATATGCTGGAGACCTACGCCCAAGGTGCCCATTATGCCGACCAGGCCTTGAAGCGGCTGGTGGAGCATTTTGCCCAGGCTGACGAACCAACCTATATTGTTTTCTACGGCGATCATCTGCCCACTCTGGGGTTAGAGTACGACCTGTACCGCCAGGCAGGTTTTGTCCAATCTGGCAAGCCAGCAGACTGGAGCCTCACGGAATACAAAAACTTGCGCAGCATCCCGTTTGTCACCTGGTCCAATTTTGCCGCTGCGGAGGAACAGCAGGTGAATACCATCAGCGCTTCTTTTCTGGGTGCGTATGTGCTGGATACACTCGGTATGAAGCCGGAGGGGCAATTCGCCCTCGGCTCCAAGCTCTACCGGTCTGTGCCGGGTCTGATCCGCAACCTGACGGCGGAACCGTCCGGAGCACTCTCCCGCACGGTTCCCCCCGGCTCTGAGGAGCTGGTGGAGCAATACCGGCTGCTGCAGTATGACATCCTTTTCGGTGACAACTATCTGTCCCGTTATGTGGATGCGCCGTTTTTGACCAAGGAGCCTATGGCCAACTACAATACCCTCGCCGCTGTGAAGGAAGA
Organism: Bacillota bacterium; assembly: GCA_023388055.1. Lineage (GTDB taxonomy): Bacteria > Bacillota > Bacilli > Paenibacillales > NBRC-103111 > Paenibacillus_AR. The sequence goes on along the minus strand of JAEWGW010000019.1, from coordinate 289,420 downwards.
GGAATAAAACCACCGCATACCGCTGCCCTGAAATAACATGGTCCCTGCCGCAGGCTGGATGTGTTATGGAAGCCTCGAAATCGGCAAAGCCGGTTTGAGGGCCTTCACTGACATTTCATCGGTCTTCGATGCAGCGGGAACCCCAGCATGAGTGGCTTTTTTACACCAAAGCTGTCCCTTTGAAGGGGCGGCTTTTTCGTTTATGGACAACCTTATCTTATTAATTGTTGACAAAATGATACTGTCCGGATAATAATAGTATCAACTCGATATATCGACTTGATATGAAGGAGCCTAAACATGATCGATAATGTGATCCTTGGCATATTAATGGAAGGTCCCCAAACCGGCTACGGCTTGAAGAGCGTCATCGAGCAATCCGTCGGCTTCTTCTATACGGCCAGCTATGGCAGTCTTTATCCCGCCTTGAAACGGCTTGCTGAGCAGGGAGCAGTCTCACTGGTGGAATCGAACGGTGCCAAAAACAAAAAGTTGTACACGCTGGAGACACCAGGCCGCAAACAGTTTCTGGAATGGCTGGGAGAGCCCCTAACCCGCAACCGCAACGAACATCTGCTGAAGTTTTTTTTCTACGATTATTTGGAGGACTCCTTGCGGAGGGAACGGCTTGCCGCCTTCCATGGATCGTTGCGGGAGGAGCTTGGACGGCTTGCCGTAGTCAAACAGATCGTGGATAAGGAAACCGAAGAACTGGACAATCCGGAGGATTACCGCTACCGGCTGTCGGTGCTGACCTACGGCTTCCGCTATCTGGAGATGGCCGAGCGGTGGCTGGGGGATTTGCGGGAGAAGGAACTAGAGAAGGATTATAATGCGGACCAAAGTGCCGCTGTGGAGGAGAACCATGATGAATAACGTGCAACCAACAAAAAAACAAGGATTGTCCGGCTTTACCGGAAAACACCCGGTACTGGCTGTGGTTCTGATTGAGGTGATGCTGTTTTTCGCCCTGTTTGCCGCAGGAGCCTATCTCACCATTACGGAAAAAACCAGCCAGTCGCCGGTTCCATATGCTTTTGCTCCCATCGCCGTCCTGGTGCTCCTGTATATGCTGACCGGCAAACGCTACACCCGTTACGGCTTCCGCAGCTTCGGTTCCATCCCGCGCAAGGAGCTGCTCTTTTATCTGCCGCTGGTGGCGGATGTGCTTCTGGTTATCACCAACGGATTGACCAACGGCTTCCGGGAAGTTTCGGCTATACAATGGATCGGACTGCTGGGTCTGGCCCTGCTGGTGGGTTTTGTGGAGGAGACCGTTTACCGCGGGCTGATCCTGAATATCCTGCTGCAAAAAGGCATTCGTATCGCTGTTCTCACCTCCAGCTTGCTCTTCTCCCTTACCCATCTGCTTAATCTGATGGGCGGGCAGGATCTGGCCGCCACCCTGCTGCAGCTGGCTTACGCCTTCTTGGTGGGTCTGTCCCTTTCGCTGTTGTACGTGCGGCACAAAACCCTGCTTCCGCTTATCGCCTTTCACTTCCTGCATAATTTCACACAATTCTTGGTGAAGGACCAGGCCTCCATGCTGTTTGACAGTCTGGTGGTAGCCGCTCTGCTGTTCTCCTGTATCTGGCTTCTCCTGCAGCCGCGCAAGGAATTTACATCTGCGGTTACCGCCGCATAAAACGATGTTTCGCAAAAAGCGCTGCTACCCTCACAAAGAGACTGCGACGAAATAAGTACTCGCAGCTCCTAAGGGAAAACAGCGCTTTTCTTATACAGCGAGCTGCTGCCTACAGCCGGATCTCCTTGCCTGCGGCGGCGGATTCGTAGATGGCGGACAATATCCTGATCATATCCACGCCCTGGGCCGGGGTGTTGATGGGAGTGGCCCTTCCTTGAATGCAGTCGACGAAATGATACAGATGTTTGCCATGATTGCCGTGGCCCTGATTGCCCTTAAATACAGGCACCAGATCTGTCAGCTGGCCCGCGGTTTCAGTAAATACGCCCAGCTCCCCTTTTTTGATGCTGGCTCCCGCTTTCGTACCGCGCAGCTCGACGAAGTTCATCTCCTCCCCCACATTGGAGGCCCAGCTGAATTCAAGCTGGAGCGTGGCGCCATTATCGAAGCGGATGAAGCCGGTAGCCAGATCCTCCACGTCGAAGATGCCGTTTTCCTGCTTTTCCCCGAAGCTGCTGTGAATGGAGTCGGACAGCTCATTGTTGGCAAACTTGGTGTAGGTGGCGCCGCTGACGGCTACCGGACGGGGATTGCCCATCAGCCAAATGGCCAAGTCAATAAAATGGACACCCAGGTCAATCAGCGGCCCTCCGCCGGACAGCTCCTTGGTGGTAAACCAGCCGCCCTTTCCCGGTATGCCTCTCCGGCGGAGCCAGCCGCAGCGTCCGGTATAAATCTCGCCTGCATGGCCTTCCTCGATATACCGCTTCAAAAATTGAGCCTGGGGTGAAAACCGGTTGTTCCGCATCACCATCAGATGTTTGCCCGCTTCCACGGCGGCATCCGCCATCCGCTGTGCCTCCTCCGGACTGACCGCATCCGGCTTTTCGCAAAACACATGCGCCCCTGCCTGCAGAGCCGCTACCGCCACCTGCGAATGGAGCAGGTTGGGTGTGCAGATGTCCACGATATCCAACTCCTGCTCCGCCAGCATCTCCCGGTAATCAGCATATACGAACGGGATGTGGTGCTCTGAGGCGATCCGCTCCGCCTTCTCCCGTTTGATATCACAAAGGGCCACTACCTCAAGCTCTGTATGCAGCAGCAGCGGCTCCAGATGCGCCGACACAAAGATATTGCCCGTACCTACAACGCCTACTCTTAGCTTTTTGCCCATGATTCTTTTTCCCCCTTTAGGAATGCACTTCTTTAATGAAACCATTCGTGCTGCGGTTCGCTCCGCACCGATGACCAATGAAGTGTCACAGAAGGCCCTTCATTAGCCGGGACAGATTTCTCCAGCTTGTTTCAACACAATCCATAGGTGAGCGGCTGCAATGGTCCTGCTCCACCACATACCATTCCACCCCATTGGCCTCACCCCACTTCAGGATCGGCTTAAAATCAATGGAACCCTCCCCGATCTCAGCGAAGGTCTGCTCCTCATCCCGGGTCATATCCTTCAGATGGATAATGGGCATACGGTTTTGATATGGGGCCAAATAAGCCACGGGATCATACCCGCCCTTTTTCACCCAATACACATCCAGCTCCGCCAGCACCAGATTTTCGGGGCACAGGTCCAGGAGATATTCCAGCGCCGTCCGCCCCTCTACCAGGGTCTCAAATTCGAAGGCATGATTGTGGTAGCTAAGCCGCATCCCCTCTCTTTTCAGCCGGGCGGCGGCTTCATTCAACACCCTGCGGACCTCCATATACCCTGCGGGAGTACGCAAATCTGCCGGAATGGCCGGACAGACCAAGTCCTTGGTACCCAGAATCCGCGCTTCTTGGACCAGCGTGTCCAGCTCCTCCACAAACCGGTTATACCCCACATGCAAACCCGCCGTTTGCAGGTTCAGCTCCTTCAGAATAGCTGCCAGCTCTTCGGGCTCGCTGCTGTGATAGCCGGCAAATTGTACTCCGCCCCACCCCATTCGCTTCAATTCCCTCAGCACATAAGGAAAATCTGCCTGGCATTCCTCCCGCAGTGTGTACAGCTGCACAGCCGTTTTGCTTTTCATCGTCCAGCTCCCCAATGATTGCGACCGTTTTCATTTTCCCTTATTATTATAAAAAAACCCTGGGCAGGTTGAACAGAAACGATCTTCCGCCAGGTTGTCATATCTTCCGATTATTTATGCAGGAGGGAGCCTTATCCATGCAAATATCACCCTGTACGGTTATAGCCTGCGGGTATTCCATTCACACCAAACCCTATTCCTCCCGGCGGCTGTTGCCCCACTATTTGCTCCGTTTCCAGGCGGAGGGAAAAAGCCGCATTCACTTAAATGGGGTGCCGCAGGAATATGCCCCCGGCGATCTGATGGTTGCCGCACCTGGGGACAGCTATATGCTGGAGACCGGGCTGCCTGACGGACAAAAGGCGGTGCGCTGCGCAGATTATTATATGTCCTGCACCGTGGGCGAACCTCTCCATTGGCTGGAGGGGGACTTTAAGCGCAAGCTCCAGCTGGGCCAGGATGAGCCGTTCCTGAATCTCTTCAAAAATCTGGTTTATGAGTTCCGCAGACTGCGCGACCAGGATGCGGAAACCCAGGATTATCTGGGCCGGCTCCTGCTCCTGTCCGTCCGCCGCAGTCTCTCCCCCTATTCCTCCCATCCCATCCCCCGGGCAGCAGCCCGAATGAAAAGCTACATGGAAGCCCATTCGGCCCAGCCTATGACCTTGAAGCAGATTGCCTCCCACGGGGGCTTGGGAATCTCACGGGCATCGGAGCTGTTTAAGGAGGCCTACGGCTGCTCCGTAATGGATTACGCCATACTGATGCGGCTGAACCATGCCCGGGAGCATATTCTCTACGACAACGTTACCCTGGAGGAAGCAGCCTTCGCCTGCGGGTTCACCAGCTATACCCACTTCAGCCGGATGTTCCGCAAGTGCTACGGCATCTCCCCCAGCGAATACAGGCAGCAGAACCGGCATCCCCTCTAGGTTTCAAAACCGGCGGAGGCGGGTAATATTAATGATTCCCCCCCAAAAGTGACGAGATGCTTCGAAGCGGATTCCGATTACTTTTGGGGGAGCCCCCGGTAAGTACAAAACCGAATAAGATACGATTACCAATACCATGTTAAAATGAATGGAGGCGGATGATATGCACAAGCTCGCAGCGGCTGGAAGCGCTGCCCTTTTGCTGCTCACGGCTAGCTGCGCTGTCCGGGAGGAAGCTTCACCGGGAACCGGCAGCGCAGCCTCTCCGGCTGCTTCCTCAGCAGCTGTCGAATCGGCGGCACCACAGGCCGATGATTTCCCTTACCGGACCCAGGTGCTGGCGGAAGGCTTGCAGCTGCCATGGGAATTGGCATTTGCTCCGGATGGGCGGATTTTCTTCACGGAACGGCCGGGTTTTCTTCGTGTCATTGAAGGCGACAAGGTCCGGGAGGCCCCCCTGCTGGAGCTGCCTTCCACAGGCTTGGGAGAAGGCGGATTGTTGGGGCTTGTCCTGGACCCCAGCTTTGCCGGGAATGGTACCGCTTATGTATACCAGACCTACCGGAACGGCGATGCTGTTAAAAACCGTGTGCTCCGCCTCTCCATCGGTCAGGATGCCGCCAAAGTTGAATCCACCCTGATCGACGACATTCCCGGAAGCAGCACCCATAACGGCGGACGGCTAAAATTCGGACCCGACGGGTTCTTGTATATCACCACAGGCGATGCCGCCAAACGGGAGCTGGCCCAGCAAAAGGACAGCCTGGCCGGCAAAATACTCCGCCTTGCGCCGGATGGTTCTGTGCCTGGGGATAACCCATTCACCGGCTCCCCTGTTTACAGCTGGGGCCACCGGAATCCCCAGGGGTTGGCCTGGCAGCCGGATACCGGCGCCCTCTTCAGCTCCGAGCATGGACAAAGCGCCCATGACGAATTGAACATTATCACCCCCGGCGCCAACTACGGCTGGCCCTTGATCCAGGGGGACGAAACGGATACACGGGACGGTGTCCCGCTGTTGGCCCCTCTGGCTCATAGCGGCAGCGAAACCTGGGCTCCCTCCGGCATGACGTTCATCACCCAAGGCCCCTGGAAGGGCCGGCTGCTGGTAGCCGCCTTGTCCGGGCAGCAGCTCTTGCAGGTGATGCCGGAGAGCAGCGGCCGCTCCGCCTCCGTCAGCTCCTTGTACAAGAAGGAGTGGGGCCGCCTGCGCATTGTAGCCGAGGCTCCTGACGGCACCCTCTATATTCTGGTGGGCAACCGGGACGGCCGGGGATTCCCCAAGGATAACGACGATAAGCTGATCGCCCTTTACCCCACCTGGAAATAACCAATTGGGCAGGGCTTTAAACAGCCATAAATGATCTGTTGGGAGGTTTTGTATGCACAAGATTATTCCCCACCTCTGGTTTGACACCCAGGCCAAGGAGGCGGTGCAGCTGTACACCGGGTTATTGCCCGGTTCGGGCATTACATCCGCCACTACCCTGCCGGATACGCCTTCCGGCAATGCGGAGTCGGTCAGCTTTGAATTGGCCGGCCAGCCCTTTCAAGCCATCAGCGCTGGCCCGTATTTCCGCTTGAACCCCTCCATCTCCTTCATGGTGGCCTGCGCAACCGCAGATGAGGTGGACGCGCTGTGGAGCGTCCTGGCGGAAGGAGGCAGCAGCACCTTGATGCCTCTGGGGGAATATCCCTTCAGCCGCCGGTACGGCTGGATTCAGGACCGGTTCGGCCTGAGCTGGCAGCCCATGCTCGTTGACGGAGAGCAGCTCCAGCAGATCATCACACCCAATCTGCTTTTCTCCGGCGGTGTCTGCGGGCAAGCAGAGGAGGCCGTCCGCTTCTATGCGGAGATCTTCCCCGATTCCACCGTGGGTTTCATCAGCCGGTACGGAGAAGGTGAAGCCAGAGTGGAGCAGGCCAAGATTAATTTCGCCTCCTTCACCCTGTGCGGCCAAAGCTTCACCGCCATGGACAATGGCTATGATGCGGATTTTGGCTTTAATGAAGCCCTCTCCTTTATGGTCCGGTGCAAGGATCAGGCGGAACTCGATTATTACTGGGACAGGCTGTCGGCTGTTCCGGAGGCGGAGCAGTGCGGATGGCTGAAGGACCGGTACGGCGTATCCTGGCAAATTGTGCCGGAGCAACTGGACCGGATAATGGCCGAGGGTTCACCCGAGGAAATCCAACGGGTCACCAAGGCGTTCCTGGGCATGAAGAAATTCGATCTGGCAGCGCTGGAAGCGGCCTGGTCGAGGGAATAATAGACAAAAGCATCAAAAAAGTCCGGCTGGGCATCCCTTGGATGCGGCCGGACTTTTCCATTTATTGATTTGGTGAAATGGATGGATTATTGCTTGTATTGGCCCAGCAGACGCTTGGCATCTCCATTGGGTGTACTGAAAACTTCATAAATTAGGATTTTATGCCGGATGTCCAGCATTTCTGAAGCACCCTGCAGGGTAATCGTGTTTTCTCCGCTCACGAGACGCCCCTGTCCGTAGAGAGTGGCGCTGCCGCTGCCAACAAGCCGGTCAAAGGAATCATACTGCTCTACCAGAATCCGCGGAAATGCATTGTCCAACTGGATATCCTCAGCGCGCTTGATGGACAAATCAAGCTTTAATTTGTAGACGTACGTATACCCGGTTTCCGGCCCATAATTGGAATTCAAGGTCCAGCGGTTCACCTTAACCTGGAACGGATACAGGTTCCATTGATTATCCTCCGCCTTCTGCAGCCCTGTGGACAGCGCCGCGATAGCGGTTTTGTAAGGAGCGGCGGTCACCGCATCCTGCACCTTCAGGACAAGGTTTTCCCCTTGTTCCGAACCGGGTACGGTAAATGCGTAACGTACCGTCACCGAGGATCCCGGCAGCACGGTTGCCGTTTGGATGGCTTGCCGGCTGCCTGCATATTCATACCCTTCCTTGGTTACCAGATCTGCGGCAAAGGCAGGCACGGCCAAAGGTTTTTTGGAGGTATTGGTGAGCTTAAAGGTGGCGGTAACCCCCTTGTTGCCCTCCTCCTTGTTAGCGTGCATATAGAATTCCTCGACAGAAACCTTCATCTCCGGATTAACCAGCTGGCTTTTGCCGTCGAATACAATGGGTGTACCCAGCGAATAGGCAGTGGCTGAGGTACCCTCTCCCTCACCGGGAAGCAGAATATGAAGCCGGCCTACGGCATAGCTGGTTACATTAACTCCGGCCGCTCCCGCGTCAGCGAAGGTTTCCGGCGTCAGCAGGTTCAGGCTTTGCAATACGGTATCCTGCTCCGTGGGGATGGCATAATGGATGTACTTGTCCGCCCCTGCCTCCACTGTTAATGCACCCTGCTCCACACGGGAGCCGTTGAAGACCTTGCTGTCCGATTTCCCGTCCAGGGTGAACGCGGGAATGGACTCGCGCCGCTCCGAAGGATTGGAGGCCAGAAGCTGAACCACATACACCGTTCCCGCGGCGGTGGACTCCTTACTGATGGACACGGGTGTATATTGGACAGGAGAGGTGAGGCCCGGAATCCGGAAGGAATCCGACCATTTCTTCAACGCCTCCGGCTTGGCAATAACACCGGCCTCCCCCAGCCATACCTCAGCCTGGACAGGAATGGAGGCGACTACTGTTTCCGTCTTGGGATAGACATAAACATCCACATCCGTCCAGTTCACCTGCGTCACGGTAACTTCGTCCATCCGGTCCAGATCCACCAGATAGCTGAGCTCCGTGCTGGATTTGGCCTGAAGGGAACGGGCATTGGCCGCGCTGGCCTTCAGGGTATATTGGATGCCGTCGGCAGTCTCGGCTCTAACCTCATAATCCGGTACACGGGTTACCGCAGCCCCTGTATTCTTCAACCGGACCACTACACCCAGGCGGGTGCCGGCTTCTGTTTTTTGGTTCAGGACACTCTTCAGCTCCACATCCAACAGATCAGTCAGCTTCACGGACGGTCCGGCGGCAGCGGCAAGCACAGGGACTGCACTCCCGTCTGCTGCATACACAGCGATGCCGGGGCCCAAGAGTGAGACGGATAACGCTACAGATGCCAGAGATAATTTCCATTTATTATTCAAGTTGCTCTCCTCCTGTATGTCTATTACTTGACAATCTGTACAGCTTCCTTGTCCTTCAGCTGGTTCTGTCCGGAGATAACCAGCTGGTCACCCTCCTTCACGCCGGAGAGCACCTCCTGGTAGGTTTCATGCAAACGTCCCAGCTGCACTTTCCGCTTTTCTGCAGCATTTCCGTTGATGACAAACACATACGTATCCCCGCCCTCGCGGACAACACTCAATGTCGGCACTGTAACAACAATCTGATCCTTCTCTTCCGTTAACAAAATTTGCGCCTTGCTGCCCGGCTTCAGCTTGAAGTCCGGATTTGGCACGGTCAGCTCCAGCGAATAGGATTTGGTCTGGGCGCCGATTACGTCAGCCAGGTAACTGACGGTTGCCTTGGTTTTGTCCACAGTACCCGGGACGTAGAAGTTCAGCTCCTGCTTGCCCCGCACCAGTGCCGCGGCTTCTTCCGTCAGCTCCGCCTGGATTTTCACCGGATCCAGCTGCTGCACAGTAGCTGCCGGGATACCCGGGCTCAAGGTCATCCCTATTTCAACAGGAAGATCTGTCAATACGCCTCCTACAGTGGCCTTCACTTCCGTATTGCTTAAGCCTCGGTCCAGCTCACGCAAGGAGACATCCGCTGTTTTCAACCCATATTCCAGCTGGGAAAGGGAGTTGGTGTTTTCCAGGTTTTTCAGCTTGCGGTTCATCCCTTCCAGATCAAGACGCAGGCTGTTCAGCTGAGTTTCCGCCTGCTCCAGCTGGATTTTGGGCACCAGGCCCAGATCATAATCATTGCGCAGCTTGTTGTAGCCCTTCTCCGCATCCTTCAAGGCAGATTCCATCTTGGTGATGGCGTCCTTCATCTCTTGTTTGCCGTCCGCCAGATCCTGGCGGGCCTTCACCATCTGCTCTTGAGTGCCGGCAATGGACAGCTGTGCCTTTTCCTTCTGGATCTCCAGGTCGGTGGGATCGATCCGGAACAGGACATCCCCCTTTTCCACCCGGTCTCCGCGCTTCTTCAGAATTTCCAGCACATCACCGTTCACCTTGGTCACAATATTCATTTGGACGGAAGCGGAAATATCCGCCACCTGCTCCATAGGCTCACCGATGGATTTCTTCTCGACAGGCGCTACCTTCACGCTCTTCACCTGGGATTCAACGGCTGCCGCAGCCTGCTGCGCCGGCTCTGCCGAGCATCCCGCCAAAAGAGCCGCGGCAAGCACCATGGCTCCGGCAACAGGATAGCCGGCCTTCAACTTGTTGGTTTTTGTCCGATTCATGGTTTATTCTCCTTTTCAGTGGGTTGCGGAAGTGGCATTCGGGGCATCCGTATTGGTTGGCTTCTTTCGGTGGAACAGCCGGCCTATACGGCGCTTGAAGCCTTCGATCAGATCATAAACCACCGGTACGACAACAAGGGTTAACAGCGTGGAGGTGGTCAAACCGCCGATTACCACAACCGCCAGTCCCTTGGAAATGACCGCGCCCTTGGAAAAACCAAGCGCCAACGGCATGAGGGCAATAATCGTGGCCCCGGCCGTCATAATAATGGGACGCAGACGGGTCATACCCGCTTCGATCAAAGCATCGCGGATGTTGTGGCCCTCCTCCCGGAGCTGCTGCACCCGGTCCACCAGCACGATGGCATTGGTAACCACGACGCCGATGAGCATCAGGAAGCCGATCAGAGAGGTGATATTAATAGATTCATTGGTAATTAATAGAGCTACAAGTCCACCAATGGCTGCAAGCGGCAGAGAGAACAGGATGGCGAAGGGTGCGCTGCCGTTGCCGAAGGCCAGAACCATAATCAGGTATACGATAAATATAGAGGCCATCATGGCCACCAGCAATTGCTGGAAGCTTTCCGTCATATCATCGGTAACACCCTTCACTTCTGTACGGACGCCGCCGGGCAGCTCCAGCTTGTTCAGCTCTGCAGTGACCTTGGCGCTGATGCCGCCTTTGTCGGCGGAGTTGATCTTGGCCGTTACTTGGACGAACTGCACTTGCTGGTTGCGGCTGATGGCCGCAGGAGCTTCAATCTGATTCACCTTGGCCACTTCATTCAGGGCCACCTTGGCTCCGGTGGGGGCAGTCAGAGTGAACCGGCCGATTTTGTCCACGGAGTTTTTGAAGCTGGGGTCCAGCATTACCTTGGTTTCGAAGGTGGTATTGTCAAATTTCAGATCGCCGATTTTTTCTTCCGCGAGCCAGGTATGTACGCCTTGCACGATCTGGGCGGAGGACAATCCATACAGTCTTGCTTTGTTTTGATCAACGGCGATTTCCACTTCCATCTTGGACTCGCTTAAGCTGTCCTTAATGTCCGTCAGCTCAGGGAAGGTCTTCATTTGTTCCTTGACCACCTTGGCTGCCTCCTGAAGATACAGGATATCGTCACCCTTCAGCATATAGCTGAAATCCGTACCGCCGCCTGTACCGCCCATACTGATTACGGAGCCTTCGGCCTCAGAGCCTGCAGGCAGCATATCGCTCATCCGCTTCTTGAAATCCTGGACAACCGCCTTGGTATCCGATGCGCCGGAGGCTACGGCGAAGAAGGAGCTGCGGTATGAAACCCGGTCGCTGCCTCCGTTATAGCCGATGGAGGATTCCACATATTCAAAGGTAGGCTGACCTGCAGAATCCTTGGCATTCAACATGTCGTTTTCGATTTCTTTTACCTTTTCATTCATGGTTTCAATGGTGGTTTCCCGGGGCATCTTGATGGAAAACTGCATCATTTTGTCCGAATCGCTCTCCGGCATGAAGGTCTGGGCCAAGAACGGCAAAGTCCCCATAACCGATACGATCAAAAGCAGGATGGACATGCCCACTGTAAGCATACGATGCTTCAGGGACCAGGCCAGCGCCCTTTTGTAGGTTGTAGCTAATTTCCCTGCAGGTGCCTCTGTATGGGTTTTGATGGACCCGCTTTTCAGAACCAAAAGCTTTGCCAGCATGGGGATTACTGTCAAGGCAACAACCAGTGATGACAGCAGCGCAACACTCAGCGTAATGGCGAAGGGACGGAAGATTTCACCCATAACCCCACTTACAAATGCGATAGGTGCGAATACACCCACGGTAGTAATGGTAGACGAGGTAATGGCCGAAGCCACCTGAGCCGTCGCCATTTTAATGACTGACTCGTTGCGTTCCTGGGCCTTTTGCAGCTGGCTGAAGATATTTTCTATAACCACGATACTGTCATCCACAACCCGCCCGACAGCGATGGCCATTCCGCCCAAGGTCATAATATTGAGAGAAATGCCCAACGGGGCCATGACCATAAGTGTGATCAGCATGGATAACGGGATAGATACCAATACGATTAGAGTCATCCGTACGTTCCGTAAGAATAACAGAATCATAATGGAGGCCAGCAGCGCTCCCAAAATACCTTCCTTCAGCATACCGTTGATGGAATTCTGAATTTCGGTGGCACTGTTATAGATCGGCTGGAATTTAATATTGGGATATTCTACCTTCCACTTCTCCATCAATTCGTCGGCTTGACCGCCGAACTGGACGGCATTGGCATTCTTCGTTTTGTACAGACGCACGCCAATCGCCGGTTGGGCGTTTAAACGGGAGTAGAAGGTGGATTCGGTAATGGCCTCTACCTTGGCTACATCCTTCAGCAATACGGTGGAGCCGATGCCCGTAGGAATCTTCATATTCTCCAGACCGTAGATGGTGTTCAGGTCGCTTTTCACCCGGACCATCTGCTCGTTGCCGTTAAAGTCAACCGTTCCCGCCGGGCTTGTCATCAGCGCCGCCTGAATGCTTTGGGACACCTGGGAAGGGGTCAATCCATAGTTGTTAATGGCATTGCCGTTCAGCTTCATGGTCAGCACCGATTCCTGGTTGCCGATGGAGTCGATGTGGTCGATGCCGTCCATTCCCTTAAAGCCGGGTTCAATTACGTCCTTGTACAGCTTGTCGAGCTCCTGCTGGCTCATGCCGTTCTGGGCATAGAGCGAGACGTAATACACCGGCTCCGAGGCAAAGCCGAAGGTGGTGACCTGGGGCTTCTCCGAGCCCGAGGGCAGCTTGACGTTGGAGATCAGACTTTCCACATCCCGCTTGGCGTCATCGGTATTCACCGACTGCTCCAGCTCCAGAATGATTTGCGAGAAGTTGTCGCTGGAGCTTGAGCTCAGGTTCTTCAGCCCCTCCATGCTGGCAACCGCCTTCTCCAGCGGTTCCGTCACTCCGTCCAGCACATCCTTGGGCGGCGCCATATACATGGTATTGATCAGTACAACCGGAAATGAAATATCCGGCATGCTTTCCACCTTCAGTGTGGTTGCGGAATAAGCGCCCCCGCCGAAGAGGAGAAGAACAATAATGATAACGGCCGTGATGTTCTTCATGGAAAAATTGGTTAACTTATTCATCCTCACAGCTCCTCCGATAAAATAGCCGGCCTCATGGCCGCTGCCTCCCTGTGTTCCTTATCTCTGATCCCTGTATCTCACGAAGGCACAGGAATGAATTCATTATAGACGCAGAAGGATTTGGAAACATGTGAAATCTGTCATGAAATCAGATGACTGGGGTCATAAGATCGGTCATGGCAGACCTCCGCCGGGAGGAGGAACATTGTTTTTACCTTCGAATTAAGTTACATTATTGATGCCGGTTACATCTCGTACTCCGCAAGAAAGCTGTAACACGCAATTGCTAGCAGTAATTCAATTAATGACATAGTCTCATTCTTTGCTCCGTAAAGAGACGCCCACACTACTCGTTTTCTCAGTGAAATAAAATCTTTATCTAAAGCAAGCGCTATGCTCCTATGAAACCTCAAAACCTCGCGTTTTCATGCTTCCCTTCCCCGTATATTAGCCAAAAAAAAGGCTAACCAGTAATAACTGGTTAACCGCAACTGTAAAATTCTATAGAAAACTATGCGTCGCTTTACTGGTATCATTGAATATATTTTTTAAAGTCTACACTATAAACAAAAGAAGTATTATTATTTTTGTTTTCAACAATGAGATTAGCTTTTTTTGTAAAGTCAATTGATTTTACATCAAACGATACCTGTTTTAGGGAACGATCTGTTCCGGTAACACTATTGTCCGTATGTATAGCCTCAATTTTTTTATTATCTTGTTCTAGATAGACCGTATGATCCTTTGCCGAATATTTTCTAGACATAGGAACACGAAAGCCTAAGCTTTTAAAACTTACCAAAGCCTTAGCATTATTCAATGAAGGTATTTCATCAATTTCATAAAATAATAGACCGGAGTATCCCTGTACGACCTCGTATGGAGTTGCAATAATTGCTTCTAAGGGATAATTAATATCATTCTTGGCCGAACTTATTAAAGGGAGTGTGAAGTTCTTATCACAATCTAGAAGGCATTGTTTACCTTCTAATAGAGCTTCCTTTATCTTATTATCGTCAATAAAATAAATATAAGAATCTGTCGTTGCAGTTCCAGTTTCTACTTTCGTGTCCTTTTGTGCGGATTTTGTACCATCGATTTTATTCGTATTATCTATTTTTATATCTTGTTGTGAGGATTTTGTACTATTTTCAACCTTGTTAGGATTATCTACTTTTATACCTTGTTGTGAGGGCGCGGTGCCACTATCATTCTTATTAGTTCCCTCTACCTTTACAGTCGTGACAGCTTGCTCATTATTACGTGCAACAGGTTGTTCATTACTAGCAATTTGCAGATTACGTGCAGCCGCTAGTTGATTGCGCGTTGTAACTTCTTCATAAAGAAGGTACCCTGTCATTGCATTTGTTGCAAGTAAGAATATGATTGCACAAGACATAACAAGTTTAGCCATATGAGTAATATCCCCTTTAGTTACATGTGTTAGCATGATCTTATTTATTTTATCGATAATACATAATTATGGCAATATGTTGATTGCAAAAGACTTAAAAGGTCGTTGGGCGGAACAATCGATTTTGAATGCTGTGAAAGACGGTTATGTGGACGGATTGAGGACGGTACTTTCAAGCCAGAGGAAAATGTTAGTCGTGCAGAGTTTTTAAAGCTAGTAGCCTCTGGACTCAAGCTTCCTTTAAGTACAGAAGGAGCAAATTGGTACGATAAGTATGTAATTAGGAGAAAGCTCAGAAGCAGACAGCAAGTGGATGTACCTGGTAACAAAAGTGTACCAGAAGCAAGTAAAGACTGTGCACATAAAATTCCATTATTGGCGACATATTCCCTCCATCTCTCGATCTCCACCCAAAAGCCCCATTCCCGCGAATGGAGCCCGGTGCAGCCTATATCAATTCGCCTTATTCTTAAACTCCCCCAGCAGCTCGGACACCATGGCGCTCAGCCGGAGGCTCATTTCCGCCTTCAATGCCTCCCGCATGATGCCGAAGCGGTCCTCGTAGCCCCGGCAGATGAAGCGGTAATACAGCACGTTGTCCGCCTGCTCGTCGGTGGTCATCTTCAGGTTCCGCTTCTTCATCTCCCGCTGCAGCGTATACAGCTCCCGGCTGATCCGGTTCATCACCAGTTGGGTGACGGCGGTGTACAGCTTCTTGAAGAGGTGGGAGGACAGGCCGATCTCCTCCAGGCTGCGCTCCACCATAATCTGCATGTTCTTCAGCACCACCGAATCCCGCACAAGGGTAAACTCCTCGGCGGTAGGCCGGGTCCCCGCCGGCTCATGGCGCCGGTCATACTGCTCCTGATGCTCGGTCAACAGCATTTTCGAATTCCACCTTTCATTTCCGTCCAGCCTGCTCATCGGTAATGCCCCCCGATCTGCTCCGCCCGTTCCTTGGCGACTCCGCTGTCCAGGAAGGAGGAGGCCCGCACAATGGAGGCGCTGCCGTATTGGTCCTTGATGGAGTCCAGCGTCTGCTCCAGCCGGTACTGGCGGGTGCGGTCGGTGAACAGCGTTAATTGATCCGTATCATCCGGCGTCAGGTCCGTAAGCATCACCATGAGCCGCGTCACCGGCAAACCGCCCCAATGGCGCCGGAACAGCGCCAGCACCGCCTCCGCCGTCTCGTGGGTCAGCGAGGTGGGCTGGGGCAGCGTCATCTGCCGCTGGAAGCCGCCGTTGCGCTCCCCGTCCGTCTCCACCGCGCCCACCACGATGACCCGGCCCATCTGGCCATGCCGCCGGGCTCTGCGGCAGACCTCCACAACCAGCTCCAGCAGCACCACCTCGATATCCTCCCGGTTCTTGTAGAGGCTGGCCCGCAGCGCCTTTCCGTGGCTGATGGCCTTCAGCGGCTTGCGGATGCTGGACACTACGGGGCTCGGATCAATGCCCCTGGCCGTCTGCCAATAATACTCCGTCTGGATGTCGCTTTGTTTGCCCATTTCACTGCGCAGCCGGCGTTTGAAGTCCGCCAGCTCCAGCCGGGCGATGTCCCCGATCAAAGGAAGGCCCATCCGCATAAAATGCCGGGTCATCCGGGAGGCGGTCATAAACATATGGTGGACCGGCAGGGGCCACAGCGCCTCCTCCAGATTGGCGGCATCCAGCCGGAACAGCCCTGCAGGGTTACGCTTGGCGAAATTGTCCGTGGCCATCTTGGCCAGAATCTTCGTCGGGCCGATGCCCACCCGGCACCACACGCCCGTGGACAGCACAATGCGGGTCTGGATCTCCCGGGCCAGGGACTCGGCGGAGCCGAACAGGGCCAAGGAGCCCGTCACATCAAGAAACTGCTCATCGATGGAATACGGCTCCACCTGGTCCGTGTAGCATTCGAAAATCCCGGTGAGCAACAGGGATACCTGAATGTACCGGTGCATCCGGGGACGGATCACCACCAGCTCAGGGCATTTGCTCCGGGCCTGATTGATCCGCTCCGCCGTGGTCACCCCCTTCTTCTTGGCGACGGGGCATGCGGCGAGAATAATCCCTGACGGCCGGTCGGGATCGCCGATGGCTACCGGGCGGCCGGCCAGCTCGGGCCTTCCCGTCTTTTCCACGCTGGCATAGAAGGATTGGGCGTCAATGAGGAATATGGTGCGGTCTCCTGCTGCTTGCTGCACAATGATGTTCGCCTCCCCAATTTCCGCAATGCGGCTTCTGCTTCGTGTAGGGTCTGTCTTCAAACCCGCTTGACCCTAGAGAATGTATGTTCTTATTATATACACGAACGCATATTCGTATGCAAGAGGAAAATGAAGCCAAGAAAAAAAGCAGCCCGCGGCAGGCTGCTTCCGGTTTAATTCTGTAAGATTCCTCGCTCCAGCGCCAGGGCCACCGCCTGCGGCCGGGAATCCACCCCCAGCTTGTTGTAAATGCTGGTTAGATGGGCCTTTACCGTCCGTTCGGCAATCCCCAGCTCATAGGCGATTTCCTTGCTTTTAAACCCCCGGGCCACACATTGGAGGATGTAGGTTTCCCTCTCGCTGAGGGGCCCCCCGCCTGACGCAGCGGGTTTGGCCGCCTCCTTCTGCTGCATCCGGGCATTCATCACCCGCTCCATAATATCTGCCGACAGCAGCGTCTCCCCGCGTACAGCCGACTCGATATTCCGGAACAGATTCTCCCGTCCGGTATCCTTCAGCAGGTACCCTTTGGCTCCCAGCGCCAAACCCTTGATCATGAGCTCGTCCTCGTTATAAGTGGTCAGGATAATCACCGGCGTGGGATTATTCCTCCGTTTCAGCTCCTCCATAGCCTGCAGGCCGGACATCACCGGCATGTTCAGGTCCATCAGGATCACATCCGGCTTGACGGTTTCCACCAGGTCCAGGGCCTGCTGGCCATTCTCCGCTTCGCCTGCCACACGGAACTGCTCCCCCGTTTCCAAAATCAGCTTCAGACCTTCCCTGACCACAAAATGGTCATCCACAATCAAAATATTATAAAGGCTCATGGCTTCTCACTTTCATCCAATGGTATGGTGACCCGCATCTCCGTTCCTTTTCCTGTGCTGGACACCGTCATGTCCCCGCCCATCAGCCTGGCCCGCTCCCGTATGCCCAACAGGCCGTAGTGGCCCGGGTCCCTGCCGATGTCCGCCGCCTGAAAGCCTCTGCCGTTGTCCGTCATTTCAATCTGCAGCAAACCATTCCGGTCGGACAGCCCCAGCCGGACCTCACTGGCCCTGGCATGGCGGGCAATGTTGGTGAAGCCCTCTCTCACCATATGCAGGCTGTGCTCCATCACAAGTCCGGATAACGGCCGGCTGAGCTTCACCTCCGCCTCAACCGGAATGCCGGTTGCCTCACGGAAATGGCGCACCTCCTCCGCCACGGCTTCCCGGAAATCCACATCGGGTCCGGATTTGCGCCGCAAATCATCAATCGCTCTCCGTGCCTCGGCCAACGTCCGGCGCGCCTGCTGCTGGGTTTGCCTGACAATCCCCTGGGCCCGCTCCCCATTGCCCTGGGTCATGTGTGCATCCGCAGCCTCCAGCTGCATGATCATCCCCGCCACTCCCTGTGCCAGCGTATCATGGAGATCCCGGGCCATCCGTTGACGTTCATTGGACAGGGTCAGCTCCTCCACCTTGGAATGGGCCTCTTCAAGCTCATGCAGGAAGTTCTGGATTCGCAGCCGCTCCTGAACCTGGCGGAAGAATAAGATCCCGTACGCAATGACGATAATCAGCATCAACGCAAAAAGCGGTAAAAATACAAGCAGCTCGCCTGTATCATGGATGGTCAAGGCCGCATCGAAGAAGAGGAACAGGCTGATGACGGAAACAAACAGAATCCGTTTGATCCGGAAAGAAAAGCCTAAGCTCTGAGCAATCATAACCGGGAGCAGCCCAATGAGCACCACCTGGTAGCCTCCCGGCATCAGAATGGCGCACAGATAGATCAGCACAGCCTGGATGGAAAAATAAAACCAGTATTGCTTCGGGGTGATCCGGTATACATTCCAATGCAGCAAAACATGAACCGTAAACAAACCGGTAAATACACAAGCCTGCAAAATCAGGGGTTCATTCAGAAATTGCAGAATAACCGTTCCCACATAAACCATGGATACCCAAATCAATATCGGAAGTCTGGTAGCGAACAGATCATGGATCGTTTCCAGACCTGGGGCTTTTTTATTCAAGGCTCAATCCCTCCTCCTCCCATTATAAGGCCCATCCTCCTCTTGGGAAAATAGGCATGCCGATTCCCCACTGCGGAAGGGACGCAGCCTCATGAAAAACAGCCGCTCCCTATAGAGCGGCTGTCCGAAGAGCTGCGGAGGGGCTGATCAACCGTTTTGACTTTTAATTGCAGGGATGCCGATCCTTCCGGTCTTCTCCGCCTGGTTTGGCCGGTGGAAGTCCTCCCCCTCCACATCGATTCTCGGCAGAATCCGGTTCAGCCATTGGGGCATGTACCAGGCCGACTTGCCCAACAGCGCCATCGCCGCAGGGACAAGGGTCAGACGCACGATCAGGGCATCGAACAGCACCCCGAAGGCAAGCGCCAATCCCATGGACTTGACGATGGTATCCTCATCGAAGATAAAGCTGGCGAACACGGAGATCATGATGAGACCCGCCGCCAGAACGATGCTGCCGCTGGTTTTCATCCCGTGCCAGATGGCGCCGCGGGGGCTGCCATCCCGTGCGTATTTCTCCCGCATTCCGCTGACCAGGAACACCTCATAATCCATAGCCAGGCCAAACAGGATGCCCGCTACAAGAACAGGCAGGAAGTTCAACACCGGCGTCGGATCGGAAATTCCGAAGAACCCGGCCATATGTCCGTCTTGGACCACAAACACGACAAAACCCAGCGTAGACGTTAAGGTAAGCAGATAACCCAACACCGCTTTGACGGGAATCAGCACGGAACGGAATACCATGGTCAGAAGCACAAAGGCAAGCCCTACAATAAACAGGGCAAACTTGGGCAGGGCGCTGTTCAGCATATCGGAAATATCAATATTGACGGCTGTCGCTCCGGTAACCATCAGCTCCACCTTCGTATCCGGCTGATTGACCTCCGCCTGCAAACGGATCAGCTTCACCAGATCGGCGGTTTTCACATCCTGCGGACCGGTTCCCGGCATCACCGTCAGCAGCGCCGTATCTCCCGCCAGATTCATCTGCGGAGGGGTGACAGCAGCCACATTCGGGAGTTTGGACAGGTTTTTGGTGGCATCCGCAATGGCTGCCGCGGCATTATCCGTGGTTTCAGCCTTGGCTACAATGACAAGGGGGCCGTTCATCCCGGGGCCGAAACCCTCCGACAACAGATCATACCCCCGGCGTTCGGTTGTATCCGTGGACTTGGTGCCGTTATCCGGCAGCCCCAGATGCATATGAGTGGCAGGCAGGCTGACAAATCCCAAAAGCAGGACACATGCCACCAGCACAGGCAGCGGATATTTGGTGACAAAGCGGCCCCAGGCATTAGATTCCTTGTTCTTTTTAGCCTGGAGACTGCTTACGGCTTGAGGCTTCTTCGGCTGGAAGAGCTTGCCCGTAAAACCCAGCAGTGCAGGCAGCGAAATGACCGAAAGCAGCACGGCGATCAGTACGGTTACGGCAGCGCTCAACCCCATGGCTCCCAGAAACGGAATGCCGGTAAAGGTAAAACCGATCAGGGCGATCATCACCGTTACCCCGGCGAATACAACAGCGCTGCCTGCAGTAGCATTGGCCAAACCCATGGCTTCCTCGGGGCTTTGTCCTTCCCGCAGATTTTGTCTGTACCGGGAAATGATGAACAACCCGTAATCAATACCCACCGCCAAACCCAGCATGCTGGCCAGCGACAGGGAGAAGGTAGGGATATTCCAATAATGGGACCCGATGAGAATCAGCATAATGCCGATGCCCAGTCCCGTCACGGCGGTAAGAATGGGAATGCCCGCAGCCAGGAAGGAGCCGAAGGTAATCATCAGAATCACAAAGGCAATCACAATCCCCACACCCTCGGATAATCCGCCTACTCCGATTTCGGTGAGGGTCACCGTTCCGCCCAGCTCCGTCTGCAGGCCCTGCTCCCGGGCCGCTTCAATGCTGGCCTTTACATGGTCCACAGAAGCCCGGGCAACCTCCTCTGCGGCCGCTTTGTACGTAACCGTGGAATAACCGATCCGTTTATCCGGGCTAACGGTATGGGCGTCGAAAAGGGTGATGACGGACGCCACCGCCTCATCCTTCCGGATATCCTCCTCAACCTGCCGGATCAGCTGCCGGATGGATCCGGACTCCAGGGTTTCCTGCTCAGGCGCTTTGTAAATGACTTGAATGGTGCCATGCTCCCCGCCGGTCTGGAACGCTTCTGACAGCACCTGCATCGCTTTTTCCGACTTCGTCCCGGGAATGGACATCTCCGCACTGAACGCGGAGCCCATCAGTCCCCCGATGACCAAAGCCAGGACCAGAGCGGCTGCCGTTCCGGTTATCACCGTCTTGCGCCGACGGAACGCCCATTTCCCCAATTTGCACAAAAAGTTTGCCATCTGTCCTATCCCTCCGTATGTGTAAATCTGTTTATCTGTTTTCCATCATAACCTGCGGCTACGGATGGGATAACGTCCGGAAGGGCATGCCCTTTTGGGCAAATAGGGCAATAGGGCAAATAAAAAAACCGCACCGGAAGCTGAGGTTTCGATGCGGATTCTCAAATTAGGCGGTTTTGAAGTAAGCGACGGAATCGTTCAGGACCTTGACTACGGCCATCAGCTCCTCGGAGGAGGCTGCAATATTCTCCATCATAGCCAGCTGCTCCTCTGTAGCAGCGGCCACCCCCTGGGACTTCATCAGGATATGGCCGGAGCCGGTCACGGAGGTTTCCATGGTAGCGGAGATTTCCTCAGAGCTGGCCGACATCTCTTGGGCTATGGCAGAGGTTTCGTGGATTTGCTCCACCATTTCCTGGACGGACTGCAGAATGGTAAGAAAGCTGGCGCTGACCTCCTGCATCATCCGGGAGCCTGCTCCCGCTTCATCCTTGGTGGTGCCCATGGCGTGGGAGACACGGCCGATCTCCTGGCGGGTTTCCTGAATCAGCCCGTTGATGCCGTCGGCGGATTCAATGGATTGACTGGCCAGCTTGCGGATTTCGTTGGCAACTACGCTGAACCCTCTTCCGTGCTCGCCGGCCCGTGCAGCTTCTATGGAGGCATTCAGGGACAGCAGATTCGTCTGGTTGGCGAAGGTGGTAATGCTGTCTGCTATCTCGCCGATCTGATCGGACTTGCGGGACAAGGCCAGCACGCTGTCCGACAGCTGGTTCACCGCCCCCAGGATATTGCCGATCTGAAGCTGAAGCTGCTCCAAGAGCTGGGTGCCGGTTTGGGCATGATGGGAGGTCAGGGAGGATTGCTCCGCCATGACGCTGGCATTTTCGGCCACCCGCTGGATGCCTACGGACATTTCCTCCACAACCTTGCTGGTTTCCGCACTGCTTCTGGTTTGTGTCTCCACATCCTCCGTCATCTCCTGGATGTTGGCAGCCACATGCTCCGCAGCGGCGGCGGATTCCTTAGAGGAACTGGACAATTCAGTGGACGCATCCTGTACAAACTGGGTGTTGGTTGCGATTACGCCGATAAGCTCCTTCATCTTCACCGCCATGGCATCCACCGATTGGTTGATCTGGCCCAGCTCGTCGCGGGCATACCGGCTTCTCGCTTCATGGCGGAGATCTCCTGCGGCCACATTCCGGGTAACAGCGGCAATTCTGCGGATGGTGGTCATGATATGCCGGATTACACCCAGGCCTGCCCCCAGGAGAATAACCACGATAATCCCGACGCAGATATAGACCGTACGGGCCGTCTCTTCATTATTTTCCCGGATGCTGGTAATGCTGGTCTGGGCATATCCGTCGAGAATTTCACCAATCTCATTCAGCCGCCCACGGCCTTCCTCGAAAACCGCCAGATGTTTGGCGTCATTGATCGCCCCGCTTTGAAGCCGGGCGGATTGAACCACGCTGCTTGCCGTTTGGGCCCATTGATCAAATTGGGTATGAAAACCGGCTAAATTTTGCTCCACAGACTGGTTAGTGCTGCTGTGGCTCTCTCCCAAAAGGTTATGGCTGGCCATAATCTCGGCTGCCTGCTTGATCCGGTCATTGGTCTGATCAATATTCTCCTGCAGCGCTTCCAGCTCCCGGGTGCGTTCAGCGGCGCTTAATGAGCCGGAGACCAGCAGCTGGTAGGCGGTAAGAGCCTGATACATATCCCGGTCGGCATTCAGCACCAGCGAGGTGCTTTTATTGGTCACCTCATACAGGGACGTGGACAGGCTGCCGATATCGTGTTTGTTTTGATTCAGCAGGTAGAAGCTGGTGAGTACGTACATTAGAGAGGGAATCAGAAGCAGCAGAATCAGTCGGACTCTAATGGAAAGCAATTTTGTCATGATCATCAGGCCTCCACATACAATTACGGTGCCTGAAATATATCGGAAGAATGATTCCAATATATTAGATCCCACGGCAAACAGCCGGTTCCGCTGAATGCCGACAACTGCAAAGAATTCCCACTTGTTTGTACAAGGACTTAAAAATCTGGAAAAATTTCCGATAATAATAAAGGGAAAGGTTAAATCGAAAGGAGGAACAATCTTGGAAATTACAAACAGCGCTCCATTTTCCATTCCGAAGCTGCATCATGTCAACAAACAGTCCCAGGAAGTCGGTCAATCGAAGGGACAATTGGTTGGTTTGCCAACTGATACAGTGAGCATCAGCCCCGAGGGCAGACAATTGGCGGCGGATGCCATTACCCATGAGCCTGCCAAGTATTACGGCACGGCGGAGATCAACGGCAGCTTGACCGACTTGCTGGCGGACAAGGACCCGAAGGTGGGCAAGGCCGTATACACCATCATCCAATCCAATTTTATACCCGACGGCACCGTTTCTGACGGGGAGGACCGGGCGGCATTACTGGAGGCGGGTTTGGCCCAGGCGCAATATATGGCCGACCACTATATGACCGGTGAAGAAAGCAGCCAATTTATGGACACCATGAACCAGATTGCTGCTATCGCCAAAACCAGAACCGTTGACCCTGCGACAGGTCAAGCCTCCTATACCACACCTGCCGATAAGCCTGCCGGCGCACCGGAGGATTACATCAACGCCGGTGACCTGATGAAGCGGTTTGAGCCGGACACCTATACCAAGCTGCAGGAAGCGATTACGGGCGGAGGGGATTGGGGCAGCATGCTGATCGGCTTTGCCAAGCGGGTCCCGCAGCATACGGATTGGACGGAAACCTACCTGAAGGAACAGAAGGAGCTGTCGGCCAGCCTGAAAAACACCAAACATACCAACCGTTTTGAAGGTGTGGATATGTCGGATTTGGCTGCTTTCACCCAAGGGATGCGTAATACCATCGAAACCGCCGTTACTGGGAGCCGTGATTTGCTTAGCCGGAATTTGGATTATTTTACGCAGATTTTGAAGTAACCAACGATTTTTTTGCAGATTAGACCAGCCCATGGGCTGGTCTTTTTGTAATTCTTGTAAAGGGTACCCCGCAAAACTTGACAACACCGCGAAATTTACCTGGAATAACCTTTTGACGATTCATTATATAGTATACTGATTAACGTTTTGTTTATTAGCACACCTGGAAGGAGCGTTTACTTATGAAGGAAGAAAACAATACCCAAGCCATTCTCCACTTTTGGCACGGAACAAAGTTTCGCTTAATCGGTCTTGGCCTTGGTGTGGGTTTGGCGGCAGGTATTGTCGTTGTGCTTTACCGTTACGTCATTGAATTAAGCTTGGAGTTCTCCCTTAAGGTGTATGAATATCTGAGAGAACAGCCTTTGTATATTCCACTATGGTTCGCCGTCCTGGCATTATGTGGCTGGCTGACAGGCTGGATCGTTAAGCAGAACCCCATTGTATCGGGAAGCGGTATTCCTCAGGTCAAAGGAGTATTGCAGCGAAGGCTGGCAATGAATTGGTGGAAAACCGTGCTGGCCAAATTTGCAGGCGGAGCCTTAAGCATCGGTGCAGGTCTCTCCTTGGGACGTGAAGGCCCATCCATCCAGATTGGCTCAGCCATTGGTATGGGATTTAGCAAGCTGCTCCGCAAGCCCAAGATGACCACACAATTTCTGACCACCTGCGGGGCCAGTGCCGGTTTGGCCGCTGCCTTTAATGCTCCGATTGCCGGTGCCGTCTTCGCGCTGGAGGAACTGCATAACAGCTTCTCTCCTGTGGTTATGATTACCGCCTTGGCATCATCCATCGTAGCGGATATGGTCTCCAAGGAATTTTTCGGCTTACAGCCCATTTTTGATTTTCGTGGAATATCGGCTATTCCTTTACATCAATATGGACATCTAATCGTATTGGGCATCATACTGGGCCTCGCCGGCCTCCTGTTTAATGCCAGCCTATGCAAGATCCAAGACTTTTATAAGCGCATCAAGCTCCCTTTGCAGCTGCGCATGATCCTTCCGTTTCTCGCGGCAGGCGGTTTCGGCCTTGTTCTCCCCCAGGTACTGGGAGGCGGCAATCATATGGTCAACAGTCTGCTTACGGACAACCAGCCACTAATAATTTTGGCGTTGATACTGGCGGCGAAATATGTGTTTACCATGATCAGCTACGGTTCTTCGGCACCTGGTGGGATATTCCTGCCTATGCTGGCACTGGGAGCTTTGATGGGTCTTGTTTACTCCAGAGCATGGGGATTTGCGGTAGGAGCAGAATCGTTCTATGCTGCCAACTTCATCATTCTGGCTATGGCAGGCTTCTTTTCATCAGTGGTGAAAGCCCCCATGACAGGAATTATCCTGCTGACCGAAATGACCGGCTCATTTTCTAACCTGTTATCCATGGGTGTGGTTTGTCTGGTTGCTTATGTGACGGCTGACGCTTTGGGTTCCAAACCGGTGTATGAGATGCTTCTTCACCGGTACCTTGCCAACAAGGGCGTTCCCGCTTACGCGGCTGAGGAAAAGCATAAGGTACTCTTGGAGATTCCCATTCATCCTGGTTCCCCTTTGGACCGCAAACGCATCCGGGATATCCGTTGGCCGGAACGCTGCCTGGTGGTAGGCATCCAAAAGGGCAGCAGTGAAGTGATCCCCACAGGGTCTACCCGAATTGCATCAGGCGACTCCCTGGTGGTGCTAGCCGAGGAAGACACAGCAAACCAAGTGGAATCTGTACTGTCAGGCCAGGCTGCCGGCAGATTCAACTAATCCAAATCAATCGAGCAATTGTGCGCAAAATGATTTCTTCGCACTGTTTCTCCTTTGTTTATTCCCTCTGAGTTTTTACCATTCTACAAAAACGGGGCTGTCCAGAAAACCAGTTTTCACTGGCCTCCCGGACGCCCCTCATCGTACTTACTTGGAATCAAACGCATTGCGAAGGCCGTCGCCCAAGAAATTAAAGCACATGATGGTGATGAAGATCATCAGCCCGGGAAAAACCGGATACCACGGCGCCTCCACCATGATCTTCAGGCTTTGGGCGGATTGAAGCAGATTCCCCCAGCTGGCCGTCGGCGGCTGAATACCCAGTCCAAGGAAGCTTAGACCGGACTCGGTCAGAATCATACTGCCCATATTCATCGCCGCGGCTACAATAACAGGAGCAATGGAATTTGGAAGAACATGAAAGAAAATAATGCGACGGTCCGGCAGACCCATGGAACGGGCCGCATCGATATATTCCCGGTTCTTCACAGACAGGATCTGCCCCCGCAGAAGCCGGGCCTTCCCCATCCAGCCAAAGGCTGTCAGTACCGCAATAATATTGAACAAGCTGGGCTTCAGGAGTGTCACCACAGTAATCAGCAGGAAAAATTGCGGGAAGGCCAGCATAATATCCACAAACCGCATCAGAATGCTGTCCACCTTGCCGCCGTAATAGCCTGCAATCGCCCCCACGCTCACCCCGATAATCACATTGAAGACCACAGAGAATATACCGACGGAAAGGGATACCCGCGCACCGTACAGCACCCGTGTAAACACATCCCTCCCCAGATCATCCGTACCGAACCAATGGTCCGGGCTGGGCGCCTTCAGGCGGTTCAACAGATCCTGCTCGGCAGGGTCATAAGGCGCGATTGCAGGAGCCAGCAGGGCGAGTATGACAAGTGTTATCAAGATCACCAGGCTGATGACAGCCATCCTGTTCTTCTTAAACCGCTCCCAAGCTCTGCTGCCGGTACGGCGGGGGGCGATCAGCTTAGACAACGGTTCCGTTACTGATGCATTCATCGCTTACGTCCCCGCTTCCTGCATCCGGCTTAGGTTGATTCTGGGGTCAAGAAGGGCAATCAGCACATCCGCAACAATGCTTCCGGCTACTGTCAGGATGGACGCCATGGTGGTGACCGCAAACAGCACCGGGTAATCCCGCTGGAAGGCCGACTCAATAAACAGGCGCCCCATACCCGGTATACTGAAGATGTTCTCCAGGATCAGCGAGCCTGTAAAGAATCCGGCCAACGTCAGCCCGAACAAGGTGGCTACCGGAATCAGGGCATTGCGGAGCCCGTGCCGGAACAGCACGATAAAGTCAGGGAGGCCCTTGGCACGAGCCGTCCGCATATAATCCTGGTGAATGACCTCCAGCATGCTGGAGCGGATATGACGGATCCACAAGGCTACTTCTCCCAGCGTCATGGTGATGACCGGCAGGATCATGTGCTTTATCCGGTCCACCAGACTGAAATCCGCATTGATGGTTTTCAGCCCGCCGGAGGGCAGCCAGCCCAGCTTAACGGCGAAGAGCATCATCAAGAGCAGAGCCAGCCAGAAGCCGGGCACCGCAATTCCTGCGAAGGTAAAACCGGAGATCATCTGATCCAGCCTTGAGTTCGCCTTAACGGCACATAGAATGCCGAGGGGCACAGCGATCAGAATGGACAAGAGAAAGCTCGTCACCGTAAACAAAAGGGTGGTTGGAATACGCTCCAAAACCAGCTTGGAGACCGGTTCGGATTTCTGGAAGGAGGTGCCGAAGTCTCCCTTCAGCATCCCTCCCACCCAGTCCAAATACTGCCTGTGCAGCGGTTTATCCAAGCCGTAGGCCTTGGTCATATTCTCGATGTCGGCCGCTTTGATGGTGGGGTCCTCCGAATACTGGGACAACGGTCCTCCCGGCGCCATGTGAATAATGACAAAGGAGATGATCGTAATTCCGATCAGAATCGGAATGGCGTTAAGCACCCGCTTCAATAGATAGAGGGCCAAGGCTGGTCACTTCTTTCCTTATTTGGTAAAGTACCATTTCTCCACTTCCTTCAAGCTGTCGCGAAGCGGATTGAAGCCTTCCAGATTGCTTGGATAAGCCATGATGATTGTCGGCGTGTACAGGAAGGTATACGGCTGATCCTCGGCGAGAATAGCATCCACCTTGCCCAGCAGCTCCTTTCGCTTATTCTTGTCGAAGGTCTTTAGGTCCTCATCGATGAGCTTATCGACCTCGGGATTTTTGTAGGAAACGGTATTCAAACCATGTTCGATTTCGGTGGAGTGCCAGAGTCCCTTCGGGTTCGGGTCGCCGGTGATATTCCATGCATAGTAGATGGATTCGAATTTCTTCTCTTGGAAGTTCTTCGTGAAAGCCGAGCCCTCTACCACCCGGATGTTAACGGTAATCCCCACCTTCTTCAGCTGCTGCTGGATAACGGTGACCGCCTTTTCACGGATCTTGTTGCCTTGGTTAACCTGCATTTCAAATTCAAACTTCTTGCCGTCCTTATCCAGAACACCGTCGCCATTGGTGTCCTTCCAGCCGGCTTCCTCGAAGGTTTTCTTGGCCTTTTCCACATCAAACGCGAATTTGGGCAGGTTATCACTGTAGCTCCAATAGGAAGGAACGGTTTGGCCATGCATGATCTTGCCCTGTCCTTCCGCTACGCCGTCGATAATCCCCTGTCTGTCGATGGACATGGTAAGCGCTTGGCGAACCTTTTTATCAGTGAACAAAGGATTGGTCATATTCCAGCCAATAAAGGAATAGGTGGTCGTAACAATACCTTTTTGCAGCTTAAGCTTGCCGGAGGTTTTCACATATTGCTCGATGACGGACAATTGGTCAGCCGGTACGCCGATAACATTAATCTCCCCGGTTTGCAGCTGGGCCATCATCGCGTTAGCATCAGGCACGATCTTGGAGGTTATCTTCTCTATGGCGGGTTTGCCGGCATAGTAGGAGTCATTACGGGTGAAGGTCAGGTACTGGCCGGTCTTCCATTCGACCAGCTTATACGGACCGGAGCCGACAGGCTTTTTGTAGAACTCGGACTTATCCATCTCCTTGACGGGAACATCCTTCAGAAGATGCTTAGGCAGGATATTATATGGGATAATATCAATATAGCCGGCAAAAGGAGTCTTGAAGGTAAAGACAATGGTTTCGTCGTCGGTTTTCTCCACCTTGCTCAGCTCGGAGAAGGTTCCCTTCCGAGGACCGGTATAATCCGGACTCAAGGCTACATTGTACGTGAATACAACATCATCCGCCGTAAGCGGAGTGCCGTCGGTAAATTTGGCATCCTTGCGGATTTTGACAGTCATAGTCAGCTTGTCATCTGAAAATACAGGTAGCCCTGTAGCCAGATCAGGCACGATATCCTGCTTCTCATTCACCTTGTACAGATAGCTGAATACCAATTCCGTCACTTCGCTGGAGGTTGTGGTCGTGGCCCAAAAGCGGATAAAGCCTTGGGGATCCGACAAATAGGCGGTGACAAGTTCTCCCCCGTCCACCTTCTCCTTCGTCGGCGCTTTCGTTGCCGCAGCTGATGCGGCAGGGCTTGCTGCCGGGGATGAGCTTGGATCGCTGTTCTCTTTGCTATCGGAGGAGCAGGCGCTTAATACCATTGCTCCCGCCAGCAGGACGGATAAAGCCGCATTGGATATTTTATTCGTGAATAATGTAAACATGGTATTGCCCCTTTCAATTGGAGAAATGGTTTTCTATGAGAAAACAGGAGGCGTGATGCCCCTTGCCTACTTCCTTCAATGCGGGTTCTTCCGATCTGCACCTGGCCTGCACATAAGGACAACGGGGGTGAAATGCGCAGCCGCTAGGAGGATGGGCCGCATTGGGCACCTCACCCTTCAAGAGAATGCGTTCCCTGGTGGTATCCACCTCCGGCTCCGGAACGGAGGACAGAAGCGCCTGGGTGTAAGGATGCTTGGGCGTGTCATACAAGGAATCCTTACCGGCAAGCTCCACGATTCTGCCCAGATACATAACAGCCACCCGGTCCGATATATGGCGAACGATACTCAGGTTGTGGGAGATGAACAGATAGGACACGTTGGTTCTGTGCTGCAAATCCGCTAGCAGATTCACAATCTGGGCCTGAATAGAAACATCCAGCGCTGAAACAGCCTCATCCGCTACAATAAGCTTCGGGTTCAGGGCCAGAGCTCTTGCTATGGCAATCCGCTGGCGTTGGCCCCCCGAGAATTCATGAGGGTACAATCCTGCAGCCTCCCGCCCCAGACCGACGGTAACCAGCAGCTCCTCCGCTTTCCTCAGGGCTTCCTTCCAGCTAATCTTATCGTGGACAACCATCGGCTCAGCAATCGCCTTGCCCACGGACATCCGCGGATTCAAGGAGGCATACGGATCCTGGAATATGCATTGAAGCTGGCGCCGGAACCTGCGGAGCTCCTTGGGCTTCATCCTGCTTAAGGACATTCCCTCATAACGGATTTCACCCTCGGTTAATTCTGTCAGACGCAAAATAAGCCTTCCCACTGTTGACTTTCCGCAGCCGGATTCCCCGACGATGCCCAACGTCTCACCGGCATGAACCGTAAAGCTGACTCCGTTTACGGCATGTATGTATGTCTTGTTCAGCCTGCCGCCTGTCTTAAAAACCTTCTTGGCTCCTTCTACCTGAAGCAGCGGTGCGCTCATCTGGTTCCGCCCTCCTTCTCTCTCATATGCGGATACAGCGGACAAAATGACCCTTGTCCACTTCCCTGAATTCGGGCACAGCGGCTCTGCATTCGGGAGCGGCCATCCGGCAGCGGTCAGCAAACCTGCACCCCTCCCCAAACCGTCCTGCGGGTGGAACCGTGCCGGGAATGGGAACGAGAGGCCCGGACGTTCCCTTCAGCTTGGGTGTGGATTGTAGCAAGCCGACTGTATAAGGATGAAGCGGAGCCTTGAACAGCGTCCTGACATCACTTTCCTCCACGATCTGCCCCGCATACATCACCATAACCCGGTTCGCCATCTCGGCTACTACTCCCAGATCATGGGTAATGAAAAGCATGGACATATCTGTGTCAGCCTGTAGCTTGCGCATCAAATCCAGAACCTGAGCCTGGATCGTAACGTCAAGCGCCGTGGTAGGCTCATCGGCAATCAGGAGCTGGGGCTCACAGGCCATGGCCATAGCCAGCATAACCCTCTGGCGCATGCCGCCTGACAGCCGGTGTGCGTATTCCCTGCGGATCCTCTGCGGCTCGGGAAAGCCTACTCGCTTCAGCCACAGATCCGCCCGGTCCTCCGCTTCCTTGCGGTCCGTCCTCAAATGAAGACGGATTCCTTCGGTAAGCTGCTTGCCAATGGTCAGAACCGGATTAAGAGAGGTCATGGGCTCTTGGAAAATCATCGCCAGATGATGCCCTCTTATCTTGGACATCTCCTTGCGGTTAAGCTCCAGCAGATTCCTTCCCTGGAAGCGGATCTCTCCGTGATCCACCCCGCCGATCCGCGGAAGAAGTCCCATGATGGATAAGGAGGTCATGCTTTTGCCACAGCCGGATTCTCCGACAAGAGCAACCACTTCATTCTTACCGATGTGAAGATCGATTCCGTCCACAACGGCCAGCTCCCGGTTTTTATCCTTTAATACCGTCCTTAAAGCCTTCACTTCCAATGCCGCTTCGGACACCCAGAATCACCTTCACCTATTTTTTAAGTAATTAAGGAACTGATATTATATGTATGTTAGATATATTGACAAAGTATTCCATCCGTTCATCACTTCTGTCAGTAAAAATATTTTATAGGCATATAAGGGTATTTAATTATAGGAAATCTCCTCTATAACCTACCGGATATCCGGCTGCTTCACCTCCATTTCCATAGAGAAATCCGTCCTATCCATTTCTTGATTCTTCCGGCCTAAACATGCTCGAACATGCTCGAAATTTGTAGTATGATATAGGAGATTAATTTGTTTATCCGGGAGGGCAAACGTTTTGTTTAGATGGAAAAAAACCGGTCGGTATTTTATAAAAAAACCCAGTCTAACCTCCCTGCTGTCCGGTTTGGTTATATCGGTGGTTCTATTAACCTCAACGATTCTGCTGATGGGCACGTATGATTCCAAAAAAAAATCCCTGATTGAAACCACCCTTAGGCTGAATCTCTCCAGTGCCGAACGGATGTCCAAAACCATGGATTCCCTGTTCCAGTCCATTTCCAGCAGTCTGCGCTATAATGCCGCCGCTTTTACGGATCTGAATCATATGAAGACTGAAGTAATAGATGATGATTTGGGGCATATGTACAACAGCAGCAATTTCTTCAACTCCCTTATCGTCGTGGGAGCCAATGGCGTCATCCTGAACGCCTACCCGGCGGGAGTCACCAAGGTCGGGGAGCGGGTGAGCTCCGCAGCGGTGCAGGAAGCGCTCTCTTTGCAGAAACCCAGCATTTCGGCGCCTTATACCACCCCCAACAGCAAACGGCTGATCGTGCTGGTGAATCAGCCGATTTGGGGACGGGACGGCTCCTATTTGGGCATGCTCAGCGGTTCCATGTATCTCCAGGAGAAGAATGTCATTTCGGAGGTATTCGGGAATAACAAGGCGGATGATTACGGCTCCTACTATTATATTGTGGATGCCTCCGGGCATGTGCTGTATCATCCGGACAAAGCGAGGATTGGTGTGGATCTCAGCGCCAACAAGGTGGTGCAGCGGCTCAAACGGGAAGAAAGCGGCATGCTGCATGCCACCAATCTCTATGGCGTTGATATGCTGGCGGGGTATTCGGCGATTCCGGCCAATGGATGGGGCGTGGTTATGGTTTCACCCGTGGAGGTGATCCGGCATCAGCTGTACGGGCATTTCCGGACCTTAATCACCTACTCCATGATTCCGTTCCTGATCCTGCTGGCCGCAGTTGTGCTCATCGCCCGGCGGCTGGCGCAGCCCTTCACCCAGCTGGCGGATCTCGTCAGCCAAATGGGCCGGGAGCCGGTGAAGCTCCCAGAGGTTAAACGCCACCTGAGCCGCGAGGCCGATCTGCTGACCAAGGCTGTTTTCCTGGCGGCGGGCAATATCCGGAAGCAAACGGAGCAGTTGACCCAGGAGGCGGCGACGGATGCTTTAACCGGATTATTGAACCGCAGATCACTGGAATATACCATGAATCAATGGATGGAAGCCTATCTGCCATTTTCCCTGATCATCCTGGATGTGGATAAGTTCAAGCTGGTGAATGACACCTACGGCCACAGCACTGGAGATGAGGTGCTCAAGCATGTGGCCCATGTTATATCGTCGTCCCTGCGTCCGGGGGATGTCTGCCACCGCTACGGCGGCGAGGAATTCATTATTCTGCTGGCCAACACGGATTCGGAGGCTGCCTACGCTATAGCCGAAAGAGTCCGGCGCGCCCTGGAGGAGAGCAATCCCCCTATTCCCGGCAAGGTAACCGTGTCCGCCGGCATTGCCAGCTATCCTCTGAATGCCCCGGACCGGGAAACATTGCTGGATAAAGCCGATGCAGCCCTCTACCGGGCCAAAAGCTGCGGCAGGAACCGGACCATGATGGCGGACGGGGAAGCTGCGGCCTGCTCTGCCCATTAAGCCCAACGGAAGACGGCCGACCTCCCCGCACCACAAGCGCTAACGAATTTGAGCAACGTTATTTGGCTATTTGCAGGCCTTAATAAAATCTAACGAATCGTATCCACGCTATTTTGTCTGAACGAGCGCCGAAATGCGTTCCAACAGGCCAATAGCGTGTTACAGGTTCGTTAGATTTTTTACTATGTCCATTTTCGGGAAATAGAGTTTCTCAGATTCGGTAGCCAAACACTTCTTCCGAATGGCGTACACCTCCATCAGAAATCGCTGAACTTCAGCTGCTCATCCGGATCCAAGAGCTCAAAGCTGCTTTTGGAAAACCGGATCAGCCCCTCCTTCGCCATCCGCTGCAGCTCCCGGGAGAGGGCGCTGCGGTCAACCGTCAGATAATCTGCCAGATCGCTGCGGGAGAAGGGAATTTCGAAGGAGACGTTATTATTCTTCCTAGCCTGCAGGCTCAGATAATGAAGGATCCGGTCCCGCAGAGACTTGTGGGAGACCAGATCCAGCTTCTGATAAATCGTCCGGTTATTCTCCAGCAGCAGCGCCATCATGTTCTCAATCACCCGGCCCCGCAGATGGCAGGTTGGACGGCCGGGACGCACAATCTTGTTCATTTGGATAAACAGAATACTGCAATCCGAGCCGGCTACGGCTTCATAGCCACTGTGCTCCCGGACCAGGCCAAGAGCCGTTTCCCCCATAATGCCCCCCTGCCCCAGCACCGAAAAAATCGACCTCATCCCGGAGATATTCTCCCTGCACAGCAGCACCTGACCCTGTAAGATAATCCCCGCTTCATCCAGCACCTCATCCGCCCGGAAGATAATATCCTTCCTCACGAAGCTCCGGATAGTGCCGCCCAGACAATTCAAAGCCGTCTGCACCTCGGATTCCGCAAACCCCTTGAACAACGTTGTACCGCTTATGGTTTTGAAATTCTTTTGCAACTTTTATCCGCCTCCTGTTGCCATGGCAACAGAGTTATCACCCGCACTCTGCTACAATTCTCCTAAATGAGAACGATTCTCATTATTATTTTCTATTATACCAGACACGGGAAATCAATCAATAAGGAAAAGGGGGAGCTTATGAACGAACTTGCAGCAGGCACTGTGTTGGACCTGAAGGCTCTGATCCGCATCCATCCCGGCCGGATAACAAGCAGAAAGCTCCTGCCTCCTCTCTCTCCCTCCGCCTTATCCGCAGATCAGGAATGGGAGCTGTTCGCGCTGGATAGCGGGGAAACCATCAGCCCGGAAACCATCCCGCAAGGCCAATTCATCCATGTGCTGAAGGGTGAGCTTTGTATGGTGGCAGCCGGGGAGCCATGCCGTTTGACGGCCGGAGAATCCATTTTTGTGGCGGCGGGCACCTGGCATGAATATGCGGCTGAGAGCGGCTGCATCTTTCTAAAAATCCGATATTAATCGACTACAACAATACCCAGGAGGAATGTTCGAATGACGATGAATCAAGGCGAGTTTATAAAAAAGCTCCCCGTATCCACTGTGATGAATTTAACGCAGCAGATTTCCGTTGAAGACCAGCAGGTTTCCAGCCTGACGCTGGTGCAGCGCCCCAGCCTGGCCATGACCCTTTTGTCTCTGGACAAAGGCTCCTCCATTGGCGGCCACTCCTCGCCGGGGGATGCCATGGTCAATGTGCTTTCGGGGGAAACGGAAATCACCATCGGGACAGACAAATACACCGTCCGCTCCGGTGAAACCATCATTATGCCCGCCAATGTGCCCCATGCCCTATACGCAGTAGAGGCTTTCCAGATGCTGCTGGTGGTGGTGAAGCCCAATGAATAAGGAAGCAGCCCCTATGAAGAAGGAAGTCGGCCATAACTTCCTTGCCAAGCTGGGCAAAAAAAGACTCCGTCCCGGCGGAGTTGCCGCCACCAATTGGCTCATCCAGCAGGCTCAGCTGAATAAAGACAGCCGTGTGCTGGAGGTGGCCTGCAACATGTGCACCACCTCCATCCAGCTGGCGCGCCAATATCAATGCCGTATCACCGGCATTGATATGGATACCCGGGCACTGGAGAAGGCCCGCAGGAATATCCGCGAGGCCAATCTGGAGGCATACATTCAGGTGCAGCAGGGCAATGCCATGAGTCTGCCCTTTGAGGATGAAAGCTTCGATGTGATCATCAACGAAGCCATGCTCACCATGCTGAACGGCCCGGCTAAACAAAAGGCGGTGGCTGAATATCACCGGGTACTGAAGCCTGGAGGGCTGCTGCTGACCCATGATATTACCCTGACCAAGGATCAGGCGGCGGATTCCCTGTCCGAGCTGCATCACACCATCCATGTCCGGGTGGAGCCTCTGCCGTTGATGCAGTGGGAGCAGCTGTTCTACGGGGCCGGCTTCCACAAGGTGACCCATGCTTCCGGCTCCATGTCCCTTATGAAGCCTCTTGGACTGATCCGGGACGAGGGTTTTTGGGGAGCCCTCCGGATTTTCAAAAACGGGCTGAAGGCCGAAAACCGGCAGCAGTTCAAGCGGATGTACGCCTTCTTCAATGCCTCCAACGGCATGAAATATATTGCCGTCTGCAGCCGGAAAAGTGTCTAGAATAGATAAAGCCCCTGTCCCCGCCCTAAACAGCGGGGGCTTTTTCCCTAGGGGAGAAATACCCAGGCCAAACCGTCATCTAGTGCCAATTTCATGGAAAAATCCCAATTGAGACAGGAGGCATATGCTACTCCCGATTCATTTTTTCTTTTCACCTAATGAAAGCCTTCGGTTTTACCGAAAATTTTTCATGCTTTTATGCGCAGCACGTATCCGAAATCCCGGATTTATATGCCAAATATCATAAGACCTCGGGAGGTATACTTTCATGCCGGCCAAAGAGTATGAAGAATTAATCGGGAAACAACTGACAGCAAGTATTTACGGTGCCAAAGGAACAATGCTTATCGGTGAAGGGACCATTCTCCTGCCAAGCCATATCGAGAAGCTGGCCAATTTCAAAATTAAAGCTGCGGATGTGGAGGCAGTGGAGGTACAAGAGCCTGAGCCGGAGACAGAGACGGAGCCTGAACCGGAGCTTACACCGGAGGAGGAGGTTCTTGGCGGGAATGCGGCGGACACCCGGGAAAAAGCGAGGCTGGCGGGAGAGCATCTGAACCACATCGACTTCTTCGTGCATCAGAACAGCCTCGTTCCCCTGGAGCAGGTGGAAGAAAAGATACTGCCGTATATCCGGGAAACCGCTATGCGGTACAATATGTTCCAGGTATTCACCGAGCTGAAGGACCAGGGAGATTACCGGTACAAGCAGATTCTCGGCGTAGCCGTTATGGCAACCGCCCTGGGCAAACGGCTCCAGATGGATGAGGAGGAGTTGGCCCTTCTATCCACCGCAGCCATTCTGTACGATATCGGCTCTGTTCAGCTGCCCTCCTCTCTCATTAATAAAGCCGCCCGATTCGACACCCATGACTATGCAATCATGAAGCAGCACACGGTGCTGGGTCATGAGCTGTTAACCAAGTCCGGTGTGGACCAGCGGATTGCGGCTGTTGCCCTGGAGCATCACGAACGGGAGGACGGCAGCGGTTACCCCAGCGCCAAGAAGGGGGATCAGATCAGCCGCTTCAGCAAAATTATTGCCTTGGCCGACGTGTACATGGCCTTGACCTCCGACCGGCCCCACCGGCCGGCGTTCACCTTTTTTGATGCAGTAGAGGAGATCCACCAGCAGATTCTCCGCAACAAGCTGGACTCGGTCATCGGCATTACCTTCCTAGATCTGATCCTAGTCCGGCAAACCGGGTGCGACGTGATCCTCTCCGACGGCCGCCGCGGCAAAATCCTGCTGACCAACGTCAACTATCCCACACAGCCCCTCATCGTGCTGGAGAATGACGAGTTTATGGACCTGAGCAAGGTGCTGGATGTGAAAATTCAGGAGGTTTTAGGGTAGC
Organism: Bacillota bacterium; assembly: GCA_023388055.1. Lineage (GTDB taxonomy): Bacteria > Bacillota > Bacilli > Paenibacillales > NBRC-103111 > Paenibacillus_AR. The sequence continues at coordinate 252,088 of JAEWGW010000019.1, read as the reverse complement.
TGAGAATAAATAAGCTCCCAGCTCCAGCCGGGTTTCCAGAGGAGCTTGGGAGCTTATTTATACTTTCCTCTGCTTAATGTTTGTTAGAATGGCTGTTATCACAAGGAATTTTCAATCGAACGGAAAATACACCATTTTCCAGCTCCGCTGAAATCTCCCCGCCCATCCGCTCCACCAAACCTTTGGCAATGGAGAGTCCAAGGCCTGTGGAGGAATGGGTACGGGCTTTATAAAACCGGGTGAATACCTTGGTCATATCCATTTCAGCAGAGTTCTGCACGGTATTGGAGCAAATAAACAGTGCCGCATTCCCTTCCGTTAAAAGCGAAATCCGAATTCCCCCGCTCCCGTGGACCAACGCATTTTTAAGGATATTCTGGAATACGCGATGGAGGGCCTCCGCATTACCCTGCACCATTAGCCGGCTTTCGCTGAGCTCCACCACCGGTTCAATCCCTCTGCTTTTGAAATCCTCATAAAACTGGAAGACAGCATTATAGACGGCTTTGGTCATATCCACCTCATTCAAATCCAGGGTATAGCTTTCATTCTGAAGCTTGGTGAAGGTAAACAGCTCCTCCAATAAATCCTTCAGACTCTTAATCCGGCCTTGTATAATGGCAATGTAATGCAGCCGCTCCTTGTCCGTCCCACTTTCCGCAAGCAGCTGGAAATATCCGTCCATGGAGGTTAGCGGAGTCCGGATGTCATGAGAAAGACTGGTGATGATTTCCTTAATATTGTCTTCGCCGGAACGCGCGCGGCGTTCGGTTTCCCGCATCAAATCCAGTATTCCGTTAATCCGGTCCGAGAGCTCATTCAGCTCCGCAAAGGGCAGGTCATAGGTGAGCTTCATATTGGTTTTATGTGTCTGCAAAAACGATAATTGACGGCCTATTTTTTTGATCATCCTGCGGTAAGCAATAAGTATTTTGACCGCACCTAAAGCCGTCAAACTCGCCAAAACAGTCCATATCACCATAGGAGTCACCTGCCCCTTTCTTACCGGATATCGCGTTTTTTCATAAGAAGCATGGAGCTTGCACCCGCCGCCAGCAAAAATGCCGCTCCCACAATCAAAGCCCTCGTCAGGATCATTCCGGTGCTGCCAATATGGATGGCATTGATGTTATTCTCCAGCATATAGCTGCTGATATCAAATCCGGACGCCCTCCCGCCCAGCATGCTTACCAGCTTATTGACCCCAAGATAGGCGATGCTGACGATTCCGCTGCTGATGATAATCCCGAAGGTCATGCTGAATGCAGCATGCAGCAGAAGCTGTGTTCCGAACAGCGAGGCCAGGTCCGGATGATGATCGTAATGTCCCGCTCTTTATTTAACCGGGCCAGGGTTTCCCGTACTTCTACAATGCCTTGGGGGTCAAGGCCGTTAATCGGCTCATCCAGCACAATCAGATCTGGATCACCCACCAGTGCAAGGGCAATGCCCAATCTCTGCTTCATTCCTAAGGAGAATTGTTTCGTTTTTTTGTTCTTCACCTCAGCCAAACCCACAGTACAGAGCAGTTCCTCCACATAGCCGCGGCGGTTTACCCCCAAGGCCAAGCATTTAATGGTCAGATTCTCGGCCGCGGTCATATTCAAATATAATCCGGGCTGCTCAATCAGCGTACCGATGCGCGATTTCATGGCATCCGCTGCCTTTCCGCTTTTGCCGAAAATGGAATATCCCCCCCGGGTTGGTGCAGCCAGACCGCTGATCATCTTCAGAATGGTGGTTTTCCCCGCTCCGTTACGTCCGATTAATCCGTAAATATCCCCCCGCTTGATATGCAGGCTGATGTCACTTACCGCTTTATATTTGCCATACTGTTTCGTCAGGCAGTTGGTGCTTAATAAATAATCCATGCCATTCCCTCCTCTGCTTTACATATCGAATTATACAGAGCAAGTACAAAGGAATCGCAAAGCAAAGGTTAAGAAAGGTTTGAATAAGCTAAATCTTCCACGAGATGTATACTTTGTCTAATTGCAAACCTCACTTCATCCCATGTGAGGAAAGGAGTACCGACATGGTCTCCGCTGATTCTTGCATGCCGCGGCCAATCCATTCTTCAATCCAGCCATAAGTTCCGTAGGTTATAAAAGACGTAACATAGGCGGTCATATTGTCATGTTCACTTTTGGCTCCATAAAGTTCTATAAACGTGTTTAAAAATAGGTGAAATAAATTACGTTTTTTTAGCAAAAGATAAAATTCGCCATTTTCTTTTAAGTGCTTAAACAAATTTCCATATAGCTCCGCATTGGAAACATTATTTATTAATTGATATTCTGAATCCCATTTCAAAATTAAGTTCTTTATGTACTTCAATAAGATATCCTCTTTGTCGACGTAATTGCGGTAAAATGAATTTCTGCTAACTTGTGCTTCTGTGGTTATCTGACTTACAGATATTTGAGAAGGTTCGAATTGCATTAATAGCTTTAGGGCGGCTTTCGTGATTTGTTCTTTAACAAAAGTATTTTTTTCTTCATTGTTCATGATGGAACAATCCCTCCTGTTTTGTGCCATTTTCCTTATATATATTGATTTCACCCTTAAGCGATGGTACATTTGACACATCGAAGGTTACATTTTTTAAATGAGATTGTCAAGGGCAAATGTCTCGATTGGAACTGGAGACATTTAGAGCATGGTCAAACAACATAAGCAACAATAAAGCATGATCAATCGTATTTTTCAATAACAATGTGGTAGATAACTAAACGGCTTTTAATGGGTAGGAACGCGTAATAAGCAACGAAATCTGGGGGAGCTTATGAATAAGTTTAATGGTTTTATTAAAAAAATGATTCGTGTATTTTTAATTGTTCTATCAGTAGCTGTATTAGGAGTTGTTGGGTTATATCTGTACGCTGACAATGCCCCTGTACTCAGTAAAGACTATATTAAGTCCATTGAAACGGGGGGTGAAATTGAGAACCAATATTTGCAAAGTGGAAGCTATGATACATCTCGTATGACAGTAAAAATAGATAAGCCCATGAAGCGGTATTCGATTTATTATCCTAGCGAGCTTGACTTAACTGATCGAACCTATCCATTAGTATTTATTACAAACGGCACGGGCGGTAAGGCAACTAAATATAAACCGGCTTATGATCGTCTAGCTTCCTGGGGTTTCGTCGTTGTAGGAAATCAAGATAAAGGAACAGGGACAGGGAAGTCTGCTAGTCTGACTCTTCAATATATGTTAGACGAAAACAATAATGAAAGCAGTATCTTTTATCAAAAGATCGACACAGAAAACATCGGTATAACCGGCTTTTCCCAAGGAGGAGCAGCTGTGATGAGCGCCGTTACCGCATATGAGAATAGCAATTTTTTTAAAACAGCGGTTTCCCTTTCACCTCTTAACGAACAAACAGCGAGCGGGGTTGGGTACCCATATGACTTGACTAAAATTCATATTCCAATCATGATGCTGGCAGGCACAGAGGGAGACTTTGAAACAGAGGTCGTTATCCCATTTGAAGCGATGAACAACATGTATGAAAAAGTTATTGCACCAAAAGTAATGGCAAGGCGAGTTGGCGCAGATCACGATATGATGGTCTACTCGGCAGATGGTTATGTTACAGCATGGCTAATGTGGCAATTACAAGGTGATGAAAACGCTGCAAAAGCGTTTGTTGGAGAAGAACCTGAAATTCAGAATAATATCCTGTATCAAGGGGCTAAGATAAACTTGAATGATCACACTAAGGAAAGTTCTTCATCTTTTAAATAAATGAATTAAGCACTTGAATCTAATGGTTGAAGCTAAATGACATCTCAATCAGTCAGTGTGCTCATTTTAATCTAAGATTGATAAAGGGGAAAAGGAGAAACATATGACATATTTCTTTACAATGAAGCGAATGCTTATTCTGGCTGTAGTGATTATAATCGCAGTGATTTTGGGCAGACTTGCGGTGCGAATGTTTATTAACCTGATGGTCGGCGGATCATTGTTCGGAGGGAACTTCTTATGAGCAATGAAAAAAAGAAGGGAACCAAAAGAGGAATGTTTATTCTGCTGTGTGTAGGAATATTTATCATTTCTTTTGTGGGATCGGCTATCTTTAAAATGACTTATACTCCTCGAGAAATGAAAAAATACTCCGTGAGCTGGACCGACAAGATCGGAACGGTCTATACCGATATTGCATACGGAGACAGCGAAGCAAACAAATTCGATTTATATGTGCCTTCGGATAAAACCAAAGAAACCTATGGCCTTGTTGTATATCTTCATGCCGGAGGATTTACTACGGGCGACAAATTGGATGATGCAGAAATGCTGCAGTGGTTGTGCTCAAAAGGTTATGTAGCAGCAGGAATCAATTACACCCTTCGCGACGAAGAACACCCAAAGGCTAGTGTTTATTCTCAGTCCATGGAAATTAAAAGTAGTATCCCCACGATTGTTGCAGAAGCCAAAAAATTAGGATACAACCTTGACTCAATGGCCATATCCGGCGGCTCCGCAGGCGGAACGTTGGCGATGCTCTATGCATATCGCGATGCAGAAGAATCGCCAATTCCGGTGAAGATGCTGTTTGAAGCTGTAGGACCGTCGAGCTTCTACCCGGAAGACTGGTCTGTATACGGTCTTGACCAGAATACGGAGGCGGCAGCCGGATTGTTTTCCATTATGGGCGGTACTGAAATTACAGCGGACATGTTCGGATCGGAAATTTATGAAGAGGCGATTAAGCCAATCTCAGCATACAGATGGGTAAATGAGCGTTCGGTACCTACAGTCGCTGCCTATGGCGTATATGACAAAGTATGCCCATTTGATACAGTAAAGCATTTGATCAATGCATTAGAAAAAAATGATGTTACCCATGAGTACATTGAATTCCCGCATTCGGGACATGCCCTTCAAAATGATATTGCACTGTATGTGAAGTATATGAAAACAGTGGAAGAATATTTGGATACTTATATGCCGACATATTAAAAAGAGAGCGATCCTAACATCGTAATTTAACCATGCATACCATAATAGCAACACCTCATTTTCATACGAAATTTGAAAATGTAGGTATGTCCATACGCGATTGGACAATGAATGGCGTTAATGGCAAGCTGGAAGATTACGGACTGGATTTAGTTAACAAGACATATCCCACGACTGATAAAACTAAATCATGCAACAAGAAATGAGAGTAAAGGATTCGGGAAACCGGTCCCTGCTACATCTCTTCCAGCTCCAATGGCCATACCCATGTCAGCTGTTTCCAAAGCTAAGTCCCATAAACGAAAAAGCCGATCCTTTGATTAGGATCGACTTCTTATTCATTACACGCGGTGCATCATCGGCAAGGAGAACAAGTAGATATTCATGATGGCCAATACAATCATAAGAACATAATAAGGTAACAGTCTCTTCCACGAGGCTTTGTTGCCTATACGATAAACTGTGTAAGCAGAACCAATCGCACCAAGCACGACAACGAGGTATTGAAGTATCTGTACGGTTCCAGTTGAAGCAAGGCTAAGGTCTCCAGTCACTTGATATCCGAACAAATTAATGGAGTTAAACCAAATGGCCTTACCTTCCGTGAAGGCATGGAACAGATTATGTGCCAAATGGCCAGCTAAGTCCAACGGAATAATCGCATAACCAAATCGTACGAAGTTTTCCTTTACCTTCTCTACCGTTTCTTTACGTGCCGTTAATTTGGCAGTTCCCCACAACATGGCAATCGGAAGGATCATAGAAATGATAAAAGCAACAGTAAAGTTCACATTGTAGTTGGTGGTTTGAGTAACTCTGCTGATTCCGTTAAGGATGCTCTCCCAAATCTCCAGCATTGTAATATTCTGAACGAATACAATCCCCATAATAACGGCAGCCAAGAAAGCATGTTCAGCTTTTGGTTTCTTAATACCCCATAGCTCCGCGGTTGGTTTGCGGGGCGAAATCCGGATAGAATTGTTCGGGCAGGTTTTTACACAATTTCCGCAAAGATTGCAATCTGCACTGTTATCCATGGTACGGGGAAATTCGAACATCGGACATCCCTCGGCCTTGTCATTACCTTTGTAGCAGGACTGGGTTTTACAGGTCTTACAGATCTCTGGAGTGCCCCGAAGCTGCAGCATACCCGATCTGGAATAGTTGCCAGCCAAACCACCCAAGAAACAAAGGGTCTTACAGAAGGTTCTTCTTTCGAAAAATACCGACGTTGCAATAACCATTGTCGTAAGCAGGAGCAGCAGATATCCTGATCCCCGTGGTGATTCTACAATACCCCAAATATGATCAGACCAAGTAATCATAATGAAAAAAATATCAATCAGCCATATTCCATACTTCTTCAGAAATTTGGGCATTGGCCGTTCAGAACCAACTAGCTTCCTGACAATATCGCTGATTTTACCGAACGGACAGACTGCACACCAGAATCGGCCCAATACCAAGAAAATAATGGGGATGGCAGGCCACCACAAAACCCAAGTCATTGAGGTTCCGAAGTTACGGCTTGGGTTTACCGTACCAGCAACTAATTCGTATACGATAATAGAAAAAACCACCATGGCAGCCCACTGAAAAATTCCCGGGTACCATCTGCTGCGAATAAACACACCGATTAACGGAACGTCTAAAAAGTTGAATTTCTTTTCAGCAGGCATTGCATTTTCATTTCGAGTGTTTCTGACTGGGATGCTCATGCAAGTACCTCCTTCTTTCTAAGCCATTTATTCCAGACTCCGAACAACATAAATGCTCCATTAATTGCTCCAAAAGTGGTCAAAACCGGAATGTTCGCTGGTGTTTCAACTACGTTTCCATGGCCATGACCGCCACTTGTGCTTTCTTCCCCTTCCTCATAACCGCCTGAAGTACCTTCGTGGGATGTATGCTCTTCAGATGTCATTGTGGCATGCTCATCAGTGGTAGTGGTTGTCGAGGATTTTGTTGTTGTCGGCATGTTTTGATGGTCTTCTGCAGTCATATTGTGTTCCTCACGGGTTGCAGTAGCTGCAGGCTTTTGTCCGGAATGCTCGTCCTTTGTGGCCTCATCGGCTAATGCAGAATTGGAGAACAAAAGTACGCCAGCGATTCCAGCAATGATTGCAACTTTCCTCATTTCCGCTCTTCCTTTCTGCTTCAATCATATGGCTCTATTCTAAAAAGGAAGTATGGAGAATGTATGTGGAATGATCATCAAAACCTAGACTTTGTGACACTTGTTTGGATTGTTAACAGTTCATTCACAATTTCAAGAATCAATAAAATTCTCATATAAAGGAAAAAAACAGACTGATCAGCTACTACCCAATCCATTCTACTCACGCTTCCACCCCCGGAGCAATTGTGGTCGGAAACGACAATACAAAGCGCGTGCCCACCCCCAATTCACTGTAAACTTCAACTGTTCCGCCCTGAAGCTCTACCAGTTTCCTCACGATCGCAAGTCCTAAACCCGTTCCTCCGAATTCTCTGGATCTGGACTTTTCGACTCGGTAAAAACGATCAAAAATATAAGGGAGTTCACCTGCTGGAATGCCCATTCCCGTATCTTCTATGATGAGTTGAGTTATCTTGGGCTTGTTTAGAAACCGGATACGTATAGCACCTTCTTCTGTATATCGAACAGCATTCTCAAGGATATTTAATATCACTTGTTCCATACGAAGCCCGTCTGCACAGACTGAAGGCGCTTCTTTATTTTCAAATAATATGGATAAATTCTTCTCCTTGGCTTTAAGCTGCACCTTTTGTACACTACTTTCTACAAGTTCTCCAAAATCAATCCATTCCAAGGTTAAATTGATTTTCCCCTCCTCCATTTTGGACAGTTCGAATAAATCATGAATCAAATGGTTTAACCGTAAGGACTCCTGGTGAATAATATTCAGGTATTGAATCTTCTCCTCCTCTGTATCATATAACCCATCCATTAATACCTTTGCATAGCCTTCTAAATACGTAATAGGTGTTCGGAGTTCGTGAGATATATTCGCAAAGAATTCTTGCCTTGTATCCCGGTAATGCTGCAGATCCCGTGTAAGGTCATTGATTGCCTCTCCAAGATTTCCAATTTCGTCCGTAGAGCGCACAACGACTCTTGTGTTCAGATCTCCCTTTGCGATACGGCGTGTGGCCTGCTCCATCTGTACCATAGGACGCGATAAGATTTGAGATACCACATAAGTAAAACCCAGAGCCAACAAAAAGGCACCCATGGCAGATAAAGCCAAGTATCCGCGAACCTGTTTCAGTGATTCTTCCATACCTGCCATGGAAGAAAAAACATAAATTGCGACGGACTCATCCGGGATCAGTTTAGCGGAAACAAAGTAGCTTTCACCATCAACCGAGTCAAACTCTCGAAAAATATCCTGCCCGGCATTAAAGGTCCTTATATCGTCTTGAAGAATAAAAGAATCATCCTGAACTTTCAACTTCCCCAAACTAACCTTTTCCAATGTTTGAGTTTGCACCATGTAGATGCTTACATTTGAAAACTCTGCATAAGTTTGAATCATTTCCTCGGAACCTGCTTCATGAGATCTCGCCATACTGGCAAAATGGGTTGATAGCTCTTGAACATCTTCCTTCATTTTCTTGTGATAAAAAGCAGAAAACACATGATCAATAACGAACCCTAGGGACACCAATACAATAATAAATAACGCAATAATCACAGCCCCTAATTTTAATCCAATCCGATTCATCTTCATGATGGTTCACCTTGATTATAAAACCTATAACCTACACCCCACACGGTCTGAATAGGGTTATACCCTAATCCCGCCCGTTGTATCTTCTCCCTAATATTCTTAATGTGAGTATCGATTACTCTGGATTCTCCAAGATAATCATGTCCCCAGACCGTTTCAACCATCGCCTCTCTTGAGAAGGCCCGTTGTGGATTTTTAACCAAAAGCAGCAGTAAATCAAATTCTTTTTGGGTAAGTTCCACCAACTGGTTTTCGATATGAATTTGCCGGCCCTCTGGATAGACGATCATCCCCGGTACTTCTATTCTCATTTCTGGGATTGCTTGAGCTTGAATATGTGCATTCCGGCGTAGCAGCGCAAAGATTCGTGCCATTAATTCATCAGGATCAAATGGCTTCGTTACGTAGTCATCAGCTCCTAAACCCAAACCTTGAACCTTGTCTTTGGTTTCAGTGCGGGCAGTAAGCATAAGAATGGGGGTCATATCCTTCTCACGTATCCTCTTGCATACTTCCCATCCGTCCATATCCGGCATCATCACATCCAATAAAATGATATCAAACGTGTCGTTCTTGATATGTTCCAATGCTTCTTTGCCATTAAATGCTTCCTTTATTTCCATCCCTTGCCTTGTTAAGTATATCCTGAGTAAATTCCTCATGTTCCATTCATCGTCCACTACCAAAACCCGAATCTTATGCATTCCGATCACCTATCCCTTAATTGGTACCCTTATTATATACAGGAAATGTGTTGAATCCATGTAGATAGCCGCGGCATTCCGCAGGATCAAATCGCAACACAAATGAAATGTTGTATCCGAACTATACAAAGTTTATTGAGAATTTCGCTTTGCCTAATGTGAAGCTATTCAATACTCTCATTCCATTCAAAACCCATTATAAATATATAGAACAATAAGGGGATTGAACAGAACTTCCTTCTGTTCGATCCCCTTTATTGTAATATTATCTCCTCCCAATGTCCGTTGGACTTGATAGCCGGACTGGCCATAAATATAAACCAAAAAGCCGCGCAAGGCGCGCGGCTCTCCATACCAAGAGAGGTTCCCTAATAGGGAGTTGACCCACTTATACCGGGCGCCATGCAGCATCCCATGCATACTAGCCTGTCTCTACTCCTAATGAGACACATTCTTTCAATACTTTCTCGGCAGGTGGAGGCCCCCTTACCCTTCAACAACAGCCGCAGGCTGTTGCTTTGACAACTCCAGGCACTTTTCCATCAAGGCCTTGCCTTCAGGTGTTTCCATCATCTTCATCATATCGGCCATATTGCCGTCGCCTACTTGCATCATTTCATCAGCTGTTTTTTTGTTTTCCACTGTAATATTAGTGGCATCGGTAGCAACAGCTGGGTGATGTGCTGCATGCTCTTCGGCAGTTATTTGTGTCGTAACATTGGCAGCGGAAGTACTCTTTCCATCAGCCCATACCGCTTGAGCAAGAATCGCAACTGCACCGACAGCACCACCTGCAACAATAATCAGTTTTTTCTTCATATTCATGATTCTATCCCTCCAGTTTTTTCTTGATTTCTATGTCATTACCATTGCTACACCCCCAGCTTCATCTCCGCTATATGTGATTAGGAATGGTTATGGTTTTTCTTTTTTCGCATCATAAGCGGCATTAGGATCAAGTGGGACAGTGGACAAATCATCAATAAGAGAAGGGGTAAAGCATTACCCAACGTTCCGGATGTTGTTTTTGTTAAGAACAAAATCGCTACCAGAGCGATAGGTAAAACACAGCACAAGATCATCATCCATTTGTGGGATTTCTTATTTCCTGTTGTATGCCTATCTTGTGAATGGTTTTGTTGACTTCCTTGATTATGATTCCCGCAGCAACTCATCTCATTATTCTCCCCTTCCATGGGTCAACGGGTTAGCCGTTGCTTTTCATTTCACGCAATTCTTTTTGCATCATCTCGTTTTGTGTTTTCAATTGACTTAATTCTTCGACCAATTTTTCTTGGTCATGACGGGCACTATCATCACGATTACCCTTCAACATCATAAACAACATCGGAATCATCATTAGGGGACACATAAGATATAAAAGCCAGGACCAGTCCATTGGGTCACCCCTCCTTTTATCTGATACATCTACTTCTCTGATAACTTCATTCTAAATAATAATGATGTGAAATCTGTGTAGAATCTATGGGGATTCCGAGAACTTAAAAAAAACAGGAATCTGCGTAGTGTGTAGTAGGATACGACCAAAATGCTAATCAAACTGGGAGGGAAGCAGGAAACAATCCGGAATAATGAACCTTCAGGTATTGGGGAGCTCCTAATCTTGGGTCGTCGACATTGACTCACAGCTAAAGACAAAAGACCTGCTTTTAGAAGGTTTCATCCTTCAGCAGGTCTTTCATTGTTCTATTTCATACCATACGTCGAACCTTGTTCAGTTGTGTTACAGACGAGAGATTTGCTTATACATACTTATAAAAAATGCCGGATCGCAATGCATTCGGTATGGATAAACCCCTTGTTTCGTATGCAGGTAGAAGATACCTTCACCTTCACCCAACTGCCTAAACGACACGTCATATACTTCCTTCAAGGGGAAGGTCCGGGAATAGGCGGCGATTTCTGTTGGATGCAAATAAAGATGGCGAGTAAGCACCACTGTTTCCTGTCCCCGTTCCGTTATATGTCTTTCAGTTTCAAGATAGGGCAAAACCGCAAGGTATTTCAGGGCGACCACCTCCTTGTCAAATTATAGATGCTTTACCTGATCATGATTTTCTCCTCCGGATACCGATACCTTTGCTTATCACTCTTATGAGCCAAGGCAAAGACAAGAGTCAGCGGCCTACAGTTCGATCAGGAAAATAACGAGTAATTCTCCCAGCCTATAGCTGCGGAAGCCCAACAACGATCGCACTCAGACGTTGTTGGCTTTTTTGATTTCATAAATATGGAATAGTTCTTCCTGCCTTTACAAAAAATAACCCTTATCCTCCGAATTGAACAACCCAAAACAAGGGGCGCTCCTATGTTTAAGAAAAGAATCTTGATGATTACAATAATCCTGACCTCTATGCTGTTGAGCGGCTGCTGGGACCGGATGGAATTAAACGAATTATCTATTACTTCTGCTTCCTCTATGGATATCAATAAAGAAGGAATTTTGTCCATCTATTTCAGCCCATTTCCGAAGATAATTAATCTAATAGTTATTTTAGCATAACGGCGGGATTCTTCTAAACATTTAGCATAGGCTTCAGGACATAACAAAAACCCCCGTTCGCCTATAACGGCGAATGGGGGGCTATACTTCTTAGGATTTTTCTTAGAGCGCTGTGCCTGTTTTCGGGACAAATAACCGGGACATATCCACACCCTCCAGCTCCAGCAATTTCACTTTGGTACCAATTCCTCCAGCATACCCGGTCAAGCTGCCGCTTGTTCCTACAACCCGGTGACACGGAATCACAATAGAGATGGGATTATGCCCGACTGCCCCGCCCACTGCTTGACTGGACATGGTTGTTTTGTTCATTTTGGCGGCAACCTTTTGTGCAATCTCCCCGTAGGTGATGACCTGCCCATAAGGAATTTCACACAGAATTCTCCATACAAGCTGCCGGAATTCTCCTCCAATAGGACTCAGCGGCAAGTCGGAAATGGCGGGTTTCTTTCCTGCGAAATAGTGGTCCAGCCATCTTTTGGCGGTGTCAAATACCGGCATATCATCCTTTGCTGTCATTGTCGCGGCAAGACCAGAACCATGATATTTTTGCCCTTCATTCCATATGCCAACAAGATTGCCGCCCTCACACGCAAGCGTAATCGTACCGACGGGTGACAGATAGGTCGTTGAATAGTACATGATGGATTCTCCTTATTTCATACTGATCAGATCGTAGTCATACCAGGTTCGGATTTCCCCGGTGTTCAGATTTTCCACCGTATTATTGCCATGTTGGACAAAGAGGGTCCGGGTCCGGTCCAAGTAAAAATCCCCCTGCGTCTGATCGGAGATAAGGGTCGTTTCCAGCTTCGTATTGATGTTATATATACCCACAACCATTTGTTTACCGGCATTGATATCATAGTCCCCATAAACCGATATGTGGAGGCTGCCATTCTGATCTGCCGGATTGTCCAGCAGCGGGTTGTTCAACCCTAGGGTCAGAACGTCTGATTTCCCCAAATGCTCGTTTACCATGTTTATTTTTCCCTCTGTATCCAGCAGACCCAAACGGGCACTGCCGGGTATATAGCTGGATCGGATGGGCAGCCGGTCCGAAGCAATCCATACAGTACCGTCGGGATTGGGGATGACCCGACCTATTCGCTGATTCTGGAATTCTTCGAGCTTGGTCACTTGCCCGCCGCGGACCAAGAAGGTATAGGTGGTGCCATACATGGGCATAGTCGCCGCGATGGAGATTCTCAGATTGACGGTGATGATCACCGTATCCTCTCCGACCGCGTATTCCTTATAGGTGTGCACGGGAGCCCCCCATATATCCGATTCCTGAAGGTCCCCATCCGTAAGGTTATATAGCTTCACATCGCCATAATACAGCTCCCTGTCCTTCCGCACCAGCTTTGCGGGTTTGCCCGAGTAAGGTATGTCTTTGGAAGATAGAGACGTTATAAGGGCCTCCTCTTCCTTGTCGCTTTTCCATTGAAGGCCAAAATCCGTTTTATTCATTCGAATTAACCTTTTTTGCGGGTCAGCATAATACACAGAATCAAAATAAAGCGCCTCCTCGTCCTCGCCAAGCACGGACCCCAGCACACGCTGCCCGCCAATCAGATGCAGCCCCTCTCCTTCGCTCCAGCGAATATCCAGCTGCAGTAGATCATAGACGAAATGCCAGGTAAGAGGCATATAGGTGACATCCCTGAAGACCAGAAAAGGATACGGTTCCTTCGAATTGTCAATGGAGGTTATGCCAATACGAATAGGGCCCTGCGCTACCTGAGCGGTATAAACACGGTCAGAATTGGCTCCTTCCGTCAGATCCTGGGCAGGCGGTGTTTCCGACACAGGGGGCCTATCGGGAGAAATCCGCAATCCCTCCTCCTCGCTCCAACCATACCCAAGCCCAAGAGTCTGCAGATTATTCCAGGTCAGAGGAAGATACGTCACATCCTTGTAATAAAGGAAGGGGTATTCGCTGTGTGTCTGGTCCATTGTTTGTCCGTTAATTTTAACAGGGAAATAGGGTAGATTGACCCGGACAGAGGACGCCGCCTGCACCGGGGACAGCGGCATCAGAGGCAGCGCGAGTACAAAAGCCAGCAAAACGGCCAATATGCTTTTTTTGCAACCAATCATAATAGGTCACCTGCTTTTGATAGAGTGAGTGTAAACCATATATACAGACGCAGGTGATAGTCAAAAAGTTCCTCCATACATTGAGTGGATCTTCCCCTTATGCCGGCCTGCCGGATCATTGTATCCCGAATATATCCTGCAGATAGGTATCCAGAATACGAAGGGGTTCGTGCAAAGCCTGGTTGGGAAACTTATGCGTGACCTTATAGCATATTCTTGGGGGCACCGAAACCGATAGCTTCTGGAGAACAAAGTCTCCCATCCGCATCATATGTTCGCCAATCGAAGCGGGCACGATGGTCCATTGTCTGGCGTCATTCAAAAAAGTAGTGATGAGTCCCGCTGTATCCAGATGAACACGGGACGGGCAAAGAGGATCCCACCACTGGTCATGTCTGAATTGGAACTCTCTGTTCCAATTGATGAAGACTTCGTACTGTGCCTCCAATTCTTCCATTTCCACCGTATCTCCAGCCAGCCGCCCCGGCACAGCCAAACGCAGCAGCACCATTTCCTCCGTAAAAAACGGTTTAACCGTGACACTAGGGGACACGATCTCCCGCACCACAAACGCCACATCCATTTCGCGCCGCTCAATGCTATCGAATGCCTCCTGAGTATGCTGTGTACGAATTTGCAGCCGGATTGACGGAGTATGCTGATTAAGCATTTGATACACAGGAGGCAGAACAAAATGACTGATACTTTCGGCAGCGCTTATGGCCAAGCTTAGCTGCGAACCGCTGGCCTGTAAGATTTGTGTTTCCCTGGAGAGAGCCTCCCACCGTTCTGCAATGCTAAAAAAATTCTCCCCTTTTGGGGTCAGACTGATTTTGGAGGCTCCCTTTCTCCGCTCCACCAAGAGGCCGCCCATTTCCTCCTCCAATGTCTTTAACCGGTAGCTTACCGTCGCTTGTGACAGATGCAGCCATTCGGCCGCCTTGCTTATATTTTGGGTCCGTACAATCGCTAAAAACGCTTCGATTCCAGGAAAATACATAGAATATCTCCTCAATATATAGAAATACTTCATATAGTTCTCCAAATATTTGAGTTTTACATCATTATTCTTCATGTTTAAAATTATCATGAATCCAGACAAACAGCAACGAAAGGCGGCTTAGCCATGAAGATTCTTATTGTTGGTCATTTTAATGAAAGCTCCAAATCAAATATTGTCCGCTATTTTCCGCAAAACTGGAACGTTGTCATTGTTCCTCCCGGAAAAGAAATGCTGCACCATGTTGAAGATTGCCAGGTTATTATTCCTGAACATATTAAAGTGGATCACAGCCTGCTTTCTATCGCTAAAAATTTGAAATTGGTGCAGACGGGTGCAGGATTTGATAATGTGGATATTCCTGCCTGTACACAACGCGGCATTTGGGTGGCCAATGCGGCAGGAGTGAATGCACAGGCAGTGGCCGAGCACGTTATGGCACTGATCTTGTCTTATTATAAAAACATCCCGTTTTTTGATGCCTTCATGAAAAACAGGATGGATGAAAACCAATTGGACTATACCGGAAGTGAATTAGAGGGCAAAACTGTTGGGATTATCGGTTTTGGCGCTATCGGTAAAAAAGTAGCTGCGTTTTGCCAGGTGTTTGATATGAAAGTGCTGGGTTATAAGAGGAACCCCGTTCCAGGAGCGGATGATTGTGTGAAGATGACGGATTTCGATACGCTAGTCAGCACATCGGACATCATCAGCGTACACCTGCCCTTGAACCCGCAAACCAAGCAGCTGATCAACAAAACAACCTTCCAGAAAATGAAGAATACCGCTTTGTTTATCAATACGGCCCGCGGCGGGATTGTCAACGAACAAGACTTGATAGAGGCCTTAAAAAACGGGGATATTGCTGGCGCCTGTCTGGATGTGTTTGAATCGGAGCCGCTTCCTTTGGACAGTGAGCTCCGGAATCTGGGCAACGTGATCCTTACCCCCCATACAGCCGGAATGCCGGATGGCCGGAAATTCCACAAGAAACGATATGATTTTTTTGTGGAAAATATAAAACGTGTAGAACATGGCGAGGAGCCTATTAGCAAGCTCAATCAGGTCTCATCGCCAAACTCCTTCCGGTAAATCGGCTATTTTCCACTAAAAAAACTCCCGAACAACAAATAACCCCCTGCGCTAGTGGCAAGGGGTTGTTCATCTATGGGCCCTGCAGGACTCGAACCTGCGACCAATCGGTTATGAGCCGACCGCTCTAACCAACTGAGCTAAGGGCCCGAACAAAAAAATATTGCGGGGGCAGGATTTGAACCTGCGGCCTTCGGGTTATGAGCCCGACGAGCTACCGGGCTGCTCCACCCCGCGTCGTTAAGGAAATTGCGTATCTGTTGCCGCTTATGGCGACAAATGTAAATATACCAGAATGGCGGTTGTCCAGTCAAGGCTTTTTTCGCAAAAAAGCCCCGCGGCCTCCGCGGGTCTGCCCAAAGCCGCTTATTCTATCAAGCGGTACCGGACACCGAAACGCCCTTTGGTGGAGCGGTAGATCTCCACAGACTGGGGGCACTCATAACCGTAAATCCACCAATCCTCCTCCATCCGTTTGGCCAGGCAGCCGGCTTGGAATTTGCTTTCGTACAACTTGGCCCAATACACCCAATTCAATGGCTCCGCCTCCTGTCGGTTATGGTTGGTATTCTTAGCATATCCAATTTGTCGGGAAAACCATTCCGGTGAGTGTCACGGTGGAGTGTAACGGAACTGAGAAGCTCTTAGAACGACTTTTGCGGCTTATTCCACAGCTAACGGAACTGAGAAGCTCTTAGAGCCCGTTCCAGCTGCATTCTTTCCCATTTTCCCCGTCTAACGTGCTCTCAGTTCCGTTACAAATCCAAATACCCGATTTTCCGCCTTTAGGAGTCGCTGAGTTCCGTTACAGCGCACACAGCCTGCCATTCCGCTCATACCCGCTCCGATCACTCGCAGCCCATCACTTCGCCCATCACTTCGCCCACCACTCTCCACCCGTCCGCCCCTCCCTCTACCCGCGGCCCCCACTCATATAAAAATGCCCTCCGCTGCAAACGGAAGGCATCGTAGGCGGTGGCAGAGTGGGCTTCCAGACTGCGTCAAGCGAGGGATTACGTTAAGGAGCTTCCTCATGCTCCTCCGCCAAGGTAACCAAGCTGCCCGCGTCCGCTTCCTCCACATCCCGTAACCGGTGAGCCAAACGGCTGGCAGCCGAAGAGGCGATACTGGCCACCAGATCATCCAGAAAGGTATGCACCTGGCCGCCGGTTTTGGAATCCAGCTTCTTGATAATGCCGCTTTTGCACTTGTCCAGGAAGCCGAAGGTGGTTACCGCAATGCTGCCATAAGCGAAGACGGCTCCGAGAGCCAACGTTTCATCGCAGCCGAATAAACCCTCGTCCTTCTCTACAATAGATTGCAGAGGTTCGGACAGGGCTTTCCGTTCAGCCAGCTTGTCAAGCTCCACACCAACCAGGATGGCATGCAGCAGCTCGCGTTTTTCCAGGACCCGCTTGACGCTGTCCAGGCAGCTGTCCTGGCTAAGATGGGGGTGATAGGGGGCTTGCAGCTCATATACGATTTCCGCGATACTCTCCAGAGTGACGCCGCGCTCCGCCAGGAGCTGCACTGCCGCCTCTTTGACTGTCCTGCTGTGAACTCTTCCCTCCATACCCATCTCCCCTTTCATTCTATCTTATGAAGGGGGAGGGGCAGAAGTGTCCTTGGGCAGGAGCAAAGTTATTTGTGTTGAATTATTCGTATTGAATGGCGTCGAAATAAGCCTCCAACGCCTTCTCATAGTCATTGTTCTTCTCGGCCGCAAGGCCTGCATCCACCAGTTCCCGGTCGAGACCCGGCGCCAGCTCCATGGCCTTCTTCATATGGGTAAGGGCCTGAGGCACATCGGTCTTATGAAGCTCGAACCAAGCCAGGTACTGATAGGCTTTGGCCAACCGTGTATTGTCCGCGTTAAGGCTGTTCAGCTTATGAAGAATTTCCTCCGCCCGCTCCACCGCTTCCAGAATAAAGCCTTGGCCAAACCGGCATTGGGCAATCAGGAGGGAAATCTCCTCACGCAGGAATTCCAGCTCCGGCACCTGGGCATATTCCTTGCGGGCTTCCCAGAGCAGGTTCTCCGCCTCGTCATACTTCATCTCGTCCATCAGGAGATAGGCCATCTCCATCCTGGCACGGATACGTGCCGCATCCTGCTCGCTGTCTCCCGTAGGCTCAGATGCAGCAATGCTCTGTAGAAGCAGCGTCCCCTCCTGCAGCTTGCCCGATTCCAGCAGCGCAGAGGCTACCGCCAGCCGCGCACCCAAGTCCGTTCTTGCACTGTCGCATATGAATGCATGCTCCCGATCAAACCAGGGGAGGATGGTGCTTAACAATTCCTGAATCGTCTGATCTGCTACCTGTTCCATCTATGAATTCAGCTCCTTTATTCCGACTAAGTCTCATTCATTATAAGCGAAGCCGCGGCACAAAAGAAAGGCGAACCGGGTCATGGCCGGTCCGCCCTTTCATCATAAATATGCTATTACCACGCGCGGGTTGCCCCCATAGTACTGCCGTCCCCCATATCGAGAGGTCCGTTGGGATTATCCCGCATCTGCTGCAGCATGGAATCCCCGCGGGTTTGCCAAGCCTTCAATGCATCCCGGATGGATTTGGTTCCTTGCAGCGCCTGCATATACTCCATTTGGGCCACACTGTAGACCGCATAGATATTCGGATATTTCCGGTACAGGCTATACATGTTATCCATGGATTCAAGAGCCGGCTTCACATTAATGAATGCATTGATGTTCAGATCCGAGCCTTCCTTAGCCTTGATGTAAGACTTGCGGGACAAAAGCTGGTAGTTATTCTTGGCCTTGGCACGGGCATAATCCTCGCCGTTGATGAATTTCAGGAAGCTCCAGGCATCCTTCGGATTGCCTGCCTTGGAATTGATGCCCATAATCCCGTTCAGGCTGACACTGCCTACCACACCGGGGTGATCCGGATGGCTGGGAAGGGTAACGGCATTGTATTCCACGGGGGTAAAGTTGTTCTTGGCTGCATTCTTATTGGCGTTGTCAATCCGCGAGAGGTCATAATAGTTCATGACAGACATACCCAGACGGTTGGACAGGAAATCGTCATGGGCATACGGTTTCTCTGCGCTGGGTTGTTTGGATTGCTGGAATACCTCATCCTGATAATCGTTCTGGCTGGGGATAACCTTATCCTTCTCCAGCTGGATCAAGGTGTTCCAGACCTTTTCCCAGTTATCCGAATCCACAGTCAGCTTATCTACATCCTTGTCAAAAATGGACATCCCCATAGGAGACGCGTAGATGGACATCATGTTCATATAGTCCATATAACCTTGGGAGTTGAAGCTGAAGCCGTAAACCCGCTTAGCAGAGTCCTTGTTGGTCACCCGGCGGGCCAGATCGAATACCTGATCCCAGGTCATATTGTCTTCGGGATAAGGAGCCCCTGCCTCGTCGAACACCTTCTTATTATATACGAGAGCGGCGGAAGAGAAGGTCGGAGACAGCGCATAAAGCTTGCCGTCAGGGCTCACGCTCTTCAAACCGTCCAGCACGATAGGCGCGATATCAGTGGTGTCAAATTTGTCCTTGGTGATCATGGGATCCAACGGCTGCAGCAGGTTATCCGTCAGCAGATCCTGCATTTCATTCAGGTTAAACATGACGATATCCGGCGGATTGTCGGCCTGCATAACCTCCTTCAGCTTCACCACCGGATTGGGCTGCTGCTCCTTTTGCTGCTCAGGCGAGATAAATCCGCCGTAGCGCATGGAGCTGTTGTCCACCACTTCCACAAACTCCAGCTTGATATTCGGATGGGCATATTCGAAGATCTCCGTAAATTGCTGGCGGAAATATTCCCCTTCCTCCCCGTTATCACTAGTAGCGGCAACCCGGAGCACCCGCTCCGTGTCCTTGTCGTCAGCATCCCCTTTGGTACAGGCAGCCAGAGTCGGCAGCACCATCGTCAGCGAAAGCGCCGCGGCAATCCAAGACTTCTTCATGTGTTTGTTCTCCCTTCCTTTTTTAAGGTCTCTCTTTTGCTTCACTTTGGGCAATCTTTACTGGGGGCTCCCCCAAAAGGTATCGGCATTCTCTTCGAGGCTCCTCTTCACTTTTGGGGGTATATTTCTTATCCCAGCTTGCGCGGGGCCTTGATAATAATCTTCTCGCCGTCGAATTCCATGGAGGCTTTGCCGGCGATGCCCAGCTGCTCCAGGTACGCCTTGGGCACCTGAAGCCGTCCCGCCCGGTCCAGCACCACATATTCCTCATGCTCATCCCGGATGGAGCCCTTGAAGCCGGAAGCGGACAGGTCCAGACCCGGGTTCCGCTTCACAAACTCCGTGCTGGTCATGCCGTCCCGGATAGCCACCACCCGGTCCACAGAGCTGGCCAGGGACATATCGTGGGTGACGATTACAATGGTGACCCCTGTATCCCGGTTGAGCCGCCGGAAGATGGACATGATCATATCCGAGGTTTCCGTGTCCACGGAGCCGGTGGGTTCATCCGCCAGCAGCAGCTTGGGCCGGTTACACAGCGAGATGGCGATGGCCACCCGCTGCTGCTCGCCGCCGGATAGCTGATGCAGCTTGTTGTGCATCCGGGCTCCCAGACCTACGGCCTCCAGAAGCTGCTTGGCGTAATCGCGGTCTACCTTGCCGCCCAGCATCATGGGCATTTCCACATTTTCCAGGGCGGACAGATACGGAAGCAGATTGCGCCCGTTGTTCTGCCAGATAAAACCAACAGTGCGGCGTTTGTACTCCACCAGCTCCTCGTCGGTAATCTTCAGCAGATTCCATTCCCCCACACGCACCTGGCCTGCGGAGGGACGGTCCAGACCGCCCAGAATATTCAGCAGCGTAGACTTGCCGCTGCCGCTGTTGCCGATGATAGCCATCAGCTCGCCGGGCTGCACATTGATGTTCAGACCATGGAGCGCCACAACCTCCAGATCCTCCGTTTTGTAAATTTTGACCAAACCCTCGCATTGAATCATCGGTTAGCGCTCCTCCCCCAGCTTCACAGCTTGATGAACCCGCAGCCTGCGGATATGGAGCAGAAGCAGAACGGCTCCCGTCGCCATCATCACGACCGTAACCAGATACAGCTGCAGCGTATCCCGCCCTTCGAATACTACCCGGAAGGGGGGCACCTGCTTCTTCACATCACCCGAGGTTTGCAGGAAGGGCAGATACATGGTGCTGGCCAGCTTGCCGATGCCGATGCCCAACACGATGGACAATCCTGCTGTAAACAGCTGCTCCAGCAGCAGCATACCGGTCAGCTGGCGTTTTTTGAGGCCCATGGCCCGCAAAACACCGAACTGCACTACCCGGCTGGAGAGGTTGAAGAACCAATACAAGAGATATCCAATCAGGGATACCAGCACAGAGACCAGGAAGCCCAGGCTGAGAATCCCGAACACGCCGCCTCTGGTAGGCTGTTTGCTCTCCCGGACCAGCTCACTGCGTACATCCTTGATGCTGGTGACATCGATTTTGGCCTCTTGCAGCTTTTCGATCAACGGAGCTGTTTTGGCCCCTTCCTCCATCTTGATCCACACATCGTAGGGAATGGTATCCCCCTGGTCATAGATATACTCCAGATTGGTAATGACAAAAGGCCGGTCATCCGGGTATTGGCTGGGCCAATAGGGCAGCACACCCACCACCACCAGCTCCATGCTCTTCTGGTTGACAGAGAGGCTCATCAGGTCACCAGGCTTCAACTGGTTCTTCTCGGCGAATTTATCCGGAATAATGGCTGCTTGCTCATAGCTGCCAAGAAGATTCAGATACACATTGGGATGTGCGGGGAACAGATCACGCCGCATCCATGCTACATCCGCAAAATCCACATTATCAATAGCATTCAGATTCACAACACCCAAGGACTTGCCCGAGGCGCTGAGATTGGCCCTGGTCTGCAGAACGCGGGCGGTATGCTCGACACCGGGCAGCTCCTTAAACACGGCATAAGGAGGCTCCACATACCGGATATTGGTAGGGAGGTCGGGACCGCCGCTGCCGGGATTTCCTGTACCCGGGTTGCTGCCAGTACCGCCACCTGTACCACCGCCTTGGCCGGAGCCGCCGCCAGTACCTTGGCCGCCGCTGCCACCGCTGCCTCCTGAACCGCCTTGGCCTCCACCGCCGGCGCCGCCGCCCTGCTGTCCCTGGTTTTGACCGGGATTGTAAACAGGCAGATCATCCGACACGGATTCCCACGCGGTGCTGATAATCACATCCGTACCGTATTGGTACTGTGTCCGCTCCGTGGAATTAAGGTCAATGGTGCGGGCCGCCGAGGAATTGTATACCCCCAAACCCAGCGTCAGCGTAAGCAGCAGCATCAGCGGATAATAGGATCGGGCGGAGCGCGACAGCTGCGCCAGCGTCAAGTAGATGGAAACGGGAAAGAACCGTTTGCCGATGCCGTTGACGGCTTTTAGAATCAGCGGGAACAATCTCAAAAATAGCAGCCCCAGCGCAAAAATAGTCAGCGCCGGTACAAAAAACAGCAGCGGATGCACCTGCAGCTGATCCGAGCCAAGACCCGTCTGCTGCGACAGGAGCTTATGCTCCCGGAACATATACCAGCCGTAGCCGGAGACTCCCAGCAGAACTACATCCAGAAACCACTTCTGCCATACCGGCTTGGCATCCGCCCGGGCCAGTGCCTGCTTCAGCCCCACAATGGAGGAGCGGGCATACTGGACGGCCGGGATCAGCGTGGCGCCCATCGCCAGCAGCACGGCTGCCAGACCGTACATCATGGTGGTGCCATGGAAGCCCACCGGAATGTTCTGGCGGTTAACGAAGGTCAGGAACCCGTTGGAGGAGCCGATGCTCTTGGCCATGAACCAGCCCAGAAGCGGTCCGGCTATCAGAGCGGTCACACCCAGCATCAGACTTTCCAGCAGATAAAGCATAAAAATTTGTTTGGTGCTGCCACCTCTGGAGCGGATTACCGCAATATCGCTGCGTTGGCGCTCCAGGGATTGCCGGGCGTTCATGACAATGTAGTACATGACCATACCCAGCATGGGTGCCGCCAGTGTAAACAGGAGTACCTGCAGCTGGATGCTGTCCCGGCGGAATTCCTGCAGCATATCCGTGAAGGTGACGTCCACCTTCGTATCCTTCAGCTTCTGGTAAAGAGTAACGTCCAGACGGGCCAGCTTCTTCTCCAGAGGACCGATCTGCGAGGTGCTGATCTGGGTCATGTCGAAGGCATAGAACCAGTTCGCCTGGTGAAGCTGAATTTTCTTCTTCTGAAGAAGCTCGCTCCGGAATAAACTCTCCGGGACGACCAGGGTGTTCAGCATTCCCTCAAACCCCTGGAACCAATAAGGATCCGCCTCATCCAGCGGCTTAAAGGCTCCCGTAATCTTGACCTTCAGCGGGGCAATCCCTTGTCCGCCGGAGATGGGGTACGTGAATTCATCCCCCACGTGAAGATCGCTGCGGAACATGGCCTCCTCCAGCACCAGCGCCTCGATCACGCCATTCTGGATGGTATCCTTGGGCTTTTGACCAAGGCTCAGCTCAGTGCGCGCCTCCAGATCGGACATAGCGCTGACGGTCATTTGCCTGCGTTTGCTGGGATCGGTTTTGGACGGGTCCACCGGCGTCACCTGGGCGCTGCGGATGGACATTACGCTGGCATACACCTCTTGGGGGAGCGCAATATCCTGGGCCACGTCCTCCCTTATGTATCGGTCAATCTCTTCCACGTCCGCGTAGTCCGCCTTGTCCTGTCCCGCCGCCTGGTAACGCAGCACCAGG
Source organism: Bacillota bacterium (assembly GCA_023388055.1). Lineage (GTDB taxonomy): Bacteria > Bacillota > Bacilli > Paenibacillales > NBRC-103111 > Paenibacillus_AR. Next base: position 228,215 of record JAEWGW010000019.1, on the reverse strand, counting down.
GAGCCCGGGGGCAGACCGCCGGCTTTCTCCTCCAGGGACTTGGCGATAACACGCTTTAACGCCCCGTCGGAATACATGGGAATGCTGGTGACAAAAGCCACCGCCACAATCAGCCCCACCAGGGCGCTGACCGTAAGCCACCGGGTATTCCACATTTTCCGCATAATAAAATGCAGCATGGCCATCATTTATCGACCTACAACTTTCTGCCCGGCTTGAAGCCCCTTCAGAATCTCCACACTGGTAGAGGTCTGCAGGCCCAGCTCCACGTCAACCTCCCGCTTCGCTCCAGACGAATCCACCACCTGGACATAGTTGCGCCCGGTTATGGTCCGCAGTGCGGAGGGCGGAATCGTGATGGCATTTTCTTTCTTCTGGACAACGATTTCCACACTAAGCTGGGTTCCCCGGGAGACCTGCTCCGGCATCTTCTCCAGCTCCACCACCAGATATTGGTCGATGGTTTCCTTCTGCCGCTCCTGGCCGTTGTAATAACCGCCGCCATAGTAGCCGCCGTTGTTCTGATTCTGGGTTTTGTTAGGATTGGGAAGCTGCTTGACGGTGCCCTTGTGCTGGCCGGCCGTATTGATATCCGCCGTCACCTCCATGCCGAGGGCCACCTTCTTCAGGTCCTCCTGGGAGATGGACGCCACCACCGTCAGCTGGGACATGTCGGCAACCGTCGCAATGGACTCGTAAGCCTTGCTGTTATCCCCCTTGGCTTTATAAACACCCACGACCTCGCCGGAGATGGGGGCGGTGATTTTCGCCCGGGCGATGGATTCCTCCAGCGTCACCAGCTCGTTGCGCTTCAGCTCGAACTCGATCTTCGCCTGCTCCAGCTCCTCGGCGGTTTTGGTGCCTGCATCCCGCAACAGCTGGATCATCTTCAGCTCCTCGCTGCGGGTCTGGAGCCGCTTCTGCCGCAGGTCACTCTCCAGAGTAGCCACATCCAGCTCCGCTATCAGCTGTCCGGCCTCCACCTGTTCGCCGGTTTTTACATAAATTTCCTTGATCCGCTTGCCGTCGTCCGAAAAATACACATCCTCCTCCCGGGAGGACATCAGCTTACCGGAGCCCCGCACCTTCGTGGTCAGGGTTTCGGTTTTGACGGTGTATTCCGGCTTTTTGGACAGCTTGGGCGGGTTGATCGTGGGCAGGGCTTCCTCCACTTCCTCGCTGGGCAAAAGAGCACAGCCCGACAACGCGGTGACCGCCAGCAGCGCGGCCGCCGCAACTAAACCTGACTTGCGGACGCTAGCTCTGAATCCGTCCGTCAACCATTTGGTAAACATGGTCCGCAACCTCCATTATTGTTGGATCGTGAGTCGTCATGCAGATGGTCACCTGCTCCTGCCGGATAATTTCCCGGAAGACCGCCATAATCTGGGCGCCCATCTGGGAATCCAGCTCCGCGGTAGGCTCATCCGCCAATAGCAGCACAGGCCGGTGGGCAATGGATTTGGCAATGGCCACCCGCTGCTGCTCGCCGCCGGACAGCTCGAAGGGGCGGTGATGCATCCGTTTGGCCAATCCTACCAGGTCCAGACAATGCTCCACCCGGGTTTTCCAGCTGCTCCGGGGAATGCCTGCCATGCGCAGCGACAACTCCACATTCTCGTAGGCCGACAGGAGGGGAAGCAGCGCGTAGGATTGAAAGATAAAGCCAATCTCCTTGCGTCTGGCCTCGGTGCGGTTCTCATCATTCAAGGTATGGAACGGCTTGCCCTGAAACAGAATTTCCCCTTCATCCGGCTGGTCCAGCCCGCCCATCAAATTCAGCAGAGTGGTTTTGCCGGAGCCGGATCTCCCCCGCAGCATAATGAGGCTGTTGGCCCGCAGGGTCATATCAATGCCCTTCAAAACCTGGAGCTTATTGCTCCCCACGTCGAAGCTTCTTACCACTCCCGAGATAACGAGAAGGGGATCCACCACCTCACGCGGCTCCGGCACATAAACGGCCGCCGGCGCAGACGCATCGCCTGTTTGAGGCTTGCCCTTGCTGGGGCGCAGCCTCAGGGCCATTCCCTTCAGCCTGCCGGCTTTTTTCTGCTCCTCGGGAGCGTCATTGCTTTGGCCGGTTTCGGTTTGCCCGTCCGGCTCTGTAGTGTTCTCCCTCTCCGGCTCGTCGATCAGACCGGTTCTTGCTTGCTTTCGGTTCGCCAACCACCCCATCCTTATACTCTCCCTCTTCCAAATTCCCGGGTCATCTGCCCGGACAGGCAATGATCCACACTTAATGAGACGTACAAAACTGGAATAAGGTTACAGGTTTCCGAAAATTATTTGTTTTTTTGATTTTTGACGGTAGGAGCTGATCTGATAACCTGCTTCCCTCAGCGCTTTCAGTTCTGCCCCGGCAGCCCCCCCGACTAACGGAAGCAGCAGCCCTTATTGGCCCCAAAATCCCCCTTCAAAAAATCTAACGGCGGCCACAGCCGCTATTTCGTGACTCGGGGGCCATTTCAACCCATTGAAGCGCAAATAAGGGCGCTGGCTTCCGTTAGGAATCCAAAGCACCCTTTTTCGGCCAAATAAAGGCTCTCACTTCCGTTAGCATCACCCGTAACCCAGCGGAGCCAGCTTCAAAAGCGAAACTGCCGGAGCCGATGCGGCACTTTCGCAATAAATCGCCCATAACCCGGCGGGCCAGTGCCTGAAGCGAAATACGGCGGACCCTCCCTTGCAAGCGCATCGGTTGACAAACTCCCCCGCCGAATCAACAGGTCAAAGATAACTGTTCCGGTATTCCGTCGGCGTCAAGCCGAATTGCTTCTTGAAGCTTTCCCGGAAATGGTCCTGGTCCGCATAGCCGATCCGGTCGCAGATCTCGTAGATTTTGGCCAGCGGGTCCTTCAGCAGCCGGGCAGCCTCCTCCATCCGCAGCCGGATAATCATATGGTTAATGGTTGTGCCGGTCACCTCTTTAAACAGCCGATTCAAATACCGCTCGCTTAATCCAACGGCTGCAGCCACATCCGACAAAGCGAAATCCCGCTTGCGGAAGCCCACGTTCATTACCTCCAGCGCCTGCTCCGCCAGCTTGACCTTCTTCAGGCTGCCAGACCATTCGTCTGGCTGGAGAGCTCCTGAGAGATGCGGCAGCTTCTCCTTCGTTGTCCGGCCGGCCAGCTCCAGCTCCCGGCGCTCCCCACGCTCCTTATCCAGCTCCGCCACCGCCCTGGCGAATACCTCCTCCAGCTCGGAGGGGTCCAGAGGCTTTAGCACGTACTCCAGCACCTGGAGCTTGATCGCTTGGCGGGCATGCTCGAACTCATTCAGTCCTGACAGAATCAGGCATTTGATATCCGGGAACCTGGACCTGGCGGCTTCGATCAATTCCAGCCCGCTCATACCCGGCATGCCGATATCCGTCAGCAGGAGATCCGGGACCTCCTGCTCCATCCGGACCAACGCCTCCTCCCCATTCTCGGCACTGCCCAAAAGCTCTATCCCCAGATCACTCCAAGGGATGGAGCGTTCCAGTGTCAGGCGGATCAGCCTCACATCCTCCGCAATCAACAGCTTATACATGGCAGCCTCCTGTCAAAAGGAACGTTCCGCATCATAAGGCAGGACCGCCTCCACAACCGTTCCACGTTCAGCGGCAAGATACCGCAACCCATATCCCTCCCCGCAATACAACTGAATACGGCGGTGGACATTAAGAATGCCATACCCCCGCTCCCCTCCGTCCTGCCTTTGGCCCGGCTCCTTGGGCGGCTGCCGCAGCAGCCTGTTCAGCTCCTCGGGATCACAGCCGCAGCCATTATCCGTCACCCGCAGAATAAGAGCCCGCCCCTCGGTCCTGGCAGCAATATGGATCCGGCAATCCTCGCGGCAGAAGGCAAATCCGTGTTTTACAGCATTTTCGGCCAAAGGCTGAAGGATCAGATGGACGATCCGTGCACCTGTCAGCTCCCGGGGGACATCCGTCACCACAACAAGCTGCTCCCGCATCATGGTTTGAATATGAAGATATGCCTCCGCCTGCTTGATTTCATCCTCCAGGGAAATCCAGGTTTGTCCCCGGTTCAGTCCATAACGGAATACATTGGCCAAGGAAAGCACAATCGCGCTGGTTTCACGGTCACCCGCCAGAATAGCCCGGCAATTGATCAAATCCAGTGTGTTGTACAAAAAGTGGGGATTAATCTGCGTCTGCAGCAGCTCCAATTGAAGCTGTTTACGCTCTATCTCCTCCGTAAAGGATTGTTCGATGAGGCGGTGAATGGTGACCAGCATCCCCGTAAATTGCTGGTTCAGCTCATCCACCTCGTAGATCCCGGTATGATGGCAGGGCAGCGGCTCCTTAAAATCCACCACCTCCGGGCGCTGCATGGCATGAACCAGCTTCGTGATGGGGACGGTTACCCGTACCACAATCTTCCGCAGCAGGTAGGCGGCGATAAAGGAAGCCGCAACCGCAGTTGCGGCCCCCAGAGCTGCGATGAAAAAGGTATACCGGCTCAAATGGCGCTCCGGCACCACTGCCAGGAGCCGCCAGCCATTCTCCAGGGTTTCGTACATCATCCGGTGCTGCTCCCTGTTCAGTTTGACCAGCGCCGTACCCGCTTTCCCCGTCAGCAGCTCCATATACGGCATCCCGGACAGATCCTCCAGAAAGCCATACAGCTCGCTGTAGATCACCCTGCCCCCTTCATCCAGGAGCAGATGATACCCCTCCTCTAAGGGGGCGTTCTCGAATACCCCCTTGATACTGCCCGTGTCGGCCCCGATAATCACCGTACCGATGCTGCGGCCGCCGCTAAGGTTTCCCTTTTTTCTCGCTGAATAGATCATAGTGCCGCTTAGTACATTGGTTTTCTCCCCCCACCAGACCGTAGAGCTGTCTCCTTGCTTCAAACGGCTATACCAGTCCCGTGTGCCCAGGCCTTCACTTTTGAAGATACCGGTTACCGGGTAAAAAGCTTCGGGAGCCAGGGCATACAGCCCGCTTTCCGGCTCCAGAGCCATACTGACCACATAGGATTGCTTGACGGATTGGGCGGACCCGAAGTCATTCAACAGCGATAAAAGGGACATATTCTCCAGGTTCAACTGAAGCGTGTAATAATCATTAATAGCCTCGTAGGCCTCACGGACACTGGGCTTCAACAGACTATCCAGGGTAGGATTGTTCAGCACAAAAGCGGCCAGATTATCCATGGTATCAAATTGGTACCGGATGTTCCGGTAAACAAACTGCAGGGACTGCTCCGCCATCTTCAGGCTATGGTCATTTTGCACCCGGATCATCATATAGCTGGCAGCCGTAGAAAACAAAGCAATGAATGTGACGATCAGCAAAAAAATGGGATAGGTAAGCCGGGAAAGCAGCTTCGTGCCGGCTGCCCTGCGCCGCAATTGCTCCATCAATGTTCACACTCCGTTGCAGCCATAGTTCCGGGTCTTCATGCCCAACGGCTCCTTCGGCAGACCTTTACCGCCTTAGGAGCCGTTATGGGACTTAGCCGTTCCTTTATTCGTATTCTCCGCCCGGTTTTGCGTATCCTGCCTCATGCATCCGCGGGTCAGGATTTATTTCCCAGCTTTCTTCTGGAACGAAGCTCCCAGCTCCTTCAGAATCTGCGCTCCGCCCTGAGCCCTCCATTTTTCCGCAAATTCATCGAATTTCTTGATATCCCCGCCCATAATAATCTGGGTAAACACCGAGTCGCGCATGGTATTCAGCTCGGTCAGCTTCTCAATTTTGGTAGGGGAGTCCAGATAATTGGAGGCGTCGGTAATCTGGTATTTATTGTTGATGGCAATATCCAACGCCTGGGCGTTACGCAGCGGCACCGATTCCAGATAACGCGGCCAGCCCTTCAGGCCGGGGGAGACCAGATAGCTTTGCACACCGCGGTAATGGCCGTTTTTGTCCACCTGGGTTTTCGGATCAACAATGTCCGTCACCATCTTCAGCTTGTTGTCCACGATAGTGTAATCCTCATTCTCGATTCCCCAGACAGTGAGCATCTGGTTTTCCGGAGTCAGGGAATTTTCCAGAATGGCCAGCGCCCGCTTGGGATCCTTGGTTTTGGCGCTGATGGCGGTCATTTGGGCGAAGGGCGCTCCGGCGGGAGCCACCGCTTTGCCGTCGGTACCCAGCAGGGAGCCGGTCAGAGCCAGATACTTGAAGGGCTGCTCCACCTGATTGGGGAGGCTGCCGTCCGCGGCCAGCTTGCCGCTTTTCTTCAGCTCATTGGCTTCGATCTGAGTATCGTAATCATTGGCTGTGGACCACCAGCCCATCCAGGAAAACAGCTTGCCGCTGTACAGCTTCGCCCGCAGCTGCTCCTCTTTGATAGTGGGAAATTCCTTGTCAATCAGGCCTTCCGCATACATCTTCTGCAAAAGCAGAAGGGCTTCTCTGGTTTTGGGATCGGTATCGTAGCTGCTGAATTCGCCGTTTTTCTCCGTAAAATAACCGGGCGTGACGCCGTAAGCGCCGAAGATATGGTCGAAGGAGTTATTGGCATACTTGGGCTGGCCGATCTGCGCCGTATATCCGCCTAATGGAATCACTTCCGGCTTCGCCGCTTTGATCCTCTTAAGGAGATTGTAGTAGTCGTCCAGTGTTTTCGGAATTGCGGAGCCGGTGCTGTCCAGATAATCCTTGCGCATAGCCAGATTCCAACGGTATCCGGCGCCGGGGCCGCCCTGGAAGGGGAGACCGTAAATTTTGCCATTCACCTTGGTTTTTTCGAAAACCTCCGGCGGTACCTCACGCATAATATTGGGCGTATCCTTTTCGTTCAACAACGGGGTCAGATCCGCAAAAGCCCCCTGCTGGGCATACTTCTGGAAGTCATCGGCGAAGTCGATTTTGACCACTACATCAGGAATATCGCCACCGGCCATCTTCAGGTTCAGCTTGGTTTTGTACTGCTGCAGATCCACCATCTCCGGGATGATCTTGACATTCAGCTTTTTTTCGATGGCCTGGAGAACGGCATCCTTGGTGTAATCATACGGCTTGGAGATATCCTGGGACTTGAGGAACTTGATCTCGTAAGGAGCTGCCGGGGCTTGTGTTCCAGCTGCCGCCGAAGCGCTGCCTGCTGAAGCCGCCGGCGGAGGAGCTGAAGCACCTCCCTCCCCGTTGTCATTACCGCATCCAACAAGCGTCACGGTGCCCGCTAAAGCGGCGGCAAGCATACCCATGGATATTTTTCTCCCGATAGTCGCCATATTGGCTGACCTCCTTGATTAATGATATTTATCAATCCCACAGCGGATGCCGCAGAAACGAACTAACCTTTCACAGAGCCCAGCAGCATCCCCTGTTCAAAATATTTCTGGATAAAGGGGTAAATGATCATCATCGGCAAAGCGACAATTACAATCGCTGCCATCTGGATGCCGATGGTGGGAGGCGGTGCGGAGCCTGCGGCCTCCAGCAGCTCCGGGGGCAGGCTGGAGTTGGCGATGATGGTGCGCAGCACCAGCTGGACAGGTGCTTTTCCCCAATCGGTCACATACAGCATGGCGTTGAAGAAGTCATTCCAGTACACTACCATGTACAGCAAGCCGATAGTGGCCATAACGGGCATGGACAGTGGGAGCACAATCTGCCACAAAATCCGGAATTCGGAGGCGCCGTCAATGGAGGCCGATTCCTTCAGGCTCTCCGGGATTCCCTCGAAGAAGGACTTCATGATAATCATGTTAAACGCGCTGTAAGCCATCACCAGGATCAGCACCATGTTGGAGTTCAAAAGCCCCAGCGCCTTGATATTGATATAGGTGGGGATCATCCCGCCCTTAAACAGCATGGTAAAAATAAAATACAGAAGGATGATCCGCCTGCCGGGCAGCTTCTTTTCGGAGAGCGCATAAGCCGCTGACACGGTCAAAAACAGAGCCAGCAGCACACCCCCGGCCGTATTGCGCAGTGTATTGGCGTAGGAGGAATAAATCAGGGAGCCTTTGGCCAGCAAATACTCGTAATATTGAAGGCTGAAGCTCCGGGGAAACAGGATCAGCCCGTTTTTCTCGCTGAACACATGGTACGGCGTGACAGATACGGCGAGCACATACCAGAACGGCAGAACGATCATCAGCGTCATGGCGGTTAGCAGCGTGTAGTTGATCGTTACAAAGGAAGCTTCGCCTTTGCTCATTTTCACGGTAAGATGCCCCCTTCTCAAAAAATGCCCGAATCATTCATCCGTTTGGCCGCCTGATTGGCCAGAAGAACCAGGATCAGTCCGATTATGCCCTTGATCAGATCCGCTGCCGCCGCCAGACTCAGGTTGAACTGCTCAATGCCAATCCGGTAGATATAGGTGTCCAGAATATCCCCCACTTCAAATACCATAGGGTTATACAGGTTGATGATCTGATCCAGCCCTGCGCTCATGATGTAGCCTACCCGAAGGATAAAAACGACGATGATGGTATCGGTAATTCCCGGCAGAGTCACATGCAAAATACGGTGAAACCGCCCTGCCCCGTCCATAACCGCCGCTTCATAAACCTCGGGATTGAGTCCGGCGATAGCCGCAATATAGATGATGGCCGCCCAGCCCATTTCCTTCATGGCATCCGTCAGCACCAGAATAAACCGGAAGGATGCCGGATCGGCCAGCAGGTAGGCCGCCTTCATCCCCAGAAGCCCTTCCAGCTTATTGATGAGACCGGTTTCAGGGGACAACAGGAGCGTAATGATGCCGCCATAGACCACCCAGGAGACAAACCGGGGAAGATACACGGCTGTCTGCAGCGTTTTTTTGAACCATCTGATGCGGATTTCGTTTAAGGCGAGCGCCAGCACAATGGGGCATAAAAAACCGCTGATCATTTTGTACAGGCTGATGATCAGGGTATTCTTGAAGGAGTTGCGGAACATCTCCGATTCCAGCAGCATGCGGAAATATTTGAACCCGGCCCAATGGCTGCCAGCATAACCCTGGATGGAATTATAATCCATAAAGGCGATTCTGATTCCGTGAAGCGGCAAATAATCAAAGATGAATACCCATGTGCAAGCCGGCAGCAGCAGTACATAAAGCAGCTTATATTTCCATATCCGTTTGAGCCGCCTGTAGGGCAGCGCTGTTTCCTTGACGGCTTTTACCGTCGCCATTTCCATCCTTAGCTCCTCCGTTTCCCGACTCTCTGCTGTTATGAAAGGGCTTACTGTAATAAGCATACAGGAGCCGCCTTCAACGGAAAACCGGAGGGAAGGACGATACTACCGGGGTAAATGGCGAATGTTCCGAGTGCCGGAATGCCCTGGAATGCCCTGGAATGCTCTGTAATATTCCGGGAACATATACAAAACCCGCAGCCTCCTTTCGGAAGTGCGGGTTTTGGGTGAAGCAAGCCGGTTATGCCGGGCGTTTGGCAAATAAAATGCCTACGGTGCCGGGGCCGCAATGGCTGGAGATGACGCAGCCGGCATTGGTGACAATAACCTCGCTGCCGGGGAACTGCTTCTCCAGCTCTCCCTTGACCCAAGCCGCATTATCCGCAGCCAGGGAATGGGTGATGAAAATCCGTTTGGTGTCGATGGTATCCCTGTGGCTCAAGGCCCGGTCAAGCAGGCTTTGCACCACCTTGTCCATCTTGCCGCGCAGCTTCTCCGCGACAATCATGGAGCCGTCTACCACCTTGATCACCGGATGAATCCGCAGCAGACTGCCGATCACCAGCTGGGTGCCGCTGCAGCGTCCTCCCTTATGCAGATAATCCAGGGTGTCGATGACAAACTCGGACTCTACCAGCGCTGTATCCTCCCGAAGCCGGTTAGCCAGCTCCGACAGATCATCCATTCCGGCCTTGACGTAGTCCACGGCCTTCATCACCGTCACCCCGATGCCGGTGGACAAATTGCGGGAGTCTACCACTTCAATGGTGCCTTCGGGGAATTCCCGGCTGGCAATGACCGCATTCTGGTAGGTAGATGACAATTCGGAAGAGATGCTTATGTATACAATACGCTGATTCCCAAGGACGATGTTCTCGAAGGATTGGACAAAATCAGCAGGCGAGGGGGCCGCTGTTTTGGGAAGCTCCCCTTCCTTCTCCACTTTCTCATACAATTCGGCAGTCGTCATATCCGCACCGTCGCGGTAGGTACGGTCTCCGAATACAACATGGAGCGGTATAATCCGGATGTTATGATCCCGGATCATGTCTGGCGTTAAATCGCAGGTGCTGTCCGCAACAATTTGGATGGACGGCATGAATGATTTCCTTCCCTTCTCCAGATCCTGTCGGATCTGCTTCTTGAACCCACCCTATCTATTATAGCGGTGCGGGAGGGGCTTGAAAAGGTAGGAAGCTTGAGAGGCAATTGACGGTGCCTGAATCAAGAAGAGAATGCCTTGGCCCATCAGCGGATGAGGAAGCCTTAGCATGCCCCCGTTGCAAGTCTAACGGAACTCAACGACCCTTAGAAGCAAAAATCCGGCTTGTCTGAAACCTAACGGAACTCTGCGACTCTTATATGCTGATTTTAGCGCGCCATCCCCCACTTTCCCCGGCTAAGCGCTTCTCAGTTCCGTTAGATTTTCAAACCGGCCCATTTTAAGCCGCTAAGAGCGTTTCAGTTCCGTTAGAGCCAGGGTTTGTCTGCAAACTCGCCTAGAGCCACCAAAAAACTCCGGCAGCGGAAGCCGCGGTGAATCCGCCAGCCTCCGCAACCGGAGCGTATAAGAGCCGCTGCCTGCGAACAGTTGCATTCGCTGCAGCCTAAGTGGCTAAACTTACTTTTTGCCGAACGCCTGCGGGTCCTTCCGCCAGGACTGGAGCAGCTCCACATCCGATTCCCGGATGCTGCCCTGCTTCACAGCCTCCTCGATCAGCGCCGTATAGTTGGACAGCGTGTGCAGAGGCATGTCCGCTTCGCTGAAGGTCGCCTCGGCCTGGTCCAGCTGGTACGAGAAAATCGCCGCCACTCCCAGTGCATTACCGCCTGCCTCATTCACCGCCAATGCAGCCTTCAGGGAGCTGCCGCCGGTGGAGATCAAATCCTCAATCACCACGGTTTTGGCCCCCTCGGGCAATAAACCCTCGATCTGGTTCTTCTTGCCATGGCCCTTGGCCTTGTCCCGGATGTAAACCATGGGCAGGTTCATCCGCTCCGCCACCCAGGCAGCATGGGGAATGCCCGCTGTAGCAGTGCCTGCGATGATCTCCGCGTCCGGATAAAATTGGCGGATCAGCTGCACGAAGCCGTCCGCGATCAGGCTGCGGATAGCCGGGTAGGACATGGTCAGCCGGTTGTCGCAATAGATGGGGGAAATAATGCCGGAGGTCCAGGTAAACGGCTGGTCCGGCCGCAGGGCTACCGCCTTGATGTTCAGCAGCTCCTTGGCAATTTGTCCTGCAAGGGCGTTCAGATTTCCGGTATTCGGCATACTTTAGCTCAGCTCCTTCAGAATAGTTTCCAGTGCCTGCCGCGGATCCGGCGCAGCTGTAATAGGACGGCCCATCACAATAAAATCGGTTCCCTGTGCGAAGGCTTCCCGCGGCGTCATCACCCGGGACTGGTCCCCCTTGTCTGCACCTGCGGGACGGACACCCGGAGTTACCGTTACAAACTGGGAGCCAACCGCGGCTTTAATGGCCGCCACCTCCAAGGGAGAGGCAACCACACCATCCAAACCCGCGCTCCGGGTTAAGGATGCGTACCGCAGCACAGCCTCCTCCACCGAACCCGGAATGCCGATTTCTCCGTTCATGACCGTCTGGCTGGTGCTGGTCAGCTGGGTGACGGCGATCAGCAGCGGACGTTTAAGCGCGCCGGCGCTTTGGCCAAGCGCCCGCTCCATCCCCTCTCGCGCCGCCTCCATCATAGCCTTGCCGCCGGCCGCGTGGACGTTGAACATATCTGCTCCCAGCCGGGTAATGCTCTCCGCTCCCCCCCCCACGGTGTTGGGGATATCATGCATTTTCAGGTCCACAAATACCTTGTAGCCCTGCTCCTTCAGACTCCTCACAAATGCGGGCCCCTCCGCATAAAAAAGCTGCATGCCCACCTTCATGTAGCAGGGGATGCCCCGCAGCTTCTCCAGGAGTCCGCTGGCTGCCTGGGCAGACGGGTAATCCAGTGGAATAATGATCCGTTCGGCGATCTCGGCCGCTATTTTTCCCCGCAGACCGGATGCAGGTTGTTGAAGCTCCGCCACGTGTTGACGCCTCCTTCGTATGGATCAGAACGTCCCGTGAACCCTGGAACGCCTTCTATCAAGACAGGAGCCCGGCACGCAGAACCGAAAAGCGTCTCCGGCAGCACCGGAGCCGCCCCAGCCTGCGGGCAGGGCTTCTTATGTCATTTTGCGTAAATGATGATTACAAGGTTACCACATTGGCCGGCATCGGACGGGAGGAGAAGTTAATCGCCTCCAGCGTATGCAGGAGCGCCCGCACCGTATCCAGCGAGGTCATACAGACCACACCGTTTTCCACTGCCTCCCGGCGGATGCGGAAGCCGTCGCGCTCGGGAGTTTTGCCCTTGGTCAGAGTGTTCACCACAAAGTGGGCCTGACCGTTGCGGATCAGATCGAGAATATTGGGCGAACCCTCGGAGAGCTTGTTGACCCGTTTCACCTTGATGCCCGCTTCCTCGAAGGCTAAAGCCGTGCCGCCGGTAGCCACAATGTCGTAGCCCATGGCGTAGAAGCCTTTCACTATCTCGATGGCTTCCTTCTTGTCGCCGTCGGCTACAGTTACGATCATGGACCCTGTGGGCGGAATCTTCATGCCGGAGCCTACCAGCCCCTTGTACAGGGCCTTGGCGAAGGTAATATCCCGGCCCATCACCTCGCCGGTGGATTTCATCTCAGGGCCTAAGGTAGTGTCCACCCGGCGCAGCTTGGCGAAGGAGAATACCGGCACCTTGACGGATACATACTCGTCCTCCGGCCACAGGCCTTCGGTGTAACCCAGCTCCTTCAGGGTTTGGCCCATAATTACCCGGGTAGCCACATTAGCCATGGGGATTTTGGTCACCTTGCTCAAGAAGGGTACGGTCCGGGAGGAACGCGGGTTCACCTCGATCACATACACCTCATCCTTGTAGATGACGAACTGGATGTTCACCAGACCCACTACGTTCAAACCCTTGGCAATGCGGATGGTGATGTCCACAATCTGCTGCTTGATCCGATCGGACAGTGTCTGTGGCGGATACACCGCAATGGAGTCGCCGGAGTGAACGCCTGCCCGCTCCACATGCTCCATGATGCCGGGGATAAGAACCGTTTCCCCGTCGCAGATGGCGTCCACTTCCACTTCCTTGCCCAGCATGTAGCGGTCGATCAGCACAGGATGCTCCGGATTAATCTTCACAGCGCGCTCCATGTAGTTCAGAAGCTCATTGTCAGAGTACACGATTTCCATCGCCCGGCCGCCCAGCACATAGGAGGGGCGAACCAATACCGGGTAACCGAAGCGGGCTGCTGTGCCTACTGCTTGATCCACAGAGGTTACGGTACCTCCGGGAGGCTGGGCAATATTCAGCTCGTTCATCAACGCCTCGAACCGCTTCCGGTCCTCTGCCGTGTCGATGCTGTCCAGATCGGAGCCCAGGATGCGCACACCGGCTTTGGTCAGGGGACCTGCCAGGTTGATGGCGGTTTGGCCGCCGAACTGCACGATAACGCCGATGGGCTTTTCCCGTTCGATGACGTTCATGACATCCTCGAAGAACAACGGCTCGAAGTACAGCCGGTCCGAGGTGTTGAAGTCTGTAGACACGGTCTCCGGGTTGTTATTGATAATCACCGCTTCATAACCGGCTTCCTGAATGGCCCAGACGGCATGGACGGTGGAGTAGTCGAATTCGATGCCCTGGCCGATACGGATGGGTCCGGAGCCCAGAACCACTACCTTTTGCTTGATGGTTTCGGTGACTTCATCCTCGGTCTCGTAGGTGGAGTAGTAATAAGGCGTGGTGGCCTCAAACTCCGCGGCGCAGGTGTCTACCATCTTGTAAACCGGCTTCAGCCCCAGCTCAAAGCGCAGCGTCCGCACATCGGCTTCCTTCACGTAGGACGTGCAGCCGGCCAATGCTCTGATCTCGGCGACAGCCCGGTCGGTGAAGCCCATCCGTTTGGTTTCCCACAACAGCTCGCGTGTCAGCTCAGGCTGGGCGATTTCCGCTTCGAAGCGGATCATGCCTTGCAGCTTGGAGAGGAACCACCAGTCGATTTTGGTCAGCTCTTGAATCTGATCCAGCGTGTAGCCTCTGCGGTACGCTTCGGCGATCAGGAACATCCGTTCATCGTCGGGACGCTTCAGTCTGGTTTCCAGCGCCTCTGTCTCCAGCGCGTCGGTTCCCTTCAGGAAGAGGCGGTGCACGCCGATCTCCAGAGAGCGGATCGCCTTGTGCATGGATTCCTCGAAGGTCCGGCCGATGGCCATCACCTCGCCGGTGGCTTTCATCTGGGTGCCCAGCTTCCGGTTGGCCGAGATGAACTTGTCGAAGGGCCAGCGCGGAATTTTGCTTACGATATAGTCCAGGGTCGGCTCAAAGCAGGCATAGGTTTGGCCGGTAACCGGGTTGACGATTTCATCCAGGGTATACCCGACGGCGATTTTGGCCGCCATCTTGGCGATGGGATAACCTGTTGCCTTGGAGGCCAGGGCCGAGGAGCGGCTGACCCGGGGATTTACCTCGATGACATAATATTGGAAGCTGTGGGGGTCCAGGGCGAACTGGACGTTGCAGCCGCCTTCGATATTCAGCGCGCGGATAATCTTCAGCGACGCGGAGCGGAGCATTTGGTACTCGCGGTCGGACAGGGTTTGGCTGGGAGCTACGACGATGCTGTCGCCGGTATGTACGCCAACCGGATCGAAGTTCTCCATGTTGCAGACCACGATACAGTTGTCGTTGGCGTCCCGCATGACCTCATACTCGACTTCCTTCATGCCGGCGATGCTCTTCTCCACCAGACACTGGCCAATGGGGCTGTAGCGGATGCCGGAGCTGACAATCTCGATCAGCTCTTCTTCGTTGGCGCAGATGCCGCCGCCTGTGCCGCCCAGAGTATAAGCTGGACGGATGATGATGGGATAGCCGATTTCGTTGGCAAAAGTCACTGCCTCTTCGACGGTGGTGACGATGGCGGAGTCCGGCACCGGCTGCTCCAGCTCGCGCATCAGGTCGCGGAACAGGTCCCGGTCCTCGGCCTTTTCGATGGCCGACAGCTGGGTGCCCAGAAGCTTTACATTCTCCCGCTCCAGCACACCGGCCTTGGCCAGGGCTACCGCCATATTCAGACCGGTTTGGCCGCCCAAAGTGGGCAGCAGGCCGTCCGGCTTTTCGGTGCGGATGATATTGGTGACGAACTCCAGGGTGATGGGTTCGATGTACACCTTGTCGGCCATATTGGTGTCGGTCATGATGGTGGCCGGGTTGCTGTTGATCAGCACTACCTCCAGCCCCTCCTCCTTGAGGGCCTGGCAGGCCTGGGTGCCGGCATAGTCGAACTCCGCAGCTTGGCCGATGACGATGGGGCCGGAGCCAATAACGAGAATTTTTTTGAGAGTATTATTTTTGGGCATACTGGAGGTCTCCTTTCACTTCCGAGGCTTCTTCTTTCTGCTTCAGCGCCGATGCTGCCACCATTGCCGCCTGCTGCGGCACATAGGGCTTGGCTGCCTTGAAATCGCGGATCATCTCCAGGAACTCGTCGAACAGGTAGCTGGAATCGAAGGGGCCGGGAGCCGCCTCCGGGTGGTATTGGACAGAGAATGCAGGGTATTGCGTATGCTTCAAACCTTCGATGGTTTTATCGTTATTGTTGATATGGGTGACGATCAGGCCGGTGCCCTCTACAGATTCTTCCTTCACGGTGTAGCCGTGGTTCTGGGAGGTGATGTAGCAGCGGCCGCTGGCCAGCTCCTTCACCGGGTGGTTGCCGCCGCGGTGGCCGAACTTCAGCTTCTCAGTGTCGGCACCGGAGGCCAGTGCTAAGAGCTGGTGCCCGAGGCAGATGCCGAAGATGGGCAGCTCACCCAGCAGGGAGGCGATGGTTTTGGCCGCATGGGGCACATCCTTGGGATCCCCGGGGCCGTTGGAGAGCAGCACCCCGTCAGGGCACAGCTTGCGGATCTGCTCGGCTGTAGCGGTGTGAGGCACCACTACCACATCTGCGCCGCGGTTGCTCAGCTCGCGGATAATGCCGCTTTTGGAGCCATAGTCGACGACTACAATGCGCTCCTTGGTGCCGGGGCAGCCGAAGACACTCTTGGTGGAAACCCGGTCCACCTGGTCACGCAGAAGCTGGGCAACGCCCAGACGTTCCTTCAGTTCCTCGAGGGGAGCATTGGAGGTGGTCAGAAGCCCCTTCATAGTGCCGTGGTGGCGCAGGATTCGGGTGAGCATCCGGGTGTCGATGCCGCTGATGCCGGTAATCTCATAATCCTTCAGCAGGGTGTCCAGGGTAAACTGGGCCCGCCAGTTGCTGGGGGTTTCCTCATGATGGCGCACGACGAAGCCGTGGATGAAGGGCCGCATGGATTCGAAATCGTCGCGGATGATGCCGTAGTTGCCGATCAGGGGGTAGGTCATGGTCACGATCTGGCCGCAGTAGGACGGATCGGACAGCACCTCCTGATAGCCTGTAATTCCTGTATTAAACACGACCTCGCCGGTGGATTCGCCGGTTGCGCCGAAGGCTTTGCCCGTAAACAGCGTGCCGTCTTCCAAAAGCAGTCTCGCCTGAACCTGCATAGTGATCTCTCCTTTTATCGCAAAAATGTGGAACGGTTTCTCTAGGGTCTGTCTTCAAACCCTACTATGTGTCAGCCGGGCTCATCCCAGATGTGCCTGGCCATTTTTCGTGCAGCAGCTTATGTGCGGACAGCAGCTTTCCCGTCCTGCCAGACCGTTTGCCCCGCTACCATGGTCAGTACCGGCCAGCCGGCCAGCTCCCATCCGATAAAGGGAGTGTTCCGGGATTTGGAGAGGAAGTCAGCCGCATCTACGGCGGCGGTGAGGTCCAGATCCACCAGCACCAGATCCGCGTCCGCCCCTGCTTCCAGCTTGCCCTGCTTTAGCCCGAAAACCTCCGCAGGTTTGCCGGTCAAACGCTCCAGGAGGAATTCCAGGGTCCAGCGTCCGGTTTGCACAAACTTGGTGTACAGCAGCGGGAAGGCCGTTTCGAAGCCGACGATCCCGAAGGGTGCAAGGGCCATACCCTTGGCTTTTTCCTCAGGGCTGTGGGGAGCATGGTCAGTGACGATAATGTCAATCGTCCCGTCCTCCAGCCCTTCCAGCACCGCCTCCACATCCCGCGGGGTCCGCAGGGGAGGGTTCATCTTCCAATCCGCGTCCATTCCGGGAATATCCTCATCGGAGAGGATCAGGTGATGGGGGCAGACCTCTGCGGTCACCTTGATGCCCACCGCCTTGGCCTGGCGGATCAGCCGTACAGACTGCTCGGTGCTCACGTGGCAGACATGGTAATGGACCCCTGTGGCCTCCGCCAGCAGAATGTCGCGGCCCACATGGATAGCTTCAGACTCGTTAGGGATACCCTTCAGCCCGTGTTTGGCGGCGAAGGCCCCTTCCGTTACTGCAGCGCCCTCCAGCAGGGAATCGTCCTCGCAGTGGGCCACCACTGTCATACCCAGGCCTTGGGCCAGCTTCATCGCATCCTTCATCATCTTGGAATTCTGAACCCCTACCCCGTCATCGGAGAAGGCCACCGCTCCCGCTTCCTTAAGTGCGGCGAAGTCCGTCAGCTCCCGGCCCAGCTCCTGCTTGGAGATACTGCCATAGGGCAGCACACGCACACCGTTGCCCTCCGTCCGGGCTTTCTCCAGGATTAGCTTGATCGTCTCCGGATTATCCGTCACCGGTCTGGTGTTGGGCATACAGGCGATAGTGGTAAAGCCGCCTCGGGCTGCCGAACGGGTTCCTGTGGCGATGGTTTCCTTATGCTCAAAGCCGGGTTCGCGCAAGTGTGTGTGCATGTCGATGAAGCCCGGCGCCACCAGCCTGCCGCCTGCGTCGATGACCTCGTCGCCTTCCTCCGCTCCGTTCCACTCCGCGGAGGAAACATCCTCGATCCGGGAAACCACCCCATGCTTGATATAAATCCGCTTCTCTGCCAGCTCATTGCCTCCGGTATTGACCTTGCCGTTTATAATCCAGGTTCCCATTTTGGCCTCCTTACTATTTTTCCCGCCTCTGCTTCACAGGTTTTCTTTTAACCGTTCCAGATCGACGTCTGTATGAATATACATTACTTCGTATAAATTTAATGCTAATCGCAAGAATTATACACTTTATGCAGGTGATATACAACACTTTTCCATCCTGCGGCAAATTCACAGAGTCGCTTCCATAACTCCCGCGACGCTGGCTTAGGACAGCGCCCGCTCAATTACCGCCATGCGGATCGGTACCCCATTGGCCATCTGGGTAAAAATCCGCGACCGGTCACATTCCACCAGCTCGTCATCGATTTCCACATTCCGGTTCACCGGGGCGGGGTGCATGATAATGGTATGGGGCTGCATTTTTTCGGCCCGTTCTACAGTAAGACCATATTGCTCCCGGTAATCGGCGGCGGAGTTGAACAGTCCGTCCTCATGGCGCTCCAGCTGCACCCGCAGCAGCATCACCACATCCGACAGCAGCGCCTCTTCCATGGTTACATAGGGGGCGAACTCCGCCAGCTCCTTGGCCTGCATATTCGGCGGAGCGCAGAACTTTACGTTGGCGCCCAGCGCCTGCAGTCCCCACAGATTGGAGCGGGCTACCCGGCTATGCTTCACATCCCCGATAATGGAGACCGTCAGACCCTTCAGATCGCCGAACTGCTTCTTCATTGTATAAAAATCCAGGAGCGCCTGGGTAGGATGTTCGTTATTGCCGTCACCGGCATTAATCAGGGGGATCTTCACCTTCTCCGCCAGCACCTGCAGCATTCCCTCCGGCTTCATCCGGATGACTCCCGCATCGATGCCCATGGTTTCCAGCGTCCGTACAGTATCGTAGATGGATTCGCCCTTCTGTACACTGGATACCGCTGCAGCGAAGTTCAAAACCTGGGCGCCCAGCCGCTTTTGGGCCATTTCGAAGGAGAAGCGGGTTCTGGTGCTGTTTTCGAAGAACATGTTGGCTACAAACTTCCCCTGCAGAATGGAAGTCGCCTTGGCAGGGTACTGCTCCCAGAATACGGCCCGGGTCAGAATGGCGTTAATCTCCGAGGCGGGAACCCCCTTCAAGCCCAATAAATGCTTCTCCGTCGCCAATTGAATCATAATTGCTGCCTCCTTTGAATGATGACCTGATCCTTGCCGTCGATTTCGGCCAACTGCACTTCCACCGATTCCAATCTTGAGGTAGGCACATTCTTGCCTACATAATCCGGTCGAATGGGCAGCTCACGGTGCCCCCGGTCCACCAGCACAGCCAGTTGGATCATTTCGGGCCGGCCGCAGTCCATCAGCGCATCCATGGCCGCGCGGACCGTCCGTCCGGTATACAGCACATCGTCGCATAAAATCAGCTTTTTACCCTCTATGGACAAGTTGTCCGCCTGAATCCGTGGTCCGGCCACACCGCGCCGGACATCATCCCGGTAGGAGCTGGCGTCCACCTCTCCGACACCCATGGGGACACCTTCGATTTCCTGAATCCGCTCGGCAATCCGCCGGGCCACATAAATCCCTCTGGTGCGGATACCGATCAGCATGCTGTTGTCCACTCCCCGGTTGCGCTCCAAAATTTCGTGAGCGATCCGTGTCAAGGCCCGTCTGATGGCCGTTTCGTCCAGCAGCACATGCTCCTCTTGCATGAGCATCATGATCTCCTCCTATTGTTGGTCATTAGGGCACAAGAAAACCCCTGCCGCTAACGGCAGGGGTGAGTTGATGAGGGGCGGATTCCAGCTATGTCCGCGTAGAAAGACAGATGGATCCATTACCGGATTCAACCATCCTCTTGCGCACACAACTTGACAGATGAGGCAGCGCCCCATCCTTCGAAATCGTTCACCTTGCCAGTCTCACGGGACTGTCCGTTAAAGGTGCTATTTGGTTAAAAGAATTATCCCATGTTCGACAAAAGAAGTCAAGGCCGAAGATTTTTTTCCATCCAATAGAAACCCGGCTCCGCCTGGAAACCCAGCACATCCCGGTTAATATGCAGCATCGGGCCGTTCATGGAATCGTTATGGGTGCGCAGGTAAACGGCTTTCCATTCTCTGGCCTTTTCAATGGCTATAAGCTTGAGAGCAAGAGCAATTCCCCGGCCACGGAACTCCCTGTCCACGCAGGAATATTCATGGTACATGGACAAGGAGCTTTTGTTCCACAACAGCTGCACCATACCTACGATCCTCTCCCCGTGGCAAGCCAACAAAATAAGCTCCGGCGCGGCCCCATCCGCCTCCAGTGTCCATTTGCGCCACCACTCGTACATGGGCGGCTTTCCCGAGAAGCCGGGAATATCCGGTTGGGTTTGCTGGCAAAGAGCGTACAGCTTGCGCTCCTCCTCTTCCCCCGGCAGCTCCTGTAAGCTGCAGAAGATAATTCCTTGCTTTTCCAGGTTTTGGCGCCTAATCTCCGAGGAGGGGCCGTTATACCCTGTCACATCCAGCTTGGATTCGAAGGTCCTGCGACTCATCTTAAACCCCCGCTTTTCGGCAAAAGCTATGGCCCGCTGTTCCTCCTCCCGCACTGACAGCTTGAAGAGAGAGCCGCCGACGCTCTCCGCCCATTGCTTCGCTGTCCTGTACAGCGCCTGTCCCGCTCCCTGCCCCGTTTCTGCCGGATGGACCACCAGGGTAAGGAACAGATCCCCGGGGGCATCCCAGCCTGCCCGGACCACCATAGCGTATCCGCAGGCTTCGCCGGTCTCTTCTTTTACGGCCACCCACCGGACGCGGTCATACCCGCACAGCTCATTGCTTTCGTTCAGCTTCAATTGACCCTTAACCGGGATAATGGCGTCCTCCGCCTTCATCCGGTCAACAGTAACCGGGTCGGATTGCCAGGTGCTCAAAAGCTCCGCCACCTTCTCATAATCCTCCGGCACCCGCATTTCCCTTATACCCCAACTCATGGCACCTATCCCCTTTTATGTGGAACAACTGCCACTATTATCTCATATGGCCTCCGCTGCGGCATGGCAGCAAATGGTTAAAGCGAAAGTCTCCGAAATGAAAACAAGCCCTCCGCAAAAGGAGAGCTTGCCATGGACAAGTGGATGTTCAATCTTAGAAACGGAGGTTTTGGAAACGCTCCACAGCCTTCTCGGTATTCTCGCGGCTGCCGAAGGCGGTGAGGCGGAAATAACCTTCGCCGCTTTGGCCGAAGCCTACGCCCGGTGTGCCAACGATGTGCGCCTGGGTCAACAGCTTGTCGAAGAATTCCCAAGAGCCCATACCCTCCGGAGTTTTCAGCCAGATATACGGAGCGTTGATGCCGCCGAATACCTCAATGCCCAAAGCGGCGATACCCTCGCGGATAATCTTGGCGTTGGTCATGTAATGCTCCACCAGCTTGGCGATTTGCGCCTTGCCTTCCGGAGAATAAACGGCAGCGGCACCCTTTTGGGTAATGTAGGAGCAGCCGTTGAATTTGGTGGTCTGGCGGCGGTTCCACATCTCGTTGACCACTACCGCATTGTTGTCCTCGTCATAAGCCATAAGCTCCTTCGGCACAACGGTGTAGGCGCAACGCACGCCGGTAAAGCCGGCGGTTTTGGAGAAGCTGCGGAACTCGATGGCCACTTCCTTGGCCCCTTCGATTTCGTAGATGCTGCGCGGCACATCCTTCTCTTGGATATATGCCTCGTAGGCGGAATCATACAGGATCACGCACTTGTTGGCTCGGGCATAATCCACCCACTTCTTCAGCTCTTCCTTGGACAAGGTCATGCCGGTAGGGTTGTTGGGGTAACACAGGTAGATCAGGTCCACCTTTTTGTCGGGCAGCGCGGGAATAAAGTGGTTGCCTGCGTGGCAGGGCAGATACACAATGTTGGAGTAGCGGTTCAGATCCTTCACATAATCGCCGCTGCGTCCGGCCATAACATTGGTATCCACATAGACGGGATAAACCGGGTCGGTAACCGCAACTACGCTGTCCAGGCTGAAAATCTCCTGGATATTGCCCACGTCGCACTTGGAGCCGTCGCTGACAAACACCTCGTTGGCTTTAATATCGATGCCTCTGGCTTGATAGTCATTTTCGATAATGGCGTTAAGCAGGAAATCGTAGCCCTGCTCCGGGCCGTAGCCGCGGAAGCTGGAGGCCTCCGCCATTTCGTTGACAGCAGCGTGCAGTCCGGTAATGATAGCTTCCGGCAAAGGACGGGTTACGTCGCCGATGCCCAAGCTGATCACTTCTGCGCTGGGATTGTCATTGATGAACTTCACCCGGCGGCGGGCCACCTCTGCAAACAGGTAGCTGCCCTGCAATTTCTTATAGTTCTGATTAATCTTGGCCATGGATAAATTGATTCCTCCTGATTCGCTTGTGCTTGCTGCTCTTCCTTTAAACTACCGAAATCCCCTTCGAAAATCAATGGATCGAAGGCTGTTTCCTTTGCACTATTCTCCGGGGCAAACAAATATTCATGTTGTTTCAGTCCTTACCGGGAGAGGGATGCCTTGGATGCTCAAACACGTTTTGTCGGCTTTGATTTAATGAGTATACGGTATAAAGCCGCCAAAAAACTCGCCCTCAAGGCACCCCTTTCCCTTCCAGTCCTTCCACATAAATATTTATTTGCCGTGGGTTAGAGACTGCGACGAAATAAAGTACCGCTAATTTGCTGACAAAACTCCCAAAGCCGTGGAGACTTTGTCAGCAAAAGCGGATACTAAATTCCTCGCAGCTCCTAGCTCATCCGCAAGCGTTCCAGCAGCTGACGCATATCCTCCGGAAGCGGAGCGGTGAATTCCATATATTCGCCGGTAGCCGGGTGTACAAAACCCAACACGGCGGCGTGAAGGGCCTGTCCCTGCCCTTTCATTTCCTTGTCGCGGTTTTTGCCGTAATAGGGATCGCCCACCAGCGGGAAGCCGATGTATTTCATGTGCACCCGGATTTGGTGGGTTCTGCCGGTTTCCAGCTTCAATTCCAGTACGGAAAAATCCTTCAGACGCTCCGTTACGGTAAAATGGGTCACCGCATGGCGGCTGTTTTTCTCGGTAACGGTAAACAGCTTGCGGTCGTAGGAATCCCGTCCAATGGGAGCATCTACTGTCCCCATATCATGCTGTACCACACCATGAACCACCGCAATGTATTTCCGGGTAACGGTATGATCCTTCAGCTGTTGAGCCAAGGATTGATGGGCCAGATCATTCTTCGCGGCCATAATCAACCCGGAGGTATCCTTGTCGATGCGGTGGACAATGCCAGGGCGCAGCTTGCCGTTGATGCCCGACAGATCCTTGCACTGATGAAGCAAGCCGTTCACCAGGGTTCCGGTGTAATGGCCCGCCGCAGGATGCACCACCAAACCTCTCGGCTTGTTCACCACGATGACATGACTATCCTCATATACAATCTCCAGGTCCAACGGCTCGGCAGCAACTTCCGTTTCCTCCGGTTGGGGGACGGTAACCACAATGCTGTCACCCTCGGCAACCTTGTAATTCGGCTTCACGGAAAAACCGTTAACCAGCACATACCCATCCTTGATCCAGCCTTGAATCTGTGTCCTGGACACCACTGTATCCATGGACTCGTTGATATATTTATCGATGCGTTGGCCGGCAAATTCGGACTCCACCGTTAATGCCAGCGCTGCGGACTCCTCCTGAAGCTCATCTTGCTCCTCGGCCTCTTCCGGAAAAGCGCTGTCCAGCTCTTCTCCAATGAGATCTTCGTTCAAGCGGTTGTCCTCCTCAAATTAATTCCTCTAGGATGCTTGCTCCCCGTTTTGCTGCTGCAATGCCCGTTTTTCCTTGCGCCATTCGAACAGTGTGTCCAAAAAAATCAACGCCACACCCAGGACAATGGCTGAATCCGCCAGATTAAAAATGGCGAAGGTATAATCCACATGTTTGCCGAACCATTCGAATTGGAAGCGGAACTGCAGGAAATCCACCACTTCCCCGAACAATGCCCGGTCGATAAAATTCCCCGCGGCACCGCCAAGAAGAAATCCCAGGGCGGTGGGCAGAAGCTTTTTGCCCGAACGAATTGTCCGGAGCAGATACCAGATCAGACCGGCGAGAATAACCACGGTAATGGACACGAAGAACCACCGCTGCCCCTCCAGAATACTGAAGGCCGCCCCGGTATTCCGGTGGGAGGTAATCGAGAAGAATTCGCCGATTACCGGTTTTGTTTCGTACAGATCCATCTTATTGACGATGATCCACTTACTGGCCTGGTCCAACGTCAGCACCACAAAAGCAAGGATAAAATACAGCAAGGAAAACCCTCCCTTCATAACTTCCATTCATCCTTGTTGTTCATGCACAGCTGCATGTACGCTAAACTTTTCCTTGCGAGAAAACCCGTTTTATGAAGCAAACTACCGGTAAGACCTGCTTTAGAAAGGAGCGCTTCTAAGTGAACCATTTGAACGCTTCACAATTGGATACCCTGCGCCGCCAGCTTCTTCAGGATCAAAAGGAGCTGACCGACCAGCTTCATGATAATGAGCTGTTCGGCTTCCACGATTCCCTCAGCGAGGGGACAGGTGAGCTTTCGACTTACGACAACCACCCGGCCGATGTGGGCAGTGAGGTGTTTGAGCGCGGCAAGGATTTGGCCCTGGCCGAGCAAACCCGGCATCATCTGGAGGATGTGGAGCGGGCTCTGGCCGACATGGACGCCGGGATTTACGGCATCTGCAAGGCCAGCGGCGAACCTATCCCCTTCGAGCGTCTTGCTGTAATGCCTACTGCGGAGTTTACCATTGACCACACTCCTGCCAAACCTCATTACAACCGCCCGGTGGAGGAGGAGTTTCTCCAGCCTCCCTTTGGCCGGACCAGTATGGATGAACGCTCCGACGAAACCGAATTCGACGGGGAGGATGCCTGGCAGATTGTAGAATCCTGGGGCAACTCCGATTCCCCTGCCATGTCCGAGAACCCTCAGGTGGAGAGCTATGACGATATAGAGATTGAAGCGGATGAAAATTCCGGTTATGTGGAAGCCCTCGAAAGTTTCCTGGCCACCGATATTTACGGCAGGCATGTCACGGTTGTCCGCAACAAGCAATACCAGGAATATATCCATAACGGTGAAGGCGAGGGGCTGCTGGAGGACCCCGCGGCCCAGGATGAATACGGAGCGGATTTGCGGTAGCTGCAATCCGCCATTCCCAGTCTGCACAACCCGGAGGCGCCCTTTGCAGGGCGTCTTTTTGGGGCTGGGGTTGTCCAGATTCCCCTACCCAAAAATCTAACGGCGGCTACAGCCGCTATTTCCACAAAAACAGCACCTTGGAAATTCTTACGGCGGCCAGAGCCGCTATTCGGCCCAAATTGCCTGCACGAGGCGCAGTTTTAACCAAATAACGTCTCCTGCTTCCGTTAGATTTCGGAAGGCCCCTATTTCCAGCGAATAAGGGCTCTCACTTCCGTTAGCCGTCTATGCGTGAGGACGGAGACACGGACGCCGGCAAATGTGCGCACCGCTTTCCCCGGCTTTAGCCGATAACCTCAGCACAGCGCTCGCACAAGGTAGAGTGCTCCTCCACTGTCCCCACCTCAGGGGTAACAATCCAGCAGCGTTCGCATTTTTCCCCTTCAGCCTGGCTTACCTGCACATGCAGTCCCTTGAAGGCAACCGCATCCGCCGGATGAGCCTCGTCTGCTTGATGCAGCTCTACCGCAGAGACGATAAACAGCTGATCCAGATCGGCAAATTGCCGCAGGAGTGCTTCCGTCTCCTTGGTGGGATACAGATCCAGCTTGGCGCCAAGGGAATTGCCGATGAGCTTTTTGTTGCGCGCTTCCTCCAAGGCCTTGTTAACCTCGTCGCGGATATCAATGAAAGCTTCCCAACGCTGCTCCAGCTCGGCGTCCGCCACAGTGGAATCGGCCACAGGCATTTCCGCCAGCTGCACAGATTCCTCAGTTACACCAGGGATCAAACGCCAGATTTCGTCGGCAGTGTGCGGCAGAATGGGAGTCACCAGCTTGGTGATAGCACACAGCGCATCGTACAGCACCGTTTGCGCCGCTTTGCGGGCCGGGTCCTCCAGCTTGCTGGCATAGAGGCGGTCCTTCACAATATCCAGGTAGAACGCGCTCATCTCCACCGCACAGAAATGATGCACCGCTTGATACACCTGCTGGAACTCGTAGTGATTGTAGCTTTCCGTTACCTTGGCAATCAGCTTGTTCAGCCGGATCATGGCGTAGCGGTCCAGGCTGTTCATGTCCTTCACCGCTACGCGGTCAGTGGCAGGATTGAAGCCGGTAAGATTGCCGTGCAGGAAGCGCAGGGTGTTGCGGATTTTCCGGTAGACCTCGGCGGTCTGGGTCAGAATGTTGTCGGACAAGCGCTGGTCGGACTGATAGTCCGCCGATGCCACCCACAGGCGGAGAATATCGGCGCCCAGCTTGTCGCACACCTTCAGCGGATCCACAGTGTTGCCCAGGGATTTGGACATTTTGCGTCCTTCTCCGTCCAGGGTGAAGCCGTGGCTCAATACGCCCTTGTACGGAGCGCAGCCGTTAACAGCCGTACTGGTGATCAGCGAAGAGTTGAACCAGCCGCGGTATTGGTCGGAGCCCTCCAGGTACAGGTCCGCCGGGAATTGCAGCGCCTCCCGTTGTCCCAGCACGCTTGCATGGGAGGAACCGGAGTCAAACCATACATCCATAATGTCCTTTTCCTTGCGGAATTGGTTATGGCCGCACTTAGGACAGACAGAGCCTTCCGGCAGAAGCTCAGACTCGTCGCGGATAAACCAGGCGTTGGAGCCCTCCTTGGCAAAAATATCCGCCACATGGTTGATAGTTTCTTCATCCACATGGGAATGTCCGCAGGATTT
This sequence comes from Bacillota bacterium, assembly GCA_023388055.1. GTDB lineage: Bacteria > Bacillota > Bacilli > Paenibacillales > NBRC-103111 > Paenibacillus_AR. The sequence continues at coordinate 201,265 of JAEWGW010000019.1, read as the reverse complement.
GCAATAAAAGATCGGAATCGGCACACCCCAGACACGTTGGCGGGAGATACACCAGTCTCCACGGTCGGCGATCATGTTATGCAGCCGCACCTCACCCCAGGCAGGCGTCCATTCCACGTTTTTGATTTCCCGCAGCATGTCCTCCCGGAAAGCGTCAATGGACGCAAACCATTGCTCTGTAGCCCGGTACATAACCGGCTTTTTGGTCCGCCAGTCATGGGGATATTGGTGGACAATGGAGCTCTGCTTCAGCAGATGGCCGGATTCCGTCAGCATCTCCAGAATCATGCCGTTGGCCTTTTCATAATAGATGCCCTCGAAGCCCGGAGCCTCCGCAGTAAACTTCCCTTGATCATCAACCGGCGACAGCACACCCAGATTGTAGCGCTGCCCCACAGCAAAGTCGTCCTCACCATGTCCGGGAGCCGTATGCACACAGCCTGTGCCTGCCTCCAGCGTAACATGCTCACCCAGGATCACCAGGGAATCCCGGTCATAGATGGGATGGCGGCATACCACATGCTCCAGCTCGGAGCCGGTAAAGGCAGCTTCAATCGTGTACTCGGTCCAGCCGATTTCTTTAGCCGCCGTTTCCAGTAGACCCTTAGCCAGCACATACTGCTTGCCAGCGGCGTTAACCAGCGCATATTCGTACTCCGGATGAAGGGAGATGCCCAGGTTGGCCGGCAGGGTCCAGGGGGTTGTGGTCCAAATGATTAAAGAGGCGGTTTCCGGCAGTTTGCCTTTACCGTCCTTCACCTGGAAGGCTACATAAATGGACGGGGAGGTTTTTTCCTTGTATTCGATTTCGGCTTCAGCCAAAGCGCTTTCGGAGGAAGGCGACCAGTAAACCGGCTTGAGGCCTTTGTAAATGTACCCCTTTTTGACCATTTGGCCGAACAGACGGATTTGTGCCGCTTCATATTCCGGCTGCAGCGTCAAATACGGATGTTCCCAGTCACCGCGCACAGCCAGGCGCTGGAATTGCTTCTTTTGGCGCTCCACCCACTCCAGGGCGTATTCCTTGCAGAATTCGCGGAATTCGGAGATACCCATTTTCTTGCGGTCCACCTTGCCGCTGTTGGTAATGGCCTGTTCAATGGGCAGGCCGTGAGTATCCCATCCGGGTACATAGGGCGCATCGAAGCCGCTCATGGATTTGAAACGGACAACGAAATCCTTCAGTGTTTTGTTCAAGGCATGTCCAATGTGGATATCGCCGTTGGCATAAGGAGGGCCGTCATGCAGAATAAATTTCGGACGTCCCGCATTCTTTTTCTGTACCTTCTCGTAAATCCCGATTTCATCCCACCAAGCCTGCACCTTCGGCTCTGCCTGGGGCAGGTTGCCCCGCATGGGGAATTGGGTTTCGGGCAGATTTAATGTTTTGCCGTAATCGGTTTTCGGTTGATCCATGATAAACTGACTCTCCTTTAATAACAAAATAAAGACCTTCCATCCCAAACAAAGGGACGAGAGGTCTTATTCCCGCGGTACCACCCTCATAAAACCGTCTTCTTTTTAGAGAAGCGGCTTCACTCGTAAGATCCGTAACGGAATCACCCGATGCTCTATACTGGCCGCATCAGGGCGTTCCAGAGCATGCTCCTGGAGGATATTCGGCGCCATCCGGTTCCCGGGCTTCCACCATGTCCCGGGTCGCTGCGTAACGGAAGAGATGCGCGTACTTGTTCCAGTCATCGCAATCCAAATATTCTCTGACCACGTGATCCGGTCTTCGACCTGGACCAAGTTATGTCAGTCTTTAACCCTCAAATTACCTGCGGCAATTTCGAGGCTGCCATACCTTATCCGGTCTTCGACCTGGACCAAGTTATGTCAGTTTACAGTATACCTATTTCAAATTACTGAGTCAATGGACCGCCGTTCCCGCTCATCGGCGCTGCGGCCCTCCAGGCTGTCCCAGCTGTCCGTCTTCAACAGCTCCAGCTGCGCTTCCAGCAGGGTCCGGAACCGGGTCCGGTAGATGGAGGCCTGTTTCTTCAGCTCCTCGATTTCCAGGGCGATTTTGCCGGACTTGACCAGGGCTTCGTTGATAATCCGGTCCGCATTCTTCTCGGACTCGCGAATAATGAGCTGGGCTTCCTTCTTGGCGTTGCCCTTCACCTCGTCGGCCGCTTCCTGGGCCACGATGATGGTTTTGCTCAGGGTTTCCTCAATGTTGGTGAAATGGTTCAGACGATCCTGGAGGGTTTGAATCTGACTCTCCAGATCTTTATTCTCGCGGATCAGGGCTTCGTAATCCTTAATCACCTGGTCCAGAAACTCGTTGACCTCATCCTCGTCATAACCGCGAAACGAATGACGGAACTCCTTATTATGTATGTCCAGCGGTGTTAATGCCATCCTTGCACCTCCAAGAAAATAGCCACCCATGCTGCGATTTCCGCCGCACCGATGAAAGATGAAATGTCGAAGAAGGCCCTCAAACCGGCTTTGCCGGTTTCGAGGCTTCCATAACCCATCCGGCCTGCGGCTTGGACCAAGTTATTTCAGGGTAGCCGGTATTTCCAATGTATTCGACACACCCTGCGGAAATTCCTTCCGGCGGTGAACGCAAATCTTAGAGATACCTGCCGATTTTTACGCGGACCCGTCCTTTTTTGGTTGTGCCTTCAATCTCCAGCACCTTAAAACGTCCGAAGCCCTGCAGCGAAACCACATCGCCATCCTTCAGCGGGGCGCTGGGATCCTCCTCCACCTTCCAATTCAGGCGGCAGCGTCCGGCTTTGATGGGGACCAGAATCTTGGCTCTGGACAGATGCCACACATCGCTGGCAATGCCGTCAAGACGCAAGGATGCTACGGATAAGGAGACCTCCTCCAGCTTGGTTTCCGCAGTCCTCAAATCAGCCACAGGCAGAATCGACGTGCTCACGCCCAAGCGGTGCACCTGGAACAGATTCATGCTGAAATAATCGGCAATCTCTTTGGCGACCAGGATATGGCAGGCATCCCCCAACACATGGATATCCCCCACCTTGTCCCGTTTTACGCCAAGACCAAGAATGGAGCCCATAAAATCACCGTGCTCCAGCTCCGCAAACCGGCTGTCCGGCGAGGTAATCTCCAGCACTGCAATGCCCATGTCCTCTTCCGCCGGGTCCCGGTAAGCCGGGGCGAACACCGCCCGTTTGCGCTCCGCACCGGGATAACCGCCATCCATATGTAGATTCACATCCGCCCGGTTGGCCAAGGACTCCACAATAAAGCACTGCCGCGGATCCAGAAAATCAGTCCGTTTCACCGTATGGTTTTCCGCTCGCTGGATCCAGTCCCAGGCTTTATCCACAAAACTCTTTTCGTCGTCGTGAAAATGCGCAACCCATTCCCGTTCCATGCGAAAGCCCCCCAGCCTACAGGCCAAAAGGGCTCAGAATCAGTCCGAGAACGGCTTTAATGCCCTCCGCCACAAATTCCAGCGCAATCAGCGCCACGATGGGCGAGATATCCAGCATACCGCCGATGGGCGGGATAATTTTGCGGAAGGGCTTCAGATAGGGCTCCACCAGCTTACCCAGCCATTCACCCACGAAGCTTTCGCGGACGTTGGGAAGCCAGGACATGAAGACGTACGCAATAATCATGAAGTAATAAATCGTCTTGAGGTAATTAACAATCTCGTCGATCAACATCTTCACCCCGGTCTGCTAGTATAAAATCATAAATCATCCGCCTCCGCCGAATCGGATATCGCTCCAAGAATGTCCACGTTATCCGGCGTACACAGAAAAATATTCGGTCCGACCTTGGTAATCGTCCCATTCAAAGCATAAACGGTTCCGCTGAGGAAGTCCACTATACGGACCGCCTGGTCCTGCCGGGCCTTGTGCAGGTTCACCACCACAGAGCGCCGGGAGCGCAGATGATCCGCAATATCCTGGGTATCCTCGTAATTGCGGGGTTCGCTCATAATCATTCTCAAGTTCTTCTGGGAATGAATGCTCACAACATTACCCTTATTTCTACGGGCTTCGAACGGATTGGTTTCAGGCTCGTCATGCTGCTCCACCACCTGCTCACGCTCGATGATCTCCTCTTCCTCCTGCAGGCCGATCAGATTCATAATGCGGTTCATAACGCCCATCTTAGCATACCTCCTTATGGCGTGGTTAATAACAAACCCGGCGGTATCGCGCCGGACCGGCCAAGGCCCTTCCCGTCAGCTCTGGCTGCCAACCAGAACAGTTCCCAAACGGATATAAGTGGCCCCCTCTTCAACAGCGGCTTCAAAATCTCCCGACATTCCCATGGATAACTCTTTGACAGTATATGGGTAAATCTGTTGTTCATTCAGTTGCTCACGCAGCTCCCGGAGTTTGCGGAAAACCGGTCTTGCACTGTCCGGTCCGCCTTCCAGCGGTGCCATGGTCATGAGGCCGACTACTCGTATGTATGGCAATTCCGCCAGCTGCCGGGCGAATTCCTCCAGGCCCTCCGGAGCAAGCCCGTGTTTCGTGTCCTCACCTGAAACATTCAATTGGATGAAGCATTTCACCGGCTCCAGTCCAAGCGCTCCAGCCTTCCGGTTCAATTCCTCCGCCAGGGAAAGCCTGTCCAGAGAATGGATGTAGGCAAACTTGCCGATTACATCCTTCACTTTATTGGTCTGCAGGCTGCCGATAAAATGCCAGACCGCCCGGTCCCCAATGGCTTCCCACTTAGGTCTAACATCCTGCCAGCGGTTCTCGCCGATATCCGTGAGCCCCGCAGCCAGCACCGCCTCCGCTGTCTCCAGAGAGGTGTATTTGGTTACGGCAATGACCGTTACCTCCTCCGGCTGTCGGCCGGAACGGCGGCAAGCCGCTTCAATCCGGCTGCGTATGGCAGCCAGTCTGCCTTCCATATCCATTCCAACGTCTCCTTCAACCACTCTGTCAAACCCAACCGATCCATGCAGCCATCCGTCCGGTCCGCCCGTTTTCCTTCCGGTGGGAGAAAAATTGGGATACGGCACAGCTGGTGCACAAATTAGTCATTTCGATATGTTGCGGCAAAATTCCTGCTTCTATCATAATTTTCCGGTTTATTTCTTGCAAGTTCAGCATGAATTTACCCGGATTGATGGGGCTCGGACGAAAAAAGGGCTCTCCCTGAAGGCCGGTTTGGGCGGTGACGCTGCCTGTGACACGGTCATCCACCTCATAGCAGCAGGCTCCGATGGAGGGTCCAATGGCGGCATAAAGCTCCGCCGGGCGGGTGCCGAAGGTTTGCGCCATGGCTTCTGCGGTGAGGCCGGCGATCTGCTGCACCGTCCCCTTCCAGCCGGCATGGGCAAGCCCAACAGCCTGATGGACAGGATCGATGAAAAACAAAGGCACACAATCCGCGAACAAGGCGGCCATCATCATGCCACGGTCTGCCGTAATGAAGGCGTCGGCCTCCGGGAAAGCATCAGCCTGCTCAAGGGTCCCGCGTCCCTTGTGGGCCGGCTCAACCGTCTGCACCCGGGCCCCATGGACCTGCTCTCCGTAAGTCCATGCCTCCAGAGGGGTTCCCAACGCGCCGGCCAAGAGCCTCCGGTTGTCCACCACCACAGCCGGCTTGTCGCCCACATGCAGGCCCAGATTAAGGGTGGCATAAGGTGCGCTGCCAGTTCCGCCGTTCCTTCCCGTAAAGCCTGCAGAGAGACCGGGAAACCTGCTCATCCAGCCGTCCAGCCGGTAGAGCTCCACGTTATTCTCCGCTGTATATTGAACAAAAGGTTCCATAATTCCTCCTGAAAGCATGCTCACTGCCAACGAATAGCTTAATCATTATACCACGAAAGAGGCAGCTTGAAGCACGGTGTCCCGCGCTGCATCACCACCTGGGACTGCGAACCTGGCTTAGCGCAACAAACCCACAGGGAAGGCGGCAGCATATGCCGGCGCCTACCTCTCCCTGTAGTTGGACCGTCCGTAGTCGCGGTCTCGTTCCCTGTCCTTGTCTCTGTCGCGTTCCTCGTCATCCCGGTACAGCCGGGTGTCATCCAGCTTCACCAGAATCACATCCATGCCGATCTTCACAATGTTCCGCCAGGGGATAACCACTTCAGCGCCGCTCCCCCAAAAGCCGAACAGCTTGCCGGACGCGGGAACCACAATAGACTCGATCCGCCCCTGCCGGAGATCCAGCTCCAGGTCATTGACGGAGCCCAGCTTTTTCCCGTCGACAATATTGATGACATCCTTCGATTGAAAATCCGAAATCTTCATGGCCATATCACCACCACTGATCCTTATTCAAAGTTGTCTCGCGGAAAGGCCGCAAGGGGCAGGCTATTACCCATTATATGAGCCGCCCCGGCAAAATGTCCGGTCACCATGAATTTTCCTTCGGTGGGGCAGCGGATAATCCGGCGTAAAGGTACTGCAGCCTAACAAAACAGCACCCGGCAGCCGCAAAGCCGAGGGTGCTGTTCCTAATCCATTACATATATTGCGTCTTGTTATCACAAGCCTCATACCGGAGCTCAAAACAGCCGTCGGCAGTCAAGCAAAGCTCCGTTTCGTCGAACCGGGGAGCCAGCTCCCGGCAGGAGGCAGCAAATGCTTCCAGATCGCCATACTCCTCCAACGAGCCGCATTTGCACAGATAAGCCGCACGGCGGGCATAAGCCCGCTGCTCACAGTGGAAGATCCGGTCGTGATGAGCCACCAGCGGCGCGCTGCACCACACCCCTACACAGCCCTTGCCCTTTTGGCCGAACAGCCATGAGCCCTGACGCTCCCAACGGTCCAGCTTCTCCAGCGGGAAGAACAGATGGGTGAACCCGATAGGATGCCGGTCATCGATCACGTAGACCGCCCCCAGCAAGCCGCCCTCCTGCCGGACAGCAGGCATGATCCCGTTGCCGTACCAATAACCCGGCCGCATCCCCCCGTCATCCGCAGCCTCCCCGGGATGGTTGGCGAATATCAGCGTCTCCCCATCCAAAGCCGCCGTCCACATATGCTGCTGATAGCCGTAAACGCCCGGCTCGAACCGGGTGGTGCCATGGAAGCTTTCATTCAGGGATTTCACGTAGGCGTTGGATTCTATGTCCACTCCCGGCTCCAGCATCACATTCTCCCAGAACCGGGGAGCCGGATCCCTGCGGGGAGATTGCACAGAGGTCAAGGCATAATCCCGCTTTTTCACCAGCTTCACCCAGGCATTGCCTGTCTGGTACCCCAGTGTCTGAGCCTGCTCCATCAGTACGCCAAGACCTTCCGGAAGCTTGTACCGGCTGTTCATCATAAAAACCATCCATTCGCTGTTTCCATAAGGCGCCTGCGGATTGGCCAGATGGACCAGCGCCTGCACCGATTGGCTGAAAGGAAGGATTACCGACCGGTATACCCGGCCCTGGGGAGCAAGCATTGACCCGCGGAAGGTGTGGGAGGCAATCTGCCGCAGCATCAAATCCAATAGACCTGCCGCCCGCCGCGCCTCCGGCCCCTCCATGAAGTCGGTTAGGTTCAATAGCGCGCCGTAGGTAACGCACATATAATCCGCGCTTAAGAATTCCTCGAAGCCATACTCCTCCACATCTTCCAGCCATTGCCGCACACGATCCAGGGCGATAGCGGACACCTCAGCTCCCGTCCTGCCGGAACAGAGGAAACGGCTGCCGGGATAACGCCTTCCCGCCATATAAGCGCATACATAAAACATCAGCGCATGGTTCTCGCTCCAGAAGCACATGCCGTCCGTGCCGTCCTCCGTCATCCAGTACCGGTAGGCCAGAATTACCTCCTCCGCCTCAGCCAGCAATTCTTCCGGCAGCAGGGAAAACTCCATCATTCTCAGCAGCCCGGCCAGAAAAAAATCTGAACAATCCTCCCGCCGCCGGATCTGGTCCAGCGCCGTGCGGAGATGCTGCAGGTCGTGAGGCCCCTGTCTCCCCAGCATCCGCCGGGCCAGAACATAAAACAATCCGAACCGCAGCGGCCGATATTCCCCCTCTATCCCCAAGCCACACAGCTCCGCGTACATGCGCCGGGTATGGGCATCCCTCCCATTCTCCTCTTTATCAAAAATTCCGGAGGTGACAGCCTTGGCAGGCCGCTTATGATGGAGCAGCTCAACCCGCCGGAACCGCCGGATTCCTTCCAGCTCTCCGCTGATCACAGCCATGGTCTTCTCCGGATGCAGCTCAACTGTGACCGCTCCGGTTATATCCTCTGCCTCCTCTACAAGCCCATCTTCTTCATAGGCAAGCCGGATGGTGCAGGGCGGCGCAGGAGGAAGCCGGAGTCTGCCTTTATAGAGAGACAGGTCCCCAAGCCAGCGGTCCAGCTCCATCAAGGGGCGGGCCACGCTGGAATCAGGCAGGTCAAACCGGATTTTGTCCGAATGCGCCCGCAGCTCCACACCGATAATATTGCGGGTGTCCCGGATCGCCAGATTCTGCACCCGGAGGATCAGCTGATTGGCTCCGGGCTTCAGCTCCAGCTGCACCTCCAGCCTGCGGATGGGTTTGTACACGGGCTCCGCCCCGGATGCCGCCAGCACGCCGTTCAGCCAGAGCTCCACAGCGGCATAGGTCCACACGTACACAGGCACCGTAAGCCTTTCATCCGCTACCAGGACTGCCGCAGCCAAAAACTCCACCCTGTGGGGCGTCCGCGAGAACATGGGAAGATTGATAAAACCCCCGGCAGCCTGATGTAGCTCCCAAGGCATGTCCAGCTCGCTGGGCTCCCCCAGCCGTATGCCGCTGCATGGGACAGGCAGACCGTGGTCCGCCACAATGGAACGCAGATGCTTTTCGTAACGGAGCTGGTTTTTGTCGGCAGCCTCATCCTTCCATTCCGTTAACCGGGGGCCCGAAAGCAGATAATAGGGGATAAACCGTTCTGCTGCATAAGGAACGCCTTCATCTTTCCTCGCTGTCATGTTTCTCCTCCGCCTCTCAAGTCTGTTGGCACTGCCAAAGCATCATTTTTCCTTTTCCGCATACGCCTGCTTGAACTCCGACGGCGTGACGCCTGTATGCTTTTTGAACAGCTCGCTGAAATATTGCCGCCCTTCATAACCGAGAGCCAATGCAATGTCCTGTACCGCCATTCCCTGCGCCAGCATCTCCTTGGCCCGTTCCATCCGCTCCGCAGTCACAAACTGGGCCACCGGGTAACCCGTCACCTTCTTGAACAGGTTGGCGAAATAGCTGCCGCTCAAGAATACCAGCCGGGCATAGTCGTTGACGGTGTTATTTTCATGCAGATGGTCGCGGATGTAAGCAATCACCTGATCCACCACCTGATTGGCCGCATCCGTGTGCTTCTGCTCCATAACCAAACAGCCCATGGTACACAGCTCCTTCACCGTTTCCCGCAAATCCCGCAAGGAACAGACTCCGGCATCCTTCAGCCGGTGGGCCTGCCGCTCAAGAGGCTTCATCTCCACAGGAGACAGCTTCTCGGCGAACACGCGGTTCATCAGAAACGCCAGCTCATAATACCTGCCCTTCATCATATCCGGAGGCGGGGCTGCACCATTGACATCAGCAGCAAACAGCTCCTCCAGCAGATCCAGAGCCTTGGACAGATTCCCCGACCGCAGCAGGAAAAACAGCTCCTTTTCCTTCTCTGCAGCGTACTGGGGAGCTGCTTCATCCACCGGCTGCACCTTCCGGTAGCTGTATACGCTGTTGCCGCCGGTATAGAAATTGTAGGACAAGGCCGTTTTGGCCTGGTTATAGGAATAATAAATGTCGTGAATATGAGACACCGCTTCTCCAATTCCAAGTGAAATGGTGAACTTGGAGTATTTGGCAATATTCTCCCGGCACAGCTCTGCCAGCGCTTCCGTATCGGTTGCCGCGGCGGGATTAATCACAGCTGCGTAACGGTTGGAATGATCCCGGAATATGAAACCCTTGGTGATGCTGCGGATGGTTTCCTCCAGAATATTGTGCAGAGTGAAGCGGATCAGCTCCACCTCCTGAACGGGGCTGGATCCGGTACGTTCGGCGAAGCCGTCGATCTCTGCCAGCAGCACGGTAAAGCCCTCACGCTCCAGCTCAATATTCAGGAAGTCCCACCGTTTAGCCGCCTGCTCCGCCGGAGTGGGATATTGCAGCAGCAGCTGGAAATACTCCTGGCGCAAATAAGGCATACTCTCCCGCAGCTTCCTCTCCATGTCCCGGTACTGCTTCTCCTGCCGGACCTCCTCCTCAATGGCTGCCTTGGCCTTCAGCACAAGCTCCACAATCTGCCCGGGGTGGAAGGGTTTAATGACATAATCGAAGGCACCCAATCTTACCGCCTGCTGCGCATACTCAAAATCCGTATAGCCGCTGATAAAAATGGTCTTCATGCCGGGACATACATGCTCCAGCTCCTTCATCATCTGCAGCCCGTCCAGCCGCGGCATGCGGATATCCGTCAGCACAATATGGGGTTTGGTCTGCAGAATCAGCTCCCGCCCCGCCACACCGTTGCCCGCTGTCCCCGCAACCATGATCCCGTAATCCGCCCACGGGATACCCCGGGAGATGCCCTCCACCACATCGAGGACGTCGTCAATGATGCACAATCTGATTTCCTCCGTCATGCCGATGCCTCGCCTTCAATAGGAATTTTGATTACCGCCCGGGTGGACCGGAGGGGTTCGCTGGTGAAGGACAACTCCGCCTTTTCCCCGTGCAGAAGCTTAATCCGCCCGTACACATTCTTCAGGGCATAGCTCTTTTTGGCCGGCTCCTTCTGCAGCATTCCTGCCGTCACTGTCTGGACGTCCATGCCGGTGCCGTTATCCTCTATCTCCAGCAGCAAAAAACGGCCGGAGCGTCTGGCGGTAATCCGGATGAAGCCCTCCTCCTCCAGCTCGCGGAAGCCGTGGAGTATGGCATTCTCCGCCAAGGGCTGGAGAATAATTTTGGCCACAGGAAGCGCGAGAAGGGTGTCGTCCTCCACCTGAATCTCATATTGAAACAATCCCCTGTAGCACTGCTGCTGCAGGTTCAGATAGTGGCGGACATGCTCCAGCTCCTTCTCCAGTGTGGTGAGCTCGCTTCCTCCATTCAGCCCCAGCTTGAACAGCAGGGATAAGGAGGTAATCATATCCGTTACCTCCTGATTGCGGGAGGAAACGGATTTCCAAATCATCGCATTTAAGGTGTTATACAAAAAATGGGGATCGATTTGGGCCTGCAGCGCCTTAATCTCCATCCTCCGCTTTTCGCCTTCCGCCTCCTTCACCTCATCAATGAGGGTTTCCAGCTGCTCCAGCATCCGGTTGAACTTATGGCCCACCTGGGTCACTTCATCGTCATACTTGCTGGTGAACCGGACATCCAGATGGTTGTTCTCCACCTGCCGCATCATGCTTTGCAGACGGTGGAGCGGCTTTAAGAGGAATCCGGACATGCCGTTGGCCGCGATCAGTGCCGCCAAGGTACAGGCCGCCATAATCAGGAGCGAGGTGGTTTTGATTTTGTTCACGTTTTTGAGCAGAGACTGCTGGTCCTGAATGCTGACCAAAACCCAGTCTGCCGCCAAATCAAGCCGGGCGTAGTTGACCAGGCTGGTTCGGCCCTCCGTCTCCAGCTTAAGGAAGCCGCTTTCGTTTTGTTGGAGGTTATGAAGCAGTTCCGCATCCTCCGGCAGCCCTTCCCGTTCCCCCAAATTCATCACCTGCAGCCCGGTGGTTCGAGACACCAGATAATAGCCTTTGGCTCCGCCGGGCAGCCCGTCGGCCACCAGAGAACGGAGCACCTCCTCCTTGAGGTTGGCCAGCACGTACACTCCGCTGACGCTGACATCCGTAATCGGCTTCATCACCAGTGTGATCACCCTCCTCCGGTCCATAAACAGGGGATCCACATGGCTCTCCACCCATAACACCTGGTTCATCTCGGGGATTCTTTCGCCGATCGTCGTATTCTCCAAACGGACACTGGGTGTGCGCAGATCGCTGGTGGCAAAAAACTCCCCGACGGGAGTGGAGATGAGTACGGAAGCGATGGACATGTCTGTGAGCTTCATTTGGGCCAGAGGAATCTGCAGCTCGGTAAGCCGTTGATAGTAGTAGCCGGGAGAGGCAGCATAAATATCCTTCATAATATTTTTGAAGGGATCGCTAAGCATCATGGAGGAGGTGGACACGACTGCATTTCGCAGCCGTTCGTTCAGCACCTGGGCCGATTTATTCAGCGTATTCTGGGCGGAAACCGCTGCCTCCTGCTCCGTGGAGCGGTAAGCGATCCAGTAGGATACCAGCCCTGTCAGAGCACTGGCCGATACGGCCAGCACCAGAAACGACAAAAGCAGCCTGCGCCGCAGGCTTAGCCGGTAAAAAAATGTGTTCATCAGGGAAAGCCTCCTTTTGCGCAGGCCGGGAATAGAGAACAGACGCGTTGAGGGAGGTTCAACGCGTCTCTCTTAATGTAAGGTTACTTCGCCATGCTTCCCTGAAGGGCAGCAGGATCAAATGCGGGGTTGGCAGCTGCTTTGGTATCGCCTGCCTCCTTGGCTTTTTTCAGGCCGGTATTGTACCGGGTGGTCAAATCCTTGAGCACAGCGGATGCGTCGCCACCCTCCAGAATGTACTTGATTACCGCATTGCCTGTTTTCACACCCTCAACCTTGGCTTCAGTTGCCGACAAGGGGGACGGGGAATACAGGGCATCATATTTAGTGGGAAGGAAATTGCCGATGCCCGGAATGGAGGGTTTGGCCGCTACAGAGTTCACATCAGGCACGATGGAAATGCCGAAGCCCTTTTCCTGATAGGCCTTCTGTACTTCTACACTGTACATGTACTCCATGAACTTCCAGGCCGCTTCCTTATTCTTGGTGTTCTTGTTCATGCCGATGTAGTTGCCGGCCAGCACGGACACGGTTCCGTTCCGGCTGCCGTCGATCGTCGGCGGCAGGGCCGCATCCCAGTTGATCTTGGTGGGGAATTGACTCTGGTACACACCCGGCTCGCCGGAGTGGTTGAAATACATGCCGATCTTGCCGGCTGCGAACTGCGCCCGCAGGGGATCGATATCCAGGGATTCCACTCCCGGCAGCAAACTGCCGTCCACCTTCATTTGGCGCAGACCCTCCAGAAGAGGCTTGTACACGCTGAAATCATATTCCCCTGTTTTGTAGTTATAGCCGTCAATGGTAGAGGTCCCGGAGAGGGACATAATGGGATTGGCCACCCGGGTGAATGCAGAGGACGCACTCTTGAAATTGCCGGCGAAGCCGTACGCGCCTACGTCCTTGTTGGCGTCGGTGATTTTCTTGGCATAGTCCACCATCTCGGCGATGGTTTTGGGCGGTTCAGTCAGTCCGGCCTTGGCAAACAGATCCTTGTTGTAAATCAGCCTCCACAGCTGTCCGGTGCTGGGCAAGGAATAGGTTTTGCCGTCGAAGGTATTGGCCTCCGACACCATCAGCTTGCTGAAGCGTGCCTTCATGTCGCTGGACATCAGTTCATCCAGAGGCATCAGGTAGCCCTTTTTGACGAAGCTGACAAAATCTGTTGTGCGGAACACATCTGGAGCCTGGTTGCTGGCAAAGGCAATGTCGACCGACTGGGTAAAGTTGTCCGCCATTACGGTCATTTCCACTTCGATGGTAGGATTATTCTTGTTGAAGGTTTCGATCACCGACTTGATATAATCGGCATCGTGGCGGTCAATTGTCCAATAGGTGACCTTGGTTTTGGCCCCGTTGGCTGCTGTGGCGGCCGGACTTCCTTGGGCTGCGGAGCCGTCAGAGCCTCCGGTACCGCAAGCGGCAAGAGAAACGGCGAGAGACAAACTCATCAATGTGCCTGCAACTTTCATTTTCATGTCTGTACCCCTCCTGGTATGAATGATTATATGAAAAACATTCTGCGAGCCGCAAGGCTTGCGTCCTGGTGGCTCCAATCAGCCTTTGACGGCTCCCGCCGTCACCTGCATGAAGGACTTACTGGCAAACAGATATACAACAAGCACCGGAAGAAAGGCAATACATGCGCCGGCCATCATCAGCTGGTTCTCCGCCGCGGCCCCTATTCCGTAGCGCAGATTGGCCAAACCCACCGTCAGCGTCTGAAGCTTGGGGTTGGTCAGGGTGAAAACCAGCGGCAGGATGTATTCGTTCCATGCACCCCGGAAGGTAAACAGCGCGGTTACGGCCAAGGCGGGACGCAAGAGCGGCAGCACAATGCGGAAGAATACCGAATAGAAGTTGCAGCCGTCAATGTACGCCGCTTCGTCCAGGTCCTTGGGGATGGAGCGGAAGAAGCCGATCAGCATGAAGAAGGTGGAGGCATGAGCGCTGATCAGAATGATAATGACCCCCCACAGGGATTTGTTCAGGCCAAGGGAGACCATCAGATCGAATTGGGGACGCAGCACAACGGCGCCGATGGAGATAAACATGGTGCTGGCCTGGAGCACCACATAGATTTGCTTGCCGGGAAACCGGTTGCGGTCCACCGCATACGCGGCCATGGCGGTCACCAATAGCGTACCCGCGGTGACGGCGGCGGAGATGTAGAAGCTGTTCCACATGAAACGGGCGAAGTTGGCCTGCTTCCATGCCGTCAGATAGTTGGAGAACTGCCAGGATGACGGAAAAAAGGTAGCCCCCGAGGTGAGCTCGGCATTGGTCTTGAAGGACCCCAGAATGGCCATGGCCATAGGCAGCAGTGTAAACAGGGCCACCGCCAGGAGAAAGACCCACATGATGATTTTTCCGCCCCATGCGCCAACCAGCAGGCTGCGGCGGGTATTTGTTTTGGACATGATGGTTCCTCCTCCTATTCTTGAGCCAGCTTCTTGGACATGTAGAAGTACAAGCCGGTAATGACGCCTACGATCAGGGCGGTGACAAAACCGACAGCGCTTCCGTACCCAAGCTGCTGCACAGTCGTAGTGGTGGAGGATACGGGGAAAAACAGCTTGTACACATACAGGTACATGACCTCTGTTTTTCCGAAGGGCCCGCCCTCCGTCAGCACCATAATGCTTTCATAACCCTTGAGTGCCGTAATAATGGCCAGCATGATAATCATCTGGAGCACACGCCCCAGCATGGGAATGGTGATGTACCAGAATTTCTGCACCCCATTGGCTCCGTCCAGTCCGGCGCTTTCATAGATGTCCTCGGGAATCCCCTGCAGCCCGGCGATAAACAGCAGCATGTAGTTGCCGATGGCACCCCATACCGCGGTAATGATAACGGTCAGCATGGCATACTTGGGTCCAAGCCAATCGATGGAGCCAAGCCCGAATTTCAGGAGAAACTGGTTCAGCATTCCGTTGAAGGAATTGAAGATGGTGAAGAATACAATGGCCATTACAGAGGTGCTGATAATGGTGGGCAAAAAGTATACCGCCCGCAGAAAGCTTCTGCCCTTGATCGCCCGGTTCAGGAGCACCGCCAGGATCAGGGAAATGGGCAGCGTAATGATGATTTTGCCTCCGGCGTAAATGAAGGTATTGTACACCGCATGCCAATATTCGTGATCCCGGAACAGCCGCGCAAAATTCTCAAGGCCGATGTATTTGGGCGTTCCGTAGCCCTGGTAATCAAAAAACATATACCGCAGCGCCCAGGCGATCGGATAAATGCCCAATGCGCAGGTAAGGAACAGGCTGGGAAAAATGAACACATAGGAGTTGATCAATTGAAGCCTTCTTTTCATGGGTCTTGTCTCCTTCCTTCCGTTCGTCGTACCTTGAGTATACGGCAAGACGCGGATCAGGCAGGAAGGGCAAAGCAACTCTTCCGCACACGACAATTCAACTTTTTTGGTGCGGGCGGATGCGTAAACATAACAAAAACCCGGCTTGCGCCGGGCTCCTTTACGGGGAGTGTAAGTTTATGATTTCACATGTTTTTGCATCTGCGAAATGGCCGACTTCTCCAGCCGCGATACCTGGGCCTGTGAGATGCCAATTTCGTCGGCAACCTCCATCTGTGTTTTGCCCTCGAAAAAACGCATGGACAGGATCATTTTCTCCCGGTCGTTCAGCTTGCGCATCCCTTCACGAAGGGCAATGCCTTCAATCCAGGAAATGTCCTTGTTCTTGTCGTCACTAATCTGGTCCATCACATAGATAGGGTCTCCGCCGTCATGATAGATGGGCTCGAACAGGGATACCGGATCCTGAATGGCATCCAGCGCAAACACCACATCCTCCTTGGGCACGTTCAAGGCTTCCGATATTTCATAAATGGTCGGCTCACGCGAATTCTGGTTGGTCAAACTGTCGCGGACCTGCAGCGCCTTGTAGGCAATATCCCGCAGGGAACGGGAAACCCGGATGGGGTTGTTGTCACGCAGGTACCGGCGGATTTCCCCGATGATCATCGGCACCGCATAGGTGGAGAACTTCACGTTCTGGCTCAAGTCAAAATTGTCGATAGCCTTCATCAGGCCGATGCAGCCCACTTGGAACAGATCGTCTACAAACTCGCCCCGGTTGTTGAAGCGCTGGATGACGGACAGGACCAGCCTGAGGTTGCCGTTGACCAGCTTTTCCCGGGCCAGGCGGTTATTTTTCTCCTGCAGCTCGACGAATAATTCCCGCATTTCTGCGTTGGTAAGGACAGGCAGCTTGGATGTGTCCACGCCGCATATCTCGACTTTATTTCGGGTCATCGTGATTACCTCCCAAGGAGAAACATTACTGTTCATTATCTCCTGGGATGGGTTTTTTATGCGTATGGGGGATTACTGCCTTCACAAGGGGTTACCGCAAGAATCTGGACAGGATTCCTACCGCTATGTCTATATTAGGCGTACCACTGCGCCTGAGCACGGTACATATCAGCGTAAAATCCGTTCTTAGCCATTAGCTGCTTATGTGACCCATCCTCCACGATTTTACCGTTATCAAACACAAGAATACGGTCAACAACAGCCGTGATGCCCAGTCGGTGAGAGATTAGGATGGTTGTTTTATCTCCTGTTAATGATGCAAAATTCCTGTATAGCTGCGCTTCTGCAACGGGGTCAAGCGCGGATGTTGGTTCGTCAAGGATCATGATTTTTGCGTTCTGTCTGTATGCAGCTCGGGCAATGGAGATTTTTTGCCACTGTCCGCCCGACAGGTTATTGGCCTTATCCGAAAACGAGCCGACCAGTTCATTTAACCCTTCCTTTTGCTCCTCCACTACATCATGAACATTTATTGTTCGAAGAAGCTCCATAATCTCGGCTTCGTTCGCGCTGCGGTTTTTATCAGAGACGGTTATATTATCGCGCAAGCTGGCTTCATAGTGGGCAAAATCCTGAAAAACAACGGAGATCGCCTCTCTTGCCGCGGCGGGGGCATCGGATACGTTAATTCCTCCAACCAGGATTTGACCGGATTTGGGGTCAAACATTCCGCATACAAGGCTGATAAAGGTAGACTTTCCACTTCCGTTTTCTCCAACCACCGCTATTTTTTCCCCCTCCTTGATCTGAACGGTGACGTTTTTTAGCACCTCTCGATCTGAATTGGGATAAGCGAAGGTGACATTGTCAAAGCTGATCGTTCCCTTTGCTTCTTTTCCCTCTGAAGTGCTTTGATGCTCCCGTTCCAACTCCTCAAGATAGAAGAACTCCTTCATATATGGTATATTCTGGGCAAGCACCATCATCCCGACCAAAAAGTCACCCGTTACCGATTGCAATTGTCCGGACAAGGCAAAAACGAGAGTAAACGCACCAAGCCCAATAGCAGGATTTCTGTATATTTCGTATGCTGCCAAAAGAAGAACAGCCAAATAAACAACGCTTCTCAGGAAATCAGCCGCTGTGTTGAACTTCACGTGTTTGGCCATGATCCTATTCTTTTTTCCGATGTATTCATCAGCAATAGTACGCCAGCGCGCTTTCAGGTAATCGAATAAGGCAAAATGGCGTATCTCCTGTAAACCATTCAATGAATGCCCGCCACCGCCAATCATGTGAAAATAGTGAATGGCTAAAGCGCCCTCCTCCATCCACTTCGCCCTGTACCGGAATGTTTCGTCCTGCTGAAAATAGGACAAAAGAGCCGCCGGAATACTTGTGACGAAGAGAATCAGAACAATATAAGGACTGATTTGCCATAAAGAAAAGGAGGCGGCCGTAAAGGCAACCGCCAGCTGCAATATAGTTAACATATTGCCGATGCACTTCGCCATATGATAGCCTGCGTATTCTTCAATAAATGCCAACCGCTTCTGAAAATCATCGTGGTTTTCAATATAGGAATACCGGACCTCGCATTTATGTCGCATGATTGTCCGTTTAATAAAGCGTTGGATTTTTATTTCGTCCATCCCGTTGGTGTATTGCTGGAGGTTCGTTATAAGAACTTGTGCCATATACAAACCGACAACAGTAAAAAAAATAAATAGCGCCGGGCTTACATCACCTTTAGTGCCCATCAGCATTTGAAGAGAGTCAGTCAGGTCCCTCAGCCTGTTGGCCAGAAAAACCGGCAGCAAAGCAGCGCCAAACCCAACGACACTGACGATCATGGAATAAGGGCCCTTGATTTTTATGCTGACGCCGAATGCTTTAAGCAAAATCCGTAATTTGCCCATCTGCTTCATCACCTCCCTGTTCATACCACTGGGCTTGCTCACGGAAAAATCCCGCATAAATCCCGTTTGAAGCTATAAGCTCCTCATGGGTGCCACTTTCTGCGAGCCTGCCGTGATTTAAAACCATTATCCGATCCGCTAAACGGGCAAAACCTACACGATGACTGATTAGAATAGCCGTGCGGCCCTCAATCTTTTCCCGTATCGCATGAAATTGCTTCATTTCGGCGATCGGATCAAGCGCTGCAGCCGGCTCATCAAAAATCAAGATTTCTTTATCACTCATATGGGCCCGGGACACAGCCACACGCTGCTTTTCTCCGCCGGACAGCATTGCTCCATCTTTAATGACATTACGCAAAAGCCATTGCTCAAGCCCCTTGGGAAAACGAGTGGGAAATTTATCCGCACCGCCTTTTTGCAAAGCCAGCATAATACGCTCTGTATTGCCGAGTTTCTTCAAGTCACCAAACCCCACATTTTCACGAAGCGTGGCGTGGAAAATGTGAAAGTCCTGAAAGAACATTCCAACCTTTTGGATAACCGCTCCGCGTGTTTGACGATCATATTCCTTTCCGTAAAAAAACAAGCTTCCCTTTACAGGAGTAAAAAGTCCAATCAATAGTTTTACCAGTGTGGTCTTGCCACTGCCGTTCAGACCAACCAACGCAATGGTCTCCCCCTTCTTTATTTCAAAGGAAAGGTCGTGAAGAACCTCGGTTTCATCATTATAGGAAAAACAAATCCCTTCCGCCTTGAAAGCGGTGTCGGCGTCTTCCGGTACAAAACCATCCTCCCAATCCTCAGCTGTTTGCGGAACCGCTTCTACAAATTTGCGCTGAATATTAAGAAAGTACAGCCCGCGGTCCATTTCTTGAAAACTGGAGGAAAGGATCTGTGTAACCTCGCTAATGCTTTGTCCCATGGCATATAGCATCAGGAACACATCCACAGACATCCCTCCCTCGGCAACACGGTAAATACAATATCCCATCATCCCTGTCATAAAAGCATAAAAACCAATGCCGCTGATGAAAGCAACAAGCTGGCGTACCCGTACAAACCGCCTGTCAATACTTTCGACTTTATCGTAAGCCTTCTCCCATTTCCCGATGGTTTCCTCGGTTAAGCCATATACACGAAGCTCCTTAGCAACACCCGGGGACATGGTTGAGCTTTGGTAGTAATTTGCAAGGCGTGACGCTTCCGAGTGAGGACGCCCATCCCAGCGCAGCTTATTAGCTGTCGTCAAATTCAAGAGCATTACAGCCGCCATGTAACCGGCGGATATACCAAAAATGACCCACGACGTTTGAGCAGCTACCACAAGCAGGGAAACCGCTCCTGCCAGCTTGGAAAGAAACAGACATCCGGAGCTCATGAAGTCCGCCAATGCACCGCAGCGCCCCATAACCGACCAATGGTCATCACGGTATGCTTTGTCCATGAGGGTCTTCATTTCAATCCGGCTAACCACATCCATCATGTATTCTTCAAGCCCAAAATAATAGGAATCGTACATCATGAAGTAAAGAAAATTGCCATTGATTCGTTTGGAAAGTCCCACGGCTGTCAAGACAATGCCTAATGCGAGAATAGATGGGATAACATCGCCAAAACTGCCGTTTCCGCTGATAAGAAACCCGGATAGGATTGATACGGCCTGCCGGTTATAGCTGAGCGCCACAGCCGGTAAAACAGCCAGTAAAATACTCAGTGTTCCCCAGAGCAAAAACAGACGCGCATCAATCCGCAGTGCGAGCCGAATTGCCCAAGCGATTGTAAGGAAATTTTCCTTTGCTTTCTTCATATCTCCAGTTCATCCTCCGCGTAAAATGCCATTAGTCTTTCAAGTACAACTGGACGCCGCCCCCGGCTAACCGGTATGCGGACAGTGGGTGACAACAATAAACCGTTATGCTCCAGCTTGTCAAAGAAAAGCAAATTGACGATGTATCCCGTGTGGCAACGGACAAAATAAGTCTCAAACAAGGTCTGCTCGTGGTCTTTCATTCTTTTGTAGCTAAGTATGGAATCGGTTTCAGTATGTATGCGTGTGTTATGCCCCTCTGTTTCGATGTAACGTATAGATTTCGTATAAATCTTATAAACCCCGTTTGCATTCGTCTCAATAAAAAACCTGTTTTTTCCGCTGCGGGTACGCACCTGCTCCGCCTCTTTTAAGAACCGGCTATACCGCAATGGCTTTATCAGATAATTATCCGCCCTTACCTCATAAGCCTCGAGAACATAATTGAGTATCGTCGTAAGAAACACGATACCGACTTTTGAATCCACTTCCCGAATACGCCGTGCGATTTCGATTCCATTCATTTTTGTAAAAGGGATCTCCAGGAATACCAGGTCCATCTCTAATGGATAATGCTTCAGTAATTTTTCTCCGTTGTCATAGGAGAGAACCTGAACATTCAGACCCGTTTCTTCTCTGTATCTTTTAATAAAATTGGACAGCATGATGCGGACGGCAGTGTCGCCATCGCATATTCCAATGACCAGCAATGTGGTCCACCTCCTAGGGCGTGATACAAACCCTAGCAAATTATAGCAACAACTATTTGATTTACCAATAGGGAATCGATAACTTGCATACCTGGCTGCATACTTTGCAAAGCCGCTTAGAATCCTTTGCCATCTCGGTGACGCTAACGAATCTCACAAGCCTTATTTCGCGAAAAAGCAGGGGGTTGGAAACGTAACGAATCTGAGCCACGCTATTGCCTGCACATTGACTCATTTCAGCGTCTTTAGATCGTAATAAGACGCCTCAGATTCGTTACAACTGGAATATGGGCCAAACGGGTGAAATAGCGTGGCTGAGATTCGTTAGAGAAATACGGCTGCTCCATTCGCCGCTACTCCGCTTTCCCAGCATACAAAAAAACGCCCGGACCGGCGCACAAGCGCCTTGGTCCGGACGGTATTGCTGTTTTGCAGGGGATGGGGATGAGTGTTTACACCATCTTATTGAACTCCTTGCGCAGCCGCTTGATGATCCGCTTCTCCAGCCGGGAGATGTAGGACTGGGAGATGCCCAGCATGTCGGCTACATCCTTCTGGGTTTTCTCCTCCCCGTCCGTCAGCCCGAAGCGCAGCTCCATAATGGTCCGCTCCCGCTCCGTCAGCTTATCGAGGGCCTTGTGCAGCAGCTTCCGGTCCACCTGCTCCTCAATGTTGCGGTAAATGGTGTCATTCTCGGTGCCGAGCACGTCTGACAGCAGCAGCTCGTTGCCGTCCCAATCGATATTCAGGGGTTCGTCGAAGGAAACCTCTGAACGGATTTTGCTGTTGCGCCGCAGATACATCAGAATTTCATTCTCGATGCATCGTGAGGCGTAAGTGGCCAGCTTGATCTTCTTTTCCGGGTCAAAGGTGTTAACCGCCTTAATCAGGCCAATTGCCCCGATGGACACCAGGTCCTCAATATTGATTCCGGTATTCTCAAACTTCCGGGCTATGTAAACCACCAGCCGGAGGTTCCGCTCAATGAGCATCGCACGAACTGCGGCGTCTCCCGATGATAGACGGGACAGGAGAAATTCCTCCTCCTCCCGGGTCAAAGGCGGCGGCAGGGCCTCGCTTCCTCCGATGTAATAGATTTCGTCGCTTTTTTTGCCCAGCAGAATGAGAAATTTGTAGTAGTACAGTTGCAGCATCAGCCGCCATTTTGCTTGCATGTAGCGTACCTCCTGTTGATACTAATTAATCCGACAGCAGCATAGGATGGATTATGGCCTGGTAAGAGCCGTCCGCACTCAATTGGCCTCCATCGAAGCCGATCAGCACCTTCCCGGTTTCCCAATCCCGTCCCCCATAATGGAGCTGTACCTTATCCGGCCGGATGGCCAGCATAAATTGGGTGGACCGGTTGACTCCCCGGTATGGCACGATGCGCAGGCGGTCCTGCCAAGCAAACTCCTCTTCCCCCATAGCCGCCACAATGGATTCGGCATCCTGGGTTTGCAGCCGCTTCAGCCATTCCTTGGGCAATACATCCTTCCACAGCTTGGCTTCGGCGATCATAACCGGGGTTTTGGTCAAAGGATCGTACAACTGGTTGCCGGTGTCCACCAATCCGATACAAGACAGCCGATGGCCTTTGATTTCCACCTCCACCGACGCCATCTGTTGGGCAGCCGCCTCCTGTTTTTTGGACCCGCGGAAAACCCGCATGTACAGCCAAATCAAGAACACAAAGCATAGTCCGATAAAGCCGTATCCTGCCGTCCACTCATACACGCCGGTAAATACTGCCTCCAGCACATCCTTCGGCGGGAGAAAAAAATAATACAGCCCATAAATGCCCCCGGCGATTACAAAAGCCGTCACATAAAAAGCGGCCACATTGCGAGCCAGAGCCTGCCACCCCTTGTACCCGAAGGAGATCAGCACCATGAGCACCGACACCAGAAACTTCATGCCAAACGCCAGCATAAACGACCATTGGGGAAACAAAAGAAGAACAACATAAACGGAGCCGAAAGCAGCGGCCGCGGCAATACGCCAAAGCTTAATCCTGCATTTCCTTGTCCATGCCGTAGCCAGGAGCAAGGCTCCATCCGTCAAAAAATTGACCAGGAATATCAGGTCCGCATAAATCACGCCGACGCCCCACACCCCTTCCCTACCTCCGCTTCACCGTGGAACCGTAAAACGGGACAAGCCGAACAGGGCACCATGGACGATAAGCTTGAACTTAAGTATAAGCCCTCCTTTGTTCATTGTCTGTCTAACCCTGCTGCCCGACCCGCTGTTTTTTTGTCGAAACCCCAAGGGCTATGCTGGGGGGTGCAACTTCCTATCATCAGGCAGTTAACGACAGTAAGGAGCGTTCGCTACCCCGCCATTTTCCTTGCAGAAAAGCGCAAAAAACCCTTTGCCATGAATGGCTAAGGGTTTTTGTTGATAGGATGCGATTATTCCCGGTTGTTCCGCGGACGGTTCCGCAGGAAGGTGGGGATGTCCAACTGGTCACCCGCCGGCTGGTTGCCGAAGGGACGGATACCCGAAGTACGGGCGGCCTCCTGCTGGTGGGTTTCCGGTTGTCCGGAAGCCGGAGTAGAAGGGCGGCGCTGAGGTGCTGCGGCAGCCTTGTGCTCGAAGCCGGTGGCAATAACCGTCACCTTGATTTCATCCTTCAAGCTTTCGTCGATGATCGCACCGAAGATCACATTCACCTCAGGGTCAGCCGCGGCGCTGACAATCTCCGCCGCTTCATTAACCTCGTAAAGGCTCATATTGATGCCGCCGGTAATATTCATGATGACGCCGCGGGCGCCTTCGATGGAGGTTTCCAGAAGCGGGCTTTGGATGGCCTTGCGGGCGGCATCGGACGCTCTGTTCTCGCCTGCGCCAACCCCGATACCCATCAAGGCAGAGCCACGCTCCGACATAATGGTCTTGACGTCGGCGAAGTCCAGGTTGATCAGACCAGGCACCATGATCAGGTCGGAAATCCCTTGAACACCC
Source organism: Bacillota bacterium (assembly GCA_023388055.1). GTDB lineage: Bacteria > Bacillota > Bacilli > Paenibacillales > NBRC-103111 > Paenibacillus_AR. The sequence continues at coordinate 177,278 of JAEWGW010000019.1, read as the reverse complement.
TGCAGGAGAACATTGTCCGCCACGCGGAATGCTTCCATCATGGGTGTTTTCTTGTCAATAATCTCCAGCAAGCGGTCATTGGGGATCACAATCAGCGTGTCCACCTTATCCTTCAGAGCAGCGATGCCTTGCTCTGCTTGCATGGCGCGTTTGCGGCCTTCAAAGGTGAAGGGGCGGGTGACCACACCCACCGTCAATGCGCCGCATTCCTTGGCAATTTCGGCGATGACGGGAGCGGCTCCTGTTCCTGTGCCGCCGCCCATCCCTGCTGTAACAAACACCAGGTCTGCGCCCTTCAGCTGTTGAATCAACAGCTCACGGGATTCCTCTGCGGCTTTTTTGCCCACATCCGGATTGGCTCCTGCTCCAAGGCCCCGTGTCAGCTTTTCGCCGATTTTGAGCTTAACCTCGGATCTTGCCATATTCAATGCTTGCGCATCTGTGTTCACCGTAATGAATTCAACGCTTTGGATGCCCGATTCAATCATCCGGTTGACTGCATTGCTGCCGCCGCCGCCAACGCCTATTACCTTGATCGTAGCAAGCTGTTCGTTGTCAATATCAAATTCCAGCATGCGTATTAGTTCCCCCTCACTGATCCTCATTCAGATTCATAGCAGTGTAACCCGCTATATTAATTCGCTTAGGAAATTTTTCACCCTCTCAAAAAATCCCGGCTTGTCCGACACGGCAGGGGATGAAGCCTTGACCGCGGCCTTGCGTGTATTCCCGGAAGGACGTGTCTTGGCGTTCTTCGCCACAAAGTTAATGATGCCGACCCCGCTGGTATAAGACGGGTCACGGACACCGATGAACTCCGGCAAGGCAATCCTGACAGAAGTATCCAGTTCCCGTTTGGCAACGGACAGGATGCCCGGCAGGTTCACCGTTCCGCCGGTAAGCACATAACCGCCGGCCGCATTGCCATATCCTAAACGATGAACTTCAGCACGGATCAGCTGGAAGATTTCTTCAATTCGGGGCTCAATGATGCTGGCCAGATCCACCTGGGAGAATTCCTTGTCCAGATTGCTTCCGATGCGAGGCACCTTAAATACCTGATCGGTAGCAGCATCATCGATGGACGCACAGCCGAATTTCAGCTTCATCTTCTCGGCATGTTCGGTTTGCGTATGCAAGCCGATGGAAATATCGTTGGTGACAAAATCGCCTCCAACGGGAATGGTGGAGGTAGCGGCCATGTTTCCGTCCAAAAAGACGGATATTGTAGTGGCACCCGCTCCTACATCCACCAGGATGGTGCCAAGAGACTTCTCATCCTTGGACAGGGTCAGATAACCGCTGGCCAAGGACATCAGGGTCAGCCCGGCAATGCGCAGGCCGGACTTCTCCACGACGCGCCTCAAATTATGTACGGCTGTTTTGGTTCCGGTAATGATGGTGGCTTCCACTTCGAGGCGGACGCCGATCATTCCCCGGGGGTCCTGAATGCCCTCAAGCCCGTCCACAAGGAACTGCTTGGGCACGATGCCGATAATTTCCCGTTCGGGAGGCAGAGCAATGACTCTGGCCGCTTGCAAAACACGTTCGATATCCTCATCGCCGATCTCCCGGTCTTCATTGGAGACGGCTACAACTCCATGGCTGGACTGAAGCGCAATATGGTTGCCGGAAATCCCTACGAATACGTCCGAAATTTGGATACCCACCATACGCTCGGCATGGTCCACTGCACTCCTGATGGATTCTACAGTCTTGTCGATATCGACAATGGCACCTTTCCGGATTCCCTCGGATTCGCTTGATCCCACTCCAATTATATTAATGGCCCCGTTTATCACTTCGCCAATAATAACACGCACTTTGGATGTACCGATGTCCAGACTCACAATGACGTCATTGTTGCTCAACCGATGGCACCTCCTGTTCTTTCGTCTTAACGCTCCATTTTGAGAAAATGGAGGCTTGGGCCGGATGCTTCTGTATGTATTCAACAGGAGCTCTGGATTCCCTCTTTTTTCAACATATTTTTTGGTGGAAAAATCTTCCCAGGCTGCCCCTGGTCCCCGTCATAGGCCGAAGGAGGCAGGCCGGTTTCAAACCCGGCAGAGCCTGTTTGAGGCAAGGGCTATCTTTACCCCGTTTTGCCCCGTTTGAAACAGCAGGTCTGAAGGGGATTCGCCTCAATGGCGGCATCATAAAGAGTCTATAAAGCTAGCAAACTCCATAATTTTAATTTTAACATTATTTCCAGGCGATGAGTAGTCCTAATTACCGATTCGCAAGCCCTATATCATCATCGTGAAGTCCTTGTTTTACGGCGGTTTACCGGCATCACTGCTTCACTGGAGAAACTTTCCTTACGGTTAAGGAAGCCGGGACAAATCCGGTCTAGCCGTTGGTGTTGCCGCCCTGAGCCCCGTTGGTTTTATTGCTGGGGGTAGGGGTTGGCTTAGGGGAGGCTTTGGTGGAGCTGCCGGTCTGCCCCTTGGCCGGAGTGGATTTGGCTGCATTCGTGGCTTTGGCTTGGTTTGACTTGGACGCCGCCTCCCCTTCGAAGGGAGCATGACGGATCTGCTCCAGCATGGTGATCACACCGGAATCCTTGCCCCGTTCCTTCAGCTCATTGGTCAGGAACCCCAGATACTTAATATTGCCGGGCAGATATTCGATGGTGGTCAGCACTTCGTAGCGGGAGCGGGTATAAATTTTGATGCGGTCCTCATATGCGGTGCTAGGATCGGGCCTGATCTCGGAGATGTCGGATAAATATTGCTGCGCAACCTGTGACAAAGCAAAACACAGCTTGGCCTTCAAGGGATTATCCGTCGCCCAGCCGGAAAGAATGGGCATGTCCAAGGGGACATTGGCCGCTTGTCCGGCAACGGGCAAAGCGCTTCCGTCGGCCAGCAGCACCTCCTTGGTGCCGTCCTCGGCCAGCTGGAAGGCCACCCTGCGGAATTCCCCCACATGAATCTTCAGCACCCCCGGGAAGCTCTTCACGACCTCCACCGTTTCAATAAACGGATGTTTTTTGACATTGGCCGAAACGGCGCTTGTCCCCGTCGTAAAGAAGTTATCCCCGGTTCTCGCCCCGGAAGCCGCAATAATCTCCTCCGCCGACACCAGCTCATTGCCTTCCACTTGGATTTGCGAAATTTTGCTGATGGAGGATTGAAAGAAGAGGACCAGGAATAAAGTGATAAAAAAAACAATGACCAGCCGGCGCAGCTTGCCGCCCCCCCGCCTTTCCTTGGGACCGGCAGGCTTCATGGCAGGTACGGCGTTTCCTTTGGACAATCGAACACCTTCTTTTTCCCGGGCGGGCAGAATGAAGCATGGCCGGGACGCCATGCGAAACGCATACCCCGCACCCTCCGCTTTTGATGGCGGCTGATGCGGGTTATGCAGGAAATACTTCTCTCGTGTTGGCCGCTTTTGCCGCGAATATGATGTAATAAGGATGGCTTCTTGTTATGCCTCGGATACCAGCTTTCCGGCTGTTGAGCTGCCGGTCGTCCACACTGCAGTCGAAGCCGAAGCATCGGTTCTGGTGATGGAGGCTCCGAGACGGGCCAGGATTTCTTCTATTCTATCATATCCGCGGTCAATGTGATGAATTTGTTCCACAACTGTAATGCCGCGCGCAGCCAGCCCCGCAATGACCAGAGCAGCTCCGGCCCGCAGGTCTGTAGCCTCCACAGTGGCCCCGTACAGTCGGGGAACGCCGCGGATATAGGCATTGGCCTGATCAATGCGGATGTCGGCCCCCATTCGGGCCAGTTCATCCACATGTTTGAATCTGCCTTCAAAAATCGTTTCTTTGATTATACTCATTCCGTCTGCAAGTGATAGAAGCACCATAACCTGGGATTGGAGATCCGTAGGAAATGCGGGATGGGGGGAAGTGACGATCCGCTCCACCGCCTTGGGTCTTCCGTGGCAGCATACATGTATTATATCACCATCGATGGAAATTTGAACACCGGCGCGGCGGAGTGCGTGGATTGCGGAAGTGAGGTGTGAGGAGTTGGTATTTTCGAGTGTAATGCTGCCCCGAGTGACAGCGGCTGCGATCATGAGTGTGCCTGTTACGATCCGGTCCGGTATGACGGAATAAGTGACGGGTACCAGCCTGGGAACACCTTTGATGGTGATGGTATCGGTGCCTGCACCGTATATATTGGCTCCCATGGCATTGAGATAATTTTGCAGATCCTGAATTTCCGGCTCCCTTGCCGCGTTATGAATGGTGGTTATTCCCTCTGCCTTGGCGGCAGCCATCATAATATTCTCCGTAGCCCCCACACTGGGGAAATCAAGGAAGACATCGTTGCCGACGAGTTGACTGGCGGTGCAGACGATCCGGTTGCCGGACTCCTCCACCCTGGCGCCCAGCGCTTCCAGCCCCAGAAGGTGAAGATTGATCTTGCGCTCCCCGATGGCACAGCCACCGGGCTGATACACCCGAACCTCGCCGAATCTGGCCAGAAGAGGCCCCATCAGGAAGATGGACGATCTCATCTGTCCCATCAGCTCCTCGGGAATATGAGAGGAATGCATCAGCGCCGTATTGATGGTGACCGTGCCGTTTGCCAATTCCGCCTTGCATCCGAGTGACCTTAAAATATCCAGCATCACATGGATATCCAGCAAATCCGGCACGTTTTGGATACGGTGCACCCCTTTGGCCATAACCGACGCCGCCAGAATCGGCAGCGCCGCATTTTTGGCGCCCTGGATACGAACCGTTCCCGCTAGTGGTCTGCCGCCTTCGATGACCAGCTTCTCCAAAGTTCCACCTCCGTAAAAGTTTTCCGTGAGAAGAACTGCAGCTCCGCAATGTGAAACGGAGAAGCATTTCTTTTTACCGGCCGGAAGCCTCCGTATCCGTAAATTGGGACACGCGCTGTCTGGCCAGTGAAGGAAAACCCGCGACTAGGCCACGAGGCTATGAGCCGCCGCCTGTGCCTGTTTAGGAGAAAGCATCGCGATGCATGATTGCCGCCTGTTGCTTGCCGTTAAGAGGGAAGCTTCACCATTCCCCGATCTTGCGGATTTCCGGGATCAGGTCCATTCCGGCTGCCGTCTTCACCTTGGAACGGATTAGCTCCATCAGACCCTCAACATCTTGGGCTGTGGCGCCGCCGGTATTCACGATGAAATTGGCGTGCAGCGGAGATACCTCCGCTCCTCCAACCCGCTTTCCCTTCAAACCGGCTTCTTCAATGAGTTTGGCTGCAAAATGTCCCGGCGGATTGCGGAAGGTACTCCCGGCACAGGGCAGCTGCAAGGGTTGGGTCCGTCTCCGGCGGTCCTTGTAGGCCGCCATGGCTCCGGCAATTTCCTTGCGGTCCCCATGCTGCATCCGGAACACCGCTCCGGTTACAATGCCCGTTTCCTCATGAAGGATAGAGTGGCGGTACGCATACTGCAGTTCCGCTGGCGCCATTCTTTTCCATTCTCCCGTTCCCAGAAGAACCTCCGCCTCCACCAGAATCTTGGACATATCCGAGCCGTGGGCTCCGGCGTTCATGAACACCGCTCCGCCCACTGTACCCGGAATGCCGCCGGCAAATTCCAGACCTGTCAGCCCTTCCTTGCCAACCAGCACAGACAGCTTGATCAGGGAGAATGCAGCCCCGGCATAGACGGTTTCCCCGTCGAAGCGAACCTCCTCAAACGCCCGGCCCAGACGGATCACCGCCCCCCGGAAGCCCTTGTCGGACACCAGCAGATTAGAGCCTCTCCCCAGCAAAAACCAGGGAATCTGCCTGCTGTTCAGGTACGCTACCGTTTGCGCCAGCTTCTCCTTGGATGAAGGCGTCACCAGCACATCTGCAGGCCCTCCGATCTTCCAGGTGGTGTAGGGAGCCAGAGGCTCCCCGGATAACACTTCTCCCACTTCAAGAGCCAGCAACTCTTGAGCCAACTCATGCATCGTCAAGCAACCTCCTTCACAGAACACCGGGCCTGCCGGCGGCTCGCGGATCCCCGCGGGTTTGCCGCTACAAGTTCCTGCCAGCCCGCCTTTTTACCGGGTGTCTGTCACGGTTATAGTGTAGTTTATGTAAAAGGCCTGAGAGTGTGACAAATGCCCATGTGCGTTATCGGGACATCGTTACAGGCAATGCCTTGGCTTATCCTGCTCTGTTCCAAAACCAGTGTTTGAGCTGCAGCCTGTTCCCCCATGGCGCTAACGGAACTGAGACGCGCTTAGCAAGCTAAAAAGTCCCGTTTGCAATTTATACGAGAATACTGCGTCTGCCCCGGCATTTTCATCCCTGGAAGATGGCCGTTAGGCCACGGGCGATTCTAACGAATCTCACAGCGCTTATATAGCGAAAAATGGGCTGTTTGCCAACGTAACGAATCTGAGCCACGCTATTGCTTACGCTCAGGTTCTTTTCAGTGTCTTTGAGCCGGAATAAGGCGCCTCAGATTCGTTACAACCGCAAGAGGGGCCATATGAGCGAAATAGCGTGGCTGAGATTCGTTAAAGAAACCCATACCCCCGTTTTCTGCCCACTGTCCGCTCACTCCCTTTATACGAAATTGCCGGGTCTGCCCCAGCATTTTCATTCCTGTTAGCCGACAAGGGCGCGACCCAGGAGTGGCTTCAGTCATAGCATAAACCTTCGGTGTGCTATATGGTTTCAGCAAATCGCTTGGTTAATAAAAATGCGCCATGTCTATTCCATATACGTTCGTTCGCCAAGGCCACGCTTCGCGTTGCTACTTCCCGGCTCCCGCCGCCTCCCGGATGAGGCCTACAATCTTGCCTGTGGCGTCAAATCCGGCCGACTCCTGTTCCATCGCTGCCGCGTAAACGGAGCGGTTGGCGTACAGTTCCCGCACCCGTGCCAGCAAGGTCTCCGCGTTCAGCTCCTCCTCCTCCAGCACCTGGGCAAACCCCCGGCGGGCGAAGGATTCCGCGTTCAGGATCTGGTCGCCACGGCTGGCGTTCCGGCTGAGGGGAATCAGCAGCATCGGTTTTTTGAGCACCAGAAACTCAAAAATGGAGGTGGCCCCCGCCCGGGAAACAGCCACATCCGCCAAAGCCAGCATATCCGCCAGACCTCCGGTGAGAAACTCCACCTGCTTGTAGCCCCGGCGTCCGTTCAGGGTGTCTTCCACATTGCCTTTGCCGCAGATATGGATCACCTGGTATTCCTTCAGAAGCTCTGGCAGCGCCTCACGCACCGCCTGGTTGATGGACTTGGCGCCTAGGCTTCCGCCCATCACCAGCACCACCGGACGGGTTCGCACAAAATCCAGCTCCATCCGGGCCTTGTCCGCTTTGCCTTCAAGCAGCTCCAGGCGGATGGGCAGACCGGTATACACCGCCTTGTCCCCTTTAATGTGCTTGACCGTCTCCGGGAAATTGACACACACCTTGCCGGCCAGCGGGACAGAAATCCGGTTGGCTAACCCCGGCGTAATGTCCGATTCATGGATAATTACCGGGATGCCCCGCAGCTTGGAGGCGATGACCACCGGTACCGTCACAAAGCCGCCTTTGGAAAAAACCACATCCGGCTTCACCCGGCCCAGCACCCGCCAGGCGTCCCAAACCCCTTTGACCACCTTGAAGGGATCGCTAATATTCTTCAAATCGATATACCGGCGCAGCTTGCCCGATGAAATGGCATGGAACGGGATCCCCGTTCCTTCCACAATGCCCCGCTCGATGCCTTCGGCAGAGCCGATATAATCTACGCTCCAACCAGACTTGCGGAGCTCCCCAATAAGAGCAAGGTTCGGCGTCACATGACCCGCCGAACCGCCTCCGGTGAATACAATTTTGTTCATAGGATGAGGCTTCACCTCGAATATCGTGATATGTTGAGCAGAATGCCCATAGAAACCAGCATCAGCGTCAGGGACGAGCCGCCGTAGCTGATCAGGGGCAGGGTTATGCCCGTCACCGGCATCATGCCGATGACTACGCCGATGTTGATGATCACCTGGACGGCGATCATGCCGGTTATGCCGGCGGCCAGCAGACTGCCGAAGGTGTCTGGCGCCGTAATAGCGGTGCGCATGCCCCGCCAGACCAGAATGGTGAACAGCACCAGCACCAGCCCTGCGCCGATAAAACCCAGCTCCTCCGAAATAATGGAGAAGATAAAATCCGTCTGCGGCTCCGGCAGGTAGCTGTACTTCTGGCGGCTGGCGCCCAGCCCCAAACCTACCAGACCGCCCGGCCCGATGGCATACAGGGACTGAATCGCCTGATACCCCGCACCCAAAGGGTCTGACCACGGGTCAAGGAACGCGGTGATCCGCTTCAGCCGGTAAGGGGCGGCGATAATCAGGCCCACGAACCCGGCTACACCGATCATGCCCAGCCCGGCCAGATGGGACATCCTCGCCCCCGCCGCATAGATGATCAGAAGCGATGCCCCTACCAGCACCGAGCCGGTGCCCAGGTCAGGCTGGAGCATAATCAGGCCGAATGCGGCGCCCATCACCGCAAGCGGCGGCAGCAGCCCTTTGGTGAATTCAGTGATCCGGTGGTTCTCGTCCGACAACAGCTTGGACAAAAATAAAATCATGCAGATCTTCATAAATTCCGATGGCTGAATACCAAAGGAGCTGATGCCGATCCAGCTGCGGGCGCCTCCCCGAACGGCGCCGATGCCCGGAATCAGAACCAGAATCAGGAGGGCAAAGCCGCCCAGGAGGGCCGGTTTGGCTAACCTTTTCCACACCTGGTAATCCACGTTCATAATGGCGGTCATGGCGATCACCCCAAGAACGGCGAACAGGAGCTGGCGCTTCAAGTAATAGTACCAGTCCCCAAAATCATGGTACGACAGCACCGCACTGGCACTGTAGACCATCACGACACCGATGCACAGCAGCGCAAGGGTAGCGATCAGCATAATCAAATCCGGCGAGTTACGTGTTTTTCCCATGCCCGACACCTCTTTGAGGTAAGCTTGTGAGGGGCAAGCAGGGCTTGACCCCTCTGTTAAAGGTTATGCACGGACTCCTTAAACATGCTACCCCGCTCTTCATAAGAGGAAAACATATCCCAGCTGGCACAGGCGGGCGACAGCAGAACCACATCGCCTTCTTGCGCAAAACCATGCGCCGCCTCCACCGCTGCCTGAAGAGCTTCCGCAGGGGTGTTAGCAGTATCGACGGTTTTGACCAGCTTGATTCCCGCCAATTCGGCAGCGTGGGCGATTTTGTGCCGGGTTTCTCCCAGCGCCGCCACCGCCTTGACCCGCTCCCGGAAATGAGGAACCAGATCCAGATAGTCCATTCCCCGCTCCAGTCCGCCGGCAATCAGCACAATAGGACGGTCAAAAGCCTCCATGGCCTTCACAGTAGCCGCCGGATTGGTGGCTTTGGAATTATTGTAGTAGACGATTCCGTTGTTCTCCCGTACAAACTCCAGACGGTGCTCCACACCGCGGAACTCACGGAGCGCCTTGGCGACGGCAGCAACCTTCGCTCCAGCGGACAGGGCGGCTGCTACGGCAGCCAGCGCATTCTCCACGTTAAATTCCCCGGGAATGCCCACCTCCGACGCGGGAAGCACCTGAACAGGCGTTGCCTCCGGCCCTGCCTTATACATGATGCAGCGCTCCGGTGCAGCAGACAGATAAACGCCGGCCTCCAGCTCCTCCTTCATGGAGAAGGGCAGCACACGCGCGCGCAGACCGGGAATCAGAGAACGGCAATAAGCATCGTCCCAATTCACCACTGCCACATCGGCCGGCTCCTGATTGGCAAACAGCTTGGCCTTGGAGCCCGCATAATCCTCCATGGTGCCATGGTAGTCCAGGTGGGTTTCATAGACATTCAACAGCACGGCGATCCGCGGACGGAACTGCTGGGTACCCTTCAGCTGGAAGCTGGAGAGCTCCACCACCATCCAATTCTCCGCCGTAGCCTCCAGAGCTGCATCGCACAGAGCCCGGCCGATATTGCCGGCTACAATGGGGGACAGCCCCGCCTCGCCGAGCATCCGGCCGACCCAGGTGGTCGTGGTGGTTTTCCCGTTGGAGCCGGTAATCCCGATTATCGGCGCCTGGCAGATCCGGTAAGCCACCTCCACCTCGGTCACCACCTCAATGGACAGCTCCAGTGCATGAGCCACTGGGGGTGCCTTGTAGGGAATGCCCGGATTCTTCACCACCAGGGCCACATCCTCATGGATCAGCTCGGGAGGATGCCCCCCGCAAACGACAGAAATACCCAGAGCCTCCAGTTCGTCGGCCTCCGGGCATTCCTCGCGGTTCTTTTTATCATTGACGGTTACGATGGCGCCGTGTTGGTGAAACAGCTTGGCAACAGCTACACCGCTTTTTGCCAAGCCCAATATGATCACCTGCTTCTGTTGATACCAGCCTGGCTCTCTCATGCCCTAGAACACCCCGTTCACATATAATCCGATTCCGGCCAGCACCAGCCCCGCCAGCCAGAAGGAGATGACAACCTTCCATTCGCTCCAGCCCACCAGCTCGAAATGATGGTGGATGGGGCTCATTTTGAACACACGTTTGCCTCTGGTTTTGAAGGACACCACCTGGATGACCACGGACAGCAGCTCAAACACAAACACACCGCCGATAACCAGAATGAGCAGCTCGGTTTTGGTGAGAATGGCCACCGCCGACAACGCGCCGCCGATTCCAAGCGATCCCGTATCCCCCATAAACACCTTGGCCGGATGTGCGTTAAAGACCAGGAATCCCAGTACAGCCCCCACCATGGATGCTGCCAGAATGGCAGATTCCGGATGATGGGCCTTCATGGCGATAATCAGAAAGGCGCCAAACGCCACAGCGCTGGTACCCGACAACAGGCCGTCCAGCCCATCCGTAAAGTTCACGGCGTTGGACATGCCCAGCATCATAATCACGACGAAGGGGTAATACAGCCAGCCCAAAGGAATGGACACGTCCGTCAACGGGATGGACAAATCGGTAGAATGGCCGATGCGGTACAGCATGTAGCAGACAAAGCCGGAAATCAGCAGCTGGCCCAGAAGCTTTTGTCTGGCCGTCAGCCCCAAGGAGCGTTTGAACAGAATTTTGATGTAGTCGTCCAAAAAACCCACCAAGCCATAACCCAGCGTAGCCACCAGCAGGATGACCAGCTCTTCATTTTTGTCGGAGAACCGCAGGGCGGCTACGGACAAAGCCAATAATATAATGATGCCGCCCATGGTGGGCGTTCCCGCTTTTTTCTGGTGGCCCTGGGGGCCTTCCTTGCGGATCTGCTGGCCGAACTTCATCCGGCGCAGAAGCGGAATGAACAGCGGCCCCGCCAGCAGGGCGAACAAAAACGCAACTCCCATGGGAAACAGCACTTCTTTAAGATCGATCACAACATTTTGCCCCCTGTAATGACATTCCTAGACGCCTGTCAGCACCTCTACCAGCTCGTCGAGTCCCAGCATCTTAGAGCCCTTGACCAAGATGGCATCCTTGTTATCCGCCTCCGCCGCCACGGCGTCGATCAGCTCCGCCTTCTCCTGGAACCACTTGACCCGTCCCGGCGGCTGGCCTTTCCCTGCTTCAGACGCAATATGCCTGGCCAATGTTCCATAGGCGAATACCTTATAGATCTCCGGAGCCGTAAGCATCGCCCCGATCTCCTTGTGGTACCGTACCTCATCCGGTCCCAGATCGGTCATATCCCCCAGCACGACGATTTTGCGCTCGTAGCCGGACAGCTCCTTCAGCAGCTCAATGGCCGCCTTCATGGACGTGGGAGTGGCGCTTAGCGAATCATTAAAAATCACCGCACCTGAGCGTGTGTACATGGGCACCAGCCGGCTATAGCTTCTCTCCAGGCTGTTCATGCCGGTTACGGCATCCTGGTCGCATACGCCCATATACTTGGAGAGAGCGGCAGCAGCCAGCGCGTTCATAATATTATGCAATCCCAGCAAAGGTACGCGGAAATAAGAGGCTGTGGGCAAATTGGTCTTGAAGCAGGTGCCCTCCAGCTCGTTCATTATCGCGATGGGATAGATGTCGCATGTATCCGAGGACCCGAAACGGTAGGTCAGAAGCTCTTCGGGTTTATTCACCGCCGCCAGCATTTCCTCCAGAAGCGGCTCCTCCCCGTTATAAACCAGCAGCGAGCCGGTCATCAGCCCCTCGGCCACCTTCATGGTTGCCGCCGCCACCTCGCGCCTGCTGCCCAATACCTTCAATTGGGTTTCGCCCACGTTGGTGATGATGGCCGCTTCCGCACGCACAAACCTGGCCTGCTCCGCCAGATCCTCCTGCTCGTTCCATTGCAGCTCGAACACGGCCATCTCCATGGATTCGTCCATCCGCAGAATGGCACCGGCCAGATCGGTTAACGGATGCTCCACCCCGCCTTCCGTTTGAAAGGTTTTGTAGGTGGTGGCCAGCATGGTTGCCAGCACATCCCGGGTGGTGGATTTGCCGTCGCTGCCGGTGACAGCGATAGCACGGGCCGGCAGCTCCTTGCGGTAAGCCGCAGCCAGCTTCAAAAAGGCGGCCTTCGCGTCCTCCACACAGATGGACGGAATTTGGCCCGGGTACTCCTCTATATGTCCCGCCTGGCGCAGCATAGCGGCTGCGCCGCGGCGCACCGCTTCCTCCGCCAGCTCCCGTTTATCCCCCTGGCCTTCGGACAGAGGGATATAGAGACAGCCCGGCCGGACCTCCTCCGGATGAAGCGCCACACCTTTTATTTCTACCTCTCCGAACAGATCAGGCACACTGCCCTCCGCCATCCGGGCGATATCGCTCAGCTTTCTTGTTATCAATGCTTCCGACTCCTTAGCGCGGCCCTTGCTTCTTCCCTGTCATCGAAATGATGGGTGGCGCCATTCATAATTTGATAGGTTTCATGACCTTTTCCCGCAATTAATACTACATCCTTGGGGCTTGCCATTTCAATAGCCAATTGGATGGCTTCCCGCCGGTCGGCAACCAGCCTGTAGCTCTCCGGGGTAAAGCCCCCCTCCAGCACTCCCGGCTCGATATCCCGCAGGATCGCCTCCGGGTCCTCCGAACGGGGATTATCCGAGGTAACGAACACATAATCGCTGAACCGTGCGGCAATCCGCCCCATAATCGGGCGTTTGGTCCGGTCCCTGTCGCCGCCGCAGCCGAAGACGGTAATCACCTTGCCCTCCGCCACTTCCTTCACGGCAGCCAGAGCATTCTCCAACCCATCCGGCGTATGGGCATAATCCACCAGGATCTGAAAGTCCTGGTCTTCTCCCACCGCTTCCATACGGCCTTCCACGGGGGGGATGGACTCCAGGCTCTTCACGGCATGCTCTAAGGATACACCTTCCAAAAGGCATACCGCAACCGCTCCAAGGGCATTGTAGACATTAAATTTGCCCACCAGCCGGAGATTCACGTCCACTTCCCCCAACCAGGTGCACAACCGGAAGAAGGTCCCTTGGCTGGTAATCCGGATATCCCGTGCGCTCACATCCGCAGCCTGCTCCACACCATATGTGACAACCTCCGCTGCGGTTTGGGCGGCAAAATAGGCACTGGCCGGATCATCGGCATTCAGCACGGCATAGCTGCGCCCGTCCGGATCAGACACTCCGCCGTTGCCCAGCCGGGAGAACAGCAGCCCTTTGGCCTGGCGGTAATTGTCCATGGTTTTATGGTAATCCAGGTGATCCTGGGTCAGATTGGTGAAAAGTGCGGTGCGGAACCGGGTTTCCTTCACCCGTCCCAAATCCAGGGCATGGCTGGAGGCCTCCATCAGGCAATACTGCACGCCCGCATCCGCCATCCTCCGCAGACTCTCCTGCAGCTCCAGGGGCTCACGGGTGTTGGTGGAGCCGGTAGGATAGGAGGTGTTCCCGATTCTCATCTCGATATTCCCCATCAAACCGGTGGTATAGCCACGGTCGGACAGAATCTTTTCCATTATATAGGTGGAGGTGGTTTTGCCGTTGGTTCCCGTAACGCCGATGACCTTCAGCCGGCTGCTGGGATAGCCGTTAAAGCAAGCGGCAACCGCAGCCAGAGCATGCCGGGCGTCCTTCACCACCAGCATAGGCACTTCAAGGGGCAGCGCCTCCTCCACAACCAGAGCAGCTGCACCGGCCTCTACGGCTGTAGCGGCGTATTGGTGTCCGTCGGATACCAGCCCTCTCACGCATATGAACAAATCGCCGGGCTTCACCTTGCGGGAATCCGCCTGAATGCCGTGAATCTCCACATTGCCGTCGCCAATCAGCTTATGTACGGCGAATAATCCCGCCAACTCCTGCAGCTTCATGCTTATTTCCTCCTGTTATCAACATATCAGTCCGATCAGTCCGATAAATAAATCCGTACCGTAGAGCCTTGGGGAAGCCGTGTTCCGGCTGCCGGAAGCTGGCTCATGACCTTGGAGCCGGTACCGGACTTGGCCAGAACCAGGTCCGAGCGGATGTCCTCGTATATATCCTGAATGGTCATACCCACCATATTGGGCACCTCCACGTCGGGGATATCCGGGTATTTATATTCCTTCTGAATTTGATCCTTGCTGGGCTCCACCTTCATATAACGAAGGGAGTCGGCCATAATGTTGCGCACAATGGGTGCGGCGATGAGACCGCCGAACTGGATGCCCTTGGGATTGTCCACAGCAATGTAAACCACCAGCTTGGGATTGTCGGCAGGGGCGAAGCCCACAAAGGAAACGATGTGCTCGCTTGCGGAGTACCTGCCGTTGACCACCTTCTGGGCTGTACCTGTTTTGCCTCCCACCCGGTAGCCATCCACAAAGGCATTACGGCCTGTGCCCAGGGCCACCACCTTCTCCAGGGACTCCCTGACCTTCTGGGAGGTTTCCGGGCTGATGACCTCCCGGACCAGCTCCGGCTTCGCCGATTCCACCATCTCCCCTGTAACCGGGTGATACCAGCCCTTAGTGACGTGGGGCTTATACAGCTTGCCCCCGTTCACAGCCGCTGAGACGGCCGTAATTTGCTGGATCGGCGTGACAGACACACCTTGCCCGAAGGCGGTGGTGGCCAGCTCCACAGGGCCGACCCGGCTGGGCTTGAACATGATGCCGTTTTCCTCGCCCATCAGATCAATGCCGGTTTTTTTGCCAAAGCCGAATTTGCCGATGTAATCAAACAGGGTTTCCTTCCCCAGATTCTGGCCCATCACTACAAAGCCGGGGTTGCAGGAATTCTCCACTACTTCCTGGAAGGTTTCGCTGCCGTGGCCGCCCCGTTTCCAGCAGCGCAGCCGGGCGCCCCCCACCTCAATATAGCCGGGGTCATAGAAGGGATCGCTCAGATTCACCTTATTCTCCTGCAGCGCTGCCGCCAAGGTAATAATCTTGAAGGTGGAGCCGGGCTCATAGGTCATCCAGATCGGCAGATTCCGGTTGTACACCTCGGAGGGGTACTCCCTGAATTTCCCGGGATCATAGGTGGGCCTGCTGGCCATAGCGAGAATTTCCCCGTTGGTCGGGTCCATGGCAATGCCGATGATCCGGTCCGGCTGATGCTGCACCATCGCCTGGTCCATCTCCCGCTCCATGACGGATTGAATGTAATGGTCCAGGGTCAGCTGCAGATTGAGCCCGTCCTGAGGTGCGTTGTATTGATCCGTAGAGCCGGGCATGGTTCCGCCGCTTGCAGTGGAGAGAAACGACACACCTCCACGGATGCCTTGCAGCAAATTATTGTACGAAGCTTCTACTCCTGTCAAGCCCTGATTATCAATTCCAGTAAATCCTAATATATGGGAGGCCAAGGTTCCAAAGGGATAATAGCGTTTGTTGTCCTCCGCCACCACAATACCCGGCAGCTTCAGCTTGTTAACCTCCTCGGCCTTCTCCGGCGAAATCTTGCGGCCGCCCGGCTGAATCCGTTCGATCATGGATCGTTTTTTGAGAATATCCAGCACCGATTGCTCAGGGATCTGTAGGACCTGGGCCAATTGGCGGGCCGTGCCCTCGGGATCCTTGATTTGGGCCGGTATGGCCATAATGGTGGGTGTGGATACATTATACGTCAGCTTGACGCCGTTTCTGTCCCACACCTCCCCCCGTTTCGCTTCAAACGGAATATTGCGGCGCCAGGATTCCTCCGCTTTCTCCGCCAGGCCCGGCCCCATCCACAACTGCACGTATGCCAAACGGATAATCAGGGCGGCGAACAGGACTGTCCCCCCCAGCATGGCATACCATAATCGGCGACGTATGGTTACATTGGAAACCCGCACGGGCGCTCTCCCCCATTCGCAAATAGTCAGACTCGTACAATTCATGACTATTCGGGACAAACAGGGGTTAGAACAAGCTCGTGCGGGAGGTGATGCATTGCTTATTAAGGCCTTTGGGACGTCTGCGGCGGGGGAGTCGGCGATGAGGATGCCGCTCCCGCCGGCTTCCCGGAAGGTGTTGACTTTGGCGTGGGCGTGGGCGTCACTGCTTTGCCCGAGGGGCTGGGAGTGGCCTTGGCCTTGCCGCTTGGTGAAGGTGTCGCAGAATGTTCCGTGACTTCCGGCTCAGTCCCATCCGATCCCGGCTTAAGGGTGAGCAGAAGCTCCCGGTTATTCTCATCTCCCGTTACCGTCTGGCCGACTACGTACCCCTCCCCTTCCGTCTTGCACTTCAGGTCGGTTAATGAACAGACCTCCAGCGCATCGCGCAGGGATTTGCCGGCCAGGTTGGGGATATTGGCCGTCTCCTCCTCCTGGGTCATCAGGTACACCCGTTGGGTACTGGAGATTTTCGTATCAGGTAAAGGAATCTGCTTCAACACATCTCCTCCGGAGCCGATAACCTCCGCCTTCAGCCCCGCCTGATTCAAGGTGGTTTTGGCGGCGGAGACAGCCATTCCCACCACGTTAGGCACCGGTGACAGAGTCTCCATCTTGGCCATCTGGGCTGCGCTGGCTTCGGAGGTTACCCCCAGATAGCTCAGAGATTGGGAGATGATCTCCTTAAAAGCAGGAGATGCCACCTCACCGCCCAGGTGATAATCCTTCTTCAAATCAGGCACATCGGCAACAATGACCACTACAATTTTGGGATCATCCACCGGGGCGAAGCCGGCGAAGGTAATCAGCCATTTGCCGTCGGCATACCCCTTCTCGCCGGGGATAACGATGTTGGCCGTGCCGGTTTTACCGGCAATCCGGTACCCGTCGATATACGCCCGCCAGCCTGTGCCCATTTCCCGGTTGGATACCACCTGCTCCAGATCCAGGCCGATCTCCTTGGCCGTAGCCTCGGAAACCACCTGGCGCACCATGGTGGGCGTATTGACCTGAATCGGCTCATTAGTAACGGGATCAATGATTTCTTTGATAATATATGGCTTCATCAGCTTGCCGCCGTTGGCGATGGCCCCGTAAGAGGCCAACTGCTGGATGGCGGTTGCGGTCAGGCCCTGCCCGTAGGTGGACGTGGCGAATTCCGGCTTATACTTCATTTTGACCACACCAGATGCTTCTCCCGGCAAATCGATTCCCGTGGGAGCGCCGAAGCCGAAATTGGTAATATACTGGCCAAGCTTCTGGGTACCCAGCTTTTCGATGCCCAGCTTGACGAAGGCCACGTTACTGGAGCGCAGCAGCCCCTCCATATAGGAGATTTTGCCCCAGCCGACGATATTGTGGTCATGCAGCCGGCGATCATCCACCACAATGCTGCCTGACTGGTAGGTGTCATTGGGGTTGAACATTTTTTCCTCCATCGCCCCTGCCAGGGTAACCAGCTTGAAGGTGGAGCCGGGTTCATACGCATAGGACACCGCATTATTGCTGAACACGGCGGGGTTGGAGGCCGCTTCCCAATATTTGTTGGGATTATAATCCGGCGCATTGGCCATAGCCAGGATTTCGCCGGTTTTGGGATTGGCGGCAATGGCCGTTACACTCCTGGGATTCCACTTTTCATACACCTGGCGGATGGCGTTTTCCACATAATACTGGATGGTCTGGTCCAGGGTCAGAACCACATTTTTTCCGTTGACGGGTGCGGTATAGGACATCTTGCCGTTAGGAATTTCCACGCCCTTGCGATCGCTTTCCTTGTCAAGGTTGCCCGGAGTCCCCTGGAGCAGATCATTCAAGGAGTATTCCAGCCCGTATCCGCCTGGTTTATCCCACTTATCCATATACCCCAATACATGGGAGGCCAAATTTTTGAACGGGTAGGCCCGCCGGCTGGTTTTGGTCAGGTAAATCCCCACATCCTTGGTATCCAGCTTTTTGCCTTCTGTTTCTTTGTTCCTTAGTTCGATTTTGAGCTTAAGCTCCTCGATCAGCGCGTCAACCTTTTCCTTGGTTTCCGAATCGATCTTGTAGCCCTCGCTCTGAACCTCCACCGCCATCATCATTTCTTCGCTGTTCGATTTTTTACGGGTAGCCATCTCATAAATTTTGCTCTCCAGCTTGGCCGTTACAACAGGATCGCTGCTTGTAGCCAATGCCGCGGACAGACCCTGGGAGATATCCCGTTCCAGCCCCTTGGTCTTGATCACCTGGGGATTCAGCGTCACGATGTAAGCGATGCCGTCCTCGGCCAGAATTTTGCCGTTGCGGTCCGTGATCATTCCCCGCTGCGCCGGAATGCTCTTGGATTCCTGCCATTTTTTCTCCGCCTTGGCCAGCAGCCACTCGTGGTCAACCACCTGTACCCAATAAATCTTGACGATTAGTCCAAGAAAAAAAAGGGTAAAAAACAGGCCGATAACCAATGAACGGCTACGCGTTAGCTTCTCCATGTTTTCACCCTGCTTTATCATATGTAATTATCATCCTTAGCTGCGGCCCTTATGGCTTACCAGCAGCCGAAGAACCCTGCTGGGTTTTTACTTCAACCGGCACACGGACAAAATTATCCTCCTGTATGCGCACAAGCCCCTTCTTCGCCGCTTCATCCATATATTGGGAAGGGTCTATCATTTTCGACAGCTTCTCCTTCAGGGCATTATTGTCGGTTTCCAGCCGGGAAATTTCCCTCTCCACATTCTGAATCCGGGTATTCATCTGATAGATTTGGGCATACCGCCAAATGACAATGCCTGCCACCAGCGCACAAAGCAGCACCGTAAACAAGTACAGAAGCTTCTCCTGTGTCGGAAGGCGGCTTGTCCGGTATACCACCCTGCGGGTTTCCTTGATCTTAACACGTTCCGGGGAGTTTTGTCTCTCCTCGACTGCCAAATTCCCACGTATATAAGCTGCCATTTTTACACATCCTTCATCAGGTTCTCACTCGTAAAAAAGAACGGTGCTTGATCTATGCGACAGACGGCTTTATCCCAGCTTCTCGGCGATGCGCAGCTTGGAGGAGCGGGCCCTCTGGTTTACTTCCAGCTCATTGTCACCCGGTACGATGGGCTTGCGGTTGACCAGCCTCAGGGTAGATTTCCGGCCGCATACGCAGATGGGGAAATCCGGCGGGCAGGTGCAGGACTCGATATGTCCGGAGAATGCTTGTTTGACAATCCGGTCCTCCAGGGAGTGAAAGGTAATGACCGAAATTCTTCCGCCGGGCTTCAGGCATTCAATTCCCTGCTCCAGCACATCCTCCAGCGCACCCAGCTCGTCGTTGACGGCAATGCGGATCGCTTGAAAGCTGCGTTTGGCCGGATGTCCGCCCGTCCGTCTGGCCGCTGCGGGAATCCCCTCCTTGATCAGCTCGGCCAGCTGGCCGGTGGTTTCCACGGGCGCCTTCTCCCGGGCCTTCACGATCACGGAAGCGATTCTCCTGGCGAATTTCTCTTCCCCGTATTCGAACAGAATCCGGGTCAGCTCCGCCTCCGGCCATTCATTCACCAGCTTCCGGGCCGTGAGAGGAGCGGTTTGGTCCATGCGCATGTCCAGCTCCGCATCCTGATGATAGCTGAAGCCCCGCTCCGCATCATCCAGTTGGGGCGATGACACGCCCAAGTCCAAGAGGATACCGTCCACCTGAGGCACACCCTCCGCAGACAACGGAACCCCGGCCTTCTCCAGAGCCTGCCGGATATAGCGGAAATTCGTCTTTACCAGGGTAACCCTGTCTCCATAAACGGACAGCTTCTCTCCGGCAAAGGCCAATGCCGCGTCATCCTGATCCAGCCCGATCAACCGGCCGCCGGGTCCCAACTGCGCTGCAATCCGCTCACTGTGGCCGGCTCCCCCTAAGGTGCAGTCCACATAGATGCCGTCGGGCTTAATGGCAAGTCCCTCCACAGCCTCTTCCTTCAAAACCGTAATATGATGAAACAAAATGTGTATAACCTCCTAGAAGTTAAAATCAATCAGCGTTTCCGCTATTTCATTAAAGGAATCCTGGGAGGATTGGGAATAGCTGTCCCATTCCGCCTTGCTCCAAATTTCGATTTTTCCCGATACGCCGATAATGACGCAATCCTTCTCCAGCAGTGCATGATTAATCAGGTTATTGGGTATATTTACCCTTCCCTGTTTATCCAACTCACATTCCGTGGCTCCTGAAAAAAACATCCGGCTGAAGGCCCTGGCCTCCGCCTTCATCATGGGCAGTGCCTTAAGCTTCTGCTCCAGGACTTTCCACTCTTCCATCGGATACACAAACAGGCATTTGTCCAGACCTCTCGTGATGACAAAGGTTGGGGCGAGCTCATCGCGGAATTTGGAGGGGATGGTAAGCCGGCCTTTTTCGTCGATGGCATGCTGATATTCCCCCATAAACATAATTCCGCCCCCTTTATCCCCACTTTGCCCCACTTTTCACCACACCTTTTAAAGAGTTCTCCACATATGCAAAAAATCCTGCTGGACTCAGCAGGATTTCAAAAAAAGATTTCATATATATCGCCAAAAGTCAACCAATTACGTCAATCTTTGAAGGGATTTTAGAAAATCATGTCGTTTTATCATCTGTTTCCTCTTTAGGCTGGACATGAGCCTGCATTTTCTGTTGATAAGCCTCCGCTTGCGCTCTGCGTTTCTTGCGGCTTCTGTAATGCAATATCCACAGTGGAGAACCTACGACGAGCCCGATGGCTGCGATGGGGATAACTCCTGCCAGGAAAACCACCAGCCCTTGACCGAAGCCGGCCAGGAATCCCATGGAAGAGAGCATGGCATCCCGGGAGCGGCCGAATACGGAATCCGATTTATGGGTATCCATAGAGCTTCCGGGCTGGTAAAGCCGGATTTCCACGGTGGAAAAAGCGACATTCGAGTCGATGTAGCGCATACGCCCCTTCATTCTTTCAATGGCCTCCTGAATCTTGGCCAACTCGTTGGTGTATTGCACCAGCTCCTCCGTCCGGGTGGCCTTCTGCATAAATTCCAGATAACGGGCCTCCACCACCTGCTTCGCCTTCAGCTGGGCTTCCAGATCCACATACTCCTCGGAGAAGTCCTGGGCCTGGACATTGCGCTGAATGGCTTCATTCGGGATCTTCTCCAGCTCCTTCAGGAAGGTGGAGAAGCCTGTGGACGGAATCTTTAGGACGAAGTTGCCGCCCTCCTCCCGGCTGGTGCTGTTCTCCGAGAACTGGAGAATGTATCCGCCGGAGAGAGTCACCAGATTGCGGATCTCCGCCTGTGCATCCACGTAGCTCTTCACCTTCATGGTCAGGTTGGCCTTGTATACCAACTTGCGGTTCAGCCCTTCCTGGTCCGTTCCCATGCCGGAGAAGCCCGCTCCCTTCTCTTCCCCTGTGCCGCTGCTTTGGCTGCCTGCAGTGGTCTGCCCAGCCGGCTGGGCAGCCGGAGCTGCTTTGCTGTTGTCCTTATCCGACTGCTTGGAGGTTTGGGTTACCCCCATCTGGTCGGCAACCGAGTTGCTCATCATCTTGGCCGACGAACCGCTTTCGCTGCTTGCTGTGGAGCTTTCACTCTTATCCGCCGCGGAGCATCCTGCCAGTGCCAACGCTGCCGCCAGCCATACCGCCGCAATCCTTTTCCCCCATTTCATCCCGATTCCCCCTGTGTTTTGTCATTTCCATGGACCGGTCCGGAACCGTCTAACCATCCGTTATGGTTGAGAGCGCCGGTTTCCGTTATCCATCAAACGGCATACGCAGGGAAAATGTTGCAATTGCCCCTCCAATTTACTGCAGTCCGATTCAAAAAAAGCAGCCCCTCCGAATGGCTGCGGAAGGACTGCCTCTTTGACTTATATTCAGGGATGCTTAATGCTCCGCCCAACCGGACAGATAAGCGGCTTGCTCCTCAGTCAGGGCATCAATGGCCAGACCCATGGAAGCCAGCTTGAAGCGGGCTACCTGCTCATCCAGCTCATAAGGCACATTGACCACCTTATTGCCGATGGTTTGGTATTGGTCATTGACATATTTCAGGGCCAGCGCCTGCAGGGCAAAGGTCATATCCATAATTTCCGCCGGGTGGCCGTCGCCTGCCGCCAGATTGACCAGACGGCCTTCGGCCAGCAGATAGATGCTGCGTCCGTCCTTCAGCTTGTATTCCTCGATATTCTTGCGGACTGTCCGTTTGGAGTTGGATAAGGCTTCCAGCTCGGGTTTGTTCACTTCCACATCGAAGTGGCCGGCATTGGAGAGAATCGCGCCATCCTTCATCACCGCATAGTGCTCGCCCCGAATCACATCCCGGTTGCCGGTTACGGTAACGAAGAAATCGCCTTCCTTGGCCGCTTCCAGCATCGGCATCACATGGAAGCCGTCCATATACGCCTCAATGGCCTTGATGGCATCCACTTCAGTAACAATAACCTTGGCGCCCAGACCCTTGGCCCGCATAGCAACACCCTTGCCGCACCAGCCATAACCGACAACAACCACTGTTTTGCCTGCCACCACCAGGTTGGTGGTACGGTTAATGCCATCCCATACGGATTGGCCGGTGCCATAACGGTTGTCGAACAAATATTTGCAGAAGGCATCATTCACGGCCACCATCGGGAACTTCAGCTTGCCCTCATTCTCCAGAGACTTCAGCCGGAGAATACCGGTTGTGGTCTCCTCCGCACCGCCCCGGACCTGGGCCAGCAGATCCTGGCGCTCGCTGTGGAGAATGGTCACCAAATCTCCGCCGTCGTCAATGATCAGGTCGGGTTTTTCCTCCAGCGTTTTGATCAGAAGGGCCTTATACTCCTCCGGAGAGGGGTTGTATTTGGCATACACCCGAATACCGTCCTCAACCAGCGCTGCGCATACATCATCCTGTGTAGACAGCGGATTGCTGCCGGTGATGGTCACATCCGCTCCGCCCGCCTGAACCACCTTGGCCAGGTAAGCGGTTTTGGCCTCGAGATGAAGGGAAATAGCCACCTTCAAACCTTTAAAGGGCTGCTCCTGTTGGAACTGCTCCTTGATTTTGTTCAGGACCGGCATGTGGGCGTCCACCCAGTCAATTTTCAGATGCCCTTCCGGAGCCAGCGCCGGATCGGCAATAATGCTTTTGTTTTGCAATGTCATTGGAATGCCTCCTTTAAGAATTGGGGGTATAGGTTCTATTAAAAAAACATCAGCCGGTGTTTGCCGTCATTGTCATAAGGTGTGGCAATGAGCTCATCAATCCAGCCGCTTCCATAACGGTTCAAATAAGCAAACACATTATACACTCTTTCCTGCGGCTTGGACAATGGGCTCAAGCTGAGCCGGATGCGGTCCAATTGGCGCAGTCCGCTGGAAAATTTGCTCTGCAGGGAATCCGCAGCCCGGTTGCGGAGATATTCGATCTGCTCCACAATCTTTTGCTTGTTGGTATCTCCCAGCTTCGCCAGGCCGGGATTGAGGCTCGCTACGGTCTCCATAACAGGCCGGTACAGCTCCAGAAATCTCCTGCGGGTTTCCGAAAACAGCTCCTCCACCTCATACTGCCCCTGGTCCATCAGCCACTCCTGGCGGAAGTCATCGAACTGGTCCATTACGGCATCGTACGTGAGGCCGAATTTCTCCATATTCTTATGTACCGTTCCTTCAATTAAGGTAAACTCCAGGCGGGGTTTGACAATGGGCAGCCGCAAGCCCATCCGGTGGAACGCCTCCCGGGTCAACGACCAATAGGCGATTTCTCCCGGTCCCAGCACCACAGCCAGCACCGGAAGCACATAATCCTGCATCATCGGCCGGGTCATGACGTTATTGCTGAATCGCCAGGGCTCCTCCTCCACGAGGCGCTCCAGCTCCGCCTTCTCTACGCGGAAGGTCTGTTTCCGGTTGGTAAACCCGTCTCCGTCCCGGTACAGCAGGGTCCGCTCGCCGTTGTCATTATAGAAGAACAGATTAGCCTGCCCCGGAGTCTGGTCCGCCTGGGGGGTATAACCCAGCTCGGTCACGGCGGCGCTGCCGTCCAGCACACAACGGTTCAGCTCCTCACAATCCGTCAACAGGCGCCGGAACATGGGGCTCTCCAGCCGGCGCAGGGCCGGATCATCCGAATCCAGCAGCACCAAGCCGTGGGCTCCAAACAGCCATCCCATAATCCGGGCAAAATAATCCGTCAGCGTCCGGGACACATCCGCATATTCCTGCAGACGCGCCATCAGGTCAGGCTTGAAGTCGCTGTCCTGGAGCCATTCCTCCATCTTCGCCAGAGCATCGGCCCAGGATTCGAAAGCAAGCCGGCTTACCGCCTCGCGTTTGCCTGTGGGATGCTCCAGACGGAACCGTTCCACAGCAAGCTGAGGAGTTAAGGCATGCCAATGATTCACCTCATCAAAGTCATGGTCCTCTCCGGCAATCCAGAACACCGGGACCACCGGTTTGCCCAGCGTGGCCGAAGCCTCACGGGCCAGCCGAATGATGGAAATGGCTTTATAAATCACCAGCAGCGGTCCTGTAAATAAACCTGCCTGCTGGCCGCCTGTTATTACCAGGGTATCCTCCTGCGCCAACAGGGCAAGGGATTGATGGACGGCCTCATGGTCGTTTCCTTGCTTGAGATTGTATGCTGTCAGCACCTCGATCATGCTATCCCGCGGCGCCCGTTCCGAATGAGTGGAGGCTAACCAGTCTGCCCGCCGCTCCCATTCGCCGTCCTGCCAGGGATGATAATCGAAACGCTCTGCCACCTTATCGTAATGCCGGCAATAATCCTCTGCCAGCGGTTGGCTTTTGCTGCGTACCGCTTCTACCAGTTGCAAGATGCTCCGGCCTCCTCTCATGTCCAGCTTTTATCTTAACGCAAAGCCAAGCTTTGCACAAATACCAAACTGCTTATGCCTATCAAGTTTTTCATTGACAACAATGTATGAAGACGCTACGATAATCCCATTCTATCCCAGCAGCTTGTTCTGCTGACGAAGGGGATCCAATGAAATCAAGTATGCTTTGGGACGTCGTCATTTATCTGGTGCTCCCGGTAGCCGTATGGCGATTGGGTGAAGGCCACCTGCCGGATTATTATCTGATCTTACTTACAGGCATTCCGGGTATTCTCTATACTGTGCTGACTCTGGCCATCCGCAAAAAAGCCAACTTTACAGGCATCTTCCTGCTGACAACCATGCTGATCGATTCCGCTTTGGACCTGTTGGCCGGCTCTGTACGCAATATGTTCCTGTACGGCTTCTGGCAAAGTGTGGTCATGATCCTCTTCTACACTCTGACCCTGCTTCTCCGCCGCCCGGTGAGTATGTATTTTGCCTTGGATGTGGCCGAGCTTCAAGGTTATAACCGCCAGGAAACCCGTGAGCTGTACGTTCAGCCCAAACCCTGGAGGCTGCTGCAGCTGATTACTATTCTGATGGGCATCAAAAGCCTGGGCTTCGCCTTTATTAAATGGACGGTGCTTACCCAGTTTTATAATGAACAATTGGGCAAGCTGACCATTGGGTATGACAATTACCTTTTTTATATCCGGATTTACAACTGGATTTGGGGTGCCGTTATCGCGGTCTGCTGGCTGCTGTTTTATAGAAGCGTAATGGCTCTTGTAAAGGATGAGTCCCATCCAGCCGTGTAGCTTGTCCCCGCCTGTAATAAAAAACCGCCGCGGCTCCCATTGGGGAATGCCGGCAGGCGGTTTTTGCTTTAGAATTAGTACAGATGGCAGGCGGTAAAGTGGCCTGGCTCTACTTCCTTCATCTCCGGCATGGATTCCGCACACTTGGCCATAGCCTTGGGGCAACGTGTCCGGAACGGACAACCGCTGGGCGGATTCAAGGGGCTCGGTACTTCGCCCTGGAGAATAATACGCTCCCGTCTCTTTTCCACTTCAGGATCGGGAATCGGAATCGCCGACAGAAGGGAAACGGTATACGGATGAAGCGGGTGGGAGTACAGCTTTTCGGAGGTGGTAATCTCCATCATCTTGCCCAGATACATAACGCCGATCCGGTCCGAAATATGCTTCACCATCGCCAAGTCATGGGCAATGAACAGATAAGTCAAATCCCGCTCCCGCTGAAGCTTCTTGAACAGATTAACCACCTGCGCCTGAACGGAAACGTCCAGTGCGGAGATCGGTTCATCCGCCACAATAAACTGCGGCTGGATCGCCAGTGCGCGGGCAATACCGATCCGCTGCCGTTGGCCGCCGGAGAACTCATGGGGGAAACGTCCGGCATGCTCTGAATTCAGACCTACGTCTTGGAGCAGCTGATAGATCTGCTCCTTGCGTTCCTTTCCGGAAGCCAGACCGTGGATATCAATGCCTTCGCCGATAATATTCTCAATGGTCATTCTGGGATTCAATGAAGCGTAAGGATCCTGGAACACCATTTGCATTTGTTGATTGAACTTCTTAAGCTTCTGACCCTTGTACTTGTAGATGTTCTCACCGTTAAACAGCACTTCGCCTTCTGTGGCATCATACAGCTTCACAATGGTCCGGCCTGCAGTGGATTTGCCGCAGCCGGATTCGCCTACAAGACCGAACGTTTCTCCGCGTTTGATTGCAAAGTTAATGCCGTCAACCGCTTTAAGCACGCCGTTTCTGACATTAAAATGCTTCTTGAGGTTCTTGATCTCAAGTAAAGTTTCCTCTTTCATCCTAGCGTACCTCCTTCGCAACAGGCCTGGATACTTCAGGCGCCATCGGATGGGTTAGCCAGCAAGCAGCCGCATGACCTTTGCCGATTTCGGTAAGCTCCGGGTCTATCTTCTTGCAAATATCCATGGCATAAGCGCAGCGGGCTGCAAAAGCACAGCCGACTGGCGGGGCAAACAAATCCGGAGGTGTGCCTTCAATGGGCATCAGCGGCTCATCGGCAGACTGATCAAGGCGGGGCATCGAGGCAAGCAAGCCCCAAGTATACGGGTGCTTGGAGTTGTAGAATACATCATCTACCTTCCCCACTTCCACTACCTTGCCGGCATACATAACCACAACACGTTGGGCGATATTCGCCACCACACCAAGGTCATGGGTAATGATAATAATGGACATCCCCAGCTTCTTCTGCAGATCCTGCATCAAGTCGATAATTTGCGCTTGAATGGTTACGTCCAATGCGGTGGTAGGTTCGTCCGCAATCAGAAGCTTGGGACGGCAGGCCAGAGCAAGTGCGATCATAACCCGCTGGCGCATACCGCCTGACAGCTCATGGGGATACTGCTTGACCCGGGATTCCGGGCTGGGAATGCCAACAAGCTTCAGCATCTCAACAGCTTGTTCGATAGCAGCCTTTTGGGACAGCTTTTGGTGCTTGACCAGACTTTCGGCAATTTGCTTGCCAACCGTCATAGTCGGATTCAAGGACGTCATGGGATCCTGGAAGATCATCCCCATTTCGTAACCGCGGATATGCTCCATGTCCTTATCGGACAGCTTGGCCAGATCCTTGTCGCCGTCAAACAAAATTTGCCCCTTCTTAATGTTTCCGGGAGGCATGGGAATCAGACGCATGATGGTCTGTGCGGTTACGGACTTGCCGCAGCCGGATTCGCCTACGATGGCGAGAGCTTCGCCTTTATGCAAATCGAAGGACACTCCCCGCACGGCTTGAACCTCGCCGGCATACGTGCTGAAGGAGACTTCGAGTTCCTTTACTTCAAGCATAAGGTCATTATTTGCTTTGTTCATGGGGTCCACCTCCTGTAAGTCCGCTTATTTGCGCATCCGTGGGTCAAGAGCATCACGCAGACCGTCGCCCAGAAGGTTAAAGGCCAACATGATCATAGAGATTACAGCAGCAGGGAAAAACAGCTGGTACGGATGCCCCTGAATAATGCTGCTGATGGCGTCGCTTGTCAGCGTACCAAGGCTTGCTTGGGGTGCGGGAATACCCAGACCCAGGAAGCTCAAGGTTGCCTCGGTAAAGATCGCGCCGGGGATGGAGAAGGTAATGTTTACGATAATAACGCCCAAGGTGTTGGGCACCAGATGTTTGAAAAGAATGCGGTTGTTGCTGGCGCCCAATGTGCGGGCGGCCAAAATAAATTCCTGTTCCTTCAGCTGCATCACCTGGCCGCGGACCAGCCGCGCCATACCCATCCAGCCGAAGGCGGTCATGGCGACGATAATCGTCAGCAAACCTTTTTCCATAACAACCATCAACAGGATAACAACCAGCAGATAAGGGATAGCATACAGAATTTCCACAATACGCATCATGAAGTTATCGGTAGCGCCGCCTTTGTAGCCGGCGATGCCTCCGTAGATAACCCCGATCATCAGGTCCAAGCTGGCAGCCACGATGGCAATGGTCAATGAAATCCGGGCGCCAAACCAAACACGGACCCAGAGGTCACGGCCCAAGTCATCCGTGCCGAACCAGTGGGTGGCATTGGGAAGCTTGTTTACGTTCATGAAGCTTTGCTCCGAATAAGAGAACGGGCGAATCATCGGCCCGAATATAGCCAGCAAAATTAATGCGATCAAAGCAAACAAGGCGGTCATCGCCACTTTGTTCTTCTTCAACCGGCGCCAAGCATCCTGCCAATACGTAAGGCTAGGGCGGACAATGCGCTCGCCGTTATCATCCTTAGGCGCAGGCAAAAACATATTTTCATTAATATTCATCGACATCCGGTTCACCCCCTCAGCTTAATGCGCGGATCTATGATGGAATACAGCAAGTCTACTATAAAGAGTATGACGACAAGCGCGATGCCATAAACCACAGTAGTACCCATAATGAGGGAGTAGTCCCGATTATTGATGCCGTCTACCAACATTTTACCTGATCCCGGTACAGAGAAAATTTTCTCAATGACAAAAGAACCGGTAACCAGATGAGCCGTGATCGGACCAAGGATGGTGATAACGGGAAGAATCGCATTACGGATGGCATGGTTAACCACAACACGCACATAAGGCAAACCCTTCGCCTTAGCCGTTTTGATATAATCCTGATTCAACACCTCAAGCATATTGGAACGCATTAACCGGGTAATCTGCGCAAGAGGCGAAGCCGATAATGCGAGTGTTGGCAGAACCGTATGTTTCATGGACGCCCACGTGGCGACTGGAAACCAATGGAATTGAACCGCAAGAAATTGGATAAGTAAGGTAGCGATTACAAAGCTGGGCACAGATGTTCCTAAAACCGCTAATATGGTAGCAAGCCGGTCAGGAATTCTGTTATGGTACAGCGAGGAAGTAATCCCTAAGAACAAACCGCCGATAACGGCAACAACCAAGGCTTGTAAACCCAGCTGAACGGTTACTGGCATAGCTTCCTTCAGCATTTGGTTAACATCCCGGGATTGTGATTTGTAGGAAGGGCCAAGATCACCCTGCAGCAGGGAACCCACATATCGGAAGTATTGCTTCCAGACAGGCTCGTCCAGATGATAAAATTTATTCAAATTTTCCAGAATAGCAGGAGGCACCGGTTTCTCTTGGGTGAAAGGTCCGCCAGGTACGGAATGCATGAGTATAAAGGTTAGAGTAATTATCACCAAAATCGTAAGAACGGCGTTTACTCCTCTTTTAATAAGAAATGATCGCATAAAGTAAGTTACCCCTTCCCAAGCCTCTATCATCAGAACATGAGGTATGCCTGCACGTACGGCATACCTCATGTGCGATCTTTTTTATTTACTTAGCAACAGCATAACGGAAGCTCATTTCACGGTTAGCAGGAGTGTAGACGCCAGTGATGTCCTTCTTGATAGCGTTAGCCGAGGTGTAGAAGTAGATCGGCATAATCGGCATTTCGTCCATCAGGATCTTCTCTGCGTCGCGGAATTGTTGAATCCGCTTGGCTTCGTTTTGTTCCTTCTTGGCAGCTGCTACCAGCTCGTCATATTGCTTGTTGCTCCAGCCGGTATTGTTGTTGCCGCCGCCTGTTACGAACATGTCGATGTAGGTCATCGGGTCAAGATAGTCGCCAATCCAGCCGGTACGAATAACTTGGTAGTCCAGTTTGGATTGTTTGTCAGTCCATACCTTGGATTCAACGTTACCCAGGGTTACTTCGATACCCAGGTTCTTCTTCCACATTTCTTGGATGGCTTCAGCAATTTTCTTGTGGCCTTCATTGGTGTTGTAAGTCAACTCAGTCTTGGGGAACGCGGTCAGGCCCAGTTCCTTCAAGCCTTCATCCAACAGCTTCTTGGCTTCTGCTGCATCTTCCTTGAAGTAGGTTTGGGAAGAAGCGTCGCCTCCAGTACGGAAGTCCTTGCCGGCCATGATGATACCGGGGGATACGAAGGCAAATGCAGGAGTTTGACCAGTCTTGGTAATGTTATCGATAATCGGCTGACGTTGGATCGACATAGCCAGCGCCTTACGGATCTTCACATTGTTGAAAGGAGGCTTGGTTACGTTAAAGCGGTAGAAGTAAGTAGCCAGCTTCGGAGATACGATCAGCTCGCCGCTCTTCTTAGCAGTTTCGATAGCAGCAGGTGTAACGGATTGATACACGTTCAGCTCACCAGTGCTGTACATTTGCCATGCAGTGTTGTCGTCGGTGATGTTGTTCCAGGTAATTTGGGTTGCAGTGATCTTAGCCTTGTCATAGTAGTTCTCGTTCTTCACTGCTACCATCTTCTTGTCCTTGCTCCATTCCTTCACTGTGAAAGGACCGTTGCCGACAAGGGTTGCAGCTTCGTTAGCCCACTTGGGGTTGGCTTCAACAACCTTCTTGTTGACCGGATAGTAGGTATAGAAGGAAACCAGCTGTTTGAAGTAAGCAGTGGGGTTAACCAGGTTAACTACCAAGGTTTTTTCGTCGGTTGCTTTAACTCCGACAGCATCACGCAATTTAGTCATTTCTTCGGCGGAAAGCTTCTTGGGGTCTGCTGTGTTGTATTCTGTGCCGCCCTTAATGTAGTCGCCGATTTGGTAAGCATATTCAGAAGCGAAGGCCGGGTCCAAAACCCGTTTCCAGGAGTATTCAAAATCCGCTGCTGTTAACGGATCGCCGTTGGACCACTTCAGGTTATCCTTCAGGGTGAAGGTGTAGGTCAGGCCGTCTTCGCTGATTTTAACATCTTTCGCTTGTCCGGGAACCAGTCCGTCTTTGTCTTGGAAGAACAGACCTTCAAACACGTGGTCCAAAGACCAGCTGGAAGAGGTGGACTTGGCAAGGCCCGGGTCCATGGTAGGAATTTCGCCGTTAATGTAAGTGTTGATTACGGCGCCTTTGGCAGAGGGTGCGGTAGAAGCCGCGGTGCTTGCACCAGGGGCAGTGGAAGGAGCTGTGGAGCTTTTGCCTTCATCGGATGATGTTGTCGTACAACCTGCAGCTACACCAAGTGCCATCACAGAGGACAGCGTGGCGGCTAACAACTTTTTCGTTTGCATAGTAACCCTCCCGAATATACTGAATACTTTTTTTATGGTAAAGGTACAACAACCGTCCAGCAGTGACGATTGTCACACCATTAGCCCAACTCCATGAACATTTGTACACCGGTCAAAAACATTTCGAATTTGCGCCTTTTTCTTTATGTCAGATAATCTCACACAAAATAAATTCCATGTCATTATTTTTAACATAAAGTTATTGACCTGTAAATAATTTTTTTCAATTCCTTCACAAATTTCACAAGAAAGTAACAATTCAATAAAAGAAGGTTTACCTTTTTCCGCCGAATTATAATCTTTTTCAATTATACAACCGGCGGTTAATAAAATCTACGATTTTCTTGTGGAAAAAATTACTCTTTTGGGCAAACCCATTAAGAAAAGCTTCCATGGATTTATGATAGCTTATAATTATGCATTTTTGAAGTATTTTTATTCAGAATAATTAAGCTTTCGACAAGTCTCATCCTGTTCGCCGCTTACCTGCAAAGCTTCTTTGGCCGAAACCAGCCGGTAAATGGTCTCGTGCAAAGGAAGTTTGAGAGCATAACGCTCCGCCTCCCGCAGCAAGCTGCCGTTCAGATATTCCAACTCCGTAATCCGTCCCGCGGATAGATCCTGCAGCATCGACGAACGGTTCCCCGCTGTTGCCCGGCACACCTCAACCAGCCTTTCCCACCTGAAGCGTTCCGGCCTTCCGTATCCGGCAGCAGCAGCAACAGCTTCCGCCTCTTCGTACAGGCTCTGCATGAGCTCCAGACACCGGGGCTGCTCCAGCAGCTGGCCGTTCCGGATATCCAGCAGGGCGGTTAGCGGATTAATCACACAGTTCATGATTAGCTTGTCCCATACATCCATCTGAATATGATCGGATACGTCTGCGCGAAAGCCCGCCCTGTTAAGTGTTGCTGCCAGCACCTCAGCATGCGGCCGGGTGAGGAGTTCTCCCTCATCCACTGCGCCGATGCGAGTGCTTCCGGAGCCCGTATGCCGGACCTCCATATCCGAAACCCGCATAGCGCCTTCTGTAGTAACCGCGGTATAAAGCATGCTTCCGTTAAAAACAGCCCGCAGCTTCTCCAAGTGTCCCATGCCGTTCTGAAGGCAGCATACGCGTGTATGCTGCGAAGCCTGTCTGCGGACTGCCTCCACCACTTGGGGAGTGATATCCTTCTGCTTCAAAGCAAGAATAATCCAGTCTGCGCCGTTTCCCGCTTGGTGCTGCCTGGAGGAATACGCCGCAAAATCCAGACATTCGGCATCCTTTGTATGAAGAGGCTTGCCGTCCTGCTCCTGTACCGTAATCCCTGCCCGGGAAACCGCCTCCGACTGCCGGGGAGTACGCACGACCAGCGTAAGCGAATCTCCGCTTTCAGCCGCCGCGAGACGTCCTGCCAGCAGCAGTCCCAATGATCCGCCGCCGATAATCTCGATGTTCAAACTCCCACATCCTTTTTCCACTATACCACTATACCACTTTAGGGCAAGAAAGGAAAAGCGGCTCCTTTTACGGAAGCCGCTTTTGATATCAGACTATTGGATTGGAAGGATATTTTCTTAATCTATACGCTCCAGATTACCGTTGGCATCCATTTTGAACTTGGATTTCGCCTCTTCCTCTTCTTCCTGCAGAAGAGACAGCTTTCTTGCCCTGTCCATAATCTGGATCAGTGCTTTATAGTCGTCATTCACCACCCTGTAATCGGTGGATACCTCGTTGACTTCAGAATTCAGCTTTTCATTTTCCCGGCGCAATAAGGCCATGGTCTCGCGGGTTTCTGTCAGATCCTTCTCCAGCGTGCGGATTTGCCGTGACATATCGGCATAGGTGGTTTTCCACTGGCGCAGAAAACGGATTACCGCATCAATGGATACGGATTCCTCCGAAATTCCTTCCGATCGGGTGTAGCCGGATTCCTGGACGTCGAGCATTGCCACGGAAGCCGTTGCACTGCCTGAAGAATGTTTCTTGGCCTGGTTGCGCTGCTGCCGCTGCTTTTTGGCGATTTGTATGGCGGCCTCATATTTTTTGCGGACAAAACTGTTCCAGCGGAACCCGCAAGCTGCGGCCGTCCGCCCGATCCGCTCCCCTACTTCTTCGAACGCGGCCAACTGCGTACCGCCTTCCCTAATATGGCGGAGTGTCACCTCGGCCAAAATCAAATCATCCTCTTCACTCCACGCATCTTGTCTGACTGCTGACATTTTACTACCTCCCAAAAAAGGTTATTCTCTTGTTGCAGTGCCCATTGCATGCTTTAAACGTCCGGTTTTGCAAACTTCCGGCGTATGATCTCCGGTCTCTTTTTGCCATACGGAGAACTAGAGCCCCTTCAAGCAGCCGGTAACCGCTTCATATCTTATAGGCGCCATGCGCAACTGCCTGGTATGTACTCCATACTTATGGTTATGCCGATACTAGAATTCATAGAATCTATTTGCTTGCAAAAGTCTTCTCATACTATTCGGTATTGACACTTTTTCTTAGAAACATACCTTTTGGGAGAGCTTCCCGGGTAAAATCAGCTAACTTCTATATCCGGCAAAAAAAGACCGGCTTTCGGGCGGTGTGAGAGCACAACCCAAAAACCAGCCTTTTCATCCGTATCGCCTATTTCTTTTGGATCAGCACCTTGAACAATTCGCTCATCCCATCGGACAACAGGAGCTGCCTGATGGCCCGGTTGCGCTTGGCCGCCGGACTGAAGGGGTCCCGGCCATCATGGGAGACCAGACGCTCCAGCACACCACTTTCCAGCAGAAACTCCTTCTGGGTCATCAGCTGCCACTGGGCGGCACCGGCTTGATTCCCGGAGCGGATGCAGGCGCTGAAATCCACATGAGCGGTTATATCCTGCTCTCCTGCATAAATATACGGGTTTTCACCAGCCAAATGATTTTTATAGCATAGAAGTGTGCCGTTCATACGGTGAGTTCCGAACAATTCTGCGGAAGTATCCCCATAATCGATAGTAATTAGCTCTCCGCTCTCCAACTCCCCCAGCCTTTCATTCAGCCAGCGGGGCGCCTCCAGGGAAATATCTGCGGTTTGCCCGTTGGCCAGCTCGATTCCCGACTCCCTCAAGCAGCCGATAAGAGCTTCGTCGGTACAGGGCAGCTCACGTTCACAAAAAGCACCCGTGGAAACATCCCAGCCCACATAAAGCTCCATCAGCGCTTCCTGCCGCTGCCGGAGCCGGTGGACGGGAAAGGCGTCCAGCAGCTCGTTGGACAGCATAAAATCCGCCTGACCGGCTCCGCCTGCTTCCACCGCTTCCTCCGGTGTCCACTGCCGGACCACATGCCAGTGATCGGCCAACTGCTGCCTCTGGCATTGCTGATGCCAGGGGCTCTTTTCCACCACCATATAATGAACCCGCAGGTACAGCTCCGGGAAATGCTCCCGGATACTGTCCAGAATCTGTGCTGCCAGCCTTCCTGTTCCGGCTCCCCATTCCATGATGCGGACCTGTCCGGTTAAGGAAGCGGCTTGGCGGGCAATATAGTAAGCCAATGCTTCACCCAGAACGCCGCCGATATTCGGTGCCGTATAAAAATCGCCGGCTTTCCCGATTTTTTCCCGGGGCTGCATGTAATACCCCCATTGGGGATGATACAAACACAGCTCCATGTAATCCCGGAACCTGATAGCAGCCCCAGAGGCGGCGCCAATCTTTTGCCTGATGACTGTTTCCAGCTCTGAGACAGTCTCAGGACGGTTTATAGAATGTTTCATGAGTTCCTCCATCTTCCGGTTTCGCAAGAGGCCGTTTCATAGAGACAAACAAACCGGATGCCAGTATAATGGAACATAACTTACATTGTTAAAGGAGAACATCCCCGTTATGCGCAAAACTGTTACCAAAACCCTGCTTATGGGCACCCTGCTGGCTGTCGCCGCAGTGGGAGCCGGTTGTACCAAGGAGCCGGATTTGGCCAAAGAAAAAATGGAGCAGGCTTTTCTGAAGCAAAGTGAAGCCGCGGCTTATTCCTTCTCGGGAAAAGCCACGATGAATATCCAGCTGCCCTCTGAAGGGGCCGGCAAGAACCTGATTGCTTCCGCACTTAAAGGCATGCTGACCAAGGGTACTCTGGAGTGGAGCGGCGCAGCTGCTTATGAGCCGGTCCGCCTGGAGGCCGTGCTGAAAAGCACCCCGGAAGGGTCCACAACAGCCATGACCCTGCCGTTATTGTTTAAGGATAACAAATTGTATCTGCAGCTTCCACTTTTAGGCAAGCAGAATGAAAGCTTTTCGCTGGATATGGCCGAGCTGTCGAGCCTCTCCGGGCAAACCAGTCCCTTTACCCAGGATAGTCTGAAGGCTGCCGGCAAGCTTGTCTCCGACGCCTTCCAGCTGCTGATTGCAGATGTGGACGCCAAATGGTTTGCCACCGTCGAAGAGACAGGGCTGGCCGACGGCAGTAAAGTCCCGGTGTACCGTCTGGAGATTACGGAAAAGAACAAAAGCGAAATTGAAGCAGCCATTAAAGGCAAACTTCCGGAGCTTATTGACCGCCTGGCCGCTGCGGGAATTGCCGGGGATACACAGGTTCAATCCCTGAAATCCTCTGCCGCAGGTTTTGTTCTTCAGGCGCCCGGGGAAATATCCGTAGCCGTGGATCAGACCGGCTTTGTCCGCCGCGAGAATTTGCAGCTGGCCTTCAGCACTGCAGGAACCAATGGCGCATCCGCCACAAATTCCATCAAGCTGGAGCAGTCCTTTGCCGACATTAACGGTACCCCCGCCTTTAAGCAGGAGCCGCCGGCCAATGCCCGGTCCTTGGGCGATATTCTGAAGCTGCTGATGCCCCAGGCCAAGCAGAAGTAACCAGAGCATCCTAGGCCCTTTTGGGCCTGTTTTTTTCAAGAAAACTGTCATGTTTTCGGGCTCTGGAAGATATGGTTAATGATAGACTCTCCCAAGCCATCCTTCCCGTATGGGAGAGCC
Organism: Bacillota bacterium; assembly: GCA_023388055.1. Classification (GTDB taxonomy): domain Bacteria; phylum Bacillota; class Bacilli; order Paenibacillales; family NBRC-103111; genus Paenibacillus_AR. Next base: position 140,779 of record JAEWGW010000019.1, on the reverse strand, counting down.
CTCCCGATTTTGAGTTAGGAGTCGTTCTATGAGAAGCAAACCGCGATTGTCGAAACGTATTTTCCGCCATAGAGCGCCCCGGCTTATTCTGGGGATTATGTTATGCATTAGTCTTTCCCTGGGAATTGTGGCACCGGGATCAGCGGAGCCCACTCTAGAGGAGACCCGTGCGCTGCTCCAAAAGGGACTCAACCTTGCGGAGCTGGATCAGGAAATCGCTCGTTTGTCTGCACAAGACACGAAGCTTGCGGGCCAGATTGCCGAAACGGAGCAAAGCATCACCTCCAATCAAGAAAAAGTGGTGAAAGCCCGCGAGCATGCTGGCAAGGTGCTGCGTGCCTACTATATGGGTGAACGGGTGAACATCTGGATGCTGGTGCTTTCGGCACATTCCATGTCCGACGCCATCTCCATCTACGAATATTTCAATCTGCTGGTGCAGAACGATCACCGCACACTGAACGCCTATGCCGACTCTTACAATCGTTTGGTGACCTCCCGGGAGCTGTTGCAGAAGGAGCGCCAGGAGCTTGCCGATGTGAAAGCCTCCTTCCTTGCCCAGCGGGAAAAAGCGGTGACTATTGCCCAGGAAATTGAAACTATGATTGCCACAAGTCCTGACGGGGAAACTCTCCGCCAGGAGCTGGATCGTTTTACGGTGGAGTGGAAAGAAAAAGGTGTGCCCATGTTCCGCAAGTATCTGGCTTCTATTTCGGAAGCCATGCAAAGCCTGCCTGAGCTGTTAACCGGCAAAAACGCAAGCACCTATATTAAGGATATTGATTTTAAGACAGGCAGTATGGTGTTCGAAATCTCCGACACGGATCTGACCACCTTCTTCCGTTCCAAAAACCCGCTGTTCAACAATATCAGCTTCCAATTCGAAAATGACGAGCTGTTCGCCTCCGGCCGAGAGGAGGGTGTGGATGTGTCCATCAAGGGGCATTATACCATCGAGAACAAAACCGTAAACAAGCTGCAGTTCCACGTTAACCAGCTTACGTACAGCGGCTTCGTGCTTCCGGAAACCTCCAACCGGTCCCTGGAGGAGGAATTCGATCTGGGTTTTACCCCAAGTCTCTTCCTCAAAGGAATCAGCGTTACGGAGGTCAGTATGAAAAATGGTGTTCTGCACCTGCGAATCAAGCAGTAAGAGACTGCGACGAAATGTGAAAAACCCGCGTTGCCTCTTGAGGCCCGCGGGTCTTTTTGTGTGCCGATATGTGGTTGATAATCGATGATAGCGGATGAAAGTCGAGCTACGGCTTGCGGTCTTCCAGCTTCCAGGATTTGTCTGTGTGCTCCATCAGTGTTTTAACTGTATTCTCCGTTTTCCACAGCTTGACCAGTTCCTTCTGGAGAGCGGACAAACTTCTGGAGGTTTCGGAGGCAACGGGCAACACTCTGCCTTGGCTGATCAGCCAGTCAAAGGACTTGATCTGCTCGTCCCCCTTAAGCGGGACAAGGCTGTAAGCCGGAATTTGGGCGGGCAGCATCTGGGCATCCGTCCAGAACGCAATTTCGCTCTCCGGTGTGGTCAGCTCCTTGATCCAATCCATCAGCAGCTTGGTGTGCGGGGAACGGGAGGAGACGGTGAAGCTTCTGCCCTTCAGCCAGACGGTTTTCTGGTCATTGGCGACCAGGACCGGAATGGAGGCCATTCCCAGATTCGTATCTGCCGCACGCTGCTTGTACTCGGAGACAGTGGTGATCATTGCAGCAATTTGCCCCTTGGCCAGCAGCTCCCAAGGTGACCAGGCTGCTGAGGGCAGCGGATAATTCTTGGGGAATGCCTTGCCCGTCCAGGTTTCCTCCTGGGGCGCAAGGAAATTCTCCAGCCGCTTCTGTGCCTCGGCATCGTTGGTCCACACTTCCTCTTTGCCCAGCCAGCCGGAAGTCAAAGAAGAAGCCGCCGCGATAAAGGCATACGGATCCTGGGGATCGAAATAGAGGCCGTACCGGCCATCCTCCGGCTTCATCAGCTGCTTATTCCATGCCAGCAGCTCGTCGCCTGTTTCCGGCGCGCGGGACAGCTTGTTTTCCGCTGCGGTTTTTTTGTTCCAGACCAGGATATACGGATCAACATCCTTGGGTACACCCCATATGTAGCCGTTCCATTTTACCTGATTCATGAGCTTGGCAATCCGGGCATTCTGCTGGTCCGTGGAGAAGAATTCCCCCACTGGCTGCAGGAAGCCCAACGCGGCAAACTCCTGGACCCAATCATTGTCCAAAAGCATCAGATCCGGCGCTTCCCCTAACTGGGCGGCTTTCTTCCACTTCTCGTACGCCTCCAGCTGTGAAACATTCTCGATCTGGATGTCAATGCCCTCATGCATATCCGAAAACCGCTTGGCCATACGGGAGAACAGGTCGTATTCCCGGGAATCCATTGCGACCGCCACCTTGATAACTTGGCCGCCTTCTGTGGAATCGCTTCCGTTCGCAGCCGAACGGGAGCTGGGAAGGCCTGTTGCTGTGGAATCACCGCCATTGCTCCGTGTACCGACGCACTGGCTGAAGACGAGAGCGGAAAGCCCGAAGATGCAAAGGATAATAAGCAAACCCTTTTTCTTTGTCAACGATCAACTCTCCTTTCATTTCCACCCCCGCCCTATATCATAACATAAAAAATCTGCCGTTGGACGTATTATTTTTGGAGAACAGTCGAAAATCAGGGACTTTTTGTCGAAATTGTTCCGGTTTTTAGGGCTTATATCCCATTTAAAAGCTGCCGCACGGGCATGGCCGCTGCTCCTGGCGCTCCTTTTTGGCGGGATCAGCTGCATTGTTCTGCGTTCTAACGAACCTCACAGCGCTTATTTTGCGAAAAAGGGGGCTTTTGCCAATGTAACGAATCTGAGCCACGCTATTGCTTACGCCGAGGTTCCTTTCAGCCGCTTTGAGGCGGAATAAGACGCCTCAGATTCGTTACAGCCGGAAGAAGGGCCAAACGGGCGAAATAGCGTGGCTGAGATTCGTTAGAAAACACACCGCCCGCCTCGCCGCTCCCTGCCCACTGTCCGCTAACTTCCCACCAGCCTCGCCCCTTCTCTACCTACTGGCCGCTAATTTCCCACTAGCCTCGCCTCTTCTCTACCTACTGTCCGCTAACTTCCCACCAGCCTCTTCGCTTCCTGTCCACCGTCCGCTCTCTGCCCATTATCCTCCAACGCTCCCCTACGATCCGCCCCCCCCCGGCTCGATTTTATTAGCTTGCTCATTTGGCCTGAATGTGATATTTTGTAAAAAACAATACCGGTGTGAAGCACATGCCGCTTCGATACGTGATGCTCTTTTGAGAGCAGACGTGTTGAGGCGGTTTTTTGTTCACAGGAATGGAGCAGGCGGATGGGCTTATTTGACCGAGTATACGAAGGTTGGATGCGGAAGCAAGTGGAGGAGGAACAGAATCCGAGAAGACAGGAGCTTCTGCGTAAGGGACTGGGGCACGGGACGACGGAATTTCTGCGGACCATCTGGTTCCCTGTTATTGGGAGCCTGGAGCATCTGTATCCTGAATATGAGTTAAAGGATTTTAATAACGGCTACCGTTATTTGGACCTTGCGTATATGCCGGGAGGCGCAAAGGGCTGCATCGAGATTCATGGCTTCCGGTCCCATGCACGGGATATCGAAGCTGGCCGGTTTAAGGATTTATGTATGAAGCAAGCCTTGCTTGCCCTGGATGATTGGTGTTTTTTGCCGGTTGCATACTTGTCCATTCGGGAGGATCCCGGAGTTTGCAAACAATTGGTCCTCTCCTTCGTCGGCAAGTTTTTGTCCGTAGAGACACCGATGGAGTTAAGCTGGTCCGAAGCGGAAACCCTGCGTTACGCCCGCAGACAAATGCGCCCTTTTACGCCAGGAGAACTGTCCGCTCACTTGCGGCTTACCGAGCAACAAACCCGGCGGGTCCTCCAGGCATTGGTCCACAAACAACTGCTGGAGGTGGCCAGTGGCAGACAGAGATACCGCACGTATCAGCTTCAGGAGAACGCGTTTTAGAGAATTGGAAAATGAGCGAAAACGCTGATGGTTGCCGCGGGAGCATAACGGGAGGAGGAAACGAGGGAGAAATGAGGGGGAATGACGCTAACGAATCTCACAGCGCTTATTTTGCCAAAAAGGGGGCGTTTGCCAATGTAACGAATCTGAGCCACGCTATTGCTTACACCGGGGCTCCTTTCAGCCGCTTTGAGGCGGAATAAGACGCCTCAGATTCGTTACAACTGGAAGATGGGCCAAACCGGCGAAATAGCGTGGCTGAGATTCGTTAGATGAAATTAGTTAGATGAAATTAGTTAGATGAGATTTGTTGGTTGCCCCTTCGTCCACCCATCGCCCGTGCTGTCTGATATGTAAAAAAAGAGCCGCATAAATGCGGCTCTCTTCCTTCCTGATTTTACCAGACCGGCCTTCTCCTGCTTCTCTATCCTGTTTCACTATCCTGCTTCCCTATCCTGTATCCCTATCCTGTTTCGCTTTCCTGTTTCCCTATCCTGCTTCCCCATTCTGCCTCATCATAGGGTATCTGCCCATCTACCGGCTTCCCGTGCGCGCCAGCTTCAGGCATTCGATGCCCGCCAGCAGCACGATGCCGATGCCGTGGGTGTCGTTTAGCTGCCAGCTCAGCTGATCCTTGTAATAATAGGTGTTGAAGGAATAGCCGGAGCCCCGGCACACGCCGTACACGTTGCCCTGCCTGTCGATGCACAGCTCCATCAGAGCCTGCCATGCGCGCAGGGCCGCAGCCGCATACAGCTCCGTTTCCTCCTCCAGCCACCCGAAGCGGATCCCCCGGGAGTAGGCGTATATGAACATAGACGTACAGGAGGCCTCCTGGTAGGAGCTGTGATCGGTAAGAACCTGATGCCACAGGCCTTCAGGACCCTGCAGCCTCAGATATCCCTGGCACAGCTCCCGGAAAAATGCCAGAAGCGGCTGGTAAAGCTCATGCTCCGCCGGCATCAGCTCCAGAATCTCCGTGAGAGAAAACAGCACCCAGCCATTGCCGCGGCCCCAAGGCACACCGTTGGGTTTGCCGAACTTATGGTCATAAACATGATGCATAATCTGCTGCTCCGGCATGTACATCCGCTCCTTGTACAGCAGGAACTGCCGGGCGGCATCCTCCAGATAGGACAGCTCACCGGTCAGCGCATAATACTTGCCCAGAAACGGCGTGCTCATGTACAGGTCATCGCACCACATGGTGCCCGCCATGAAGTCCGTGGTGCCCTTCACCCGGTACAAAGCTCCGTCGGGCAATCTGTCTTGCACGTGCGAGATATAGCGGGCGATATGGTCCGCCGTTTCCCTTGCCCCCGTCAGAGGCCGGGCCGCGTGGGCGGTCAGCATCGCTGCTCCGAAGGAGCCGCAGTCGTCCAGACTGTCGATCATCGCCAGTTGATGATTGATGCCCGGCGCCCCATACTGCTCCCTGTCCCACATGGCATATTCGTGGAGAGCGGTACACTGCTCAATATGGTCCGCAGCATAGTCCAGGAAGTGGGGCTTCTCCAGCTCCTCCCCAGTTTTGAGGATACCGTAAAGGGTCACGCCCAGGGGATAGTTCCATTTGCCGTAAAGGGCCGTTTCCAGATACGGCCGGACAGCAGCTTCAGGCAAATCCGCTCGCCAGAAACGCCTGCCGCCCTGCTCCATACCGAATAAAACATCCAGCCTGGCCACAGTTTCCCCAGCGGGTACCTGCCCCGGCGCAAAAGGACCCAGATACATCCAGGTGTCCGGCAACCCCTCCACCGGGTATGGCTTTTCCAGTAACACACCCGTATCCGCTCCGGGCGCATCCAGGCGGAAATCCCAGCTGCCGCCGGGACAGACCGAGCGCACCACAAGCTGATGCCCGCCCCAGTCCAGCTCCAGAGGAATCCGGAAGGCCCCCTCCTGCTCTTCCGGAGACCGGTAACATTCGCGGCCATTGAGGTAAACTGCAAATGCCCCAGAAGCCGCACCGGTCAGCTCCAACCGGCTTCCGCCAGCCCGGCCGCAGCGCAGTCCTGTCCAGGCAAAAGCCGCTTGCCCGGCTTCGCCGCCCAGAATCCGGCCAAAATTTCCGGCCGCCTGCTCCTGTTCCGGCCAAGCCGGCCGGGGGTACCATTCCAGACCGCCCGCGCTTTCCTCCTCCAGCTGCCCGGGCTCTGCCGTCCACGGTCCATCCTGGGGTGCGCTGTAAATCCAGCCCTCCCGCCCTGCCCGGTCGGGACCCGGTGACAGGAAATGCATGGGTGCACCTTTTACACTGCCGGTTCCGAAGACCGCGCCGCAGCCGGTGCCCGTTGCCGTAAACTCCAGGACCAGGTGATTCCAGCCCTTGGCCAATCGCGCCCGGAACACGGCCCGCCGTTCAGGGAAGACGTCATCGTTGAGGTTGGAGGCAAATTGCCTGCTGCCGTTCACGAACACCTTCACCGGGCCATAGCAGCTGACGGCAAAAGGAAGCTCCCCCTCCTGCGCACACCAAAGCTTGCCCCAAGCATAGACATATTGTCCGTCCCGGATATCCGGCCAGCGTTCACCCAGGTTCATATCATACCGGCAATCCTCCAAACGCCGGAAGCTTGCCCCGTCATGGACGCGGTAGACCGGCGGCTCCTGGGGATTGGCGCCGATATAGCGGTTGGCGATGGTCTCTAGCACTTTTTCCGTGCTGCCCCCGCTGGACCGGGTAATGGAATCCATTTCGTGAATGTAGCCCACTTTCTCGACCTCCTTATTTGATGATTTCCCCACCGGGATAAAGGGTCGAGCTGTACAGACGCTTCGGCTGAGGCAGCGGACCGCCGGCAGCGGATTGAGTCAGATCTGCAGGTGCGCTGGCATATACCACCGCTTCGGCATCGGTATAAACAATGGCCATTTCATTGCCACTGCCCAGAAGATCGCCATGGACCACATACCCTTCCGTCGGGAAAGTAGCCACCACATTCCTATTGCCGTCATATAAGGACGGGAACACACCACCGCCCCGGCGGAAGGCCAGGATGTAGTCGGGAGCGCCCGCCTCCCAATTGGAGAGAGTTTCGGCGATAGTCAACCAGCCCGGAGTTTTACGGTCCTCCTTCCAGATTTCCTTGCCCTTGCAGTCCAGCAGGAACAAGGCATCCCGGCCCTTCAAGCCTTTGCCGTCATCCTCGCGAACCATCCGATCGAGACCCGCCACCTGCAGACCCGGCAGCTCCGGACAGAATTTGCCCAAGGCAATGTGCTGGGATTCGATGGAGCCCTCATACCGCCACAGCTCGTTGCCGTCACGGTCATACATAACCGTCACACTGCCGCCCACCACCAGCTCCGGCTGACCGTCTCCGTTCACATCTCCCACCCAGATGCAGTCGGCATGGTCGTCCAGATCCTTGCAGCTCCACTGGAGCTTGCCGTTATGGTCCAGCAGATCATAACCGGCCATTACCTCGTCGTAGCCGTCCCCGTTCAGATCATATACCCAGGGGAAATGGCCCGGGTTGCCCTCATGGGTCCACAAAAGATTAAACTGGTTATCCAATGCCCACAGCTTGTGGTACCGGTCCTTCAGGATAATGTCCGAAGGGCGGTCCTTGCCGGTCAGATTCGCGATAATAATACAGTCGTGAGCCTCCGCTCCCGGCAGCTCATGAACCGCTTTCACTTCTCCCGTAGCTCCGTCGAGAATATGGAACTGGTTGTTCATGACACACAAAACCTCCAGCTTGCCGTCCCCGTCGATGTCATAGATCTGGGCGGGGTAGTCGGAGCCTTGTTTGCCTGCGCCCGGGTCGGGTGTGCCGGTTTGCCACAGCAGCTTGCCGGTGAGATCATAAGCAGTCAAGCACTGCACCTGGTGGGGAATATAGCGGACATCCTGGCGGTTGTCCGGCTGAACCAGCAGCAGCTCCATCCGGCCGTCGCCGTTTAAGTCGCCCAGCAGCAGCTTGCAGCGGGGTCCGGCCGCCTCAATGTCCAGCGTTGCAAGGGGTGTACAAATTCGGGTTTCTGTCGTCATGTGAAATATTCCTCCTGTTAGGTAAGCTTCGTCCGGCCTGGCCAAACAAGGCCCGCCGGCTGTACACCCGTAGCGTACCAGCCCTCCCCCCTTTAGGCAATGGTACATTCTTGTCTCCGCCTAACCAAAAGGTTGTACTATTTTGATTCTTTCGCACAATCTTGCCACGGAACCAACCAATCCTCCAGAATCAGGCCAGGATCTTCCATGTACATGCCAGAGGCATTCGGATTGATCCACACTCAAGCTTTGTCCGCACGCAAAAAACAGCCTGCACAGGATTTTCCCCGTACAGGCTGCCAAGCATATCAAAACTAAAAACGTACGGTGGCTCCGCCCGGAATTTCCCGGATGTCCCCATCCACGCTAAGCCACACGGAGGTGGCGTTGGGATTCTCCACAAACTCCATTCCGGCAGAGAAGCGCAGACGCTGATAAGCCTTCATGTAATCCACAATTTCCATATTGGTGGCATACCAGATATCATCACGGCCGCCTGCCAATTCGCAGAATTCTTCAATGACATTCCAGTTGTTGTCATTGTCGAACTCGTAGCTGTGGCCCCAGACATACATCAGATACAGGTACTGCTTTTTGTGCAGGGAAACAAAGGTTTCCCCATGCTTCATCAGATCGCCCTTATGGTGGCAGGTGGCCTTCCACTCCAGCCAGTCGTGGGGCAGGCCAAATCCTCCGCGGGTCGTTTCCACCACACGGGAATATTCGATCCCCAACTGCGGCAGCAGCTCCTTGATCTCCGGGCTGTAGGAGCCGTTGGGGTAGGACATGCCCCGGATGGTGTAGCCGAAGATCCGCTCCAGGTTCTTGCGGTCCTCCATCACTTCGTGGACCAGCATTTCCTTGGGGCAGCGGGCAATGGTGGGATGGGTCAGGGTATGGGCCGAAACCTCATGCCCCTTATACAGCTCCACACATTCCGCCTCCTCCAGCCGGTCGTATTCCGTATTCCCGAAGAAGCCGGAATTGATGTGGAAGGTGCCTTTAATGCCGTTGCGGTTAAAAATCTCCACCAGCCGTTTGTCAGCCTTGCGGCCGTCATCATAGCTCATGGTCAAAGCCTTGAATTTTCCTTCCGGGTACGTCACATAAATCTTAGCCATGTGTCTGTAAACCTCCTTGTTTACCTCTTCGCGAATACCTGCAGATTGGCGTATTCCGCCAGCAGCGGCGCCATCTGACGGAAGCCGATCCGGCCTCCGCCCAACAGCGGGCCATAGGCTTCGCCGTCATCCTGCCAGGAGAATACCGGCAGTTCATTGATATAAAAAGAAATGGCCCCACCTTGCTTCACCGCCAGCATCCGGTACGGCTCAACCACATCCGGAACCCCGGGAATCGGATCCGCGCCCTGGGCCACCAGATGGAAGCCGTAGCTTTTGCGGAGATTGCAGGTGTGGAACTGCCGCTCCTCCGGCCATTTCCGCCGGAAATAGGAAATATGGAAGGCATCCATCTCCCCGTGATGGTACTGGTCGTAAATCCCGGTCCGCGGCGCAAGCGACGGATCGAACAGGTCCTTGCCCGTAGCACCTCTGGCCGCCAGGAACAGGATCGCCAGCCCGGGCTCCCGCAGCGGCTGGAATTCCCAGGATACTGCAGCATCCGCCGGGAAATCCTCCGGGCACCAGAAGACAAAATTGGCCGCTTGGCCTGCTTCCGGGTCCATGCCGTTTTCGAGCCGGAGCTTGCCCTCCGGAAAGGTAACCACTCCTTGCCCTTCCATCCGGAAACCCTCCACATCGGAGGCCGCGGCCAACGGATTATGATAAATCCGCTGCCAGCCGGACGGAATCAACATTTCCGCAATTGCGTTCATCGTGCTTCACCTCTTATTTCTTATTGACGGAGGAAGGCAGCCACTCGCTGATCAATTCCAGACTTAGAATGGTATTCAGCGACCACTGGCTGGCTTCATTGGTGTTCATCCAGTCAATTTCCTTGAGCCCGGCCATGTACACCACATCCTCCGATTGCTCCTGGAGATTGACGGATCCGAAGGGATTGCCGCGGAGAATATTCCAGCAGCGCTCCGCCGTCACCGCATCCTGCCGGTAATAGGCACCGTAAGCGGCAATCGCCACACTCAGCACCGGATGCTCAAAACTTTTGTGGGAGATTTCCCCGTGGGACAACAGGTCCTTCTCCTCCTGCGGCGCATTGTAATATACGCCGTATTCGGCCATCATCTCATTCCATTCCGGGTCCTCCAGCATCTCCGCCAGCTCGAACCAAACCTGAGGGCCGCCCATGCAGATGGACAGATGCCGTCCCCAGTTTTCAACACCCATGGACGATAAAAGCCCCGTTTTGGGATCATAGCCATAAACCGGGCCCGAAATCAGCCGGTATTTGGCTTTTTTGATACAATCGATGCCTGTAAGAATTTTATCCCGGTAGAAGGTATCCTCGAAGCGCTCCCAGCGGGTCATCCAGTTGGAGCTGAAGGCCGCCCAGTCGGGGCCGACCCGGATATGGGTAGGATGTTCATCCTTGGGAAAATAGGCCCGCAGCGGGTCGAGGGTGACGGTGGCATAATCCGCGTCCTTCACCAGCTCCATACAATCACTGATCCGCTCATCCGCCGTCAGGTAATAATAATAGCGGTGCAGCCCGGCCATGGCAATACGCGGCTCCTTGCAGCCGCAGCCCCAATGCACCACATTATGCCGGGAGCCGAGTCCGGCGTATTCGCCGATGTGGTACATGTCCACCTCGCTGGTATGACGGGTCATCGCCTCGGCCATCCGGAAGATATCTGCCCGGCCGGAGCGGAGGAACATGGTCCACAGCCACATGTTCGGCACCAGCTCCGCGTTCTGCCAGGCACAGCCGCCCAGATCGTAGTTCCAGACGTGGCGGGCAGCGTCATAGCTGTGCATGAAGTCGCCGTAATCCCAGAAGCCAAACCACTTGCGCTGCTCTACCTCCTGCTGGTAAAAGGCAACGATGCCGTCCAGCCGGTCCTCCAGGTACGCCTTTTCCGGTGTGCTGCGGTCCGGCAGGCTCCACAGGCCGAAGGCCCGGGTTTCGTGGTAATACTCCGGTGTACATACCAGAAGCTCCGGCATGTCCGCTGCTTCGATCATCTGCCCCATAATCTTGGAATCCGGTGTAGCGTCCAGGCACCACACGGTCAGCTCATGGGTATTGCCAACGCCGTAAGGGGTGGCTCTCAGCTCATCGGCCCCCTCATAGGAGGAGAGCACATGCGTTTCCGTGTCATAATGCCGCATATCCATGGCTTCTGCATCCGGCGACCAGAACCACGCGGTGAACCGGGCCTTTTCACCGGCCATCCCCGAAATTTCCATACCCGACGGATACTTCCGCCAAAAATCCTTCAAGCCAACAGCGATTCCGCCGGATGCTCCGCCCGCATAACCAAGTCCCCCTGCCCGGCGCCCTTCCGCCCCTTTTACCCAGGAGCAGCCTTCCCTGGTGCGCTTCCGGACAGTGAAATGCTCGGAGGAAGCCTGCAGGAGTTTGAAGCTGTCCCACGTAGCGGAATCCTTCAGCAGACCCAGATAATACGCGTCCTCCTTCTCGTCGAAGGAAAGCGGTTTGCCCTCCAGTTGATCCTCGTACAGCTCCAGATACTTCCCCTTGGTCCGGCGGTTGTAAATGGACTTGGGAGAATCCTTAAACAGGCCCTCTTCCCCTGCAAAGCGGATATGCCGGTTATAATGAGGCCCGGACAAGGGCACCTCAAAGGCGACTCCCAGCCCCTTAATAAAGTCGGTATTCGGATTGCCGTCATAATAAAAGGTATGCACCAGCCGGAAGGAAGCCTGTCCCGCAAAGAAGTATAGACGCAGCGTAAACGGCAGCCATTCCCGCATGCCGGACTTCGCCCGGTATCTGCCTTGGACCCGGAGCACAGCCCGGACCGGGCCTGCGGCTTCCACAGCAGCTTGAAGGATCACCCCCTCGAAGGGCACCTCACGGGTGGTTCGTATGCCCGAAAGCTGGTCATACACCTCCGTCAGCGCCACCAACACCCCACCGCTGCAGATTTCGTGGCCGCCGCGATCCATACGCTCTACTATCCGTGTTCCCTGCTTGGCGATCACCCAGCGGATGGAGCCGGAGGATACGGTAATCCGCTCTTCGGATTCCTCCACGGATACGCGGGACGCAGGAACGGGCGATATTCTTTTATCCAGCACAAAGCCCCCGCTTTCGGAAGCGGGGACAACTGCCGCATGGGCGGACCACTTGACGCTGCCATCCGGCCAATACGCCGTTGGCCAGCTGTCCATGGGATATTGGCGGACGCCGTCCGCACTGGAGAGACATAGTCCGGTTTCCCGGTGAAGCTCGCCTTTTTCCCAGGGAATACCCCAGGTAATGCCGGCGTCCCCCGACGGATTCTTAAGCCAGCGCAATTGGACCGGTTTCTGTGAAGACAATAAGACCATCTCCTTTTCATTGTCTCGAAGCTGCACCCTCATTCTAGGCCGCCTTCCACTTGAAAACAATGAGACTTTCTTGTCCTGCCGGTCCTCTGCAATTGCACATTTTCATCTGTTTTGGACTTTATTGCAGTCCCTTTTCCCTGCTTAATTCACGGTACCGGGTAGGCGTCATCCCTTCCAGCTTCTTGAAAATCCGGTTGAAATAGCTGTGCTGGTAGCCCACCCGCTCGGCCACATCGTTAATCAGGAGATCCGTATCCCGGAGCAGCTCTCGGGCTTTTTCCATCCGGATTTCCGTCAGGTAGTCGATGAAGTTCTTGCCAGTGACCTGCTTGAAGGATTTGCTCAGGAAGAAAGGATTGGTTCCCGTATGCTCCGCACAATTATCCAGGGAAATATCGTTCATATAATTCTGCTGCAGATACAGCATAGCCTGCTCGATAATCCGCTTCACCTGGGCATCCGTACGCTGCATCAGCTCTAACAGGTAAGGATCCACGATCTTCTCCCGGAACCATTCCAGAATCAGCTTGGTTTCCCTGATTTGGGACAAGGATTCATACATGTTGATGCCCTTGAACAAACGGTTGGGGTTGATGCCCGATACCATCACCGCATGCTGGATGCTGCCAAGCAGATGAAGCATACCCTGCTGCACATCAATTTCCTTCGCCCCGTTGGAGGAGAGCGCCACCAGGAAATCCTCCAGCAGCTTGTAGGTATCCGATTCCTGCCCGGTCCGCATCGCCTGGATCAGCTCACGCTCCAGAGAGAAGGGGTACTGAAGCTCCGCTTCCTCCGGCACCTGGGGCTGGGTTTCCATATCGAGAATCTGGTTCTCATTGGAGAAATTGCGGAAGGCGGCAGCCTGCCGCGCCGTTTCGAAGGACCCGGGAATCTCGGATATGGTGCTGACCGGACGGCTGATGGCCAAGGTTACATTCATCTTCAGCATTTGGTTGACAGCCTGGGTCAGCTCCTCCGAGAAAGCCTGCAGCTCACCGGCATAAGCTTTGTCATTGGGCACGATCACAAGCAAGCCTGCCGTCAGATCATGGAAGTTGATGGAGTTATGCTGTTCGAAATGAAGACCAGCCAATTCGCTGATAATATTAACCGCGGCAAAGGTAACCAGCCCTTCGTCGCCGTATTTGAATTTGCCCTCATGGCTGGTGATACCGGTGAGCTGGACGTACATGACAATAAACACCCGGTCCCGGACTTCCCACTTAAAGCTTTCCATCCGGTTCAACAGGTCGTCCTCGGAATAGGCGTAGAGGTAACCCTGCATCAACTGGTGCAGGAAGCTCTCCTTGACGTGGGGCAGCTGCTCCGCCAGTCTGCTCTGCATCTCATGGCTTTGCTCATACAGGCTGTTCCAGCGCTGCTCGATTAACGCAAACTCATCCTCCTTGCCTCCCGCCGGCGCCTGGCCGCCCAGCAGCTGCTGCACCAGCCGGTTCACAGGCGAATAGATGCGCCGGGAAGCCACCCAGGAGAGCAGCACCGCCAGCAGCAGCGCACATAAGCTGATGATCAGAATCAGCTTGGAAATAAACACCACCGGCGAGGTAATGCTGGAGATGGGCGATGCCGACACATAGGTCCAATTGGAGGCAATCCGGGAGAAGTTTCCGTAGGAAACCGTGTAGGTAATGCCCTTCCATTCGAAGAAAAACGCTCTGTCGGCCGGATGCTCCTTAATTTTATCCCGCAAGGCGGTTACAAATGGCGAAGACAGCGCCCCTCCCCGGGCGGAAGCATACACATCCCCGTTGTCCTGAAGGAGGAAGCTCTCCCCTTCGTTATAGGGCAGCATGGTTTTGAGCATATCGGAAACCTTCTGGGAATCCAGCCGGACCAACAGAGTGCCGAAGGGGTCGAAGCTGCCCCCCGGAATTTGGTGAACCAGGGTAATATCCTTCTCATTCGGTCTGGCCGGGTCGAAGGCCCATTGGGTCCAATACGTAATCCGGGTGGGCTGAATCAGGTTTTTGTAGATCTCGGATACGGCGGGGTTACGGACGACGGAATACTCCGGATCAAACATGACCTCGCGATTTTCCTCCAGATACAGCTCTACCCGTTTGGTCATGGTATTGGAGCCTTGCATCACCAAGAGCGTCTTGGAGATGTCCTTGGCCCGTTCGAAGTCGGTGTTAAAATCAACATCCAGAAGGCTGTAGTCAAACTTGTTATCAAACGCCCAATGGGACAGCATCAGCTCCAGGTTGGTGAGCTGCTCGTCAATATTGCGGGCACGCTGTTCAATTTGGACATTATGAAGATTCAACAGCTCGGATTCGAGCCGTCCGCCTCCCATCCAGTACACCAGAGCACCGATAATAAAGCCGGGGATACTGGATACCAATAAAATCATCGCCAGGCTTTTATTGTAGTGGGGACGCTTATTCTGGGTAATCCGTTCAAGCAGGGGTTTACCGATCTTTTCCACAATACGGTTCATCACTTATTCACCACTGGTTCTTTGAATTGGTTCAACGCATGTTTTCTAACCCGATAGGCGTCATTAATCTCCTGAATAACCTTGTCCCCGCCGCTTGCTCTCCAATTATCCAGCAGACGGTCAAATTCCTTATCATCAATTTTCCCTGTAATGTACTGGACTCTGGCTTCAGCAATCATATCATCCAGCATATTGCCCTTCTGGCTATAGGTTGGCGATTCCAGCCCCTCCGCGGGATTGGTGATGATGATCTTATCATTGTCCGCGATGACGGTATTAACCTTTTCTCTTAAAGGGGAGACGGATTTGAAATTGGTCAGCTCCGGAATGAGAGGCAGCAGCTGGGTCAGATCATTAGCATTATATTCAGGCGGGACAGCCTCGCTTACAATGCTCTCCATAGCCCCGTTGCGCATGGTGTAATGGATATTCTCCAGACCGTAATACAACAATCGCTGCATCGGCTCATCATTCAGCTTATCCAAAAAATCAAGAACCTTCAGCAATTCCTGCTCCGTTTTAACACCACTTTTGGAGATGAGGTACACACCGTTATAACCAGGGGTACTCAAACTCCGCGGGCCATAAGGGCCCTCTACCCCACCGAATACATCGATAACCGCGTTGGGATTGACCTGCTTCATCCTTGTTTCCAGCCGTCCGGCGGTATCCGCAACATCCAGCATGACCCCGGCATGTCCGCTTACCAGCTGCTCATTCCAACGGGTGGTGTCATAGATGGGAAAATCGGAATTAACCAGCCCCTCGGCATAAATTTTGCGGAAAAACTTCAGGCTATTGCGGTATTCCGTCGTATAATGCTCGGGAACCAGCTTCTCATTCTCATCAAGCCCCCACTTATTGGGTGCACCAAACCAGACCTGCATCATATCCCAGGGCAACGGATACTTGGAAACTGCAAGGCCGTATGTATCATCAATACCATTGCCATCGGGATCATTCTTGGTAAAAGCCTTCAGCACCGCGTAGAATTCATCGATGGTTTTCGGCTCGGAGAGGCTCAGCTTGTCCAGCCAATCCTTACGGTACGATATTCCCGGCCTGCCCTGCTTTCTCGCCCTGTAAATACCGTACACCTTACCTTCGTTGGAGATGTTGCCGAGAATCTCCGGGTCGGCCTTGCTCAGGTTGGGGAAACGACTTAAATAAGGGCCAATTTCCCAGATTTGTCCCTTCTGGATTGCGCCCGCAACGCTGGGAACATGGGTATTCTCCACCTTCATCACCATGGGCAGTGTTCCGGAGGCAAGGGAAATGTTCATTTTATCGATATAGGACGCATTGGGCGCCCAAATAATATTCAAATTGGTATGTGTATATTCCTCCAGCATCTTCCACACCTTGCTTTCCTTACTTGCAGGGCTTGTGGAAAAGCTGGTTGTCAGGATGGTTATCGGAAAGGGCTCGTCTGAGCCAGTTTTCTCATGGTTTGCGGATTGACACCCGCCGGCAGCGGCAAGAGCGGCTGCCGCCAAGAACAGTAAAAATCGGTTGGTTTTCATGCTGCCTCCAACTGGGTTTAAATTTCGACAAGGATTGTTTCCCTAGCATATACCGTTTTCATACCCAAGAACAAGCTTTTCATGCCCCAACGGCAAAAAAACACAAAAAACAGGCAGGGGTGTGCGATTTTATTCGCACATCCCCTATCCTGTTGGCAGAGCTTTGGGGTGTTAATAAACACGCCTATAATCCTTGCGGATTATTTCTTTTGGGCAGCTGTATACAATTCGTTCATTTCCTTCACGAGGTCGTCGCCGCCGGACTTCTTCCAGGTTTCGAAAGCGGCGCGCATACCTGCTTCGTCGATTTGGCCTACGATGAACTTGATGCGGGCATCGTTGACGATGTTATCCAGTTGCGGACCCTTTTGGTTGTAGATGGCCGAGATCAGCGGCTCAGCAGGGTTGGATACGATGTATTCCACATTCTTCTTGATCAGCTCGGTTTGCTTCTTGCGCAGAGCGGTTTGTTTCACGGTCAAGGACTTGTTTTCCGGCAGGAAGGAGAGCATTTGGTTCAGGCCTTCCACTTCGGACTCCATCAGGACAGTGTCCTTGCTTACGGTTACGTTCTTTTCAGCATCCAGGGTATAGTGTTTGCCTTCCAGGCCATAGCTCAGCATGGTTTGCAGATCCGGATCGTTCAGACGGTCGATGAAGGTCAGGACACGCTTCAGCTCAGCCTCAGTCTTAACGGAGGATTTCGGAATGGAGAGCATTCCGGAATAACCCGAAGTAGGCAGAGTATGCAGCTTGCCGTCCTTGCCGGTTACGCCGCTTGCCACATCGATGTAGTGGGTATCGGGCTTGTCCTTGCCTTCCTTGGCCAAGGCCGCGTGGATCTTGTCGTCGGCACGTGCGCCGCCGTCCAATACGTCCACGATTACACCTGCTTGGTTATTAACCAGCGGATCGGTCCACTTGGCGCTGTCGAATACGGCGAAGTCAGAGTTGATCAGCTTCTCGTCGTACAGCTTCTTCATGAATTTCAAGCCTTCAATGTATTCCTCATATTGATGCTCGGGAACCAGCTTGCCGTCCTTAATGCCCCATTTGTTAGGAGCGCCGAACCACAGCTTGATATTGTCGAAGCCGCTTGCCCAACCGCCGGTCCATTTTACCAGAGTCATGCCATAGGTATCGTCCTTGCCATTCTTGTCCGGGTCCTTTTCTTTAAACGCTTTCAACATGTTGTAGAATTCATCGATGGTTTTCGGTTCTTGCAAACCTACAGCATCCAACCAATCCTTGCGGTAGTAGTAGCCATAACGTCCCAGATCGCGGCCGCGGTAGATACCGTAAACCTTGCCGTCAATGGAGGTATTGTTCAATACAGTCTTGTTAGCGCCGGACAGGTTCTTGTAATCCTTCAGATGATCGGTCAAATCCCAGAACGCGCCGGATCTGGCAGCATTCACGAAGCTGGAGGACTTGGGGTCCAATACGGCGATAATGTTGGGGAGTTTGCCGGAAGCCAGCGTAATATTGAACTTATCCGCGTAAGAAGCATTAGGTACCCATTCGAAGTGGATATTCGCATTGGTCAGCTTTTCGATTTCAGCTGCTACCGGGCTGTCATCCTTGGGGAAATTGGTTTTGAAGATCGGAAGCATAATGCTCAATTCAACCGGCGGCTGTTGAGTTGCGGCAACAGATGCGCCGGGGGAAGGGGAAGACGCTGTGTTTTTATCGCCGCTTCCACCGCAGCCTGCAAGTGCGCCGGCGGCAATGGTTCCGACGGATACAACGGCAACAAAACGTTTCATGCTGCTTGCTTTTCTTTTCATTTTTATACCCTCCTTATAATGGTCAAACATTTATGGAATAACTCCAATCGGAGCAATTCGTAATGGATGGGCGGATGGCCACAAGGCTGCCGTTCAGGTAACCAGATAACCATCCGCCAATGCTTATCCGCTTAGGCTTAGCCCTTCACGGAGCCGATCATAACACCCTTGGCGAAGTGCTTTTGCAGGAACGGATACACACACAGAATCGGAATGGTACCCACGACGATAACGGCCATCTTGATGGACTGCTCCGGAGGTTTTACGAAGTTCGGGTCCATGGAGCTCAAGTCGCCTGCCGCCTGGGACAGCATAACGATCTGGCGGAGCATAACCTGCAGTGGCCATTTGGCCGGGTCATTGATGTACAGCAGGGCCGAGAAGAAGTTGTTCCAGTGGCCAACGGCGTAGAACAAGGTGAAGGTGGCGATAACCGGCATGGACAGGGGCAGCACGATCTTCCACAGAAGACTCAGCTCCTGACAACCGTCGATCCGGGCCGCTTCCTCGATTTCAGGAGGCAGCTCCTGGAAAAAGTTCTTTACGATAATCAGGTTGAAGGCGCTGATGGCGCCGGGAAAAATCAGGGCGTTGAAGGAATCCAGCATGTTCAGCTCGCGGATAACCAGGTACGTAGGAATCATCCCGCCGCCGAACAGCATGGTGAAGATAACCATATTCAGGAACACATTACGTCCCATCAGAGTGCGCCGCGCCAGGGGATACGCCATGGTCACGGTGAAGAACAGGTTGACGATGGTGCCGACTACGGTGACATACACGGAAACTCCGATGCTTCTCATGATGGAATCCGTGGAGAAAATGAACTGGTAAGCATTCAGCGTGAAGGTTTCCGGAATCAGGAACACCGCACGTTGGGTGATTTCCGCATCAGAGGCGAAGGAGCCTGCGATGATAATCAGGAACGGCAGAATGGCAAGGATCCCGGCTGCCCCCAAAAAGAGGTAGTTGGATACGTCGAAGACCGTACCGCCGACTGTTTTGTATTGCTTGGCCATCTTTTAATCCCCCTCTTAGTAAAGTCCGGACTCGCCGAATCGTTTAGCCAGCCAGTTGCTGCCCAGCACCAGCGTAACGCCGATAACGGACTTGAAGAGGCCGACTGCCGTACTGTAGCTGAATGCGCCTTGGGTAATACCGACGGTATACACATAGGTATCGAATACCTCCGCCACCTCACGGTTCAATGCATTCATCATCAGGTAAATTTGTTCAAAGCCGTTGTCCATGATATTCCCCATCCGAAGAATCAGCAGGATGACAATGGTGCTGCGGATTGAAGGCAGCGTAATATGCCAGGTTTGCTTCCAGCGGTTGGCGCCGTCCATAATGGCTGCTTCATACTGCTCCACATCCACACCGGCCAATGCCGCCAGGAAGATTACCGTACCCCAGCCGCATTCCTTCCAGATGGTCTGGATAATGATCAGCGGTCTGAACCATTCGGGATCGGTAAGGAAGGATATTTTTTGTCCCGTTAATTGGAATATAAATTCGTTGACGGTCCCGCCTTCAGTAGTCAGAAGGATGTAGGTTAAGCTTGCCACGATAACCATGGAGATAAAGTGGGGCACATACACCAGGGTTTGAATGGAACGCTTGTACCACGAAAGCCTGACTTCGTTCAACAGAAGTGCCAGCAGGATCGGGGCAGGGAAGGAAAACACGAGACTGTATAAGGATAGAACTAGGGTATTGCGAAGTAACATGCCAAACTCAATATTCTGGAAGAACATGGTGAAGTGGTCCAGGCCTACCCAATCACTCTTAAAAAAACCGAGGAATGGCTGGTAGTTCTTGAAAGCCAGCATGATGCCCCACATCGGCACATACTTGAACAGGATGAAATACAAAAGGCCAGGCGCCAATAATACATACAACCACTTGTCTCTCTTTAAACGTTTGCCAATCGTGCTCCATTTACTATTCTGGGTATTCGGTACAACAGTCAACTCTTCCGCAGCTGCCTGCTTCACTCCCCATCACCTCCGGGTTGTCTTTCGCTTCTCTCGAGCGGTTATGTCCTGATTATGTCCCGGCTGAAATTTTCCGACAATCGGAGATTCTTGAATGGCCGCAAATTCGGGGTTCCGGACCTTGTTTCAAGAAAGTGCAAAGCCGGCAAAACTGTGTAAACCCTTGTCCTAAGCGGGTAAAATCGTCCTATTGAACCCCCGCCGGCCCTGAAGTAAAGTGGAAGCGGATGTATGTCCAACATGCAGAACATATGAAGGAGTGATGGGGACAATGGGCCGAAAGCTCTACCACGGCGTCTCCTGGTACCCCGAGCTTTGGGGCCGCGAGATCTGGGAACAGGATATTGCCATGATGAAAAAGACTGGCATCAATGTGGTGCGGATGGGCGAGTTTGCCTGGTCGGTATTTGAACCGGATCCGGATCAAACCGATTTTTCATTATATATAGAGGCTGTAAAGCTGCTGCATGCCAACGGTATTGATACCATCCTGTGCACTCCTACGGCCACCCCGCCTGTCTGGATTTCCCACGGACATCCGGAGCGGATGCATCAGGAACCGGATGGCCGGGTGATGGGGCATGGCTCCAGGCAGCATGCCTGCACCAATCATCCTTACGTCCGGGAGCGCTCCGCCAAGATAGTGGAAGCCCAAGCTCAAGCTTTGGGTCGGCTTCCCGGTGTAATCGCCTGGCAAATCGACAATGAATTCAAATCCCATGTGGCTGAATGCTTCTGCGGAACCTGCCGCGAGTATTGGCATACATGGTTGGAGCAGCGCTACGGAACCATTGGCTGTTTAAATGAAGCGTGGGGAACAGCGGTATGGAGCCAGACCTACCAGACATTTGCGCAAATTCCGCAGCCTTCGACAGCAGTCCCCTTCCTTCACAGCTCCTCTCTTACTACCATGCACCAGCTTTTTTCGATGGAGCTTATAGCTGAGTATTCGGATATGCAGGCATCCCTGATCCGTAAGCACTCCCCGCATCCGATTACCCATAACAGCAGTGTAGCGTTCCATCTGGATAATGAGCGGCTGTTTTGCAAGCTGGATTTTGCCGCATATGACACGTACGCCAGCTTTCCCAACCGGAATGCTTATCTCATCAACTGCGATTTATGGCGAAATGTCAAAAAAGACCGGGGCTACTGGGTGATGGAAACCAGTCCCGGCCATGGCGGCTCCCTGCATGGTCAGCCCCAGCTTCATCCCGACGGATATTTGAAGGCCGAAGCGGTTGCCGCATATGCGCTGGGAGCGGAGGCATTCTGCTATTGGCTGTGGAGGCAGCAGCGGTCAGGCTGCGAGCAGCCCCACGGGGCCATCCTCAGTGCCTGGGGCAAACCCTCCATTGGCTACGGGAACGTGCTGGAAGTGGAAGATGCTAGAAGGACTCTGGAGCCGGTTCTGCTGGACACGCGCCCGCTTCAGGCGGAGGTTGCAATGACCTATTCCGACCGGGCCAAGGCATTCCTGCGGACAGAGCCCCACCGGAAGCTGCAGCACCGCTCCATAATCACCCACTATTACGAGCAGCTGCTCCATTTGGGGCTGCACCGGGATTTGGTGCCGGAGGGCGCTGCACTTGACGGATACCTGCTTTATGCTACCCCGTACCTTCCCTATTTATCCAAAGAGCTGACGGATAAGGCTGTTGCCTTGGTTCAACAAGGCGCTGTCTGGATTGTTGGCCCTCTCACCGGAGGCAGAACACAAGAGCATACCGTCCCCACGGACGCTGCCCTTGGCCAGTATTTGGAGGAGCTTGCCGGGGTGGAAACCCTTTATACCTATCCCATGGACGGCAGCGGAACCACCGGTACCGCCTTTGGAATAACGGCCCCGTTATCCTTATGGAGCGCTGTGTTTCGCCCGGTGAACGCCAAGGCCGTGGGTTGGATTAATCAAGGACCGGCACAAGGCGAAGCCTTTCTGACGGAACGGCAAGTCGGCCGCGGCAAAATCGTGATGCTGGGCTCCTTGCCCGCCGGTGGAGAGGGGGATGCCATGCTCCGGCGGATCCTTCTTCATTATGCCGGAGAAGCTGGCGTTACGCTCCGGACGGACGTGAGCCCGGGCACCATCGTGGCTCCCCGGGAAGGTGACGGTTACCGGTTGTGGGTTGTGGTTAACATGGACGGCCAAGGCGGCAGTGTTACCTTACCGCAGGGTTGCCGGGACGGGCTGACCGGAGAAACGGTTACAGCAGGCCGCCTCTCCCTCCCTCCGTTTGGATACCGTGTGATCCGCATGGAGCTGGCCGCTGAATCATGATACACTGGAAAAGCTGACGTTTACTCATTTTATTGCGAAAAGAAGTGTTCCAACGATGAATCATTCTATTATCGACCCTTTACAGCCCCATCTGCAGACGGATTGCAGCCAATGCTTCGGCCTATGCTGCGTTGCCCTGCCGTATGCCAAATCGGCCGACTTCCCCTGCGATAAGCCGGGAGGAAGCCCCTGCCGCCACCTGCAGAAGGATTACCGCTGCGGTATCCATGATTCCCTGCGCAAGCAGGGATATAAAGGCTGCACGGTATACGACTGCTTCGGCGCGGGAGAGCGGGTGTCCAAGCTGACCTTCGGCGGGCACAGCTGGCGGGAGGACAGCCACACGGCTGACCGGATGCTGGCGGTTTTCCCGGTTATGCAGCAGCTGCATGAAATCATCAGCTACCTGCGGGAAATTGCGGCTGCCGATCGGACGGCAGCCCTGCATGGGGAAGCCGGGCAGGCTATCGCCCGGCTGAAGGCGTTGGCGGCCCAGCCGCCGGAGGCGCTGCTGGAGCTGGATTTGGCAACAGTGCGTGCCGAAGTGAACGGCACGCTCGTGGAAGCGAGCCGGCTGGTGCGGCAGCAGGGGATTGAGGCCTCCGGGCGAAGCGCCTCGGCGCTTCCCGGCCGGAAGGATTTTTTCGGCGCCAATCTGAAGGGCAAGCTGTGGCGCGGAGCCAACCTAAGAGGCGCCATGCTCATTGCCGCCAACCTGCAAAAGGCCGACCTGCGGGACTGCGACTTTATCGGCGCGGATCTGCGGGATGCCGACTTGCGCGGCGCGGATTTGCGCGGGGCCCTGTTCCTGTCGCAGATGCAGGTCAACTCCGCCAAGGGCGATGGCGGCACCAGGCTGCCGCCGGGTTTACGGGCACCCGGGCATTGGGCGTAAGAGTAGTGGGCGGGACGCCCGGCTGGCCTGGCTGATTATTCCCTCACATACCGATGCCGGATGCAAGGGCTTGACTATTTCCGCCCTCACGCACCATTGCCGGATGCAAGGGCTTGGCTATTTCCGCCCTCACGCAGCCGACCCGGAATTTTAACGGAAGTGAGCGCCGCTATTTACCCGAAAATTTACCTCCACGTTTTCTAACGGAAGCACAGGCCGTTATTTGGCCTCTCCAAGGCAAAAACAGGCTCCTTTGCATCAAATAGCGGCTCTGGCCGCCGTTAGAATTTCTGAAGGCTTGTTTGGAGGCCAATAACGGCTCTCACCGCCGTTAGAAAAATCCGCCTCCTTTCGTTACCCGCCAAATCCATGAACCACCGGTTGCTGGACAGCCTCCATCCGGACCAAACCGCGCGCGTCTGCAAGTTAGCTAAACACAAACTCGCAAAAAAGCCCTTGGCTACCGCATAAACCGCGGTAAACCAAGGACTTTTTATTCTGCATCTTGTGCCGCACCTTGCAACACTCCGGCTACAGCAAATCTGCAGCCAGTTGGGCCAGGTTGGAGCGTTCACCGCGCTCCAGCATGATGTGCCCGGCGATGCCCTGCTCCTTGAAGCGCTCCACCACATACGACAACCCGTTGCTGGTGGCATCCAGATAAGGATGATCAATTTGGTGGGGGTCGCCCAAAAGCACAATTTTGCTGCCCTCCCCTACCCGGGAAACGATGGTTTTTACCTCATGGCGGGAGAGATTCTGGGCTTCGTCGATAATAATGAACTGCCCCGGAATGGAACGGCCGCGGATGTAGGTCAGCGCCTCCACCTGGATGCTGCCCAGTCCCGCCAGCACCTTGTCGATATCCCCCGGTTTTTTCGTATCGAAGAGGTACTCCAGGTTATCATAGATCGGCTGCATCCACGGACGGAGCTTCTCATCCTTTTCCCCCGGCAGATACCCGATATCCTTGCCCATCGGCACCACTGGCCGGGCAATCAATAATTTCTTGTATTTGTGGTCATCCTCCACCTTCATCAGCCCCGCGGCAACCGTAAGCAAGGTTTTACCTGTGCCCGCTTTGCCTGTGAGCGTCACCAGCGGGATATCATCGTTCAGCAGAAGCTCCAGGGCCATCCGCTGCTGGGCATTACGGGCCGCAATCCCCCAGATGGGATCATTGCTCAAGAACAAAGGCTCCAGACGTTTGCCTTCTTTATTTACCTTCAATAAAGCGGACTTGGAGGTGCCCATCTCATCCTTCAGAATTACAAATTCATTGGGATATAAGGTGTAGCCCAGGTTCAGATTCTTAATATCCAGAAACCGGTACGTGTAAAACTCGTCAATTACCGAAGGGTGCAGCTTCAGCGTCACGCAGCCGGTGTACATATCCGAATTGGATACCACACGGTCTGATAAATAATCCTGTGCAGTTAGCCCCAGCACATCGGCTTTGATCCGCACCAGGGTGTCCTTGCTCACCAGAATCACCGGCTGAGGGTGTTCCTTCTCCTGCTCCTCCATATGATAATTCAGCGCAACGGCCAGAATCCGGTTATCGTTGGACATATCTCCGAATACATCCTGCATCTTGGCAAAGCTGCGGTGATTTAACTCTACTTTGATGGAACCCCCGTTATCCAGCGTGACCCCGTCCTGAAGCTTGCCCTTCGCCCGGAAGCCGTCCAAGAG
The DNA here is from genome assembly GCA_023388055.1 of Bacillota bacterium. Taxonomy (GTDB): domain Bacteria; phylum Bacillota; class Bacilli; order Paenibacillales; family NBRC-103111; genus Paenibacillus_AR. The sequence continues at coordinate 115,696 of JAEWGW010000019.1, read as the reverse complement.
GCGTGAGGTGAAGCGTGCGTTGCGTCCAATTTCATCGGCCAGCCGTTTTTTGGCGTCTAATTCCTCCAGCACGATAGCGGGAATAATCACATCATTGTCCTCGAAGGCGAAAACGGCGTTGGGGTCCTGAAGCAGGACGTTGGTATCCAGAACATAAATTTTTCTCATAGGGGTCGCCTCCAAGTGTGTCTAGTCGAACCGGCATACATACGTTGATGCAGAAGTGGTCAAACTATCCGTAACAATGCCCCTGAGCTTAAATAACATAGAAGGGTGGGAACATCCCGATGCGTGTACGGTTATGGATACTTTTGATTGCATTGGCGGCAGCAGCCACTGGCTGTGGCAAGGCCGGCCATCAGGCAGGCCAAAATGATAACAATCTGCGGGCCCAGCAGGCAGAAACGGCTAATCCCCTGAGATCTGCCGACCTTCCGGCGGATACGGCTACACGCTTGGAGGATCTGGCCAAAGGCATTCCCCAGGTTGAAGATGCCAAGTGCGTCATCATGGGGAAAACAGCGATTGTCGGCATTACCGTGGAGCCCAATCTGGACCGGTCCCGGGTGAATATCATCAAATATTCCGTGGCCGAGGCATTCCGCAAGGATCCGGAGGGCATTAATGCTTTCGTCACAGCCGATATGGCGTTGGGCGAACGGATCCGGCATGTGCGGGACGATATCCGAAATGGACGGCCTTTCTCGGGATTCGCCCAAGAGCTGGGCGACATTATCGGACGGGTAGCACCACAAATCCCCAAGGATATGGCGCCAATGGACAATGGCAAGCACCATGATCCGGACGGCAGCCAGTTCCAGGACAACAATCTGTAGTCGTCGGCAATGCCGTAAAAATGCAGGAAAGCCTAACTGCGCACGCAGTTAGGCTTTCTTCATGGCTTCAAACACTTGTCCGTCCAGCTTGTCAGCCGCACGTTTGTCATAGGTTTTCTCGTATTCGGGTAGGATCGACACGCGGGAGCCATAGAACATGGCATCTCTGACCTCGCGTACCAGCACGTCGACACATGCCAGCTTGAAGGGCACGCCGGACAACTCTTCCGTGACCACACGGACATCTCCGTATACGGCATGGAAGGAACCCGCGGCAAAAAGGGACACCGCTGCCTGCGGCTTCGCCTTGATGTTCGCAATGATCCGGGAGCGCCCGTCCACCGCGAAGCGGATGGTTCCCTCATCCTTGGCATAAACCCAGGATATGGCGTTGACGCAAGGAGCGCCGGTATCCGCATCCACCGTATTGAGGATGACGAAGGTTTCCTTCTGCAAAGTTGCCATGAGCTCTTCATTTAGAGCAGTTATTGCTTCAGCCATACCATCAGGACCTCCTTTGACGTTGTGCCGTAGATGCGAAGGTAGTGCAGATGCTGCTAGGTCCAGTATACCACAGTGCCTGGGATTTCAGCCACTGAAGTAAGCGCCCATCCTTCATTCCAACTGCTGCTTGAGATGACTGGTTGCCAGCTTCCACTCTTTTTCCGATATGTATACATAAGGGCTTTTCCATTCACCCTCCAGATGTATATACTCCATTTTATCCTTATCGATTCCGATATATGTCCGTATCATCGACTTCAACTGCTCTACAGGAATATCCGTGGTGATATGTTCGCCGACGGCTTCCATGAGTTTTCCCGCCGCAAGCACGCCGGACGGGGATTTCAGCTTGTGGAGCAGCTCCGCCACCACCATTTGCTGCCGGGCATTACGTTCCTGGTCACTGGATTCGGCTGTGCCGTTATTGGATTTGCGGTACCGGACAAAATCCAGGGCATTTTTGCCGTCCAAGGTCTGAAGCCCCTCTGTCAAGTTAATATTCGTCCCATCCGCCTTATCCACATACCGCATATTCATGTCCACCTCTACCTTAACCCCGCCTACCGCATCCACAATATCCCGGAAGCCCTGGAAATTGACCGTAGCCACATAATCCACAGGCACACCCAATGCTCCGGCGAACACCTTTTTGATTTTATCCGGTGCTGTGGTTTTGGAGGACGCCATCAGATTGGCATAAAAGGCGTTGGCTTTATTGGCACGCAGGCCTTGTGACGCCTTCAGATAGGTATCCCTGGGAATGGATACGAGAGTGGCCGTTTTGCGGGACGGATTCAGCGCCGCCACCATAATCACATCGGTGTTGAGACTCCCGGTTTTGGGGCGGGAATCCACACCCAGAAGCAGCAGCACCAAGGGTTTTTCACTGGCTGACATTCCGGCGGGAACCGATTGCTCCGTACCGATTTTGCCGAGCATAGGCGTAAGCTTGTACATATACAGATAGGCACCGTATCCGATCACACTAACCAATGCCAGTACAGCCACCCATATGAAGGCAAAAGCGATTATGCGGGATTTGCCGGACCGGCGGCGGGAAGGGCTTCCCTGTTCACCGGACAGAGAGTCTGACTGAGCCATGTGGCATTCATCTCCGTTTCATGCTTATTGAAGGGCTTGCCGGTTAATGGTATTTGGGGTTGGCATCGATATCGAATAGAAGCTGCTCCGCCAGTTCTCTGCCGAACATCTGCATCTTCGTTTTGCCGTTCGCCGTGTAACGGACATGAATCATAGTCGTGTCCTGGGCGCCGATGGCCAATTCGGTGACACCGTGATCCTCGGTCAATATTTCCTCGAAAAAGCGCACCGTTTCCTTAGCCGCCTGATCCTCCGGCCGGGCCTCCGCCACCAGATGGATTTGCAGCCAATTAAAAAGCGAGTCCTCCAGCTTCATGGACAATCCTCCGTTATCAATAGGATAAATGCTATATTCCGGCAAAATCCGCAAAAAAGGTCCGGCGCAATTGCACCGGACCCGACCTCACTTTCCTTAAGCCAAGGACCTTGCCCGCTTGCGGAAGTCTTGTTATACGATCAAAGCTTGAATCTTAGGAATTCACTTCCGCGTTTTTACGCTGCTTTTCAGCCCGTTCGCGTTCGCCGCGGTTGAGGAGCTTCTTACGCAGGCGGATGGATTTCGGAGTGATTTCACAATACTCGTCATCGTTCAAATATTCAAGAGCGGCTTCCAGGGAGAAAAGACGCGGTGTCTTCATACGCACGGTTTCTTCCTTGGTCGCAGAACGGATATTGTTCACTGCTTTTTCCTTGCAGATGTTGACGACAATATCGGTATCCCGGGTATGCTCGCCTACGATCATGCCTTCATACACTTCTGCGCCAGGCATCAGGAACAGAATGCCGCGGTCCTCTACGGACAGAATACCGTACAGGGTGGAGGTGCCGTTTTCCGTGGAAATCAGCACACCCTGGTGACGTCCGCCTACTCCGGATCCCAGATAAGGGCCGTACTTCTCGAAGGCATGGTTCATGACGCCGTAACCGCGGGTCAGGGTCAGGAAGTGGGTCCGGTAGCCAATCAAGCCCCGGGCCGGAATCAGGAATTCCAGACGGGCGGAGCCCATGCCGTTGTTGGTCATGTTGATCATTTCGGCCTTACGGCTGCCCAAGGACTCCATCACGGCGCCCATGTTCTCCTCCGGCACGTCGATAATCAGACGTTCGATAGGCTCCATTTTTTCCCCGTCGATTTCCTTAATAATAACCTCGGGTTTGGAGACCTGCATTTCGTAGCCTTCCCGGCGCATATTCTCGATAAGAATACCCAAGTGCAGCTCGCCGCGTCCCGATACCACGAAGGCATCCGGGCTGTCGGTGTCTTCGACACGAAGGCTGACGTCGGTTTCCACTTCCTTATAGAGACGCTCGCGTATCTTGCGGGAGGTGACGAACTTGCCTTCCTTGCCTGCAAAAGGACTGTTGTTTACCAAAAAGGTCATTTGCAGCGTAGGTTCATCAATTTCCAGGACAGGCAGCGCTTCGGGATTGGCCAAATCGGCGATGGTTTCCCCGATGTTGATATCCTTAATGCCGGCAATGGCGACGATATCCCCTGCGCCCGCTTCCGCCACTTCCACGCGCTTCAGACCCTGGAAGCCAAACAGCTTCTCGATACGGGCCTGCTTGACGGTTCCTTCACGGGTACAAACAGCTACAGCCTGACCTTGGCGGATCACGCCGCGGTTAATCCGGCCGATGGCGATACGGCCCATATATTCGTTATAATCCATCAAGGTGACAAGGAATTGGAGAGGATCAGTTACACTTTCGGTAGGAGCAGGGGTACGGCCCACAATGGTTTCATAGATGGCTTCCATGTTGGGCTGTTGATTATCAGCAGTAAGGGAAGAGGTCCCTTGAAGGGCAGAAGCGTATACCACAGGGAAGTCCAATTGCTCATCGGAGGCGCCAAGCTCAATAAACAGATCCAGCACTTCATCGATAACTTCCTCAGGGCGTGCGTTGGGGCGGTCGATTTTGTTCACGACAACAATGGGGTGCAGGCCGCTTTCCAGGGCTTTGCGGGTAACAAACTTGGTTTGGGGCATACAGCCCTCGAAGGCATCCACCACCAGCAGAACGCCGTCCACCATCTTCATGATCCGTTCCACTTCGCCGCCGAAGTCGGCATGGCCCGGGGTGTCTACAATATTGATCAGGTAGTCCTTATATTCAATCGCGGTGTTTTTGGCCAAAATGGTGATGCCGCGTTCACGCTCAATGTCGTTCGAGTCCATAGCGCGTTCTTGAATGGCTTCGTTCTCACGGAAAATACCGGATTGCTGGAGCAGCTTGTCTACCAGCGTGGTTTTGCCGTGGTCAACGTGGGCAATAATGGCGATGTTGCGAATTTTCTCTCTTGCATGCATAGTATGGGATTCCTCTCGCTTCCAATAAAATAGCGCCGGACAGCTCCGACGCTTGACTTTTGTTCTAAGTATACGTTTTGCGGCATCAAAAATCAAGGGATATGGCTTCCAATCGGCAAAATTCAAGGAATCCCCTTATTTTCTGCGGGAAGGAAGCTTTTACCAGCCGCGCTTCCGGGTCATAATCAAACCTACACCCGCCACAAGCAGAACGAAAATGATAAAGTAGATGCCCGCGGTAAACATAAAGGCCAGTGCGAAGAACACGGCGGATATCGCCGCCAAGATCATCGCTGCAGTCAGCACACCCCTGCCGCTGTGCCGGTCAAACAGGTGAAGCTCGTAAAGGCCCACGGCTACGCCGAAGATGAAGCCCGGCCACAGATAAGACATAGCCCCCCAGCCGAATATATTGCAGAAAAAGAACAGGAGCGAATAAGTAACCAAAATTCCGCCCGGCACCAAAACTCCCGCCGGCAGCACTCTGGAAAAATACAGGAAATGAAACACCACGCCGGGCAGCAGGATGAATACGGGCCACAGAAGCCCGCCTAAAAACGAGAATACCCCCAGCTTGCCAAGCAGCAGAATAACGGCAATGCCTATCAGCACTAAACCCACCGAATAATTGTTGCGCGCCATTGCTTTGATCCCCCCAGGCAGACAGTTTGCGACACACTTAGGTCTAGTTTAGCCCAAAATCCGGCAAAAAGCCAGACATCCCTATTCCTCCGCATACCGGGGCAGCTCCGCCGTAAAAACACTCCCTTGCCCCAATATGCTCCGGGCCCGGATAGAGCCTCCGTAAGCGTCTGTAATTTGCTTGGCTATTGCCAGACCCAGCCCATGTCCCCCGGCATGGCGGGAACGGGACAGATCAGGACGGTAAAAGCGCTGAAAAACCATTTCCAGCTCCTCCTCCGCAATCCCGCAGCCCGTATCCACCACCTCAAGCTGCACCCGTTCTCCACCCCGCCTTCCGGTCAAACCCATCTTGAGACGGACGCTGCCCTCTTCCGGGGTATACTTCACCGCATTCTCCAACAGGATCACCATCAGCTGGACAAGCTTCTCCCGGTCTAACCGCACAGGCAGCTCCGGCTCCGCCTCCAGCTCCAGCGTGACTCCCTTCTCACCGGCCAAGTGGGCAAGCGCCGCCATAGCCTCCCCGGCCGCTTCCGTCAAATTAAACGGACGGCTGGTGAATACCTCCTGTCCGGAATCCAGCCGGGACAGGGTCAAGAGGTCACCGGTAAGGCGTGACATCCGCTGCACCTCTCCCTTCATCCGGGCTGTCAGCCGCTCTGCAAAAGCCTGACCGGCCACCCCCTCCTCCAGCTCCAACGCCTCAATGGAGGCAAGGAGCACACTGAGCGGCGTCCTCAGCTCATGGGAGGTGTCTGCTGTCAGCTGCTTCTGGCGCAAATATGCCTCCCGCAGCGGGTGAATGGCCTGACGGGCCATCCACCGGCCCAGCCAAGCGGCAATCAGCGCAAAGCAAAGCGCGATGCCTGCCAATACGGCGGGGAGCCACCCCAACAGCTGCTGCTGGAAGGACACGTCCTTGCCGATATACAGCGTCCCCACCTGCTGACCGCTCCGTATTACCGTGCGTTTTTCCGCCAGATAAGCGGTGCTCCGGGTTTGGGTCTGTCCTTCCTCAATGTGGAGATCGGTTTTGGTTTGCAGCTGCACAATGCCGGGCCTGTCCGTAAACGCCTCCTGCCGGATCAGCAGCAGGACCTGCTCCCTCAGCTCGGGCCGGATCTCCGTTCCATACAGGATATCCCCTTCGGCATCCGCTACGTAATAGAAGGCCTGGTCAGCGCTGAGCGGAAACGGCCTTTCTCCCGGCCTGACGAATTTGCCCGCTTGTACCTCCCCCCACAAGGGGCCCTGCAGCGCTTTGGTTTCCTCCGCGGTCAATGTGTCCAGCCCATTTTTTTGTTCATTCCAAATCAGGGTGTACAGCAGAATATAAACAACGGCAATCAACAGCAGCAAAAACAACCCCATCAGAAGACTGTACCGGCGGGTAAGCCGGTTTTGTGCCGACCGGAACAGCTCCTGCTGCTCACTGCGGGGGTTGCGGATGAACTTCCGGATAAGCTTCTTTTCCAATCCGATACCCCACTCCCCTGACGCTTTCAATCCAATCCGGTGCAATGCCCATTGGCATAAGACGCTTGCGCAATAGCTTCACGGTGGCGTCCACTGTTTTGACTGCGACCTCCTTCTCCATTCCCCAAATTCTGTCCAAGATCAGCTCACGGGGAAGCACCTGCCCTGCATGACGCAGCAGCAAATTCAGGAGTTGGAATTCCCGCGGCGTAAGCTGCTCCCGTCTTCCGCCGGCAACCAGCGTCTGGCTGCTGCGGTGCAGCTCCAGCCCGCCGATCCGGCTGATCTCCTCCTCCAGCGGCAGAAAGGTGCGCCTCCCCAGGGCCCGCAGCCTGGCCAACAGCTCATCAATGGCAAAGGGCTTCACCAGATAGTCGTCCGCTCCGGCATCCAGCCCCTGCACCCGGTCCTCCAAGGCATCCTTGGCCGTCAGCATCAATATGGCCCCCTGGTAACCTCCACTGCGCAGCTCTTGGCAAACCTGGCAGCCGTCCTTGCCAGGCAGCATCCAATCCAGCACCAGCACATCATATTCGGAGACGCTTGCCCAGTCGAAGGCGTCCGTGCCGTTTTGCACCCATTCCACTGTATAGTCCGCTTTCTTCTTTAGAAGATGCACAATCAGCTCTCCCAGCCCGAGATCATCCTCGGCAAGCAGAATCTTCATTCCCGTCCTCTCCCCCTGCGTACGGAGTTGCTTCCTTTAGTATAACAAACCTCACCTTATCATGCGTTGGTGAAAAACAGGTGAAACCCCGTGCACGAATCCGGTCAAAAAAAGAATTCCGCCAGATTGCATTTTCTCCGTTTTTTCATAATCCGCGTCTACACTGAGTCTTAGCAAGGCAAATCACACCATTCGCGAAAGGATGATCCACATGAAAAAACCATCGTTCAAGCTGGCGGCCGGAGGTGCCGCCGCCTTCCTGCTCCTCGGCGCTGCCGGAACCGGTTCTGCCTACGCCCAGGAACAGCCCTCCACAGTAGCTGCAGCCGTATATGAGCAAGCAGCCTCCTCTGCTCCTTCCTCATCCGAAGGCGCCCTTCTCACCGCTCCGGCCTTACCTGCTCCCGACGTCAACGCCCCTACCCTGCCCGCTCCTCCCATTCTGAGGGAACCGCCGCTGGGGCCCGTCGGCCCTGGTCTGGAGATGGATAAGGACACGCTGCTCTCCTTGCTGAATATGAGCGAAAGCAGCCTGCGGACATCTCTGGAGGAGGGACAATCCCTTCTGGCTGTTGCACAAGCACAAGGTGCCGATGTGGGGCAATTGACTGCCTTGGCTGCCAAATCGATTGTTGCCCATCTGGACAGAGAGCTTCAGGACGGCCGTATTACACAAGACCAGTATGACGCAAGAGTGAACGAAGCAGCAGACAGAGCGGAAGCCCGTCTGGCCCGGACCCGTCCCCAGCCGCCCGTTCCGGGAAGTGAACAGCCTCCCATCGGCCACGGCTTGGAGAAGCTGGACACCACAGCACTCACCGGACTTTTGGGCATGAGCACGGATGAAATCCGTTCGGCAGTCGATGCAGGCACTTCTCTGGAGGAAGTTGCGCTGGAAAAGGGTGTGACCAGCAGTCAGCTGCTGGAGCTGGCCGTGTCCGGCCTCCAGGCTGAGCTGGACCAGCGTCTGGCCAACAAGGATATCTGGCAGGATGAATATACCGCCCACAAAGCCGATCTTACAACCCGGGCCTTGGACCTTATCCAGCATAAGCATGTCCATCCTGCTGCTCCTGCTTTATTAAAGTAACCGCATGTAACAAAGAACCGCCGGGGGTATAAGCCCTGGCGGTTCTTTGTTATGAACATGCTGCATCAAGAGCGTTTATCCGTGTGTACCATCAGCTCGTACCGGAATTCTTACTATTGAAGCCGTGCGGATACCCCTGAGGAAATCTAACGGCGGTGTAAGCCTTTATCGGGGCAAAAATCCGGGCCTGGGGAATCTAACGGAAGCCAGCGCACTTATTTCGGCCAAAAAGCCCTCCAACGGATGTTTTCCTGCTCTATAACGGCTGTGACCGCCGTTAGATTTTTTCGGCTCCGCTTTTTGGGCAAATAAGGGCTTCTGCCGCCGTTAGCCCGCTTCCAACTTCCGTCCCGTTCGCGTCAACCCTGCAAAATCTGCTCATGACACCAAATCCGGTTGCGGCTTACCTCAATAAGAAGGGCTGTTATTCCTTCAGCTTACTGAAGGAGGCATCATACAGCCTGAACATGGTTTTGTAGCCGGATTCGTCGATTTTTACACCTACATCCAACCGTCCCGTAATCAAAAGAGGGCCGCTGGTGTAGCGCAGTTTTTCCCCGTTGCTGGTAAATGCGATCATAATCTTGTTCCAGTAGGTTTCATCGCCGTTGTCAAAGGGGCACTCCGCTCCAGGCGCGGAAATAACAAGAAACCAATGCTTCTCGAAGGACAGCACCTCGCCCATATAACCCCGGATGGAAACAGTCTTGCCGTTCAGATCCCAGAAGCGCTCCGAAGGGGTATCCTGCTTGTCGTTGTCGAAGAACTCCGACCATTGGATGCTGCCTTCTTCTTTTTTGGAGACGGAGGGTTTCTCCGCCGGGGCGGCAGCAGGGGCTATCGGAGCTGCCGATCCTTCGCCAGCGGCGGGCGGCTGGTCCGGCACCGGCGAGGCGGCCGCGGCCGGGGCTGCCCCTGCGGAGCCGGGTGCGGCCGGCTGCGTTAGAGGCGCAGCCGAAGCAGTAGCGGCCAACGGCTGGCCGCTTGCAGCAGCCGAAGGCGAGGCCAGCGCCGACGCCAAAGCAGCGGAGCTGGCCTTGACGGCTGCCGCTGCGGGAGACGGCGGCACCGCTGTGGCCGGCGGTGAGCCCGGCGCTGCAGACGCGGCCGGCTGCTGCCCAGCCGGTACAGCCGATGCCGCTATGGCCGCCGTTGCTGCCGCAGCCGGCTGCGCATCCCCAAAGCTGCCGGCCTCCCCGGCGCCTCCCGCTTTCCCGCCGCAGCCCGCTGCTACGGCGGCAGCCAACATCACCGCCATTACAGTCCCCATAGGTCTAATCAGCTTGCCCATACCTGGACTCCCCTCTCTCTTCTATACTATTACAATCATTACCTTGCTGCCTGATCGGTTCGTTTCCATGGGTCATCTTTCAGGGTTTATCTTTTCGGAGAGGGGCTCCCCCAAAAGGATTCGGCATCCGCTTCGGAGCTCCTCGTCACTTTTGGGGGATTGCTTATCCTCGAAACAGCTGCAGCGGGTCCGCCCGGTACATGTTCATGGCCGGAGCCAGCGTGGCCAGCCCGCCCAGCACCAGCGCTCCGGCCAGCAGCAGGCCTTCCCCCGGGGCTGCCGCCCATGCGGACAGCCGGATGCCGGTGTAGCCGAACACCGCATCCGTAAATATCCCGCTGGCTCCATGACCAAGCAGCACACCGGCTGCCAGACCGGACAGGGTCAGCAGCAGCCCTTCGCCCATTAACGTAGCCCATACATAGCTGCGGGACTTGCCGATAAGGCGCAGCAGCCCCGCATCCCGCCGCCGCTCGTTGGCAGCGGCAATCAGCGACAGCGTCAATGTGATGGAGGCCAGCGCCACACACAGCACCGTCAGAGCGCCAGCCGCCTGTGTGCCTTTGTCCGCCATATTGACCACGTCGGCAACCGCCTTGCTGGTGAACACCGCCTGGACATTGTCCAAGGCGTCGTATTTCAGCTTCAGCGCTTGAGCCCCGGTCAAGGTGGCCGGCTTGATCATAACAGCCGTGACCTCCCGGTTCTCCGAATGCTCATTATGATGGACCGCCCAGGCGTAATCCATGGTGGTGAAGACCGCACGGTCATCAGGAGTGTGGAGCTGGGGCAGGATACCGACCACTTTATAGGAAAAGCTCTCGTGGGCCTCATGCTCCTCTCCACCCTCCTCCTCGTGATGCTCCTCGGTGAGCCCGTGGGCGCCATGGAACGTATCCCCAACCCTCAGCCCGGCTGCCTTGGCGGCATAAGCTCCCACAACCGCTTCCCCCGTTTCCGCATACAGCTTGCCGGAGGCCAATCGTTTGTCCCCGTACCGGACCTGGAAATACCCCGGATCAACCCCCACTATCGGATAGCCGTTGTAGCTGTCCCCCGTGGTCATGCCGAAAGCGGCAGCCATATCCTCTTCCGACTGAATGCCCGTCAGCACACTGTACGGCACATTCCCCGTAGGGGCGCCCACATGGTAAAAAGTATTCAAAGCCAGCTGGGACTCGCTCCCATCAGCGCCGACTACCACCTCGAAGGGACCGTAGCCCTTCTCCGCTCCCTGCTCCACCCCGTCCCGCAGCAGCAGCAGAAATACCGTCAGCGCCACCGTCACAGCCACTGCCGCAGCCGTCAGCACCGATAACGTCCGGCGGTGCAGCACATTGCGCCATACCAGTTGAAACAGACTCATGCTTCAAGCGCCTCCTTCCGCTGCAGCAGATTCTCCTGCCTCGCAGAGGAATGCGCCGCCAATACCGTATTCATCTCTCCGATCCCGATCCGTTCCGGAAACAGCTGCGCCAGATGAAGATCATGGGTAACTGCCATCAAGGTGCTTCCCTGATCAGCGCAAAGCTCCAAGAGCAGGCGCATCACCAGCTCCGCAGACTCAAAGTCCAGGCTCCCGGTGGGTTCGTCCGCCAGCACCAGGGGCGGCGCACCGATCAGCGCACGCACGATGGCCGTCCGCTGCTGCTGGCCGCGGGAGAGCTGTCCGGGTAGATGGTCCATCCGGTCGGCCAGACCCACCCGGCCGAACCATTCCCGCAGCAGCTTCCGCTTGTCTCTCCGTAAGACTTGGGGCAGCATCAGCTCCACGTTCTCAGCCGCCGTCAAGGAGCCGATCAAGTGAAAATCCTGCATGATATATCCGACATGGCGCAGCCGGAAACGGTCACGCTCTGCTTCATTCAGCTCATGGAGAGGCGTGTCCGCCACACGCAGCTCTCCGTGGTCCGCCCGGAGGATACCGCTAAGCAAATGCAGCACGGTGCTTTTCCCGCTTCCGCTAGGCCCCAGCAAGGCCAGGCGGCCCCCGGCCTCCACATTCCATTGCGGAATGTGAAGGATGGGAAGCCGCCTGTCCGAAACGACAAAGTCCTTGCGGACCCCGTGAAGCTCGATCATCGCTTTCTTCATCATTACGGCAGCAGAATCCGTTCGGACAGGGAATCCCACACGAGACTCTTGCCGGTCAGTTTGCTGAAGGCGGAGAGGGGCAGATACAGCTTGCCGTAATCGTTCTCTGCAGTGATAGAGTCGGCGGCGCCGTTCCAGCTTACGGCCAGGGAATCCACGTTTACGGAATACTCACCAGCGGAACCGGTCAGCTTCACTGCCCGGGAAGCATCGTCATAGGCAACCGTGATGCCCATTTTTTCGGCCAGTGCCTTGGCAGGGTACAGCACTTCCTTGTTGCGGTTGATTTTGAACTTGGGGTAGATAGTCTTGGCCTGAAGCTTGGCCGTGGCAGCATCCAGATCCACACCGAGAACCTTGGCGGAGCTTTTGGCAATATCGGTATTATCCACTTGGCCCTTCACCAAATTTGCGATAGGACCGTATGCCCATACACCCACATCCACACCGGAATGGCCGTGACCGGTCCAGCCGATGAGAAGACGTTTGGCGATAACCGCATTGTAGCTGCCCTCGCGGCCGTAGGAGGAGCCGTCGCCAGCCATGATTTGCGTGATTTCCTCATCGGTCAGATCAGTGATCCAGGTATTGCCTTGAACGATTTGCTTGATTTCTTCCGGTGTTTTGGCAGCCTTCAGCGCTGCGGCAATGGACTCGGAGGAATGAATTTGCTTGTCCCAGAGATCATAGTTGCTCTCATAAATATTATCGCGGGCCAGGGACAGACCGCCGGTTTCATGGTCGGCTGTAATGACTACAGAGGTGTTGCCGTCCTTCTTGGCAAAATCCATAGCCACCTTCACTGCTGCGTCAAAATCCAGGACTTCGTCGATGGTGGTGGAGAAGTCGTTGGCGTGGGAGGCATGGTCAATCCGGCCGCCTTCGATCATGATAGCAAAGCCGTTGGTATCCTTGGACAGAATATCCAAAGCCTTAGATGTCATTTGGGCCAGGCTCGGCACAGTTTCGTCCCGGTCCGGCGTGTAAGCTACGTGAGAGCTGTTGAACAGTCCCAGCGCCTTGCTGCTTTTAATGGAAGCAAGTCCTGCGGCATCGTAAGCAACTTCATATCCCTTGGTTTGGAAATCGCCGATAATGTTCTTGTCCGTGCGTTTGCCCTTCTCGGCAGTAGTCGTAAAGAATTGCTTGCCGCCGCCGAACAGCACGTCAATGCCGCTGTCCAGATATTGGCTGGCAATGGCCGATTCATTATCGCGGCTTCGTACGTGGGATCCATAAACAGCGGGGGTCGCATGGGTGATCCGCGCTGTTGTCACAAGGCCGGTCACCTTGCCCGCAGCTTCAGCCGCTTCCAGCACGGAGGCAAACGGCAAGGAAATATCTTCATTGGATACGCTGATTCCGGCATTGTAAGTTTTATGGCCGGTGGCGAATGCGGTGCCTGCGGAAGCGGAGTCTGTTACGATACCCGATACCAAAACGCCCCCGTCTTCTCCGCGGTCAGCGAAGGTTGTGGCTTGTCCTACATAATAGCTGTCCAGCTCCAGGTGGTTGATGTTCTTTATGTACTTGAGGTAATCACGTCCGGCAGTTACTTGGGCGGGACCCATGCCGTCACCGATCAGGACGATGAGATTTTTGGAGGCGGGAGCCGCCGCTTCCGCAGCTGTTACTTTTTGCTCCACAGCAGCCGCCGGCAGCAAGGACAGGGCCAGCCCGCCGGTTATGATGATTTTTGCATACTTGTTCAATTCGATCTCTCCCTTATCTGGTTTCATATGAATACCTGAGCAAGTCTTGATGCTGACGCTTTAATCATCATAATCGGGGAGTGTAAATAGGAGATTAACGGGATAGGGAATTAGGTTATTGCAATGTAAAGGGAAGATTGAGATTTCGTAAAGATCTGTGCAAACGCAAAAACAGCAGGCCTCAAAGGCTGCTGCTCCCTGTTCTCTATTCTTGGTTCCTGCTCCCTTATGCTGTCCTGCCGGCCTCCGGCTCCAGCAGCTTCTTCAATAATCCCGCCCCCAGCACAATCCCGGCCGTTGCCCAGGGCATGCTGCTGTGCCACAGATGACTGTTCATCAGCTCCATCATTTTCGGATCCTTCACCATCATTTCCCCGGCTGTATACCCCAGAATTCCTGCACCCAGATAAACCAGCACCGGAAACCGGTGAAGGAGTTTCACCACCAGTGTACTACCCCAGATAATGATGGGCACACTAAGCCCGACGCCGAGAAGAATAACCGAAAAATTGTTATCCGCTCTGGCCGCAATGGCCAGCACATTGTCCAGACTCATAATGAAGTCGGCCGCAATAATCGTCCGGATGGCATTGCCTAAGGTGGACGCTTCCTTCACCCGGTGGTCCTTTTCCTCATCAATCAGCAGCTTGATGGCAATGTACAGCAATAGCAGGGATCCGATGGCCTGAATGTAGGCGATTTGCAGCAATACGACAGCGACCGCGGTTAACAAAAGCCGCAGGGCGATGGCACCGAAGGCGCCCCACCAGATGGCTCTTTTCTGCTGCTCATGAGGCAGCTTGCGGCTGGCCATAGCGATAACCACCGCGTTGTCGCCGGATAACACCAGGTTGATAATCATAATCTGGATAAAAAGCAACATCCATTCCAGCATGTATTCCTGTCCCCCTTTTCCCAAAAGAAATGTCCACTCCGTATGATTTATCCCTATGATCAAGCATATGCGGGACATGACTGAAGTTTGTCCCCACAGGCAAATTCCCGAAACCGGACAAGCCTATGAACCGTAATGTCCAACAAGGATTTGGCAAATGCTTCAAAAACCTGAAATCCGGGTATTTGAAAGGATGCCAGTCAGATGAACAAGTGAATCTGAATAAGGGTGGTGTTGACAATCTGGTACATGAAAACGAAGGAGAAAACGTTGGAGGAGCTGCGGGTGAATCCCCAGCAGGGCTTAAGTGATGAGGAAGCGGCGAAACGGCTCGCCGAACACGGCCCGAACCGGTTGGCCGGCAAAAAGCAGAAATCCCTGCTGCAGCGGATCTTTGCCCAAATTAACGATGTTCTGGTTTATGTGCTCATTGGCGCCGCGCTTATTTCAGGTATTATGGGAGAAATCGCGGATGCCCTGATTATTTTCCTGGTTGTGGTGTTGAACGCAGTGGTGGGTGTTGTTCAGGAATCCAAGGCGGAGCATGCTCTGGAGGCTCTTAAGCAGATGTCCACTCCCCGGGCGGTGGTCAGACGGGGCGGCGAGCTGAAGGAAATTCCATCCGAGGATGTGGTGCCCGGAGACCTGATTATTCTGGATGCAGGCCGTTATATTCCCTGCGACCTCAGGCTTACGGAATCCGCCAATCTGCAGATCGAGGAATCCGCCCTGACCGGTGAATCGGTGCCCGTTGACAAACAGGCGGATTTCGCTCCGGAAACCGCCAACCCCGCCGATTTGCCTTTGGGTGACCAGAAAAACATGGCTTTTATGTCCACTCTGGTGACGTATGGCCGCGGCGAAGGGGTTGCCGTAGCTACAGGCATGGATTCCCAAATCGGCAAAATCGCCACTTTGCTGGAGCAGGCTGACGAGGATACCACTCCCCTTCAGAAGAATCTGGCGCAAGTGGGCAAATATCTGGGTATCGCTGCCATCGGCATCTGCGTGGTCATGTTCGGCATCGGTTTGCTTCAAGGCCGCGAGCTGCTGGAAATGTTCATGACCGCCATCAGCTTGGCCGTAGCCGCTATCCCCGAAGGCATGATTGCCATTGTGTCCATCGTGCTGGCCATCGGCGTACAGCGCATGATCAAGCAAAATGTGATAATCCGGAAGCTGCCTGCCGTTGAGGCTCTGGGCTCCGTAAATATCATCTGCTCGGACAAAACCGGTACCCTGACGCAGAATAAGATGACCGTGACGGAATTTTATGCAGACGGCCAATCGGCCAAGCTGGACCAGCTCTCCACCGCCACCGATTCCCACCGGCTCCTGCTGGAGACATTGGTGCTTTGTAATGACGCTACATATACAGCTGGCTCCAAAACCGGAGACCCTACGGAAATCGCGCTGCTGGTAGCGGGAGATCAAGTTAATCTGGATAAAAAAACACTGGATGAGGAGCATCGGCGGGTGAATGAAATCCCCTTTGACTCCGACCGGAAGCTGATGTCCACGCTAAACATGTACAACGGGGAATTCCGCGTCCATACCAAAGGTGCCATCGATAACCTGCTGACCATCTCCACCGGCATTCACAGGAATGGCACTGTGGAGCCGATGACCGATGCCGACCGGAAGGCGATTATGGACGCGGCGCAAAGCATGTCCGACAAAGCTCTGCGGGTGTTGGGGGCGGCTTACCGCCCTGTGCCGGACCGGCATATTCCCGTGGATGAAATGGAAAAGGATCTGGTCTTCGCCGGTCTGGTGGGGATGATCGACCCGCCGCGGACGGAGGTAGCCGACTCTATCGCCCTGTGCAAGCAAGCCGGGGTCAAAACGGTTATGATCACCGGCGACCATAAGGATACCGCATTTGCCATCGCCAGCGAGTTGGGCATCGCCTCCTCCAAGGACGAGGTTTTGTCTGGTGTGGAGCTTGACCAAATTTCGGAGCAGGAGCTGTCCAGCCGGATTGACACTCTCCGTGTGTTTGCCCGGGTTTCCCCCGAGCACAAGGTGAAGATCGTTAGCGCCCTGCGGCAAAGAGGCAATATTGTCTCCATGACCGGGGACGGCGTGAATGACGCCCCTTCCCTCAAGCAGGCGGATATCGGAGTAGCCATGGGCATTACCGGAACGGATGTGGCCAAGGGCGCTGCGGATATGGTGCTCACCGACGATAATTTTTCATCAATCGTCAAAGCTGTGGAGGAAGGACGAAACATTTATCGAAATATAAAGAAGTCCATTTTATTCCTGCTATCCTGTAATCTGGGCGAAATAGTGGCGTTGTTCCTGGCGATTCTCTTCGGGTGGGCGACACCGCTGCGGCCGATCCATATTCTGTGGGTTAACCTTGTCACCGATACCCTGCCTGCCCTGTCTTTGGGGATGGACCCCAAGAACCCGACCGTCATGAAGGAAAAACCCCGCTCCGCCAAGGAAAGTCTGTTCCACGGCAAAATCGGGTACATCCTGCTGTACGGGGCGATTATTGGTGTAGCCACCCTTACGGCGTTTATTATCGGTATGAAAATGTACACGGACCACATGGGCTTCTTCCCGCTGATGCCCGAGGGTTATTCCGAGGATGCTCTGCGCCATGCGCAAACCCTGGCCTTCGGTGTATTGAGCTTCTCCCAGCTGGTTCATTCCTTCAACCTGCGTTCGGACACGGAATCCATCTTTAAGCTGGGCTTCGGCTCCAACATGAAGCTGGTGTATTCCTTCCTGTTCGGCGTTGTGCTCCAGGTCTGCATTATCTCCATCGCACCCATCGCCCGGATTTTCAATGTCCATGCCCTGGGAATCACCGACTGGCTGATCATTGCCGGCTTGAGCCTGCTGCCCATGATCGTAGCGGAAATCCTGAAAGTGTTTAAAAGAAGCCGGTTGAATTAAGAGCGTTCGAAGACATCAGAACCCGTTTTGACGGCAAGGTCTCCGTAGTTTAGGAGACTTTGCCTGTCAAAATAAGCGGCACTTATGTACTCGGAGTCTTCAGACAGCCGGTTTTGTACATAAGAAAGGATCAGGTGATGCCGCAATGAAGTTTACCGATGGCAATTGGATGATTCGCAAGGGATTTACCGTTATGGGAGCCGTACAGCCCCATGAGATTGAGCTTGACCCGGAAGGGCTGACAGCGTATGCTGCGCCGCGGCCCTTGCAGGGAAGAGGAAGTATGCTGGACACCATGCTGCTGACCGTTCGTTTTTTCTCCCCTCTGCCCGGGGTAATCGGAATCAGGCTGATGCACCATATGGGAGAAGTGGAGCGGGGACCCGCCTTCTCTCTTTTTTCCGTACCGGGGAATGACCACCTGTCCGTGGAGGAAACGGACGGCGTGGCTATACTCCGCAGCGGGGGGGTGTCCGTTCGAATAAGCTCCGGCGAGGAATGGCGGGTGGATTTTTTTGAGAATAACCGCCGCTTGACTGGAAGCGCCTCCAAATCCATGGCTTATATCCGGGATGCCAATGATACCGCTTACGTCCGGGAGGAGCTGGAGCTGGATATCGGGGAATGCCTGTATGGCTTGGGCGAGCGGTTTACCCCTTTTGTGAAAAATGGACAAACCGTGGATATCTGGAATGCCGATGGCGGCACCAGCACCGAGCAGGCGTACAAGAACATTCCTTTTTACATCAGCAGCAAAGGATATGGTGTTTTGGTGAACCATCCGGGACGGGTGTCCTTCGAGCTGGCTTCGGAAAAGGTGAAAAAGGCCCAGTTCAGCGTGCCCGGCGAAACAATGGAATATTACATTCTTGCCGGCCCTACTATGAAGGATGTTCTGGGCCGGTATACAGAGCTGACCGGCAAACCCGCCCTGCCTCCGGCCTGGAGCTTCGGCTTATGGCTGTCCACCTCCTTCACGACCCAATACGATGAGGAGACGGTAACCTCCTTTGTGGACGGCATGAAGGATCGGGATATTCCCCTTCATGTGTTCCATTTTGACTGCTTCTGGATGAAGGAATTCCATTGGACGGATTTCCGGTGGGACCGGCGGGTATTTCCCGATCCGGCGGGTATGCTGGCCCGGCTGAAGGAAAAGGGCCTGAAGATTTGCGTATGGATTAATCCGTATATTGCCCAGCGTTCTCCTTTATTTGCCGAGGGGAAGGAAAAGGGATATCTGCTGCGCCGGGCCAACGGCGATGTGTGGCAGGGGGATCAATGGCAGCCGGGGATGGGTTTGTTGGACTTCACCAATCCCGAGGCCTGCTCCTGGTATGCCGGTTACCTCAAGGACTTGGTAGAGATGGGTGTGGACGCCTTCAAAACCGACTTCGGCGAACGTATTCCGGTGGATGTGGCGTATGCGGACGGCTCTGATCCGGTTCTGATGCATAATTATTATACCTTCTTATATAACCGTACTGTGTTCAACGTGCTGGAGGAGCTGTTGGGACCGGGAGAAGCTGCGGTCTTTGCCCGTTCCGCCACGGTGGGCTGCCAGCAGTTTCCCGTCCACTGGGGCGGGGACTGCTACGCCGACTATGGGGCTATGGCGGAAAGTCTGCGGGGCGGCCTGTCCTTGGGCCTCTCCGGCTTCGGCTTCTGGAGCCACGACATCGGCGGCTTCGAAAACACGGCCCCGGCCCATGTGTTCAAACGCTGGCTGGCCTTTGGGCTGCTCTCCAGCCACAGCCGCCTCCACGGCAGCCATTCCTACCGGGTGCCATGGGCATATGACGAGGAATCGGTGGATACGGCCCGTTTTTTCACCAAGCTCAAATGCAGCCTGATGCCCTATCTCTACGACGCTGCCGCCCAGGCGCATGAAGAGGGACTGCCGGTGATGCGGGCGATGGTGCTGGAGTTCCTGGATGATCCGGCCTGCCTGTATCTGGACCGACAGTACATGTTAGGCGGCAGCCTGCTAGTGGCCCCGGTATTCAGCGAGCAGGGGGATGTGGATTACTACCTGCCCCGCGGGAGATGGACCCGGCTGTTAACCGGCGAAACGGAGGAAGGCGGCCGCTGGATCAGGGAAAACCATGGTTTCCTAAGCCTGCCGCTGTGGGTGCGGCCGAATTCCTTTGTGGCTGTGGGTGCTGTGGACCACCGGCCGGACTATACGTATGCGGAAGACGCTGACCTCCGGCTGTATGCGTTGGAGGAGAGCCAGCGGGCGAAGGTACAGGTTCGGGATACCAAAGGAGTTGTTGCGCTGACCGTGTCGGCGGAGCGGGAACAGCAGGCGCTGCGGATCCGTTATGAAGGAACGGGCGCTCCCTTCCGCATCTCCCTGTATAGTATGGGAGCGGTGGCCGCTGTGGAAGGCTCCGGTGTTGAAGCCGGGCCGGATGCGCAAAGCGTAAGTATTCCCGCCGGCGCCTTGGCCGGTGAGATCACCATTCGTTTGGAATAAGCTGGGCAAGCGGGTTGCAGCTCCACCCGCATAGCAAAACCCCCTCCGTAGGGATGTGAGTCCACGGAGGGGGTTTTTGGGGATGATGGGCAACCGTAATTTGGCCGGCTGAACCGCTAACGGAACTCAGACGCACTTAGCGGCCAGAAAACGGTTGGTTTGTTTTCTAACGGAACTCAGCGTCTCTTAGCGCAGAATTTGCCCCCAATTTGGCCTGGTTCACCCAGCTAAGGGTCTGTGAGTTCCGTTAGCGCGCCGAGACACCGGATTTCGGCCTGTAAGCGTCGCTGAGTTCCGTTAGCGCGCAGAGGCACCAGATTCCCACCATAAAGCATCACCCTGTTCCGTTAGCGAACTAAATCGGCGATGCCACCTTTACTCGTTAACGCACCAAAACGGCGGGTTCCCACCTTTATTCGTTCATGCACCAAGTCGGCGGCTTCCACCTGGAGGCCACTATTACTTAAAATAACTCGTCCAACTCCCGGGAGGACTGGCCTGCCTCGATGATTTGGGTTTCCGTACCCTCCACCGCCAGCCGGATCAGCTCGTCCAGCCCCGGAATCATGGCCTCCACCTTTTCCACCGTCCGAAGGCCCGGATTGGTGGAGGGGGACTTAGGCAGGAACAGCGTACAGCAATCTTCATAGGGCTGGATGGAGATGGGGAAGGTGCCGATTTTCTCCGAAACCTTCACAATCTCCCCCTTGTCCATGGTGATCAGCGGCCGCAGCACCGGAATTTGGGCAGCCCGGCCGATGACACCCAGACTGGCCAACGTTTGACTGGCCACTTGTCCCAAACTCTCTCCGGTTATCAATGCCTTGGCAGACCGCCGCTCCGCCAGCTGCTCTGCGATCCGCAGCATAGCCCGCTTCATACAGATCACCAGCAGATTTTCGCGCCCCTGCTCCTTCAGCTTCACCTGAATGTCCGTAAACGGCACCATATGCAGCTTAAGCGTACCCGAATACCTCGCCAGCTCCCGGGCCAGGTCCTCCACCTTCCGTTTGGCGCGTTCACTGGTATAGGGATAGCTGTGGAAATGGACGGCTTCAATCTCCAGCCCCATCCGCATGGACAGCCAGCCCGCAACCGGACTGTCAATCCCGCCGGATAACAGCAGCAGGCCCTTCCCGTTGGTGCCCAGCGGATATCCGCCGCTTCCCGGAACAATATCCGTAAACACAAAGGCTTCCTTGTCCCGGATGTCCACCCACAGCGTCACCTCCGGTTGATGGACATCCACCAGCCAGCCTTGTGTGTTGCGCAAAATGTGTCCGCCCACCAGCTGCATCAGCTCCATGGAATCATGGGGATATTTTTTGTTGGAGCGTTTGGCCGCCACCTTGAACGTGCGCTTCCCTTCCGGGGATTCCAGCTCCCGCATCAGCACAACCGCCTTCTCCCGGATATCCTCCAATTCCAGGCTGACCTTATGGGCAGGGCTGTAAGAGGCCAGCCCAAAAATCTTGTTCAGCACCTCTGCAGCCGCCTCATACGGCGTACCCTGCAGATCAATATGAATCCGTCCGAATTCCAGGGATATTCCTGTATTGGGGTATTGCTTCTGCAAGGGCTGCAGCTGCTGGAGCACCCGTTTTTCGAAACGGTACCGGTTGCGTCCTTTAAGGGTAAGCTCGCCCAGTCGGACAATGACTGTGTTGGGGTTCATCGTGTGTTTCCTCCTAAATGCTATCCTGACATAAACATGGTTCGAGTTGCAGCATGAATGGCGATTAGCCAAGCCCGGATGAAGGGGCCAGCTTGCGCAATATGCGCTCCAGCTCATCGGCAGCCCGTTCCAAATCTGCAGTAGTTTCATTTTCTGAAAAGCTGATGCGCAGGCCTGCGGCAGCTTCGGCCTCCGAAACGCCCATAGCCGAAAGCACCCGGCTGGGACGGTTGTCGCCGGACGAGCAGGCGGAACGGGTGGAGATGTAAATCTCCTGTTCCTCCAGGCTGTGAACCAAGGTTTCGGGCCTGTAGCCGGGGCAGGAGAATTGGACCACATGGGGCGCCATCTCCTCCATCCGCGGAGAGCCATGGACCACCACTCCATCTATACCGGTCAGCCGCCGGACCAAAACCTCCCGCAAGGTATACATATGCGCTGTTTTAGCGGCCAGGCCCTCCACCGCCATACGGGCGGCTTTGGCCATGCCTACGATCAGGGGCACATTCTCGGTGCCCGAACGAAAGCCCTGCTCCTGCCCGCCCCCGGCCAGAAGCGGGTACATCTGCAGCCCCTCCCGCTTGTACAGCATGCCCACTCCTTTGGGACCGCGGAATTTATGGGCGGAGAAGCTGACCAGATCGGCATTCCATTTGGCCGGTGACACGGGGAGTTTGCCGAAGGCCTGCACCGCATCCACATGGAATACAATCCGGGGATACTGCTTCAGCAGCTGCCCTGCCTCCTCCACCGGCTGAATGCGGCCGGTTTCATTGTTAACCGCCATGATGCTGACCAGAATCGTTTCCTTGCATAACGCTGCCGCCAAATCCTCCACCCGCACTGCTCCGCTGGCATCCACCGGCAGATAGGTCACCCGGAAGCCCTCCTGCTCCAGCTGCCGGAAGGCCTCATAAACGGAAGGATGCTCGATGGCAGTGGTAATCAGGTGATTGCCCCGGGAGCGGAATGCCATCGCCGCGCCTTTCACCGCCATGTTGTTGCTCTCCGTCCCTCCGGAGGTAAATAGAATTTCCTGGGGTTTCGCCGAAAGGGTGCCGGACAGCACCTCTCTGGAACGGATCAGCAGCTTCTCGGCCTCCACCCCAAGCCGGTGCAGGGAGCTGGGGTTGCCGTAATATACATTCATACACTGCGTTACGGCGGCGGTAACCTCCGGCCGCAGCGGTGTTGTAGCGCAATAATCCAGATAAAGCATACGTCTTCGTTCTCCTTTTTCTATACAAAAAGAAAAAAGACCGGTTTCTCGATCTTTTCCCGTGTACATCTTATGGTAGTACAGCCCGCCCCAAAATACCAGCCCCAATATGAGGGCCCCGGCACTAGGCTGTTAAACTTCATATTGCGCTTTATACCCCAGCACCTTGGATACATAGGCTTGGGTTTCCTTGGGCAATTGCCCCAGCTTGGCATACAGGTCCGCATCGTTCCTGATGCCCAGCCTGTCCACCCTGCCCGGACCGGCGTTGTACGCGGCCAAGGCAACAGCTTCATTGCCATCATACTTGCGCAGCAGGTTGGATAAGAAGCGTGTGCCTCCTTCAATATTCTGAACCGCATCGAAGGGATTGCTGACCCCCAGCCCCTGGCCGGTAGCATCCATCAGCTGCATCAGGCCCTTGGCTCCCGCCTTGGACACGGCATTGCTGTCATATCCCGACTCCGCCTCGATAACCGCCTTCACCAGGCTGGACTCTACACCATGACGCCGGCTTGCCGCTTGGATCGGCTGCTCATAATCGGCCGGCGCCGACTTGCCGGATACCGGAGCGCCTAAGCCTGCATTACCCAGGTAAGCGGAGCTCCATTTCCCTCTGGCCAGCAGCTCCGCGGCGGGAATCACCTTATGCTTGGAGGCTTCCGCAGCAGAATCACCCAGCATCAGCTGGAGGAGCTCGGAGAAATCCGTTCCCGTTCCGTTCGTTTGGCTCCCGCCAGTCAGTGTGTCCGTGCTCTGGAGCATCTGCAAAGACAGCAGCTGTTTAAGCACAGATGGATCAATGGACATGACTATCGCTCCCCGGTTGTAAAGTTACGCCTTCCACTCCATATTGTACCTTGTTTGGATTGTCTAATCTACTGGAAATATAGCGAATTTGCATGAATCAGGTCTATAGGCTTAGGGAAGACTATTGCCAAATAAGTCCAAAAGCATATAAAGGAGCCGCTTATGCTGGAGAAACTGCTGAAATTCCTGACCCAAATCAATTTGCTGGTGGCCTTCCTCATTCTTTTGGCCGGACACATCATGATGTATTACCTGCTGGAAAATGATAAGTGGCTGGCGCTGGCCTTCGCCGCCTCCCTGACCGATACCGCCGTTTTGGCCGGCCTGCAGCTGTATGCCATGTTCAAAACACGGGCCAAGTAACACCATTCCCCAAAAAAACAGACCCGCTGAAGGAAGTCAGCCGGGTCTGTTCCGTGTTTGCCCTTAAAACCGCTGCTCCCGGACATACGGGACGCCGAGCGCCTCCGGTGTGCCGGAGGGTTTGTTGCGGTTGCGCCAGCCCAGGTACATCAGCACCAGGATGGTGACCACATAAGGAATCATTTTGAGAAAATAAACCGGGATGGTGCTGCCCGTAAGCTGAATCCGGAAGCCTAGGGAATCCAGGGCGCCGAAGAGATACGCGCAGAACAAGGCCCGCAGGGGATTCCATCTGGCGAAGATAATCAGCGCAACGGCAATCCAGCCCTTGCCTGAGGTCATGCCTTCCGTCCAGCTGGGGGTATAAGCGAGAATCAGGTCGGCACCGGCCAAACCGATCAGCGCCGTGCCGCTGATGACGTAGAGATACCGGGACAGCTGCACCCGGATGCCCATTACATCCGCCGTAGCCGGGCTATCGCCGATGGCTTTCAGATGAAGGCCAAAGGAGGTGTAGTGGATGAGCAGATGCAGCACAATCACCAGGAAGATACTAAACCAGGTGAGCACGTCCATACGGGCGAACAGCTCGCCGATCAACGGGATCGGCTTCAGAAACGGGAGATCCACAAGAGGAGCTTTGCCGGGTAAAGGCTGGCCGCTGATGGACTTGCCCAGATATGCGCTGAGCCCGCTGCCGAACAAGGTCATAGCCAAGCCGGTCATGGCATGGTTGGCCCGCAGGGTGACCGTCAGGAAAGCATGCAGCACACCAAGCAGGGCTGTTACCGCTACTGCCGAGATAAGAGTGAGTGCCAGACTGCCGGTGCGGATGTACACCAGACAGGTAACTACAGCGCCCATCAGCATAATGCCCTCGGCGCCAAGCTGGATAATGCCCGCCCGTTCATTGAGAATGCCGCCCAAGGTGGCCAGCAGAAGCGGAGTGCCGGCGGAGACTGCCGCCACCAGCAATTGAACGGAGAAGCTGTACAGGTTGAAATCGTTCATATGCTTGTTTTCTCCTCCTTAGTTCTTCCGCAAGCGGAACCGGACCAGCATGTCTCCTGCGATCAGGAAAAACAGAATTGCCCCTTGCAGCATATCCGAAATGGATGAGGGCAGCCCGATGGTCTGCACGCTGTAGCCGCCGACAATGAGCGCGCCGAACATCACGGACGAAACCACGATGCCCAAGGGGTTCAGCTTCGCCAGCCAAGCTACAATAATAGCGGTATATCCGTACCCCGGGGAGATCCCCTGCATCAGCTTGTGGGTAACACCGGAAACCTCGGACATACCGGCCAGCCCTGCAAGACCGCCACTGATCAGCATTACGATGAGAATATGGCGTTTGATGTGGATACCTGCATACTTAGCTGCGTTGGGGTTGGCCCCGATGAGACGGAGCTCATATCCCCACTTGGTGTATTTGACCATCAGGAAATAAATCAATACGGCAACAAGTCCGAAAATCAGGCCGAAGTGCAGGCGGGTGGTGCCCAGCACCGGCAGGGATTGGGCTCCTGTAAATACAGGAGAGCCGGGGAAGTTAAAACCCTTAGGATCCTTCCAGGGACCAAAAACCACATAGTCCAAAGCCAGCAGGGCCACGTAGTTCAACATTAATGAAGTAATCAATTCGTTTACCTGAAAATAAACCTTGGGCAGCGCCGTCAACAGGCCCCAAACGCCGCCGGCTGCAATGCTGGCGACCACCATCACCGGGATGGCCACATAACCGGGCAAACCGGGCATGTAGATGGTCACAGCCGTTGCCGCCATGGCACCAGCCACAAATTGCCCCTCCGCCCCGATATTCCAGACGGAAATCCGGTAGGCTACGGCAATACCCAAGCCGCACAGCAGCAGCGGAATCGCCTTAACCAGCGTTTCCGTAAAGCCGTAGCTGGAGCCAAAGGCGCCGTCGAACATTTTGGCATAAACGGTGAGCGGGTTCATCCCATTGGCTGCAATGAACACGGCACAGGCCGCCAGAGCAAGAATAATGGAGACCACGGGGGCCCACCACGGCGTTTTGATAATGGACATATCCAGTTGGAACCGATATGAAAAACCCTTCTTTTCCTTCACCGGTGCGGTGGAGGAGATGCCTTGCCGGTTCATACGGCAGCCCCTTTCTCGTGTTTGATACCGGCCATCAGCATCCCGATTTGCTCCCGGTTGGCTTCCTCGAAGGTCTGCTCCCCGATAATCTGGCCGTTATAGATCACCAGAATCCGGTCGGACAGCTGCAGGAGCTCATCCAGATCCTCCGAGATCAGCAGCACGCCGCTGCCGGACTGCCGCAGATCCATAAGAAGCTTATGCACTCCTTCTGTAGCGCCAACGTCCAACCCCTGGGTGGGATGAACAGCAACCATCAGCTTCGGGCGGTGGCTGATCTCACGGGCGAACAGCAGCTTTTGCTGGTTGCCGCCGGACAGCTGCTGGACAGGTGCGTCCAGGGAGGCGGTTTTCACGTCGAAGTCCTCCACCAGAGACTGGGACCAGATGCGGTTTTTCACAGAGCGGAGCATACCGAAAATGGAATGCTCCGGCGAACGGTACGACTTAAACAGCAGATTGTCGACGGAGCCCAGACGGCCGGCAAGGCCGCTTTTCATCCGGTTCTCCGGAACGTGAGCAATCCCTGCGTCGATAGCTCCCCGGACAGAAGCACTTTTTACACGTTTGCCGTCAAAGTGGATTTCGCCGTCCCGCCATGGGTGCAGGCCGGTGAGCACCTCGGCCAGCTCCTTCTGTCCGTTGCCCGCAACGCCGGCGATGCCGACAATCTCCCCTTCACGGACATGAAGGGACAGGTGATCCAGAGCCTTGCGCCCGTGTTCGGCGAATACGTTCAGGTTTTTCACCTCTAGCAGACGTTTGCCCTTGGTGGGTGTGCGGGCCTGCCGTGTAATGGTAACCTCCCGGCCCACCATCAGCTGGGCCAGCTCCCGCTCGTTGGTATCCGCCGTATTCAGGGTGGCAATCATACGGCCCTTGCGCATAACGGAAATCCGGTCGGATACGGCCAGCACTTCCTTCATTTTATGCGTGGTGATAATGACGGTTTTGCCTTCCTCTTTCATACGGATCAGAGTGGCAAACAATTGCTCCGCTTCTCCGGGGGTCAAAACCGAGGTGGGTTCATCCAATATAATAATATTGGCCCCACGGTACAGGGTCTTCACAATCTCCACCCGCTGCTGCTCGCCTACGGACAGCTGCCAGATGGGACGGTCAACGGGAAACGCCAGCCCGAAGTGCTCCGCCAGCTCTTCAATCTCCTTGCATTTGGCCTTCATCCATTTCGTGCCGCGCCAAAAAGACGCCTTTTCGCCAAGCACGATGTTCTCCGCCGCTGTCAGCGTGTGGACAAGCCTGAAATTCTGGAACACCATCCCCACACCCAATGCGGCTGCATCCTTGGGAGAACGGATTTTCACCGGCTTCCCGCGAATGATAATGTCGCCCTCATCCGCGCGGTAAACTCCTGACAGCATACTCATCATCGTGCTTTTGCCGGCGCCATTCTCGCCCAGAAGCGCATGGATTTCACCGACAGATGCCGAAAAATCGACTTGATCGTTTGCGAGCACCGAACCGAACCGTTTTACTATCCGTTTCATCTCGACTGCCTGGTCCAGCATACCGAATTTGGCCCCCTCGAAAGTTCATACACATGGGGAAGACTCCGGCTGGAGCCCTCCCCATTATGTGTTTTACTAAAATTTACACAAATCTTATCACTTCGGAATCGTGCCGTCTACACCTTTTACAAACCAGTTCATTTCCAAAACCTCAGCCAGCGTAAGCTTCTTGCCGTCCGCAACCTTGGTGGCGCCGGCTTGGTCCAGGATCGGGCCGGTGAATACATCCAGGGTGCCATCAACAATCGCCTTTTGCTTGTCGGCGATCAGCTTCTTGGTTTCGTCGGGAACCTTGTTGCCGAAAGGAGCCAGCGCTACAGTGTTGTCCTTCATGTCGCCGGAATATTGCTCGGACTTGAAGGTGCCGTCGATTACGGATTTAACAGCCTTCACATAATACGGACCCCAGTTCCATACAGGATTGGTCAGGTAAGCGTCGGGAGCAAACCGGGACATGTCGGAGTCGTTGCCGCCTGCGAAGGCACCGCGCTCTTGAGCTGCCTGAATGGTAGCCGGAGAATCCTGGTAGGCCATCAGCACGTCAGCGCCCTTGTCCAGAAGGGAGATAGCGGCTTGTTTCTCGGTAGCCGGATCATACCAGGTGTTGGACCATACGACCATCACCTTCACGGCCGGGTTTACGCTTTGGGCGCCCAGGGTGTAGGCATTGATGTTATAGATAACTTCGGGGATCGGGAATGCGCCGACATAGCCGATGACATTCTTCTTGGTAGCTTTGCCTGCGGCGATGCCGGACAGGTAGCTGGCCTGGTAGTTCTTGCCGAAGTAAGTGCTCATGTTATCAGAGGTTTTGTAGCCGGAGCAGTGGAAGAATTTCACCTTGGGGAATTTCTTGGCCACGTTCAGCGTGTAATCCATGTAACCGAAGCTGGTGGTGAATACGATATCGGATTCTTGAGCCAGCTGGGTGATGATCCGCTCGGCATCGGCGCTTTCCGGTACGTTTTCAATAGCCTTGGCCTTGATGCCCAATTCCTTTTCCATATAAAGACGGCCTTGGTCATGCTGGTAGGTATAGCCGCCGTCGCCGGGAGGCCCGATGTAAACAAAGGATACCCGGGGATTTTTGATTCCGGTGGATGCCACTGCAGATGCGGCTGTAGCGGGCGTTACAGTGGAAGCGTTGGCTCCGCTCTCTTCTTTTTTGTCGCCGCAGCCGGCAAGGATGGTGGTGAGGCTCAGTACCGCAGCTAGGCCAAGCTTCAGAAAACTCTTTCTCTTCATGGTTCTCCTCCTCGTAGTTAGAAACGAACGAATAATCCGGGTTACACCGGTTCGCCGTTCTTATTCCATCAAAAACCGATTCCCCCTGAAAAATCACCGATGAAAGCAATTTTAACATTCGTTCGGTTTTGACCAACGTTTTTCTCAATTTCATTGTGCTTTATGTTAGAAATAATGTCAATACAAAACTTTAGGATTCAAACAAGTTTCAAATGTTCGTGAAATGGGGGTTTTTTACTTGGTTTTATTCCATATAAAACACGAACGTTCGGATTTCCAAAAGCATAAAATGATCAGCTTGTACGAAGAAGGATTCGAGAAAACGGTTGCAAATCTTACCGGAGCATGAGACAGCTGCTATAACCTGGGACGGCTGCTGAATGGACACAGGTTCCGCTATTTCGTGCAGAACGGGCTTTTTTTTAGTTGTGTGGACCGAGGATCCGTTATATGGGGACAAACGGGCCTTTTTAGGGTGGATAGAGCGCAATAGCGGAACCTCGGTCCGCGAAAACCCTTTTTTGGCGTAAAAGAGGCAAATAACGGATTGTGGGTCCGTAAGAACGCCACCTCTGCACAAGGGGCTGACAACAGCTTATGCCTCTGTAACGCCCGCCCACACACAACGCAAAAGCCCCTCCGGATCCTACCCGGAGAGGCTTTGCAGCAAATCTTAATACAATCGCGGCAGCAGGACAAAGTAGGCGATCACCGAAAGCAGGCCCAAGGCCACGGACCAAATGCCAACGGATTTGTTGCCCGAGGCGTAGGCGACTGCACCCATCACCACTGCCGCGGGTCCCAGTACCGCCGGCCAAAACAGCAAGGACCCGATGGCGAGGACAATGGCAATCCAGGCTGTAGTCCGGTTGCCGCCCTTGTCGCGGTTTTGCCCGGCATCGGATGCCGGAACCCGGTCCTTGTCGGCCCATTGGCCCAGCCGCGGCGCCATCCCGGAGGAAAACGCCTGTCCCGGCCCCAATTCGCCGCTAAACTCGATATATGAATCCTCAATATCCCTGTGGACGGAGCCTAACGACGGGTTAACCCCGTCGATATTCCCTTCCACCCCCAGCTCATCGCTGAATTCCTCTTCATCATCAACGAATTCGGGTTCGTCCACCCGTTTGGCTTCTTCCTTTTCCCAATTCTTCTCGATTTCCATCTCAAGTGGGCCTCCTCTTTGGCAGAAGGCTTCACACCATCCCCCGGCCAGCCCGGACTGATGGGCAAAGCCCCCGGACGGTTAAGATTTCGGCTTAAAGGTGTGGCAGCAGGTGTTTTTGGAATTGGGCGCATTGTCCTGATGTTCCGTATCGAAGGACTCACCGGCAAATTCAGTGTCGAATTTGGCATTGGCATGCTGATCCACTTCGATCATGATCTGATCGGCTCCACATTTGTTTCCTTTGTCCCAATATGCACAGTTGGAAACGGCACATTTTACGTCAGGCATCGTTATCACCTCCCCCATTCATTGTGCCCCGGGGAAGGGATTTGACCGCTGCGCGGGTCCGTTAAATTTCCCCAGAGGGGAGTGTCCGGGCCTTGTGTGACGGTCTTGGCAGCTCCGTCAGATAATACAGGAAGGCCAGCACAGGAAAACATATACCGGCAAATGAGGCCAGCATCCAGCCGCCCTGAGCGTAAGCCCAGCCGCCAAGTGCAGAGCCCAAAGCGCCCCCTGCGAAGAAAATTGCCATAAACAACCCGTTGAGTCTGCCGCGGATTTCATCACCCAAGGCATAGATGGCCTGCTGGCCCAGCACCAGGTTGCCGGAAACCGCCATGTCCAGCAGCACAGCGGCAACACAGAAGAAACCAACAGACAGAATCCGGTTGCCTGCAAAGGCGTGAGTCAGCGCAAAGGAAACTGCTGCGGTGACAATGGCCATACCGGTCAGCCGCCGGGTCCAGCCCTTGTCGGCCAGTCTCCCGGCAATGGGAGCGGCAATGGCGCCGGCAACTCCAACCAGGGCGAAAACCGCGATTTCATTCTGGGAGGCGTGGAAATGGTCGGACAGCCATAAGGGCACTACCGTCCAGAAGAGACTGAAGCTGCTGAACAAACAAGCCTGGTACAAGGCTCTTCTGCGCAGGACAGCCTTGGTTCGAAGCAACTCCCAGAGTGACAGAAGAATCTGCGGATACCGCTCCCGGCTCTGGGGGATACGCTTGGGTAAGACGGGGAGCAATAGCATTATCAGCAGCCCCATCAGCACCGCGGAAAGAAGGAATACCGTACGCCAGCCCAACAGGCCTGCAGTAAGACTCGCAGCGGGGCGGGCCAGCATAATGCCCAGGAGAAGACCGCTCATAATATTGCCGACAATCCGGCCGCGCTGGTCTGCCGGAGCCAACGAAGCGGCATAGGGCACCAGGATCTGGGCCCCCACCGAGCCTGCCCCGATCAGAACAGCCGCCGCAAAAAACATGGCCATTCCATTGGCCAAGGCTGCCCCTGTCAGCCCGGCAGCAGCAACCCCCAATGCCATGGATACCAGCCGGCGGTTCTCCAGCAGATCACTTAAAGGCACGATAAACAACAGGCCGATAACATATCCGATTTGGGTCATGGTAACAATCAGTCCGGAGGCAGCCGGCGAGATGCCTGCGGATTGGCTGATGGGGCCGACCAACGGCTGCGCATAATACAGATTCGCTACAATCAGTCCGCAGGCAGCGGCCAGAATAAACTTCAGCCGGGCGGTCATAAGCGGGGGATTGGATAAGGATTGAAGGCGGTTTGGATTCTTCATTTTCAGGACCTCCGATTTATTTTAAATACTAAACGTATTGTTCATTAATTAAATAGTAAACGTATCGTTTAGTTTTGTCAACCCTTTTCATTCCACTTTGGGGCCTATATAATAAACGTATCGTTTTTAAATTCTGAACAAGGGGATCTTGTGATGGAAATGGAAAAAAAGCCAGGTCGCCCAAGAAGTGAAAGCACCCGCAAGGCCATCCTGGACGCCGCCTGCGGGCTGTTGGAGGAGCATGGATTTAAGGCCGTAACTGTAGACGGCATATCCGAACGGGCCGGTGTCAGCAAAGCCACCATCTACAAATGGTGGCCCAATAAAGCGGCTGTTGTGATCGAGGCCTTCTTCGAGGCCTCGGAGGCAAAGCTGGCGGTGCCGGATACCGGCTCCGTCCGTCAAGACCTTATTCTGCAGGTCCGGCATTTGGCCGGTTTTCTTACCAGCGGACAAGGGAAAACGATCAAGGAGTTTATTGCCGAAGGGCAATTCGACCCCAAGATTGCGGAGGAGTACCGCAGCCGTTATTTTAACCCGCGGCGGCTGATTTCCAAGGAGCTTCTGGAGAAGGGTATAGCCCGGGGGGAGCTGCGCCGGGACCTGGAAACGGAGCTGGCCATCGATCTGCTCTTCGCTCCCCTCTTCTACCGCCTGCTGATTACAGGGGATCCGGTGGATGAACAGTTTATTGAAATGTGGATCGGGTATGCCCTGACCGGCTTGGCTGCCGGTAACGAAACCGTCAGGCCGCAGCTTGAGCCCTGATTCGAATCCCGCCTTCGCCCTAACAAACCACAAAAACTCCGGACGGATTTGTTATCCGCCGGAGCTTTTGTGTTGTTGGACGTTTGCCATTTTGCGCAAGAACATGCCTAATGCGGGGTTGGGATTGCTTTTGTTCCAGACCGCTGCAATCTCCACCATTTCCACTCCATCCTCCAGCGGAAGGATGCGCAGATGCCTGGACTGGTTCAGATATTTCATGGTGTATGAAGGCAGCAGCGCTACCCCCATATCGGCCGAAACCATCAGGAGAATGGATTCCGCATCCCGTGATTGCTGGATAATCATGGGCATGGACTGGTTAGCAAGAAAATCCTTAATTCCCGCTCCTCTGCCGCCTGTTTCCCGGTAGGAGGCGTCCATCAGCAGCAATTGCTCATGCTGCAGCTCCTCCAGTCTCAGGGAAGGCCGGTCCGCCAAGGGATGACCGGGATACACCACAGCCACCAGCGGATACCTCCGGATGGTACGGCGCTCCAGCTCCTCATGTGTGCCCAGACCGTTGGCTATGGTGAACACAATATCCAAATCCCGGCTTTCCACTGCACGGTAGAGCTCCTCCGCATTGTTCCGGGTGAAGGACATGAATATATGGGGATAGTCCTTGTGAAAATCCAGGATCAGATTGGAGAAGGAGGTTTTTTCGTAACCCTTCACAAACCCGATGTTAAGAGACCCGGCAATCCCCCCGGCAGCCAGATGGACTCTTTCGACGGCTTCCCCGGCGCGGTTCAGGATGGCCTTGGCCTCCTGCAGGAATACAAATCCCGCCGGAGTAAGCTCCACCCGGTGTTTGGACCGGATGAACAGCTTCGCCCCCAGACGGTCCTCCAGAGCCATAATCTGCTTGGTGATGGCCGTTTGGGAGATATAAAACTTCCGGGCGGCCTTGGTAAAGTTCAAGGTCTCCGCCACGGCCACAAAATATTCCAGCTGCTTCAGGTTCATAGGCGCCTCTTCACTTAGGGCCTGTCTGAAAACTCGCTTGAGGGCACCTTATAGCGCCTTTTCGCCCCTCGGAGTTTTCAAACACGCCCTAATAACTTTTAGTTATTATAGCGTGCAAAATCAATATTGGAAATACACGGATCGCGTCTATATAGTGTTTGTTTAGAACAGAATGCCAGGAGGGAAGCAGGTTGAAGCTGATTGCATTTGAAGTCCGTGATGACGAAAAAGAAATATTCGCGCAATTATCCGCCGAATTCGGCTGGGAGACGGAACTGATCGAGGAGATTCTATCACTGGAAAATGTGGAGCGGGCCAGAGGCTATGACGGCGTTACCATTCTCGGTCACAGCCTGCTCACCGCCGAAATCCAGGACAAGCTGATGGAGATGGGCATCTCCTGCTGCTCGACCCGAACAGTGGGCTACGACCATATCGATGTCCAATATGCGCGCAGGACGGGCTTACGGATCTGCAACTCGGATTACCCGCCCACCGGCGTTGCCGACTATACGGTCATGCTGATGCTGATGGTGCTCCGTCATTACAAGCAGGCGTTATGGAGAGGCCAGGTCAACGACTATTCCCTCAAGGGCCTGCAGGGCAGAGAGATACATGATTTGACCATTGGCATCGTAGGAACCGGCCGGATCGGCAAGGCCGTCATTCAAAACCTCAGCGGCTTCGGCTCCACAATACTGGCTTATGATGTGTATCAGGACCCGGCGGTAGCGGAAAAGGCGCAGTATGTAGACCTGGAAACCATCTACAGGGAATGTGATGTAGTTTCCCTTCATACCCCCTTGAATGACAGCACCCTGTACATGATTAACCGGGACACGCTTGCGCGGATGAAGGATGGAGTGGTTCTGGTCAATTGTGCCAGAGGGGAATTAATGGACGTAGAGGCTCTGATTTGGGGCATCGAAAGCAAAAAAATCGGCGCTTTGGCACTGGACGTCATCGAGGGTGAAAGCGGCATTTACCACCGGGACAGGCGGACGGATATTCTGCAGAATAAAAACATGGCGTATCTGCGCCAATTCCCCAATACCGTCATGACCCAGCATCTGGCCTTCTATACGGACACCGCCGTGGCCTCTATGGTGCGCTGCGCCTTTGAAGGAATCGCCAGCTTCACCGCAGGTCAGCCCTGCAGAACGGAAATCAAATAAGGCCTTTTGCTGGTAAAAGAAAAAGATGCCCCGCGGCATCTTTTTTTGTTTGGTACGGCATAGCTCTGCCCTAGCGGAGCTTATATTTTTTCGCCCTGCATACGGCGTTTGGTAATGTAGTCGGTTTCGTAATAGGTCAGATCCTCACGCAGCTCCTCAAAAATCTTGGACAGCTCAATGGTCAGATCGCGGACCAGGCGGCTGGGCTTCTTGCGGAAACGAATGGCGTCCTGTCCTGTATAGGCATAGCGGCCGTCCTCGGAGTAGCATTCGTTCTTGGGATAGAAGAAATTGTTGACGCAATTATGATAAACGTCGTACAGCACCTTTTCGGAATAGTCCAGATTGAATTGGGGACGGCGCAGACTGACGCCAAGCTTCTCGTACGCAACCTCCGAGAATACCAGGAGATGCCGGGTATCCTGAAGATAAGCCCGGTAAAACTCTTCCATAGCCGGATCGGTTTCGGTGTTCAGCTGCTCCAGGGAATGATGGTTTAAGAACAGCTCCATCTTGGCGATGGCTTCCTTGAGCTTAACCCGGGTGGTTTCGCATAAATTCTTTACGTTGTCATTGGGCATAACAAAATGTCCTCCTAAAGGGTAATCCGTCAATACTGCCAAGGCAGGCGAGGCAGCGCGTCTTCCAACTCTATCGTACCACAAACGGCAGGGAATCGGAATCCGAAAAAGCCGCGTTTCTGCATAAAAAGCACCTCCGGTTCCAACCCTAAGATTGGACTTCAACAAACCTACGGCCGTGCCCATGCTGGCGCAACGTTTAAGGAGGAATCGCATTGAGGAGGCAAATTGTAACTATTGCAGCGCTGGTTCTGCTGGCCGTGCTGCTGCTTCCCCGTGACGGGGACAAGGGGACCAGACAGCAGCAGTTAGACGAGGGCAATGTGTCCCCGGCACATGAGCTGAACATCAAACAATTGCAGGTGGCCGATGATGTAGAGGCGACCAATATCCTGTGCCGGAAGCAGTGTGCCGTGGATCTGCGCAAGGCGGCGGCAGATCTGGCGGCGGCCGGGCCCCGTGGTGCCGAAGCCCGTCTGGCTGCCCTGCAGACGGAGCATCCCCATATGGCAAGATTGTATGTAACATTTGGGCCGGAAGACGTTCACATGGATGGTATGCTGGCTGGTGAGGTGGCCCCGGAGGTTGTGGAGAAGGCTCAGCCCGAGCTGGATAAAGCCCTTCATATGGCGGCCATGGGCGGGGAATACCAGTCTCCCGCACTCACCACCTCCGACGGAACCTATTTCGTCATGTCCGGAATGGACCCCGGCGGCAGCCGTTCGGTTGTGACTGCGCTGGTCCGACAGAGTATCTTGGGCAAGGTGAAGGAGCACCAAATCCGCAATCTGCGGGTGGTCCCGTACCCGGCCGAAGGCAACTGGAAGATCGAATCCGTAGATACGGATACGCTCAGGGACGTCACCGTGGACCACCCGGAGGAAAATGAAGGCACCAGCCACTACCATAAGAACCAGGTGGTGGTGAAATTCGCCACCCCTCCTACCGAGGAGGAGCTGAAGCGCATCGCCCAAGAGCTTCATGCGGGGCCTGCCCAAAAGCTGGGCTACACCTATGTGTTCGAATCCTCCGATATGGAGGCTCAACAGATGATGGCCTATTTCAAGAGCTGGAATGTGGAATATGCGGAGCCCCATTATCTCTATTTGACCAATGACAGACTGCGGTTTATCCAATCGGCGGAGGCCACCGAGGGCGGCCAAAACAACACCATGGACATGAACGGCGGTGTGCCCAATGACGCTCTCTATTCCCGTTACCAATGGAATCTGCCGCTTATCGAGACCCTGCAGGGCTGGAATATCGCCAGGGGCAGCCAGGACGTGAAGGTGGCGGTTGTAGATACGGGGGTAGACCTGAACCATCCGGATTTGAAGGACAATCTGCTGGAGGGGACCAATATTGTATCCCAGGGGGGCACTCCTCCCCAGGACGATGTGGGGCATGGCACTCACGTTGCCGGCATTATCTCGGCATTGGTGAATAACAACGAAGGGGTAGCGGGCATGACCTGGTTCAACCCCATTCTGCCCATCAAGGTCCTGGATGCCTCCGGCTCCGGCAGCACCTATGCGGTAGCCCAGGGCATCATCTGGGCGGCGGATCACGGGGCCAAGATAATAAATTTGAGTCTGGGCAATTATGCCGACGCGCAGTTTTTGCATGACGCCATTAAATACGCCTATGACAAAGATGTTGTGCTGATTGCCGCCAGCGGCAACGACAATACGGAACGGCCGGGATATCCCGCCGCGTATGAGGAAGTCTTTGCAGTCGCGGCCACCGACGCCAAGAAGAACAAAGCCAGC
The DNA here is from genome assembly GCA_023388055.1 of Bacillota bacterium. Lineage (GTDB taxonomy): Bacteria > Bacillota > Bacilli > Paenibacillales > NBRC-103111 > Paenibacillus_AR. Next base: position 78,698 of record JAEWGW010000019.1, on the reverse strand, counting down.
TTCTCCAATTACGGCAATTACATTGATGTGGCCGCTCCCGGCGTCAGTATTCCCAGCACCTATCCCGACAACCAGTATGCGGCGTTATCCGGCACCTCCATGGCCAGCCCCCATGTGTCCGCGTTAGCTGCACTGATCCGCTCGGCTAACCCGCTGCTGAAAAACACCGAGGTCATGGAAATTATGCGCAAATCGGCTTCGGATATTGGCGAACCGGGCAAGGATAAATACTTTGGCTACGGCTTGATCGATGTGGTCAAAGCACTGGAAATGGCCGATACCAGCCGGAATTCCCTGAGCTATATGCCGGAATGGCTGTCCCGTCAGCTGGAACGCTGGGCAGGGGAGCAGCCGGTCCGGTAATCCTCCTGAGCCTTCGCATTCCAAATACCACTAAAAGCCGTTTCCCGCCTGATGAAGGAATCAGGTAAAGGAAGCGGCTTATTTGGCGGAGCCTTATAAGAAAATTACTCCTTCACTCTCCGTACGGCTCCGTACGCCGCGGAGGAGGAGCTTGATGCATACAGACGGAGCAGCTTGCTGGCTTCCTGCCTGATAAACTCCAGATGTTGGGCCCGCTCCGCCAGTTCCTCCTCGGATACCTCCAGATGGATCAAGCGCTTCTGGACGTCAATCACCACAGTATCCCCGTCCCGGACCAGCGCAATGGTGCCACCGTCAGCAGCTTCCGGGCTGGCGTAGCCGATGGACAGGCCTGCGCTGGCACCGGAGAACCGGCCGTCAGTAACCAGTGCTACCCGTTTGAACTTGCCCAGAATCTCCGTGCAGCGATGAAGCTCCCGCATGCCGGGTCCGCCACGGGGACCTTCGTAGCGGATGATTACCGCGTCCCCTTCCTGGATTTTGCCTTCGTCATAGGCGTGGTCGAACTCCTCCTCGGAGTTGAACACACGGGCAGGGCCGCTGAATTCACGGAGCTCCGGAGCAACAGCGGACTGCTTGATCAGGCAGCCATCAGCAGCCAGGTTCCCCTTCAGCACAGCGATACCGCCTTCGTTATCAATGGGCGAATCGATAAAGTGGATCACATCCCGGTCCGTAACTTCGGCCTCCGCAATATTGCCGCTCATGGTATGGCCTGTAACGGTTAGGGCTTCCCCGCGGATCAGTCCGCCAAGCTCCTTCATCAGCGCCGGCAGCCCGCCAGCACGCTGCAGGTCATTGGTGGTGTATTCCTGGTTATTCGGGGTAACACCGGCCAGGAATGGCACTCTGCGGCTGATTTCGTCGAACAAATCCAGCGGCAAGGACAAACCCAGCTCATGGGCTATTGCCGGCAAATGCAGGCATGCATTCAGGGAGCCGCCCATAGCCAACAGAACCGAAATGGCATTTTCGAAGGCGGCCTGAGTCATAATCTGGCTGGGGGTAATCCCCTGGCGCACCAGCTGAACCGCCTGGCGGCCCGCCTCCTCAGCGGCATCCAGCTGCTCGTCGGACAGCGCCTGCATCCATGAGGTGTAAGGAAGAGACATCCCGAGAGCCTCGGACATGCCCTGCATGGTGTTAGCCGTGCCCAGGAAGGGGCAGGCGCCAGGACCGGGGTAATATTGGTTGGTGACCTCTACCAGGCCCTGTTCATCCAGCTTGCCGTCCAAAAAAGCCCGCCGGGCAGCTTTGGATTCCTTGGGTTTGATGTGGTTGGGCATAACGCCTCCCAGCACTACTACACTGGGCAGATTCAGCCGGGCAGCGGCCATGAGCATGCCGGGAACAATTTTATCGCAGGAGCTTAAGACTACCATGCCGTCAAAAATTCCGTGGCCGTTCACCATAATTTCCACACTGTCGGCGATGGTTTCCCGGCTGGGCAAGGAATATTTCATGCCTTGATGGCCTTGGGCAATGCCGTCACACACGGCAATGGTGTTGAATTCCAGAGCAACACCGCCCGCCGCCTCCACCCCTTGCTTCACACGGTCTGCCAGCTGACGCAGATGTACATGACCGGGGACAATTTCATTCCAAGAGTTGGCGATGGCAATAACAGGCTTATCCAGACTTTTGTAATCAACTCCGCAGGAGCACAGATGCGCCTTCAGAATGGCGCGGGTGAAAGGAGCAATTTCCGAAATGCGGTTCTTCACAGCTTCTCCTCCTCGTAATGGTCACGGAGGCGAAAGCTGGCAGGGCAAACGTCCGCAATCCGTTTTTTAGTTTTATCAAAACAGTACTTACCTAAATAATAAAAAAATTTTTTTCTTTTTTCAACATATTAAATGTGAATTTTTTTCTTTTTTATTTTAATTACATGGATAGAAGCATAGAAAAAGCCTGCGGCTTCACATTTAATTGCGAAGTCACAGGCTCTATATATGTTACTGGGGCAGCTTATAGGGTTACACAGAAAAGGTAATGATGTTCATGTTGCGATTTATTGCCGTTGCCGATGTTAAATTCGTATCCGTTGTTACAATGGCACGGAGAGTATAGGTAAATAAACCGGTGGATGGCGCCGTATCAACATATGTGTTGCTTTGGGGAATTCTTTGGGTGCCTGCAGCAGAAGCGGTTCGGTTAAATGTCCTGGTGGAGATGAGCGTTGCATCCCGGTAAATCCGATTTTCTATCGTTACAGTCCAGTTGGCCGTAACAATGAGCTCCTCGGCTATACCCCAATCTATCTTTAGGTTCTGTCCGGCGACAGCATTCTGAGTCACTGTAGCGATGGTCACTTCTGTGTTTAAAGGCGGGTATATACTAATGCTGCCAACCGTATTAGCGAACGCAAGTGTAGGTGAAGCCCCTGTTGCTCCGGTGGCTCCGGTGGCCCCTGTTGCTCCGGTTACGCCCGTGATTCCGGTGACTCCTGTTGTCCCCGTCGCTCCTGTTGTCCCCGTGGCTCCCGTATTCCCTGTAGCTCCTGTCGCTCCGGTTACTCCGGTTATGCCCGTGATTCCGGGGGTTCCTGTTGTCCCCGTGGCTCCCGTATTCCCTGTGGCTCCCGTCGCTCCGGTTACTCCGGTTTCACCCGTGATTCCGGGGGCTCCTGTTGTCCCCGTCGCTCCCGTATTCCCTGTGGCTCCCGTCGCTCCGGTTACTCCGGTTACGCCCGTGATTCCGGGGGCTCCTGTTGTCCCCGTGGCTCCCGTATTTGCTCCTGTGACTCCGGTGGCTCCTGTAATTCCAGTGGCTCCTGTGACTCCGGTGGCTCCGGTTACGCCAGTGACTCCGGTAGCGCCTGTAATTCCTGTAGCTCCGGTAACTCCGGTGGCTCCCGTTGCTCCCATTCCTCCAGTTGCTCCGATAGATACGGCATTCATGAGAATCACATCATCGATTAAGATTCCACTCGACGCTGCTGCCGGTACCAGAGAAAAGGAGAGTTGGGCATATGCAGCTGTTGCCGGTGCCGCAGAGGTTACACCCTCAAACACATTCCATTCCTGGCTTTTGAAGAAATTTTGAGGAATTACAAGTAACAATCCATTACCCAAATATTGTATGGATGAATTAAAGAAATTAACAGTTATTGATACAACAGGACTGATTGATGTATTATTTTTGGCCAATGAAGCAGAAAAAAACAATCCCAGTCCGGGTTCAACCGTTACGAGCTGTTGAACGGAAGGATTTGCAACTCCCCCTCCTAACATGAGAGCACTTTGGCTTCCTGTTTTGGAAACGGTGCTTAAAGATGTATTTACTGCGACCCAAGGAGCAATTCCATTTTCAAACCCGCTGTTCAATAATTTATTCTGCAGTTGAATTGTTATTTCTATCACCTCAGTTCACATTAGGATTGGATTTCTATATTGTTTATTCTGCAAAGAAATATTATGTTCCTAACTTCCGCCTTTACCATTACACACCAAAAAAACGCCTGTTTGCTCACAGGCGTTTCGTGGAGATAACCTCACGGATTTTCTGCAAATTATCCAGCGTTTCCTCCTGCCTGGCCAGGGACAGCCCCACGTAGAGGCTATCGATGATACAAAGCTGAGCGATACGTGCTGAGATGGCCTCCGTCCGGAAGGAGGTTTCGCGGGTGGAGCTGTACAGCTTCACGTCCGCCAGCTGAGCCAGAGAGGATTTGGTATAGCTGGTAATAACAATGGTTTTGGCGCCGGTTTTGCCAGCCGCCTTCACCACATCGATAAGATCCTTGCTGCTTCCGGAATGGGAGATGGCCAGCACCACACTTTCCGGTCCCAAAAGCGCAGCTGTTGTCAGCTGCAGATGGGGGTCGGAGTGCATGACGCAGCTGATCCCCGCCCGGATGAATTTGTTGTAGGCGTCCATAGCGATAGGAGCCGAACCCCCTACGGCATAGATGCACACGTTGCGGGCGCTGTTCAAAAGCTGCACCGCCGCGTTTAAGGACTCTGTGTCCAATAGCTGAAGAGTATCCGTAATCCCAATAATATTCGAGGTGAACACCTTGCGGGCCACCTGGGCCATATCGTCCTCCGGCAGGACCTCCTCGTGGATATTCTGCACCGGCTGCTCCACCATTTCACCCGCCAGGGAAATCTTAAGCTCCTGGTAGCCCTTCATGCCGATCAGGCGGCACAGCCGGAATATCGTGGCCTCTGCACAGCGGGTAACCTCCGCCAGCTGCGTAATGGACAGATGGACCACATCCTGAGGCTGGGCCAGAATATGGTCGGCCACTGTTTTGACCTTAGGCGGAAGATCTTTGTACACCGCCTGGATCCGTGCCAGGCCGCTGTTTGGGGTACGGGCTTTCACAGTCTTCACCGCCTAGTGTATAGGAATAAGTTTTTTTGTGCTGATGAGGATTATTATAAAAAAAATTTTTTCTTTCAGCAATATGCGAACCTTCGACTCTGGTACAGACAAAAGACAAATAAAGAAACGGCTTCCGGCTGCATATCGCCGAAAACCGTTTCTGGGTTCTCACATCAATGGAAAGCTTGCCGTAAGCCGGGTTCTGTACCTCGGGTGGTGATAACGGGGACTACCCTCCCACCAATGAGGCGACAATCATCTATCTAGGCCGTACATTGCTGCACGGCTCAAGCGACCAACCCGAACGCGCCTCGGGCTAAGGCTGGGGCGCGAAGCCCCTGCGTTCCTCTAGGTCTTGCTCCGGATGGGGTTTACCAGGCGCTATGTCACCATAGCCCCTCGTGGTCTCTTACACCACGGTTCCACCCTTGCCTGTACGCCATCCGCTTTACGAGAAAGCGGCTGCGCCATCGGCGGTCCGTTTCTGTGGCACTATCCTTCAACTCGCGCTGACTGGACGTTATCCAGCATCCTGCCCTATGGAGCCCGGACTTTCCTCCCGCGGCTTGCGCCGCCGGCGATTGTCTGTCAAACTTTCCGTTGCATTCTGTAGTATACAGGCTTGCCGGCTGAAATACAACCCGCAGATTTTTGGCTAAATCCTAACGGAAGCCACAGCCCTTATTCGGCGGAAAAACGGCCATTCAAAAATCTAACGGAAGTGAGCGCCGCTATTTACCCCATTGGAGGCCGGTTTAGTCCCATTTATCGGAAATAGCGGCCGCTGCCGCCGTTAGAATTCCAGAGGAGCCCTCTGAGGTGAAATAGCGTCTCTCACCGCCGTTACAATCCCCGCGGGCCCACGGCTCTCGCCATACGTGCAGCACACTACCGGGTACTAGATCACCCCTGAAGCTTGCTGTCCCTTCCGGGCTGTATATCCCGGATATGGTCCAGCTCCTCCTTGGCATCCCGGACGATGCACTTCAAGGCAATCCCCAGCACCAGGGAAAACAAAGCGGACATAAAAAACATCGCAAACAAGATTCCGTTCTTAACAAAGTTGCCGTTGCTAAATTCAAAAATCTGGTCAACAACGGCGCCTTTCAAGAAGATCCCTAAGGATATGGCAAACAACAGCCCGGAGGCAACAAAGAGAATATGAGCCATCCGGTTGGTCCGTTCAAAATACCGCATAGATAATCCCCTCCCATAGATTAATCTACACGAACCGGAACACCTCGGTGTCAACGGAAGAGGCAATGGCCACCGTCTCCCACCTCTTCTCCTGAAAACGCCGGTTCAGAAAATCCGCCACACCCGGCTTCATGATCTTCTCCACATTGTGGCCGGGATCAATCACAGCCAGCCCCGCCGCCAATGCGTCGTGGGCCGCGTGATAATCCACATCCCCTGTAATCAGCGCGTCGGCTCCCACAAACAGCGCATGACGGATATACCGGCCGCCGCTGCCTCCCAGCACCGCAACCTTGCGGATCTCGCGTTCAGGGTCGCCTACGAGCCGCAGCGCAGACACGCCGAAGGCCTGCTTTACCCGTTCAGCCAGCTCCCTCAAGGTACAGCTGTCCGGGAGTTTGCCCACCCGGCCCAGGCCGAAGGCGCGGCCCTTCAGATCCATCGGGTACAGATCGTAGGCCACCTCCTCATACGGATGGGCCTTGAGCATAGCGGTGACTACCCGCTTTTCCACCGTCTCGGGGACGATGGTCTCCAGCCGGATTTCCTCCACCTGCTCCAGCTTGCCTGCCTCTCCGATAAAAGGATCCGCGCCGTCCCGGGATACGAAGGTGCCCTGGCCTTCGATATTGAAGGAGCAGTTGCTGTATTTGCCGATCCAGCCTGCTCCCGCACCGAATACAGCCTGTTGGACCTTCGCATGATGATCCTTCGGGACAAACACCACCAGCTTTTTCAGCTTTTCCGTGTGGACCTCCTCCAGATGGGTGAGCCCCGTAAGACCCAAAGCCTCCGCAAGCAGATCATTTACTCCGCCTTCCGCCACATCCAGATTGGTGTGGGCGATATATACGGCAATGTCATGCTTGATGAGCTTGGCATACAAGCTTCCCGCAGGCGTATCCGTACGCAGATGGGCGATAGGCCGGAATATAATGGCGTGATGGGCAATAATCAGCTCCGCCCCTTCGCGGATCGCCTCGTCCACTACCTCATGGGTCACATCCAGCGCCACCAGCACCTTGCGGATTTCCTTCTGCAAAGATCCCAATTGCAGGCCGATGCTGTCTTCGGGCATGGCATAATGCTTGGGAGCCAGCTCCTCCATCAGTTGAATAACGGTTTGTCCTTTTGCAAGCATGCCATCAGCTCCTTCAACCGGTTGATATCCTCCAAGACCTTCAAGCGCTTCAGGCGGGCCTCCTCCAGCTCCGAGCTTTCCATCGAACGGGCCACCCGTTCCAGCTTGGCGGTTTCCCGCCGCCATTTCTCCAGGAACACCGGCTCCGCCCGCTTCAACAGATACGGACCGAAGGCCAGCCAATCTGCCTCATCCACAGCACCAAAACCCGCCAGCTCCTGCTCCCGGTATAATTCTGTTTCCGTGGCGGCTCCGCCTTCAGCATCATCTGCAGGGCATGCGGACAGAATCTCATAGATTTTGCCGTCTTCCTCCAGAATCTCCTCGCCAAGCAGCAGCCACCCGTTCCGGCGAAGCCAGACGCGGACCTGGGTCTCACCCACATTGGGCTGCAGGAGCAAATGACGTACGCCGGCCAGCTTGCCCTTCACACGGCCTGCCTCCAGAATTTCGGCGATCAGCGCTCCGCCCATGCCGGCGATGGTAACCGTATCCGCCTCACCCGGCTCCAGCACATCCAGCCCATTGCCCTGGCGCACTACCACAACCGCTCCAAGACCCGCTGCGGCAATCTGCCGTTTAGCAGCCTCAAACGGGCCTTTATTCAGCTCCCCTGCGATCCCGCGGGCAATTCTGCCGCTTTGGGCAAGATGCGCGGGCAAGAGCGCATGGTCCGAGCCGATATCCGCCAGGCGGCTGCCCGGCTTCACTTGGGCGGCAATGGCCCCAAGGCGTTTTGACAAAAGTATCATCTACATAACCCACTCTACCCATTTTTTTCGCAAAGCGAACAGTACACCGCCACCGACGGCCAGCTTTGCGCCCAGCAGGAGCTGCAGGACGGCCTTATCCAGACCGGTCCATACAAACCCGTACAGCTCCCCTCCAAACCAGCACAGAACACCGGTCAGGAAAAATACGGCGGAAATCTGCTTATTCACATGGTGCAGCAGCCAAGACAGCCAACACAGCACCAGACTCAGGGGAACCCAGGAGAGCTCCACCCCGATCCAATCGATATCCGTTATATTGTGCCGCAAAACAAAGGCATAAATCAAGAGCAGCAGCAGCCACCCGGCAAAATGGAACACCGGGAATTTGGCGGCGATGCCCGTCAAAATCCAGATCATGCCGCATAAAGCCACCACAAACACCAGAGGCACCGTGCCTGCATCCCGCAAATGCAGAAGATAAATCCCGCCCAAGAGCAGAATGGCCGAGGCGCCACCAAAACAAAGGCATGAAAACAGAGGCTGCCTGACCCGCTGTGCGGCCCCCACCAGATACAGAGTGACCGCCAGCACAACCAGAACCCCGGTTTGCATCCAGAACGAAAAAGTTGTAAAATGAAGACCAATAAAGGAAATGATTCCCGTAATAGCAATAATCGACAGCCATGTTTTCCAGTTGCTGTTGCTGACCGCCTTTTGTGAAATGCCCATCACCGACGGGCCTTCCACCTCCCGGTCATCCATGTACAAATTCATCAGGAAATCACAATAATGCTCCGGCAGCAGCTTGCTTCTCCGCCATTTGTCGATTTCCGCCACAATGATTTGAACCTTGTCCTGATCCATCTCCCGTCACCTCAGCCGATTCCTGATAACAATCCTTACCTTATATCGGCTCCTGGGGGCATTTTTTTTACAAAGAAAGCCCCGCCGCTTCAGGCAGGGCTAACATACACGAATGAACAATGGTTTTACACCGGGGACAACTCTATTCCAGGAAGTCCTTCAGGCGTTTACTGCGGCTGGGGTGGCGAAGCTTGCGGAGAGCCTTGGCTTCAATCTGGCGGATCCGTTCCCGGGTTACGCCAAAGACCTTGCCCACTTCCTCCAGCGTCCGTGTCCGTCCGTCATCCAATCCGAAACGAAGGCGGAGCACATTCTCCTCACGTTCGGTCAGGGTGTCCAGCACATCCTCCAGCTGCTCCTTCAAGAGCTCGTAAGCAGCAGCATCCGCCGGCGCCAGCGCCTCCTGGTCCTCAATGAAATCCCCCAGATGGGAATCGTCTTCCTCACCGATGGGAGTTTCCAGGGATACCGGCTCCTGGGCGATTTTCATAATCTCCCGGACCTTATCCGTGGACAGCTCCATCTCCTTGGCAATTTCCTCCGGAGTCGGCTCGCGTCCCAGCTCCTGCAAAAGCTGGCGGGAGACGCGGATCAGCTTGTTGATGGTCTCCACCATATGTACCGGTATCCGGATGGTTCTCGCCTGGTCGGCAATGGCCCGGGTAATCGCCTGGCGAATCCACCAGGTAGCATAGGTACTGAACTTATAACCCTTGGTATGGTCGAACTTCTCCACGGCTTTGATCAAGCCCATGTTCCCTTCCTGAATGAGGTCCAGGAACAGCATACCGCGGCCGACGTAACGTTTGGCAATGCTGACTACCAGCCGGAGATTGGCTTCCGCCAGACGGCGTTTGGCTTCTTCGTCGCCGTTTTCGATCCGTTTGGCCAAACCTACCTCATCTTCTGCGGAGAGCAGCGGCACGCGGCCGATTTCCTTCAGATACATCCGGACAGGGTCATTGATCTTAATGCCCGGGGGAAGGGACAGGTCATCGTCGAAATTAAATTCATCATGCTCCTGTTCGTCGTGGGACATTGCCGGCATATCGTCCTCCTCGGATTCATTGCCTACGTCTATGCCCAGTTCGGAGAGCTGCTCGAAGAATTCGTCTATTTGTTCCGGGTCCTGATCGAAGGGCGACAGGCGCTCCATGATGTCCTTATACGTAAGTGATGAGCGCTTTTTGCCCAGTTCAATCAGTTGTTCCTTCACCTGGTCCAAGGTTAGTTCTGACTCGAGCTCCGTGTGTTGATCGTTCGCCATTTCTCCTACTCCCTCCTCCCTAGAATCATTCGCGTCAATAACCTTTGAACGAGTTCAATTGCTTTTCTAGGGCCTGAATATCTTTTTTCACTCTTGCGATTTCTTGCACAATTCCGCCCAGCCTGCGCGCCGCCTCCATGGGGTCATGCATGCTTTCGGCTTCCAGGCGTTCTTTCTCTAATTGCTTCAGACGCGGATAAAGCTTCAGATATCCGATATAATCAGGAAGCGCCCGCAGCGCAGGCTGCGTGTCGGTCATGGATAACGAGGCTGCCGCACGTTCCAGCGTCTCGTCCTCCAATCCCGCCATAAACTTGCTGATGTCCGGCTCATTGCCTTGCGCATAATAGGCATATAAATAAGCGGCAAGAGCCGCGTGAAGCTCACTGGAAAACCCGTCCCCCAGCTCCTCCTGGACCTGCTGGGCCGCCTCCCGGTCATTCAGCATGGCCGCAAGAAGCGAAATCTCCGCATGCTCATGGGCAGGAAGAACAGATACTTTATTCCTGTTGTTTCCATTATTCCTAATATTATTCCACGAATGGTCCGGATTATCCCCAGGCTCCCGTTTTTTCAGAAGATCCTGGCGGTATCCGTTCATCTGCTGGGTCAGATTGTCCGCCGCATAGGGGAATTCCGACGCCAGCTCCTGGATATAATGCTCACGCTGATAAGGGGCATCCAGCTCCGCTACCAGCTTCAGGGCGGACTCTATGTATCTGAAGCGTCCGTCCACATCCGTTAAATTGAAGTTTTTGCGGATGTATTGCAGCTTGAACTTGGTGGAGGTCAGCGCTCCTTCAATGATCTCCCGTCGGAAACGCTCCCCCCCGTGTTGGGTAATGAATTCGTCCGGGTCCTGCCCGCCCGGCAGCCAGGCCACCTTAACGTGGAAACCCTCCTTCTCCATGAGCTCAATGCTCTTGAAGGCCGCATTCTGTCCGGCCGGGTCTCCGTCATAACAAAGCAATGCTTCATCCGCATTCCGGCGCAGCAGCTGGGCATGATCACGGGTCAGGGCCGTTCCCATGGACGCCACACCGTTCTGGATACCCGCCTCCCACACCTTGATGGCATCCACATACCCCTCCAGCAGCACCACCGAGCGGGACTTGCGGATATAGGGCCGGGCCTGGTGGAAATTGTACAGATTCCGGCTTTTATTGAAGAGCGGGGATTCCGGGCTGTTCATGTACTTAGGCTGAATGTCTCCCATTGCCCGTCCGCCGAAGGCGATGATCCGCCCCTTCTGGTCATGGATGGGAAACATAATCCGGTCACGGAATTTGTCATAGTAGCCGGAACCCTCACGGTGCGAAAGAAGGCCGCCCTTCTCCATCAGTGCCAGGTCGAAGCCGCGTTTCCCGAGAATCTCCGCCAGCTTGTCCCGCATATTGGGGGAGTAGCCCAGCTGGAAAGTCTCAATGATCCGGTCATGCATTCCCCGGCTCCGCAAGTAATCCAATGCGGGCCTGCCCTGCTCCGTATTCAGCATGATGTAATTATAGAACTTCGCCGTGAACTCATAGGCGTCATATAGTGCCTTGGCTTCCGCCTGCTCCTTGGTCTGCTCCGGTGTTACCGGAGCCCAATCCACCGGAATATGCGCTTCCTCCGCCATCTGACGGACCGCTTCGCCGAAGCTCAAACCCTCCACTCCCATAATGAAATGGATGGCATTGCCTCCGGCGTGGCAGCCGAAGCAATGATAGATCTGCTTCTCTGGCGTAACGGTAAAAGACGGGGATTTCTCCGAATGGAACGGGCACAGACCCTTGAGATAATGGCCCTGCTTCGACAAATGCACATGACGGCCTACTACATCCACAATATCGTAAGCCTTCAGAACAGCCTCGATCACCTCATCGGGGATACGTCGGTTCAAAGCATAACCACCTTCATTCCAATTGACAAGTATAACTTATTCGCGCTCCCCGTTAATTTTCCTGCAAGGATTGCAAAAGTTTTGTCAAAGAATGTAGAAATCGTTCCCGGTCCTCTGCGGTAAAAGGCTTAGGTCCTTTGCCGTAATGCCCGATTCTGCGCTGTTTGGCATGTTCATGCCGGGTCTCCAGCAGAAAATCAATGTTTCCGTTGGTGTATTCCTGCCCCCGGTTAGACAGCACATACGCACGTTTCGCCAAGCCGATGGTCGCCAATCCAAAATCCTGTGTCACCAGAATGTTACCCGGAGCCAGATGATTGGCAATATACAAATCTGCCGATTGATCGGACCGGTCTACCTGCACAACAGTTACGCCGGGCTCCTCCGTGAGCCGGTGATCCAGGGACGCCACCATCAGCACTTGCGCGTGAAACTGGCGGGCTGCCTTGATAATCTCCGGTTTGACGGGGCATGCGTCGGCGTCAACAACAATGGCAAGCGGCTTCGTCAATTCTCTCACCGCCTTTGTTACGGATTGGCAATACTTCCGTAATATTATATACGATGGGGAAATAAAAAATCCTGCCTATCCCACAAAAAAAGCTTGACTAACGGAGCGGAATTTGTTCCATGATAATTCCCGCCGTTTCCTCCACCGCTTTATTGGACACATCAATCACCAAACAGCCCAGCTTCTTCATAATCGTCTGGGCATGGGCCAATTCCTCGTTAATCCGCTGCACCTTGGCATAAATCGCCTCTTCCCCTAACCCCAGCGCCTTCAGCCGTTCCTTGCGGATTTCATTAAGCTTGTCAGGGTTAATGGTCAAGCCGATGATTTTGGCGGGATTCACCGTAAACAGCTCCCGGGGCGGAACCAGCTCCGGCACCAGAGGAACATTGGCGACCTTATAGCTTTTGTGGGCCAAAAACATAGACAAGGGGGTTTTGGAGGTGCGGGACACTCCGGCCAGCACAATATCCGCCTTGATCACGCCGGTGGCATCCCTTCCGTCATCATACCGGACGGCAAATTCCACTGCCTCCACCTTGCGGAAATAATGCTCATCCAGCTTATGGATGATTCCCGGCTCGTGGCGGGAGCGCTGGTTCAGCGCTTTTTCCAGGCTGGCGATAATCGGCCCCAACAGATCAATACAGATGACCTGATTTTCGGTGGCGCGTTCCAGCAGGTAATCCCGAAGCTTCGGAATCACCAGGGTGAACACGATCACGCCTCCGCAGGCTGCCGCATCCTTAATGATCCGGTCAATGCCTTCGGTTGTATGTATGAAAGGTCTGCGCTTTAATTCAACGGCCGCCGGCAAAAATTGGACAATCGCCGCTCTGACGACAGATTCTCCCGTTTCTCCGGCCGAGTCTGACACCACGTATACATACTGGATTTTTTTCCTGTCCGGCAAAGGAAATCACCGTTCCTTTCCATATTCATCCTTTTTTCTCAACCAAAAAAGACTCCTGTTCCTGCGTCTGCCAGCAAGCTGCCAAGCACAGGAACAGGAGCCCGTCTCACGGTTCCACCCTTATTTTGAAGAAAAGCGGCATCGGCCAAGATCGTAACAAATTCCCGCTTTCCTGTCAAACCCCATTATTCCATCCCGTACTTCTCCATCTGGTCAAGAAAGCTGCGGGATTTCCATTTGGTTTCCATGTACATGTCCATCATGCCGCGCATACAACGCTTTAATTGAGCCTGGGTAACAGGTTTGACATCAATCTCCCCCAACCGCCGCAAATCCATGGAACGGAATAGACGAAGCAGCTTCAACGTTCCTGCTCCCAGCACGATACCCTGAGGATCATTGGCTCTGCAGCGTGGACAATGGATGCCTCCCGCCGCAATGCTTAAGGCCATTTCCCCTTCCTTGCTGCCGCAGGATACACATTGGTCCAGCTCCGGCATATACCCGGACAGCACCAGCATATGCATTTCCATGATATGCGCGATGATATGGGGCGGCTTGTCTCCGGCCATTCCCTTCAAGGCGGCCAGCAGCTGTTCGAACAACGGTGCGTTGGGCTCCATTTCTCCCGTGAGCTTCTCCACCATTTCTACTATATATGCCGCGTAAGCCCCTTTCATGAGATCTTCCCGCAGCTTGTGAAAGGAGTCCGTTATTTCGGCCGCATTCAATGTTCCCATGTGGGCGTTTTTGTAGATCACAAATTCCCCGTATGTAAAAAGCTGCGTGACGGCACCGTGGCGGCTTTTCAGCTTCTTGGCCCCCCTCACCATCACGCTCATTTTCCCCGCTTCGCGGGTATATACGGAAATGATTTTGTGTCCTTCCCCGTAGTCCATGCTCCGGGTGACAATTCCTTCAACCTTATACAGCATGGGCATCTACTCCTAATGAGCTGTCCGGTAATAGCGTACGTTTGCTCAGCCAAATGCGCCGCTTCGTCCAACGCATCCGCACATCCGCTTTTCCGAAACAATCTCTAATGCTTGGCTGCCCGTCTTAGACCACCGCTTCTCCTTCTTCCTGCTCCTGCAGCTCCTCTGTTGGCGCCGCGGTTTCCTCAGGGGTCAGGCTCTCCTTGTACAGCAGGTACGCATTCACATCTCCCGTTTTCGAAAAATAGTTCCACGAGAAGTCTCTCATCTGTACCATCCTCTCCTACCGTCTGTGAATTGCCTACACCTGTAGGATTGGAGAAATGCGGTGAATCTATCCGAAGCAGTTATTGGGTAATCGAATCCCCCCTTCCCCCTTTGGCCAAAGGGGGGGACTTGGGCGCTGCCGCCCCAAGACCCCGGCAAGGGTTGCGGAGTGTGGCGGGTGGGCCGTCTTCGATGGGAGTGTGGGTGGGAGGAGCGCTTCCGTTCCCGTTTGGTAAGGCTGCCCGCTCATTGGCTCGGGCGGGACAACCTTACCTGGGCGGGAACACGCTGGGGGTTGGTGTTCTTCAGCGGCGTTTTGCCCGTGGGGGGTGCTACGGTAGGCGGATGGGAGGGGCGGTGGAGGAGGGAGCCGCCTCACGCTGCCGCGTGACGCTCAGTGGTTTAGACCCTTAAAACCCTAAAACCCTATTTGCTCACATCGCTCTGCTGGTTCGCTCTCCGGCCACTCCCCCGCTCCGCTCTTGGCCGGACCCCAAACCATCAAACCCCAAAACCTTCTCGCTCACATCGCTCTGCTGGTTCGCTCTCCGGCCACTCCCCGCTCCGCTCTTGGCCGGACATCAAACCCACAAACCCCAAAACCTTTTCGCTCACATCGCTTTGCTGGTTCGCTCTCTGGCCGTTCCCTGCTCCGCTCTGGCCGGACCTCAAACCTCACAAACTCTAACGGCGGTGAGAGCCTCTATTTGCCCCAAAACTCGGGGTTTCGAAATCTAACGGAAGCAGGAGCCCTTATTGGGCTCGAAATGGGCTTGTTTCGGTGTTTTCGGCCCAAATAGCGGCTGTGGCTGCCGTTAGATTTTCTCCAGCGGCATTTTCGCCGAAATAGAGGCTTCCACCGCCGTTAGAAGCGGCCCATAGTCTCACACCCAGCGCCAGCAACGCAAAAGCCGAAGACAGAGGCCACTGCTGTTCGGCTGCGGCCTCTCCCCGCTATCGCTCTGGCCAATCGCTTTCGCTCTGGCAGCCGTCGGCTTCGCGCTTACCGGCCGTTCGTTCGCTTTAGAGACTGTCATGAAATAAGTACCGCTAAATTGCCGACAAAACTCCCTCAGGGCTTTCCGAAGGAAGGCCAGCATCGTAAGCATCAGCTAACCGCGGAGGTTTTGTCAACAAAAGCGGGTACTAATTTCCTGACAGCTCCTTAATCGTGCCGGAAGCCCAAATCCTTCAGCACCCGGTCCTGGTTGCGCCAATCCTTTTTCACCTTGACCCAAAGCTCCAGGAAGCACTTGTTGCCCAGCAGCTTTTCGATATCCAGCCGGGCCAGCTTGCCGATTTCCTTCAGCAATGCGCCGTTTTTGCCGATGATGATGCCCTTCTGGGAGTCCCGTTCCACGAAGATGACCGCGGAGATATGAACCAGTCCGTTGTCCTGCACCTTCATGTCTTCAATAGTGACGGCGATGGAGTGGGGAATTTCCTCCCGGGTCAGGTTGAGAATTTTTTCCCGAACCAGCTCGGCGCACACGAATTGCTCCGGATGATCGGTGACCTGGTCTGCAGGATAATACATGGGTCCTTCATCCAGATAACGCGTTGCCTGCTCCAGCAGAATGTTAACGCTGGTACCCTGTTTGGCAGAGATGGGCACAATTTCGGTGAAGGGATAAAGATCCTTGTACTGTACGATAATGGGCAGCAATTCCTCCGGCTGAACCTTGTCAATTTTGTTCATGACCAGAATAACCGGTGTTTTGACCGTCTTCAGCCGTTCGATAATGTACCGGTCTCCGCCGCCCAACCCTTCGCTTACATCCACCAGGAAGAGGATAGCGTCCACCTCGTTCAGTGTACCCTCTGCCACCTGCATCATATAGTTGCCCAGCTTGGACTGGGGCTTATGGATTCCCGGTGTGTCCAGGAATACGATTTGGGCATTGTCGGTGGTATATACACCGTGAATTTTGTTGCGGGTGGTCTGGGGTTTGTCCGACATAATGGCAACCTTCTGTCCCACCACCCGGTTCAGCAGGGTGGACTTGCCCACATTGGGGCGCCCGATAATGGCGACAAACCCGGATTTAAAGCCTTTTGGCATATATTTGATTCCTCTCATGTTGAAGTTTCGATGTTTGGTGTAACAGGTGAAGCCGCATTTTACTCGGTTTCCTTAAAGTCGCGGGAGGTGAAGGCACCTGGCAAAAGCGCCGCCACGGTGGTTTCCTGAATGTCCCCCTTCAGGTTGGTAAGATATACGGGCATATCCGGCCCGCACAGCTCGCTCATCACTTGTCGGCAGATGCCGCAAGGGGAAACCGGGTCCTCCGTGTCCGCAATGACGGCGATGGCCTTGAAGCTGCGCGGAGCATGCCCATCGGCCACCGCCCGGAAAACCGCAGTGCGTTCCGCACAGTTAGTGGGACCGTACGCGGCATTTTCGATGTTGCAGCCATGATGAATATGTCCGTCTGCATCCAGCAGTGCTGCCCCCACCCCAAAATGGGAATACGGAACGTATGCCTTTTTACGTGCCGCCGCGGCTTCTTCAATCAGCTTGTGCACAAACTCAGGAACTGCCATAGCTTCATCCCTCCGTCATTTTTAATCCGTTCCCCGAAATGCAATTCTGCAGTTATTTTCTCCCGGAATCAGCATTTTGTCCATTCATCCTGCAAATCTGCAGTTATTTTCGTTCATGTGGCCCACAACAAGCGTTTTTGCGGAAAATAACTGCACTTTTGCAGGATAGCCAGCTCCAGCCTCGCAATATCGGTTGCGGGACTGCACTTTTGCATTTGGAGGCACTCCGCTCCATCCCGCCCTGCCCCGCCTAACCCCATTCTAACCTCCCAGAAAAAAGGCCAGCACCGTCAGCACGGCTCCCAGAACCCCGCCTGCCAAAATTCCGGCCAGGGAGCGCCCCTGCTTCTCATAGAGCATCACAAGAAACATGCCGCACATCACCAAGGCCAGCAATCCGACCAGAGTGTCCCCGCTTTTTAATGTGATCAGGGTGCCCAAGGATACTGCCAGGGCCATCCACAGGCTGGGCTTCAGCTGCCCGCTGGCCCGGAAGCGGGTGCGCACCACGATCACCGCCAAGGCTACCAGAGCCAGATACAGCCAAACTGAGCCAATGGACAGCGGCACATCCGGATGTTCACGGTGCCGCACCCACCGCTCCACCGGAGAGTAGAACACGGCTACCCCCACAGCGGCGGCAAAAACCGCCGTCACCAGCACCGCGGCGGCTGCCACATCCTTGGCAATTTTGGCCAGGGGGTGCAGGTCGGGCATGGCGAGATCGACGGTTTTTTCGATTCCGGTATTAATCAGCTCCGTTACAATTACAAGAGTGATAGCCAATAGCAGAAGCAGCACATCGGTCCGCGGCAGCCGGAAAAACAAGGCCGAAACCAGCACGGCAAAGGACGCAAAAAAGTGAAATTTCATATTGGGCTGCGTCGACAGGGCGTACTGGATGCCCTCGTAGGCATGGCGCATGCTTTTTAACCAGCGGACCAAAGGATTCAACGGGTGATCCCTGCCTTCGCCAGAATCTCTTCCTGCTTTCCGAACATAATTTTTTCGTCTTCCTCGGTCATGTGGTCATAGCCGATCAGGTGCAGGAAGCCGTGAACGAACAAAAAGCCGATTTCCCGCTCTGCCGAATGCCCATACTCCTGCGCCTGAGCCAACGCTTTCGGAATGGAAATCACTATGTCTCCCAGAGGTTCGGCCAGGAGATTCTCCGGTCCCTCCTCAAACTCCTCCAGTGTATCCTCTCCACCATCCAGAAGCCCCAGCTCCGACATTTCCTGCAGCTGCTCCAGCTCCACATCCTCCAGATCCTCCTCATCATAATAGATGGGAAGCTCGTCCTCGGTGGATTCGGTCATGGCGAAGGACAGCACGTCCGTGGCCTTGTCGATGCCGCGGTAATCCTTATTGAGCTGGCGGATGGTTTCATCATCCACAAAGGACAGCGCCACCTCTCCGGAGTCTACCTGCTCCTGCTCCCCGGCCAATCGAAGCAGCTCCTTCAGCTTTTCCAATAAAGCAGGGGTAATCTCATAGGCTTCCTGATCATTGATGCATTCCAGATATAGGTTCAAGGGTACCATCCTTTTTCTCTAAAAATACTTTCGTCACTTTTGGGTGTCTTGTTTCGGGATATCCGCGGGATATTCGATACGGGAGTGGAAAATGCCCAGCAGCGTTTCGTTCAGCGCCTTCGCTACTGTATCCAGCTCCTTCAGCGTCATATCGCAATCATTAAACTGGCCGTCATCCAGCCGGCTTTTGATGATTTTCTGGACCAGGGAATCGATCTGCTCCACGGTAGGATTGCGCAAGGAGCGCACGGCTGCCTCTACACTGTCGGCAATGCCCACAATCGCCGATTCCTTGGACTGGGCCTTGGGACCGGGATAACGGAAATCCTCCTCACGGATTTTGGCCTTCCCTTCCTCATCCGCCTGCTGCATGGCCTTATGGTAAAAATATTTCAGGAGGGTCGTGCCGTGATGCTGCTCGGCAATATCCCGGATCTGCTTGGGCATCTTATGCTCCTTCAGCATTTCCACCCCGTCCCGGGCATGGGCCACAATAATGGAGGTGCTTAAGGATGGTGCGATGCTGTCATGAGGATTCTCGATATTCTGCTGGTTCTCAATGAAATAGCTGGGCCGTTTGGTTTTACCGATATCATGATAATACGAGCCTACCCGGCACAAAAGCCCGTCGGCCTTCACGGCTTCTGCCGCGGCTTCCGCCAGATTGCCCACCATAATGCTGTGATGGTAGGTACCCGGTGTTTCCGTCAGGAGCTTCCGCAGAAGCGGATGGTTCGGATTGGACAGCTCCACCAGCTTCAGGGGGGAGAGAATGCCGAAGGCCGTTTCGAACACCGGCATCAGCCCGATGACGAAGATGGCCGTAATCAGGCCGCCCGCAATGGTAAAGGCGCTGGCAAAGGCGATATCCTTCACCGTATAATGGCTGTCCAGCAGGAACAGGATCAGCATACCCACCAGGCCGAAGAGGGAAACAATTGTACCCGCCTTCAGAATGGAGGAGCGTTGGCTGGCTTTATGCAGGGAATAAACCGCAGCGAAGCAGATGACAATGGACAAAAACCCGTACCGGAAATCGAACAGAAACTCCGGCTGGTTATTGAAGATCACACTGGCAACAATACTGGTCAGAATGGAGACCACAAAAGCCAGACGGTCGTTCATCAAAAGCACCAGCAGCATGGTTCCCAGAGATACCGGCGCCAGGAAGCCGATAAACGGATAATCCAGGGTTTGCCCCAGCGCCACCAGCTTCATAACCAGATAATTGACAAACATGATGGAACCCAGCATCAGAAGCTGCGCATTGTTGCGGCCTGCCAAAGAGCCTGTATGCTCCAGGTATGCGTACAACCCCACCATAATCAGGGCGACCATGAGCCAAAGTCCGATTTGCGGCCAATGGGTCCCCTTATCCTTCAACAAATCCAGCTTGGCCAGACGCTGGTAGATTTCCTCGGATATCATATCCCCCTCGGCCACAATCACGTCCCCCTTCTCGATCACAACCTGGGGAGTGGCTTCCCTGGCTTCCGCCTTGGCCTTATCCGTAGCATCCGCATCAAAGAAGGAATTGGGGGTAATGGCAAAGCGGGCGATCTCCTGGACCAGCTCCCGCTGTGTATTCTTCGTCAGGTTGGAGGAATTGACCAGCTCCGTTACCTTGGAGCGTGCTGTAGCCGCATCCGAAATTTGTTCGTTCATCAGCTTCTGAACAATTTCCAGAGTAACCGGCTGCATAGCGGCCAGATCCTCTTTGGAGAGAAGAGGCAGCTTGTAATACGCCTCCTCGGGAATTTTGTAAATCTGCTCCTTCATTTTGACGCCGGTTTCCTCCTGGAGCTTGGCGCCGTACAGACTGTTGCGGCCCATGCCGCTTACGGTCTGCTGAATAAAGTCACTCATTACCGACGGAAACAAATCCTTGTACAGGCTGGTTTTGGTTTCCTGGGCTAAGCTGGAATTGGCATTATTGGCGATCAGCTTCTCGTAGAGCGCATCAATCAGCGTGTCATTACGCAGGGAAATCACTTTATAGACGGGAGTCACCTTGGCGGCCGCCTCGTCCCTGGCTTTTTGGGTTTCCTTCTCCAACGGGAACTGCTGGGGCGCCCGGATGGTGCTGCCTGCCGGGGTATTGGGCACGATATCGTAGGTTTTGGGCACCAGCTTGTCGGCCAGAAGCCAATACAAAAGCACCGCAAACAACGCGAACAGCAGGAAGCGCACGCTTCCCGCCTGCTTCCACCCTCCCGGGAGGCTGCTGAAATTCGCCTTGGCTTTCATACTGTTACGCATCATGAATAGTGTCATTCCCTTCCTTATCGAAGAAGTCCCTGAAGCAGGGCAAAATCCGCTTCAAGGCTTCTCTAACTTGACCCGACCTGCAGGAGGGACAGTTGTCTTTCATCAAGGTGCGCTTTTTTCCGCATCCTCCGTGTAAGCGACGATGATCTTCTGCACCAGCGAGTGGCGCACCACATCCTGCTCGTCAAAATAGATAAAGCCGATCTCCTCCACCTGCTTCAGAATCCGGTCGGCTTCCATCAGGCCGGACTTCTTGCCACGGGGAAGGTCGATCTGGGTCACGTCCCCTGTTATTACCATCTTGGACCCGAAACCAAGCCGGGTCAAGAACATTTTCATCTGCTCGGGAGTGGAGTTCTGGGCCTCGTCCATAATAATGAACGAATCATCCAGCGTCCGGCCCCGCATATACGCCAAGGGGGCGATTTCGATGGTTCCCCGCTCCAGGGACTTGGCTACCTGCTCGGGTCCAAGAACATCATTTAACGCGTCGTACAAGGGGCGCAGATACGGGTCCACCTTCTCCTGAAGGTCCCCGGGCAGGAAGCCCAGATTTTCACCGGCCTCCACCGCAGGACGGGTCAGTACGATCCGCTTCACGGCGCCTTCCTTTAGAGCCACCACGGCCAGAACTACGGCCAGATAGGTTTTGCCCGTGCCGGCAGGCCCGATGCCGAAGACGATGTCCCGCTTTTTGATCAGATTCACATACTTCTTCTGGCCGATGGTTTTGACACGGATGGGTTTGCCCCGGTGGGTCACCGTAATTTCACCCTTGAACAGCTCCAGAAGCTGGTCGGCCATCATCTGCTTGGACAATTCCACCGCGTAGGAGACATCCCGCTCCGTCACGGCATAATTGTTGCGGACCAGAGCAAGCAGCACCTCGAACAGCTGCCGCAGGGACTCCAGCTCCTTCACCGGTCCTTGAATGGTAATCTCCGCCTCCCGGGAGAAAATCCGGGCGTTGGTTTCCTGCTCGATAATATGAAGAAATTTATCCTGGGGCCCGAACAGGGCCAGTGCCTCTTGGGCATCCTTCACCTGAATTTTAATGGTGTCTTCCTGCTTGTTGTGTTCTGTCAAATGTCTCATTCTCCTTGGACGATAGCTAATTCTTCGGAAATGGTTTCCTCCACCTGGAAAAGCACATTCATATACACTTTACCATTGTCGGTCTTCTCTTGCAAAACATTGTAAGAAACGAACCGGGCATCCTTGCCCGCCTTCATCAGAATGTCCGTCTTGGCCCGCTCCATCCCCGCTGCCCTGGCCGCTTCAGGTCCTTCCGTCCCGCCGTCCACACGGGTTTCCAGTACCTTCTCCTTGATCCAGCCGAAGGGCAGGCTGTAGCTTTTCCACCCCAGCGCCGTACGGGCCTCCCGCTTGTCCGACGATGCATAATCCTCCTTGCCGTAGCCGGTGAGCTGGAGGGCCCGTCCACCCAGAACCAGATAGAAGCGGCTGAAGCTCTCTCCGGTGTACACCATATATTGCGGGGCAACGGGAATCTCCAGCTTGGATTCGTACCATACAATGCCGCGGACGCTGCCCTCCGCCGGCACCACCTGCCGGTTCACCTCGTCACCGATGATTCCGGAGATGAGGATGTCCCCTTTTTTCACATAGCGGTTGGGCTCCACAACAGGTTTGCCTTTTGTGGAACGCACCTCGGTCACCACGGCGCTTTTGGACGCCACCAGATGGCGTGGGCTCAGAAGCTCATGCTTCTCCGGCTTGGCGGCCTCCACCACCTTAATGATAATCCGGGTGCCCTGCCGTTCGATCCCGATCCAGGAGATATCCGGCAGCTCCCTGTGCAGGTCCCGGGCCATTTCATCCATAGGCGGGAGCCGGAAGGTCCACTGGTAGGGTTTGATGCCCTGCAGCTTGGCTACCTGAAGAATCTCATAGGTGGGCACGGTGTCATTGCCCTCCACCTCCACTCGCCACACCACGGAGGACAGCAGATAGATGCCAACGAAGAAGCCGATAATCCCTACGGCGAAAAATTTCCGTCTCTCCAGGCGCCCCAGCATAAAGGGCACTCCCTGGCGTTTTTCCACATGGACCCGGCAGCCTGTCTCCTTCAGAAGCGGTCGCATTCGAAAAAAATCCTTCAACACCAGATTGGCGGTGGCCGTCCGGGGGCCGGTGAGGCGGATATCCCAGATCTGGAATTCCAGCCCCGCCGCTTTGTTCAAGAAGAGCTCGATCTCGCCACCTCTGATGGTAACCCTCACATAACCGCGAAGCTTTCGGATAAAAAGCGGCTGCATGTCTCACACAACTCCTTACGTTTAGGGAATGTATTCCAACCCGCGGATGATACCCTCCACCAGCACTTCCTCCGCCATAATGGCCAGGATGCTCAGGTTGCTCCCGGTGATCTCCACCTTTCCCCGGGACAGGGCCAACAGCAGGCGCTCTTCGGAAAAATGAAGCACACCCCGGTGATTCTCAATTTGCAGCCTGATGTTGCCGATCATGGTCAGGCGGGGTATATCCTGGGCGATATCCTCCGGAACATCCAGAATTCCGGCGGTCCATTGATCAAGCTTTTTGCGGATGCGGCGCATGGGCGTGGCTCTCCCTCCTAAGCTGGTACAGCTGTCTGTTGTAAACACAATCGTATCGTTACAGCCTATGCGCGGTTTGGCGGGATTATGAAGCCTGAGGCATGTCCGGGTAATCTCTGGTTGAAGGTGAAGGAATGGGTAGAAGCGGCGGCGCAGAAGAACGGAGTTGCGAAGGGCGTTAATGTGCAAGCTGCGGTGAGTGTGGGTTAGTGGTGGTGTGGAGAGTAACAGTGGAGAGTTGGAAGGTGACAGTGAGGTGAGTTGCGCAGAGCGGCGGCATCGGGCTGTGGAGGAGAAAGCGTAACGGACTATGGTTCCGCTATTTGGCAGAAAAGCGTCATTTTCTTACACAAACGGACAGAGAATCCGCTATTTGAGCTAAAACAGGCTTTTTCCTTGCCCATCTCGTGAAATAGAGGCTCCTCTGTCCGTAAGATCTGCAAAAACGCGAGTTTGTGTAAAATAGCGGAACGTGTGTCCGTAACGGCTCACCACCGCCAGCACGGGTTGCCACCGCCAGCCGGAGTTGCCACCGCCAGCACGGGTTGCCTCCGTCGGCACGCAGCTCCTCTGGTATCCGTAGACAGCACTCCCAGCCCGCGGGGAACCTAAGGCTGCAGGCAGCCGTACCCCCTACACCCAGCCGAACATCCTTGCCGCTGTAGCGGTGAGGAAGGTGACCCCGATGGCAATGGCCAGGGGGAGCGCGGCGGACACAAAGGTCCACTTTTTACTTTTGGTTTCTTTATAAATATTGTACAGCGTGGTACCGCAGGGGAAGTGGAGCAGAGAAAACAGCATCATATTCAGCGCTGTCAGCCAGGTCCAGCCGTGCTGCAGCAGAATGTCCTTGATATTGCCGATACCCTCGGCATCCACCATAGCGCCCGAGGAGAGGTAACCCATCAGCAGAATGGGAATCACCACTTCATTAGCGGGCAGCCCCAGAATGAAGGCCATCAGAATAAAACCGTCCAGTCCCAGCAGCTGGCCAAAAGGATCAAAAAACGCCGCCATATGGTCCAGCACGCTGGTGCCGCCCACAAACACATTGCCGAGTATCCAGGTGATGACACCTGCGGGAGCAGCTACGATCAGAGCCCGCGTCAGCACGTTCAGGGATTTGTCCCGGGAGCTCAGCAGGATGGTTTTCCAAATTTGCGGTCTGCGGTAAGGAGGCAGCTCCAGCGTGTAGTGGGAGGGCACACCCTTCAGCGCCGTTTTGGACAAGGCCCACGACAC
The DNA here is from genome assembly GCA_023388055.1 of Bacillota bacterium. Taxonomy (GTDB): domain Bacteria; phylum Bacillota; class Bacilli; order Paenibacillales; family NBRC-103111; genus Paenibacillus_AR. The sequence continues at coordinate 54,124 of JAEWGW010000019.1, read as the reverse complement.
GGTCAGCGTAATCGCAATGCCGAACAGCACCATGCCCATTACCACCATAGCGGTGGCCAGGGAATGCAGCCCGCTGGCCGCACCCGCCGCCATAAACAAGGAGGACAGCAGGATCAGCGTTGGCCATCGCCCGTTGCAGGGCACGAAATTATTGGTCAGAATAGCCAGCATCCGCTCCCGGGGGGATTCGATAATGCGGGTGGACATAATCGCCGCCGCGTTACAGCCGAAGCCCATAGACATGGTCAGGGCCTGCTTGCCGTGGCCGCCGGATTTTTTGAAGAGGCGGTCCATGTTGAAGGCCACCCGGGGCAAATAGCCGAAGTTCTCCAACAGGGCGAACACCGGGAAGAAGATGGCCATTGGGGGAAGCATCACGCTGACCACCCAGGAGGAGCCGCGGAAGAAACCCAATATCAATAGACCATGCAGCCATTCAGGTGCATGCACCGCCTGGAAGCCGCGGGTCAGATACCCTTCAATCCAGCCGAAGAAATCCGCCAGAAGCCCCGAAGGAACATTGGCTCCGGCGATGGTGATCCAGAACACCAGGCCCAGCATGGCGAACATGATGGGATAACCCCAAAGCTTGGAGGTTACGATCCGGTCCAGCTTATAGGTGCTTTGCAGTTTTTTCTTATCCTCGTAGCGGACAGCCTCACCAACCAGCTCTTTGGTGGTGCGGTAGATATCGCTAACGATAGCGTCCCGGACAGGCTCCCCGGCAGAGACGGACCGGGCCAGCTTGACGAGTCCGTCCAGCGGATCAGGCGAGGTTATGGCATGCGGATCGGCCATGGTTAACATCTCCTTTGCGCGGGACAAACTCCCCGCCTTTCATTTTTTGCCGCAGCGTTTCTAGCAGTCCGGTGTCCTCATCCAGCAGCCGCAGGGCCAGCCATCTGGAGGAAAACCGCAGTCCCAGCGTTTCCCGTACAACAGGCTCCAGCACCGCCAGCTTGCGCTCCAGCTCTTCCTGATACCTGACCCGGACCGGCTCAGGGACAATCTCCCCTGTGGCCACCGACGCCACCATGGACAGAAGTCCGGTTATGCCGATTTTGTTGCGGGCGGAAATAGCTGCTACCGGAACGCCCAGCTTGCGGCTGAGCAGCTCCGTATCTACATGAATGCCGAGCCGTTTGGCTTCATCAATAAGATTGATGCAGACCACCACCCGGCTGGTCATTTCCAGCACCTGCAGCGCCAAATTCATGTTCCGTTCCAGGGAAGTAGCGTCCAGCACCACAATGGTCACGTCGGGCTCCTCGAATACGATGAAGTCCCTGGTAACCTCCTCGTCTTTGGAGTTGGAGAACAACGAATACGTGCCGGGCAGATCAATCATGCGGAATTCATGCCCATTGTGGGTAAAGTCTCCTTGAGCCAGGTCGACGGTTTTGCCCGCCCAGTTGCCGGTATGCTGCCGGAGACCCGTTAGCAGGTTGAATAAGGTGCTTTTGCCTGTATTGGGATTGCCGGCCAATGCCACAGTGTAAACCGCCATTATTCCCCACCTCCCATAATGGTTCCGTAGATCAGCGAGCTTTCTTCTTTCCGAAGGGCAATTGTCGTGTTGTTGACACGGAAGGCGATAGGATCGCCCAAGGGGCTTCTCTGCAGCACCTCCACCTCATTTTCGGGAACGAATCCCAAATCGAGAAGTCTTCTGCGCATTACGCCCTGAACCTCTATCCGCGTCAAAAGCAGGATGCTGCCCATTTTTGCTTCTGACAGTGGTATGTTTGCTGTTGTCATATCCATTTCCTCACTTTCCGCTGGGACAAAGAGTTTGCCTCGTGCAACATTTATGATAAAAAAAACCGGACTTGAAAGTGGTATTTGCACACACCGCCTAAAAAAGGCTACCAGCAGTATATGATCTATCCCGATTATATGCCACAGTTTTGTTTTCCGCAACTAAAAAACTTGCCCATGGGCAATATTTAAATAATATTTATAATGTAGGCCTGTCCACAAATCAGATGTAAGCGGTGCCACCAAAAAAGCCATAACCATGAAGGCCAAAACCGCAAAAACCACTGGACAGAATAAGGTGCTTCGGCGTATGCTTGAGCTGTGAAAAAAATAACAACATACAAGATCTTCGGGGTGAGGTGAAATTCCTGACCGGCGGTAAAGGCTCCTTTCGAGCCCAAGCCCGCGACTCCCGGCGGTTCGGCAGACGAACCACGGGACTGATCTGGTGCAATTCCAGAGCCGACGGTAAAGTCCGGATGGAAGAGGATCAAAGAAACACGCTTGGCGAAGCTTGAGCCGGCCCTTTTTTTAGGGATGGACTCTTGGCGTATGCGCGGTTCAACCCACCCCCTTTTGACCTGTCTCAGGTAATCGGGGGTTTTTTGATCTTTTTTTCGCAGCTTGGCACACCTACCTGGATTTTGGAAAAGGAGCTTACAATGAGCACTGTTTTTGCATCTTTGTCAGGCAAATCATTCCGCAGCGGCTTCTGGCTGGTATTGGTGGGAGCGGCGCTGTGGGGCGTGGACCCGCTGTTCCGGATCATTCTGCTGAAATCCATGACCTCCTCCCAGATTGTGCTGCTGGAGCATGCCGTATTGTTCCTGGCGGCCGCACCGGTGCTATGGAAGCGGCGTGCGGAGCTGCGGGCTATCCGGCTCCGGCATGTAGGGGCCTTGCTGGTAGTATCCTGGGGCGGTTCGGCGGTAGCCACCATTCTGTTCACCAAAGCTCTGGTTTCCGGCGACTTGAACATGGTGCTGCTGCTGCAGAAGCTGCAGCCGCTGTTCGCCATTGGCCTAGCCGCGGTTGTTCTGAAGGAACGCCTGCCGCGGAACTTCGGATTCCTGCTCCTGGTAGCGCTGCTGGGCACCTACCTGCTTACCTTCGGGTGGACGCTGCCTCTTGGACACACCGGTGCCTTCATCGGCTGGAGCAGCGTGATGGCTTTAGGCGCCGCCGCATTATGGGGAGGCTCCACCGTAATGGGCCGGTATTTGCTGGGGACGCTGCAATATGAAACGGTCACCTCCCTGCGCTTCGTGATGGCACTGCCCCTCCTGTTTGTCATCGCGCAGGTTGAGGCGCAGCCCTGGCAGCTGAACAACGGTTACGGCGGCTGGTCGCTGGTGGCGCTGAATCTGCTCCTGCAGGCCCTGCTGCCCGGATTGCTCAGTATGCTGCTGTATTACAAGGGCCTGGAAACCACCAAGGCCTCCTACGCCACTCTGGCCGAGCTCAGCTTCCCCATGACCGGTGTTTTGATCAACTGGGTGGTCTACAGCCAGGTGATTACGCCCGCACAGCTGATCGGCTTCATCCTGATTTGGGTGACGCTGTTCATCATTGCCAATCAGCGGAACCAGTTGGAGCTGCCGGCCAAGGTGCAAAATAAAAACCGGATTGCCTCATCTGTATAAGATGGCAATCCGGTACAGTACTCCCTCCGTAGAAACCAGGCGACAACAACCCGCATAGCCCTCCAAAATCTCTTTTCGAGGTTGAAATGATTCGCACCTGATGTCCCGCGGTATTCGCACACAGCTAAAGACCGGACAAGCCTCTTGGGGATGTCCGGTCTTTTCGCTATTGCCGCAGCTTGCTGCTATAGGGCCGCTTCGACCTGGGCGCACCCAGAATCTCCGACCACACCACCGCCTTGGCAAGATCCTCACCCTCCGGCGTCCAGCTGCCGGCGGTATGAGCTGCCGTTTCACTGCCGCCGATCTCGTCGGGATCGGACGTGAGAATCATGCGGGAGCCCGTTTTGTGGCCTGTATTTGTGGACTGGAAGGGACTGCTGCGTTTGGAAGCGGGTTTCTCCTGTCTCACACCCGAAGCCGCGAAGGCTCCTCGTGAGGCATCCTCTTCCTCCCGCCGGGCTACGCGTTCAGCCTCTGCACGCTCCTCCCGCCGCCATTCCTCCTGCTCGCGATCCAGCTCCTCCTGCCGCCTTTTCTGCTCATGATCCGCTTCCCACGGATTAGGCGCCGCTTTGCGGACAGTCTTCTTCATCTCGCCGGGACCGCCTCCGAAGGTCGGCATCCGGTTTACCTGTCTAGGCTGCCCCGGTTTCTTCTGTTGGGTGCCAGCCGGAGTATTGAACTTCTTTAACAGGGACAAAAGCCCCGCTATTACCACAATCAAAAACGGCAGATTCCCCGCCAGGGTTGACAGAAAATCCATCCTCCCACCTCACTCCCTGACCCTTATTTGAGTGTACGCCGTACACCCAAGAAACTTCGTTTTATTCCTTCTCCGGTTTGGCCGGGTCATTGGCCTTGCCGATGGAGCTTCTCATTTGGGTATCTGCGTCCAGATTCTTCAGGTTCATATAGTCCATAACGCCAAGCTTGCCGGTTTTGAGGGCATCCGCCATTGCCAGGGGCACCTGGGACTCGGATTCCACCACGCGTGCCCGCATTTCCACAACCTTAGCCCGCATCTCCTGCTCATGGGCCACCGCCATGGCGCGGCGCTCCTCGGCCTTGGCCTGGGCGATCCGCTTATCTGCTTCCGCCTGCTCGGTTTGCAGCTGGGCGCCGATATTCTTGCCGATATCCACGTCCGCAATATCGATGGACAGAATTTCAAAGGCTGTTCCTGCATCCAAACCCTTGCCCAATACGGTTCTTGAGATCATATCGGGATTTTCCAGAACGTCCTTGTGGGAATTGGAGGAGCCGACAGTCGTTACAATCCCTTCACCAACCCGGGCGATAATGGTTTCTTCGCCGGCGCCGCCCACCAGACGGTCGATATTGGCACGCACCGTAACCCGTGCTTTTACCTTGACTTCAATACCATCCTTCGCTACGGCTGCTACAATAGGGGTTTCGATTACCCGGGGATTTACGCTCATCTGGACCGCTTGGAGCACGTCCCGGCCTGCCAGATCAATGGCTGCCGCACGTTCGAAGCCCAAGGGAATGTCGGCCCGCTGAGCCGCAATCAGGGCGTTGACCACCCGGTCCACATTGCCGCCCGCCAAATAATGGCTTTCCAGCTGGTTAATATTCAGTCCCAGACCCGCTTTGTTGGCTTTGATCTGGGGATTGACGATCCGGCTGGGGGTAACCCGACGCAGACGCATGGCGACCAGGGTAAAAATACCAACCTTGACTCCGGACGCCAGCGCCGAAATCCACAGCATAAAGGGGAAAAAGCTGAAAAACACAGACAGCACGATAATGGCCAGTGCAATGACCACAACACTCATTACCATTGGATCCAGACCCATAAGGAAAAAGCCTCCTAAATAGTATCAGTATTTTGAGAATGCTCTGTACAACGTTTTTTCATTCGGGGGCCCTACTCTTCTTTTCCGCTGACCACAATCCGGCCGCCCTCCACCAGCACCACCGTAACCGGCTGGCCCTGCTGGATAAACTCGCCGGCGGTGACCACATCCACCCGTTCGCCGTCAAACACGGCCGTCCCTGCCGGCCGCAGCGGGGTCAGAGCCTTGCCTGTTTGACCGAGGAGATATTCCTTCACGGGCTGGGATACATACCCAAGCTCCGTCTTCAGCTCATCCTTCAGGATAAACTTGTTCCAGATTCCCCGTTTCCGGAAGGCGTAGATGACGAAACCCGCCAGCACCATGGCCAGAATGAAGCCGATGCCCAAGGAGAGCGCCGCATCCGAGGAGTCATATGCAGCCATAATAACTCCGCTCATCAGACAGATGATGCCGATGATGGCCCATATCCCGAAGCCGGGGACGAATATTTCGATCACCAGCAGGATGATCCCGATGATAAACAGTACCACATCCTCCACCCCCGCAAAACCTGCCACATATTGGCCGAAAAAGTACAGTACAAAGCTGGCTGCGCCAATGAAGCCCGGAATGCCGAAGCCCGGTACAAACAGCTCAATGGCAATTCCCGCCAGCCCCAGGATAAACAGGACAGTGGTGACAACAGGATGAAGCAGAAAACGTGCCAAATTTTCCGAAGTGGAAGGATTGAACACCTCTACTTGAGCGCCTTCCAGCCCCAGTGCCTTCAGCACCTCTTCCCGGCTGCCGGAGATCCCCTCTGCATACCCTACCTTCAGGGCTTCCTCGGAGGTCAGGGATATCAGCTCCCCCTGACGAAACTCCTTGTTGAGCTCCGGCACGGCCAAGGTCCGGTTTTTGTTCACCATTCCTTCGGCAATGGCAGGGTTGCGACCGTTCTGCTCAGCCGCGGAGCGCATGGCGCTGGACCAGGCTGCCACCGTTTTGGCATTGGTGTCCAGTTCCTCCCCCGTCCCATCCACAACGGCTGCAGCACCGATGGTGCTTCCCGGCTCCATGTAAATGTGTTTGGCGTTTAAGGCGATGTAGCTTCCCGCCGAGAATGCTTTGCCGCGGACGAAGGCGGCTGTCGGCACCTTGCTGTTTTTGATCAGCTCGCCGATCTCCAAAGCCGCATCCACCCGGCCGCCCAGGGTATTCACATCAAGAATGATGTAACTGGCCTGATGCTCCTCCGCATCCTTATAGGCCCGCTGCAGGAAACGCTGAAGCCCGCTTTCGATGGTTCGTTCAGCCGGTATGTAATACACCAGCTTGGCGCCGTTCTGGGTCTCTCCGGCCGCCTTTGCGCCGCCTGCGGCAGTTATCCCCGCCGGGATTAGCATCAGCACCGCCAATAACCCCATAAGCCAAACCTTCAACCGGATGTTCGTGTTCACCAACCCCTTTCCTCTTTATAGCTTACCATGAATACGAAAAAATATGGAAAGCGTTTCAAAAAATTCGCAGCGGGCGCATAACAAAAAACACCCCGGCTCGGTTACCCGAGATCCGGAGTGTTTATTGAAAAGAGGCAACGGCTTCTTAAGCCAGTAGCTGCGAAACGATCTGATTGACGAGCTTGCCGTCGGCCAACCCTTTCACTTTAGGCATTAATGCGCCCATAACCTTACCCATATCTGCTTTTGAGGAAGCACCGACTTCTTGGATGGTCTGTTGTACAATCACTTTGACTTCATCTTCACTCAATTGCTTGGGCATGTATGCGGAGAGGATATCCAGCTCTTGCTTTAACTGGTCAACCAAATCCTGCCGGCCTGCTTTTTCGAATTCCTGGAGGGAATCTCTACGCTGCTTGATTTCACGATTCAGTACGTCAAGGACACCTTGGTCATCCAAAGTCTTTCGTTGATCGATTTCTATATTCTTGATCGACGAACGAACCATCCGGATCACGGAAAGCCTGAACTTATCCTGGCTCCTCATCGCCTGCTTCATATCTTCGTTCAATCGGTCGTTTAAGGTCATGAGTTTAGGCTCCTCCTAGAACTTCCGCTTGCGAGCAGCCTCGGATTTCAACTTCCGTTTAACGCTAGGCTTCTCATAGTGCTTGCGCTTTTTAACCTCCGCCAACACACCATCCTTCGCGATGGATTTCTTAAAGCGGCGAAGTGCTGCATCGATTGTTTCATTCTTACGTACTCGAGTTTCTGACACCAGATTTCCCTCCCTCCGAACAGACCGTGTCCAAAAAACAGACGGTTATCAAACTACATTATAGGGTAAAGAGAAAGGGTGTGTCAACCCGTCATCCTACATATATAGCACCGGATTGGCACAGACATACACAAGGGATCCTGTTGTTCGTGATTTTCCTATTCCCGGATCAAGGCTGAGGGAGCTGTTTGCGGGATTGTCCCCCGGCCGAGGTCAAATAAACCCCCGCAAAAACCAGCACGCCGCCAATGATCTGGGAAGGCTCAATCCCCTTGCCCATAAGCAGACTCAGCACGGCAGTAAAAACCGTAATCAGATTCAAATAAATCCCGGAGCGGCTGGCTCCAATCTCGCGTATCCCCGCATTCCAGAAAATAAACGATGCCACAGAGGGAAATACACTGATATACAGCACGCCGGCAACCGCTCTGCCGCTAAGGGGAAACGGGCTGCCCGAAAGCAGAAAAAACGGCAGCAGGACAATAAGCCCCAACAACGCCGATACCGCAATTGCGGAAATCGGGGGGATACTTTTGGCGCGGCGGCCCAATAAGGAATACGTGGTCCAAACCGATATGGCTGCCAGCATAATTAAATCGCCTTTATTGTAGGCGGTGTGAAAAATGAAACCCAGCTGCCCGCGGGTCAGAACCAGCAGCACGCCTGTCAGTGAAACCAAAAGGCCCAATACGGCTGAAGGCGAGAACCGTTCTTTCAGAAACAGGGCGGAGCAGCATACAATGAAGGCCGGGTTCATGGCGTTGACCAGCGAAGCATTCAGGGATGTGGTATAGCGCAGCGCCTGGTAAAGAAGCAGATTGTAGCCGATGACTCCAAGCAGTCCCATAACCAGCAGAAGGGGCCAGTGCTTCCATACCGTTTTCCAATTGGGCCGTTCAACCCATTGCGCAATAGGAAAAAGAAGCAAAATTGCGATTGTCCAGCGGGAAAATGTCAGCTGCACGGGGGACAGCTCTTCTCCCACCAGCTTGCCGAATATATAATTCCCCGCCCAAAACAGATTGGCAAAAACCAAAAAAAAGTAAACCTTGCTTTTGTTCATTCGTCGCACCCTTTTCCACAAGAGAGCCGCTATGGCACAGCGGACCCGTTCATCTACTGCTCAGCCGGCTTCCGGTTCGAAAGCGGCCGGCGGGCATGAAAAAGCCTGCCCATGGTCCGGGCCACCGCGTTGCCTCCCGGGTTCTCCAATACGGCATCCGCTCTCCTCCGGAAGCCTTCCTCCGCTTGCCCCACAGCATAAACAGCCGCCGCGCACTCCGCCCAAGAGAGATCCTCCTCCTTGGAGCCGAAAAAAGCGACAGACTCCGCAGCATACATGGCCTGCAGCTCCCCGGTTCTCAGTTCCGCCAATGGCGCGCCGCTATATACCTCCATACAGGCGGTCTCTCCCGCCTCTGAAGCATACACCCGGATTTGACCGCCCGCCACCAGCTCCGCCAAATCCGCCCGCATGGCGTCAGCCGTTCCGTCCCCTCCAAAAGCCTTAATGGCCAATACGGGTACTCCGGGTGGCGGCGTTCCGCAGATATAATGCTGTCCGGGCAGACGGTTCATCACTTCGTAATGGGCAAGCATGGCAGGATGGTCCAGATTCTTGTAGTAAATATGCAGGTTATGGTGGATCACACAAAAGATAAAGCATTCCGTTCCTTGTGCCGCAAGTATGCCGGTGATGCGGTCTACTGCCGCATCCTCCAGAAACGAGCATGAGGTGTACCGGCCCGTCTTTACATCATACAAAACGGCGCCCCGCATCGCGGCAACAGGCAGCACCCACTCCACGCCAATCTGGCGGGAAGCAAATACTGCCGGAGCCTCCTCGGTCAGCACCGTAATCAGCGCTCCGTGGCGGAGCATTTCATTGAGCTTGAACCGGGTATATCCCGTGATAGTCTTTTCGTGAAGGACGGCATCCTCCATGGCTGCAAGCATCAGCAGCTTCCGGTTGCGTCTGCGGGGAAGATGCAGCCCATTTACGCCCAAGGACACGAAGATGCCCAGAAGGGTGTCCAGAATCCGGTTTAAGGCAAAAAAATACGGGTTTGCATCGGTGCCATGGGAGATCGTAATGCTTAAAAATACGACACAGGTAATATAAGCGGCAGCCGGTTTCTGCACGATGACGGTCGCCCGGATCAGCGGTATCACACACAGGGAAACGATCAGATACTCCCAGAACCGGTACCCGTACAGATCTTGCGGGATGACATCGCGCAGGAGAACCAGCACAATCATCCCGAAGATCCCGCCGATAAAGGTGCCTACCGTCCGGTTTACCGCTGCCTTCATACTGTTCGATGCGTCGGTCTGCATACATAATATAGCCGCAATCGCTGAATAAAAGGGAATGCCGTCGTCCCACATCAGCAGATTCAAGCACAGACACAGGAATACGGAAACAAAGGTTTTGAAAATTCTCATACCAACTCTGGGCATACTTCCACCAAGCCTTTTGTATAAAATGCTCTCTTGCTGATTCCTTCTACTTGGCAAACAGCGGGCCTAATTTGCCGCCGCCCATCAGGTGGTAATGAAGGTGGAAAACCTCTTGCCCGCCGTCCTTGTTGCAGTTGTTGGAGAGGCGGTAGCCGCTTTGGGCAATGCCGGTTTCTTGGGCGATCTGCTGGGCCGCGGCGTGGATCTCCCCGATGATCGGCAAATCCTCAGCTGTCACATCATTCATGGTCGGAATATGCTTCTTGGGGATCAGCAGCACATGAACCGGCGCCCCGGGATTAATATCGTGGAAAGCCAGCACATGCTCATTTTCGAATGCCTTTTTGGAGGGGATGTCCCCCTTTACAATTTTGCAAAAAATACAGTCTTCCATTTGGCACTACCTCCGTTAATTGGGCTCATCATCACATTACATCATACCAAAAATTCAGGGCCCGTCCAATTCGGGTTTACGGGTCTTTGCCCTTTATCCGCGGTAACGGAACTTTAACGCCCTTAGCGTGCAAAAAGAGCTGTTTTCGGCTTGTTACGGAACGGATAGGGTCTTAGAAGGGGCAGGACAGCTCGGAACAGGCTTATTCTGCGGCTAACGGTCGCTCTGTTCCGTTATTCCCGGGAATCTCTGATTTTCTGCCTCTAAGGGACTCACAGTTCCGTTACGGACGCCCCTCCCTAATTAACCGACAAAGTTAACATCCGCCCTTCCGCAGCAATAAAACCGGCTCCCCAAGGAGCCGGCACAGCCGTTTATATCCAGAACGGAAACAGAGACAAGGCGGCCAGCCCCGCCAGTGGCAGCCCATAGCGGCGGTAGCGGGGGTACGGCCAGTACCCTGGACCGATCCAGGGACCGGGAGGCCCCCACGGGCCGGGGCCTCCCCACGGACCAGGTCCCCACGGGCCGGGACCCCATGGACCCGGTCTGGGACCCGGACCCCAATGACCGGGGCCGCCGAAGCCGGGGCCGCCTGGCCCAAAACCCGGCCCTCCCGGGCCAACTCCCCCGCCGATGCCGGGATAAGGCGCCCGCATAGCCTCGTCTTCCTCCATCACCGGAGCCGCGATAAACACATGCTCCTCATCTACCTTTTCAATGATGCCGTCATACACCGCCCCGTCCTGCATATGCAGGCGGACATACTTGTTCATGTGCTCCTGGCACATGTTAAAAGCCTCCTGATGCTGCATGCCGCATTCCTCCCGTTGATTGCCGGCTGCAGGAAGGCTCCCCTCCGCCGCTCCGGCTGGTCATAGAGCATGATATGCGCCCGGTTCCTGGGCGGACACCCGGTATGCGTAAAATAGGCGGTTGCCCAAAGTTCCCACCCCCCTTTGACCCAAATTAGACTGATAGTCTATTTTCGGCTGGACGGATGCTTGCCGGAGTTTTATAATAGAGATGGAATAAGCTGATGGGTGTGATGACCATTACGTTCATGAGGGAATCGACGCGAAAGAAGCGGGAGGCGGTTATCGAAGCCGCTCTGAATCTGTTCATGCAAAAAGGGTACGAGAATGTCTCGGTTGACGAGATCATCGCGGCCACCCATACCTCCAAGGGCACCTTCTACCATTACTTCAAGGGGAAAGAGGAAATTCTGCTGGAGGTGGGACGCCGCCAGGAAGACCTGATCAAAGCTTGGGCCCGGACGCCCGTCCTTCAGGTGACATCGCTGGAGGCTCATATCAACCGGCTGTTCCTGGAGCTTGCCGCCAATATCCGCAAGTACCGGGTGCTGATCCGCTCCATTACCACCGTATCCCAGGAAACCGATCCGGTTTTATCCATGCTTCAGCCTTTTGATCTTCTGCACAAGCAGCTTCTGATTTGGCTTCCCGAGCCGGAGAAGGTCAATGCGCTGGTGACCATCTATGTGGGCACTGTGATCAGTTGGAGCGTCAAGGATGACGCGGAGCTGCTTCCCCTTTTGGAGAACAATCTGTCCATTGTCTGGAACGGCATCCGCCATGAAACCGGCAGCACCGCCCCCAAGCAGCTTGCCCCGTATACTACACATATGCTTCCGCGAAGCAAACAGGAGGAGACCACAATGAGAGTAGCCATTATTGGAGGAGGCCTGGCGGGTTTGACCGCCGCCGCATATCTGTCCGAAACCGAGCATATTGAGGGAGTTCTGTTCGAGCGCAGCCCGCAGCTGGGAGGACGCGCTTTTACCTATGAGAAGGAAGGCTTTACGCTGAACTACGGCGCCCATGCCATCTACGGCATTGACCGCCACAACATCACCACCATGGAGAAGGAACTTGGTATGTCCTTCAGCAGCAAGCAGGTGGATAAGCGCAAGGTGGTTTACTCCAAAAACGGCCAACTGACTCCGGCTCCTCTGGATTTTGTCAATATCGTCAAAACCGACCTGCTGACTGCCGTGCAGAAGGTGCGTTTTGTCGGCGAGGTTGCCGCCATCATCGCGCAGATCCATACCATCAAAAACTACGATACGCTGGGTGACTATCTGGACCAGTCGGATGCCGATGACGATCTGAAGGAGCTGTGGGAGCATCTGGTGTGCTCCAACTTCTTCATCTCCCCGGAGGATGCCCGCAAGGTGTCCGGCTCCGTCGTCAGCGAATATTACCATAATCTGTTCCTCTCCAGCCGTCCGGTAAACTACGTGCTGGGCAGCTGGGCAGTCATCACCAACCAGCTGCATGACAAGATCTCCGGCTCCGGCCGTTGGGATGTGGCTATGCAGGAGGGTGTGGATGAAGTCCGCTACGAAAACCGCAAGTTTGTCCTGAGAACCAAAAAACGGGAAGAAGCCTTCGACAACGTGGTGTTCGCCATGCCGGTGCAGCAGGTCGTCAAGCTCCTCCGCGGCACCCCGTGGGAGCCGTTTATGGATAGATACCAGGACAGCAAACCCACCGAGGTGATGGTGTACGACATCGGCCTGAACCAAGTGGTGGCCCGTCCGTTCAGCTATATCAGCGATATGGACCAAAAGATGTTCATCACTGACGTTTCCGCGACCGACCATACCCTGGTGCCGGATAACGGCCAGCTGCTGCAAGGTGTCGCCTACCTGAACGATGAGTTCGAAAGCGACCAAAGCCGCAAGCTGTATCTGGACCAGAAGCAGGAAGCCATGGAATCCCTCTTCGACAAGCATTATCCGGGCTGGCGCGATGCCTTGACCGTCAAGCGTGTATCCAAGAAGGCTATGGTGTCCAGCGTCAAGAATATTGAAGGCAACGAGCTCCTGCCCAACCGGGTGGAAAATGTGCCCTTCTACTTCTGCGGTGACGGCTGCGTCGGCAAGGGAGAATTGGCCGAGCGCTCCTTCTCCAGTGCCCGCAATGTGGCCCGTCTGCTCCAGCAGGACTCCAGGATGCTGCAGCAGAAATAAGCCCGTTCCTTCCGGAAGCGGCCAAACGCAAAAAAGGCTCCTTTGTCTGCATATAGCAGGCAAGGGAGCTTTTTTTGGCATATCCGATTTTGTTTACGGGAAGCGGAACGGGCCTAGCTTAGGGATTTATTTGGCTACGCGGACATCGCGTGCTGCAGCAGCAGGTTTGACAGCAGCAGGCTTCACTTCAGCAGCCTCTTGGGTCTTTTTGAGATAAGCCATGAAATAGATGGCCGCTACGAAGATGGCACCGCCCACCAGATTGCCCAGCCAAACCGGGATGAAGTTTTGGAAATAATCGCCCCAGGTCAGATGTCCGGCGAAAATGGCTGCCGGGATGAGGAACATGTTGGCTACAACGTGCTGGAAGCCGATGGCGACGAAGGCCATTGTCGGGAACCAGATGCCGAGAATCTTGCCGCCGATGTCCTTGGCACCATAGGAAAGCCACACGGCCAAAGCAACCAGCCAGTTACAGCCGATACCGGAAACGAAGGCCTGCACGAAGCTGTCATGGACCTTATGCTCGGCCATATCCACCGTCTTGGCCAGGAACGCGCCGGTTTCCGTCAAACCTACCACATGACCGAAGAAATAAGCGACAAAGATAGCACCCGCAAAGTTGCTTAGTGTAATCAGGATCAGATTGCGGATGGCCTGCCAGGTGGTAATTCTTCCTGCATAACGGGCCAAGGGAACCGCCATCATGTTGCCGGTCAACAGCTCTCCGCCACCGATGAGCACCAGAATCAGCCCAACAGGGAACACCGAGGCTCCGATAAAGGTGGCAAAGCTGCCCCATGCGGCAGGTGCGCTTGCGGTCACGCGGATCGCCAGCAAAAACCCGAGAGATATGAAAGCCCCCGCTGCAAAGCCCAGTGTAAGCACGGTCAGCAAGGGCGAGGTTGCTTTTTTGTAGCCGGATTCGATGGTGTATTCGGCAATTTCTTTTGGAGTCAAATATGACGCCATTGGTATAGCCTCCTTCAGGATTTCTTGAATGTGGTTGTCTTCTTGTTGTTCCGCCAACAAAATGGACATTCAGTCTTGCAATGATTCTAATTAGGCTAAACCCATTGTACCTTCATGTCCGGCCGGGGGGTAGTGAACATTTCTTTAACATAGCCAGTAATCGTTTCCAATTTCACATCTTGTTCACAAAATCGTTAAACCTGTCGCCACAAACAGGAAAAACCCCGGGGAGACTTCCATTTCCCGGGGTTGTAAACCGCTTATGAGTCCCACTATAACGTTTCGTACAGGATGCGGCTGCCTGCACCCGCCGCTTCTGCCGGATGAACCACCAGCCGCCGGGGAAGTCTGGATTTCAGCTCGGGCACATGGCTGATTACCCCTACCGTGAGCCGTTCCATATGGAGCTTCTCCAGGGCATGGACCACCGTTTCCAGCAGGTCCGGGTCCAGTGTTCCAAAGCCTTCATCCAGGAAGAAGAATTCCAAGGGATGGGTGCCGTTCAGCTGAATCTGGGCGGATAACGCCAAGGCCAAGGACAGGGAGGTCAGGAAGGTTTCTCCGCCGGACAAGGTGCTCACTGGTCTGCGCAAGCCGCCATTGGCATCGTCCCGGATAATAAACCCGCCTGTGGAATCCGTCTCCAGGGCGTACCGGCGCCGCGTCAGCTGGCTCAGCCGTTCGGACGCCGCCCGGCTTACCTGCAGCAGTTGCTCCATGGCCATAAATTCCACGAAGGCGTTGCCCCGTAGCACCGTCTGGAGCTTTTGGAAATTCCGTAAACGCCCCAATGCCCCTTGGCGTTCCTCCTCAATAGCCAGCCAACGGGCATGGCGCCGGTTCAGCTCCTCCATGTCGCGGACGGCCCTCGCTTTTTGCTCCAGGGCCGTTTCATCCGCCTGTCTGGCTTCTGCAAGTGCCCCCTCGCACTGCTCCCACTCCGCTTCCGTCATCTGCCGCTCACCAATTTGGGCATTCACCGTATCGATGGCGCTTTTAAGCTTCAGCTGCGCTTCCTTGTAACCGGTAATGCGCTCCTCCAGTGTGCGGATGGCTTCGTCGGACAGGATAGCGGCAGATGCCTGCTCTGCGGTTTCAAATCCGGAGGAGGCCAGCTCCCGCTCACCGTGGCTTTGGGCTTTGTCCAAGGCGGAGTCAGCGGAAAGCCTGGCTTGGCAGGCACCGGCCAGCCTGCGGTCGGCTTCGTTCAGCTCGGCTTGACGCAGCTCCAGCTCCCTGCGCAGCTCCGCCTCCCGCTCCTTCATCAACCGGAGCCGGGCTGTTTGGCTGTCCAGCAGCTCTGCGGTTTCCTTGCGGCTCAGCTCTGCGCCTAACAGTTGGAGCAGCTTGACCCTCTTTTCCTCCACGCTGGAGGCCATACCCTGTACCCTGGCTGCGGCGGCAATCCGTTCCCGTTCATGGCCTACCGCTTCCTCCTGCAGCCACTTGAGTGCTACGGCCATCTGCTCCAGCACCGGGTCCGCCTTGGCCAGACGGGCCATCAGCTCCTCCTGCAGCCGCAGCCCCTCCTGGAGCTGGTCCCATTGGGCCTGCGCCTCATCCGGGTGCAGCTCAGGGAAGGACAAACGCCAGCTGTGCTCCTCCTCCGCCACATGCTTCCGCATTGTATCCACTCTTCCGGACACTGCCTCTGCGGCGCTTACAGCGGCGGTATGGCGCGCCAGGTGCTCCGCCAGGGCGGTTTCCTCCTGGCGGAGGCGGGCTGCGGCACTCCTGAGCTCTTGGCTCCAACGCTCTGTCTCCTGCTGAAGCCGGCTTAGCCCCCCGCGGCAGCTGTCTATCCGTTTTTCCATTTCCTTGAGCGGAGGGACCAGTGCAGCGGCGTTTTGAAGCTGGATCGCAGCCGCCACCTCGGTTTGCGTCTTTCTTTCATCCGCTGTGGAATCGGCAGTATGCTGATCCAGCTCCGATTGGAGTGTTTTACTTTTGGTGTGGGCGGAGAGCCCCACATCCTTGGCCTCCATCAGCAAGCTGCGCCAGCGGGCAACTTCTGCACCGGAGGGGTGGCTTTCCGCTGGGGGAGACGCTGAGGCATCCTCCGGTCCCTGCCCCGTGGAAGCATGGACCGGATGAGATAGGGAGCCGCATACCGGGCAGGGCTCCCCGTCCTTCAGATCCCGGGCCAGCTGCCCGGCCAGATTACGCCGGAGCTCAACAAGTCCACGCTGCTGCTCCTGCTCCTCCCCGGCGGCAGCCAGCCGCCCTAACTCCTCAGCAGAGGAGGTTAGCTCCGCTAACCGGCGGATCAGATCCGCTCCTTGGCCGGTCAGCTCCGCCAGCCGGCGGCGGCTTTGGTCCAGCGCCTCCCGTGCTTGATGACCCGCTTGAAGTAGTGTCTCGCTTTGTTGCTTGGCCGTTTGAAGCTCCTCTTCAGCAGCGGAGGTTTGCTTTTTGGCATTCTCCAGCTTGTGCACGGCCAGGACAGCCTGCTGCAGCTGCTCCCGCCGTCCGGACGGGATGGAGAGCGCGGCCAGCTTTGTCTTCAGCTCCTGCTGCAGCGCCAGTGCCTTGCCGTACCGCTCCTGCTCCCGGGCCAGCAGCTCGGCTGCTTCTTGTTCCTTACGGGCCAGTTCCACAGCAGTCCGGGTTGTCTCGTCCAAACTCTGTTGAACGGCGGCCAGCTCTTCATGCAGCGCTATCGCCTGCCAGACATTGGACAGCTGTTCCCCCAAGGGGCCTTCCTCTTCAGCCAGACGCTTTTGCGCTTCGGCATGTTCCTGCCGGACCAAGCTGCAGCGCTCCGTTTTTTGGGCGTGCTGCCGCTCCGCCTCCTCCAGCATCCGGACGGCCTGATCCCGCTCGTTGGCCGCCTCCGCCCATTCCTTCAGAAAGTGGGAAACCCGCCGGGCCTGCACCGCCAGCTGAAGCCGCGCCTCTTCGGCTTCCATGCCGCTCCTGTCAAAGGATAAGCGGTGGGTCTCCTGCTCCAGCCCCTCCCGCTCCTGCAGAAGCTTCCATAAGGCGCGTTTGTCGTGGGCCTCCCGCTCCGCAGATTGGAGGAAGGTCCGGGCTGCAACACTGGCGGCCTCCGCCTGAGCAAGGATTAGAGCAGCTTCCTTCAAGGCCTCCTCCGAGGCATTCCCCAGGCCCAGCTGCTCCGCTTCCGCCTGCTTCACCGCCATATCCGCTTCCCGGACACCGGCTCCCACCCGGGCGCCAAGGGCATCGCCATATTGCTCCAGGTGAAACAGCCGCTCCAGCATATGCCGCCGCTCCACACCCTTCAGGGAGAGGAATTCCGCAAACTTGCCCTGAGGCAGCACCACTGCCCTGGTAAAATCCTGCATGGACAAACCCAGAATCTGCTGAATCCGGGCATCCACCTCTTTGGCTTTGTCAGCCAGCACCACGGGACCGGTGGCCTCCACCTGCACCAGCCGGGTGATGCTCTGAGTGACCGAAGCGTCGCCGGATCGTTTATACGTCCGCTCCACCCGGTAACGGTCCGTCCGGGCCGCACCCGACAGCTCGAAGGTAAATGTCACGCTGCAGCTCGTTTCCATTTGATTAATAATCCCCTGGGTGCCGCCCGGAGCCCGCTCCACCTTACCGTAGAGGGCCAGCGTCATAGCATCCAGAATAGAGGATTTGCCGCTGCCGGTAGGTCCGAAAATCCCAAAAACACCCGCATCCGACAGCTTGGTGAAATCCACTTCCTGCTTTTCCCTGTAGCTTTGCAGCCCTGCCAGGGACAAATGCACCGGCCTCATGACAGCTCCTCCTCTGCGGCGGCAGCCTCACTGGGCCCCTGCTGCTGCAGCATGGACAGGAACAGCCGCACCAGCTCCTCGTCGGGCTGGGCGCCTCCCGTCTGCCTGCTGTAAAACCGCCTGAACAGCTCATCCACCGGCAGTCTGCGGTCCAGCTCCTCTTCCTCCCGCTGCATCTCCGGATAAACAGGCCGGATATGGATGATGCCCTCATGAGCCCTGCGGAGCTGCTGCAGCTGGTCCATGGACAGCGCCTCCTCCATGTACAGGGTCAGATCAATCCATGCCCTGGCGTCCCTGCCTTCCTCCAGCCATTCATACACCTGGGCCAGCCCTCCTTTGGCCGTCCACTCCGCAAGAGGTCTGCCCGAGGATAAGGGCAGCTCCGTAATCACTGGCTGGCTTCCAGGGGTAATATCCGCGATGGTGACCGACTTGGCCTGGCCTGCTTCGGAGAAGCTGTAGGCCAGAGGCGAGCCGGAATAACGAACGGTTGCAGGAGCTTTTATGTACTGCGGGCGGTGAAGATGCCCTAATGCGATATAATCCGCTCCGGCGCATAATGCAGCGGCATCCACGGTATAGGCGCCGCCTACCTGGATGGGGCGCTCCGAACCCTCGGATTCGGCGCCGCCCAGCACATATAGATGGCTCATCAGCAAATTCACCGTGTCCTTGCTGAATTCGCTGCAGGCTTGCCGGACCAGCGCGCCGATCCGCTCCGAATACGCCCGGCGGAGAACGTTTTCCTCCGCCTCCTGGCTCAGCAGCTCCCCCAGCCTGGACTCCGACGGGTAAGGAAGCGCATACAGCACCGCCTCCTCCCCTGTGGAGGGGATGCCCAGCCGGAGGGGGGCATTCCCCGGGAGCCCCCGGAGGACAATACCCTGGCGGGAAGCCAACGGCTCCGCCGCGGCCAAACGCTCGGGGCTGTCATGGTTGCCCGCAATCACCGCCACATGGCGGCGCCCGTCCTCAGCCAGGCGGGACAAGGCGTCGTAGAACAGCTTCTCCGCAGCGGACGGCGGATTGACACTGTCGTACACATCTCCCGCAATCAGCACCAGGTCCACCGCCTCCTGCCGGACCATGGCCACCAGCTCATCCACAAAAGCCTCCTGCTCCGCCTGGCGGCTCCGGCCCTCCAGCGTCCGGCCCAAATGCCAGTCCGCCGTATGCAAAATTCGCACAATCATTTCCTCCTTGCTTCTTCCCTCTGATTCCACGCAAAAGCGGGTACTAATTTCCTCGCAGCTCCTTAATCCACTATTATCCTGCAAAAGTGCATCTATTCTGCCGGAATATCGACGCTTGCTGCATCCCAAATGTAAAAGTGCATCTATTTGTCGCCGCAAGCTCCAACTTGATCCCATCTGGCGAAAATAACTGCATTTTTGCAGGATAGACGGTAAAAACGAAGGTTTGTCTCTTAAATAAATGTACTTTTGCATTTCGGAAGAGGCTGAGAGTAACGTTCCCATGTGCGCATCCCTATATTTGAAGGTTCTCAATCCCTGGACATGCTCATCATCACACCAGCAGCCTCGCCCCCAGCTCTCGCCTTCTACAGCCGGACCAGCCGGGACTCGTCGAAGAAATAAACCGCCAGCTCATCGGGCTTCCTGCCCCATATATCCGTTACGGCTCTCTCGTACAGCTTCAGCTGTACCCGGTAGCGCTCCGCCAGCTCCTTGTCGGTTCTGCCCTTGGTGCGGTCCGTTTTGTAATCCAGAAGCACCAGGCGGCCGTTGCCGTCCTGAAATAAACAGTCGATGATGCCCTGAAGCAGCACCAGCTCCCCGGCCGCCTCCGGCGCACAATCCGGGTAGAGCTCTCCCGCCTCCATCCCCAGAGTAAAAGCCAGCTCCCGCCGGACCTCCTTGGACAAAGATAGCCTGCGGCCCACATCCGTGGCGAAGAAGGCGGCGATAACGCCTCCGTCCAGCACCTCCCGGTCGGAGGGGGTGATAAAACCCGCCTCCGTCAAACGGTCCAGCTCCCCCTCGATATCCCGAGGCGGCCCGGAGCCATCCAACGGCATATGCTGCATAGCCGTATGATACAGAACTCCCGTCTCCGCCGCAGACAGCTTGCGCGATTTGCGGAAGCGCGGCGTCCGGTACAGCAGCGACTCGCCGCCTCCCTCTTCTGCGGCAGCTCCGCCGGCTGTCTGCCATCCGCTGCCAGAGGGAATCCACAGACCTAAACCGGCGGCACCCTCCTCCGCATCCGTAATGCTGAGGATTCTTCTGGCCTCCAGCCGCTTCAGCTCAGTCACTGAGGTTTTGGTGAGAATCGCCCCTGCATCAGGATTGGGGTATTTCCATTCCAGCCTGCGTCCCAATTCCTCACGCAACACCCCATCCGGCACAGGCACCGGCATCGGCTCCAGCACCCGCACAGATTCCATCAGCTTATCGGCAAATCCGTCGACTGTTTCATCCACCGCTGCTCCACTGCCGCTTAAGCTCTCTGCATGAACCGCAGAAACCCGCCACGGAGCGGTAGCTGCTCCCTCCGTCATTACAGCAGGCAGCACCCAATCCAGATAGGAGCGGGCGGACGCCAGCACATAATCCGGCAAGGGAGGGGCGCTCTCGGCGTCCTGCTGATTTGTCCCAAAGAACGCGGAAGCATCCGCCGTTGTCCCATGCGGCACTCCAGCTGACACATCCGGCTCCCCATTCGCTCCACCGAATCCATCGTCCTCCCCGTCAACCCGCAAGCCTCCCGCGGCTTCAAAACGTTTGGCAGCGGAAGGCACCGTGCCCACCAGCACCAGCTTTTCCTTGGCCCGGGTCAGGGCTACATACAGCACGCGCATTTCCTCCGCCAATGTTTCCATGCGCAGCCGTCTGCGGATAGCCAGCTGCGGCAATGTGGGATACACCGCCTGCAGCTCCTCATCCTTATAACGCGGGCCAAACCCTAGCTCCTTGTGAATCAGGAAAGCCCCGTTCAGATCCATCATGTTAAAACCCTTGGCCGTGCCCCCCACAAATACCACCGGAAACTCCAGGCCTTTGCTTTTGTGGATGGACATGATCCGGACAATATCCTCCTGCTCGCCAAGAGTCCGGGCCGTGCCCAAATCCCCGCCGCTCTCCCGCATCCGCTCCACAAAACGCAGGAAACGGAACAGGCCGCGAAAGGAGGTTTTTTCATACTGCCTTGCCCGGTCGTACAGCGCCCGGAGATTAGCCTGGCGCTGGGTGCCGCCCGGAAGGCCTCCTACATAATCGAAGTAGCCGGTTTCCCGGTAAATGTCGGCGATCAGCGCAGACAGCTCCCCCTGCACCGCATCCCGGCGCCAGACGGAGAGGCGGCTGCGGAATTGCTCCAGCTTCCCGGACAGCTCCTCCATATTCGGGCGATCCGCGGCGGAGGCGGCTGATTCCCGGTAGGCTGTCCCGCCTGCGGACACACCGTAGGGCAGCAGGATGGGTGAAGGCGCGGAACGTTCATCCGCCGTTTGGGACTGCCGTTCCTCCTCCACCTGCTTGAACCAGGTCTCCATAGTTCCATAATAGTCCCCCTGCCGCTCGGCCAGCCGGATTTGCGCCAGCTCGTCCGCCGACAGCCCCACCAAAGGAGACCGAAGCACCGCCGCCAGGGGAATATCCTGCCTGGGGTTGTCAATCACCTTCAGCAGAGACAGCATGGTCTCCACTTCCGTCGCGGAAAAATAGCCCGTATCAATATCCGCATAAGCGGGAATCCCCAGCTGGGCCAGCTCCTCCATAAACACCGGCGCCCAGCTCCGGGTAGCCCGCAGCAAAATCACCATATCCCGGAACCTTGCAGGCCTGCGGCTTCCATCCCGTTCTGTCACGGGAAAGCTTGCCCCGCCGTCCATTCCCGTCAGCGCCAGTATCCGGCTGCCGATGTAGCGCGCCTCCAGTTGGGCTGTCTCCAGCTCCTCCCGTTCGGTTTCCCAGGGATTTTTGGCAGCTGCGCCATCCGTCCCTTCTCCTCCTGGTGCTCCCCCGGAAAAATCTTCCTCCCCGTCGCCAAACGAATCCGTCTCACCATTCCCGCCAGCGGCTCCTTCCGCTGCAGGCCCGGACTTGTCCACCAGAACCAGCTCCGCAGTATAATCCGGTCGGGACTCCCCTGCGGACGCATTTTCAAACGCATCACCGGAAGCATCATGCTCGGCGAACCCTGCACCGTAGACCAGCTCGGCGTCCCGGTCATAATCCATCTCCGCCACAGCAGCACGCATCATCCGGCGGAACAGCACATTCACCGCATCCACCACCTGCCGGCGGCTGCGGAAATTCCGGGCCAGATCAATCCGCTCCCCCGGACCGGAGGCTTCTGTCTCCCCCGGCCGGTATTCCTTGTACTTGGCCAGGAACAGTCCGGGCTCTGCCAGGCGGAAGCGGTAGATGCTCTGCTTCACGTCGCCTACTATAAACCGGTTGCCCGGCAGCGGCCTGCTAATCAGTCCGACAATGGTTTCCTGCACCAGATTGGTATCCTGGTATTCGTCCAGCATCACTTCCACAAACTGCTCCCGGTAGGCCAGCGCCGCCGCCGTAGGAACCAATTCTGCGCCATCCCCGCCTGCCGCTTTTCCCAGAATGGAAAGACACATATGCTCCAGATCGGCAAAATCCAGCAGTCCCTTTTCCCGTTTGGCCGAACTGTACCGTTCCGCAAACTCCGTGGTCAGCCTGCACAGCTCCTCCACCACGGGAGCCAGCCGCACCAGCTCAGCCATATACTCCTCCGGCGTGCGCACAAACAGCTCCTCCCGCAGCCGCTGAAGCTTATCCTTGGCAGTGCTTCGCAGCTCCTTGACCCGCTCCTGAAGCTCCTTGTCCGCCGTGTCTCCCTTAACAGGCTTCAGCCGGCCGAACGCCACCGCACCAAAGGCTTCATAAAGCGGTGTCCAGCCCTCCTGCCCGGCATTAGCCGCAGCCAAAACCATCCGCAGCTCCTCCTCCAGATTGGAGGCATACGGGGCGGGACCGCCAGGCTGTCCGCACAGCTCCAAAGCTTCGCCCAATATGGCTGCCGCTCCATCAAGCTCCAACGCCACATCCTTCAGAAGGGAGACAAACCAAGGATGGCCCTCCAGCTTCTCCAGACCGGCTTCAGCGCCTTTCCCACTAGTCTTTCCGCTATCCCTTTCCCCGGCCACTTCACCGTCCTCCGCCCGGAACATGCCGCACATATCCGCCAGCCAGCGGTCCGGGAAGGGATGGCTGCGGGAAGCCTCGTAGAGCCTCTCCACCAATGCCAATAATGCCGCATCGCTGCGGTCCCCCCCGTACCAATCCGCCAGTGTCCAAAAGGGATGCCCCTCCGGCGCTTCCCCGTACCGCTCCTCCAGAAACGATTCCAGCTCCTCCTGGCGGATCAGGGCAGCCTCCGTATCATCCGCGACCCGGAAACCCGGGTCCAGATTAATGGTATGAAAATACCGCCGGATTACCTCCATGCAAAAGGAGTGCAAAGTGGTGATAGATGCTCTGTTGAGCAGGGACAGCTGACGCTTCAGATGAGCGGAATCCGGCATGCCGTAGAGGGCCTTTTCCAGAGCTTCACCGATCCGCTGCCGCATCTCTGCCGCTGCCGCCTTGGTGAAGGTCGCTACCAAAAGCCGGTCCACATCCACCGGATCCTCCTCATCGGACACCCGGCGGATGATCCGTTCCACCAGCACAGCCGTTTTGCCGGAGCCGGCTGCCGCCGCTACCAGCAGGTTCCGCCCCCGTCTGGCCACAGCCCGCCATTGGCTGTCCGTCCATTTGCTTCCGGGAGGTTTCTCCGGAATCCCGGCGCGGGCCTCCGGATGGCTTCCGCCTGCCGCAAGACCCTTATTTGCTGAATCCGTCATGGGTGTCCCCTCCTTTCCCGTTTCCTTGTTCCCCTGGAGCCGTTTCCTCCAGAGCCAGCCAGATATCATTTTTGCCGTATTGGCGCATGGTCCGTTCCTTATTGCCCGCTAACTGCGGGTCAAAGCTGCAAACGGGACGGTACGGACAGAAGGCGCAGGCGGTTTTTTTGCCTAACCGGTAGGGCTCCGCCTCTACTCTTCCTCCGAGGATATCCGTACCGATCTGCCGGACGGCTCCCCGCACATGGGTACGCAGCTTTTCCCAGCCCGCTTCGGTGGCCACCGAGGCGCTTTTGTAGAAGGTGCCGTCGGTTTTCATAGCCACGGGGATAAGGTCGGAATGCCCGCCCTTTTCCTTTAAGCTTTTGTCCATGAGGAATACGGTCTCCGCATCGGCCGTAACCAGGCCGCGGGTTTTATACTGCTTGCGGGCAGCCGCTTGGGCTTCTCCCTGATCCGGCTTGTTCCGGCAGGCCAACAGCGGGTTATGCACATGAAAATACAGCACACCCGCTGGATGGGCCGGCTCTCCCAGCCACATGGGGGCATGGGTCAGCACCACGTCCAGATAGGTCAGCATCTGCAGCGACAGCCCGTGATAGACCTCCGGCAAACGGAGCATGGTGGGGCTTGATTTGTAGTCCATAATCCGCAGCAGCAAACCCTTGTCGCTGTAGGCCCGGTCCACCCGGTCGATACGTCCCACCAGCTCCATGGTTTGTCCTCCGGGAAGAGGCAGCACCAGTGCCGGCAGCTCTTCGCCAGGTCCGAAGCCTACCTCCAGCCCCACCGGCACAAACGCGCCCCTGCGGGCATGCTCCGCCAGAGCCGAGGAGGTTTTGGACAAAATCCCCTTGAGGCGGTGGGCCATATATTTGTAGCGGGAGGTGCTGGACAAAATTTCGTTCTGCAGCTTGGGGGACAAAAAGTCCACCAGCCCGTTGACCCGGAGGATGATTTCCTGCTCCGTCAGCGAACCCCAGTCCAGCTGCTCCGCAGAAAGCTGCCGGGCAAAACCGCTTAACGCCGCATGGTACAGCTGCCCGATATCGGGAGCCTCCAGCCGATAAATCCTGCGCTCCCGCAGCCTCAGCCCATACGCCGCAAAATGGGAAAACGGACAGGCGGCAAACCGCTCCATCCGCGACACGCTGGCCCGGAGATTGTCGCCGAACAGAAGCAGGGACGTATCTGCGGAAAGCGGCTCCTCCCGGTTGAAATAAAACAGCGAACGGGAGGAGGTTTGCAGCTTGCTCCTCCATTCCCGGCGGCCCAAAAGCCAGTTGTACGCCAAAACCCACACGGGGGATATGTTCTTCCCCTGTTTGGCCTCCCGCAGCTGTGCTACAGCATCCGCAACCGCTTTGCCAGGCGTAGCCACAAACTCCAGCTGCTCGGCATCGGTCATCGCCGCATGGGGCCGCGCTTCCGCCAAAACCGGCTTCACCGTGGGCAGCAGCCACCCGATCTGCTTCACTACCTCGGAGGGAAGCAGGGTTTTGCCCTCTTCGTCGGCCAGGGCATAGCTCAGGTAGAGCAGATCTGCAGGAGCGCACAGCACCGTATAGATCAGAAACTGCTCGTCCAACAGGCGCCTGCGCCCGCTGTCGGCCATAGGCACACCCTGGTTCAGCAGGAACTCCCGTTCATTTTCGGCGATGATGCCGTCGTCATTGATCTTCTGGGGAAGCACGCCGTCATTAGCGCCCAGCACAAACACCGCCTTCACCTGGGAGGAGCGGGTGCGGTCGATGGTCCCCACCAGCACCTGATCCACCGCAGGCGGAACCAGGCCCATACGCAGGCTGTCCAGCCCTGTCTCCACAAGACGGGCAAACAGCTCCGGCTTCATATTCTCCTGATCCAGAAGCTCGGCCAGCTGGTCCAGCACATCCATACACAGCTCCCAAATCTGGGAATGCTCCCTGGCCTTCTCCGGACAGCCCTCCGCCACCGCCTGCTGCATCCACAGCTCCAGACGTTCCGGCACACGCAGCTCCTCCAGCAGCTGGAACAGCGCCTCCGCCATTCCCGGCGCATCTCCCGCCTTCTTCAGACGCTCCTGCAGACGCTCCAGAGGCCCAATAGCCCTATGGGCACAGGCTGCAATCACCGGATCAGCCTGTCCGGCCTCCTCCTCGGGAACCTCTCCACCAGCCCCGTCGGCCGCCTCCGCCACCGTATCCTCCAAAGGCGCCAGCTTCCGGAGCCTCCAGCTCCGCTCATCGGTAAACCGCCTGCCGTGGATGCCGTACATCAGCACATAGTTCTCGAAGGCATCCCAATCCTCTTGGCACGGGGCATCATCCTCCCCCGGCAGCGGCAGAAAAAATCCGGTTTTGATGCAGCGGAACACCGCCTCGTAGGGCCAATAGCCGTTCACCGCCTCCAGGGCGGAGCGGATCAGCTCCACCAGAGGGTGATGCAGCACCTGGCGCTTATGGTCCATAAAATACGGAATCCCATATTCGGAAAACACCGTCTCCAGCAGATCCGCATAAGCCTCCAGACTGCGCAGCCGGAGCGCTATATCCTGCCAGCGGTAACCCCCGTCCCGCACCAACGCGAGCATCTGCCGGGCTGCCGCCTCCACCTCCGCCCGGCGGTTCACCGCCGCACGGACAACAACCTGGGGAGGAGCCGTCGGCTCCGGCACATAGGTCCTCCTGGCAGAGGACAGCCGGTGCTCATACTGCCGCTCCAGATGGGCCAGCATGGGGCTATGGGCAAACCGGGAAGGCATATGTTTATCCATAATCTGCACATCCGCTCCCAACACCCCTTGCTCCTCCAGTACTTCCTGAAGCTTGCGCATGGCGCTGGCGGCCGGATGAAACAGATCCAGCTCACCGGGAAACTCCCCTGCGGAATACGGCCGGTCCAGGGTCAGGGTCAAAGTCACACTCCGGCAATGCCGGGACAATACCGCTACCGCCGTCCGTTCCTGCGGTGTAAAGCCGTTAAACCCGTCAATCCAGACCTCTGCCTCCGCCAACCAGCCGCATTGCCCGGCACGCTCCGCCAGACGGGTCAAAAACGAATCTCCGTCCAGATATTCCCGCTCCAGCTCGTCTTCATAATGCTTGTAGACCAGGATCAGATCATGCAGCTTGTTATCCAATGCAGCTGCCGAATCCGGCAGGCTTTTGCCGAAACGCCGGTAATACCCCTCCAGATCCTCCGGAGTCAAATTATGCCGCTTCCATTCCCCTACCAGACCGTGGAGCTGATCCACGAAGCCTGTTTTATCGTACGCCTGCCGGAACAGGCGCAGCTCTTGGTTATATTTATGTAAAAGCTTATGCAGCAGCATTTTTTTGCCGAGGTCATCAATGGGCGTCCCTGCAGTCCCTCCGGTTTCCTGCATAACCCGCCATCCCAGGCGGCGGAAGCTCAGCACCTGCGCCCGGATTAGCCCCTTGACACCCGGTGCGGAAACCAGGGCCTGCTCCGTTTGAAAGGTCGCCTGCTCCGGTACCAGCAGCACCAGAGGATGCCCGTCCGGACTCTGCTGCAGCCTGCTTTTGATCTCCTCCAGACAAAGGGTGCTTTTCCCGCTGCCCGCTCTGCCGATCACAAACCGCATGCCCATGCTTCAACGCTCCTTTAGCCGTAAATTCTCCCCCCATTGTATCACATCTGTCACCATGGGAACATATGTGTGGAATCCGCCAATATTTTTCAGCCGGAACCCTCTTGACTTTCAGGAAAGTCATGGTACACTGCTATTTGAAATGCGGAGGCCTGATTCAGGCTTTCCGCATTCTTTTTTTATTTTAACAAGGAGCGTGATCCTGTTGTCCAAATTCCTGCTTGCCTCCCCCGAAGCCATCCGGCTGATCATTCATGCCGATGACTGGGGACACCACCCGGCGGTGAACCGCGCCATCCATTCCCTGATCCGTGAGGACGCCGTTACCTCCGCTTCTATCCTGGCAGGAGGCCAGGCCGTTGGGGAAGCCTGCAAGTTTGCCGCGTTACATCCGGACTTCTGCACAGGTGCCCATTTGTCGTTATCCCATGGTCATTCCCCTCTCGCTCCCACCCGGTCCATTGGTAGCCTTACCGGAGGGCAAGGAGCATTTTTGAGTCTCTTATCTGTTTTGGAAAAGGAAGGGGAGCCCGCTGACATTCTGCTGGAGACAAACGCGCAAATCCGATTTCTGTTGACCGCCGGCATCCGCCTGACCCATGTGGACACTCATCAAGGCTGTCTGCTGGGCATTCACTGCGGGGATGAACGGCTTTTTCCCGTTATCCGGCAGCTATGCCGGGAGCACCGACTACCTTTGAAGCTGCCCCGGCAAATCAAACATGCTCCTGGTCTTTCTGCTGAGGTGCGGGCGCGACTGGCCAACTTGGTGGCATGGCTGGAGTCACAGGGGATTCCCCTGATTGACGATCTGATCGTTCCCGATTACGGCATAGTTCCAGGAGAGGATTATGCCCAGTATAAAAATGCCATCCTCAGCGCCCTGTCCGCGCTAAAGCCCGGGACGATAACCGAGCTGACCCTCCATCCCGCCTTGCCGGACGAGCAGCTGAAGATCGCCGGGAGCCATTGGCACAAACGGGAATGGGAATACCGCCTCCCCTTGGACCCGGATTTCCGCGAGCAGCTGCGGCAGCGGAACATCGTCCTGACCTCCTGGAGGGAGTTGATCCCCAAAGTGCTGCTTAAAGTAACAGGTGTGCTCAATGCTAACGGTAGGTGCCGGCGCTAACGGAACTCAGCGACTCTTAGAAACCACATTCGCCACTTTTGGCGCGCTAACGGAACTGTGACGCTCTTAGCGGCCAAAACCAGATTAATTAGCTGCTATTCCGTGCGCTAACGGTCGCTCAGTTCCGTTAAAATTGGCACACCCCCGTTTTTGGCCTGTAAGAGTCGCAGAGTTCCGTTAGAGCTCCTGGCTCATCACAGTCCGCCACCATTATCCGGTAAATCACACTCCAGCGCATGCCTCCAGATCTTCGTTCGTTTCCCACGATGCCCAAAAACTCTAATTGGTTCAATCAACCCCTGATTTGTCCAAATAATCTCCCTCCAAAACTTTTGCCTCACACCCTTTCTTGTATCCCTTACCTCCATTCTAACTCCTGTCCCTTCCCTCCATTTCATCTCAACCAGCCCTCCTCCTCCCCCTTTCCCACGGTTCCTGAGTGTAAGGGATAATGGACGACAAGGGGTCCCAAAGTGATATCTCAACCCTTGCACTTTCGAACTTCACCGCGCTAAACCAAACTAAAAAGAAACAGCCCTCCGCCAATATAGCAAAGGGCTGTCCCCGTTCTATCCGATTATAATGCCTTCACACCAAGCTTAAGCATTGGCCGGGGGAGTGAATACCCGTGTGGCCAGCTCCTGCTCCAAGGCATAAAAGGCGCTGCTGTCCTTGTCGATGCGCTTCAGCTTTTGGATCAGCTTTTCGAAGGTGTCCTCTTCCTCCACCTGCTCGTCAATAAACCACTTCAGGAAGCCGATGGTCGCATGCTCCCGCTCCTCCATGGCAATATCCATAAGCTTGTAGAAGCGCCGGGTGTTTTCCTTCTCATGCTTCAGGCCCTTCTTGTAGCAGTCCAAAACCGATTCATAGCCGTTGAAAACGTCGCCCATCCCGCTGATGGTGGCTCTCGCCCCCACTGCATTGATGTAGTTGTAGATTTTCATGGCATGGAACCGCTCTTCCTCTGCCTGCACCAGGAAGAAGTTGGCAAAGCCGTCCAGATTCTCCGAAGAACAGTATGCGGCCATGGCCACATACACGTGGGCGGAGTAAAACTCAAAATTCAACTGCTCATTCAATTCCTTCAACAGATTGTCGCTAACCATTTTCCATTTCCCCTTTCAAAAAACGAATTTTAAATTTGGGGTTCTTTTTCTACTTCCAATGATGAACCAACTCGTCTGTTTTTGTCAAATTGAAAACCCAACTTTATCCTTCGCCTGGTCAGTTGCCGCCTAAACCCGCCGCTCCCGGCCGCTTCCTTCCGACGCCTCGGCCTTCATCCTACTTGCGGCTGTGCACCTGGAAAATAGCGAATTTCAGATAATTGCCCTCATCCACCCCGAGAATCTGGGGATGGTCCTTGCCTGCGCCGCGGAATTCCAGAAGCCGCAGCACCTTGCCTGCATCCTTGGCTGCTTCATGGATGGTCTCCAGAAACAGGTCCGGCCGGACATGGAAGCTGCAGCTGGCCGTCACCAAAAACCCGCCTTCATTCACCAGCTTCAGCCCGTGCAGGTTAATATCCTTATACCCGCGGCAAGCCCCTTCAACCGCATTCCGGGTTTTGGCGAAGGCCGGAGGATCCAGAATCACCACATCCCAGGTCCTGCCTCCTTGAGCCAGCTTGGCAGAGGTGTCCACCTTCTTTTCTGCCGCAGCAGCACGCTCCTTGCGCTCGTCAAGCCCCTTCACTTGGGCCCGCAAATATTCGAATGCATCGGCCACCACAAATTCCACCCGGTCCTGGAAGCCGTTCAGCTCCACATTCCGCCGTGCAGACTCCACCGCCAGCTCCGAAATATCCAGGCAGGTGACCTTCTTCGCTCCGAACTTGCAGGCATTCAGTGTAAAGCTCCCCGTATGGGAGAAACATTCCAGCACCGTGGCCCCATCCCAATAGGGAAAGGTAACCACCTTGCCGTTGGGATTCACGGGAACCGGTTCCAGGCCGTTCTCCGTCTCCCGCTCCTCCAGACGGATACCGCTTCTGGCACCCCATCCCTTCACCAAAGGCGCAAGCAGAGCACGGTTAGCCTGCTGGTCGAAGAAATATCCCGTCTTCTGACCGTGGACAATGTCCACCTCCAGCAGCAAACCATTTTCCGTAATCTGCACCTTCTCCGGACAATCCCCGTACAGGACGCCCGTTCGCTGGCTCAATCCTTCCAGCTCCCGGACAGACACATCGCTGCGTTCATAGATCCCCAACGGCTGGAACACCTCAACCAGCGCCTCCACAATCAGCTCCCGGCGCAAATCCATACCCAAGGTAAGAATCTGCACCACCAGGATATCGCCGAACCGGTCCACCACCAGACCCGGCAGGAAATCCGCCTCTCCGTACACCGCCCGGTAAGCAGCAGCCTCGGGCAGAAACCGTTCCCGCAGCTCCCGGCAGCGAATCAGCCGTTCCGTCAGAAGCTCACGAGTCAGCTCCTCCAAAGACTCGTATCCCACCACCCGAACCCGGATCTGCGAGGCTTCGTTATAATAGCCGGAAGCCAGGAATTGCCCCGTATGACTGCGCACATGGACAATCTCTCCCGGTCCCGGCTCCCCTTCCACCCGCTCAATCTCGTTGGCGAATATCCACGGATGCCCTTCCTCCAGCCGCTTCTTGCGTTTCCGTATCAAAAAAACAGACGCACCCATCCAAACCTCTCCTGTCCCTTGTTTCAATTTATGTACCAAAGGCGGACAAACCAACATGTCCAGCCCCGGCTTGTCATACATATACAATACGTCTTCCATCACCTGAAGCAATCAGGCCAAAAGGAGCAGGATTCCGTTGTTCTCACTCATTATACTGCCGATGGCGGCGGGGCTGGCGATTTTCCTCTTCGGCATGAAGGCTATGGAATGGGCCTTGCACAGCTGGGCCGGACGTTACCTTCAGGTGATTCTGGAACGCTTCACCCGGACTCCCGCCAGGGGTCTTGTGGCCGCAACGGGAATAACGGCCGTTCTGCAGAGCAGCACCGCCGTTACCGTCATCACCATCGGTCTGGTCAACGCAGGGGTTATGAAATTCCCCCAGACCCTGGGCATTATTCTGGGGAGCAATATCGGCACCTGCATGACCACCGAGCTGGTTGGCCTGGATTTGACCCGGCTGGCGCTGCCCATCCTTCTGGGAGCCGCCGTGCTGTGGTTCACCGCACTTAGCCTGCCGGACAGCAGCTACCCCGCCCGCAAGCTCCGCTCCCTGCGGCTCGTGCCCATCGCCGTGATGGGCTTCGCCTGTGTGCTGCTGGGGATGCAGGTGATGCAGAGCATCACACCCGCCCTGCAATCCATGGGGATGCTGGGCTGGTTCATCCAGAAGGCCCAGGAGAGCCTGTTCTGGGGCGTGATGGCCGGTGCCGCCGTTACCGCCCTGCTTCACAGCGGGGCTGTCACCATCGCTATGACCATGGGGCTGGCCTCCATCCAGGCTATAACCCCGGAGCTGGGCATCGCCATCGTCATCGGCGCCAATATTGGCACCTGCGTCACCGCACTTATCGCCAGCATCGGCGGCTCCCGCTTCGGCCTCTATGTAGCATGGGCGCATATCCTGCTGAACGCCGGAGGAGCGCTTTTATTCTTCCCCCTCATCGGCGTACTGGAGCAGGTGACCGCCATTATCACCACCGATCCGGGCGCCCAGATCGCCCACGCCCAGACCATATTCAACATCGTCTGCTCTCTGCTGGCACTGCCGCTTTGTTACCTGCCCGGCCTGCGCCGCATCCAGCTAGATGCCTAGAGACTGTTTCACAGCCCCTTAATAACCGCTTCCGCCTGCTGCTCCCGATACAATCGCCACACCGGAGCTGGTGCCCAGGCGGGTTGCGCCCGCTTCGATCATCAGGAGGGCTGCCGCTCTGTCCCGCACGCCGCCCGACGCCTTCACGCCGATATGGGGCGAAACGGAGGCACGCATCAAGCGGATATCCTCCACTGTCGCTCCCCCCGGACCGAAGCCGGTGGAGGTTTTTACATAATGGGCCCCGGCCTGCTCCGAAAGCCGGCAAGCCGTTTCCTTCTGCTTGTCATTAAGGAAGCCCGTTTCGAAGATTACCTTCACGATGGCGCTTCCTTCCACTGCCTTCACCACCTGGCGGATATCGTCCTCCACCTGGTCCAGACGCCCCTCCAGCAGCTGGCCGATCTGCAGCACCATATCAATTTCATTGGCACCGTTCTCCACGGCATCCGCCGCCTCCGCTGCCTTGGCCTTGGATGTGTTCGCCCCAAGAGGGAATCCGCACACCACACTGATTTTTACCTCCGAACCCTTCAGAAGCTCCTTGCAGTACGGCACCCAAACTCCGTTGACGCATACGCTGTAAAAATGATGCTCCACCGCTTCCCCGCACAGCTTCTCGATAGCCTGCGACGTGGCATCCGCCTTTAATAGCGTGTGGTCGATAAATCCACCCAGATTAATGGTTTCCATCGTTCCGCTTCATCCCCTTCTCGTCATATCCCAATTCCCGCAGCGCCTTGTGCAGGATGGAATCATTATTGGCATAACCGTTTTTGCGCTGGCGCTGAGCCGCGTCCGGCACCTCCAGCCATTCCACTCCCCGGATTTCCTCTACCTGGGGCTTAAGCGTACCGCCTTCCGCCTCTACCAGATAATAATGGACCTCCTTGTGGACAAGCCCCACCCGCGGAAGATGGTATTGGTAACGGATCACATCCAGCGGCTTGATAATGCGCCCCGTAATCCCCGTCTCCTCCAGGATTTCCCGAAGCGCGGTTTCCTTGACGGTTTCACCGGACTCCATCTTTCCTTTGGGAAGCGTAATTTTTCCGTACCGGTCCTGAATCAGCTGAATTTGCTGCCGTCCTTCGAAGTTCCGGTAAACCACTCCTCCGGCGGATATTTCCTTCACGCTTTTATTCATCCCCTTACTGAAGACTTTAAAACCTGCTCTTATCGGGAAACCCCGGACATAACCGTTTCATTCAGCCTCACACCCCGGCAATAGGGGATTCCAGCCTCCGTCATCCGAACCTGGACCATCCGCCCTGCCAGCTCCTTGGGTCCGGAGAAGGCAATGTGCAAATAATTGTCCGAATGTCCGATCAGCTCCACATCCCCGTTGCCTTCGTAATCCCCCATCTCCGGGATAACCTCCAGGATCTGTCCGGCGAAGCCCTTGGAATACTCCAGCCGCATCCGGGAGGACAGCTCCATCAGCAGGCTGACCCGGCGGTTCTTCTCCTCCTCCGGAATCTGCCCGTCCATTCTGGCGGCAGGTGTGCCCGTCCGCTTCGAATAAGGGAAGATATGCATATCCGCAAACTGCATCTGCTCCATAAAATGCAGGCCGCTCTCAAACATCTCCACGGTTTCGCCGGGAAAACCGGTGATTACATCCGTGGTTACTGCCACATCCGGCATGGTTCTGTGGATCAGCTCCAGCTTGCGGCCATATTCCGCCGTGGTATACTTCCGGCGCATAGCAGCCAGCACCGTATCCTCTCCAGCCTGCAGCGGAATATGCAGATGGCGGCACATTTTGGAGGAGGAACCCAGCACATCCAGAATCTGCTCGTCAATTTGGCTGGCTTCAATGGAGCTGATGCGGATTCGCTTGAGACCGTCCACCTTGTCCAAATCCCGTAGCAGCATGGCCAGATTATACCCGTCCAGATCCTCCCCGTACCCGCCGGTATGGATACCCGCCAGCACAATTTCCTCATAGCCTGTTTCCACCAGCTGTCTGGCCTGGGCCAGTACACTTTCCGGCTTGCGGCTGCGGATAAGCCCTCTGGACCAGGGGATGATGCAGAAGGTGCAGAAGTTATTGCAGCCTTCCTGGATTTTCAGGAACGCCCGGGTATGGCCGGTAAATTCGGGAACATCCAGCTCTTCGAATTCCCGGGTTTTCATGATATTGCGGACGACGTTGATGGGCGCTCTCTCCGCCTGATACTTGTGGACCAGGTCCATCATCTTGTCCCTGTCCTGGGTGCCGATGACAATATCCACTCCGGGTATGGCGGCAATCTCCGCGGGAGCGGTCTGGGCATAACACCCGGTAACGGCAATAATCGCCTCGGGATTCCTGCGGATGGCGCGGCGGATGGCCTGACGGCTTTTTTTGTCCCCTGTATTGGTGACCGTGCAGGTGTTAATCACATACACATCCGCAGTTTCCTCGAAGTCGGCCTTTTCATAACCCTCGTTGCGGAAGAGCTGCCAGATCCCTTCCGTCTCATAAAAATTCACCTTGCAGCCCAAGGTATGAAACGCAACCCTTGCCATCAGCTCTTCCCTCCCATTTCTCCCGATTCATACATAATGCACGCCAACGCCGCCATTGCGGCCGTTTCCGTACGCAAAATCCGCTTGCCGAGACTGATGCTCCGGCAGCCGGCAGCCTCTGCCTCCAGGGCCTCCTGCTCCGTAAAGCCCCCTTCAGGGCCAACCATAACCAGAATCCTCGGACGGCGCCCGCCGGCCACAGGGGAGGCTAATTGCTCCGCCAGCCGCTCCCGCAAAGTGAGCCCGCTTTCCAGCTCATAACAGAACAGCGCCAGATCCGCTTCCTTCACCAGCTCCAAAAGCCGCTTCCAGCTTACCGGCGTTTCCACAGCCGGAACCCGGTTACGGTGCGCCTGCTCCGCCGCTTCCTTAGCGATTTTGGCCCAACGCTCCACACGTTTAGCCTCTTTTTTGTCATCATATTGCACAATCGTCCGTTTGGACAAAAAGGGAATAAACCGGTCCGCCCCAAGCTCCGTACACTTCTGGATCACCGTCTCCAGCTTGTCCCCCTTGGGCAGACTTTGGGCGATCCACACCTCTACAGCCGCCTCTTTATCCATAGGGAGCTCCTGGACCACCTGTGCCTCCACCAGCCCTTTGCCGATGAAAGACACCCGGGCCAGCACCTCCCGGTCCAAGCCATTGCCGACAATAATTTCCTCGCCGGGTTCGGCCCGCATCACCTTCACCAGATGATGGGCGTCCTCTCCGGTTAACCTCGCCAGATTGCCTTCCAATTGCTCCGGCGGCACAAAATAACGTTGCATGGCCTAATCCTGCCTTTCTTGTTGAGAGCTTACGGCCATCTGCAGGCCTGCAATAACGGTGTACTCCGCATATCCGCCAAAAACGCCTTGGAGTTAAGCCCGGTTGAACGGCCCGGCTAACGGCGCCATTTCCAACGGACTTAACTCCCGGAGCGTCTACAGCATCAGAATCCCGATTTTCGACAGCTGCTCATGATTCCCGAACAGC
The DNA here is from genome assembly GCA_023388055.1 of Bacillota bacterium. Classification (GTDB taxonomy): domain Bacteria; phylum Bacillota; class Bacilli; order Paenibacillales; family NBRC-103111; genus Paenibacillus_AR. The sequence continues at coordinate 18,313 of JAEWGW010000019.1, read as the reverse complement.
ATGATAAACACCTGATTGATCCCCCGCAGCAGATCCCACCGCAAATCCAGGACCGGTCCAAGGGTCATACTGTACAGCGGATGGATCAGCACCAGCAAAAGGAAAATCATAAACGCGTACTGCTCAAAGGGCCGTATCCGCTCCCGCCATTGCACCGGCAGGAACTCATAAATAATCCGGTAGCCGTCCAAGGGGGGCAGCGGCAGGAGATTAAAGATAAACAGAACCAGATTCAGAAGAATATGCATTTGCAAAAAGATAGAAACCGCCCGGAACACCCCAACCGACATCACCTCGTAGGCATTGAAGTGGGACAGCAGGAAAGCCGTCAATACCCCCACCACAGCCAAAAGCAGGTTGGACAAAGGTCCCGCCACAGAAACCAGCACACTCATAAGCCGGGGCTTCTTGAAGAAGCTGGAGCGGATCAGAACCGGGCGCGCCCAGCCGAAGCCCGCCAGAATAATCAGGAGAATCCCGAGAATATCGATATGGGCCCGGGGATTCAAAGTCACTCTTCCCATGGACCGGGGAGTGGGATCACCGAACCGGTCCGCCACATAGGCATGGGCAAATTCATGCAGTGTAAACGCCAGCACAATGACAATCAGAAGAAAAGGCAGCAATTCAAACTGAATGCCGAACAGATTATTCATTTATCACCTATGGCTTTCTGGCAACAATCGCCACCCAATCTGTCTCTTCATACCGATTCTCTACCTGGAATCCGGCTTCTGTCAGAGCCCGTTCCACCTCCGCTTGCTTTTGCTTGATAATGCCGGAGGCGATATATGTGCCCCCGCTTTGCAGCGCTTCGAACACATCGGCGACAAACAGAAGAATGATCTCAGCCAGGATATTGGCGACGACGACCTGTACCGGAAGAGTAACACCCAAACCTTGTTTGCCTTCAGCCTGGGTCCGGATGGCCTTCAGCAGATCGCTTTCTACAACTGTAATGGTCTCTTCCAGGCCGTTCAAGCGGGTATTCTCCGTGGCGCTGGAGACGGCTACCGGGTCCAGGTCCAGGGCAAGCACATGGCTTGCGCCCAGCTTGGCGGCGGCAATGGACAGAATGCCTGAGCCTGTGCCTACATCAATAACCTCATCCCCAGGCTTCACAACACTCTCCAAGGTCCGCAGACAAAGGGCGGTTGTAGCATGGGTGCCGGTGCCGAAGGCCATACCCGGATCCAGCTCCAGGATGATTTCCTCCGGACCTGCTTCGTACTCCTCCCAGGTCGGTTTGATGGTGAGGCGGTCAGATACGCGCAGCGGTTTGAAATATTGCTTCCAGGCCGTGGCCCAATCCTCCTCGTCCACTTCCTTCATGCTGAACTGGGGATTGCCCGTATCGATGTCAAAGTCAGACAGCTCCGCCACTGATTCCTTCAGCTGGGCCATAATTTCATCCAATCCGGTGCCTTGGGGAAAATACCCCTGAATCACTGCACGGCCTTCGGGAATATCGTTCAACGGTTTTTCGTACCATTGGCCGAGGGATGTGTCCCGCTGCTTGTTCAGCGTGCCCGATTCCTCGATGGTGACGCCGCCTGCGCCCAGCTCATGGAGAAAATTGGAGATCATTTCAATTGCTTCTTCCGTGGTGTGAACCGTAATTTCATGCCAACGCATATCCGTAAATCCTCCCGGTCGATTCTCATAGGTAAAGCGGCAATTTGGCCGCACGTCCCTCTATTCTACTACATCGGAAACGGTATAGGCAAAATTCGCGTATTGATGTATAGAAAACCTTACGTGAAACGGAGGATGGCCAATGTTTGAGGAATGGAACCGGAGACTTGCAGAGTGCAAGGAAAGCATCCGCAACAAAGAAAGGTGGGAGCAGCAGCTTTCAGCTGTGAATAAACGCTGCCGGGATTTGGAGAAGCAGACCTTTGTGTGGCGGGCAATGGTAGCGCAGGAGGAAGAGGATGTGGAACGCCTGTTGTCCATGAGTGTATCCAATCTATGGTACACCCTGACCGGCCAGAAGGATGAGAAGCTGAGCCAGGAGGAAAAGGAGGTGCTGGAGGCCCGGCTCAAATATGATCAGGCCGCGGCATTGCTGGAGGAAGCGCGGCTGGAGCAGGCCGAGCTTAAGGAAAAACTGCTGGCCACCGGCTCTGCGGAAGTGGTGCTGGCACAGCTGATGCAGGAAAAGGAACAGCTGATCCACCGGTTCAAGCCTGAGCTTGCCGGTGAGCTGGTCCGCCTTTCTGAAGAGATGTCTGATGCCCGGACCAAGCTGAAGGAGCTTAAGGAAGCGGCAGCGGCGGGACGGGATGCCCTGGCTGCGCTGGAGATTGCCGACTCCAGTCTGAACTCCGCGGAAAACTGGAGCACCTTCGATATTCTTGGCGGTGGCTTTATTGCTACCCATATGAAGCACAGCCGGCTTCAAGCCGCTCAAACCTATGCCAAGGAAGCCGGCAAGAAGCTGCTGCGGCTGCGTGATGAGCTGGATGATGTCAAGATGCAGTTGACCACCTTCAATACAGACATCAGCGACACGCTGCGCCTAGGCGATTATTTTATGGACGGCTGGATTACTGACTTTCTCGTCCAGGAGCGGATTGAGCAGGCAGATACGAAGCTGCACAGCTATATCCGCCAGGTGACCGGGATCACTCACGCGCTGGAGCAGCAGGCTTCGGAAACCGAAATCCTCTGGCGCAGGCTGAAAGACCAAAGCGATTCTCTGGTAGAAAACGCCTAAACTAAATTAATGCCTAAACCAGATCAAAGTTAAAAAGCAGGAGCCCTTTTATGGGAGCTCCTGCTTTTTTTACACCTTGCCGCCTGCCTGCTCCACCAGATGAAGCACCTGATGATGGATGGACTCGTTCACGATGGCGGTTAAAAGAATATCCCTGCCCGTGACGCCGTTGCCCCCTCCGTCGCTTAACCCGCTGGCAGCAGGGTCGGCAGCCATCAGTATGCCGGCATCCCGGGAGTCCACATCCGCCTCCTGAGTCAACTCACCCACACTGGAGACGTTGCCGGTAGCCGGATTAATCTGGATCTCCCGGCTCTCCTGGGGATACTTGGCCACATGATCAATCCGGGCATCCTCCACCCGCAGCGCCTTCAGCTTGTTCAGCACCTCCTGCGCCTCATCCCGCGTTTTGAAATAAGCCAGTACATTCTTTTCCATCAGATGTCATTCTGCCGCTTCTCCGCGGCCTCCGCGCGCTCCATTGCCTCCAGGTCTTCCTCGTCCGCCTGGTCCATGGAAAACTCCACATCCTGGGCTTTCACAATAGGGAGCCGCCGAGCGGTTTTGGGCAAGGGGTAATTCTTTTTTTCCATTTGATAGGCCTCCTTGTTGAAAACACTTCGCTGGAAAGAGGATTTTTTTGGGGTACCTGCTACAAAGCTGAACCGGCATCCGTCATATAAACGCAAGGGTGACGGCAGCACCAATAGGTTAAGCCGCAGCAGCGGTTATTATGCAGCGTTTGATTTACTATCCTTGCCCTAAGCGTATATAATGGGGGTTGCACGCGCCGCGGTGCCGTTTCCCGCAATTTTACTCTATCAAAAGGAAGATGCTACAATGACAAGTTTGGATTGGTTGGAGCTTTTGAAAGTGATTTTTCTCGGTATTGTTCAAGGAATAACCGAATGGCTGCCCATCAGCAGCACCGGGCACATGATTCTGGTGGACGAATTTTTGTCCCTGCATGCCAGCGCGGCGTTTATGGAGATGTTCCTGGTGGTGATCCAGTTCGGCTCCATACTTGCGGTTGTGGTCATTTATTGGAGCAAGCTGGTTCCGTTTACGTTTAAGGGCGGGCTGTCAGTGAAGAAGGATGTTCTCTCCATGTGGCCCAAAATTGTCGTCGGCTGCATTCCGGCCGGAATTTATGCGGTGACGCTGGATGACAAGCTGAACCCCATTTTTTACAACTATGTCACCGTTGCCATTATGCTGGTTCTGGTGGGGATTCTGTTTATCATCATCGAAAATAACAACAAGGGCCGTATTGCCTCCGTCACCGATATCGGCGGGCTGACCTACCGGATCGTGTTCCTGATCGGGATTTTCCAGCTGATCGCCGCCATCTTCCCCGGCACCTCCCGTTCGGGAGCAACCATTGTGGGGGCGCTGGTGCTGGGTGTATCTCGGACCATTGCGGCAGAGTTTACCTTTTTCCTGGCTGTGCCCACCATGTTGGGGGCAAGTCTGCTGAAGCTGATGAAATTCGGCTTTCATTTCTCGTCCGAGGAGCTGGTCTGGCTGATCGTCGGTATGGCCGTGGCCTTTGTGGTATCGCTTTTCATCATTCGTTTCCTCATGAATTACATCCGCAAGCATGATTTCAAGGTGTTCGGCTGGTACCGGATTGTGCTGGGTTTGCTGGTGCTTGTTATCTTTTGGCTCCGGTAACGTTACATACCCTGTTTTACTTGGCCTCCTTGGCGGCGTCCTCAACCGCAATGAGCGCCGCCTCTTATACGGCAAAAAAAGCCGGCTTCCCGCTGTGGGAAACCGGCTTTTTGCTGTATACGGCTGCTGCTACTCGCCTAAAAACGCTTTTTTCATCCGCTCGAACAGGGACTGCTGCTTCTCATGCATGTACTCCCCGTTAAGCCCGGAGAACTGGCGGAGCAGTTCTCTCTGCTCGTCGGTGAGGTTGGAGGGGGTCACCACAACCACCTTCACGTGCTGGTCGCCTTGACCGTAGCCTCGGAGCCGCGGCACTCCTTTTCCCTTGAGTCGGAAGAAGGTGCCGGTTTGAGTGCCGGAGGGAATCTTCAGCTTCACCTTTTCGGTCAGGGTCGGGATTTCGATTTCATCGCCGAGTGCCGCCTGGGCAAAGGTAAGAGGCACCTCGCAGTAAATATCATCGCCTTCGCGCTCGAAGAAATCATGGGATTTCACACGGATCACGATGTACAGATCGCCGGAGGGTCCGCCCTTGGTGCCGGCTTCCCCTTCGCCGGATACCCGCAGCTGGGCTCCGTCATCTACACCTGCGGGAATCTTCACATGAATTTTCCGCTGTTTCTTCACCTTGCCGGTGCCGTGGCAATCATTGCACTTATCCTTGATCAGCGTGCCTTGGCCGTTGCACGCGGAGCAGACTCTGCGGTTGACGATCCGGCCGAAGGCGGTGTTCTGCACCACCTCCTGCTGGCCGCTGCCTTTGCAGACATTACAGGTTTCTGCTTTGGTGCCGGGTTTGGCCCCGTTGCCGTGGCAGGTTTCGCAGGTTTCCGTCCGGGGAATGGTAATATCCATTTCTTTGCCGAATACCGCTTCCTTAAACTCAATGGTCATAGAATATTGCAGGTCATTGCCCCGTTGGGGCGCATTGGGATTGCGGCGCTGGCCGCCTCCCCCGCCGAAAAACATATCGAAAATATCGCCGAATCCGCCGAAATCCTGGCCGTTGAAGCCGCCTCCGCCGCCCATCCCCTGATTCGGGTCCACATGGCCGTACCGGTCATAGGTAGCTCGCTTCTGGTCGTCACTCAGCACATCGTACGCTTCTTTTGCTTCCTTGAACTTTTCTTCCGCGTCGGCGGCTTTGTTTACGTCCGGATGATACTGGCGTGCCGCCTTGCGGAAAGCCTTCTTGATATCCTCCGCATTGGCGCCTTTTTCCACGCCAAGCACCTCGTAATAATCCCGCTTGCTCACTGTTCCACCGCCTTTATCGAAATAACATGGTCCCTGCCGTAGGCCGGATATGTTATGGAGCCTCGAAATTGGCACAGCCAATATGAGGGCTATCTACAATTTCTAAATTACTATATCATGTCTGGCCGCTGTCTGACAGAGGGTGTAGCTGTTAAAAAAATCCGCTCCCGCATTCTAACGGAAGTGAGAGCCGTTATTTGGCCGAAAATCCGCATTCGCAAAATCTAACGGAAGCCAGCGCCGTTATTCCGGCCAATCCAGCCGAATTCTGCCTGCCGTACGGCAAATAGCGTCTCTCACCGCCGTTAGAATCAATCCGGCGTCTCCTGGAGGCAAATAGCGGCTTCTACCGCCGTTAGATTCCACGGCAAGCAGTTGGCGTGCAGCAGGGACGCAGGAGGCAGCAGCAGCTTCGCCGTTGTCCTCCCAAACATGCACCCGCCTCCACCGCCGTAGAAGCATTGCCGACAGCTTCGCTAACGCTAATCTGCAACTCCGCCTCCACCAACACTGCCACGGGCTTCCCTCCGGCACCAGCCACCGGATCCGCCCTCCGGCGAGTCCCCATCCACATCCAGCGCAAAGCCAAAGCCGGTAAAAACCGGCTTTGGCCCGCCTGCACTTTATGTTGCCTGCTCTTATATCAGCAGCTTACTTCTTGTCTTCATCCACAACCGTGTAGTCAGCATCGACCACATTGTCGGCCTTCGGGCCGGCATTGCCGCCTGCTTCGCCTGCGCCTTCCGCTTGCTGCTGGGCCGCCATTTGCTCATACATCTTCACGGACAGCTGCTGCACAACCTCGGACAGCTCATCGGTTGCTTTCTTGATCGCATCCACGTCGTCGCCTTCCAGGGCTTTCTTAACGGCTTCCTTGGCTGCGTCCGCTTTTTCCACTTCGCCGGCGTCTACCTTGTCGCCCAGATCCTTGATGGTTTTTTCCACAGTGTAGACCAGCTGGTCCGCATTGTTCTTGGCTTCCACCAGCTCCTTGCGCTTGCGGTCTTCCTCAGCATGCGCCTCGGCATCCTTCATCATCCGGTCGATCTCTTCATCGGACAAACCGCTTGAGGAGGTGATGGTGATCTTTTGGCTCTTGCCGGTGCCCTTATCGGTTGCGGACACATTGACAATACCGTTGGAATCGATGTTGAAGGTCACTTCAATTTGCGGTACGCCGCGAGGTGCCGGAGGAATATCATTCAGCATAAACCGGCCCAGAGTTTTGTTGCCGTTGGCCATCGCACGTTCACCTTGCAGCACGTGGATTTCCACGCTGGTTTGCATGTCGGCGTAGGTGGAGTACACCTGGGACTTGCTGGTCGGGATGGTGGTGTTGCGGTCAATCATCTTGGTGAAGACGCCGCCTGCGGTTTCAATACCCAGGGACAGCGGAGTTACGTCCAGCAGGACAACATCCTTCACGTCGCCGGTCAATACGCCAGCTTGGATAGCGGCGCCCAGGGCAACCACTTCGTCCGGGTTAACGCCCTTGTGGGGTTCCTTGCCCAGGAGCTTCTTGATGGCTTCCTGAACGGCAGGGATACGGGTAGAACCGCCTACCAGGACAACCTTATTGATCTCGCCGATGGACAGGCCGGAGTCGCTCAGCGCTTGACGGGTCGGGCCCATGGTGCGCTCTACCAGATCGGCAGTGAGCTCTTCGAACTTGGCGCGGGTCAGGTTCAGCTCCAAGTGCTGCGGTACGCCGTCAGCCATGGTGATAAACGGCAGGGAAATGGTGGTGGTCAGTACGCCGGAGAGTTCCTTCTTGGCTTTTTCCGCGGCATCCTTCAGACGTTGTACGGCAGCCTTGTCCTTGGACAGGTCCACACCTTGCTCCTTCTTGAATTCGGCAACCAGCCAGTCGATGATCTTCTGGTCGAAGTCGTCGCCGCCCAGACGGTTGTCGCCGCTTGTGGCCAGCACTTGGAAAGTGCCGTCGCCCAATTCCAGAATGGATACGTCGAAGGTACCGCCGCCCAGGTCATAAACCAGGATGGTTTCGTCGCCGTCTTTTTCCAGACCGTATGCCAAAGCGGCAGCCGTCGGCTCGTTGACAATCCGCAGCACTTCCAGGCCTGCGATTTGGCCGGCATCCTTGGTGGCTTGGCGCTGGCTGTCATTGAAATAAGCTGGAACTGTGATAACAGCTTGGGTAACGGGCTGGCCCAGATATGCTTCCGCGTCGGCCTTCAGCTTTTGGAGAATCATAGCCGAAATTTCCTGCGGGGTATAGTTGTTGTCGTCGATCTTTTCCTTATGGTTAGTTCCCATATGGCGTTTGATGGAGATGATGGTGCGCTCCGGGTTGGTGATGGCTTGGCGCTTGGCAGTTTCGCCGACGATGCGCTCGCCGTCCTTCTTAAAGCCTACAACGGAGGGAGTGGTGCGCGCTCCTTCCGGATTGGGGATAACAACCGCTTCTCCGCCTTCCATAACAGCTACGCAGGAATTGGTGGTACCCAGGTCAATACCGATTACTTTACCCATGATTATGGTTCCTCCCATATCGAATATATTCTTACTTGGACACCTTCACCATTGCCGGGCGAAGCACTTTGTCCTTAAACACATAACCCTTCTGCAGCTCTTCAACCACAATGCCTTCTTCATGCTCATCGGACTCCACCTGCATAACGGCTTGATGGAATTCGGGATTAAAAGCCTCGCCTACGGCTTCCATCGCCTTGAGCCCTTCCTGCTCCAACGTCTGGCCAAGCTGGCGCTGGATCATATCAATTCCCTTCAGAAGGGAGTCAAAATCCCGGGAATCCTTGCTGGCTGCAACAGCCCGCTCGAAATTATCCAACACGGGCAGCAGCTGCTCCACCAGCTTGGAGGAAGCGTACTTGGCGAAATCTTCCTTCTCAACCCGGGAACGGCGTCTGAAGTTATCGAAATCCGCCTGAGTACGCAGGTACCTCTCTTGGGCTTCCTCCGCCTGTCTGCGCAATGCGTCAAGCTCCGCGGCTGCCTCCCCTTCCGGAGCCGCTTCCTCTTCACCAATGCCTTCGGCTTCTGTATATGTAGCGGTTTCCTCCGCCGTTTGTTCATTCAAGTCCTGCTTTTCTGTCTGTTCACTCACCTGAATATCACCTCCTTGATAGAATAACCCTCCATCCGGATACTCCACATGTAGGATTCACCGCATACCGGGCTTCTTACCCAGACCCAAAAGCGGCGCAACGGCCGCTTTCGGCTCTGCAATGCATATTGTATGGCTTATTTGTACCAGCGCTGCATAATTTGGGTCATGTCCTGTGAAAAATGGTTCAGGATACCGATGACCTTGCCGTATTCCATCCGGGTAGGCCCCAATATGCCGATGGTGCCCAGGGTCTTGCCGTCCACAGCGTAGGTTGCCGTGATCAGACTGCAATTATTGATGGCGGCTATTGTATTCTCGCTGCCGATCCGCACCTGCAGCCCCTCAGGCGCCGAGCCGATAATCTTGAACAGTGTGGGCGTTTCCTCCAGCAGATCCAGGAAGCCCTTGACCCGCTCCACATCCTTAAACTCCGGCTGCACCAGCAGATTGGTCGAACCCGCCAGGAAAATCCGGTCCTGCTTGTCGCTGACCACCACTTCCTCGAACACCTTCAGAAGATCCTCGTAGCCGCTGACATGCTTGGACAGCTCCTCGCTGATCTCCGTATAAATTTTGGAGCGGAGCTGGAACAGCGGTACTCCCTTCAGGCGTTCGTTCAGGATGCGGACGAATTTTTCAATTTCATCCATCCGCACACCCGGGGGAATGCGGAACACCTTATTTTCCACCTGGCCGGTGTTCGTAACGATAATGGCCACGGCGCTGACCTCATCCAGCGGCACAACTTGAATCATCCGCAGGGTTGTATTAAAAACCTCCGGCCCCAGAACAATGGAGGTGTAGTTGGTCAACCCGGACAGCATGGAAGCCACCTGCTGGATGACCTGCTCCATCTCCTGCAGCCTTTCGGCAAAAAACGTCTTCATCAGGTTCAAGTCCGGCCGGGTGACGGCCCCTTGGGCAAGAAGATGGTCCACATAATAGCGGTACCCCTTCTCCGAGGGAATCCGTCCTGCCGAGGTATGAGGCTGCTCCAGGTAGCCCAGTTCCTCCAGATCGGACATTTCGTTGCGGATGGTGGCTGGACTGAAGGCCACATCCCCCCGTTTGGAAATACTGCGGGAGCCCACCGGCTCAGCCGAACGGATATAATCATCTACAATTGCGCTCAAAATCATCTTCTGTCGTTCCGATAACATCCTTGCCCGACCTCCCCTATAACCTCCCGTCCGCGGGAACGGGGTAGCTTGTTTTTCGAATCGTTAGCACTCATTCGAGACGAGTGCTAACCGTTATTACAAAAATATCAAAGAAAAACGCCTGTGTCAAGTGATCACAGGCGTCTTTGGACGGCTATTTCGTCGCAGCAATGCTGCTTTTTGCAATGGATGCAGTCTCTCCAGACCTTCTCCGGAAAAATCTCCTTGGGCACCACCTCGAAGCCGTTCTTCTCGAAGAACTTCACCTCGTAGGTTAATGCCATGATGGTGGGGATACCTTGTTTCCTCGTTTCCTCCACCAGCATACCCACGATCAGGGACCCGATTCCCTGACCCTTGTAGCCTTCCGTCATCCCCAGGGAGCGGATCTCCACCAGATCCTTGCCCAGCTTGCTTAAGGAGCCGCAGCCGATCAGCTTGCCATCCCCCTCCGCAATCACGAAGGTGTCGATGATGGCCCGCAGGGTCTCCCGGGTCCGGTACAGCATAATTCCCTTCTCCGCATATCCCTTGATTAACGTGTACAGGGCTTCAACGTCTTGTTCCGCCGCCCTTCTGCAGGTTACCGCCATGGTTGCCATCAACATCCCACCCCTATTATTTGTCATGAATAAATATACAACATGACGTATAATGTTACAAGTAAAATTTATACGGTAAGGTGCCCGATAAATGCGCCGAACACAACATTGCCATACATAACGGCATGCTGGGGCAGCTTGTAGCCCTCTGCCGTTTTATCCAAAAGCTTGTCTCCCAGCAGCTTCTCCAGCACCGGGCCGAAGGCCTCTTCAATGGAAATGCCGAATTGCCGCATAAAATCCAGGCTTCTGATACCCTCCATTAACCGCAGCCCCACCATCATGAAGTCCTCCATGGCCTCCTCCCGGGTAACGGAATCGGTGGAGAGCCGCGGCAGGCCGGTTTTGCAGGCTTCGATATAAGGGCGGATGCCCTTCAGGTTCATATGCCGCTCGCGGTTTGCATATCCATGCGCCCCGGCACCCAGTCCGTAGTAAGCCCGGTTCCGCCAGTACATGGAATTGTGGCGGCTTTCGTAGCCCGGCTTGGCGAAATTGCTGATTTCGTACTGCCGGAAGCCCTCCTGCTCCAGCCGGCGCATGATTAACCGGAACATCTCCGCCTCTGTCTCCTCCTCGGGCAGAAGCAGCTGGTTCTTCATATAAAGGCTGTGGAACAGAGTGTTCTCCTCCACCTTCAGACCGTAGATGGAATAATGCTGCAGCGATAGCGCCAACGCCTTGTCCAACGTATCCTCCAGCATAGGCAGCGTCTGGCCCGGCAGGCCGAACATCAGGTCGATGGTCAGATTCCGGAAACCCGCCTTTTGTGCATATTCCAGACTCCGGTATACATCGTCCGTCTGATGGATCCGTCCGATGCCGGACAGGAGGCCGTTATCGAAGGATTGTACGCCGAAGCTCACCCGGTTTACGCCCCCCTCCTTCATCACGGCCAGCTTGTCGGAGTCGGTTGTGCCGGGATTGGCCTCCATAGTGAACTCCAGGTCTTCTGCCCGATTGGGAAAGTAATCCCGGGTCATCCGCAGGAACCGCTCCATCTGGGGCGGCGTCAGTACGGTAGGCGTGCCGCCTCCCACGAAGATGGTCTCCACACGAGGAGGGGGCATCAGCGATACCGTCCGCTCCATCTCGCGTTCCAGGGCGTCCAGATACTCATCCACCGGCTGGCCTTGGACCACATAGGAGGTAAAGTCGCAATAATGGCATTTGTTCGAGCAAAAGGGGATATGAATATACACCGCCGTTGGCGGGTCCAACCGATAGTCCGTCATAAGCGGCTCCTTTCTGTACAGGAAGAAAATTCGAGGTCTCCACGCTGCAACCCTCATGCCCCCATTTTATCCTGCAAAAGTGCAGCTATTTCCTCTAGCTTCAGGTAACGCGCCTCCCCATCTTGCAAAAGTGCAGTTATTTCTCCATTTAAGTGACTTGGAAAGCAGATAGTTGAAATTTAACTGCACTTTTGCAGGGAAACCGGGCCAAACCGCACTTTTGCCGGAAAATAACTGCACTTTTGCATTTGGGCCTGAGCAGCGGCAGCGGCCGGAGTCCCACCCCCAGCCTCATCTGCCCCGCAAAGGTAACGCAGCATGGGGAGAAAAGACGGGGAAGCTGCCCTCAAGTGTATTTCAGACAGGCCCTAACAAAAACAGCAGCCATTGTTGATTAACGGCTACTGTTTATAGGTTCGAGACTGCGGCGCAGCCCCTTATTCGTCGATTTTCAGGACGGCCATGAAGGCTTCTTGAGGAACCTCCACGCTGCCAACCTGCTTCATGCGCTTTTTGCCTTCCTTTTGCTTCTCCAGGAGCTTCCGCTTCCGGGAGATGTCCCCGCCGTAGCACTTGGCAAGCACGTTTTTCCGCATGGCCTTGATGGTTTCCCGGGAAATAATCTTCTGCCCGATGGCCGCCTGGATGGGCACCTCGAACATTTGCTGGGGAATGATCTCCTTCAGCTTTTCACAGATGGCCTTGCCACGGGCATAAGCCCGGTCTCTATGAACAATAACGGACAATGCATCCACTTGCTCGCTGTTCAGAAGAATTTCCATTTTGACCAGATTGGATTGTTTGTAGCCCGACATCTCGTAATCGAAGGAAGCATACCCCCGGGTGCTGGACTTCAATTGGTCAAAAAAGTCATACACGATCTCGGACAGCGGCATTTCGTAGGTGAGCGTGACACGGTTGGCGTCCAGATATTCCATATTCACAAAGTCGCCGCGTTTGTTCTGGCACAGCTCCATCACGACGCCCACATAATCCTTGGGCACGATGATGCCTGCCTTCACATAAGGCTCCTCCACAAAATCGATCTTGCCTACCTCCGGATAGTTGGAGGGGTTGTCGATGGTCAGGACGTCACCATTGGTCAGAGTCACCTTAAATACAACGCTGGGAGCTGTGGTAATCAGGGCAATATTAAATTCCCGTTCAATCCGCTCCTGGATGATCTCCATATGCAGGAGACCCAGGAAGCCGCACCGGAAGCCGAAGCCCAAGGCGGTGGAGGACTCCGGCTCAAACTTCAGGGAAGCGTCATTCAGCACCAGCTTCTCCAGCGCATCCCGCAGGTCGTTGTACTCCGTGGATTCGATGGGGTACAGGCCGCAGTATACCATCGGGTTGATCTTCCGGTAACCGGGCAGCGGTTCTGTGGCCGGGTTGCGAGCATCCGTCACCGTATCGCCCACGCGGGTGTCCTTCACATTTTTGATGCCGGCCACGATAAAGCCTACATCACCCACCTGAAGCTCGTCGACAATGCCCATCCGGGGCATAAACGCCCCTACCTCGATCACCTCGAAAACGGCGCCTGTCGCCATAAACTTGATTTTGGAGCCCGAACGGATGGAGCCGTCCACCACCCGCACGTACACAATAACCCCTTTATACGGATCATAGTGGGAGTCGAAAATCAGCGCCTTCAAGGGCTGCTCCGGATCTCCGGTCGGCGCCGGCACATTGTGCACCACCTGCTCCAGAATCTCCTTAATCCCAATGCCCGCCTTAGCAGAGGCCAGCACAGCGTTGCTGCAATCCAGGCCGATAACATCCTCGATCTCCTGCTTCACCCGTTCCGGCTCGGCGCTGGGCAGATCGATTTTGTTAATAACCGGGACAATCTCCAGATTGTTATCCAACGCCAGATAAACGTTCGCCAGCGTCTGCGCTTCTATGCCCTGGGCAGCGTCCACCACCAGCAGCGCGCCCTCGCAGGCCGCCAGGCTCCGGGATACCTCATAGGTAAAATCCACGTGTCCCGGGGTGTCAATCAGGTTGAGGATGTACATCTCCCCGTCGTCCGCGCGGTATTGCAGACGGACCGCCTGGAGCTTGATGGTGATGCCCCGTTCCCGCTCCAGGTCCATTTGGTCCAGCACCTGCTCCTGCATTTCCCGTTGGGAGAGCGCCCCTGTATATTCAAGTATCCGATCCGCCAACGTGGACTTACCGTGGTCGATGTGGGCGATAATCGAAAAGTTGCGGATTTTTTCCTGCCTAGCCTGTACGTCCTTCATGAGTCCCTCCCGAGTAGAGACTTTCACGAAATAAGTACCGCTAATTTGTCGAGCAAACTCCCAAAACCGTGGAGATTTTCTCAACAAAAGCGGATACTAATTTCCTGAAAGCTCCTAAATACAACTGAACAATAGATCAATTATAGCAGTTAGGAGGGGCCGCATCAATGGACGCGGGGCTTTGAAGGATGCAATCAGGAAATCAGCGCGTTGAAAAGGGAGACAATCATACTCATCAGCCCTCTGGCCAGATTGTGCAAAGCATCACCCAGGCGGTTGGACAGGTGGTTCATGAAGGATTCCTTGACCTTGGCCGGAGGTGCCGCTTGTTCGGTGCCGGCGGCTTCGGTGGTTTTGGCACCTGCCGGAACAGCACCGTTCTTGGCGCCGGCAGCTCCCGCCGCGGGACTTGCCTTCGCCGCTGCCGGAACCGCCCGCCGGCCGTTGTCCCCTCCCGTCTTCGCAGAAGCCGAAGCTGCCGGCTTGACAGCGACTGCCGCCGGCTTCACAGTAGCCTCGGGCAGCTCTGCTGCGGGGAGGGCGCTGCTCCGGCTCACCAGATCGATGCCGAAGAACAAGCAAAATCCCAGTACAAATATGGTCAACAGCACCCTGCCCGGGCGAATTCTTCCCATGTGTGCTCCCCCTTGCTTCTTGTCTTCTAGTTCCGGCTGCCTGCCGATGCCGCCGGCGCGTCCACCTTGGCCGCATCCCAGTATAAATCCGCTATGACCTCGGCAAGTACACCTGCTGTCCGTTTACATTCCTCCAGTGTGTTGTACACCCCGCCGATTTCGATCAGCACGCTGTTGGGAGACAAGGACTGGTTGTATTCCGCATTGCCGTCATGCGCTTCCTTGGCCCAAATTCCCCGTGACAGTCCGGGCACCTTTTTCTCCAGCTTCTCCTGGATTTGCGAGGCGAATTTTTCGTTCTGCTGCCATTTGGGATTTTTTTGGCCCAGAATCAGGAATACCTTGGCATAATTTTTTCCGTCCACCGTCAAAGTGGATTTTTCCTTGGAGGAATCATCCCGGTGAAGGTCAAACACGAACTTGATCTCCGGATTGGCCGCAAAGGCCTCCTTCACCGTTTTGTTAGAATATTTATACGAATAATACCAATTGTACTTTTCCACGCTGCTGGCATAGTCCGTTGCATAATGGAGCGCTCCCACACCCTTGTCCTCCAGCCGATCAGCCAGCTCCTTGCCTACCAGGGTGATGTTCGTCTTGGCATCCTGGGCCAGATTGGCGTCCTTGGCGGACAGTCCCAGCTCCGGCACCCAGGATTCCCGGTTATGGGAATGGTAGATCAGGACCACCTTGTCCCCGTTTGTTGAGGGATGCCCGATGGTCGGCTGCGGAGTCGGGTTCGCACTGGATGACGTTGCAGCCGGAGAGGAAGAGGGCGCCGTTACAGGCTGGCTGTCCGAACCTCCTGAACCGGAGGGAGCACCGCCATCAGAAGGGGCATTGCCCGGAGGATATTCCAGCGGTCCGGCAATCTGCTGGGAGCCGGGAGGCTTGCGGATCAGGTACGAGGTATCCAGCCCCATGCCGGGGAGCTCCCGGGCCAGAAGGGTTTTGGGATCCCGTGGATTAATATCGGTAATGAACCGGAAGATAAAACCCAGCACATTTTCCTGTGAAAAGGTAGAGGGCACCTGCCGGGCTTCCGCCAGATGAGGCACCTCCAGGCCCAGCATATCCATAAAAAACCCATCGGAAACGGAAGCCGCCAGTCCCTTCATTGAGGATACAGGGGTCATACCCGGCCGCTGGTGGCCAAAGCCTATGAAGCCTACCAGAACGAAAATCAGAAAGGTGCAGCCTGTCAGCACCAGGTAGGTTTTGGCGAAAAAGCCTGCGGTTTGGGACAGCTTGCGGAGCTTGCTCAGGTCCAGTGTGAACATCGACCGTTTCATCATTCATTCCTCCATTCGAAGATGCTCTCTTGCAGGGGTTGTTTTACTACCAATCTATGAATGGAGATAAAAGAGTAGAACCAAAAAAAGAAGCCCCGCGAATAAAATCGCGAGACTTCTTTGGTAGGTTGCTAGATATAGAGGGGGAGGCTGCGTCAGCTGGCGGCGCTCTCGATGGAGCGGGCGATGGCGTCCGGTACGGACTCCAGTGTGGGCAGCTCCAGGAACAGCCCCTTGGGCGTTTCGTTGATTTCCACAATATTATACTCCCACTCCGTAATGGCCGGGATGTGGATGCAGTTGATGCCTGCCCGTAGAGCAGGGACAATATCTGTGCGGATGGAGTTGCCGATCATCCAGGTGCGGGAGCGGTCAAAGCCGTTTTGCTGCAGAATTTCCTCCAGCGCTTCCGCGGTTTTGTGTTGGCGTACGAACACCTGCTCACCGAAGAAACGATCCAGCTTAACGGAGCGGATTTTCTTATGCTGGTGGGTGACAATGCCGCCTGTATATAAGTAGAGTTCGTGGCCGTCCGCCTTCAGGCGCTCGAGGGTAGCCTCCATGTCGGGATACGGCTCCACCTGCAATTCATACACGGATTTGCCCAACTGGATCAATTCCTCTTCCTCCATCACGGAGGTGGCGCGGCCGAACAAATCGGAGAAATACCGGTACGTATCTACCAGAGAAGCGGGGAAGTGGTCCATGGAAAACCCATGAATATGTACCCCGGCGATATCAATCTCAAGCTGCTTCATCTTAATGGTTTCGTCTGTCAACGGATAAGCCGCAAACCAGGTCCGCAGCAGATCCGAAAACTGCTCCAGTACGATATCGAAATATTTATTGCAGTGAATTAAGGTATCATCCAGATCAAATAGAATGATTTGCGGTTTTGGTTGATTCATAGAGCTCTCCTCCCGTTCTGGCTATAGTCTGGCGCCCGCGGAGCCTTAGCGCGTCATCTGGCAATGGAACCGGATATGAAATATGATAGCGCATTTGGCGCGGATTGTAAAAAAAGCGAAAAAAGCCTCCGGTCAAGCGCCGGCAAACACGCGCCTCAACCGGAAGCCCGGCAAACCTTGTATTAATGGGTATACGCCCCGGCGTTATCCGGCTCCACTGCTTCGTGCAACGCAGCATTCAGACCGCTGGCGATGATGTTGGCGATATCCTCAATAAACTGGTCGATCTCCTTGGGTGTCACCAAAAGATCATGTCCCACCGGATTCAGCACCTCTTTCACCAGCTCCAGCCGCTCCTGCTCCTGCAGATTGTCCAAAAGCCCCATAATTTCCTTGGTATTGGAGGTCTGACGGGAAAAGTGGTGATGCATCAGATCGATGGCATTGTTCACAATAGTGGAGGCATAAACAACCGTCGGCACACCGATAGCAATCACCGGCACACCCAGGATTTCCTTGGTCAGCCCCTTGCGCTTATTGCCGATACCCGAGCCGGGATGGATGCCTGTATCCGCAATCTGGATGGTAGAGTTCACCCGGTCCAGCGAACGGGAGGCAAGCGCATCAATGGCGATAACCAGATCCGGCTTGGACTTCTCCACAATCCCCTGTACAATCTCGCTGCTTTCAATCCCCGTGGTGCCCAATACTCCCGGAGCCACAGCGCTGACCTGGCGGTAGCCAGGGCTAACATGATCGGGCATGAGCTCAAAATAATGCCGGGTGACCATCACATTTTCCACCACAATCGGTCCCAGCGCATCGGGTGTCACATTCCAGTTGCCCAACCCGATGACCAGCACCTTGGCATCCTTGGCGATACCGGTGTCAGCGAGAAAATCCTCGAACACCTCGGCGAATTTATCGGCCACCCGGTCCTGGAGCTGCGAGTCCTTATGACGGAGACCAGGTACTTCGATAGTGATATAGTTACCGGGAAGCTTGCCGATTTGCCGTCCGGCCTCAGCGTTTTCCACCCGGATGCGGGTAATTTTGATTTCGCCGTCTTCCTCCACATGGCTGAGCAAACCCTCTATTCCATGTCCGCCCGTTTCCTTCGACGCCAGATCCCGCGCCTCCAGCGCCAGGTCTGCGTGGGATGCAGACAGCACGTTATCGTTAAATTGCTCCTCCACATCGAAATCCGTTGACCGCCGGCGCATATCCATGCGTCTCTCCATTGATTCCGCTCCCTTCCTTCGCAGATTGCCGCTATAGTTTGCCAAGAAAGCCAATGGCTTATGCGCCTCCCTCCGCTGGAGACGGTCTCGAGATTTTCATCTGGCATACCCCGGTAAGCTCTGTTGTTGTTCCGTGATAATGTCATCCTATAACTGTTCTGAGATAATGTCACCATGAGACAGGAGACATTGACATTGACGAGAGCAGAGCTGAAGAAGGTACTTGTGGTGGAGAAGATTCTCGAAG
>JAEWGW010000044.1 GCA_023388055.1 Bacillota bacterium | reverse complement strand
CTTCGAGAATCTTCTCCACCACAAGTACCTTCTTCAGCTCTGCTCTCGTCAATGTCAATGTCTCCTGTCTCATGGTGACATTATCTCAGAACAGTTATAGGATGACATTATCACGGAACAACAACAGCTCTTACATTTCCCTCTTGCGCATCTGCCATGATGGTGCTATAATCAAATTCGTCGCTAAAACGACAGAACATCATTCAGTAGCATGCGGACGTGGCTCAGTGGTAGAGCATCGCCTTGCCAAGGCGAGGGTCGAGGGTTCGAATCCCTTCGTCCGCTTTTTTGTTTTTTATGCCGGTGTGGCGGAATGGCAGACGCGCTCGACTCAAAATCGAGAGGGAAACCGTGGAGGTTCGAGTCCTCTCACCGGTATTCACTATAGGATGCGGGTGTAGTTCAATGGTAGAACTCCAGCCTTCCAAGCTGGTAGCGTGGGTTCGATTCCCATCACCCGCTTGAAAAGAAAGAAGCCGTCGCTGACGGCTTCTTTCTTTGTATGGGAAGCGGAACCCCCAGGGTTCGACCGCTTGCGAGCTCCAGCCCAGTGGAGTGAGCCCTCAAGCGCGCGTCCGTGTCACATTCGGCCAATATTTGGCCAGAAGACACGGAGTATTCCCATCACCCGCACAGAATAGAAAAAGCCGTCGCTGACGGCTTTTTTTCATTTGGTGGGATATTCCCTCTATTCGCTTCTGACGCAACCGCGGTGACTCCTAAGCTGGGCTAACGGACACCACGGCCGCTATTTCCCCGAAATGGCCTTCCCCTGCAATCTAACGGACTCCAGAGCCGCTATTCCCCCCATTTTGCCCACATACTGACTAAAATGATGGAAATAGCGGCGTCTGCTTCCGTTAGATTTTCAAAAAGTACCTTTTAGCCAGAATAGCAGCGCTCACCGCCGTTAGAAACAAAGTCTCAATCCATTTCCGCATTAATACTGCCGGGTCACATACAAGGTTACAGACTTGCCGGATGCCGTAGTCGCGGTAATTTCGAACGAATGAGCATTGGAGTGATTGTATATGTTACCAAATTGGTCGATTACAACCGATTGCGGATGATTTCCTGAAGAAGTGGAATCCAGCCGAATCGATTGCACAGAGAATGTAATGCCGAATAAGTAGTTATACTTCTGCAGCATCTGATTGCTGTAAACTCTTCCATAGTTGTCGGTCACCTTCAGCCCGAATAAGGCAAATACATTATCTTCTCCCCAATTACCAGCCACATTGGTCCGAAGTGTATTAGTCGCGGTAAAATCAGCCACCGTGATGGGATCGTCCTTCACCGTTACGACTGCTTTCTCCGTGCGCAGTTCTCCATTCACGGCCATAAACGTAACATCCAGGGAAGTGGTGCCCGCTTTGTTTCCCAATACATAACCGCGGTTTTGAGAGGCGCCTGATGAAGCTGTGCCGCCAACCAGTCCTGTTTTGACGATGGATGGATCAGAGGGGGATAAGGACTTGATTAGCTTCGGAATCGCAACCGTGTTTCCTTCCGCGTCCTTGGCAGTAACCACCACTTCACGGGCCAAACGGCTCTCCACAGGATTAAGCTGCTCCGTTAAGGTTAGGGTTTCACTAGAACTGTAAGGGACTTGGCGAATAGTCTTAGGCCCCCTGTCATTTTCCGTGGAGCTGGCAACCGCGCTGAACAGCTCGCCCAACGGGGAAACGGTGTAATTCAACTCCCGCGAGGGATCAAAGGCATTCACTCTTCTTTGGGTGACCGTTATTTCAGACCAAGTGGCTCCACCATCCGTGGATACCTCCAGTGCGTATCTCACAGATGCATAACCTATTGGATCAGCCCACTGAGAAGAAAACCTTCTCTCCATACCGCTGACCTTAGACACATCACTCCCCATGTAGTACGAGGTATTCCCTTCAAAAGCAGATGGAGCATCATAGTTATTAAAATAAACCGATCCATTGATGATAGTATTGGTTACAGCCAGCCGGTACAGCTTGGCCGCATTTTGGTATGAATCCGACACTCCCCCGGCACGATCGAGGTTCATGAAATTCTTTAGCAGTTTCCCATACTGGTCATAAATGGATACCTTTATGGAGGTTTCGGCCCCGGCCGCCAAATAAGGAGCCGGCTCCGTCAGCACCTGGATCATTTCCGGAATACGGGCTGCCGATACCGTGTATTCTTTCGTCACGACCTCATTCACATTAGGTGTGATGATTCCAGCAAAAACATAGATTTTAGTATGCGGTACACCGGAAAATCCGGACAGCTTAAGCATTCCTTTTTGGGGCCCAAAATCCACAATAGCTGCGGAGGCAGCAGAAGCACTAAGGCTGATTCTGCTGATATTCTCTGGGTAAGTCAGTTCCTCCACACTTAGCTGATTACCGTCAGCATCGAAGGCTTTCAATGGAATGTAAGCCTCGATATCTCCTGCTGCAATCGGGGTGACAGGTTCACCGAGCTCAAGCTTGGTCACCATTTTGGCCGCTTTTACATTGAAGGCGGTTGTGCCGACGGCTGCTCCGCAATAAACGTCCAGTGTGAATTCACCGGACCTGTCAAGATTCCCATTCAAAGTAACCTGTGCATCAAGAATGCCGTCCTGATTGCTGTCCCCCACTTTGATACTTAGTCTTTGTTCATAAGGAGTGAGGATGGCAGAGGTTCTTTGGGCCAGACTTTCTCCACCTCCAGTGGAGCCAGTCGAAAACTCCATCGGCATCAGATTACCGTACTGATCGTAAACGATAATATCCCACACTGCAGAATCCCCGGCCTTTTCCAGGACATTCCCGCCATTGGAATGTACCATTCTTCCCAGTTCAACCTTGCTGACGATCGGATTAAAGCCCTTCGTAAAGTTCTTAGATACGGTAATCCCTGAATCTTCATGGAAAATGGTGACAGCAAATGTATCCCCATCCGGGGAAACCAATCCTTCACTCGTATCCAAATAAACCTGAAGCTCCCCGGCCTTATTTTTCATCACCCGCTTGAACAAGTCCTTTTGGTTGCTGTCATAAGCAGTTATCTTATAGGAAATAGTCGAGAAGGACGCAACTTCGCCATATTGGTTAATGCCCTTCAGCCGGACGATAACCGGGTTAGCCATAGCAATATGTTCGCTGGTATTTGCAAATTCGATCCGGGCCAAGCTTTCATTCTCGGCACTAAAACCAGCGGTCCGGATCCCCATTTCTTCAGCAGGCAATCCGCCGAAGGCAACCTGGTAGGAGCCCTCTGTCAGCTTCAACTCCACCAACTCCAAAACAGCGGAGGTACCTTCTTGGGAAAAGAGCACCCGTGTTGCAATATTCGCATCCCCTTTTGTAAGAGTCAGCTTTGCCACAGCAGGGTCAACCGCCTTGCTGAATTTGACTTCTACCTTGCGCAGACCAATGGCTTTTGCCTCAATAATAGAGGTGTCTCCTAATTGTGCAATCTTCAGAGGTGTACCGGTTATGCTGCCGCTGGCTGTTTGCTCATCCGCCGAAACCGTGGCAACAATATAACCATCCGCGTCCGCGTGAGTGACCACATACCGGTCATCGCTGCCGATCTGCACATACGTCCCTTGAGGATCAGCGGAGCGGTACCAAGCATAGACCAATCGGCCTGCAGTTTGATTCGCCTGATTGAACCGGATATTGCGAATGGTCAGGGTTTGGCCTACGCTTCCTTCCCCTTCCACATCAAAACCGGTCAACACAGGGGTTCCCTCAGGACGGTATATCAGGGTAAGGTTGGCTTCCCCAACACTTTCCTGGGTAAAACGAAGCTGGTATTTTTGAATAGCTTCCGGCTCGCCGCTCTGGACAAGAAATAAGAAGCTGCCCTGCTTATAACTGTCGGCTAAACCTGCCCCATACTGGGGATGGTAGGTTGCCCCATTCACTGTAACACTGAGCCCCTCCGTATCGGTCAAGGGCTGGCCGGCCCCGTCCACCAGAGTGATAACAGCATACACCGCATGGCCCACTGTGGTGGGAAGCAGCGGCTGATGGGGAGTGATAGCGGAATAAAATGCATGCTCATGTCCGAAGGCATAGACCGTCTCCGACACCGTCACTCGAGAGCTGTTCTCCCGCAGCACGCCGTCGATTTCCGCAGAGGAATCGACAACACTGCCTGTAAAAGGCGTCACCTTCACACCCAGCGCAGGCTGGTTGACTGTCACGCTGGCTACCGCCTTAAACCCGCCAATGGCAGTGGTAACCTCAATGTTCTTCGTACCCGGAGCATTGGCCGTAACCAGACCTTCGGCGCTTACTGTCACTACATCCGCGCTATCATCGGAAACTCTCCAGGTTACCGCCTTGTTGCTTGCGTTGGCAGGGGAAACGGTTGCCGTCAATTGCTTTTGCTGCCCCACATGTAAGGTAACCTTCTCAACGTCAAGAGTTACGTTGGATACGGGTACTGTGCTGCCGCCATCAGAATCGCCGCTCCCAGGATTACCGGAATTGGAGCCGCCTCCCCCTGGGCCGCCTGATACGGTGCCGCTTGGCCCGCCGGAACTGATCGGCTTGTCGTTAAGGGTTGCAGAAACACCTTCCTTTTGTGTTACCTTCTCCAGCTTGGCATCGCCGGATAACTGGGTATTTACCTCCGCCACAAATTCCTTAATGCTTCCGTTTGCCGTAATCTTCGCCTCTGGGGCTTGGTTGACCACCTTGCCAAAGGAGCCATCCAGCTTAATGCTCTGACCGGTGGGGACACCGGCAGTGATGGTTACTGTTTGGAAACCAGCACCTGTCAGTCCGTCCGTGACCAGCAAGGCTCCGCTTTTAAGCACCGTAGATGCTATGGCAGTGGTACCTGTGGCCAACAACCGGACCTTGCCATCGTATTTGTTGACAACTACCGCCCCCGTTACCTTCGCGTTATGAAGAATAATGGAGTGCTCGCCTCCACCTTGAACATAAACAGCTCCCGATACCGTTACCCCATCAAGCGTGACCTCTCCATCACCTACCCCTGGAGCGATATACAGGTCTCCCTTTATGTTGGCATTCCGGAGAACCGTGCCTGGAGCGTTAACCAGAACATTCCCGGCTGTATCTCCAGTGTACTCCCCGGCTTGCACATACAACTTCGCCAGCAGCTGATCGAACAATGCCACTGCCTCTGCCCGTGTCAAATCCGCATTGGGCCGTAAGGTTCCGTCCGGCTGTCCCTGAAGAATGGATCGGGACGCCAATGCGCTTACCGCTCCTTTGGCCCAGGGGGCAATGGCTGCATCATCTGCAAACGCAGTTCGGCTCCCGGTTGCTTCCATATGGAAAGCCCGCGCTGCCAGTACGGCAGCCTCTTGCCGGGTTACACGCTGCTGGGGATTGGCTTTTCCATCCGCCCCCTCCATGACGCCCGCCTTATTGAGCTTGAGAACAGCCTCATAGAACCATTGGTCCTTCTGTACATCGGAGAACGGATTGGATCCTTGCTCCGCGTACTTCACGATATTCTGAATAAGAGCCGCGAATTCGGCTCGGCTGACAGGAGCATCCGGCTGGAACAATCCGTTCTCATAACCCTGAACGACTCCGTATCCGCTCCACTCTGCGATCGCCGCCTGAGCCCAATGCTCCTGCGCATCCGGATACAATCCAGTGCCGCGGCTAGACAGATCACTTGTTTTTTCTACGGATGCACTGGCTGCTTGGGCATTGGCAATAGAAAGATGGCCTCCGACCGTTGTGACTGCCAAGCTGACCAATAGCAGCAGTGACATCCATTTTGAAGCTCGTTTCGACATGATACCGCTCCTCCCAAATCTCTTTTGTTCTACACGTGATGGAAAAATAATGAACGGAAACATCGTAAACGCCCCGCCCAGCTTTTTCCACGGACTATAAGTCACAAGTGTGACTAATATTGGAATTATCATCCTCAATTCTCCTTTTTTCTGTTATAATCGACAATAATCATCTTAAGGGGGAGGGTCACCCATGGATATCCGTAAGGACTTTGGGCATCGTGTCAAAACGTTGCGGACCCGAAGCGGTGTTTCCCAGGAAAGTTTGGCAGAACGGTCCGGATTGGACCGAACTTATATCAGCAGCATGGAGCGGGGAGGACGCAATGTCAGCCTGCTGAATATTGAACGGATTGCCGCAGCTTTGCATGTCACTGTGGAATATTTGTTTTCGAATGAATGTTTGACCTCATCGCCTGACTATGGAAAAAAAGAAGTGGAAAGCGCCTTTTAAGCTTGGAGGCCTTCCCCAGACTCACAGAAAAACCCGGCTATATGGCCGGGTTTTTAACAATTTAAGTTCAATTTTCTGCTCTCCTGACCGGGAGAATGACTTGTCCCCAACACCCGGCAGACCACTTCCTTTAGAGCGCCTGCTGCTCTCCTTCTCCTGCTGCTGCAAGAGCGGCTTCGGACAAACTGATCTGCTCAATTCTCACGGGAAGCCGGCCGGAGGGGGTTTGTACCTGAACAAGCTCCCCGCACGGCTTCATGAGAAGCTGCTTTCCCATGGGGGACAGGAACGAAACCGGGCATTCTCCGGAGCCTTCCTCCGGGAGGACTGCATGATGGGGACTGACTATGGTCAGGGTATCCGTGGACATATCGTCCAGGTAGGAGATCACTACGCGGCTGCCGATGAGCACCTTCCCGCACCAGCCTTCTTCGCCGTCAGCCAATTGCTTCCGCAGGACTTGCGTATAGTCAGACAATAGCTGATCCGCTTGGGAGCGTCCGTTTCCGAAATCGGGAAAATACGCGTCAAGAAACCTTGCGCGCTCATCATCGAACATAATTAGCTGACGGACAAAAAACTCGCGCCATACACTCACCTTGACTCTAGGGCTCATAGTAGATATCACCCCCTAAATAAAGCATCCTGGACCGGATCATGTCTTGTTTGGGCATCATCATGGCGCTTTCCTCCTTCAATAGAAATAGAAGGCCCCTATAGGATATAGAGGCCTTACTTCCATCTTAGCACCTGCGGCAGGTATGTCAAGGCCAGGGGCCAGGGGCCGGGACGATCCGACGAAGGTTAACATCATTCGCGAAAAATGCTATACTACTTTTATTGCCCGGTTCATGCCGGGCAGCCGCAAGTTAACTAAAAAGCAACAGTTAGGAGTGTCCCTTGAAAGCGACAAAAGCAGCCAAATTGACCATCGCCATGCTGCTGGCGCTTCTTGTTGTGTCCGTGTGCGCCTTGTTCTTCATACAGCGGGAGGAGCGGGTGACCCTCCTGTTCGCCGTAAGCGCGGATGGTTTCGACCAGGCCGCTTACGATCATTTCAGCCAGTCCCTGGCCGCCAATGCCAGCGTGGGGAAACATCCCTTGGCGGAGTTAAGCCAGCGGCAGCTGAACCGGTATGATTCCATTTATCTGGACTATAATCTGAAGGCAACGCCCGAGCTCACCGGAGCCTTGGACAAGCTGTCCCGGTACGTGGAGCAGGGCGGCCATCTGTTCCTTGAAAATGATTTTGCCGCAGACTTTCCCGCAGACCTCCTGGGAGGATCGGAGCTGGTACGGATGGGCTCGCCCACGGAGATTTCCTTTGAATACCCGGACGTAGACCTTCATCTGCAAAACATGCAGCAGGTCTTCCGGCTGTTCGTGGACAGCTTCGCCAGCCAGAACCAGATGACGGACAGCCAGGCGGCCAACAGCCAATTGAATGCCCTGCCCGGCTATGATTGGGGGTATGGCTTGAAGCCTACCACCGCGGAAACCCTGGTGCGCATGAACGGCGCCAGTGTGATGACCGCCAACCGGTACGGCAAGGGAACCGTGTTATGGTCCAGCGCACTTTTGCCCACCCACTACTATATTACAGGCTTCGATCTGGCCAGCGGCATGGACCCGGAGAAGGGTTTCGCCGAGAAACAAAAGCAGGCCGCCGGCAGCTACCAGCTGACCCAAGGAGGTACATACTTCCGGTTCAAAAATGAGGCTCCCCTCCAGCCTTACTTCCAGTTTGCCTTCGCCACCGCCAACTACCAGCTGCGCAATGCCTATCTGGACTACGTGTCCAAGGAAAAGCTGGGGTACAGCGTCACGAAGATTCATGGCCCATACGGGCGTCCGGCTATGGCATACCAGAACCACTTTGAGGTGGCCAGTGCTTATTTCCATGATGAGGGGATTCAATGGACCGAGCTGCTGCGCAAGTACAACCAGATCCCGTCCTTCTCTATTGTCCGCTCCTCCTACGAGTGGAATGAGTGGTTCGAGAATCTGACCGTACATCTGAACACGGGCAGCACCCGGGAGCCGGCATTTATTGGGCAGCTGGAGAATTCCTTCTATGGAAGCGGTGTGCGCTTGGCCAGTGAAGGCCGGGCCCTGACTCTGGAGAAATACCCGGTCCCGACCCAGTTGGGCGACAAGCTGGATAATCCCTACCGGGCCTATCCGGCATTGGCCGACCTGGACGGGGACGGGCGGACGGATTTGGTGGTTGGCAGTGCCTCCGGCCAGCTGTACCTCTTCCGCAATCTGGGAAGCCGCCCGGCGGATTATGCTGACCAACAGCTTCCGGATGGGCTGGCTGCTCCCGATTCCTTTGGCAAAAAGGAGCCGCTCCTCAACGTTTCCGGCAAGGCCCTGCAGCTGCCTGCAGGTTATTCAGCCCCTGCTATGGGGGATCTGAACGGAGACGGCGTTTCGGATCTAATTGTGGGAGACAAGAACGGCCGGGTGTGGGTAGCCTACGGCAAGCCGGGCTTGCGGTTTACTGAGCCTGTGCCTATACGGGCAGGCGGTGTGGACGTGCAGGTGGAGAGCTATGCGGCACCTGCCCTTGGGGATTATGACGGTGACGGTACGCTTGATCTGGTGATCGGTGACGGCTTAGGCCGGATCTACGGCTACCGCGGGGTGCCTGGCAAACCGGGCCAATGGGAAAAAGGACAGCTGCTGTTCACCCATTCCGCCCATTATGCTGCCCCTGCTGTCCGCGATATGAACGGAGACGGTGTGCCGGATATTGTAACAGGCAGCCAGGACGGGGATATTACGGTGTACATCCGTTCCCCCGGCGGAAGGTATACGAAGCAAGGCACGGTGAACGGAGCCACCTCCAACCAGGTGAATACCAAGGCCCTTGTAGGCGGACATAATTCGGTGCCGCTGTGGGCGGATCTGAATCACGACGGTAAAGAGGATCTGGTGGTGGGCCAATTGGAGTTTGGTCTGCCTGTTCCGTTGGACGATCCGGACTTCCCTTACCCCGATGAAGTGAAGAAATTTGTGGAGTATGCCAAAGCCAACAAGCTGGAGCTGTACCCCCATCTTTTCTTCCATAGCTATCTGTCCGACGCCCAGGAAAAACGCGAAATTGAGCTCCACCGCAAGATGTTCGAAACCTTGGGCATTCCTTGGAAGGCCATGGGCACCAACCAGCATACCTGGCGGATCAACAATACCGACCGGCTGCAAACCCTGCGCAATGAGAATGATGCCGGCCTGTGGTTCAACTTCGGCTTCCGGCCTCCCAATAATCCCATGGATCCGCAATACGGCCAGGATTATGTGTGGAGTATGCCGTTCCTGTTGGAGGACAGCAAGCTAAAGCAGCCCATGATGCTGGGTTCACCCAACATGATCTTCCGGGCCAAAGGCTCCGATTACGCCACGGAGGATATTTACCGGGCGTATGCCGCATTGGATATGCCGATCATTTATTTTGACCATATTGAGTACAAGCTTCCCGGGCAGACCAATCTGCTGCTGCCTTATATCACGTTTTTGGACCAGCTGCGCAATACGGAGAATTACAACTTTATGACCGAACCCCAGCTGGCCCGCTCGGCGCTAACCACCCTGAAGACCAAGGTGCATGTCAAACAAACCTATGCCGCCTGGCTGATGGATAAGGTGAAGAACAAGCTGGGCAAAGGTGCACATCTGACGCTGACCCTGTCCGCTGACACCTCGGAGGTGCCGGATGAGCTGGCGGAGGGCTATAAGAATACGCCCGGAGTGGCTATCGAGGCAGGCAAACCCTACCAGGGTTCGCCCTTGGCCGTGGATGCCCGGATTTACACCCGGCAGAACGGAGTTCTGTATGCGGGACTCGGGGAGCCGACGAAGCTGACCGTGGATTGGAGCCCGGCTGGGCTGCATCTGGAGCGCAGCAATGTGCCCTTCCGGTGGACGGAGGTGCGGGACGGCGAGGTCCGTCTGGAGCTTCTGGACGGCGGGATGCAGCAGGCGAAGATCTACAGCCCGACCCCGCTTATCATCAGCGGTGACAATCTGAAGATTGAGCAGAGCGAAACCGGCTCGGACGGCGGATTGCCCGGACAGACAGGGCAGACGAAGCCTACGGGGTACACCTATACGGTTACCCACTATGGGGAAGCCACCACCGTGACGCTGAAGTGGGCGAGGGATTAGTTGACGGAGCCGGATGTGACCAGCGGACCAAAAGGAGATTTATGCGAAAATGCCGCCCCCGCACATGTATCCGGCGTTTTACAATGCTGGGAGCGATGGCCCGCCGGGTCATCGGAAATTTATACGAAACTGCGACGTTTATCCCTACGTTTCGTTTCCGGCGCTGGCTCGTTGAGCCATGGGCGATTCTAACGGCGGTTAGGGCCGCTATTGGGGCTAAAAGTGAGGTTCGCCAATTCTAACGGCGGTGAGAGCCGCTATTTGGAGCAAATGTGCCCGGTTGGGCGCCATTAAGGCCAAATAAGGGCGCTGGCTTCCGTTAGAAATGGGAAAGGCCGATTTTATGCCAAATAGCGGCTTCTGCTTCCGTTAGAAGTGCCGGGAGGGTGCTGAAGCCCTAGCTTTTGCTTACGATGCGAGTTTTTGCTGACGCAAAAACTTAGCTTATGCTTACGATGTTGGCTATCCTCCGGATAGCCCAGCTTATGCTTACGAAGTAGGCTTTCCCACGGGAAAGCCCTTAGGAGGAATAAAGATGACCGAAATTGCGAACCAACTGGAGGCGCATATCCGCGCCCGCTACGAGATTGACCCGGACGATGAAGACTTCTCCCAGAATGTACACTTGTTTGACTACGGCTTTATCGATTCCATCGGCGCCACCGCTCTGATTGCCCACATCGAAAAAACCTACAACCTGCAAGTGACCAACCAGGACTTGATGCTCTCCCCCCTGAACACCATCAATGAAATCGCGGCCTTCATCAGCCGCAAGACTGCGAGGTAATGAATCATGGAATGCACGGTTTCCCTGGAGGGGTTGTCCACCTCCCAATACGGCCAGCTGAAATATGCCTGTGCCTTTGTGGACGAGACCATTACCGGGATTGACATTGAGGGGGATGTTCTGCGCATCACCCACAGCTCACCCCTGGGCAATGCGGTCATCGAGGAACGGGCCAAACGGCTGGCGGAGCGTTTTTCCAAGGGGGATTTCGGCTTTAAGGAAAACATCCTCTTCGAGCACCGGGTGGACGTGCCCCACCACGGGGATATTATCGCCGAGCTGGTCGAGAAAAAGATCATCAAGGTGCTGGAGCCCGGCATGTTCATCTTCCGGGAGCCCTTTTCCAGCCTCATGCGGTTTATGGACGACTCCTTCGTCGCCAAGATTGCCCGCCGCTTCGAGGGTTTGAAGGAAGAGCATTACCCCGCCGTCATCCATGCGGATACCCTGAACAAAACCAACCATTTCACCTCCTTCCCTGAGCATATCCACTTCCTGACCCATCTGCGGGAGGATCTGGACGTGATCGAGGGTTTCTCCCAAACCATCCGCGAAGTCGGCGGCTGGAAGCAGGACGCACCGCTGGACTTGAACGCCAGCATGCCCAAGCCCAAATTCACCATGAACCCCTCCACCTGCTACCACTGCTATGAGGGCTTGCAGGACGAGGTGCTGGAGGGCGACGGCATCACCGTCACCGCCATCTCCAAGTGCCACCGGTTCGAGTCACGGAACCATACGGATTTTGGCCGGTTGCTGGACTTCAGCATGCGGGAGATCATCTTCGTGGGCAAACCCGACTACGTCAAGGAAAACCGTTTGAAGGCCATCGAATACCTGAAGGAATTGGCCGCCGAGTGGGACGTGGACAGCTGGATGGAAATCGCCAACGATCCTTTCTTCACCAACGACTTTCAAGTGAAGGCTTCCTTCCAACGGAACCAGGAGATGAAGTACGAGCTGCGCCTGTCTGTCCCCTATCTGGACAAGTCCATTGCCGCCAGCTCCGTCAACTTCCACAGCAACACCTTCGGCAACGCCTTCAACATCAAATTCGGTAAACGCAGCGCCGTAACCGGCTGTGTCGGCTTTGGCATCGAACGCTGGGTCTTTGCCTTCCTGGCCCAATACGGGCTGGACAAGACCCGTTGGCCTGCCGCTTTCCGGGAGCAATATGCGGACTGGCAGAAAAAGCAGTTTTAATCCCGGCAGGCCCTTCTCGAAGGCCGCCGCGCGCACCCGCCGGTACGGCTTCCTGATCGGCCTGGCGGTGCTGTTCCTCCTGGCAGACCTGGCCCTGGCCTGGTGGAACCCGATGGAGTCCTCCCGGCGCTTCTATAAGAATGACTTTACCAAAACGCTCTATCACCATGATTGGCAGCGCTCCGGCCCCTTATTCTACGGCAATTCTGCAGTGACCGGTGCTTACATGGAGGACAAGTCCTCCCATCCCCTCACGGAGCTGGGCCTCTCCTACGGCCGGATCACCGATCTGAAGGCTATTCTGGAGAAGGGTCTGTACCAGGTGAAGGACGAGCTGGTGGTGGGCATTGACGTCCATACCATGATCGACGACATGCAGACGGACCCTACCTACCAGTGGTTCAAAAAGCCCTATCAGCCATACATCTATGCATACCGGGATTACTTCAGGGATTCGGGCACAGAAGCGGTGAAGAGCCTGTATGCCGGGGTGGTGGAGCTGGATGCGGGGAAGCTTCTGGCTTATCAGCCCCGTTGGATCGATAAGGAGCTGTATTTTGGCCTGAAGGAAAAAGCGTGGATGGCGGAGCGCTGGGACTACTACGATAAGCTCTGGGGCCATCTGACCCTGCCCGACTTCCAGGACAATCTGGATGCTCTGGCCTGGGTGGCGGACTATGCGGCCGGGCACGGATTGGCTCTGCGGGTCATCTGGATGCCGTGGAACAAGGAGTTCCCCAAACCGGCCTATGTGGAGCCTCTTAAGGCGGAAGCCAACCGGATTCTGGCAGAGCATCAGACACCGGTGTTAGACGTAATGGACCGCTATAGCGCAGAATACTTCCACGATCTGGTCCACTTGAACCGGGAAGCAGGGGCGCCCTTGTTTACGAAGGAGGTGGATGAATGGCTCCGGTCATTCGCAAAACCGTCGAACTCCTAGCTTATCTCATTATGCTGATACTGGTGCTGGTCTATTTTACCGGCAAGGGACTATTCATTTATGAAGGCTTCTGACCAGACTCCCCCGACTAAAAGACAAAAAACCCTTCATCCGCAATCGCGGCTACGGGTTCCTGCAGACAAGTCAATTGACCGTTAATTGGCTTGTCTTTTCTTCATTTTAACCGGCCCATTACAATGGTGTTGTAAAACTGCCCGTCGGAAAGTCGTTTATCGCGGCGCAGCAGTCCCTCCTGTTCAAAGCCGAAGGCCTCATACAGCCGGATCGCTGTGGTATTGCTCTCCAGTACATGCAGACCAATCTTCTCCACACCCGAGGCATCTGCCCAGGAGACGGTTTCCTGCAGAAGATTCCTGCCTACCCCGAATCCCCAGAACTCCTTCAGAATGCATATACCGAACTCCACCCGGTGGGCAAGACGCTTCAAGCTGCTCCCTTGACACCGGCAAAAGCCCAGCAGCCTGCCTTCTGCCTCCGCTACCAGAAACAAATTACGGGCTTCCCCCGTATCGGTGTGGATGATTTTCTCAAACCCCGCCGGGTCAATAAATCCCTCGCCCCGCTCCCGGTCCATAAACTCCGTCTCTCCGTCAATCTGAAACCGGGTGTCGGATAATGCCGCGGCATCCCCGGGAAGAGCAGAACGGATCACATAGCTCAATCCTTTGACTGAATAAGCAGCAGGCTGGATGTTCATTGGATGCTCCTTTTTGTAACCGTTGTGGGATAACAGTCCCTAATTGTATAGCGTTTCCCCATACGATTCAAGCCTCTCTCCAATAATCATAGGGTGAAATCCCTTCACTGGCTGAGCGCTTCCTCGGTAATCCGTTTAATGTCGATAGGCGAAAGAGACTCTTCATTGACCATATCCGGCAGGATATGCTTCAGGAAATAATCCACACACGCCAGCGGGATATGCTTGATCTTCACCAGCGCCTCCCGGTACATCTTCACAAATTCCTTCTCCGTGTTGCCCCGCTGCAGCTCCGCAAATGCCTCATACACCTGGTCCAGCTTGTCCGCTACCTCTAGAATGAGACCCTCTACCGTCTGATCCTTGCCCTCCCGCAGCTGATTAAAGAATATCGGGCGGAACTCCTCGGGAATATGTTCATTGATGAAATGATGGACCATCCCCTCCTCCACCTGCTGGATCAGGGAACGCAGCTCCATGGAGGAATGCTTTACCGGTGTTTTGATATCCCCAATGAAAATCTCCCCGTAATCGTGGCTGCTGGTGATTTCATAAAGCTTTTTCCAATTCACGGGGGTGCCGTGCATTTCTTCGATGTCCGCCAGGGTTTTGGCGTATTGGACCACCTTCCAGGAATGGGCCGCCACCGTATGCTCCTCAAACTTAAACTTGCCGGGACAGCGGTAAATCCGCTCCATTTCGTTCAACGACCGGAAGTACGTATGAATTCCCATCAATATCACTCTCCTTTACCTGATGTAAGAGCAGTATACCAGCGCCGTGTTAGCGGAGGATTAATGGAGCATCTGTACTATGTAAAGAGGTTTGCACCCCGGCTGCACAAAAAAACCGGCAGCGGCTGATAAACAGCCCACTGCCGGGTAACGGCAACACGTTTAAACTAGCATTTTAAGGGTGCAGATGACGGTCCAGGAATTTCTCCAGTGCCCGGTAGAAATCCAGCTGGTTCTCCAAATTAAGGAAGCCATGGCCTTCATCCTTTTTCAGCATATAAGGCACATCCACGCCGCGTTCCTTCAGTGCCTGGACGATCTGATCGGATTCCGCCTGCTTCACACGGGGGTCATTAGCACCCTGGGCGACGAAAAGAGGCGCCTTGATTTGGTCCACATGGAACAGGGGCGAAATCGCCTCCAGCAGTTCCTTATCCTTCACAGGATCACCCATCCGCTGGTGGAACAATTCCCGTTCAGACTCCCAATACGGAGGAAGGGATTCCAGCAGGGTAAACAGGTTGGACGGTCCTACATAGCTGACACCTGCGGCATACACCTCAGGCGTAAAGGCCAACCCGGCCAATGCAGCATAGCCACCATAGGATGCACCGTAGATGGCTACCCGGTCGGCATCAACAATGCCTTGCTCCACCAGCCATTCCACACCATCCGTAAGGTCATTCTGCATGGCCTTGCCCCACTCCTTATTGCCGGCATTCAGGAAGTCCTTGCCGTAGCCGGTGGAGCCGCGGAAGTTCACCTGCAGCACCGCATATCCGCGGCTGGCCAGGAACTGCACCTCCGGATTGTAGCCCCACATATCACGGGCCCAGGGTCCGCCATGAGGATTAACCACCAGAGGCAAATCCTTGGCATCCTTGCCCTTGGGCAGCGTCAGGTAACCGTGAAGCGTAAGGCCGTCGCGGGCCTTGTAGGTGACGGGCTTGATGTCTGCCAGCTTGCTCTCATCCAGCCAAGGGGACAACTCAGCAATCTTCTCCAGCTCACCGGTTTCCGCATTGTAGGTGTAATCCACACCCTTGTTCTTATCATTATAAGCCTGGAATCGGAAGTTGCCCTTCTCATCCGGAGAGCCGATGGCAATTTCCTTGCCAGGCAGCTCCTTGCCGATTTTGTTGTAGGCCTCCTCCAGCTTGGAGTCAAAGAAGGTGTAGTGGATTTTATCCGTGATATAAAGAGCAGCTACCAGGGTTTTGGTGGCACGGGACGATACAACGCCCGACACATCCACATCCGGGTGGGCAAATATGGTTTTTACCACCTTGTTAGCAGAGGGGTCAAACTCCACCAGAGCCGCCTTATCGGCGCCCAGGTTGGACATGGCGTACAGATTTTTGTTGTCAGAGGTAAACATCAGCGGAGCGAAGGCTTCACCCAGCTTGGTTTCCAGCAGCGGCTTGAAGGCATCCTCCTCCTTCTCGCGGTAGAGCAGCGAGGAGACGTTGCCGTCGCTGGAAATGGCAATCCGCAGCTTGCCGTTATTGTCCGTCATCCAGCCGGTAATATTGCCCGGGTTCTCTGCCGCCAGTACGGTTTCGCCGGTATTCATATTAACCCGGTACACATCGAAGATCCGCGGGTCACGTTTGTTCATGCCGATCAGCACCTGATCCGGAACCTCCGGCAGAATATCAATCAATTGGGAGGTCGTTTTCTCATAGGGAGTCAAATCACGCTGCCCCTTGCCGTCGATGCCCACCACCAGCAGATGGTAGTTTTCATCGCCGCCGGTATCCTTGGCATAAATCAGCCGGTCATTGGATACCCAGGCAAAACCCTGGATGCTGCGGTCGGTTTCATTAGTAAGCTGCACGGCGTCTTTTTCCTGCCCGACTTCCATCACAAACAGGTTGAGACGGTTGTTTACAGGCTGAACGAAGGCCATATGCTTGCCGTCCGGGGACAGCTGGAAGCCTTGCTGATCGGATTCCCGGAAGAAGTCCTCCAGAGCGAGGGCACCCGGGGAAGCAACATCCAGTCCAAGGGTCATATACAAGGCACGTGCGAACTCAGCCTTGGTGACTACGGTCTGGGGAGCAAAGTTTTGTCCGTCCCAGATAAAGTGCTGCTTCAGCTTCAGCGCATCCGCCGCATGGGCAGCCGAAATGGCTTGCCCGTCCGCATAGGCGGTTTGAATGCCGTTGTCATTCAATTGGAAGGCCCGGCTGAGTAAGGAGGCCAGCTGCTCCCGGGTCAGCGCGGAGTCAGGCTGGTAGCCGCTGTCGCCGCCTTGTACGATGCCTTGTGCCCGAAGGGCATAAATGGCCGGTGCCGCGGCATTCTCCGACGGGACATCCGGGAAGCCGGTTAGCGCTTCAGGCGACTTCAGCTGAAGGGCTTGCTGAAGCAGCACTGCCGCCTGCCCACGGGTTATGGGGGCCGTTGATTGCTGCAAATCCTCGGTATATTGTATGTACCCTTGGTTAATTAACGCTCGCACGTATTGGCCGCCGTCATTGACAAGTGCTGTGGCCTCAGTCTGGGATTGAACCTCCGGTGCGGATGCCGCTTGGACAGCCGGCAAATAAGAAGTAGCGATAAGTGCCGAAAGCAGAATGCCGATGCTGATTTTTCGCATGGATTGAAGCGTATGCTTAAACAACTAATCTCCTCCTTCATGGATATGTCCCGTTCGCTGCGCCCCCAATTTCGTGGACAAGCACGGACAGACTCCTTTATTATACGCCGAAACCCCCAGATCGTTCCAATTTTTCAGAAAAAACCGCTCTTCCGGAGGATGTTCCCGTCGCCCCGTTAACAGCACTGCCGAAAAATGCTATACTACGTTTATTGCTTTGGTTAGAGGAGATTCGACAAATGTGGTATTTGAATATGACGGCTGTGCTGGCCATTGCCGGTATGTCCGTGCTTATGGGGCTGACCCGCAGGCTGCCCGGGCAGAAGCGGTGGCTGCTTTTGGCCTTCAATTTGGCCTTTATCGGGTTGTACAGCCAGCGGCTGCTGGTCTTTTATGTGGTGTATACACTGGTCAATTACGTATTGTTTGTACTTCTGGCCCGGCTTGAACGAGGGAAGCTGTTCTGGTTTATTCTGTTTTTAGCCCTGAATGTGGGGGGAGTGGTCCTCCTGCGCTTGGCAGATATGGAGGTGTTCCAGCATCCCGTATTGGGCACCCTGGTCACCATCGGCATCATCTATAATGTGCTGAAAGCCATTGATGCTCTGTACTTTGCCTATTTCATCGGGCGGGATGCCATCTGCAAGCCTGTGGACTATGCCAACTATCTGCTGTTTGTGCCCACCTTCACCTCCGGTCCGATTCTCAAGTTTCGGGATTTTATGGCGGATACCAAGGTTCCGTATCAGGTGGATGCGGTTATGGCAGAAGCTTGCGTGAAACGGATTATCCTGGGCATGTTCAAAAAAATCGTCCTGGTCACCTGGATGACCACCGCCTTCGACCATGTGTCATCGGGTGAGTTGAACACTTTCACCTCGTTATTTCTGATGGTGTGGTTTTACATCCTGATCTTCTTCGACTTCTCCGGGTATTCGGATATTGCCGTAGGCTTCGGACGGCTGTTCGGCTACCAGGTGCCCGAGAACTTCAAACGGCCCTTCATGTCTCCCACCCTGACCCAATATTGGCGCAACTGGCATGCCACTCTGGGTGACTGGTTCCGGGATCACATCTATATGTTCTTCTCCCGGAAATCCCCCTCTAAGTGGACCGGCGCCGGATTGTCCGTCCTCATCATGGTGCTCATCGGCCTGTGGCATGGCTTTACCTGGCTCTATGTGGCCTGGGGGGTGTACCACGGTGTCATCATAGCGGCCGAATCTCTGTTGAAGAAATCGCTGGTTAACCGCAAAAAGGTGTCCAAGCTTTACTTTTACTGGCGCTGCTTCCTGACTCAGTCCATTGTGACCCTTGCGGTCATCGTATACTGCCCGAATCACGAAATCGTCATCCGCATTTATAAAGGCTTGCTTCATTTCCCCTCCTTCTTCTGAAGGAGGTTTTTTATTTGCAAAATCGGATACAAACTCCGCAACTTCGGACATAGGCAGGACCAGGCTTTTTTTCTACAATGGAAGCAGAGTGAAGAAGGTTTACGCTATCCATAACGGAGGTGCTTTTTGTAATGAAATTGGGTGTATTCACTGTACTGTTCCAACAAAAGCCGTTCGAGGAAATGCTGGATCATGTGGCATCCAAGGGCCTGCAAGCCGTAGAAATCGGCACCGGCGGCTATCCCGGAACCGCCCACTGCAACCCTGACGAGCTGTTAGGCGATCCGGCCAAACTGAAAGCGTTTAAGCAAGCGGTGAATTCCCGCGGCCTGATCATCAGCGCCTTATCCTGCCACGGCAACCCGCTGCATCCGCAGAAGGCTGTTGCCAAGGATTATCACGATACCTTCCTCAAGACCGTCGAACTGGCCCAAAAGCTGGAGGTGCCTGTAGTCAACACCTTCTCCGGCTGCCCCGGCGATCACGAGGATGCCAAATACCCGAACTGGCCGGTTGCTCCCTGGCCTAATGATTATCAGGAGATTCTGAAGTGGCAGTGGGAGGAAAAGGTGATCCCGTACTGGACGGAAATGGGCAAGTTCGCTTCCGATCATCAGGTGAAAATCGGTCTGGAGCTGCACGGCGGTTTCTCCGTCCATACACCGGCCACTCTGCTGCGTCTCCGCGACGCTGCCGGAGAAGCCATCGGCGCCAATTTGGACCCGAGTCATATGTGGTGGCAGGGCATTGATCCGGTGCAAGCGGTGCAGGTTCTGGGCCGTGCCGGAGCAATCCACCATTTCCATGCCAAGGACACCTCGATTGACCCCATCAATGTGAACAAATACGGCCTGACGGACATGCAGACCTATGACCATATGCTGGATCGGGCTTGGCAGTTCCGCAGCGTGGGCTTCGGCCATGACCTGAAGGTTTGGGCGGATATGATGAGCGCCCTGCGTCTGGTGGGTTACGATTATGTAGTGAGCATTGAGCACGAGGACGGGCTGATGTCCATTGACGAGGGCTTCAGCAAGGCGGTGGCCAACCTCCAGCAGGTGCTGATCAAGGAGCCTTTGGGCGAGGCTTGGTGGATCTGAGTAAAAAATGCTTGCTGACAACCGCCGGGCTTTAGGCCTGGCGGTTTTTTGATTATGCGGATTATAACCGGAATGCCCGTCATCTATAATAAACCCTTATGGCATGCAGCATTTACGCTGGGCTTGGGATATGGTACGATAACGATATAAAAACATACTAGATTAATCGGATTTATTTTTTTGAATCCGAAGGAGGATAAGGGCGCTATGGCTTACCAACCCATTTGGGCGGAGGATACCTCCAAGCTGAACAAGGTTGAGCTGATCAAGCTCGAAAAAGACGGACTGGATGTCATTCGTACGATTATTGAGGAATATGCAGCAGGCGGGTATGCTTCCATTACCGAGGATGATCTGAACCGGTTCAAATGGGCCGGCGTCTATGAGCAGAAGCCCCGGGACGGCCACTTTATGATGCGGGTGCGGATCAACAGCGGCATTATCAATTCGGCGCAAGCACGCGTTCTGGCCGGCATCTCCCGCGATTACGGGCGCAACCTGCTGGATATTACCACCCGCCAGGCCATTCAATTCCATTGGCTCAAGGTGGAGCATCTGCCGGATATCTTCAAACGTCTGGAGTCGGTAGGCTTGTATTCCTACGAGGCCTGCGGTGACTGCCCCCGCACCATTGTCGGCAACCCTCTGGCGGGGATTGATCCCAATGAGCTGCTGGATACAGAGGCGCTGGTCAATCAGGTTAACGATTTCTTTCTCTTGAACCGGGACTTTTCCAATCTTCCCCGCAAATTCAAAATATCCATTTCCGGCAATATCTACAATACCGCTCATGCGGAAATCAATGATCTGGCTTACACCCCGGCTGTCAAGGTGATCGACGGTGAGGAAGTAACCGGCTTCCATGTCTGGGTGGGGGGCGGCTTGTCTGCGAAGCCTCATCTGGCCAAACGTTTGGATGTATTCGTGCGTCCCGAGGATGTGCTGAAGGTGGCAGTCGGGGTTGTTACGATTTTCCGGGATTACGGCTACCGGGAGAAGCGCCATCATGCCCGTCTCAAGTTTCTGGTTGCAGACTGGGGGCCAGAGAAGTTCCTGGAGAAGCTGACGGAGATTATCGGCGAACTGCCCACCTCGGGTGACGATAAAACGGTAGGCTGGAATGCCGCTTATTTTGACGGAGTACACCCCCAAAAACAATCCGGCTTGAACTATGTGGGGCTGAATGTGCCTGTAGGACGGCTGACCGGTGATGAATTCGAGGAGCTGGCCCGTCTGTCCGACGAGTACGGCCAAGGTTCACTGCGTACGACCATGGCACAAAATATCATCTTCTCGGATATTCCTGATACCAAGGTGGAGGCTCTGCTGGCGGAGCCGCTGCTGAAACGTCTGACGCCGAACCCCAATACCTTCATGAGCCGGACGGTTTCCTGCACAGGCAATGAGTTCTGCAATCTGGCGATTGTAGAAACCAAGGTCCGTGCGGTGCGTGTGGCCGAGTATCTGGATGAGCATGTGGACTTGAAGGAGGATATCCGCATTCACTTCGTGGGCTGCCCCAATGCCTGCGGTCAAAAGCAAATCGCCGATATTGGCCTTCAAGGGGCGCTGGTGAAAACGCCGGAAGGCACCGTCGATGCCTTCGATATCGCCGTCGGCGGCACCTTGGGCCCCAACGCCCAATTTAACCAGCCGCTGAAGGGCCGGGTGAAGGGCGACGAAGTTGCCCCTGTATTGGCCCGGCTGATCCTGTACTATAAGGAAAACCGGAACGAAGGAGAATCCTTCAACCGGTTTGTGGCCCGGGTAGGCGTTCCCGCCTTCCAAGAGGTGCTGAACGGCATTTTGGCTGCATCCTAGGTCAACGGGAGTAAGAGTGAAGGTAAAGAAGAACCCGAGTGGGCGTGAGCTCCTCGGGTTCTTTTGGTTGTATTGGTGGTTGGGTTGGGTTGGGTTGGTTGGGTCGGTTCGGTTGGGTCGGTTGGGTTGGTTGGCTCGGTTCGGTTGGGTCGGTTCGGTTGGGTTGGTTCGGTTGGGTTGGTTGGGTCTCCGGGGCCATCTCCCTCTTAGTAAATACAAAGAAAAACCCGGGGCAGCGCCGTAACGGAACTCAGAGACGCTTAAACAGCAAAAACCGGAAATTTAGCGGGCTAACGGAACTCAGAAGCCCTTAGCAGCTGTTCTTGGACTAATTAGTCACCTTTTGCTGCTCTAACGGTTTCTCAGTTCCGTTACAAAATCAAATCCCCCAAATTTCCACTCTAAGCGTCTTATGGTTCCGTTACAGCTCCCGCCCAGACGACCTGATTCTTCATCAGTCCAGCCTGATTCTTCATCAGTCCAGTCCGGTTCTTCATCAACCAACACCTTCCCATTGATAAAACACGCTAAGACCCCACATGGTCTCAGCCGGATGCCGGTCCTTAGCCCCGACCTCGGAGATACTCCTCCGGAGTCTGGCCCGTTACACTCTTGAAGTCCTTAATAAAATGGGCTTGGTCGTGGTAGCCTAAATCCATGGCCAGTCCTACCAGCTCGCCATACGTGCCATTATCCAGCCGCTCGGCCGCATCTTGTATCCGGTACAGCCGGATAACCCATTTGGGACTGACCCCAATATATTGGTCAAACAAACGCTGCACTGTCCGCTTATTCATTTTCAAATGAGCACAGAGCATATCCACCTTGGTCAATCCGCGATCCTTGGCAATATGCTCGACCTCCTCCCGCAAAAACTGAGCCTGCGGATCGGGTTCAGGCAACCGGCACAGGAGAAGCCGCTCCATCTCCTGCGCCATTGCCTGCTCCTCCTTCCGGCCAAGCACAGCTTCCTCCAGCTCTCCGCTGGGTAACCCCAGCACCTCGGTTACCGGTATGGGACTCCCCCGATATGTAGATATCGATGTCCGGATAAAAGGATAAAAACCACCCGGATGAAACTTTACGCCCAAGACACAACCCGCTCCTTTCAGCCTATAGGTGAAGGTGGTAACCCCCGGGGCAAAACAAGCCGTTTTACCGGGCTCCACCACCAAATTCACACATGGATTGGGCACCACCGGCTGGTCATACTCCTCTCCGTCCGCCAAATCCCAAGCGACTATCCAATAATGCTTAACGAACGGCGCCAGCTCCGCACAAGGCTGGATGCGGGTTAGACGGAACCGCTGCGCACCGTCCTTGGTATGCAGCACACCCAATGCTGGTGTGGGAAAATCCTGATACATGAGGCATCCTCCTCTGAACAAAGGTACCTTCTCAAACCAAGCTAATGTGTACAACTTCCTTCTGTCGCGTTTTTACAAGACTTGTCCGCTTCAGCATCATATAGTAAAGGCAGAGTCACCAAAAAGGAGGATTTATGATGGAGCATCAATATGATTTTTATATAGCGGCAGCCCCGGAGCAGCTGTGGGAAATTCTCACGGGACCAGAGGGAGTACGCCAAATTTTCTTTGGCTGTGAGCTGCGCAGCAACTTCCGGCCTGGGGAGGATTTGGCATATGTGGGTCCCGGCAATGACGGACCGGAAACGGTCCACGTATATGGAACCTGGCTGGAATGGGAGCCGCATCACAAATTCAGCTATATTGAACATCCCGGCCCTTCCTACGCTCCGAATCATGCCGAGCTGGAATCACGGGTTACCTTTACCTTTGAACCAACTGGCAGCTGTACCAAAATGAGACTGGTGAATGATCAGTTCACACCCGGCCATCCGGCGATGGAGCGTTCCGGAGAGAGCTGGTGGATGATCCTGAGCAACATCAAAACCTTGGCGGAAACCGGAAAAACATTAGACTTCGGCTGGTAAAAGGACTACCAGCGCCTAATACAAAAACGCCGCACGCCGTACAAGCTTCTTGTACGATATGCGGCGTTTTGATTTGGCTAATTAAGCTGTTGCCTGAGCGGGTGACTGCATTCCTAAACGCTAGCCGCGTTCTCTTCTGCTTCCTGCAGTTCTTCTTCCTCTAGTGCTTTCCGGGTCCGGGCCAGATCCCGTTCCAGAACAGGCTTCAGATATTTGCCGGTATAGGAGCCTGCCACAGCGGCAATATCCTCGGGTGTGCCGGTGGCCACAATCGTACCGCCCCGGTTTCCCCCTTCCGGTCCCAGATCAATCAGGTAATCCGCGGTTTTGATCACGTCCAGGTTATGCTCAATGACCAGCACCGAATCGCCGTTGTCCACCAGCCGGTGGAGTACGGTCAGCAGACGGTCGATATCATCCGTATGCAAACCTGTTGTAGGCTCATCCAGAATATAGATGGACTTGCCGGTGCTTCTGCGGTACAGCTCTGCCGCCAGCTTCACCCGTTGGGCTTCGCCGCCGGACAGGGTTGTGGCAGGCTGCCCCAGCTTCATATAGCCCAGGCCCACATCTACGAGAGTCTGAATTTTACGGTGGATCCGCGGGATATTCTTAAAGAACTCCGCAGAGGCCTCGATGGTCATTTCCAGCAACTCAGCAATGCTCTTGCCCTTGTATTTGATCTCCAGCGTCTCTCGGTTATACCGCTGTCCCTTACAGACCTCGCAGGGAACGTAGACGTCCGGCAGGAAGTGCATTTCAATGCGGATGATTCCGTCCCCGCGGCAGGCTTCACAGCGCCCGCCTTTAACGTTAAAGCTGAAGCGTCCCTTTTTGTAGCCGCGGATCTTGGACTCCGTGGTAGCGGAGTAGACATCGCGGATATCATCGAACACACCTGTATAGGTGGCCGGATTGGAGCGGGGTGTCCGCCCGATTGGAGACTGGTCGATATCGATAACCTTCTCCACATGCTCTAAGCCGCTGATGGATTTGTATTCGCCGGGACGGGTTTTGGCACCGTTCAAGTCGCGGGCCAGTGTCTTATACAGAATCTCGTTCACCAGGGTGGACTTGCCGCTGCCGGATACACCGGTCACACAGCCGAAAACCCCAAGGGGAAACTTGACGTTCACATTCTTCAGGTTGTTTTCCTTGGCGCCCTTTACCTCCAGCCACTTGCCGTTAGGTTTACGCCGGGCCAGCGGCACCTTGATGAACTTGCGTCCGCTCAAATATTGGCCGGTCAGCGACGACTCATTGGCCATCACCTCCTGCGGCGTGCCTTCGGCAATGACCTGTCCGCCATGGATGCCTGCCCCCGGACCGATATCGATGATATAGTCACAGGCCAGCATAGTATCCTCATCATGTTCAACCACAATGAGTGTGTTTCCCAAGTCACGCATATGATGCAGTGTCTGGATCAGACGGTCGTTATCCCGCTGGTGCAGCCCGATGCTGGGTTCGTCCAGAATGTACAGGACGCCCATCAGACTGGAGCCAATTTGGGTAGCCAGCCTGATCCGTTGGGCTTCACCGCCGGAGAGAGAGCCCGCGGCGCGGCTCAAGGTCAGATAATCCAGGCCCACATTAACGAGGAAACCCAGCCGGGCTTTGACTTCCTTCAGAATCAAGTGGGCAATCGTCTCTTCCTTCTGCGTCAGGGGAAGCTGATCGAAGAAACCCTGTGCTTCGCCAATGGACAGCGAGGTGACGTAGGAAATGTTCTGCTTGCCTACCGTAACTGCCAGAATCTCAGGCTTCAGGCGGTGTCCCTTACACTTGGCACAGGGTTTGGAGCCCATAAACTGCTCGATAAACTCACGGATGCCTTCCGAGGCCGTATC
Source organism: Bacillota bacterium (assembly GCA_023388055.1). Classification (GTDB taxonomy): domain Bacteria; phylum Bacillota; class Bacilli; order Paenibacillales; family NBRC-103111; genus Paenibacillus_AR. Next base: position 176,922 of record JAEWGW010000044.1, on the reverse strand, counting down.
CCGGTACCGGCGCTCCAGGTTAGGGACAATGCCCTCGAAGGGAACCATGGCATCCTTGCGCTGGCCGAAATCATTCTCATACTGGAACCGGATCCGCTCTCCGCCTGTTCCGTACATAATGATCTTCATTTGTTCGGAGGTAAGATCCCGAACCGGCACATCCATGGGAATGCCGTAATGACGGCAGGCTGAAGCCAGAAACTGAGGGTAGTAGGTGGAGGTGCTGCCCGCCCAAGCGGAAAACGCTCCGTCCTCAATGGTTTTTTCCTTGTCGGACACCAGAAGATCCGGGTCCACAATCATCTTCATGCCTAGACCATCACATTCCGGACAAGCACCGAAGGGGCTGTTGAAGGAGAACATCCGGGGGGATAATTCCTCCATACTGAAGCCGCATTCGGGACAGGCCAGGTTCTGGCTGAACAGAAGCTCCTCATGCTCCATCACATCCACCAATACCCGGCCTTCACCCAGCTTAAGGGCAGTTTCGAGAGAATCGGCAAGACGGGTCTGGACATCGTCCTTAACGACGATACGGTCCACCACAACCTCGATGCTGTGTTTCTTGTTCTTCTCCAGCTCGATTTTTTCCGAAAGCTCACGCAGCTCGCCGTTCACACGGGCACGGACAAAACCCTGCTTTCCAATATCGGCCAGCAGCTTGGCATGTTCGCCCTTACGACCTGACACCACCGGTGCCAGAATCTGTAGGCGGGTGCGCTCCGGATATTCCATCAACCGGTCCACCATCTGTTCGACCGTCTGGGCCGTGATCTCTACACCATGCTCCGGACAATGAGGGCGGCCAATCCGTGCAAACAAAAGCCGTAGATAGTCATAGATCTCCGTTACGGTACCAACCGTGGAACGGGGATTCCGGCTGGTGGTTTTCTGGTCGATGGAGATGGCCGGGGAGAGGCCTTCAATGGAGTCCACATCCGGCTTGTCCATTTGGCCGAGAAACTGCCGGGCATAAGCGGACAGCGACTCCACATAGCGCCGCTGCCCTTCCGCGTAGATGGTATCAAAAGCAAGAGATGACTTGCCGGAGCCGCTCAAACCCGTCAGCACCACAAACCGGTCCCGCGGGATGGTGACATCGATATTCTTCAAATTATGGGCACGGGCGCCCTTCACAACTATGGATTCACTTGCCACTTTCAGGCCTCCACCTTTCTCCTCAACCGTATTGGAGCGTAAGCCCCTCTCTAATCCTGCACCTTCAGCTCCATAATGGCGTCACGCAGCTGCGCCGCCTTCTCGAACTGCAGGTTCTTGGCTGCATCCTTCATTTCCTTCTCCAGACGTTCGATGAGACTCATCCGGTCCTTCTTGGACATCTTGGCACCCTTGACCTCCGCCAGATATTCGGTCTTGGATTCAGCCGCTTTGGTGGCTTCGATAACATCCCGCACCCGCTTCTGGATGGTCTGGGGCGTAATGCCGTTCTTCCGGTTATGCTCCTCCTGGATGGCACGCCGCCGCTTCGTTTCGCTGATGGCCTTCTCCATGGAGTCGGTTATTTTGTCCCCGTACATGATAACCTTGCCGCCGGAATTCCGGGCCGCACGCCCGATGGTCTGGATCAGGGAGCGCTCCGCACGGAGGAACCCTTCCTTGTCCGCATCGAGAATGGTGACCAGAGATACCTCGGGCAGGTCAAGCCCCTCCCGCAGCAGGTTGATCCCCACCAGCACATGGAATACGCCAAGACGCAGCTCCCGGAGAATCTGCATCCGCTCGATGGTTTTGATATCCGAGTGCAAATAACGCACCTTAATGCCCAGTTCCTTCAAATAATCTGTCAGGTCCTCGGACATTTTCTTGGTCAGAGTGGTGACCAGCACCCGCTCGTCCTTGGCGATCCGGTCGTGGATCTCCCCGATCATATCGTCAATCTGCCCTTTGGTGGGCCGTACCTCCACAATGGGATCAAGCAGCCCGGTAGGCCGGATAATCTGCTCCACCATCTGGGGGCAGTGCTCCAGCTCGAAGGGACCGGGTGTAGCGGAAACAAAGACCCCTTGGGTAAACTTGCTCTCGAATTCCTCGAAGCGCAGCGGCCGGTTGTCCAGCGCCGAAGGCAGCCGGAACCCATGGGCTACCAGCATCTCCTTGCGCGCCCGGTCGCCGTTGTACATCCCCCTGATCTGGGGCAGGGTCACGTGAGATTCGTCAATAACAAACAGCATATCCTCCGGGAAATAATCCAGCAACGTATACGGCGTTTCGCCCCGCTGGCGGAAGGTCAGATGGCCGGAGTAATTCTCGATGCCGGAGCAGTAGCCCATCTCCATCATCATTTCGATATCGTAACGGGTGCGCTGCTCCAGACGCTGGGCCTCCAGCAGCTTGTTGTCCGCCCGCAATTCCGCCAGGCGTTCCTCCAGCTCTACCTCAATGTTGGCCACCGCCCTCTGAAGCGTGGACTGTTGGGTGACAAAGTGGGAGGCCGGTGGAATCGTCACATGATCCCGCGTACCGAGAATTTCCCCGGTGAGCACGTCAATCTCTGTAATCCGCTCGATCTCGTCGCCGAACATCTCTACCCGCACTGCATGCTCTCCTTGGGAGGCGGGAAAAATCTCCACCACATCGCCCCTCACCCGGAAGGTGCCCCGGACAAAGTTCAGGTCATTGCGCTGGTACTGGATATCCACCAGCTTATGGAGAATGTCGTTGCGAGACCGCTCCATGCCAACACGCAGAGACAGGCGCAGGTCCTTGTATTCCTGCGGTGAGCCCAAGCCGTAGATGCAGGACACACTGGCCACGATAATGACGTCCCGGCGCTCGAACAGTGAGCTGGTGGCCGAGTGGCGGAGCTTGTCGATCTCGTCGTTGATGCTGGAATCCTTCTCTATATAGGTATCCGATGAGGGAATATAGGCTTCCGGCTGGAAGTAGTCATAGTAGCTGACGAAATACTCCACTGCATTATTCGGAAAAAACTCCTTGAACTCGCTGCACAGCTGGGCTGCCAGCGTTTTGTTGTGGGCGATGACCAGCGTCGGCCGGTTGAGCTTGGCGATTACCTGGGCCGCAGTAAAGGTTTTGCCTGTTCCTGTAGCACCCAACAGGGTCTGGAACTTCTGTCCCGACTCGATGCTCTTGACCAGCTCCTCAATGGCGGCAGGCTGATCCCCCTGAGGCGAAAATTCGGACACCAGTTCAAATTTCCGCTGGCTTAATGCAGATTCACTCATACGATCACCCTCACAGCGGAGAACCCGCTTGATTGATTTATAGTAGGGGCCAAAATCTGCTCCCCTCGGAGTTTTCAGACACGCCCTAAACTTTTCAGCGACAGAACCCGATAAAAAAATTGACAAAGTTACAAATTTTGTACAATGGGAATACATGTTCCTATCAATTATACCCGCTTTCCTAGTGGATTGCAAAGGGAACAGCATACTTATTTTTTCTTTACCTGTAATTGTTTTACATACATATCTCATACCAGCCTTGAAAGGGGAAACATGATGTGGATATTACAACATTAATCGGCCTGATCATTGGCTTTGCCGGCCTGATCGGCGGATATGCCATGGACGGAGGCCATCTGAGTGCGCTGTTTATTCCAAGCGCCCTGCTGATTGTATTCGGAGGCACCATCGGTGCGGTGGTGGTCAGCTTTCCCGCATCCCGCCTGAAGGGAACCGGCGAAGGCCTCAGGATGGCTTTTACCCAGAACAAAAGCGATCCGGATGTATTAATTGATGAGATTGTGGATATGGCCACCATTGCCCGCCGGGAGGGTGTGTTGGCCCTGGAGCAGCGGGCACTGGAGAACCCGCATCCTTTTTTGCATGAGGGACTGCTGATGGTGGTGGACGGAACAGATCCGGAGCTGACCCGGCAGATCCTGGAGCTGGAGATGGATTCCCTGGAATCCCGGCACGAAGGCCATGCCAAAATTTTCGAAGCCGCCGGCGGGTTTGCCCCAACCATGGGGATTATCGGTACGGTGCTGGGTCTGATCCACGTGCTGGGCAGTCTGGAAAACCCGGAATCCCTGGCTCCTGCCATCGCCATTGCCTTTACTGCCACCTTATACGGCGTCTTCAGCGCCAACGTGATTTACCTGCCTATCGCATCCAAAATCAAGGTGAGAAGCGAGGAACAGATTGCTGAGCGGGAAATGATGCTGGAGGGCATCCTGGCTCTCCAAGCCGGGGAGAATCCGCAATTAATCCGCAAGAAGCTGCTTTCCTTCACCCAACATAAGAAGAACAGGGGCAGCATCAGGGAGGCAGGTGCCGGCATTGAGAAGGAGCAATAGAAAAAAGGGGAAGGCCCCCGAGAATCATGAACGCTGGCTAATCACCTACTCGGACCTGATTACGCTGCTTCTGATCTTTTTTATTGTGATGTATTCCATGAGCAAGGTGGATATGGCCAAATACGAGATGCTCTCCGAATCCCTGCATCTGCAGTTCGCCAAAGGCGATACCATTATTGAAAAGCACAATGGGCCTGCCGGGGATTTGAAGCAAGGAGATAAAGCAACCCCCGTGCCCACAGACAGCCCCACACCTGCTCCAAGCGCCAGCGCCCAGGCGGAAAGGGAACGGGAGCTGCAGGACCTGCTCTCCAAGGTAAATCAATATATTGAAGAAAATAATCTGCAGGCCCAGGTCTCTGCCGGAAATCTCCAGCGGGGCGTGGTTATCAAGCTGAACGATATGGTGCTGTTCGATTTGGGCAAGGCTGATTTGAAGCCCGCTTCCCTGCCGATTCTGGACAAGCTGGGCTCTCTGTTCCGGAGTCTCGACACCAAGGTCAGCATAGAAGGCCACACAGACAATCTGCCCTTGCAGACCGGCTCTTTGTATAAAGACAACCTTGGGCTGTCCCAGGCCCGTTCCGTTTCGGTGATCCGGTATCTGCTCAGTACTCCGGGAATGAATGACAGGATGTTTGTATCCACCGCCTATGGAGATACCATGCCCATCGCTCCCAACGATACAGAAGAAAACCGGGCCAAAAACAGACGTGTGGAAATTGTCGTCCTGCGGGAGCCGCAGAAGCTGAACTAACCTATAAAACCCCTTCGCGGCTGCGGCTCGCGCAAGGGGTTTTGCAGTTAATTGGAGTATGTACAGGAGCTTATACAGGAATCTTGACTATGTACAGTAAACAATTGCACTGTTTACGAGGTATGCTTGGAGCGTTCAATAACGGAATCTGCTTAAAAGGAGGCTCAACATGTCTGCATGGGTGCACAAGCAAAACCGGTTGCCGGTTAGCGCAACAATCCTGTTTTTGGGGGACAGCGTCACGGACAACGGTCTTTATATTGCCTACTTGGAGGCTTATTTCCGCCGATACCATCCTGACAAGAACCTGTCCCTGATTCCCCTGGGGGTGAGCAGCGAAACCGCATCCGGCCTGAGCGAAGCCAAACATCCCTTTCCCCGCCCCTGCGTCCATGACCGGGCAAAGCGGGCGCTGGAGATAACCAAACCCGATTGGGTGTTCTGCTGCTACGGGATGAACGACGGGATCTACCATCCCTTGTCGGAGGAACGGTTCAAGGCATACCAAACAGGGATGCTCCTGCTTCTCGAAAAAATCAAAGCCGCGGGAGCCAAAGCAGTGCTTGTAACCCCGCCGCCTTTTGACGCCGCATCCTTCGCCTTTCCTGCTCCGCGGACCGGGGAGGACGGCAAACCGGATTACAGTTATTTATCCCCATACCGGGAGTATGACACGGTGCTGCGCGCCTACGCGCAATGGCTGCTCACTGACCCTGCTCTGGAAGCAGCCGACAGCGTAATCGATATCCGGACTCCCTTGCTGTACGCCACTGCCTCTCAACGGGCGGAGCAGCCGGGTTATTCCTCTGGTGACGGGATCCATCCCAACGCCTATGGTCACGGAATTATTGCACGCACCCTGCTGACCGAGTGGTTTAACGAGGACATGACCCATATGGAAAATCTTTCGGCGTCACTTGAGGAATGGGCGGGGTTTCCGTTGGTGCTTCAGCGGCACCGGATTTTGGCGGACGCCTGGAAGGAGCATGTAGGCCACACCCACCCCGTTAAAGCGGCGGAGGCCCTTTCCTTGGAGGAAGCCTTGGCGGCTGCACGGTGCTTGGAGCAAGAGGTTGCACATCGCCATCCATGCTACGATTCTCTGCGCATCGATGAAAGATGAAATGTCGAAGAAGGCCCTCAAACCGGCTCTGCCGGTTTCGAGGCTTCCATAACATATCCGGCCTGCGGCTCGGACCATGTTATTTCAGGTAGCGGCACACTACAAAACGAGGAGCGATAATCATGCGTTTGCGCCAGGTCCATCTGGATTTTCATACATCCGAAGCTATTCCCGATATTGCCAAGGATTTTTCCAAGGCTCAATTCCAGGCCATGCTGCGGGAGGGTCACGTTGATTCCATCACCGTATTCTCCAAGTGCCATCACGGCTGGGCGTACCACCCCAGTGAAACCAACGAGATGCACCCGAATCTCTCCTTTGACCTGCTGGGGGAAATGATCGAAGCCGCCCATGCCATCGGAGTAAAAACTCCCGTGTACCTCTCCGCCGGTCTGGATGAAAAGCTGGCCCGTCGCCACCCCGACTGGCTCATCCGGGACATTCAGGACCAAACCCGGTGGGTGAAGGGGTTTTTGGAGGCCGGGTACCACGAATTTTGCTTTAACACCCCTTATCTGGATATTCTGCTGGCTCAAATAGAAGAGGTCACCCGCAACTATGATGCGGACGGCATCTTCCTGGATATTGTGGGCAGCCGCAGATGCTACTGCCAATATTGCGTCGCCGAGCTGCGGCGGAGCGGCCAGGATCCCCGGGATCTGAATGCGGTTATCGCCCTCGGGCGTAAAACCTATCTCCGCTACACCGAGCGTGTGCGGGAGGTGGTGCATGCGATCAAGCCCGGCCTGCCCATCTTCCACAACAGCGGCCACCAAACCCGGGGCCGCCGGGAGCTGGCCCATGCCAACACCCACCTGGAGCTGGAGTCTCTGCCCACCGGAGGCTGGGGTTATGACCACTTCCCTTTGTCCGCCCGTTATGCGCAAACCCTGGGGATGGACTTCCTGGGCATGACCGGCAAGTTCCATCAGGCCTGGGGAGAATTCGGGGGCTACAAGCACCCTAATGCCCTGCGGTTCGAAACCGCGCTGAGCCTGGCCCACGGAGCAGGCTGCTCCATAGGCGACCAGCTTCATCCCAAGGGGTTGATGGACCCGGCCACTTATTCGCTGATTGGCGAGGCCTATGCCGAGGTAGAGGCCAAGGAGCCCTGGTGCACCGGTGTTTCCGGTGTGGCGGAGGTGGCGGTGCTCTCCCTGGAGGCGGTGCAGGAGGCTGCTCCTCCGGCATTGAAGAAGCAGGAGCGCAACAAGCTGGCAGACCCGGGTGCGGTGCGGATTTTGACAGAATGCCACTACCTGTTTGATGTGGTGGATACGCAGGCGGATTTTGAGGCGTACAAGGTGCTGGTGCTGCCGGATGAGGCTGTACTGTGGCCCGAACTGGCGGAGCGGCTCCGCTGCTTTATCGCCGGAGGCGGCAAGGTGCTTGCTACCGGACAGTCCGGCCTGAATGAAACGGAGTCAGCCTTTGCCCTGGAGCTGGGAGTGAAGCATGTAGGCGTAAACCCCTATTGCCCGGATTATTTCCGGCCAGATTTCGTGCCCGGGCCTCTGAAGCCCGCCGCCTTCGTTATGTATGCGGAGGGACAGCAGGTGGAGCTGGCCCCCGGTGGACAGCAGTTGGGTGCACGGGAGAATCCTTATTTCAACCGGGATGTCTTCGCCTTCTGCTCCCATCAGCACACCCCCACCAACGGTGAGGAGGCAGGTCCGGGTATGGTGGAAAGCGATGCAGGCATCTATATGGCCTGGAAGCTATTCTCTGATTATGCCGACAACGGACATCTGATCCTGAAGGAAATGGTTCATTATGCGCTTCAGCGCCTGCTGCCTAAGCCTATGGTGGAGACCGGTCTGCCTGCCAGAGGGATTGTTACCCTCCAGCATCAGGTGAAGGAACGGCGTTATGTCCAGCATCTGCTCTACAACACTCCGGTGAAAAAAGGCCGGGTGGAGGTTATCGAGGATATCGTCCCGCTGTACAATATCCCCGTCACTCTCCGTTTGCCGGAGCCCGTGAAGCGGGTCTATCTGGCCCCGCAGGGAACAGAGCTGGCCTTCACTGCCGACGATGGCGGCCAATCCGTCAGCTTCACGCTGCCGATGCTGGAGAATCATCAGATGGTGGTGCTGGACGTGTGATTCAGGGTACGACCGGGTGCGAGCGATAAGCCCTGCGTTCTCAGACTACCATCAGGCGAACGGACAATAGCAGAGGATGCCGCGTCTCTGAACAACACCGGCTCCTGCCGCAGCCACACCACACACAACCCAAAAAGGACGCCGTCGGATTCCGGTCCGCTGCGTCCTTTTTCTTTGTGCGTCCTTATCTTTATGCTTTCTTACATGGCCCTGTCATTGCTGCTGCTCTTCTTATCGAACAGGCCGCCCAAGGACCGGGCCAATACGGATACCAGCCCATGCTGCTGCCGCTCCTCCACCACATAACGGGTGTCCTCGTCCGGGCAGAGCAGTATGCCCAACTGATGATGCTCCCCTGCAAACATCGCCCTCCCTGCAAAGCGGCTCTCCCCCTCCAGGTTGAGAATCTCCAGCTTGCAATAGGCCGGGTTCTCCTGCAGGGCAGCATGGAGCCCCTCCCGGGTACGCACCGGCAGCCCGTTCACCTTGGCGAGGATTTCCCCGGTCCGCATGCCCAGCGCCTCCGCCGGACTGTCCGGGAGCACCGCAAGAATCTTCAGCCCGCGGCTGTCATGGACAAACCGGAGAGGCTCCTTGGTTTCCTCCCAGCGTCCCCACCACAGAATCCCCTCATGGAGAGCAATGGTCAGCACCGCAGCCACCGGAAGGAATGCCCCTACCCAATGGGACAGGAGAGCCAGACCGGTTACGGCCACCCCATAAAGCAGCAGCCGCCCCGAGGTTCTCCGGGCTTTGTCCTCCGGCAATTGGGTCCACGTAGACTCCATAAAGCCCATAGCTACGGGCAAGGCCAGAATGGTCCAGCCTGACGAGGCCAGACCGGAGCCGAACACCGGTGTCCACGGCAGCTGGAAGCCGCCGGACTGGGCCGGCACCAGCAGGAACAGAGCCACTGGCCAAAAGGCATATAACTGAAAACCGCCCATGACGCGGCCGCGTTTGCTCTCCGAAAACAACGGCGTACGGGTCAGGCTTCCCTGATGACGGACAAGCAGTGCCTCCGCCAGGTGGAGCATCCCTGCCAAAACCAGCAGCGCCGGTGTCTCCACACCTTCCATCCACCGGTACAGCCATCCCAGTGCCACCGTATCCGCCCCTTGGGGCACCCAGCCCAGGACTGCATCCACCAATGCCAAAATTCCCGCGGCATATGCCAGACACAAAAACCGGAGCCGGAACAAAATCAGCACCGCCGATAAGGACCATAACAGCACCATGGCCTCCATCGTGAAAGCGGAGCCCAGTGCCGCCAGCACCAGGGACGCCCCCAGTCCGGCTGCCAGTCCCCAAACCACCAATCTCCAGGCAACCCGGCCCATATAATGAAAGCGGGAATGGAACAGCTTGCGCTCCAGCCGGATCTGCCGTCTGTATTGAAGCAGAATCACCACCAGCCCCAGGTAATAGAAGGGATTCACCAAGAGCCCCAGCAGCGCTCTTCCCCAAGCGGACAACAGATTCAAAGCCAGGTCCATAACCGCATATCAGCTCCTTTGCACAATCCCCCTCATAGAACTTGCAACAACCGCAAAAAAAAGAGAAGGCGGGGAACCTGATCCCCTAGGCGGTGTTTGCAAACACGCCCTAACCTTCTCTTCATTCTACATGGACGCCGCTTTCTCCTGCCGCGGCTGCCATTTTTCCTAATTATTCCATGATCTCACCTTAGCGTCACGGGCTCAGAAGCCGGATAGCCTCCTGCAGCTGCGTATCATTGGCCGGACTCTTCAGGAGAGTGATAATGTCATTCTCCAAACTCTCCATCGTCGCAATGTTGGCCACACCGGTGGCAGGCAAACTGCGGCTGTTCTGATACTGCTTCAGCACCTCAGCCGTTTGCTGGCTAAAATACCCGTCCGTACGGCCCGGCTTGAAGCCCAGCCCCTCCAGCATCACCTGCAGCGACTTCACCTCATCGCTGTTGGCATCCACCGTCAGCTCATTCTTCTTCGAGAATGGCATCACATGGTAATAAGCAGGCTGGTCCACCTTCACGTCCGGTTCAATCCCTGTTTTGTGAATCCAGGTTCCCTTGGGGGTAAGCCACTTATAGGTGGTCATTTTGATATTGCTGCCGTCGCCCATTTCCTTCTCGAAGGTCATCTGGACGGTACCCTTGCCGAAGGTTTTTTCACCCACCAGCTTGCCCAGCCCCGTGTCCTTGAACACACCGGCCAAAATTTCCGAAGCGCTGGCGCTGCCGTTATTGATGAGCACCGCCACCGGAAGCGGCTTGGCCGAAGTGGTGCCGTTGGACAAGGTGGGCGCACGTTTGCCGTCCCGGTCCTCGATCTGCAGAATCGGTTTGCCCTTGGCCACGAAGTTCTCGGAGATATCCACTACAACCGGCAGCAGGCCGCCCGGATTATTCCGCACATCGATGATCAGGGACTTCATACCCTTGGTTTCCAAACGGGTGAGCTCCTCCTTGAAGCGCACAGCCGTATTGGTGGCAAACTGCCGGATTTCGATTTTGCCGACGGTATCGTTCACCATCTCTCCGTAGACCGTTTCGACAGGAATGTCATCCCGCACCACGATGACCTCGATGGCTTCCGTCAGCCCGCTGCGCACCACACCCAGCTTGGCCTGGGTTCCCTTGGGGCCGCGGATTTTGACGACGGCTTGGGTAAGGGTGAGTCCGTCCAGCGCCTCTCCGTTAACGGTCAGAATCACATCATTAGCCCGAAGGCCCGCCTTCTCGGCAGGAGAGCCCTTAATGGGGGACACAATGGTCACCTTACCGCTCTCCAGGGATACCTCCGCTCCGATTCCCTGGAAGGAGGAATGGATGGTATCGTCAAACTGCTTGGCCTCTTCCGCATCCATGTAACTGGTGAAGGGGTCATCCAAAGCATTGACCATACCGTGAATAGCGCCGTTCATCAGCTTGTTGTGATCCACCTGGCTGAGATACTTGGAGCTGATCAGCTCGTATGTGGTGGAAAGCTTCTTCAGATCGTCCTTCGACAAGCTGCTGCCGGGGGCGGTTGAAGACACCGCAGCCGAAGTCGCCTGCACGCCCGTCTCCGGGGAGCCGACGATGGTAAGGGTAAGAATGCTGCTGGCAAACATGCCTAGCAGCACAAAGGTAAGAACTGCCCGTCCGCGAAACATCAAACCAAACCACCACCTTTTGCTCTCTAACCTGAAATAACACGGTTTAGTATATGACAAGCGCGTCCGGAATATAAAACCTCTCCCGGAATGAACCGCCTTCATTTGGAAAAAAAGTCTGCAAAAGCCTGCATCGTATGCAGGCTTTTGGGGAAATGCATGGTTTTTAGAAGAAAGCTACATGCCCAAATATGGTCTCGGGTTGGTCGGGGTATCCCCGTTGTCCTTCCGCACCTCAAAGTGAAGATGGTTTCCGGTGGAGTCGCCGGTGGAGCCCACTTCCCCCACCTTGCCGCCGCGCTTCACGGAAGCACCTTCGCTGACGCTGATCGCCGACATATGACCGTACCAGGTCACCAGCCCATTGTTATGGTCCACCACTACCGCATTGCCGTAGCCGCTGACCCAGCTGGCCAGGATAACGGTGCCTTCATCGGCGGACAGCACCGGCGTACCCTTGGGAGCAGCGATGTCCATGCCTTTATGGAGCTTATTGACCTTCTTGATGGGGTCAACCCGGTAGCCAAACTCCGAGCTGATGGTGCCGTTTACGGTTAAGGGCCATTGCAGCTTGCCTCCGGTATATACGGTCTTGGCTGCAGCTGTCGTCCCCTTCTTCTTAGCCTCTTCCTTGCGTTTCTCCTCCGCCAGCTTGGCATACAGGGCCTGCTTGTCCTTCACCAGCTTCTCGGCAGCTGCTTCCGCTTCCTCGCTGATATGCTCCTGCTTTTGCTCCTCTTTGCTCAGACTGGCGATGGTGACCTCTTTTTGCTTCATATTCTTCTGCAGGGTTGCATAAATCGCCGACTTCTGGCTGTGCATATCGGTTACCTGGGCCAGCTGTGTTTTGATCTCCGCTTCCTTCTGGGTAATCGCTTCCTTATCCCGTTCATTGGCTTGGAGGATTTCCGTGTCCTTGCCTACAATGGTTCTGAGGTTCTGGAACCGGTCAATGAAGTCGCTAAAGCTGGTGGAGCTTAAGAGGACATCCAGATACGAGACGGAGCCGTTCATATACATCAGACGGACTCTGGATTCAAGCAGACTTTTGCGGGAGGCCACACGCTCCTCCGCCTCCGTCTTCTGCTTGCCGGTTTCCGCCAGATTAAGATTGGTTTGGGCAATCTGCTGCTCCAGGGCCATGACCTGATTGCTCTGTTCGTCAATTTCCTTCTGGAGCTGGTCCATGCCCTTTTGCTCCTGCTTGATCTGCCCGCTGATGATGCTCTGTTTCTTTTCGGCATCGTCTTTTTCCTTCTGCCGGGCTTTCTCCTGCTGTGCAATCTGATCAATCTGCTTTTGAATCTCCAGTACTCCGGCATGCCCGCTCACAGGCACAAACACAAGACTGGCGGCCGCCACAACGGCTATGAAGGGGACAAGAACACGTTTTTTCACCGACCGTTTTCCTCCTGAAACAACATATTTAGGCCTTCAAATATTTGCGGACAGACAACAGACTTCCCCAGATGCCGATCCCGATGCCAATGGCCAGGAGGATCGCCAACAATTGCAGATGCACGTCATCAAAAGGCTTCAATTCCATCATCATCGTTTCGAGACCGGAACGGCTGGAATCCACCAGCCGGTAGTAGCCGTACAGGAGCACCCCTGCGGGAATGGCCGAGCCGATCACACCCAGAAGCGCCCCTTCTATAAAGAAAGGCCAGCGGATGAAGCCGTTGGTGGCACCAACCAGCTTCATAATCTTGATCTCCCTGTCGCGGGCCATAATGGTCAGCTTAATGGTATTCGATATAAGGAACATCGCCGTTAAAGCCAGGCAGGCTACCAGAATCAGGCCGATGTTGCGCACGATGCCGGTAATTCTGAACAGGGTGTCTACTGTGGATTTGCCGTAGTCCACCTTGACCATCGGTTTCGGATTCTTGGATTCGTTCAGGGCCACGATCCGGGCGGTCACATCCCCAACCTCCCGCGGTTCCTTGGCCGTCACCGTAAAAGCGTCATTCAAGGGATTGTTCTCCCCGTCCATCCCCTCCAGGTACTGCTTGCCGGTTTCGCCCATGCGCTCGCGCATCAGAGCGAGCCCCTCATCCTTGGAGATATAATCCACCTGCGCAACCCCCTCCAGCGCCTCCAGCTCGGAACGCAGCTTGGCGACACTTTCCTGGGCAATATTCACATCAAGAAACACCTTGATTTCAACCTTGGATTCGATTTGCGCGGACATGTGGTTGACATTCACCGCCAGCAGCAGGAAGATGCCCAGGATAAACAGGGAAATGGCGATGGAGCTGACTGAGGCGAAGGTCATCCAGCCGTTGCGGATGAGGCTTTTGCCTCCTTCCCGGAAGTGTCTGCCCAGGGTACTAATCTTCATAACCGTAATCCCCTCTCGCCTGGTCGCGGGCGATGAGGCCCTTCTCCACAGCGATAACCCGCTTGCGCATGGAGTTCACGATCTCTTTGTTGTGGGTCGCCATAATGATGGTGGTGCCCCGATAGTTGATCTCTTCCATCAGCTTCATGATATCCCAGGAGGTATCCGGGTCCAGATTGCCCGTAGGCTCGTCGGCGATGATAACCGATGGGCTGTTGACAATGGCTCTGGCAATAGCCACCCGCTGCTGCTCTCCTCCCGACAGCTGGGTCGGCAGCGAATCTGCCTTGTCCCGCAGCTTGACCAGCTCCAGCACCTCCAGGGTGCGCTTACGGATCAGCTTCTTGGGGGTTTCGATGACTTCCATGGCAAACGCGATATTTTCCGACACGGTCATCTTGGGCAGGAGCCGGAAGTCCTGGAAGATAACCCCGATATTCCGCCGCAAAAAAGGTATTTTCCGCGGTTTCAGCTTGGCGAGATTAAATCCGTTGACAAAAATATGCCCCTTGGTGGGCTTTTCCTCGCGGTAAATCATCTTCATGAAGGTCGATTTGCCTGCGCCGGAAGGCCCCACCACGTATACGAATTCATTGCGGTCCACCTTGAGGTTGATGCCCCGTATGGCGTGTGTTCCGTCCGGATACGTTTTCCAGACGTCTTGCATTTCGATCACAGTATCACATCCACTCTTTCATAATGATCGGACAGCGCGTTGGTAACACAAATAGCCTGAAAACACAGTCAGCTTATTAAACTTCGACAGAAAAACTGTTATTCCTTTATCGCGGAAGCGATTTTCCGTAAGATTCCATGAAATGTACACTTTTCTGTGAAAATCCGGGAATTGTCTGCGGGCGGAATACGCCATGAAGCGCCTTCCGGACAAGGTGAACTATTTCGGCGGACACGCTCATATAGTGGTAGGAGAAGGCTTGGACCTCGGGCTGCTGCCGTTGGCTGCGGACCAAACCTCTCTCATACAAACGTTTAGGGGGTGTCCCCATGTTAGCGGACAAACACAAGCGTGCAGCCGCGGCGGCCGGTGTGCTGCTGCTTCTGGCAGCCGGCGGCTTATGGGGAATCAGAACATACGGCCTGGATGATCAAATGCCACATGGCCTGGCCTTCGGCGGAATTCCCGTAAGCGGGCTGCCGCTTGCCCGGGCGGAGCAGCTGCTGGAAGCCCATCTGACGCAAACGGCGGGCTGGCGGCTCCGTTTTGCCTCGGAGGTGCCCGGCGCCGAGCAAGCGTCCGCCTTCGGCAGCACGGGGCTGCGCTGGGATGCATCCGCCTCCCGGCAGGCACTGGCGGAGCTTCGGAGCGGCAGCCCCTTCCGGCGCGCCTGGCATAAATGGCAGCTTCGCAACCGCGACCTGCCCATGGGGATTTTGTACGATGAGGGAGCTTATGCCGGATTCGTCAAACAAACCTGGACGGAGCTGCATGCCAAACAACCCACACCGGCCAAGCGGGTCATTACCGGACAGGACCGGGTGGAGATCATTCCGGATATCCCGGTGCACCGGGTGGACGAGAAGAAATTGCTGGACAGCCTGCTGGCTACAGACTGGCTCTCCATGTGGCGCGGATTGGCTCCGGAGCAGGAGGCGCCCAAGACAGATCCCGTGGTGATCCCGGTGCCCCTTACGGAGATCCGCGCCCAGGTCACCCATGATTCTCTGGCCGGTCAGGGCATTGAACGCAAAATCAGCGAATTCGCCACTACCATTCTTCCCGGCGGCGAAGGGCGCCTGCACAATATTGTCGCCGCTGCCAAAACCATTCAAGACCGGATTCTTGCACCGGGGGATATATTCGATTACGCTCCAGTTATTGAAGAAACCAAAAGCCGCTTTGGCTTCCGGGAGGCCCCGGTCATCTATAACGGCAAGCTGGTTCCCGGCGTGGGCGGCGGGATCTGCCAGGTTTCCTCCACCTTGTACAATGCGGTGCTGCGGGCCGGGCTTGAGATTGTGGAACGGCGGAATCATTCCCTGCCGGTAAGCTATGTGCCGTTGGGACAGGATGCCACCTTCTCGGAGGGGTATATTAATTTTAGGTTCCGCAACAATACAGGCGCCTATCTGTTGATCCGCACCGTAACCGAATCCAACAAGCTGACGGTGAAGCTGTTCGGCACACTGCCCCAGACCCAGTCCTTCGACATTGAGTCCGTCACCGTGGAGGAGCTGGAGGCCCCGGTCAAAACGGTTATCAATCCCACGCTCCGCATAGGCCAGCGTGAGGTGCTGCAGAAGGGCAAACCGGGTTATGTGGTGGAAACCTACCGCACCAAACGGGAGAACGGCACCATCCTCTCTAGGGAGCTCATTTCGCGGGACCGTTATCAGCCCCAGCCGGCCCTGGTGGCGGTAGGCGGCAAAGCCGGTGAGAGTGCGGGTCCCGGCAGCGAGGGCAAGGAGGGGATGCTGGAGGACGGGGTGGAAGGGCCCCGCTTCCGGTAGGCTTAATGGAGCACCCGGCTGTCAGAAGCCCGCTTCTATGCTGGTCTCCGGGATAGTCCTGCCCCGGTCTGATGTCCGATTCCCCTCTTCACTTCTGTCATATTACTCTCCAGGAGGTTTGCCGAGAATGTGACAGGTCACATGACTGCGGTTACTTCGTCCCCCGTATATTGCCTGCTATACTAAGTATCAAGCTGTTCATCAAGAAAAGAAGCAGGGGATGCACATGTCAAAGGCCGATTTCTTCCAGCAGCTCCGGGCCCGTCTCCGCGGATTGCCTCCGGAGGAGCAAGAGAATATACTCGACGTGTATGAGGATTTGTTCCGCCAGGCCGAAGCCGGCGGCAAAAGTGAAGAGGACATTATCCGCTCCCTGGGCTTTATACCCGTTCCCGTGGAGCAGCCGTCCCATATGCAGAACCACCGGACCCATGCAGCCGGCAAGGGAGGCTTCCGGCCGTATGCGGCAGCAGCCGCACTGCTGCTGTTCAATCTGATTTTCGTGTTGGCTCCTTTTATGACCATAGCCTTGCTGCTGTTCTCCTTCTCCCTGGTGGCCGTATTGTTCGCCTTCAGCCTGGTCTGGGTGATTATTGGCACGGGAATTCCCGCTACTGTGGATTTATTGCTTCTGGAGATTTTCACCACCATGGCATTAAGCGGGCTGGGAATTCTGCTGGGTGCAGCTATGTGGAAACTAAATATTGCCTTCTGGTCTGTGGTCAAACGCTATGTGGCCTTGAATCTCAGACTGGTCAGGGGGGACTAGCATGAATTTGAAATGGAGTTTGAAGCAAATTGTAATGACGGCGCTGGCCTGTACCTTGATCGGGATCGGCGGGCTGCTGCTTCTGTACCGGGTTGGGGTCATCGACAATACCACCATAGACCTGGATGTTCAAAAGGAGCTGGATGCAGCAACCGTCCAATCCTTCTCGCTGCAGACGGATACGACTCCAATTACCGTAATATCCACCTCCAGTGATCAATTGCGGATCAAGCTAAGCGGACGGGTCCGTGAAGCCGATGCGAAGTATGCCAAGATTGAGCTGGATAACCGTAGCGGCGAGGTAAAAGCGGTAGCGCGTACTACCAAACGGTTCTCAATCGGAATCGACGTGACCCAGTTATTCCAGTTGTTCTCTAACAAACTGGAGGTTACCGTGGAGCTGCCGGAGAAGGTGTACCGCAGCCTTTCCTTTAGTGCGGATACAGGGAGGATTACCCTGCCGGCTCTTCAAGCGGATACACTGGAGGTAAAGACTGACACCGGCGAAATTCGTCTGGACGGGTTTACCGGCAAAAGCCTTTCAGCACGCAGCGATACCGGCACCATGAGGCTGAACCATTTATCCGCAAAGCTGTCACTCCGGACGGATACCGGACATATTATTGCCGGGCTGGATGCCCTTCCGGCAGCTGCGGACCTGCAGACTGATACGGGGGATATCCGCCTGAACCTGGCCAAGGTTTTCCCGGCAGAAGTGAATTTCGCCACGGATACCGGCCGGACCACCCTGCAGATTCCCTCACAGGATCAGTTTAGCTCCAAGCGGATGGAGAAGCGCCGGATAGAGGGCCAGCTGTCCGACGGAGGCCCGCTGCTGCAGGCCCGTGCGGATACGGGAGATATCGAGCTTGTTGTGGAATAGTCAGCCCTGCTTTTTTTACAGATACAAAAAAATCCCCGGCACTCCTTTTGGGAGCCCGGGGATTTTGTATTATTTGCTCTTTTCGGTGTATTCCTTATGCCAGCCTTGAAGCTCCTGCAGCGCCGCTTCCGCCCGCTCCACCGCCGCCGCCACCTGTGCGGACGCCGTGCCGCCGTAGACATTACGCGCGTTGACCACATGCTCCGGCTGGAGCACGGTATAGATGTCGTCGCCGAACAGCTTGGAGAAGCTGTGGTATTCGGACAGCTCCAGATCCAGCAGATATTTCTTGTGCTCGATGCTGTACAGCACCAGCTTGCCGATCACTTCGTGGGCTTGCCGGAAGGGCATTCCCTTGTTAACCAGGTAGTCGGCAATGTCGGTGGCATTGGAGAAGTCCTGGTTGACGGCCTGGCGCATCCGCTCCTTATTCACCTTCATGGTGGAGATCATGGGAGCGAACAGCTGAAGAGCGCCGTCCAGGGTTTTCACGGTGTCCAGCATACCTTCCTTATCCTCCTGCATGTCCTTGTTGTATGCCAACGGCAAGGACTTCAGGACGGTCAGGAGACCCATCAGGTTGCCGTAGACCCGGCCGGTTTTGCCCCGGACCAGCTCCGGCACGTCGGGATTCTTCTTCTGCGGCATAATGCTCGAGCCGGTGCAGAAGGCGTCATCCAGCTCTACGAAGGCAAACTCATTGCTGGACCACAGAATCAGCTCCTCACTGAGCCGGGAAAGATGCATCATAATCAGGGAGGCGTTGCTCAGGAACTCCAGAATAAAGTCCCGGTCGCTTACCGCGTCCAGACTGTTTTCGTACACACGCTCAAAGCCCAGCCGTCCGGCCACAAAATGGCGGTCGATGGGAAAGGTGGTGCCAGCCAATGCACCAGCTCCTAGGGGCAGCATATTCACCCGCTTGTAGCTATCCGTAAGGCGCTCCGCATCCCGCTGGAACATGGAAACATAGGCCATCAGATGATGGGCGAAAAGAATCGGCTGGGCCCGCTGCAGATGGGTATAGCCGGGGACAATGGTATCCAGGTTGGCCTTGGCCTGACCAATGAGCGCCTCCTGCAGCTTGGCCAGCAGTCCGACAAAATGCACCACCCGCTTGCGCAGGTACAAATGCATGTCCGTGGCCACCTGGTCATTGCGGCTGCGGCCCGTATGAAGCTTGCCGCCTACCGGTCCGATTTCGTCGATGA
Source organism: Bacillota bacterium (assembly GCA_023388055.1). Classification (GTDB taxonomy): domain Bacteria; phylum Bacillota; class Bacilli; order Paenibacillales; family NBRC-103111; genus Paenibacillus_AR. The sequence goes on along the minus strand of JAEWGW010000044.1, from coordinate 157,841 downwards.
GTGCCTTTTCGATATTCATATGAATATCTTCGTCACCGATGGAAAACTCCTGCTCTCCACGTTTGATCCGGTTGGACACCAGATGAAGGCCGTCCGTAATTTTCTCCACATCCGCCAGTGGCAAAATCCCGCATTTGCCCAGCATGGCCACGTGGGCCAGGCTGCCTTGGATATCCTCCTCCGCCAGCTCCTTATCGAAGGTAATGGAAGCCGTATATTCCTCCACCAGTTGATCCGTTTGTTTGGTAAAACGTCCGCCCCACAATTTTGACACGCGCTTGCCCTCCTCTGTCTGCTCTCGCACTATCTATCGCAATCTTCGTTCTATTATACACAATAATCGGCGGTAATTCTCCGCAAGAAACGGACTGCCGAACCCTCCGGCAGCCCGTCCCTTTTCCTGCATACGATTCGTTTATTTGGTTTGATCCACGCCGGACGATACCTTCAAGCGCAGCGCATTCAGGCGGATAAAGCCTGTCGCGTCATTCTGGTTGTAGGCTTGGGTCGGATCGGCTTCCATAGTGGCGATGTTCGGGTTATACAGGCTCACCGGGCTCTTCACGCCGGCGCCGATCACATTGCCCTTGTACAGCTTGAGGCGTACGGTTCCGGTGACATTCTTCTGGCTTTCGGATACCAGCGCCTGCAGCGCCAGACGCTCCGGTGCAAACCAGAAGCCGTTGTACACCAGGGAGGCGTACTTGGAAATCAGGGAATCCCGCAGATGCATGACATCGCGGTCCATAGTGATGGATTCCATCTTCCGGTGAGCGGTGAACAGAATGGTGCCGCCGGGAGTTTCATACACGCCGCGGCTCTTCATACCCACGAAGCGGTTTTCCACCATGTCCACACGGCCGATGCCGTGTTTGCCGCCCAGCTCGTTAAGCTTCTCCATAGCTTCCAGCGGATTTACCGGAACGCCGTTAATGGCAGTACAGTCCCCTTGGGTGAATTCCAGCTCCACATATTCAGGCTGGTCCGGCGCATCCTCGGGAGCTACGCTCAGCACGAACATCCCCTTGTTAGACTCAGCGCTGGGATCAAACCAGGGATCCTCCAGAATGCCGCTTTCGAAGCTGATATGCAGCAGGTTACGGTCCGTGGAGTAAGGTTTGGCTGCGGAAGCCTGTACGGGAATGCCATGGGCTTCGGCATAGGCGATCATTTCGGCGCGGCCCGGGAACTCTTCACGGAACTGCTCCGAACGCCAAGGAGCGATGACCTCCAGCTCCGGAGCCAGGGCTGCCGCGGTCAGCTCGAAGCGGACCTGGTCGTTGCCCTTGCCGGTTGCGCCGTGGGCGATGGCGGTTGCGCCTTCAGCACGGGCGATTTCCACCATCCGCTTGGCGATCAGCGGACGGGCGATACTGGTGCCCAGCAGGTATTGGCCTTCATACAGGGCGCCTGCCTGGAACATGGGATAGATGAAGTCCTTGGCGAACTCGTCCCGCAGATCGTCGATGTACACCTTGGAGGCGCCTGTGGCCAGAGCCTTGGCCTCCAGGCCGTCCAGCTCATCCTTTTGGCCGATGTCGGCAGTGAAGGTAATGATCTCCGCATCGTAGGTGTGCTTCAGCCAAGCCAGGATCACCGAGGTATCCAGACCGCCGGAATACGCGAGAACTATTTTTTGCTTTGCCATGTTAAGTTGATGCTCCTCTCAATTTCACGTTTACCCTCTATTGTACACGAGTATGCCCTCAAATTGGCTGTGCCAATTTCGAGGCGGTCATAACCTTATCCGGCTAGTAGCTTGGACCAAGGTTATGACATAATCGCTGCCATAATTGCTTTTTGCGCGTGAAGCCGGTTTTCCGCCTCGTCGAAAATCTGGGAGTTAGGGCCATCGATGACTCCGGCACTGACCTCTTCGCCCCGGTGGGCGGGCAGACAGTGGAGGAACATATAATCCGGCTTGGCGTACTGCACCAGCTCTTCGTTCACCTGATACTCCGCGAAGGCCTTCTCCCGGATCTTCTGCTCTTCCTCAAAGCCCATGCTGGCCCACACATCAGTGTAGACAATATCCGCATCGGCAATGGCCTCACGGGTATCTCCGGTCACCAGCACGCTGCCGCCGGTGGAAGCCGCTACGGTCATGGAGCGTGCGGTCATTTCCGCATCCGGCAGATATCCTTCCGGGGCGGCAATGGCAAAGTGCATGCCGAACTTGGCTGCGCCCATCATCAGGGAGTGGGCCATGTTGTTACCGTCACCGATAAAGGCAACCTTAAGGCCGGCAAGCTTGCCCTTCTGCTCCAGCACCGTTTGGTAATCCGCCATAGCCTGGCAGGGATGGGACCAGTCGGTGAGGGCATTGATGACGGGAACGGAGGCATACTTGGCCAGATCCGTCAGCGTGGTATGGGCGAAGGTCCGGATCATAATGCCGTCCACATAACGGGATAGCACCTGGGCCGTATCGGCAATGGGCTCGCCCCGGCCGATCTGCAGATCATTGCGGCTTAAGAACAGCGGATGCCCGCCCAACTGGTACATGCCCACCTCGAAAGATACCCGGGTCCGGGTGGAGGATTTTTCGAAGATCATCCCCAGTGTTTTGCCCTTCAAGGGCTGGTAAACCTCGCCTGCCTTCTGCTTGCGCTTCAGCTCAATGGCGTAATCCAACAGATACTGCAATTCCTCGGTGGTAAAGTCCTCCAGGTCCAGGAAATCCCTGCCCCTGAGCTGTAACTGGTCATTTTGCTCCACAAACTGCGCCATGAATGGATTGAGCCCCTCTCCCGCTTAAAATAAAGGGTACACGCACCGCTTTACCCGTTCTGCGATGCCGCCCTGTTCCTTAATCGTTCCTTACTCCGCTACGCCTGCTGCTTTCTTCGCCGCATGTTCGGCCAGCACCCGGCAGATGACGGCAATGCCCTCATCCAGCTCTTCCTTGGTCACCAGCAGATTAGGCAAAAGACGCACCACATTGGGGCCTGCCGGCACAACCAGCACTCCTGCCTGGTGAATGTCGGCAATCACCGCTGCCGTCGGCTCCGTACAGATCACACCGATCAGCAGCCCCAAACCGCGTACCTCCTTCACCAGCGGATTACCTGCTGTGCCTTCCGTCAGCTTGTCGATAGCATAATGGCCCATCTCCGCAGCGTGCTCCGGCAGCTTTTGGCCCAGGATAATTTCCAGCGTCGCGATGGCTGCCGCCGAAACCAGCGGTGTTCCGCCGAAGGTGGAGGCATGCGCCCCTGCCGTGAAGGCGTCGCGCAGCTTGGCTTTGCCCAGCATAGCCCCCATAGGGAGCCCGGCGGCAATCCCCTTGGCCAGGGTGAAGATATCCGGCTCAATGCCGTAATGCTCATATGCAAACAGCTTGCCGGTCCGGCCCATGCCGGTTTGTACCTCGTCGATGATCAGGAGCAGGTCATGCTCCTTGCAGAGCCTCACGATCTCGTCGATAAAACCCTGCTCCGCCGTAATAACGCCGCCTTCGGCCTGCACCATTTCCAGCATGATGGCACAAGTCTTCTCCGTGACGCAGGAGGAGAGCGCCGCCGCATCATTAAACGGGGCATAGACGAAGCCTTCAGGCAGCGGATGGAAACCTTCCTTGACCTTGTCTTGTCCAGTGGCCGTCAGCGTCGCCAAGGTGCGTCCGTGGAAGGATTGGTGGAAGGTAATGATCTCATAGCGGTTTTTGCCCAAAATTTTGCTGTTATAGCGTCTCGCCAGCTTTATGGCGGCCTCATTGGCCTCCGCTCCGCTGTTGCAGAAGAACACGTTGTCCGCGCAGCTGTTTTCCACCAGCATCCGGGCGAGCTTCTCCTGGTTCTCCGAATAAAACAGATTGCTCACATGCCACAGCTGATCCAGCTGTTCAGCGATCCGATCCGCTACCTGCTTGGGGGCATGCCCCAGACTGGTTACGGCCAGCCCACTCATCAGATCCAGATACTCCTTGCCCTCCGAGTCCCACAGCCGGCTGCCCTCCCCCTTGACCATAGTAATGGGATAACGGGCATACGATGGAAAAATGGCACTTTGCTGCTTGCTCACGTCACTCACTCTCCTTTCGCCTGAAAACGGAATGTGTATGGGTTAAATCCGATTGTACGATTGATGTTCATGTACCACTTAACGCACGATCCTTGTGCCCGCCGAACCCTCCGCCACCGCCTGCCGGAGAATGCCCGGCTCGGCGCCGTTGACGATCAGGACCTCCTGCACCTCGCCCTGGATACACTCCATGGCGGCCCGTACCTTGGGGATCATCCCCCCATAAATTTCACCGGAGGCAATCATGGCCTCAATCTCTGCTACGGTCACCACGGGAAGCACCCGCTTGACCCCTTCGCTATCCGTCCGCAGGATGCCGGGAACGTCCGTCACCACCACCAGCCGGGAGACGCCCAGCTGCGAGGCTACTGCTCCCGCCGCCGTATCCGCGTTGATATTATAGCGCTGGGCTCCGTCTTTTCCAAGACCGACGGGTGCAATAACCGGGACATACTCCATATCCACCAAACTTTGGATCAGCTGCGCATTCACCCGGGTGACATTGCCCACCAAACCCACCTCATGGGCATTCGGCACCGGCTCTGCTTCAATCAGCCGCCCGTCTGCGCCGGAGAGGCCAACCGCCTTGGCGCCGGACAATTGGATCCGCCGGACGATTTCCTTGTTTATTTTGCCAGCCAGGACCATCTCCACGACATCCAGTACCGCTTCGCTGGTTTTGCGCAGGCCTCCGACGAACACCGACTCGATGCCCAGCCGGTTCAAGGTTTCGGAGATGGCCGGGCCGCCGCCGTGTACGATCACGGGCACAAAGCCCCCCTCCGCCAGCTCCTTCATCTCCCGGAAAAAATCCTCCGGCAGAGCTGCCAGGGTGCTTCCCCCACACTTGATCACGTAGGCCGAAGCCGTACGCTGCTGCTGATTGCTTGTTTGCGTCACCTGTGTTGCCTCCTGTTCCGGTTGGGGCTATATCCGAATCAAACATACTGTCTGGGGCCTGCCTTCAAGCCCGCTTGAGGAAATCATTTAGCGTTTCTACGTCCGGTATGCCGCATTGATCCGCACATATTCGTAGCTGAGGTCACAGCCCCATGCTGTGGCGGTTTCCCGGCCCATATGCAGATTCACATATATCTGAACCAAGTCTCCCCGCAGGTAGACCAGCGCCTTCTCTTCATCAAATTTCACCGGCCGGGACTGCTCCAGCGTCACCAGATCGCCGATGCGAATATCCACGGTTTCTGTATTCACCGGGTATCCGGCTCTTCCCACTGCGGCAATAATCCGTCCCCAGTTGGCATCCGCACCGAAGCAGGCGGATTTCACCAGGGAGGAGCCGATCACCGTTTTGGCAATGGCCCGCGCCGCATCCAGAGACTCGGCCCCCGCCACGTTCACCTCGATGAGCTTGGTAGCCCCTTCGCCGTCACGGGCAATGGCCTTGGCCAAATATTCGCCCACATACCGGAAACCCTCGGCGAATGCTTCATAATCCGGATGCGCCTCGGACAGCTCTCCGCTGCCGGCCAGCCCGCTGGCCATCGCCACCACCATATCATTGGTGCTGGTATCGCCGTCTACGGTAATCATATTGAAGGTGGTATCTGTCACGCTGCCCAGCAGCTTCTGGAGCCCCTCGGCACTGATCTTGGCATCGGTGGTGATAAAACCCAGCATGGTGGCCATGTTGGGGTGGATCATCCCGGAGCCTTTGGCCGCCCCGGCAATATATACCGTCTCTCCGCCTACGGTGACTTGGACACAAACCAGCTTCTGTGCCAGGTCCGTGGTCATAATCGCCTGGCAGAAATCCTCGCTGCCGTCCGCCTTCAGTACCTCCGGCAGACCGGCAATACCGTTACGGACCTTCTCCATGGGCAGCGGCTCGCCGATAACTCCGGTGGAAGTCACGCCCGCCAGCTCCTCGGCCACACCGAAGGCCTTGGCAGCCAGCGCCCGCATTTCGTAGGCGTCGGCTTCCCCTTGTTTGCCGGTGCAGGCATTGGCATTGCCGCTGTTCACCAGCATCACCTGGAGCTTGCCGCCGTGGCCGATGCTCTCCCGGGTTACCGCAAGCGGCGCCGCTTGGAACTGGTTCAAGGTATACACACCAGCCGCTGCTGCAGGCACCTCGCACACAATCACGCCAAGGTCGTAGCGCTCCGTCTTCTTCAGGCCGCAATGCAGCCCGGCTGCCTTAAATCCCTGGGGCGTGGTGATGCCCCCGCCTTCCACTACGGCGAACCGCTTCGTCATGTGATTCATCCTCTCCTGTAATAACATGGTCCTTAGCCGGAGGCCGGATATGTTATGGAAGCCTCGAAATTGGTGCAACCAATTTGAGGGCCGCTTTTGCTTTTCATTCGCTCTTTATATGTCACTGTTGCTCTTGATTTGCGCTTTATCCTTACGGATACACCGGCGTAAACGCCAAACCCGCACCTTCGTCCCAGCCCAGCATCAGATTCAGGTTCTGCACGGCCTGGCCTGCGGCGCCCTTCATCAGGTTATCGATCACCGACAGGATCGTAACGCGGCCTGTCCGCTCATCCACGGCAAAGCCGATGTCGCAATAGTTGGAGCCCCATACTTCCTTGGTGGCGGGCCATTTGCCCTTGTTCCGGATACGCACGAAGCGTCGTCCTTCATAATAATCCCGGTAGAGCTTGATAAAATCCTCTTCCGTATGCGTCCCTTTCACTGTGGCATACATGGTGCTCAGAATGCCGCGGGTCATCGGGGTCAAATGGGTGGAGAAGGTAACCGTCACATCCCGCCCGGCAATGCGCCCCAACGTCTGCTCAATTTCGGGAATATGCTGATGTTTGTTCAGCTTGTACGGAGCCAGATTTTCGTTAATCTCCGCATAATGCACCGATAACCCCAGTCCGCGCCCTGCACCCGACACGCCGGATTTGGCATCGATAATAATAGTCTCCGGATCGATCCAGCCAGCCTCTACCGCAGGGATCAGCCCCAGTAGAGTGGCCGTGGGATAACAGCCCGGGTTGGAAATAAAGGGCTTGCCCGGTATCTCCGCACCAAAAACCTCCGCCAGGCCATATACAGCCTCGTCCAGATAGGCTTGTGCCGCCGGCTCTTTTTTGTACCATTTGCTGTATACATCAGGACTCTTCAGCCGGAAATCCCCCGACAGATCGATAACCTTCAGCCCCGCCTCCAGCAGCTGCGGCGCAAGCTTGGCACTTACACCAGAGGGAGTAGCTGTGAACACCACATCCGCCTTCTCCTTCATCTGCGCTACATCCACACCATCCAGGTCCTCCACCATAATCTGATTCAAGTGGGGATACCCGTCGGCAATAGGCACGCCGGAGCTGGAGGAGGAAATCACCGAGGTGATCTCCACGTGAGGGTGCTGCAGCAGCAGCCGGATCAGCTCCACTCCGCCGTATCCGGTAGAACCGACAATGGCAACCCTGCATTTGGTTTGCGTCATTCGAATCCCTTCCTTTCCGCCGTCCAAAAAGATATGTATTATTATACGTTTCATCGCATAAAAATTCAATGCATTTTTCTTGACATTCTCCTCCGCGGCTCAGGTCTCCAGCTTAAAGCCCTTGCCCAGCACCTCCCGGGTTTCGCTGATAATAATGAAGGCCGACGGGTCCACATCCCGGACCAGCTCCTTCAGCCGCGAAACCTCGTTCTGGCTGACCACCACCATCAGTACCGTCCGCTCTGCGCCGGTATATCCGCCTGCCCCGCTTAACCGTGTTAATCCCCGGTCCAGGTCATGAAGCACCGCTTCGGCGATGGCCTCCGTCTCCTCGGAGATGATATACGCCACCTTGGCATAATTGAAGCCCAACTGCACCACATCAATGGTTTTGCTGGTCACATACAGACCGATCAGGGCGAACAGAGCTTTTTCGGCATCGAATACCAACCCTGCGGTCAGAATCACCAGCCCGTCCAACATGGCCACCGCAATCCCCAGACTGATCCCGGTATAACGGTGAATCAGCTGCGCTGCCAGGTCCAGCCCTCCTGTAGAGCCCCGCCCGCGAAACACAATGCCCAGCCCCACGCCGATTCCGATGCCCCCATAAATCGTCGCCAGGAGCAGATTATCCGTCAGCGGCTCTCCGTTTTGGGTCAACAGCACAAACAGCGGAAGCACAAAGGATCCTACTGCCGTTTTCAGCCCAAATTGCTTGCCTAGCAAAAAAATCCCCAGCAAAAACAATGGGATATTCAACGCCCACTGGACCAGCGCCGGCTGGAAGCCGAACAGCTCCAGAGTAATAACGGAGATTCCCGTAACCCCGCCGGAGGCCACTTGATTGGGCTTTAGGCAATAGTTGAAGCTCAGGGCAATAATCAGGGAGCCCAGCAGCAGCAGGCCGTACTCCAGCATATAATGGGCCGCGGTGCCCTTCCGGGGTGAAAAGGATGTTCTTCTGGCGGGAAGCCTCCGTAGTCTGGCCGGTTCCTCCCGCGTCCCCTCCTTCCGGTGATGGTTCTCATATTCGTTTGTGGACATGCCTTCCCCTGCCTCCTGTAATCATGCATTCTCACAAAAAAATCCTACACCGCCCGCCACCCCCTGTCGGTTCGGGTTCGGACTTGATGTAGGATTCTTTTCCTGACAGCTTGTTAGAGACTGCGACGAAATAAAGTACCGCTAATTTCCTCGCAGCTCCTTACATAGTATCGCTGTCGTTTTTGGTGTTGATTTGGCCCCGCAGATAAGCATCGATCAGGAAATCAATTTCCCCGTCCATCACCGATCCGATATTGCCGGATTCGGCACCGGTCCGGTGATCCTTGACCATGCTGTAGGGGTGGAACACGTAGGAGCGGATTTGGCTGCCCCAGGCAATATCCATCTGCACCCCGCGGATCTCAGCCAGGTGCTGCTGCTGCTCCTCGATCTTCTTCTCGTAGAGCTTGGAGCGAAGCATAGTCATACAGCGTTCTCTGTTCTGAATCTGCGAGCGCTCCGTCTGGCAGGAGACCACGATGCCCGTAGGCATGTGGGTAATCCGCACCGCGGATTCCGTTTTGTTAATGTGCTGGCCACCCGCACCGCTGGAGCGGTAGGTATCCACATGCAGATCCTCAGGACGGATTTCAATCTCGATGGAATCGTCAATCTCCGGCATCACATCACAGGAGACAAAGGAGGTGTGGCGCCGGCCCGAAGAATCAAAGGGGGAAATCCGCACCAGCCGGTGGACACCCTTCTCCGCCTTGAGATAGCCGTACGCATTGAAGCCCTTGAAGAGAAGGGTGACACTCTTGACACCCGCTTCATCTCCAGGGAGGTAATCCACAACCTCCACCTTGAAGCCCCGCTTTTCACCCCAACGGCGGTACATACGCAGTAGCATATCCGCCCAATCCTGGGATTCGGTGCCGCCTGCACCAGGGTGGAGCTCAAGATAGGCGTTCAGCTTATCGTAAGGCTGGTTCAACAGAAGCTGCAGCTCGTATTCATCCAGCTTCTTCATGAGAGCGGCAACACCGGCTCCCAGCTCCGCAGCCATACTGTCGTCCTGCTCTTCCTCCACCAGCTCCCGGGTCAGCTCCAGATCCTCGTACTGGCTGCTCAGCTCAGTGAATTCCTCCACCACCGCTTTAATGGCATTCAGCTCACTAATAATCTTCTGTGCCCGATCATTGTCGTCCCAGAAATCGGGAACCGTCATCTTTTCCTCATAATCCGAAATTTCCTCCTGCTTCAGATCTAAGTCAAAGAGACCCCCTAAGGTTTGTGAGTCGCTCTGCAATCGCGCGCAGGTCTTGCTTTATTTCTGGTTCCAGCATACTGCATACACCTCATTCGAATTTCTATATTGTTCAGCCTGCACCGTGGCAGTTCTTGTACTTTTTGCCGCTGCCGCAAGGACAGAGCTCGTTGCGTCCGACTTTTTCCTCGCGCCGCGTTGGGGAGTTATCAGCCGCAACCTGGCCCTCCGCCACAGCCTGACGCTCGATATTGGCTTCCACGTGAGCCTTCATAATATAAGTAGAAACTTCCTCCTGGATGGAATCGACCATCTCCTGGAACATCTGGAAGCCTTCCTTTTGGTACTCACGCAGCGGATCGGTACCGCCGTAAGCACGCAGATGGATACCTTGGCGGAGCTGGTCCATAGCATCGATATGGTCCATCCACTTGGAGTCTACGGCACGGAGCACAACCACCTTTTCAAACTCCCGCATCAGCTCGCCCAGCTGCTCTTCCCGGGCATTGTACAGGGAATCCACCATACCCTTAAGCTGCTCCACAACCTCTTCCTTTTCCTTACCCCACAGATCATCACGGGAGATTGTACCTTCCTGGAGGAAGGTGCGGTTGCAGTATTCCACCACAGCCTCCAAATCCCACTCTTCGGGAATCACATCATCGCCGCAGTGGGCGTCCACGATACGGTCAATGGTCTCATTAATCATCCCCACCACAACAGCGCGGAGGTTCTCGGATTCAAGAATTTCCTTCCGCTGCTTGTAGATGATGTTCCGCTGCTGGTTCATCACATCGTCGTACTGCAGGACGTTCCGCCGTGCGTCGAAGTTATTGCCTTCCACCCGCTTCTGGGCAGATTCGACGGCGCGGGTAATCATCTTGCTCTCGATGGGCATATCTTCCTCAAAACCAAGCCGGTCCATCATCCCCATGATGTTCTCGGCGCCGAACCGGCGCATGAGCTCATCCTCCATGGACAGATAGAACTGGGAGGAACCGGGGTCTCCTTGGCGTCCGGAGCGGCCCCGCAGCTGGTTATCGATCCGGCGGCTCTCATGGCGCTCCGTTCCTATAATATGCAGACCGCCCGAATCCGCTACTCCCGTTCCGAGCAGAATGTCTGTACCACGGCCAGCCATGTTGGTGGAAATGGTTACAGCACCGGGTTGACCGGCCTTCGCCACGATTTCCGCTTCTTCCTTATGATACTTGGCATTCAACACCTGGTGCTGAACGCCCTTTTTCTTCAGCATGGCAGACAGCTTCTCTGAGTTCTCGATGGAGACCGTACCCACCAGCACCGGTTGTTTGTTTTGATGGCGCTTGACGATTTCCTCCACCACCGCGCGGAACTTGCTGCCTTCGGATTTGTAGACCACGTCCGGCAGATCCTTCCGGATCATCGGGCGGTTGGTGGGCACAACCACAACCTCCAGGCCGTAAATCTTCTTGAACTCCTCTTCCTCGGTCTTCGCCGTACCGGTCATACCGGCCAGCTTGCGGTACATCCGGAAGTAGTTCTGGAAGGTGATGGTAGCCAGGGTCATGCTTTCATTCTGGATCTTGATGCCTTCCTTGGCCTCGATGGCTTGATGCAAACCGTCGCTGTACCGGCGGCCTACCATAAGGCGTCCGGTAAATTCGTCAACGATGATAACTTCCTCTGACCCGTCCTCATCCACTTGAACCACATAGTCCACGTCGCGCTTCATAATAGCGTGGGCCTTTAGGCCTTGGGTCACATGGTGGTTGATGGTCACATTGGCGTGATCGAAGAGGTTTTCAATATCGAAATAGCTTTCCGCCTTGGCTACGCCCGCTTCCGTGAGTGTAACCGACTTCAGCTTCACATCCACATTGTAGTCCTGCTCATCCCGCAGCGTCATCACGAACCGGTTAGCCGTCACATACAAGTCCGTGGACTTGGAGGCTTGTCCGGAAATAATAAGAGGCGTCCGCGCTTCATCCACCAGAATGGAGTCCACTTCGTCCACAATGGCATAATAAAGGGGCCGCTGCACCATTTGCTCTTTATACAGAACCATGTTGTCCCGCAGGTAATCGAAGCCGAACTCATTGTTCGTTCCGTACGTGATGTCACAGGCATACGCAGCCTGCTTGTCCTCATGGCTCATTTGCGACAGGTTCAGACCCACGGTCATTCCCAGGAAATTATATATTTTACCCATTTCGTCCCGGCCCACGGTAGCCAGATAATCATTGACCGTTACCAAGTGGACGCCTTTGCCTGTAAGGGCGTTCAAATACAAGGACAGAGCGGCGGTTTGGGTTTTGCCTTCACCGGTTTTCATCTCAGAAATACGGCCGCTGTGGAGCACCATACCACCGATTAATTGCACATCAAAGTGGCGTTTGCCCAGCACCCGCTTGGAGGCTTCGCGGACGACCGCAAACGCATCGGTGAGGACAATGTCCAGCTCCTCCCCTTTGGCCACACGTTCCTTCAGAACATCGGTCTGCGCACGCAGCTCCTCGTCGGACATGGCCTGGTATTTCGGTTCAAGGGAGTTGATGATTTCAACGTTCCTCATCATCTTCTTGATTTCTCTCTCGTTGGCGTCGCCAAAAATTTTCTTTACGAGTCCCAGCATGGGCGTACTACCCCTTTCAACATCCATTATCGATGGACACACATACAGAAATTGTAACAGTTTCGTCCCCCGGTAGCAACAACACATCCTGCCAGCTGCCGGCCAAGCTATACACATAACTCTTATTATACGCAAGAAATGTCCGGGCGTTTCATTTTCTCTTCCGATGTCACCCGCACGCCATATATAAAAGGCCTGACCGGTAACGGCCAAGCCCTGGATAATCAGTTCAAAATGGAATTATTGAGCCGGCTCGATCAAGCCGTACTTGCCATCGGCACGCTTATACACCACATTCACCTGGGACGAGTCCGAATTGGCAAAAACAAAGAAGGTGTGTCCCACCATGTTCATCTGAAGAATTGCTTCCTCCACATCCATGGGCTTCAGCGTAAACCGCTTCGTCCGGACGACCTCATACTCATCTTCTTCCTCCAACAAATGTACGGGGGTGACCACATCATCCTTAAACAGGTTCTTGTAGCCGGATTCCTGGCGCACCTTGCGGTTCACCTTGGTTTTGTACTTGCGGATCTGGCGCTCCAGCTTGTCTACCACCAGATCGATGGAGGCATACATGTCGTCGCTTCTCTCCTCCGCGCGGAGCAGAACACCTGTTAAGGGGATCGTCACCTCAACATTCTGCTTCTCCCGGATGACGCTCAATTTTACATTCACTTCAGATGTAGGGGGAGCTTCGAAATATCTTTCGAGCCGGCCGAGCTTTTTCTCCACGTATTCGCGCAATGCCTCTGTAACCTCAATGCGATCGCCTCTAATGCTGAAATTCATGGATAAACTCCTCCTTTCTCTCTCTAGTATATCCTATTCGCCGTCCATCTTCAAAAACCCTTTACATGGTCAAAACATTTTCATTCCCAGGGTTAGGATCTTACCAAATTGGGAATACCTGATATCAAACAGAAAAACACCCCGAACGAATCGGGGTGCCTCTCTGCTTATGGGACCATTTATTCAAGCGGTCACCGAGACCGGTTGATTACAGTTTTACCACATTAGCTGCTTGCGGACCACGTGCGCCTTCAACGATATCGAATTCCACTTCTTGTCCTTCTTCGAGGGTCTTGAAACCTTCGGATTGGATTGCGGAGAAGTGAACGAATACGTCGCCGCCATCTTCGCGCTCGATGAAGCCATAACCCTTTTCTGCGTTAAACCATTTCACTTTACCTTGCATGCAGAACATTCCCTTCGTGTTCAAGTAGCTGTGAGTCGTGCTCACAACCTGATGATATCACCGGATGTAACCGATGTCAATTGAAATGAACCCCCCCAAAATCCATTCGACAAAACTAGATATTATTCTCCTCAATTTTCTAAAAATTCCGGTATGCACACGATAAGCACATTCTATACATACTATGAAACCTTGTTTTCATTGACTATCCACAAAGTTATGCACATTATCCACAGGCTGGGGATTAATTTGTACACAGCTTGTGGGGATTTTTTTGTTGTCTTTGTTCGATTCTTGTCTATCCGTGCCCCTGTTTGGCCATCTGGCAGCCCCTGCTTGCTCCGGAACCGGTCCAGAATCCGCGCTTTCTGTTTCTTCAATATATATCACGGTCCTCTCCGCGAATATGCTATGATAGAAATCAGAATATAGAGACAGGGAGACAGACGTATGGACTTAACGTCAATCGGAACCAGAATCAGAACGCTCCGTATGGGCACTGGTCTTTCGATGAAAGCGCTGGCGGAGAAAATTACGGAGCAAACCGGTGTAACCATATCCTCCGGACAAATCAGCGATTGGGAGAACGGCTACAAGAACCCTTCCGCCCCGGGGCTAATTGCCTTATCCCTATTCTTCCAGGTTTCAGCCGACTGGCTTCTGAAGGGCAGCGATCTTCCCGAGGACCAAATGGAGCTGATCCGTCTGTTTCACGAGCTGTCCGACCTGGATCAGGCCTTCGTCAAGCGGTACTTCCAGCTGGCACTGCTGGACAAGGACATTTCACTCCCAACGGGGAAAATCCCCAACAAGCTTTTGCGCCGCTCCAAAGCCCTTTCCTTACAGAAGCTGCCGGCTGTTCGGGAGGACGCCTCTGCATATACCCTGGATGCAGGGCGGATTATTCCCCTGCTTAAGCCGGAGTCTGCCGGTACTGCCGCAGATTGGCTGAAGCATATCCAGGGTTATCTCCATGTTGCAGAGCCCCTGCAGCATTGTTTTGCCATTCCGGTTCCTTCCGGGAAGGACATGCCGGAACAGGAAAACGGCACTGGCACCGGCATCCATTATGCCATTGTCCAGCCGCAGGTACAGTATGAACACGGCGACCCCGTAGCGGTCCGCACAGCAGACGGAATTACAATAGAAGCCTTCGACGACACACTTGGCCCTGCTGTCATCGGTAGGATCATCAGTGAAGCAGCTCCTCCTTCAAAATAAACGCCCGCAGCAGCTCCGTATTATTGGCCAGCGCCTTGCAAATATGGTGGACAGTGTATTCATCCGCTTTGACCGAAAGCAGCAGATACACCAGCTCCTGCTGGCCGGGGCGGTTTTCCAGGCTTAATATGAAGTCCCATGCCTTCTTATGAATGTAAAACGACCTGCCCCGCGAAACAAGCATCACTTCCTTCTTCCGCTGGTCACCGGCATGGAAGCGCATCAGCTCCTCCCGGCACATCTCCCGCACCATCCCTGTTATATACGCGCAGACCTGGTTCAGCTTCTCCATCATACGGGGATGGATGCGATCCTCCCATGTCCATCCCATCAAACCCTCGACTTGATCAATATCGTACCCGTGAGCTGGACTTAGCTCCAGCTCATCCAGCATCAGCCCCATCTTTTCCAGAAAAACATGCCTTCTGCCCACCCTCACGGATTCCGCCCGCTGCTCCAAAACGGCCTCCATATCACAGCGCTCCCCTAACTCCGCCTTCAGCAGATCCACAACCCCGGAATATGAAAATCCTGTCCGCAAGGGCTCACTCACCCCCGCTACCGTAAGAATAACCCTACCCAGCATGGAATTGACCGTATCCGGTATGTCCCTCCGCAGCTCCTGCAAACCAGATAATCGCTCATGCTCCTTCTGCTCCGGAGCACTTGGCCAGCCTAACTGGAGCACAGTCTCCACAAAAGCCGCAGCGTCATACTTGCAGCCCTCCGGATCCAGCACACACATCCGGCAGGCCTCTCCCAGCGGAAAGCCGTGGAGCAGAAACTCCTGCAGCACCTTACGAAAGCCCAGCCGCCCCACCGGCTGCTCCCGGAACCGGGCAAGATAATAAGCGCGAATCACCGATGCGGAGAATTCACCCCTTATAAACGCACCCCGCTCCTCCTCCGATTCCACCAGGGATAGCTTCATCCACGCCTCCAGCGCGCTTAACTCATTTCGTACCAGCAAACGAATCCGCTTCAACAGCCGGCTCCCCTCACACCAGTCAGAGACCGTAATCGGCCGCGGCAAAATCGCATTCGCCCAACCCACCGCAGACCTCATCTGCTCCCCGGTCACATCCCCCGTCACCACAGCCTTACCCGGCAAGCGGCATTCAATCAGGCAAGCAATCGCCAGCACATACAAATGATACGGATGCCCTTGCGTCCTCGCGTCAAAAACCGCCACCCCGCCACCCGTATCCGCAGCAGCCGGCACCAGCCACTCCTCCTCCAGCAAACCGGCCAATACATCCTTCCCGCTCCCCCCACCACGCCGGGGCAGCCGGCTCCGGTACACCTCCAAGTTCCTCACCAGCTCAAAGGACTCCCCCGTCTGCAGCGAAACCTCATCCCCAAACACATGCCAACCAAGCCCATTCCCCGCCTGCTTCAACGGCCGCTCCCGGGAGCGGTCCACATACGACCACAGCACCTGATACGTCTCCTCATCCACCAGCAGATCCAAAAAAGGATACGCCCCCACCAGCAGCAGCGACTCCTCATACACCCGCTCCCACTCACTCGGCTCTATCCCCAGCGGCAGAATCTCCAACCGGATGTAACCCCCCATCTCCCAGCCCTCCCCTATCGCCGAAACCATTGCTCTCATATGAGATCAAAAAGTCTTATATTTGTCTATTATAAACCTATTTGGGAGTTTTGATCAATGTGTGGAGGGGGGGGCTTGTTGCAGCTAGATCTCCTAAAAGACAATACAAAAAAGCTCAAACCGTTTGCGGGAGTGAGTTTTAGATTAAACAAGTTCTAACTATCCTATTAATCGTTTAATGGCCTTTAATGTTTGGACTAGAATGTAACATCCCACTGCTGACGGGAATTACCTGTCCGGAAATTGCTCTCTAGAATGACCGTATCACAGAAAAGAAACAGGGTACGCATCAATTCAACAAGATCAATTTATCAAACTATGCGCTGGTTGAGAATTCACTCATCATTTTTTGTTAGGTCTACAGAATCAGTTCCCTTCCCTGCTGTGGAGAAAAGCTTCATGTTATTGGGAACCGAAAACAGACTCTCACAGCGAGAATGGTGAATGCCGTTTCCTCGTACTCCGCCGTTTGCTTTGTTCACATTGTCTAAAAATTCATCATGGGTTCCCGGATTGTGTCGTGCCATACAAACGGTACAAACTAGCCAGTATCGAGCAAGGGGTTCCGGAAACACGGTTGTAACGGTAAAAGTTTGTGTTACCCAACAGCATCTTTTAACTTTTTTGGATAGTTGATTTAGATATTCGGTTTAAAATAATTTAAACGATCTATACCAATTTATCGTCTCCTTTATACCTTCATCAAATGAGATAGAGGGCACAAAACCTGTATCTAGAGTTAGGTTGGATATATCTGCACATAGGGTCATAATTTGATTGGGAGCATATTCCCTTTCCCCAATGCCCAAAGGTAAATTAGAATCAATGAGGTTTCTAATTTTACAAACGTACTCAGATAAAATAATTTCTTGGCCACTGCCAATATTATAAACTGCTTGATTTTTACCTTTGGCACCAATTAAAAAAAATGCCTTTGCAGCATCTCGGCAATTTAAGTAATCCCACATTTGCTCACATTTAGTTAGTAGTGGCTTTTTCTTTTTCAATAAACAATCAATTGTATACATAATCATAGTTGAGGGCATATCATTAATTCCGTAGGTACTGAAGATTCGCATCCAAATAAATTCCATACCCATTTGCTGGCATAATATTGAAGATAATCTTCCCGCGGTATATTTAGCTACCCCATAAGCGCTATCAGGTGCTACACACATATCTGCAGAAATTTTACCTCGAACACGTCCATATTCCGCTTGAGATCCTGCTCCAACAAACTTTTTACATCTAAGCCTACTAGCCAGCTTGACTGCAGCAAGCGTATATTCAATATTATAATGTTGTTCCTCTACAAGATTTCTATTTAAATTATCTGTAAAGGCCCAAGCCAAATGATAAAATGCATCGTAGCAACACTTTCCTGCGATATTTATTGAATGAATTTTTGCGAGATCACACTCAATAACAGAAATAAGTGGATTAATAGGAATAAGGTTTCTTTTTCTTGAGTTTTCTCTAATGATTGCGATTACCTCAGTGTTATTCTGAATGCATTCATGGATAAGGGCTAGTCCAAGCATGCTTGTTGCGCCTGTAATAATTACCCGCTTCACATTGGTCACCTAATTTCTATCAATTTATCGAAAGTATTTCAGTTAAACGCTGATTGAAAGACATTATATTAGATTTATATG
Source organism: Bacillota bacterium (assembly GCA_023388055.1). Taxonomy (GTDB): domain Bacteria; phylum Bacillota; class Bacilli; order Paenibacillales; family NBRC-103111; genus Paenibacillus_AR. Next base: position 139,840 of record JAEWGW010000044.1, on the reverse strand, counting down.
AATGGTTTTTATAAGATAACCAACATTTCGCTAGTACAATTAGTACCATAAATGCAATTAAGTTATTAGGAGAAATTTGGGTTAGCCGAAATAGTTCTGAGTTATGATATTGTTTTTGATCGAAAAAAGACAACCAATAACAGAGATCATAATCTTCAATCCCGATGAAACTATCCTCCCAATCAATGATGATGGGTTGATTGTTTAAGCGTAAAATATTTTTATTACTCAAATCTCCATGGCAAACAACTTTTTTTGATTTGTCAATAATTTCTTTGATATATGACAAATGGTCTGAACATCGTGCTGCAACCTCTTGGCTTAATAAATTATTATCTACTAATAATGGGATTGCTCGGGCAGCTTCATCGTATATCTGATTTAAGTTATACATTCCATTAATCGTTGATATTGCATCTATTTGAGTTAACTTTTCTGTGTAATTATTAATAGAATTTTGCACTTCTTTTAGAGATAAAAACTGTGTATTTTCTTCCAAAAAATCCATTATTAAAAACGAGTAGTTAATTCCGTTTAACTTTAATTCTTTTTGCTCTACAGATAAAACGTCATTGTATAAACATTTTAAAATCTGAATTTCTTTAAGTACATTTAATCGATAATCTTCACCTGGAAGGTGTGTTTTTATAAACTTTTTCACTCCATCAATTTCAGCATACGAAAATACACCTAAAGTACCGCCCGGTCTACATTCTACAAGATTGATACTGTGTCCTGATTCGACCATATATAGTTTTAACTCTTCAAAGGCCAAATTATGACAAACCTGCAATGCAGGTTTGTCATAATGAAGTAGCTTACTCAGCATAATATTCCCTCAAATATCTCACCATATCATAGCCAAAATGGCGAGCTAATGCCGTCGTACCGGCCGTTATTTTATTAATTTCTTCTAGTGATAATTCTTTAATAATCTCCTCATTATAGGATTCTGTACTTTTTAACACTGTTCCCCAGGGTGCAATCATATCTCTGATCTCTTTTCCGTTCCAGCTTGGATACAACATAGCTTCATTAAATTCTACATTTATAAAGCTAGAAACTGATCTCATAAATTTTTCTTTATTTTCTACTAAATCCTCATATCTAAATATCTTCACATTTTCGGGATAAATTCTCGCGTACATTTCGACTGTTGAATGATAAATGTTCCAAGTTATGAGATAACGATTCAGTGGTAATGGAAATGGACGACGTTTTGTATCACGATATGCAGAAAAGGGATTCCGAACAATATGAATAATTTTTATATTTGGGAAGTCACGTACCATTCGATCTGCATCCACACCGATTGCTGGGGAATAACCAACGTAGGTCATATTATCATTTGATGTTGAATAATAATTATCCCAAGCCTCGAAAGTGGAGCGAAAGAAGGCTTCTATCACTTTTTTTCTTGAGGTACCATTTTCATTTAAAAAGTTTACAAAACTCGTCATTCTCTTTTTTTCATCTAGAACCAAGTCGGTATCTCTAAATTTGGATCCGTTTCTTTTTCTTAAGAAAGTCTTCATCTCTTCGTCAATGATCTGCTCATATAATTCTTCGGGTGTCAGGTTTTCTGGAAATTCAGGATATCGATATTGAACCCTCTCAACTGAAGCCAAGAAGTCATTAAAGTTACGATTCCCCAATTGCGATTCAAATGGATACACGAATAAATCAGGATGGCCATCCAAGTGTCTATGTGTAACATTTCCCCCATGTTCAAATCCTGCAGAAACCATGACAAAATTAAAGTTTTTCATTGTATATCCTCCGGTTATTAATATATATTTAAAAATATTCAACGAATTAATTTGAATTTATGTTGGATAATCCGGGAAATATTCTTAGCATTCAATCCGTAAAACTTTCGTAGATACTCTTGAGATCCAACAACACTAGTGAATTCATCATTTAAACCAATTCTGGTTAAAACAGTCTTTGTTCTATTTTCAGCAATGACCTCAGATACAGCACTTCCAAAACCACCGATTATGTTATGTTCTTCAAGAGTGAAGAGGTTCTCATGAATCCCGGCAAGCCTTAATATGGTTTCTTTGTCTAGGGGTTTTATTGAAGGAAATGAATATACAGCGCAATCTATTCCATCACGCTTTAACAAGTCCGCGGCTATGAGAGCTTCATTTGCAATTGCACCTGCTACTAAGATAGCTGTATTTTCACCGTTTCTAAGAATATTAGCTTTATCAAAAGAAACAATTGTCCCTTCATCATTTAGTGTTTTTTCCCCACCTTTGCCTAGGCGAATGTAACAGGGACCATTCATTTGAATTGCAGTTCGAGTTACCATCTCAGTTTCTCTGGGATCACATGGAGTAAACACTGTCATTTCGGGCATTGATCTCATGATGGCTAGATCTTCTGTTGCATGATGACTCATACCAAGGGCCCCATATGAAAATCCTCCACCTACAGCAACTATTTTTACGTTTGCTTGATGATAAGCAACGTCGTTCCTAATCTGCTCGAGGCATCTTGCCGTTGAGAAATTGGCAATGGAATAGGTAATAACCGTCTTACCCTCCAATGCCATTCCTGCTGCAACTGATGTCATATTCTGCTCGCAAACACCAGCGTTAATGAATTGATTGGGAAAACTCTCCTGAAATTTCGTTAATACGCCAAAACCTAAATCTCCAGTTATCAAATACAAGTTAGAATTATCCGCCGCTATATCCAAAATGGTTTGAACAAACCTATTTCTCATAATAAGCTTCTTCCAACTCCTTAATAGCATTTAGATAATTATCACCTTGAGGATCCCGATAGTGCCAAAGCACTTCATTCTCCATAAATGAAATACCTTTACCTTTTACTGTATGGGCAATTATGCAAGTTGGCTTCTCATGATGATTTTTCAATAAAGCGTTTCGCAATTGATCGTGATCATGTCCATCAGCTTCAATTACATTCCAACCAAAAGCTTTCCATTTAGCCGCAAGATCAATCAGTTCAAGAGTATTTTCGCAGAAATCCAAGCTTTGCAATTTGTTATGGTCTACTATAACCACAAAATTGCTTAAACGAAAGTGATTAGCAAATAGTGCTGACTCCCAAACTGATCCTTCATTACACTCTCCGTCCCCAACAACAACATATACTTTATGTTTCTTGTTATCCCGTTTCGCAGCAAGTGCCATACCTGCGCCAACACAAATACCATGTCCGAGGGAACCAGTAGATAATTCAATGCCCGGCACCCCTTTGTGTGATACATGTCCGGAAAGCTTACTACCATTAGAATAATGAGATTTTAAATAATCAACTTCAAAAAAACCCATTTCAGCCAATGCAGCATATACTGCAGCGCCTGCATGACCCTTGCTTAGTATAAACCGATCACGGTCATCCATTTTGGGTTTTTTTGAAGAAAAGGTCATGATATCGTTGTACAGAACAGCAATAATATCGGCAATTGATAAAACAGCTCCAATGTGCGATCCCTTTGACAGGTGCGTCATTTCAATTCCATGTCTCCTGATTTTCCATGCTAGTTTTTTGCTGTTCATAGAAATGGTTCCTCCGAATTATGTGAAAACACAATGTAGATCTATCAATAAATATATTTTGCTTGAATAAGAAATAGATTTTCCCAGATATTTTCTAGTTAAATCCAAGTCATACCTCCATGTATGTTTCTAAAAAGGAGTTAATTTGATCTTTGCACACTTCAAGCATATCTGAACCCTCGTAAAATTGTTGGTTCCATTCCACAATTTTATCTAGGGCAGTTTCTAAACTCCATCTTGGTTGCCAGTCCAATAGATTTTTTGCTTTTGAACAATCCAATTTCAAATAATTAGCTTCATGTCTTCCATCGCTCGGAATAATTGAATACTTGGAATAATCTCTCCATTTCTCAATAATGCGTTTTACAATCCACTCAACAGACCTAGTATCAGAATCATTTGGCCCAAAATTCCAGGCTTCAGCAAATGCAATCTCACCTAGATATAACCTGGATGCTAACAATAAATAACCATATAACGGTTCGAGCACATGTTGCCAAGGACGAATCGATTGAGGATTGCGAATTATAATCGGATCACCATTTCTAATTGCTCTAAAACAATCAGGTATTAAGCGATTATTAGACCAATCTCCGCCACCTATTACATTACCAGCCCGAACAGATGCTAAGGCTGTTCTATGGAGAGAGTAGTCCAATTTATTAAAATACGAATTTCTATAAGAAGAGATTAATAACTCCGCACATGCTTTACTAGAACTATACGGATCATATCCACCAAGAGCATCTGTTTCTCGGTAACCCCATACATGCTCCCGATTCTCATAACATTTATCTGTTGTAACGAGGACACAAGATCTAACAGACTCTACCCTTCTTACCGCTTCTAGAACATGCAAAGTTCCCATTACATTTGTATTATAAGTTAATACCGGATCTTCATAAGACTGTAATACCAGAGACTGGGCAGCAAGATGGAATACGAACTCCGGTTTATGTTGGTTCATAACATCATACAGGGAAGATAGGTTTGTAATATCTCCTCTAATATCAATAATGCGTTTACCAATTCCTGTTATAGAAAAATTATCCTCCGCGTTTATTGGATCTAAAGCAAACCCAATTACATTAGCCCCTAACATATGCAGCCAAATAGATAACCATGAACCTTTAAATCCTGTATGACCTGTAATAAGGACAGTCTTGCCATTGTACATTGACCGAAGGAATTTCTCCATTATTCCCACACTTTCCAGCACTTATCTTCACTGAGCCAAATCTGATTTACACGCTCAACATCTTTAAAGGTATCTACAGCAGTCCAAAACCCCTTATGCTCATAAACAGCCAGTTGACTATCAAGAGCCAAATTCCGTAAAGGATCCTGTTCAAAGTAACAGTCCTCTTCAGGAATATAACGAAATACATCACGTTTCAAAACCATAAACCCACCATTTATCATATCATTCACAACCGGTTTCTCCCGAAAGGCCTCAACTACACCATTACTTGTTTCCAACAATCCAAAAGGTGAAAGTGGATAAACCCCAGTTAATGTAGCAATTTTCCCCTTCTGCCTATGGCATTGAATGAGGTTACCAATATTAACATCACTAAGACCATCTCCATAAGTAAATAAGAATTCATCATCTTCAATATATTTTTCCACAAGTTTTAATCTGCCAGCAGTCATAGTCTCCATACCAGTATCTACAATTGTTACACACCAATCCTCTTGCTCATTAGTATGGAAGTTAATATTACTGCCTTTTCCAAACTGGATTGTAAAATCATTATTTCTCCAATACATCTCCATAAAGTATTGTTTTATCATTTCGCCTTTATATCCAACACATAAAATAAAATCCTTTATCCCAAAAAAAGAATATGTTTTCATAATATGCCATATAATTGGTTTTCCACCCACTAACACTAGAGGCTTAGGTCTGTACTCAGTTTCCTCTCTCATCCTAGTTCCTTTGCCACCACAGAGAATAACGGCTTTCATACAACATCCCCCAGTCATCACCAAAACATAGCTATTAGGATATTGATTCTATCTTGTTTCTGGATTTTATTTCACTTATTTGTTTTATCAATTGCGGATAATATGACTCGCTAAAATATCTAGAATCAATCACTTTCTCAAAACTTTCAACAAATTCATGATTACCGGTTAAATGAAATTCATAAGTGGTGAACAAGTAAGGAATTATTCTTGCCTTTTCTTCATCTAGATCTTCCTGATTAAGGTGACATCCCAGAAAATGTTCTAAAATAGAAAAATAATTTTCGATAAATACTTCTGCAAAATCATAACTGTTCGGAATATTTCCTCCCCAGCTAAAGATTCTTTTCTTATAAATACAGAAACGAGGGTTTATCTCAAGTATTTTATACTCAATAAATACTTGATTCAACATCGACCCAACAAATTTATCAATCTCAACTATGTTCTGCATGAGATCTGTTTTAAAAATCAATGAAGATATAAAAGTGGAGTAAATTGAAGCCTCTCTTAAAAAATTAGAAGCTCCTTGACCCCTCAATTGTCGGTTGCTGTCATCCAATACATCCAAAAAAATTAATCCGCAATCTCTATTTGCATAGACCATATTAACAATGTTTTGGAGAACGTTTGGCAGGAAATAATCATCATCTCCATGAAGCATTGTAAAAGAGCCTTGAGCTGCACTAATTACTTTTAAAATATTTTTTTCCACCCCAATATTATCATCGTTTTTCCAGAATGTAAGATTTTTAAATTTGATCGAAAAAGACCTAAGAACAGATTGAGTAAAATCATCTGAGTTATTGTCCGAAACTATTACTTCTACTAAGGGGCTATTCCCGACCTGGAATAAAATTGAATCCAAGCAAATTTTTAAGTTCTGCGCTCTATTAAATGTTGGAATACAAATAGATATAAGTGGCTTACATAAATATCTCTCGCTCAATTTTTTTTCTAAATCTCTTTCATCACTTATGGATACCCACTCACCAGTTGAATAATCTAACATCTTAATAACCTTTGCAGGTGAACCCGCGGCAACACAATAATCTGGAATATCTTTATTTACAAATGAATTTGCAGCAATTACGCAATTTCTTCCTATAGTTACATTGCCGACTATAACGGCGTTTATTCCAACCCAACTCCCGTCCCCTATATTAACCTTTGCTTTATTCCATGTAACCCCTTGATGCATAATAGGTATTTCTGCATATTTGTATTCATGGTTATGATCGCTAATATGAACATTTGATGCAATAATAACATTTTTACCAATCACGATTTCTTCAATTGCAGATATATTTGTCCTTCGTCCAATATTAGTTCCATCGCCTATAATAATACGAGGGGTAGCAGCAATATTTTCATATGGAAGCATCAACCAGCAGTCTCTTAAAATAATAACATCTCTTCCCAATTGAATGCCGGCAGAACCCGATATATCACACGACGGGTCAATTACTGAATTCTTACCGACTCTAAAAAACTGTTTCCCACAAAGTACTGGTTCTGACCATTCATAATATTCAAGAAATCTTTCGCGAAATTCATTAAACCCATTTAGACTTGCTATCCCACTATCGTGTACACACCATGGTTCAAATTGTTGGGGTATGACAGTCTTAAGCCCATACGTGGAAAATTCCATACATTGTGAGATATCGTAATAATGCCACCCCGTACATACCTCTTCATTCCATTCAATATCGTATTGAGTAATCATAATACAACCGTCGATTGCTTCAACATAATCGATGATTGAACTAGGCTGTTCGAAACTGAGAAGTTCCATACGATTTGTATGACTGTCATATATTCTACCGACCTTATGCCCTTCCCACCAAATGGCGTTAGCAGGAAGGCTTTTTGCTCCTATAACTCCCAATAAGCCAATACTTTGATCCATATTAAAAATTTTTATTATATCACTAATAAAATATGGATTGATAATGAGTAGATCTTGATGCAAATAAACTTTATATTGAGCATCCGACTCCCTCATTGCTTTGTTATAAGCAGACGCCATACTAGCTGCTTCATAAATAACTCGAATTTCTGTTTCAATCCCGTCCGGTTTATGCAGATTATTAATATATAGAATTGATTCCTCAGACCATCGTTCATCGTTAACGCACATAATAAAGCATACTTTATTTGGATTCATTCAAGGCTACCTCCAATGAATGTATAGCATCGAGTAATCTTGGATCAGGTGTTTGTATTTTTTTAATATAATTTGAAGCTAGGTCAACTTCATTCAATTGGTGGAGCAAAAATGCCATATTGTAGAGTGTTTCTGAATCGTTTGGACTATAAACTAATGCCTGGTTTAATAATGGAAGTAAAACATCAAAGTAGTTCATGTTATAACAAGCAAAGGAGACCGCATTTAACACATTAGTTTTATTTACTATCAATTTATCTACAACTGATAGCACTGGTTTTTCATCCTTGTCTTCTTGAATCATCCAATTAACAATACGTTCAAGAGACACTTCTCTTTCAATATTGAATTCCACTCTTCGTAAAAGATGGATCAACTCTGAGCTTTCAAAGTCCTTTAGCTTTATCTTTTCCTGAATTGTTGCACTTAGTGACAACATCCCTTCATCGGGTTCTCCAGTAATAAATTTAAGCCAGTATGCTGCATCTTCCCACTTTTCTTGAATAGCAAATGTAACAGCCAAGTTAAAGAAATTATCATTATTCTTTGGAGCGATTTCATTTACTTTTAAAAAGTACTCTCTAGCAGTTAATATATCTCCAGCTTCAAAAAAATATCTTCCGATACGTTCAAGTAACTCCTTAGTATCATATGGGAGATTATACAAATGCTCTTCCACCTTAGACAATGGTTTTAAGAGTTGCGTATTATTGAATGAAGTATCATTTAAAATACCTAATACTGCATCTTCTATCTCATGTGCCTGTTTATTTTTATTCTCCCGAATTTGATCAACTAATTCACGGCATTCCTCATCCTGCGTATCCATTCTTGATAAATAACTCAATGCTAAATCATATTCACCCATAGTTGACAAGAAATAACTCATATTAAATAAGGAATCACTATGCGAAGCATTAATGGTTAACGATTCTTGAAATAAAGGTATAACCATATCGTAGATTTGTTCCGAAAATAGGCCTGAACCCAATGCATTATAAAGTTCTTGTTTTTGTAGATCTGTTAAACTCAAACTCTTGACTACATTTATAATATCAGAAGAGTCAATTTGCCCGTCCTTAATTATCCTGACTAAATCCCCTAGTAATTCATTATTACTTTGGTTTTCAATATAAGTTTGTATAGCATTGGTTATCTGTTCTTTTTCTATATTTCCAGGACTCGCTTTAATAAGGTACTGGTAAACCTCAAATTGACTAGCATCATTTATTTCAGGCAGAGATGTAACCCAATTCACTTCATCCTCAGATAAAGACGTAGTGACTGATCCAGCTTGCAGATTAACGTATCCTGATCCAGCGAACATTCTCTCTATCTCATAAAAAGTAAAAAAACGAATATGTGTACGGTCTAATATACCTGCATTCTCATAGGTCCACTTACCTTGAAGTAATTTTCGTATCACACTCACATGAGTAATATTAGGTATACTGGCAAGCAAATAGCCATCTTTTTTAAGATATCTGCGGATATTTTTTAGTACAGCCCATGGATCATATAAATGCTCCAAAACATCTGCTAGAATAATGTAATCAAAAAATTCATTTGGATAATCCAAGTCTTCTTCGAGGTTCGCGACAATAATATTTGCAAAGTTTTTTGCAATTAAAGCTGAATTCTCATTTAGTTCAATCCCATGTAACTCGGAATTTTTGTAAATGTTTTTTAGCTGAAGTAGTGTTCCACCACAACCACAACCTGCTTCCAATATTCTTAATGGAGTTTCTTTATCATGTTTGTTCATTAGATTAATGACTTCATGTCTAACAAAAGATGAATAGGTTGAATTGAAGCCCCATTTTTCTTCAAACTTCTTCTCATTGCTATTCAATAATTCCATAAAACTCTTGCTATTTTCCCTGAAAGAAATCGATCCAAAATGATGAATAAATGTATCTCTGCAAATAATCAGTTTAAATCCTGCACTCCAAATACGAAACGAGTAGTCGTCATCCTCAAAGTTACCTGGTGTAAACCTTTCGTCGAGAATTCCAACCTTTTCACAAACTTCCCTTTTAATAAGCATGCAAAAACCTATCAACTTTAAAGAATACTCCCACTTAGCTTGATCAAGCTTGTTAAAGTCCTTAGCAAATTGTTGCATTTCCTCAACAGTTGAATAAGTAGTATTAATTCTTTGATAATATCCGCAATTGTTAGTCACAGGGCCTACTGCCCCTATTAATTCTGAGCTATATAAACAAGTAACCATATTATTCAACCAATTAGGAGTGGCAATTGTATCATTATTAAGCAATAATATGCTGTCTCCAGAAGCAATATTAATTCCCTGATTGCATCCTTTTGGGAATCCTACATTAGTTTCATTCAATATGGTTATTATATCACTTTGAATGAGCAACCAATCTTTTGTTCCATCAGTGGAAGCGTTGTCCACGACTATTAATTCATAACAATCGGGATTAGTATATAATCGAATACTCTCAATACAGAGTTTGGTATAATCCAATTTATTATGTGTCAGGATAATAATACTTGTTTTATTTAATCGCATATACTAATCTCCCCTATATAGTCTTTAGGACATACAAATATGAAAAATCACTCTATCCAGATGATTTGTTATAACCGATAATCTATTTATCGGTATAAATTATTTTTTGATAAATTAATATTCTATATAAAGAGTTAAAGTTTTCATGGTATATAGAGGAAAACCTATCTTCATCAATACCAGAAGCGTAAAATCGATGCTTTCTCTATTGCAATTCAGTTGAGATATTCAATTTTCAACAAACCATTTTGCTTTGCTAATTATACAGTTTTATTCAAGACATATTTCTATGGGGGACGAAGTATACATGAAGCCTTTAATCTCACTTTGCATGATCGTGAAGGATGAGGAACACTATCTAGCCCGATGTTTAGATAGTGTGAAAGAAATTGTCGATGAAATTATAATCATCGATACAGGGTCATCGGACAACACAGTAAAGATTGGCGAATCGTATACAGAGCACGTCTATCATTTTCAATGGATTAATGACTTTGCCGCGGCTCGTAATGAATCGATAAAACATGCCAATGGCAAATGGATTCTCGTTATGGATGCCGATGAATATATGGAGCCCACTGAAGGCCTAAAGCTGCGCGAATTTCTTCAGAAGTTAAAACCCGAACGGCATACAATATATGCAGTGACTGTTACCAGTTTCCTTGGAAAGGGCGGGGAAACGGGAACCAATGAAGTGCTCGTGTCTCGTGTATTTCCTAACCACTGCGGAATTCACTATCATCGCCCCATACATGAGCAGCTTCAATCGAAATACGGCGTTAAACTGCGCAGCACTACAGCACCTTGCCGCATTCTTCATTCCGGCTACGAGGAAGAAACCATCGCAGCCAAGCAAAAGTTTCAACGGAACCTCGAAATATTTGAACAATATAAAGATAAAAAGGGCGGCTACAGCGTCTATGATTGTCTAATGCTGGGTAACCAGTATAACATGATGAAGGATTACGATCAGGCCAGCTTCTATCTCCACAAAGCATTAGAAGGAAAACAAGTGCTAGGCGATTCCTATAAGCAAGTGCTTTTTTCGTTGTTACAGACCTACCTGGGAACAAAACGATATATTGATGCCTGGATTTTCATGGATCAGCATTTGAAAACTTACGAGCAATATTCAGATATTCTCGCTATACGGGGGTTGTTGTGTTATTACCTTGGATTTAATGAAGAAGCCAAGCTGACCTTTCAACAATGCCTATCCATCGGCGAAGAATTGGCCAGTTCTGGACAGACCTTCGCCATTGTGAGTCCAGCCATGGGCACCAGGCTGCCTCTTCTCCAGTTATCCACCCTATTCGAGCAAAAAAAGGACTTTCATCAGACCATTTATTATTTGACCAAGGTGCTGGGTGCTTTTATGGATGGTTCCGCCTTGTCCCGGCTGATACACATTCTGTCCTTACATGATTCCGCTCCTTCTATTATCACGTTTCTGGACAAACTGGTGGATACCACAAATCCGGTGACCATTCCCTTGTTATGTAAGATTTCCATCTCCCTGGGCTATGTGGAGCTATCGAAGCATTACGTTCAACGACTCCCTTCTTTGCGCTTGCTTAAGCTTGCAGAGAGGCTGCGCTATTCCTTAATGCTGCAAAATCAAATCGAATTTCAGCATGTTTGGGAAGAAGGTTCGAAAGAGGAAAAACGAGATCCGCAGGTGATATTCCAACTGGTATTAGCAGCTGTTTCATGGAACCATCCCTCCTGGATAGACTGGATGCCTCTTCATGATGCAGACCATGCAGCGTACCTGGATTGGGGACGAAGCCTGTTAACCGCAGGTAGAACAGATATACTAGAAACCGATCCAAACTATGCCTTCCAGCTCGTAAGCGGGCTGTATATGATAGGTCATCTGGAACGCTTCGACCAGCTTCTGGAAGGCATAAGCACTGCCGTTGTTCTGAATCGAATTGCTAATTTCCTTTATACAATGCACCATGACGATGCCGCGTTACAATGCTACACCTACCTCAACGAAAGCGGCTTACTGGATGATACCAGCTGCAGCAATTTATCCGATGTTTACCTGCGTATGGGAGACACAGAAACGGCCCTTCTGTACCTGGAACAGGCCATTCAGTTGAATCCTCAAGAACGAAAGCGGTATATTCGATATTGCACCCTCTGCTCTGATCCGCTTCGCCGGGCAGGGATGAAACAGCAGCTCCTGCAGCTTGACCCGAACTATCAGGATCTCCCTCCCTTCTTGGCGCTGTGAGAGATCGAGAAAAAAAGAAGAGGCTGTTCCCTAGATGACGGGGGAATAGCCTCTTCAATGTTTTTTATCAAACAGAAAACCTTCGTCAAAGCTCTGCGTCTCATAGGTTCTTCGTTGCCGTCTGGCTATTTCTATTATTTTTAGTTCTTTTTCTGCTTCTTGCTTATAAGCGTCCATCCGTTCCATGATTGCTGCATCATAAGAAAGGATTTGGCGAATGATCGACCGCTGTTCCTCAGAGAGGGGCTGATCATTCGCTTCCACCTGATTGACTAATTGCTGGCGAAGCTCTGTCAGCTCCTCATATTCCTCATAACGAATATCAGGCTGCGGCTGGCTCAAACGGATGACTTCATTCAATACCTGATTCAGCAGCCTATTCATGGGACTTCACAATAGGTTCAATAGGCATCTTCGCGGCTTGAGCCCAGCTTTGCCGAAGCTCTATCAGATAGTTTAAGACCTCACTGGCAGGCCCTACACTTTTCTCGTTATTGGACTGAATAAGCCGATACAGCATGTACTCGTACACCTGCAGCAGGTTATTAGAGATAGGATAGTCAAAATTTAGTGAAGCAATAAATTCATGAATGATGATCTGGGCCTTCTGCAAATTTTGATTGGCCCTATCATAATTCTTGCTTTCGATTCCCTCAATACCCGACTTGGTAAAACGAATGGCACCATCATACAACATGACGAGCAATTGCCCCGGCGGGGCTGTCTGAACGGAGGATTGCTGATACTTCTGGTAGGGATTGCTGATCATGGCCTTCACTCACTCCTTACATGAATTTACTTAATTGCTGTATGGCTTTTTTATATCCCAAATCTGCTGCCTGCTGATAGCAGTCCCTGGCTTCCTCATTTTGTCCAAGAACTTCATAGTAGTTACCAAGATTATACCAGGCCGCATATGAACCTGTGCCCACGACACTCTCATAACTGCTGGTTTCTCCAATCTCCAAACAGCGCTGATAGGAAGCCTCAATTCGCGGCAGGTATGATAAATACGTATCCGGATCAGACAAAATCAAATCAAGATAGAAAATCCCGCAGACATAGTGGTAATCTGGAAAGCTATCGAGCCGCTCAGCGTATGCGTTTAATACCTCTAACGCTATAGTCAGCCTTCCCAATCTAATTAATACATAAACATAGTCTACAACTGCATTGGGCGCGTAAGATTCTGTCCCCTTCAAAGCCTTATACGTTTCTCCGAAGTAGTGCAAACTCTGCTCCCAATCATTACGCCCCCTATATTCCTTAGCCAGTTGATAGCGATAATAAGAATCTTCCGGTTTTATGCTAAGTTCCTCCAGAAGCAGTGGAATATTGCGGGCTGACTTATCCGTACCCAAATATCCATCATGGTGGATGAGAATAGGTACATTCTTGCGCGGCAGCACTGCATCTACTTGCTCATGAATACGCCCGCAATATCCTACACCCGAAGGTAAGAGCCGAGTAATGCGGCTGCGAGTCTCACTCTCCTCCCCCTCCACCATCGCTGAGCTGATAATCTGGATTCTCCCCAGTTGTGTTGAGTCCTCCATAAATTGGCGAATGGAATCAACCTGAAAATCCAATACATACTCATCAGCATCCAGGATAAGGTTCCAATCTGCTGATGATAGGGATAGCGCATAGTTGCGGGCAGCAGAAAAGTCATCACACCAGCTATAGTCATACACCGAAATACCGTGACTCCGAGCAATCTCCTTTGTTCGATCGGTAGAGCCCGTATCGACTACAATTACGTCATCCACATAAGCAGCTACGCTGGATAGACACCGGTCGATACATCGTTCTTCATTGCGTACAATAACCACAAGAGCAAGAGTGGCCATTAGCGGTTAAATAAGGAGGAGGACTGCCCTTGGTATCGGTTCATCGCTGTCTCCATTGCCGTGAATTGTTTGTAATACTGTGCTTCCTTCAACGCCATCTGCTTAGTCACGTCCGTAATTTTATTATCCAGAAGCCTCAGCTGCTCCCCCATCATGCTATCCGGTTTAAACGGCGAAGCTTTGTCTGACAGGTAAGGTGAAGTGCCCACTTTTTCCGATAAGGTTGCCATTGCAGTCGTCAATACATTGGATAACCGATTAAATATTCCACTATCAGGAGTGGTTCCCAACTTCTTCTTATTTGGATCCGTTTCGACAGTGCGCTGTGTAAATAATGCCACTACCTTATCCGGATCAGACTCAATCGCTGCGCGGAGCTTCGCTTCATCCTGAATGACCAGCTTTCCCTTCTGCGTCCAGTCACCTGTTGAAATACCAAAGTCACGAAGCAAATTCACATCCTGCCCCTCAACCTTGACATTCGTCATCAAGGCGAGCCGCATCTCGCTCAGCATGGAGGTTAAGGTGGTATCGCGGCGAAGAAGTCCGCTCTGGGCTTTCTCCTCCCATAGTTCAATTTCCTTATCCTTCATCTCTTCTTTTTGCTCAGAGGTAAGCGGCGTGTACTTACGATATTTCTCCTCATTGAGTTTCCCGTTTACAGCGTCCAGCACACCGTTATAATCAGTGATAAACGACTTAATCGTGTCCAAGATTTTATCTGCATCTGTTGCGATGGTCACATTGCTGACTGACCCCGGAGCGGCTGCATTCAATGTGAACACTACACCATTCTCAGTAAAGGTATTGCTTGCACGAGTGGTCTCAATACCGTTAATTTTTACTTTAGCATCTGTTCCTGCCGCACCCACCAAATTGAACTTAGCCAAAAATCCATTCGGATCACTAGTAACAGACAGCTCTCCTGCTCCCGTATTTTTAGATGTAATCGAAAGTCTACCCGTTTCGCTGTCCAGAAAAGCATTTACATTTGCTGAGCTTTTATTTAACGAAGCTATCACAGAGGCCAAGGTGTCATTCTCGCTAGCCGATATAATGACTGGTTCGGAGGCTCCATTCTTTAAGCTAAAGGAGATGTCTCCCAATCCCAAATCTGCCAATGTTGTTTTTTCGGCATCCACCTTGCCGATACCGCCCGTACCGGCAACTTTGTCTCCGTTTCCGTCCAGCTCCAATTTTCTGCTCAATAAACTGGAGGCAGTAGCCAATGTCTCAACCTCAATACTCATAGTCCCTGCCACAGCATTAGGGTTGGCCTTGACCGACACCGCCGCCGTATTGCCTGTTACTGTGGCTTTTTTGCCACTGATGGCCTCGGACATACTGTAGTTGGTCAGCTTGTTACTGCGAAAATCAACAAACTTCAAATTTAAATCACGATACTGCTCCCGTTGCCACTCCAGCGTTGTTTTCTTCTGATTCAGCTTCTCCAATGGAACCCGCTGCGCCTTCATCAGCTTCGCCACCATCTGATCAATGTCCAATCCGGATGCAAACCCGGAGATCCTCATGTTTGGCATGCCATACACCACCCTCTATACTTTTTCGTCAATTAAAATACCCGCAAATTCCATCATTTTCACTACGAGATCAAGTGTCTTCTCCGGCGGAATTTCCCGGATCAGTTCTCCCGTCTCCTTATTGAATACCTTCACCATGATAGAATGAGTTCCTTCATGCACCTTCATCTCAAAGGAAGTCGAAGGGCCCTCCAATGCTTTAATTGCCCTGTCTATTGCTTTGACTAGTTGGCCTTCGCCAATCGAAACAGGCACTCCTCGCACCTCCAAAGCCCGTACCGCTTCACCACTTCTGGCTAGTCTGAGCATATCAGACGACGAGGATGCTTCTGGTGTTATCGAAGCTGCCGGCCTCACCTCCGGTGTATAACCTTGCGTTATAGACTTCCCACTCCCAACTGATTGAATGCTCACCTTCTCACGCTCCCCGGACAAAACAAGTATAGTTCTTATATCGGCAGATACATGCATTTTTTATAGAGAAAAAAGGCTCTGGGAAACCCAGAGCCTTTTGAAAAACTTTTGCTTTTTAACGAAGTAGAGAAAGCACACCTTGAGGAGCTTGGTTTGCTTGGGCTAACATTGCTTGGGAGGATTGGAGCAGAATTTGGTTCTTGGAGAGCTCCACCATTTCCTTTGCCATGTCGGTATCGCGAATACGGGACTCTGCAGAAGTCAGGTTCTCCACAGTGGTACCCAGATTGTTGGAGGTGTACTCCAAACGGTTTTGAACCGCACCCAGCTTAGCACGTTGAGTAGATACAGAGCTAATAGCTTTCTCGACATTAGTCAAGCTCGTGCTGCAGCTCAGTCCTACGAAGTCTGTTGTTGTAATCGAAGCAACAGCGATTTTCTGAGAATCATCATCGGATTGAATAGTCGCTCCAGAGGTAATATTAATTTGGTTAAACTTGGTGTCGGTCATAATCTTGTCGATTTGGGAACCTAACGCATTCAATTCTTCGTCGATGTTGGCTTTGTCTCCAGTGGTGTATGTACCAGTGGCCTTCTGAACATTCAATTCCTTCATCCGGGTCAGCATGGAGCTAACCTCGTTCATTGCGCCTTCAGCGGTTTGTACGAAGGAGATACCATCTTGAACGTTACGTTGCGCCATTTCCAGACCGCGGATTTGGCCGCGCATTTTTTCGGATACTGCCAGACCTGCGGCATCGTCACCTGCACGGTTGATGCGAAGACCAGAAGACAGCTTTTCCATGTTTTTGCCGGTGGCAACGTTATTCAAGCCCATGTTGCGGTGGTTGTTCAATGCTGTAATGTTGTGGTTAATACGCATGATAATATTCCTCCTTGAGTTGGGTACATGTCCACGTCCATGTGGATTGTATTATTGCCAGTTCAGATCGGCCGCCCTGAACTGTCATGATATATATATCGGCAGGATTCGCCATTTCTTTATAGGGGATTAAACATTCTTTTTGAATTTTTTTAGCTCATCCGACAGGTGAAGGAGATTCACTGGTTGGCTTGCAGAGTCCCGATTCGTTTCTTGAACGGAAACCAACAATTCCTTTCTTAGGATGGGTACTTGTTTGGGTGCAGTGATCCCCAGCTTTACCGTATCCCCCTCCGTTTCCAGGATGGTAATTTCAATATCATCCTGAATGATAACGGACTGCCCTTTTTTGCGGGAAAGTACCAGCATCAGTCACTCTCCCCCTTCTGTTCAACATTATTGGCTAGCAGTGGGTGCCGCGTCATGTACTCTGTGTTCGTCAGGATAAGCTGCTTGCCCTGTCCGCTTTCCATATGGATCACGACGGGTGCTACCAGGTTTACCATTGCTGTAGCGAGCTCATCCCGGACATTCACCACAACCAGGACCATAATATCCTCCGGCGACTGGATTTGAAGCTCGGTTATAGCACGCTCCGGAAGCTGGAACTCATACGAGGGGTAGAATACAAACGGATCAGCCAGAATAAAGGCTAATTCCTCATCCTCTACAGACTGCAAGCGGCATAGAGGCGAACCTTCCTCTGGGAATTCCAGCTTGAATTGATGCTTATCCTCGAAACCGGGCAATCCTTCACGAAATGTAACGGTCAGACCGTCTTTCATTTATACTCCCCCAACCTTTTGATAAAAGTACAGAAGCTACAGGCAATCCTTAGGATGCCTATAGCTGCTTACACTCTCATATTGATGACAGGCGGCGTTATGGTCAGAGACGGATACTGTTCCATATAAATCCGCACTTGCCCGCGATGATATTGAATCTCCGGTTTGTGAACCTGCACATCCACCTGCACCGAACCCTCCTCCACCTGCATGTTAAGCTCATGAGGAGTATAGGAGAAGGAGATATTCCCGGGGGAGGCATGCCCATAAACCTGCAAATCCGGCGCACCTTCGATAAATTCATCCAATGCCATATCCGGCATAGGATTCCTTTTGACACGCAAATCCCCCATCAGATTTCCCTTCTCAACCATATGGATCAGGTTCTGACGGGCAACCTCCTGATACTGAGCATAGACCCGAGACCAGAAGGCCTCCTGCTTGCCTCCGGTCAATGCGTTGTCCGTGAGTGTCTGGTCAATCTTTAATTCCCCTGGACGATTCTCCGCAGTAATCCGGGCGGGAGTGGAATTTACCTCTACGTCCGGCTGTGGTCTGCGGATTTCGTATTGTCCTAACTGAGACTCAATCCCAATTCTTCCCCTCTGCGATTGAATCGATAACTGTGGAACCATGCTCCTCCCCTCCTAGAACATGATTATCTTAGGAAATCCACCAATGTCGGCATAATAATCTTCGCCCCAACTGACAATGAAGCCTGGTACACGTTCTCGTTTACCTTGGCTTTAATAATCAGTTCTTCAATATCGGCATCCTCAGTTTTAGATTGCAGGCTTTCCAAGTTAAAGCTTAAATCCCCAAGCCGCTGCTGAATCAATTCCACACGATTGGCTCTGGCTCCTACTTCAGCTCGTTGATTGAGAACCTTGTCCATTCTGGATTCCAAAAAGGGGAGCTGATCCTTTACTCCCTGATAATTTCCCGATTTCAAATTGGCGATCAACTGATCCGCAACATGAAAAATATTGTCGTCCTCATTCTTGGGTGCAGTCACTCCAGTAGGCGGATAACCAAATACTTCGCTTCCTTTTGCGTTTACGCTGAGCTGGACGCCTGAATTGACGACATAATTAATATCTCCCAAATCGGTCATAACCGTTTTGGGGTCAACTGATGAATCGTAAGGAGGACTGTCCGTAAACTGACCATTAAAGACATACTTCCCGTTAAACTGACTATTAGCAATGTCCAATAATTGATCCTTAAGCTGACCAATCTCGCTGGCGATATTATCCAACGAGGCTTGCGGACTGGTGCCTGTTGAACCGTTAACGGTCAGCTCCTTCATCCGTTTCAGAACATCTCCAACTTGGGTCAGCATAGTATCATTAAAATCAAGCCACGATGCTGCAGAATCTACATTGCTCTGATATTTCTCATTAATCGACAAATCGCTTCGGTAACGCAAGGCATACGTGATTCCCACCGGATCATCAGATGGCCGGTTAATGAGGCGCCCCGTGGACATCTGTTCTTGAAGACCTTGCATATTACGAAGGTTCGTATTAATGTTCCGCAGCAATTGATTGGAAATAGAATTCTGAGTCACTCGTCCAAGCATAACCTACACACTCCCTAACTCAGGCTGTTATGCCTGCTTATCTTCCAACTACGCCCATTCCATTGATAATCTTGTCCAGCATCTCATCAACCGATGTCATCACTCTGGCTGCTGCATTATAGGCATGCTGATACTTAATCATGCTCGTCATTTCTTCATCAATTGATACCCCACTTACAGATTGGCGTCTGGAATCCACTTGATCAACAACCATTTTGGAGTTATTGGTCTGCCGTTTCGCGGCTTCCGTTTGAACACCCAGTTGGCCCACAATTGAACGAAAGAAGTCATTCACGGTACCGTTTAAGGTCAATTCTCCGTTGGATATGGAAGCAAAGTTGACCTTCGTATCCACCAATTGGGCAATACCCAATGCAAGATCCTTGTTGCCTTTTACCACCTTTTCAGTAGTCCCATCCATATAGGTTCTCATGGAAGAAGCAATGTAAGAAGCATCCCCCAGAATTTTGTTGTTTACCTGGAAGGAGCTCGCTGTAATCGGTCCGCCATCCTTTGAGACAAAGAAATTATCTCCTGCAGTAACTGCACCGTCAACCAACGTATATCCTAGCTTGTGCAAACCATTTAGGCCAGCGACTTTCACTGTTAAATCTGAGGCCAGAGTTCTGGAGGCTACAGTTCCTGTATATGTTGTAGTGCCCAGCGTAGTTCCTTCAGGAATAACAGAACCGGAGGGAAGCTTAACCGTAATTTCACCGTTCGCCATTGCATTGGCCAGCTGGTCCAACTGCTTCGTATAATCCTTAACAAAAACCTCGCGTGAAACAATCATTCCGTACACTTCTCCACCATTTAATGTTCCGGAGGAGTAAGCATCCTCTAAGGAATCCACTGTGACTGGAGGAGTCACCGCGTTGCCATTAACCAAATTGACTGTTCCCATAGAAACCTGGTAACCTTGAGGGCCATCTACCGCTGTGATATTAACAACTTTAGAAAGCTGATCCACTAATAAATCCCGTTGGTCACGTAAATCATTCGCATTATCTCCTAGTCCTTCAATACGAACAATTTGGCTGTTTAAATTAGTAATGGTACTAATCGTTGTATTAACTTGAGATACCTTCACTTGGATGTTTTCATTGATGTCCATACTCAAATCACTTAATTGTTTGCTTGCTTGATTGAAAGCATCTGTTAATGATTGAGCAGTTTCTTTTACCAACTTACGTGCTGTAATATCCTCAGGAGATTCGCTCAGGTCATGCCAAGCTTTATAAAAATTATCCACCACTGTCCGAATACCGGCGTCCGATGGTTCATTCATGATGGTTTCCAGTTTTTCTAGGGTGTCTAGCTGAATAGACCAATTGCCCTGGGTTTTATTTTCGTTCCGGTATTGAGCGTCAAGGAAACCCTCCCTGATGCGGTTGATGGAGCTATACTCCACGCCCGTACCCAACTGACCCGGCGCATTGGAACGCATAAGCCCCACCGCTTCCATCGGCCTTGAGGCGGTCATGTTTACGGTTTGCCGCGAGTAGCCTTCCGTATTGGCGTTGGCAATGTTATGTCCTACTGTGCTTAATGCCGTCTGCTGGGTGAACAGGCTCCGTTTGGCCGTTTCCAGACTATGAAATGTGGATCTCATGTTCGTTCTCCTCTCGGCCCTTTACGCCCTGGAATCAAAGAAACCGCTTCGTTTGCCATACCCCGTAGATTGCTGCTGCGGGTTCTGGTACACGGCCTCGTCCTCTGCGCCTACCAGCAAATTCAAGGAATAATCAATAAAGGCCAGGGACTGCTTCGCCAGTTCCTGATTGAGCTTATTCGCAGCCTTTAAACTCTCCAACACCTCAAGCAGCTGTGCCTGGGCTTCGATAAGCGCCTGCTTCTCGCCGGCCTTCACAATGATCCGGGTCAGGTCGCTTACGGTAATGGCAGGATTGGGACGATAGCCCTTCCCCACCAGGTAACGGTCCGCTTCGAACACACGCTTCTCTTCCAGTTCACTCACGCGCTTTACGAGCTTGGATTCCTTATTGACCAAACCATTCAGTTGATCCACCTGGTTGTGTATGATGGCGTCCTTCTTCTGGGAGGCCAATTCGAGCAGCTGTTGATGGAGCCCCGTCATTTCCTGTATGATATCAACGATTTCCTGGATGGCCAAGGGGATTCAACCTCGTTTCGTTAGCTATTTCAAATACGGCCAAAGCTTCTCGGCCACTTCCTTCGCGTCCACGTTGTACGTGCCGGTGGATACGGCTTTCTTCAGCTCGTCGAGCTTTTCGGGGTTGCGGACGCTGCCTAAGAGCTCCTTAGCTTCTGTCGAGATCTGCACCTCATCCTTCCGGGATGCTCTCGAAGCGGCAGAGGCTTGGCTGCCTGCTGCGGTTTTCCTGTACGGATTCACATTTCCCACGCGGGAAGGTTCGTTTATTTTCATTATCCTCACCTCATTGTCAGGTCAAATAAAAGAGCCGATAATCGTATATCCCTATTATCGGCTGAAACCTCGGCTTTATTTAGTTGATTATCAAAACCGGTCCTTCTGCAGGCGGTCCTTGATATTATAGCTGACGCTTTCGGACTGTTTATGTTTCATGGACTCCCGGCGCTGCTCGTCTTCCTTGGCATGCTGCATATCCCGGGTAATTTTCTTGCGGCAATCCTGGCAGATGTGTCCTTCCTTGATCGGAGCCCCACAGGATTCGCAAGGGTAGAACATGTTGGGCATATTTAAAATGGAGATGCGCCCTTCGCGGATAAACTTCACAATCTGGCGGAACGGGATCTCGGTTTCATCGCTTAACTGCTGGATGGTGCAGCCTCTATTTTCTCTTAAATATTTGGCGGCAACCTCGTACATCTTATCAATTTCCTTTACGCAAGCTGGACAAACTTCATGAATATTATTCTTGGCATAAAGTCGGCCGCAGCGGCTGCAATTATCTACGTTCAACCCCATTGAAGGCACCTCTTTCATGTCAGCATAAATTATTGCTTTTGGAGATTCAGCTGCTCCTTCAGTTGCTCCACATCGGCCATAGTTTGATCCAGGTCATGTTCCAGCGCAATCTGACTCCGGCGGAGGCGGCGCAATTCTGTTTTGGTTTCGGACTTAAATTCATTCAGATCGAGACGAAGCTCACTGAAGTTGCGGCTGGTCTCATTTTTGAATTCCCGCATCTCCGTTTTGAACTCATACATTTCATTCTTAAATTCACCGAGTTCCTGCCGAAGGCTCCTTACATCCGCCTCCACCCGATCAAGTCCACCCGTTACCGTTGCATTCATCGTTTCTACATTCTTTAATAATGCAAGCAGCAATTCCTTTGTTTCATCCATTCCGGTCCCCTCCCTGTCCATCTAGCATACGATATTTTGCAGAACACAACAACAGTGAAGTTTCCGCAATCCAGGTCAGTTGAGGCTGTGGTTGGCCTCACTTTCCCACTAGTTAAATGCTACATTTATAGCTTTTATGAATTTTTTCTTGACCAATAGTTGTTGCTTTTATATCTTTGAAGCGTAAGGGATATCTCTTGCCGCTGGGTTTGATCAGCGATGGACCTCCTTGAGGGCGGGGGCGCCTCTCAGGAGGTTTTTCCATGACAATTACCTCGCCCAACACAAACCATAGACTCTGGCCTGGGGCAAGCTTTCACACAAGGCTTCTGCGCATTGGGTTAAGGTGCTCCCTGTGGTATAGACATCATCTACAATGAGAATCCGAAGCTTCCTCCGTCGGGCAGCACGCTGAAGCTTGACGGCTCGTCCGGGAATAACGGCAAAGGCGCCCCGCATATTCGCCATCCGCTCTTCACGGGACATTTTGCTTTGTTTGCCCGTATGCCGCTGCCGTGTCAGAAGGGAGACCACCGGCAGACCTACCTGCTCACCCAATATAATCGCCATCTGCTCCGCCTGGTTAAACCCTCTCTCCTCCGCCCGCTCCTGGCTGACCGGCACGAAGGTAATACAGTCGAACCCTCGCTTCTTGACGGCCGGGTCCAGCATATATAGTCCGTAAGCATGCACAAGCATACGCCCGAGCAGCACCCGCAGCCTCTCGTTTCCCCGGTATTTGTAAGCAGCCAGAAGCTCCCGCATGGCATCATCGTATCTAACAGCACTGCGGTTCATTACCAGAGCCCGCGGCCCCAGTCGAAGGCAATCTGGACAGGCCTCTCCCCGCCCGCACACCGGACATTCCACCTCCCGAATCCAGGGTATAGCTTGAAAGCAGGAGTCGCATACCCGGAGTGGATTCCAACCGGCATACTGCCTGGCTTGTCCGCAGGAGCTGCATAAGCGCGCAGGAGGAGCAATCAGACGGGTGGTGTTCTGAATGAGCCATTGATGGATAACCTTCAGATGTATGTTCGGCAATCCTCTCATAAATTGGAACCCCCTGCGCCGCTTCTCTCCAGCAGATATCCCTTACTTGCCGCTAGTCGGTTCATGTGCCGGATTTGCCCGATAGCCCGCAACTGGGAAGCCGTCCACTCCTTGGACCCAAAAAACACCCTGCCTGCCGGATCATCCTTGCTTCGCCCCGCTCTTCCCGCCATCTGGACCAATGAGGCCTCATCAAACAAAGCGGCATCCGCGCCCAAAATAAACACATCGGATTTCGGAACCGTTACCCCCCGCTCCAGAATGGTCGTGGTCACCAGCAGAGAAAATGCCCGGTCCCGGAAGCCTTGAACGGAATCCCGGCGGTGCTCGTCCTTGGAGGAGGTGCCTTTTACCGCATAATCCGGAAATGTCCTGCCTAAAAGGCGTACCAGCGGCTCCACCCAAGCAATCCGGGGGACAAACACAAACACCTGCGCTCCCCGCCGCAGGGAGTCAGCCAAAGCCTCCTTCAGCTTCCCGGGAATATGTCCCCGCTTCAGCACTTGATCTACCTGTGGAAGAACCAGACGGTGTGGTATGGGCAACGGGTGGCGGTGGTACCGCACTGGAACCCGGACATTGGGGAGGGTTCCCCGGGCAGCATCCTTTTGCATGGCAGCAGGCGGGGTGGCGGACAACAGCACGTACCTGCCCGACCGCTTACAAACCTCCTCTGCCGCGTGGATAAGCATGGGATTATTGTGATAGGGATACGCATCTAGCTCATCGATAATCACCAGATCGAAGGCCTGATAAAACCGCATCAACTGATGCGTAGTGGCCAACGTCACCTTTCCCCTGCTCCAGCGTTCCTCGCTGCCGCCGTATAACGAAACCACGGAGCACTCCGGGAAAGCCTTTCTTAACCGGGGGGCCAGCTCCAGAACCACATCCTTGCGAGGGGTAGCAATCAACACCAAACGGTGATGCGCCAGTTCATGCTCGATCATGGGGAATATCATTTCCGTCTTCCCCGCACCCGTCACCGCCCAGATCAGGAACCGGGGTAAGGATTGCGGCTTGGGGGATTGTCTGGATCGCTCAGACTGCCCCGATTGGTCGGATAGCGCTTTCCCCTCAACCATCGTGGTCCGGAGAAAATGTACACCCGCTCCAGCAGCCTCCCTTTGTGCAGGGCTTAGCCCCCAACGCTCCCAATCCGGCTCCTTGGAGGAACCGCCCGCTCCAGGCCTTACTGCATTCAGAACCTGATCCCCACGCTCCTCCACAACCGGCTTACCCCGGATTAATACACTGCACTGCCTGATCCGTCCCATGGTCAGACACTCCTCGCAGTATGCGCACAATCCCCCGCATTCCCTACATGCCGACCAGTTTATCCCTTGGCGATGGCCCGGAGTACCCTGCGAGACTGCTGCCAGAACTCTTTTTCGGGCTGCAGCAGGCTCCTTCATATCACTGGCAATGCCTAATAAACGTTGTACAGCCTGCGGAATTCTCCACAGCAGTGTAAGCTCCGCCCCTACATCCCGGTTGCCCTCCGTACCGCATCTGCGGCATTTGACCGTATGGCGGACAGCCCCCGTCCAGTTTCTCCGGATGTTCCAGACCATACCCGGCGCCAGCTCCAACGCACCTTGGCACACTCCGGCCTGCACATACCGTTTCCAGTCTGGCTGCCATTCGGCTAAACCGGCATTCTCCATCAGGCCCTCAAGCTCCTCCGGCAATAAAGAACGCCCCGCCAGAATGCGGATCAGCTGATCCAGCACCCTATCATTGAGCGGAGCGCGACTGCTTGTCGATGCTTGTGTATGCAAAGGCCAACGTACCATTTGGAACCGGGCAAGCTGCTCCCGGCTCATTCCTGCCTCCCGGCAGCCATTCACAATTTCCCTCCATACATCCGGCGGATGTAAACTCTTGCGGCCACATTCCCGCTGCAGCTTGTCTGCCAGATGAACTGCTTGTCCCAAGGATACCTCCGGCCTGAACCGGACAGCCTCGCTACAGGCACCAAACATTGCGGGCAGCGTGGCCACATCCGTTTCGAAGTCCAATGTCACTCTCCATTGCCAAAAACCCCGGTTATTGCGGATCCCGTACAATTCAGCTTTCATGGGGAAGTTTACCTGCCTCTCCTCTAATTTAAGCATTTAAAAATAGAGGAGTGCTTCTCCATAAAGTTACGCCCAACCACGCGAGGCTTAAGCCTGCCTTACAGGAGCCGGTTTGTAAGCGGTTACCCCCACAAGACAGCCAACCCCTCACCGTTTCCCCCGTGAGGAATCCGGTGAATCACAATAGGGTCATTCGGATGCTCGGCCAGATAGGCTTCCACACTGGAATCCAATATCCGGATCACGCCGGCTTCTTTCCCGGCTGCCAGCCTCCTGACAATGGCCAGGGTATCATCCTCTGACCCTTCATCGGAGACTGCAATATGAATTTTCCTGCCTCTCAGTCTGGAGACAAACAACAGGGAGCGCAGATACCATTCCACCTGCAGCTCATTATTGCGCGTAATCAGCAAAAAAGTCGTGCCTGCCACTCCGCCGCGCCGCTGTTTTATCGCATAGGCCGCATGGAGAATGGCTGCAGCCAAACCGTACGCTCCGAAAATCGCGAGTAATCCCCAGATCACAGGCAGTCCCTCCTTTAGGCTTTTCTATAAAAGAAAAGCCGGCGTCCCACATTAGCCAACACTATTCCTGTTTGGAACAGTATATGCGCATGCGGCGCCCAGAGTTCCTACAACGTGACCCATCCGTTCTTAATGGCGACAATAACAGCTTGGGTCCTGTCATCCACTTCCATTTTTTGCAGGATGCTGCTTACATGATTTTTCACTGTTTTTTCGCTTATGTAAAGAATCTCGCCAATTGCCTTATTGCTTTTCCCTTCCGCCATGAGACGCAGCACTTCCGCTTCCCGGCGGGTCAACGGGCTGTTGGGAGTATGTATATACTTGACCCCGGCTTCCCGCACACCGGCATCCGCCGCGGCCACACCGGCATCATTCAGGTACGTCATTCTGCGGAGCTGGTTAATCAGCTTTCCCGTTACCTTGGGATGGATATAGGAATGCCCGGCCACAACAGAACGGATGGCATTCAAAAGCGCCTCCGCCTCCATGTCCTTCAAGAGGTATCCCGTAGCCCCTTTGCGCAGAGTTTCGAATACATAGCTTTCATCATCATGGATGGACAGGATGATGACCTTGATTTCCGGGAAGAAGTCCCGGAGCTTTTCGGTAGCGGCCACGCCATTTTCCACCGGCATATTGATATCCATCAATACGATATCCGGACGCAGCACGTTGCACAGCTCCAGCACCTGGATGCCGTCGCCGCATTCACCGATTACCTCAAGATCATTTTCCATATTGATGATTCGCTTCACTCCCTCCCGAAACAACTGATGGTCGTCTGCCAGGATGAGCTTGATTTTGCGGTTAGAAGTGGTTGCCTTGTCCATGCATGTGCCTCCTTATTGAATTTCATCTTGCTTGGTATATGGAGCATCAGACAGGTCACCGACATCATCCCCATATGTTGTATGAAACGGCCCACGAGGGGCCTATTCCAATCTTCCGTCCTCCGGAGAGCCGATGGGGATCAGCATGGAAATCTTCGTTCCTGCCCCCAGCTGTGAATCAATGTCCAGCCGCCCCTCCAAAAGCTCCACCCGCTCCTGCATGCCGATCATGCCGAAGTTAATGCCCTTGCCCAGCTTTGCTTCTACAATGCCCACATCAAAGCCGGTGCCGTTATCCTGCACAGTGATCTTCACCATCTTGGTCTGGAAGGTCAGATCCAGTGTCACATAGGACGCATTGGCATGTTTGTACACATTGGAGAAGGCCTCCTGGACCAGCCGGTAGATGGCCACCTCCATTCCTGAAGGCAGCCGGCATTCACGGCCGTACAGCTCAAACTTGGTGCGGATTTTGGTCTTATCCTCATAGTCCTGAATAAACTTGCGCAGAGTCGGAACCAACCCCAGATCATCCAGAGCCATAGGCCTCAGGTTAAAAATAATCTTGCGTACCTCCTCCAAACCACTGCGCAGCTGGCCCTTCAGATCTCGAAGCTCCTCCTTGACGGAGTCGATCTCCTGACGGTTCAGCATCCGTTCGGTAATCTCCGTACGCAGAACCACATTGGCCATGGTCTGTGCCAATCCATCATGAATTTCCCGGGCAATACGCTTGCGCTCATCCTCTTGGGCCAAAATAATCTTCAAGCCCAGGAGCTGGCGGTTTTTGGCGGATTCCAGAATCCGGGTCACCTGATTCAAATCACCGGTCAGGTACTCCAGCACTACATTCATCTGGGAGACCAAAGATTCCGCCCTCTCCACTTGCTTATCGACATTTTTGATCCGTTTTTGCAGTTCATCCCGCTTTTGCTTCAGATAATTTTCCTTTTCCCTAGCCAGGGTCAGCTGAAGCTGCATGCTGGTGGCGGCTTCATACGAAATCCGGATGTCATTTTCCGTAAACTTCTGAAAATCCCGGCTCACCTCTGTAAGCCGGACTCTCGCACGTTTATAAGACAGCTCCAGCTTGTCCACTTGATCGATCGTGCCGGATACATCCGCCAATACGGACTGAAGCTCTTTATTGAGGGATTCGCGTTCGGCCCGGGCACTCTCACAGATTTCATAGATTTGGTACTTGCTGTCTTCCATGACGGTTATGGCATTTTTTATAACGCGATCAATGGCATCTACCTGCTGCAAGCGGACCGTTCTCCTTCTTTGTAAGCGAATAAAGTTACATCTATTTCTTTATAGTATCATAATTCGCCACTTTTTTAGTGATATTGAAGAACTATTTTCATTACTCCAGTACGATTGTTCGGGTCTTTTCATCCCAAGTGACCTTCCAACCCAGGTACTCAGTCAGTACTCGGAGCGGGACCATAGTCCGCTCATTCTTCAATTCAGCGGCTACCTCCGCCGTTTTCCGCGCTCCATCCGCCAGGTAATCCTTTTGGCCCAGTTGGAACACCATCATATTTTGCCCGCGGATAATGGTCACCTTGTTTTGTGTGCCGTCCCATTCCACCGCACCCCCAAGAGCCTCTGTTACAAAACGCAAGGGCACCAGTGTATTGCCGTCCACGATATACGGCTCCTGGTCGATGGTTTGGCCTTGCCCGTTTACCTTCACGGCACGCTTATTGATAGTCAGGCTAACCTGATTGCGGGGAAGCGGAGCGGCTGCATTCTTATATTGGAAACGGATCGTATCAAACTCAATAGCTCCAGTCAGATTGCGCTCATCCTGGCCATCCTCTACACTGGCCACATAAATGCGAGTCAGGGTAACCGGATAGGTCATGTGATGGCTGGTCAAATCAGCGGTGATGGTTTTCCAGCCCTTCCAATTGATATTCTTAGCCAAATCCACCCGATTAATGTCTCCATCGCCATCAATAAATTCGGCACGGAGCCAGTTGAGGCTTTCATCACCGTTTACCTCCAGTTGAATCGCCTGGGGCTTTCCCGGTACAGCCGCTGTTTTGTTGGCTAACACGGCGTATGCCGCCTTAGTGCCGCTGCCTTTGGTGAAATCATACTCCAGATGTCCGAAATATCCGTTCTGATAAGATTGCTTGGCAGACAGCTTGGCCACACCGGTTACGCCATCCGTAGATTCGAAGGATAGAGGATAAGTCAGCTTTTCAAAATCGGCAAAAATCTTGGTTTCTCCCACGGAAAGAGCGGTCATGGTTTTGTAGCCGTCATATGTGCCGATCAGCAGACCGCCTTGAGGGTCCTGAAGCTGCTGTACCTTCAGCCCTTCATCCGTTACGGTTCCTTGGAAGCCTCTCAGCTCCCACGTCAGCAGGGAGGGGGCCAGCGTCCGTGTCGCTCCGGATTTTGTAGTGGCCGTCACCTTCAGGGCTACCGTCTCGCCTGCGCGCATCACCGGTGGATTGGCGGTCACCTTCAAGCTGGTCAGCTCCTCGCTCCCTACCACCTGGATTTGGCGGCTCTCCTTTGCTTGATCCGCCTGAACGGTTAAGGTTGCGGTTCCCTTTCTGGTAGCTGTAAAGGTATTATCGGCGCTTTGTACAAGCTCCGGTGTGACGCTCCATTGGGGCTTGATCTCCCCGGAGGCCACAGGGTTGTAGAATTCATCGTACCCCTTCAGGGTATACGTTGCCTTTTCGCCTACCAGCAGGACCTCAGGGCCTTCAACCTTTAGCCCCTTGACCTGGCCCTTAGGCGCCAGAGAATACACGCCAAGACCGTTGACCACCTTTCGCTGGGAGCCGGTCTCCAGGCTGTTTGCCACTTGCAGTCCGGCTTCGCCCAAAGGACGTGCCACCATCTGGGTGGAGCCGCCTCCGTCCAGATTCATCCCCTTCCACACACCGATCTGAATCATCAGCTGCTGCAGCTCCGGAATCGTAACCCCCTTGCTCTCTCCACTCAGGTCTGCTGTCACCAGATACACATACCGCTGATCCTGGGAATATCCTACGGCTGTCCGGGATCTGGCGGCATAGCCGCTTACATCGTTAATGCTGCGTGAGAAATACGAAGGCTTCCCTTCATCCACCAGAATGGTATGGCCGCCGATCATCATCTGGAACTGCTTATAATCCACCTGGATCGAACGGTCTGCCGGATACACATTGTATTCCGCACGAACCGGGTCTCCCACCTTTACATGCTCCCGGATAAAATCCGCGGCTTTGCCTGAGGAACGCAGAATGTATCCGTCTGCGGGAGCGATTTGTTGGATGACACCTTCCACGATTTCCTTCACTATATTGTTTTGAACCAGAACTTCTAGAGGGCTCGTAACCCCGTCGTTGGCCCGGCTAATCTGCGCCCAGGCACTGGTATACATGTAGAGCCCGTCAATCATGCTGTGGACACCGCTGGGCTCGTACCAATACGCCGTTTTATTGATACCGCCAAGGGTGTAGGAAGCCCCATCCTTAGCGACAATTTTCGATTCTGTATCCAAGGTGAACAGCTCCACCATGGGTTTGCGGTCCTTGGTAATACCGAAGGTGTAGAAGCCCGGCAAATAGGGAGGTGTCGCCATCAGCTGCCCGTTGGTAATCTGCGGACCTACGGGAACCCCCTCATATTGGGTGTTATAATAATCTCCGTTTACACCACCGACTGCTCCCGTTTCCGATGCCATTCCAAGCACCGTTTGCTTTTTGGTAAACTGGCCGCCGGTGCCTGTCATGACATCCAGCTTTACATACGGATTTTGCAGGTCCACCTGAATGACCTTTGCTTGCACAGAAACAGACTTGCCGCTCCGTTCGGTGCTCCATATGTAATTTTTTAAAATAGCGCCTGAGGTGAGAATGTCTTCGCCCTGCAACTGCAGCTTTGACTCGGCATGCGCTGTGGATACGTGGGTATAAGAGATGACGGGAAGGGCTACCGCCAGTGCTAATGAAGCTTTGCTCAGCCGGGGAATTCTGCAGCCGATCCAGGCGCCGGCCTGGCTTGCTTTTTCATAAAGGGACATCAACCAGTTAGGCTTTAAGAACGTGCTGGTCCTGTTGGTATTGTATTGCACGTGGAAAATACTCCTCTCCGTTTTGTATCTTTTTTTGGTTTTCTATACCTATAGACCGCTTGACCCCCCAAAAAGTTACGCTATAAAAAAGAAAAAGCCGCGGCGTATGTGCCACGGCTTCTGTCGGATGAAACTCGTAACTCGTGCTTATTGGCCCAAAGCCTCTTTGCGGAGCAGCTCAGCCTTATCTGTGCGTTCCCAAGGCAGATCCACATCCGTACGGCCGAAATGGCCGTATGCCGCTGTCTGGCGGTAAATCGGCTGGCGCAGACCCAGCTCCTTAATAATACCAGCCGGACGCAAATCGAAGTTCTTATAAATCAGTTCAACCAGCTTTTCGTTGCTGACCTTACCGGTTCCATAAGTATCTACACTAACGGAAACAGGGCGGGCAACACCGATTGCATAAGCCAACTGAATTTCGACCTTTTCAGCCAAACCGGCTGCAACAATGTTTTTAGCCACGTAACGTGCCGCGTAAGCTGCGGAACGGTCCACCTTGGTGGGATCCTTGCCGGAGAACGCACCGCCGCCGTGGCGTGCGTATCCGCCATATGTATCTACAATGATCTTCCGTCCGGTTAAGCCGGCATCGCCTTGGGGTCCGCCAATGACAAAACGTCCGGTCGGGTTAATGAAGAACTTCGTCGCTTCATCCAGGAATTGCTCCGGTACAACAGGCTTAATGACATGCTCCTTAATATCCCGTTGTATTTGCTCGAGAGTGATAGCCTCTGCATGTTGGGTGGATACAACAATGGCATCAACCCGGACGGGTTTATCGTTTTCATATTCCACAGTCACTTGGGTTTTGCCATCCGGACGCAGGTATGGCAGGGTGCCATTCTTGCGCACTTCAGACAGCCTTCTGGCCAGTTGATGAGACAGAGAGATAGGAAGGGGCATCAGCTCCGGCGTCTCATTAACAGCAAAGCCGAACATCAGACCTTGGTCACCAGCGCCTAAGGCTTCAATTTCCTCGTCAGTCATGGTACCTTCTCTGGCTTCCAGCGCCTTATTTACACCCATGGCGATGTCTGCAGATTGCTCATTTAGCGAGGTCAATACTGCGCAGGTTTGGTAATCAAAGCCGAATTTGGCACGGGTGTAGCCGATTTCCTTAATTGTATTGCGCGCAATGGCCGAAATGTCCACATAGTCCGCGCGGCTGGTAATTTCGCCAATAATCAGCACAAGGCCGGTAGCAACAGAAACCTCACAGGCTACCCGCGCATTGGGGTCGGCAGCCAAAAAAGCGTCCAGCACCGAATCGGATATTTGGTCACATATTTTGTCCGGATGTCCTTCTGTCACGGACTCCGACGTGAATAAATGCCTTGAAGTCGTCATTTCATTCTCGACCTCCCTAATAATAATCATATTGCATCCCGCCACATGATAAAAAAATCCCCTAACAAGGCGCTCGTGGTCCGAGTAGCCGCGCTTAGGGGATCAGCTCATCTCTACCGCTCCCTGCTTCGATTCACGCACTCATACGAAGACGACTTGCGGGCACGAAGCATGGTTTATGCCGCTCCCAAAAGGAGGTGTGGCTGTGGATAACCTTCATTTTCTAAATATACTGGATTCAATAATGACTGTCAATTCAAGCATTTGGATTAACTATCAAATATCGTATACATGCTTGTCCAATTGGGCAGATTATACAGTAGCCGATTTTGTGGAGTTAGTCTAAAGAAAACAAGGTTTCCTCGGCTTTTTGAATCAGCCGTTTGGTTATGTTACCACCAACATAACCTGTATCCCGGGATGCAATATGGCCCCAATAATCTTCCTTGATGGAACCAGCGGGAACAGCGCCTAATTCAGTTGCAAACTCGGTGTCTGCTGCAAAGGACTGGAGCGCCTGTTTGCCAACAGGTAAACCTAACTCGGCTGCAATTTCGTATTTCATCATATCCAATACGGTTTTGCTCTCTGGTACCACCTTTTTATTGCTGCTTTTCGCCATGTGAGTCATCTCCTTTGGTTTTTGGTCTACCCCTAGTATGGCTCCTTCAGGGATCAGCAACCGGATAAGATGCTTCCAGCACGGGTAAAAGCTCACAGTTATTCGGGACAAAAGGTCATTCAAGAAAAAGAAAGACCCCCAATCTGATCAAGATCAGATGGAGGATTTTCACCGTTTATGCGGATTAGAGACTGCGACGAAATAAGGTACCGCTAATTTGCCGACAAAACTCCCAAAACCGTGGAGATTTTGTCGGCAAAAGCGGGTACTAATTTCCTCGCAGCTCTTTATTGCAAGACCGTTCCGTCCGCACTTTGAATGGAATACCCGCCGCGAACCATGACATAAATCGCCGCTTCACTTTTGGCTGCGGGTTTAATGCCACGCCCATCCCGCGGGAAAATTAGCAGATGATTCAACTCAACCGCAGTTCCTGCAGCCAGGTCCTTGCCGGAGGTTACATCCGGGATACCGTCCCCGTCCGTACTGACCGCAACCGTTTTCCCCGTCCGGACAATGACTTCCGTTCCAGCCTTCGCAAACAAAGTCTGTCCGCTTTGCAGCTGGACCACCTTCAGCTCAGCTTCCGCACCACCCGTAGAAGCGGGAGGAGTAGGAGCAGGGGTCGGCGTTGCTGCCCCACCGTTTTGTTTGCCAAGTTCCTTGGCCACTAATTCAGCCAGCTGCTGATCCAGATAACTCTTCGTAATCAACGGATCATTAACCGTTCCCGTCGGAGCCGAAGCCCCATCGGCGGCTTTGGACACCAACGTCACACTGCCCACCCATACGCCTATACAAAGGGCCATAAACACAATAATCCATTTTTGCTTGCGCAATACCGTAACTCCCTTCAAGCTGCTTTTAATTCATTTATTCATAGTCTTCGTACCAATTGAATTCTTGACTTGCCAAAAGGCGCTTAAAGTTATTTTCTCCGCCTTCTACCTGCATTATATCATAGACATTTATCGTATACTTTCTGAGCTTATAAATATCTGTCAAAAGGTTGTCCTGAACTTCACTGATCTTGGTATTTTGATTACCGAGCAAAAGGGCTGTACCTCCCTTTTCTAAATCATACATCTTGGACATTTTAATGCCACCTGCTGGATCGACTAGTTCGATTTCAACTCTATGTGTAGCCGGGTCTGTTGCTTGCAGTAGGTCCTTAGTTAACTGATAGTTAAAAGCAAAATTTACCTGTTCTTCCTTGTAATCAATAGTGGTCTTTAATTTATTCATGCTTAAGGCGTAAGATCCGACCTTAATTTTACTAAGATTTTTTTGGGATGCATTTGTTACAGAAGGTAATCCAAAGGTAACTGCATTCACATATGCATCTGCTTTTGCTTCTCCTTCTACCAGCTTGCCTTCTGCAACAGCTCTGCCCATTATAAGACTACTGCCTTCTAGTTCATAAGCTTCCGGAACCACGGTATAAAAATAAAGATTGGCCTTCCCATTAGGCGGAACCTTCCCTTTACTGGTAACATTCGTTGCTGCAACTGTTACGCCATCAGCCATCTTAAAATATCCTACCAAACTGCTCAAGGCTAATTGACGTTTCTCCAGGTTCTTCACTTCTACCTGAGTCACGTAAATACTTTCGTTTTCACTAGAATAACGTTGTACATCGTTTATTGTATATGCAACCTGATCCATCAAATTACTATTAGTGGTATAAGAGTCTCCAACAGCAACAGTGGGACTATCCGTTTTCGCAGTATTCACTGCAAGTTCTGAAATATCCGTCGATGAAAGCTTTTCTCCCTCTTTGTTTACTTCTTGTAGAATTACTTTTAATTGATCGATGTCGTATGTGTACGGAATTTTCCCCATAACCTGCAAATTCATGCTTTGGCCAGGCTTAAGAGCAATCATCTTATCCATTCTAACATTCTGGGACTCAACTCTGACAGAATCATCGATCATCAAATAACTGGCCAGTTCCGGTACAGACAAAGAATCATTGCTGCGATTAGTCACTGTGACATCAATGACAGCAATATCCTTATCCTCCCATGGAATCCGGTAAAACTGATTAACGACAGCTCCGTATGTACCCTTATCCGTCATAAACAGCTGCTCTGCGGTTTCATTTTGAGGCTCTGCTTTTTTCTCAAGCAACTCATAATAAGCCAAAGCAGTAGTCACAGTGGAGTTATTTATTGCTTCCGATTTTGTAATAACTAACTGAGCACCATCCAAAGAAACCTCAGAGGGAACTGTGCCAGTGAGTGCCCCTTCCTTTTCTTCGAGAGGTTGAATAAGAGCATCTTTGGTCAAAACAGTTGCTTTAAGAGGGTATAATAAACCATTTGAGGTTTTCAGCTTAAACTGCAACTCCGGTAATACAAGTGGTTGAATATCATTGTTTTTCAAGAAGAACTTCAGACTTATTTGATTAGCCTTCTCCCTTTTGGTGACCCGCATATTTTCTGCTCTGGAAACCGTTTTGATCTGATTGAGCCAAACGGTTCTGGACTGGCCTGCTTTCGTTTCTAACGCAAAATTACCAGGTATTTGAAGAGTCCCCAACGAACGCTCATATCCAGCCACACTAAAATCCCATTGGATTAGATTAAACCGTAGATCAGCTAACGAAACATCTTTTCCAATATTGGCATAAAAGCTAAAGCTTTCTGTCGAAAGTGCAGGAACCTTATTTTTATCTTTATCATTGGATAACAAGTTTACACTGTAGGACTGGCCCCCGGTAGATTGAAGCCGGACCCAGTAATTAATAAACTCCATATCCGTATATCCATTGTTAAAAAAGGTTAAGGTAAACGTAACCCGGTTGTTCTTACCATCAGGGTATATACTAATATCGCTTAAGGCTACGGATTGGGTAGCATTCATCTTAACAGTATCGATTAGGGGAATATCCCCTTGCGTAGCCGACTGTTCAATCCCTCCAGCCGTGGTAACCCCATCAGCATAAATATACGATGCGGTCATTGGTCCTGACGCCACCATTAAAGCAATCATAAGGGAACTAATTCGTTTTGTTTTCGTAAACCGTTTCATTCTACTCCTCCTGGCTTTTCGTTTTCCATTATATCCTATTGGACGCTACAAGGAGCGGAATAGTTGCACAAAAGCAAAAAAAGAAGATCCCGAAGGATCTTCTTTTTAAGAGAGCTTATTATTACTTAGTCAGTACAGTTGTAGCAACCTTACCATTTGCAGAGATAGTCTTAACTACAAATTCATACACATCGCCTGTAATAACAAGCTTACCATCAGCATCAATCTTAGCGGAAGAGCCAGTATCGCCCTTAACGTCAGAGATTACATACTGAACACCAAGGAAGGTCTTGTAATCAGCAATTGCAGTTTCCTTGTACTCTACACCATAGTTGTCAACAACCTTAGCTTCAATCAAGGTTGCAAGATCAGCACCATTAGTGTATTGTTTGCTGGCCTTTGCAGTCAAAGTTGCAACTGTAGGCAGATCAGACTTAACGTTAACGGTGTAAGTCAGTTCTTGTGTTTCACCGTTAGCTTTTTCAATGATTGCAGTTACAGTAGCAGTACCCGTCTTCAAACCAAGAATCTTAGCTTCGCCGCCATAAACCTCGGCTGTAACTGTGCTAGGATCAGAGGAATTTGCAGACAAGAACTTCTTCTTTACATCCTTAACAGAAACGCTGTCGCCAGCTTTGTCAGTTACCGTTACATCAGCTGCTTTTGCAAACTTGCTTGTAACCACGTTATACGGAGCTTTTTTAGAAGCATCGGACGAGTTCACGCCATAGATATCGGAGATAGTCTTAGCAGCGTAAGTCAGATCCTTAGATTCAATAACTTCCAACGTTCTTTCAAGGCTTTCTACTTCAGCTGTACCCTTTTTCAGAATCAGCTTCAGAACAGCCTTGCCAGGAGTGTTAGCAGTAAGGATAATCTTCTTGTCATTCAGATTATCTTTGAAGTTAGTAATTACAAGCGGAGTACCTTCTACAACAGCAACACCGTTAACTTGAACGGATGCATAAGTAGCGCCAGTTACAGAAACTTCTACGCTATAAGTTGCAGCTGCATCAAGAGTTTCGTCATATTGATCCTTAACAAGTACCTTGAATTCCGGAACAGCAGTTGCCAAAGCTTTCTTAGCAAGGTCGCTACCAGTCACAACGATATTGTTACCAATACGTGCCTTTTGCGCATTAAGGGTCATTGTAGCTTGAGTTTGGATGTTGGAGTTATAGATGGACATAAAGAAGTATACAATACCATTCTCGCCAGCTTGAACTTCCACGATCTTCAGCTTACCCTTATGCTCACCGTATCTAACAATACCTTTATCGGTAACAGTAGGATCGGCAGCAATAGTACCACCCGCAACGATAGAAGGTTGAGCTACATTTTTTGCTACGGTTGCGCCAGTAACAGTGATGGAAATCAAATCAGATGCATCAACAATGTCATCAGCAGTCAGTTGTTTTCCTTCTGCATCATAACCAACAATAGGAATATACTTGTCTTTAACTTCCTTGGAAGACAAAGTACCAGTAAAGGTTCCAAATTCAAGCTTAGCAGGTACTGCTCCAGCCTTCAAAGAAAGCTTAGCAGTAGCAGATGCGCCACCTTCATAATAAGTTACAGTGTGTTCGACAGTCTTTTCTACTTTTTTGCCGGACTTAACAGAGATAATAAGCTTCTTGTCGGCATTTTCAAACTTCCGATCAAGGATATTCATATCAGTCGGAGTAATTACTGGTTCCGGAATACCTGTAGGCAGGTTGCCCAGGATTTCGTCGCCGTATTGGTCATAACGAGTTACGGAGTATTCTACCTTGTCGCCTTCTTTAGAAAGGGCAGCCTTACCAGTAGCATATTTTCCTTCACCCAGTTCAACCTTGCTCACAACTTGTGCATAACCAATTTTGAAAGTTTTTTGAACAAACACAGAGGACAAGTTCAGGTTTACAGTAACCGGCAAGACGCCAATTTCTGTAGGATATTTCGTAGTATCGGAAGTGTTTACTTCGATTTCAAGCAAACCAGTGGTGGAGTTGCGCTTAACAGGAGTGCTTACACCGCTAACGTTAGCGGAGTAGTCAGTACCGCTCAGGCTTGCAACTTCGCCATATTGGTTTTCCGGTTTAACCTTGATCAAAACCTTAGTAGCTTGTGCAATCTTTTCAGATGGGTTTACAAAGCTCAGCTTAGTAACCTTTTCGTTTTCAGCAGTGAAGGAGGCAGTAGTTGTGCCAACCGCATCAGCAGCCAAACCGCTCAAAGTAACAGTGTAAGTAGCTTCGGCAATTTTGACATTATCCAAAGTCAGAGTTGCAGAAGTCTTATCTTCAGAGAACTTTGTAGTTGTAGCAACAGCTGCAGTGCCTCTGGTCAGAGCCAATTTAGCAGCTGCAGTGTCAACAGCCTTGTTGAACTTAACTTCAACAGTCTTAACGCCAGTAGCCTTGGCTTCTACAACAGAAACCTTACCAGGGATTACAACCTTCGGCAGAGCTGCAAAAGTCAGTTCTACGAAGACGCCGCGGTTAGCGTTAACAGTGTAGTCAGCTTGGGACAGGCCCAGTTCCTTAACAGCAGCGGCTACATAGCCCTTAGCCCACTCATCAACCTTGCCAGTTACAGCGTCAGTGGATTGAGCCAGACCAGTCAAACGAACCAGTACAGTAGCCAGTTGTTGGAAGGATACTTTGCCTTCCGGGTCAAACTTGCCAGGAGCTACGCCGTCAAAAGCCTTGGCGGTAGTAGCGGCACCGATGAAGCCAGCAGCCCAGTGGTCAGCCGGTACATCAGTGTAAGTATTGGCAGCCTTGTCTTCGGAAACCTTCAACAGCTTAGTAACGATCTTAGCCAGTTGAGCGCGAGTCATGTCGCCAGTCAGGTTGGCGCCAGTTTCGTCGCCTTCGAAGATGCCCAGAGCCTTCAGGGCGTCGTACTTTTCTTCGGTGGTTTTAGGTGTAGTTGTAGTTGTTGCTTCAGCTGCGAAGGCTACGGATGCAAACATCGAGAACACCATAGCAATCGCAAGGATCAGAGACAAACTTTTTTTCATAACCTTTTTTTCTCCTCCTTGATATTTCGGTTGTTGAGAGTTTTGTTTGCTAAAAAGAAAGCTCGATTCCCTCATGCGTTGTTTCACCCCCTTCCCAGAGTTGAGCGCATTTAACAAATGTAAAGTCTGCAGCAGGTGATGCCACAGAAACTAGTAAACTATGAAGAAAAAGTTTAGACTTCAAATGCCACTTTAACATTATACAATGGCAGGCGGTCATCGTAAAGTCATTTGTGAAAATTAACCAAGGCTCAGGGATTCAGCCCTTAATTACTGATTATCATCATTTTCACAGTATTAAACGCTGGGGTTTTAAAAAAGTTGCGGGATGAAACAAAAAACTTTTTATTTGTTTCATTCAGTCCAACACAACCGGATGTGTCATATTGATATATCATTTTTTATATCACCCGGCTACGAAACCAAGTATATCGTGAATATACACCGCCGTCATTACTAATAATTTTCCAACTAAAGAAGCACCCTTGGGCCTCACAAAAAGGCCAAAGGATGCTTCTTTCTTCGTTACTAATTTAAATTGACCGGGAACAGATTGGACTTATTCTTTTGCAGCAGCCGTACGGCAATTTGAGCCGCCTCATCACGCTTCAACTGTGTGAGCGGGCTAAAGCTGTACGTAGCCTTCTTCTGGCCCTCTACAGCGGCATTCTCCATGCCAAGCATAATGCCTTGCTTAGAGACCTCCTGAATGGCCGGGAGGGCGTAATAAGACATTTTGTCCACATCGGTAAATTGCTTGGCCAAATTGGCTTTGACCTTATCGTCGTTCTTAGGCAGTTTTAACTCCATTGCCCGTGCAATCATGGTGGCAGCCTGTTCACGGGTTAGGCGTTGACTTGGCCCAAATTGCTGGTTATCAAAGCCCGTAATGATCCCTGTACGTGCTGCCGTCTCAATATAGGCATAACTCCATGTAGTTGCATTAGAGCCGGCAGGAACATCCACAAAGGTCGGTGTATCGTCGTAAATTAACGGAATGCTCATCGCCTTAACCAGTAATGTGGCAAACTCGCCGCGGGTCGTAAAGTCGTAAGAACCGAAGTCTTGGTAATGCAGATTTGTCATCAGCCCTTTGGAATACATCCCTTCCAGAACATTACGGGCCCATGGATGGTTGGTGATATCCTTAAAGCCGGCACGAAGCTTAACTACCATGTAATAACCAAAGTCATCAAAGGGAACCGTAATGGTATTGCTTTTGGCATCAACCGCACCGCCGACCCGCTGCCATTCTGCATAGGGAGAATCCCCCAAGTAGTACACAGCTAAAGTACTGGCCACACTGTCTACTACGTTCTCATCAAATTTCAAGGTTAATGTTCCCCGGTTGGTAGGCACCAGTTTACGCTCTGTTACAGGGTTAACAAAGGTGCCATCCACATCATAGGGGTCCATCCCTTCTTTTGAAGGCAGTCCTGAATTGGTTATTCCGCCTACTCCGCCTGAAATCCAATACACCGGCGAAATGCGTGTAAAATTACTCCGGGTCAGTGTACTTATAAAGTGGGGATAAACCACACCTTGAGGACTGACAGTGGCTCCGTAATCATTCTGGCGTTCCACAATCCCATCCTCCGGAGAGGCAATCCCAAACCGTAAATTATGCTGGTAGAACTGCTCAACCTTATTCGCAGGCGATGCCTTTTTAAGAATGGTGTTTTTAGGGAATTCCAAGGTCAGCCCTTTATTAAACATGCTGAATTTGGAGCCCATTGCCTGCTTGTAGGCAGACCCAACCTGTACACTGCTTGTGTAATATACATTAATGGTTCCGTTCGTAACTCCACTAGCACGCTGGACTTGGAACTTAATGACTGTTTCCTTGTCTGGCTTAAGCCCGACATACTCATAAATAAAATGGTCAATAGTTGAAGAGGCATCAGCTGGTGACGGTGAAACCACCTTCGTCGCTTCTTTTCCGTCCACCAATACAGCTTTAGCCCCGTCTGCTTGGATATCTACGGTTACGAAGTTCTTATTCACAACGATACGGTCGCCAACAGTAGGTTTGGGGGACAGAACCGTAAAAGACGTATTAGACCAGCTTACCTGGATGGTTTGAGTCGTAACACCACCTGTGTTTGTGATCAGCTCCAGCACATAAGTATCCGTACCGGGTGTAGTGAAGGTTTGATTTTCAATCCGAAGATAAAATAATTTCTTCGAACCATGACCTGTTGCCTTTAATCCGTCCCCAAAATCAGCAGCCACATCACCAAGGTCGGTTGAGAATAGTGTTTCCCCATTTTTCTTTACGACAATTCTTGAGGCGTTCAATCCTTTAATCATTAAGTCATATGACTTCATTGTGGATTGGAATACACCACTGGCTTTAGGAAAGTACTGACTGTAATCAGTCTCGAACAAGCCTGCATCCCCGCCCCGGATATTTCCATTCAAAGTTGCCCGGGTGGGTTCGACACGCTCGACTGTAGAAACCTGATTATCAATGATATAGAAGGTGATGGACTTTGTAATAATGCGGGTTTCATCACCTGCTTTATACTCAGCACGTATCAGGATGGTATTTTGTCCAAAGTGGAAGTTACCCGTGCCGCTGCTGGTAATACTAACCGATTTATTAAAAGCGTTGCTTACGTCATTTATGGTCATGAATTCACTGGTATAAACATTGGAGGAATTAATGAAAAATTCCGCGTTAGCTCCATTAGTGGTATATAGAGCTTCCTTAAATCCTAAAAACTGCCCGGAAACCTTGACGGGACTCGGGGCGGCGGAGTCAACGGTTAAAACTTGTCCATCATAGAGATTATCCAGCCGGATGTAGTTCTCTGTAACGTAATTCAGACTAAATGTCAGATAAGCATTCATATCTGCTCCACCATGGTGCTTGAGAATAAACCGGATCTGCTGAGTCCCAAATGGAAGCTTGCTGATCTTATACAGCTTCTTGATACTTGCTGAAGAAGATCCTCCTGCCGCAATCGTCTCTTTATGCAGAACAGAAGAAGAATCAATATACCCGATGTATTGAACTCCAAGCTCATCCGTTGCATAAGGCATCAAACGAACGGACAGATTCAGGTCACCTGTACCTTCACCTTCACTAAATGTTTTGTCAGAGTCCACTGTTACATAGAAGGAATCGCTGTTCACCTGAGCTCCATCCAACGAAACAGCGTTAAATTTTTTCATGTCCGTTTCTGTAGAAGCATCAGTGTAATCAGTTATTAATTTAACTCCGGAGAGTGAAACTTCTCCAGGAAGATACTGGAACTGTCCGGATAATGTTGCAGTATAATCATTCCCAGATGGAGCAGAGGTATAGATAACGCTTGCTGTTACAGATTTGTAGCCCGTTCCTGCTGCAGCAAGATCAAGAGGCTCTAATGTCTCGATGGTAACAAGACGGTAAGCCGTAGCGGTGCCGGCCACATTCAGGATAGGCACTTCATCCTTTACAACTGCATTAACCGTTACCGTATTACTATTAAAATTTAGCTTTACGGATACATGATCCTTAGCCGCTTGTCCACGATCAGGCATGAGCAATTTAATTTGGAAATAGGCGTTAGAGCTTTCGGTCACAGTAGGTACCTTTCCATTCAGAGCATATGGAAAGGAGTACGTTCCCGTGGACGTTGCCGGATTGTTGTCAATGCGCATGTTATAGTCCAAAAAAGGGACGCTGCTGCTGAAAAAGTAAACTGTTCGTTTAATTTGAAGCTTGTTGCTGCCATTCTCAATCGAAATGGTGATGTTATTTTCACCTGGCTGCAGAGTTAAGGTAGGTGAATAAAACTGGCCATCTTCTTGAGGATAAGAAACCAATTCCTCCGGATTACTGGTGGACGCATTGGCAACTTTAAATTTCATGGTATTGGTATTTTGCACGACACCTTGCAAGGTGGCCAAATTTCCAGTAACTACAACTTTTGTTCCCTCATTCAAATTCTGGGGAGTACTCATGGCAGAGGAGATCTGCATGTTTACAAGGGCAGGAATATCATCATAAGAAACGAAGAAAGATTCGGAGTGAACCTCACTCCCATTCAACCCGGTCAAGGTAATCCGGTTGTAACCAGGAAACAGCTCCAAGTTGGGTAACGAAAACCGCAGTCCGCTCACTGTTGCCCCTAAGGTAGAGGTCCGGTTAGGGTCCACAGTCCATTTGGTATCTGAATCAATCACTTGTTCAACTTTAGCCGTGATCGTAGTGGGATCTAATGACTGAAAAACACCCTCTAAATTCATGTATTTGCTGGAGCTTTTGAATACTTTTCCTTGTTTGATCCAGGTAGAGAGATAATAATCCACCTCTCCTGGTCCAACAGTTTTGGGGATTAAGCTAATTACTCTTGAACTGCTGATCGTTGAATTATCGGGAATAAAAAAATTATCAGCGGCTTGTGCTGTATGTGGCAAAGCAGGTATAAACCCTAACAGAAAAGCCAGTACCAAAAAACTGCTTAAAAATCTCTTTAAAGCATTATTCAACTTCATTTCCTCCCTTATGTAAAAATTACTCATGGTAAAAGGCTGTCATCCTGTAAGTACGTATAATTCTCCCGATGTTAAGACCAGCCCCTTCCAGATTTTTCGCCAAAGTTCGATACTAATTGATATATTAGACTAACGGCAACTACAAAAAGTTGCACATGCTTATCTTATCGGTTTGAAAATGTTGGTTTGTTAGAGTTATCCGTACATTTCCAATTTATGTATCACTTCAAAATGAAGAAAAGCCCAACTCTCCGGAAAAGAGAATTGGGCTCTTGTATTATTGTTTACTTCGACGCCCTAGACCGCGAGGGGCTGTCGCTTAGCCAGCGCTGGAGAAGCTGCAGCACGGGCTTTCTG
This sequence comes from Bacillota bacterium, assembly GCA_023388055.1. Lineage (GTDB taxonomy): Bacteria > Bacillota > Bacilli > Paenibacillales > NBRC-103111 > Paenibacillus_AR. The sequence goes on along the minus strand of JAEWGW010000044.1, from coordinate 95,595 downwards.
CTTTTGCTGAGGATGCCCACGGCCTCGGCACCGATCTCCATGATCAGGAGCACGATGACGACCAGGGTAATGGTTCCCCATTGTTTGGTTTGAGACAGCAGCATGGCGCAGGAGCCGAAGATAGCGGCAACGCCGTAGATGATCAGCACGGCCTTGCGGGTGCTGAAGCCCATTTCCATCAGGCAGTGATGGAGATGGCCCTTGTCCGCTACGGAAATCGGCTTGTTATTCAGCTTCCGGCGGATAATCGCCAGAACGGTATCGGACAACGGTACGCCCAAGACAAGAATCGGCACCAGGAAGGAAATCGCAACCGCAGACTTAAACCCGAGAATAGACAGTGTGGCCAGGCTGAAGCCAAGGAACAGGGCACCCGTATCGCCCATAAAAATGCTGGCAGGGTGAAAGTTGAAGAACAGGAAGCCCAGGATGCTGCCCAGCAGAATGGCACTCAGCAAAGCAACAGGCGTGTTGCCGGTCATAAAGGCCAGCACCATAATGGTCAGGGTGGCTATAGCGGACACACCCGCGGCCAAGCCGTCCAGACCGTCGATCAGGTTAACGGCATTGGTGACCCCTACAACCCACAGCACAGTAATCGCCATGCCAATCCAAGGATATACGTTAATCGCATCGCCGAAGGGCAGCTGGATATAATCCACAGACAGGCCATTCAAGGGCAGCATACAAGCAGCCACAATCTGGCCCAGCAGCTTCAGCTTGGGAGAGATATTCTTGCGGTCATCGATAACACCAACGAGAACAATAATTCCGCCACCGGCCAGCATACCGACCATAACATCCAGATCGTATTCGCCAATGGATAAGGCCACAATCAGATACGTAACGGCAAAAGCCACAAAAATCGCCAGCCCGCCCATTTGGGGCATCGGCTTGGTATGTACAGTCCGATGATTCGGAATCGCCACAGCGCCGATTTTGAATGCAAGCTTCTTAATATATGGCATAATCAGGACAGCAATCGCACAAGCAGCGAAGAATCCGATACAATAGACCCACCAGTTCATGGTTTACCATTCATCCCCTTAAAAGTCCATAAGTCCAACGCCACTCATTATACGATGAACCAAGCAGAAACACCAATCTAATTTTTGGGCAAAAGCATCCATATCCAGCCGTTTTGGCGCGTTGTTCAAGCTTTTTGCACATTTTCTTTTTCACGGATCACTTTCAAAGCGAATTTCGGCAGCACAAGCATCCGCTTGTACCGGTAAGGCTCCTGAATCAGCCGGTAAAACCATTCCAGCTTCAGCTGGCGGAACAGCTTGGGTGCACGCTTCAGCTTGCCGGCAAAAATATCGAAGCTTCCCCCAACCCCCATCATAACCGGAACGCCCAGCGCCTCCTTATGCTGGCCAATCCACGGGTCCTGCGTAGCGGCGGATCTCCCGACAAACAGCAGATCCGGCTCCACTTGGCGGATCTCCGCAATAACCTCCGCATCCGACTCCGGACCAAAATAACCATCTCGGAAGCCGGCCAGGATCAGCCGCGAATACTTCTGGCGGATGTTGGCCACTGCTGTAGCAATAACCTCGGGCGAAGCGCCCAATAGGTACACCTTCCATCCCCGTTCCTCCGCCGTTCTGAACAGCTCCGACATTACTTCGATCCCGGGAACCCGCTCTGTAACAGGATTACCCACATATCCGGCGGCCCAAACCACACCGGCCCCGTCAGGGACCACAAGCTCCGCGGACTTCATCATCTGCATGTAAGCCGGATCCTCCATGGCAGTCATCACCATAATGGGGTTAGCCGTAATCACCTGATGAGGCTTACGGCTTTCCACAGCGGCTATCAACTGCGTAAGCGTATCACGGAAACCAAGTTTAGATATGGGCACTCCAAAAATATTTACCTTTGGCACATTCATTGCCTTCCTCTCCTTATAGACGAAGCTGGGCGACAATTTGTTGCGCCGGGCGTCGTGCTTCCTGCTTCAGATTATGGATGCGCTTCGCCCGGGCGGAATGCCACTCAGGACCAGCGTGGAGCAGGCGGAGGACTTCGTCCGCAACGGCTCTGGCATCCAGCTCAGACACAGAAGACGCAGCAGAGGCGTCCAGACGCCGCATAAACTGGTCAATCTTCGGATCATACGAAATGGCGACCACAGGGACCTCCTGGGAGGCGCCGTATATTAAGGAATGCAGTCTCATTCCGATCAGGAGATCACAGGAGGCCACCTCCTGCAGCATGGCTTGGGGATGCTCCACATCGGAAATCAGGCTCATTTCCCCTTGGACCCCTGCAGCCTTCAACTGGCGGATCACTTCTCCGGAGGCCTCGGCATCGCCGGGAGGATGGAAAGGCAGGAAGCGCAATGTAATTCCCTCGGGATACTCCGCAGCCACAAGTCCAAGGGCTTGGGCAATTCCCTTCAGATCAGAGCCATCCTTGTTCCATTGCCGGACGGAAACCCCGATTACAGCAGGGCGTTGCGCAACGGAAGCCCCCGCTTGGCCAGCCAAATCCCTGCCATTGGCCAGATCCTGCTCTCTAAGAGGCAGACCCATCACCGGATCGGGCACAACCTCCACATCCTTAGTATACCCCATCCTCGTCAGAAGATTGGCCGACTCCTTGTCACGAACAGAAACATAAGCGCTTTTGGCAAAGGTCGTGACAATCGGGTTAAAAAAGATGCTCCGGTTTACTGGCCCCAGTCCTTGTGCGTATATAAATGTAGGCTTCCGGAGCCATTGGGCCAGCTTCAACACCGCCAGATAATAGGGAATCGTCTTCCATCCCGTGGCATCCTGCAGCAGGCTTCCGCCGCCGCTGATCAAACCATCGCAGCCGCGCAGCGCCTTCCAAACCTCTCTCGGCTTCATCCGGTGGACAGCCTTGACGCCATACATCCGGGAGGTTAGCTCCGGATCACCGGACAGCACCACCGGATCAATGGTAACACCTGCCGCGTTGCCTTCAGCCTCCAGCGCCTGAAGAATGGACTGCAGCACGGCTTCATCCCCACTGTTGCGGAAGCCATAATAGCCGGAGATTACAACTTGCTTAACGGGATTACCCATTTCTTCCATCCTCTCACGACTAGTTCCCATGCCACAATCAGGATCAATCCGAAGATGGCCCCCAGCCCAACACCCAGCAGCACCCGGATAAATGAGATATAAAGAGGGGTGTGCAGATGAGTAAAGCTGCCGATGGAGGAGGCAGGACCGATGGCACTCACGATCATCAGGTACAAACCTGCCATATGGCGCTTCAGACACAGATAGATACCGAATACCAAGGCCGGATAAGCAAACAGGAATTCCTTATTGCGCGGCCGCACGCCCAAGGTATTCTCCAGGAAGTTGCGGAATACCATCTCCAGGGAGGAGGCGCTGCCTTCATTGCCGGTCCTGGAGAGATAGTACATGCCAACCGCCCCGATCACCACCGCACAGATCACCCACAGCACGCTGATTTTGGAAGCGAGGATTCGTTGGGCTTTGCCCAGCATTTCCGGGAAGGAGAGCCCTTCGCTGAAGAAAAGCACATAGGCAGCGACGATGACTACAGGCAGATATGCCAGCACCTTCACACCGGTAAATTGCTCAAGCTGCAGCATATAAATCATACTGTGGTCCACACCCACTACGGCAATAATCCCCAACGCGGAGACGGCTGTGATGATTAGCAGCATAACAACGGATTTCCACCACGCGCCGGTAGCCGCTTGTTGATTGCGCCGCTTCTGCAGCCACGATATCGCCGCAATAATGCCCAGCGCGGCGGCGCAGCTGGTAGCCCCCAAGGCCAGCAGCTTCTGTGCCACAGAAGAGGAGAGCACATGCAAGGCTCCCACCCCCAGCAGCCCTAACAGACTAATAGCCAGCGTCAAACCCGGGACAAAATAGGATAACGTTAGAGCGATCAGCAGCACTGCACCTGTATAGGCGGCAGCAATGCTGAAGGAATGCAGGGAGGATTCATAACGGACAAATGCATGGGCCTTGCCCACTGTAAAGCCCTTGTCCTTGATCTTGGCCACAGCACCGTCCTTGCCGTCAAGACTCTTATAGAGCGCATCCAGCGGATCGGTCATCAGTCCGCGGTCCATATTTTTGCCCGCTCTGGCATTCAGGAATACCAACCGGATGTTCCGGTCCTTCACCGCCAGCACCAGCCGGTCCGTTACCCCATCAATCCGGCCTTCCAGCTCTTCGGTGGTAATATTCTCAGCCAGCTTGGCAGCATCATTTTCGGTGAAGGAATGCAGCCGGATGACATTATAGTCCGTCAGCCGGGCCAATGTGGTAAAACCCTTCTGGGGGGATTTTTGCAATTCAATGGCCGCCAGAGCCATATCATACTTGTTCAACAGCCCGGCAACAGCCTTTAATTGGGTTTGTGTCTTTTTCAGATCTGCCGAATAGCCCGGCACAGAGTCACCATCCACAAGAATGGAGGTCACGCCAAACTCCTTGAGCATGGCCAGAGTAGCTTCAAGAGCCTCTGCGGAGAATGCCGTATTCCGGTTGCCCACCCGGGCTACAATCTGGAAGCCCTTATCCTTCAGGCTCCGCAGGGTAATGGGATCGGGGGACAGCGGCTTCATGGTGGCATCATCCAGTGGAAGCTCCAGTACAAGGCCGGGAGTATTCTTATAGGACCAGGTATGTATGTTGACGCCCAGCCGCTTGAAGGTCTGCTCAATCATGTCCTGCACCGTTGCCCGGGAGGAAGCATCCGTCAGCAGCACATAAGCGAAGTTTTCGTTTCCTGAAACAGGAGTCTGTGTTAACGCCATCGCTTCATGGGAGCTGTACAGCTCAATCCGCCGGGAGAGCCGCAGCTCATTCAGCGTGCTTTCGTACACCGCCATACTGGTGATGCCGGCCTGCTTCATTTTTTTGAGCTGCTCGTCCACAAATTGCGCCGGATTCGGCTTGGTTTCGGAAATCTCCAGCAAGTCGCGGTAATCAAAAACAAACTCCACTTTTTTGGAGGTGCTTTCGGTGCGGTATCGGTCAACCGCCACCGGAAGGGACAGGAGGAGGCAGGCGATTACCAGCCACCACAAGCTTTTTTGCCACATATGATTTGCCCGTCGGTACCACTGCATCAAACGGTCCACCAATCCTTTCTCTTATCCGCCGCTCCCGCGGGAGCCGGCATGGAAGAGAAGGAATGGCGCAACAGCCATTCCTTCCCGTTTTCTTTTAACTAATCCACACGCTTCATGACAGATTGGACAAGACCCTCCAGCAGGCTCTTGGAGTTTTCTACACTTTCGCCGCATACGGCGAAATACACCTTGATCTTCGGCTCGGTGCCGGAGGGACGCAGGCAGAACCAGGATTGGTCATCCAGCACATACTTCAGCACATTTTCCTTCGGGAGCCCGTCCAGGCCCAACGAATAATCCAGCACCTGCACAACCTTCCGCCCGTTGATCTCCGCAGGCGGGCTGGTGCGCCAGTCATTCATAATGCCCTGAATTTGCGCTACACCGTCCTTGCCCTTCATAGTTCTGGACTCCAGCTTCTCCAGGAAATAACCATGCTCCGCATACAGCTTCAACAGTACATCGTACAGACTCAAGCCCTTGGACTTGTAATAAGCGCAGGCTTCGGCAATCAGCATGGAAGCCACTACAGCGTCCTTGTCGCGGGCATAGTTGCCGGCCAGATAACCGTAGCTTTCCTCATAGCCGAATAGGAAGGTATGACCACCCTCTTGGTCGAACTGGGTCATTTTTTCCCCGATATATTTGAAGCCGGTCAGGGTGTTCATCACTTCTGCACCATACGATTGGGCGATTACAGCACCCATCTCACTGGTCACGATGGTCTTCACCACAACACCGTCGGCAGGCAGCTGGCCCTTTTCCTTCAGACTGCTGAGCAGATAATCCACCATAATCGCACCGGACTGGTTACCCGTCATAATGAAGTATTCGCCATTGGAGTCCTTCACCACCGCACCCATCCGGTCACAGTCCGGGTCGGTTCCGATGATCAGATCCGCATCCACCTGGGCAGCGAGCTCCAAGGCCAGCTTGAAGGCATCCCGCTCCTCGGGATTGGGGGACTTGACGGTGCTGAATTGGGAATCCGGCAGCTCCTGCTCCTTCACCACATGGACATGCTCGAAGCCAACAGCAGCCAAAGCGGCACGTACCGGCAGATTTCCTGTCCCGTGAAGCGGCGTGTAGACAATGTGAAGCTTGTCGCTCATGGCCTTCACAACCTCAGGACGTTGGCTGACGGCGGTAACCACCTGCAGGAAAGCATCATCCACTTCCTTGCCGATCCAATGCAAGAGCTTCTGGGATTCGGCTGCAGCGCGGTCCATGCGTTTGATTTGGTTGAAGGAGAGGTCGCGGATTTCACCGATGACCAGATCCGCCATGTGGGGAACCAACTGGCCCCCGTCCGGTCCGTATACCTTATAACCGTTGTATTCCGGCGGGTTATGGCTGGCGGTAATCACTATACCCGCGGAAGCCTTCAGATAACGGACAGCAAAGCTCAGCTCCGGCGTAGTCCGCAGGGATTCGAATACATATGCGGTAATGCCGTTGCCGGCCAGAACCAGAGCAGTCTCCAGAGCAAACTCCGGGGATTGGTTCCGGGAATCATAAGCAATCGCTACGGAGCGGGGCTCCGGCAATTCGTTAAGCAGGAACTGGGCCAGCCCTTGAGTAGCCCGTCCCACGGTATAAGCGTTCATCCGGTTGGTGCCGGCGCCAATCACACCGCGCAAGCCGCCGGTTCCAAACTCCAGGTCACGGTAAAAACGGTCCTCAATCTCCTTCTCATTGCCTTCCAATGAAAGAAGCTCCGCTTTTGTCGCGCTGTCGATACCTGTGTCATTGAGCCAAGCGCGATACTGCTGTTCTACCTTTGATTCCAGTGCCATGTCCATCTCCTCCTCGAATCTATGTTTATATTATGTATGATACAAGACGATGCTGCATCAGCCGGCTTTGTCCGGTTCGGTTAACGCAAACATGATTCCGCCCTCGGCCACAACCTTGCCGTCCACACTGGCAACAGCATGTCCTTTGCCTACAATACCCTTCATCCGGGTAATGTGAACCTCAAGCCGCAGGGTATCTCCCGGATACACCTGGCCGCGGAACCGGAACTCGTCGATACCGGCAAACATGGCCAGCTTGCCTTGGTACTGCGGACATTTCAGAATGGCCACAGCCCCTACCTGAGCCAGCGCTTCCACAATCAGAACCCCCGGCATAACCGGAAACCCGGGGAAATGTCCGGCAAAGAAGGGTTCGTTCATGGAGACATTCTTCAAGCCCACAGCGCTTTTGCCCTCGTCCACCTCAAGAATCCGGTCGATAAGCAGAAACGGATGGCGGTGAGCGATAACCTTCATTATTTCGTTAATATCCATCATGATACAAATCCTCCTCAACTAATAGCTCCACAACATACACGAATCTGCATAAAATCAATTCAAACGACTTACACTAGGAATGTCCCTTCATTCTCTGCAGGCTTGAGGGTTCATATAAGAGAGCATATTTATAGGCCCTGTCCGATACACGGGTCTAGAAATGTGCTCTTTTCCCTTTGACCTGGGGCAAACGCCCCGAATCGCGGATGGAGTACACATACATAATCGTCGTGAAAAAGGCAAACACCAATACTCCCCATAAATACCACACGGCGTACGGCCAGTCAAATATGATCGCCAATACGGCCGCATACAGCAGAACGGTTGTCAGCTTGCCCAAGCCGTTGGCAGGAACAGGCTTCTTCCCAGTGAAATGGAAATACATTCCGCCGACAATCATGCCCACATCCCGCACGAAAAACACCACGGCCGCTGCCCAGGGGATCATCTTGGAGAGCACCAGGGAAAGCATAACCGTAATCATCATTAATTTATCGGCCAACGGGTCCAATACGGTACCCAAGCCCGTCACCAGCCCGCGGGACCTGGCAATATAACCGTCCAACACATCGGTGAGTCCGGCTGCCAGCAGGATCAGAAAGGCCAGTCTAATATGGCCCGCCCAAAAAACGGTCGCATAAAGCGGTATCATCGCCAGACGGAGGACCGAAAGTGCATTGGGAAGATTCATTTTTATCCGCTCCTCCACAAAGTTCCACATCCCTAACATTATACCGTCCCGCAGGAAAAAATAAAACTCCCCGCAGGGAGTTTGTACCAGAACGTTAGGGTATGTACACACCCTAGGTTTCTGCAAATATGAGATCAAACATATGCTTCCACGTATTCCATTCCAACACATCGGAAAAAGGCTTGTCCCCCAGCACCACGTATCCGGCCGACATGCCGGCAAAAAGAGCCAGCACACACACAAGCGGGACAATGGCATGCCGGAGAATCGGCCACCCGTACCGCCGCCATCCCCGTCCGAAGGAGGTTCCCTTCTTTTTGACGGGCTTGGACTGCGGGGTTGCTGCTTTCTTATCCATTGCCACTGGAGCGCCACTTCCTCCTGTTTGTTTCATGCAGCCGTGACCTTCAAAAAAAGCCGGTCAAACTGGCTTGGTTCAGCCGCGCAGATTATTGGCCAGACTCATCATCGTATCCGCTGATGTCAATGCCCGGGAGCCCAGCTGGAAGGCACGCTGCACCATCATCAGCTCCGTCATTTCATCTGCCAAATTAACATTAGACTGCTCCAGAAATCCCTGCTTCACACTGATCGGCTTATCCAGACCCGTTTCCTGGGCGATGGGACGGACGATGGCAGCCAGCTCCTGAGGATTGGCCGCGATTCCCTCCGGTACTGTGAAGAGGTTATCCCCTACCTGCTGCAGAAACTGCGGACGGAGAATCCGTACCAGCCCGATTCTGCCCTGCTCTACCGCATTTTCCTCCGGGTTGGAGCCGCTATAGGACCACACAGTGCCGTCGGCATCCACTCTAATCTTGTCCCCTTCGGGAATTGCAATGGGGTTATCATTCTCGTTCAGAAGAAGCTGACCCTCTTGATTGGCCAAATAGAGATTGCCCGTATCCGTCATACCCGCCGCTGCGGCTTGGGTATCGCCCAGCCTGGTCAGCTGGAAGCTGCCATCGCGGGTGTACAGGATATTGGCAGGCTGAGCCGGGTCACCGTCCGGCACCCGGACCCTGAACAAGCCGTCGCCCTCAATGCCCAGATCGGTGGAAACCCCTGTGTCCTTCAGGGTGCCCTGCTGGAAGTTGGTGGACACCTGGGACAGCTTGGCGCCCCAGCCCTGATTGAACCCAAGGGGAGTCAGACGCCCTTCCTTGCGGAAGCTCTGAGGCTGCTCCTTGATATTATTCAGGATATCCTCGAAGGTGGCTTCCTTGCGCTTAAATCCCGTCGTATTCAGGTTCGCCATATTGTTGGCCAGAATATCCAGCTTCTGCTGCATCCCGTTCATGGATACCATGGCATTAATCATAGAGTGATTCATGTTCGGTCCTCCTCTCCGGCCCTATCAGACGCGGCCAACCTCATTAACCGCCTTCTCCAGGCTTTTATCATAAAACTGGACCAGCTTCTGGTTGGATTCATATGCCCGTGCTGCCGCCATCATATCGACGACGGATTGGGTAGGATCTACATTGGAGCGCTCCAGATAGCCTTGATGGAGCTGCACCTGCTCGTCCATCACCGCTTGGGTCACACCACCCTCGTCTTCCTCATTCACCCGGTATACACCATTGCCCTCCCGGACCATCCGGTTGGGATTCTCCACCCGGGAGATCAGAAGCGATTTGGCGGCACCGGCATTATCCGTCAGCGGCAGACCGTTCACCGCATCCAGCACCTGGCCGTTGGCGAGAATCTTCACATTGCCGATGGGCTGGCCATTGGCATCCTGCAGGGTAATCGGCTGGCCGTCCAGACCCAGCACCCGGTAACCCTCCGGAGTGATCAGCTCCGCATTCCCGTTCACCGTCAGCTTCCCGTTCCGGGAATAGCGCCGTTCGCCGGCTTCATTCTCCACCGTCAGGAACGCCTGGGGCTGGAAGGTTTTCTCCCCTTCGGGAGAAACGTACTTGCCTGACTTGTCGAAGGGCGGCAGATTCGTGCCGTTCACATCCCGGAGGATATTGGACACCAGCGCCACATCCAGGGAATTCCCCGTCTCCTGCAGGTCACCCTGCAGATAGATGGACAGGTCCTCCTCCGCCAGTACACCCGTATTGATCAGACCAAGCCGTTTAACGGGTTGGCTGGTACCGGGGTCCATAGCAGAAATCAGCACCTCCGGAAAAGACCGGGATACCGCACTGCCCTGCTTAAAGCCGGGTGTATTGATATTAGAGATATTATTGGTAATGGTATCATGCTTGCGCTGCTGGGTAATCATGCCGGCTACCGCAGTATACATGCCTCTTAACATGACGGACTATCCCTCCCGATCACTCTTGTTAGACATATATATCGGCAGATCAGTACTTTCTTTTAATAACCTTGTCCAGGTTGTCCAGCATAATGCCGGTTCCCTTGACCACGCAGTGCATCGGATCCTCAGCCACCAGCACCGGAACCTTTAGCTCTTCAGCCAGGAGCATGTCCAATCCGTGAAGCAAAGCGCCGCCGCCGGTGAGAATCACCCCGCGGTCGATAATATCCGCCGACAGCTCCGGAGGAGTGCGCTCCAGCACCGATTTGGCCGAGGTCACAATAGCGGACACCGGCTCCCAAAGGGCTTCGCGGATTTCATTGGAGTTGATGGTAATGGTCAGCGGAAGTCCGGTGACCATATCCCGTCCGCGGATATCCATCTCTTCGTAGCGGTCATCGCCGAACACCGTGGCTATGCGCACCTTGATATCCTCCGAGGTGCGTTCCCCGATCAGCAGCTTATACTTGTTCTTGATGTACTTCATAATCGCGTTATCGAACTTGTCCCCAGCGATCTTAATAGAAGAGGAGGTTACGATGTCGCCCATGGAAAGCACGGCAACATCCGTCGTTCCACCGCCAATGTCCACGACCATATTGCCGTAAGGCTGGAAGATATCCATGCCGGCGCCAATGGCCGCAGCCTTCGGTTCCTCTTCCATATACACTTCTCTGGCCCCGCTGCGTTCAGCCGCTTCGCGGATGGCCTTCTGCTCTACGGATGTGATATTCGTCGGTGCACAAATAAGAATCCGCGGGTGGCTGTACCACTGCTTGCCGCCGATTCTTGCTATAAAATGCTTGAGCATCTTCTCTGTGATCTCAAAGTCTGCAATTACGCCATCCTTGAGGGGGCGAATAGCCACAATGTTGCCGGGTGTGCGGCCTACCATCTTCCTCGCGTCTTCGCCAACGGCCAGGACATTCTTCGTATCGCTTTCAATGGCCACTACCGAAGGCTCGTCGAGAACCACGCCGCGCCCCTTAACATGAATCAGGACATTCGCCGTCCCAAGGTCAATTCCAATATCCTTGCTGAACATGTTACACGTATCCTCCTAAACCAACCGTCCGTCCCCACAAAAAAGACCGGTGCTTCAAATGTAAACAGGCTAGGGATATATTTCGACATCAAAACGCAATATCCTTTTTCGTCACAGGAAAAGTTTTATCGGGTGGGGAGGGGGCGATCAGCTCATGCTTACGCTGCCGGTATCTCATCAACTCCTAAGTATACCGGCTTTCTGCAAGAGAGCTTTAGGATTTAGCCGATACCAGCTGCTCCGGAGTCCGGGTATGCCGGGTCTTCTTGTATTTGACCTTGGTGGCTTCGCCGCCTCTCAGATGCCGGATGGACTTGTGGTAGTCCAGAATCGTCTTCACCTGATTGGCCAGCTCAGGATTAATCTCCGGAAGCCGCTCTGTCAAATCCTTATGGACCGTACTTTTGGACACACCGAATTCCTTCGCTATGGTTCGGACGGTACTGCGGGATTCCACAATGCTCCGGCCGATCTTGATGGTCCTCTCCTTGATGTAATCGTGCACGCCCCTCGCCTCCTGTGCTCGAGATAGTTTGGTACATTATATGAGGAGGGAGTCCATATATGCGTTGTTTCCTGCGCAACTTGAGCCAAACCCCACAAAAAGCAGGGCGGAACATGAAAAAGCAGGGGAAATCCCCTGCCTTTCGTCTATGCGGTTGGCTTAAAATTCGTTACTTCTTGGCCGCTGCATCGGAGGTTTGGGTGCTGGCTCCGGTTGATTGGCCTTCTGTGCCGCCGGTTTGGGTCGTAGCTCCGGCAGTTCCGGTTTTAGCGGCTGCATCTGCAGCACCGGTTGTCGTCGTTGTTCCGGTTGTGGTGGTTCCAGATGTACCCGTGCTGGCTGTAACGCCTGCCGGATTCAGGAACTGCTCCGGATTGACGGATGCACCGCTGGCACCTTGGCGGACCTCAAAGTGAAGGTGGGTGCCGTGATCCTTCTCCAGCTCATTACGGCCTGCTTTAGCAATAACATCGCCCTTTTTCACGTCGACGCCCTTTTGCACATTGACGCTGGCCAAGCTTTGGTACACAGTGACCAGGCCGTTAGGGTGGGTAATTTCCACCTGATAGCCTACCAGCGGATTCTTTTCCACCAGGGAAATCTTGCCACTTAATGCTGCCAGTACATCAAATTCCTTGTCATCCTGACGGGCCAGATCCATACCCAGATGCGGGGTAAAGGTGTCGCCGTATTCCACCAGAGCAGCCTGCTTGATGTTGTCGGCTGCCTTTTCCTCATAGAAGGACATGATCTGCTCCACTTCGCCGCGGTCCTTCACCGGCCACTGCATGGTTTCTACAGGGGCTGCCACCGGAACGGCTTCCTGGCCGGGGTTCATTACGGTTTCGGTAACCGATTGTTTACCTCCAGCATCCTTCACCGCGCCGCCGCTGCCCTGATAGACCCATACCAAGGTTAGAATAAGGGCGGCTGCTGCCATGTACACGGCGGGGAATACCCACTTCTTGCTAAACAGCTTTCTCCAGGAAAATGCGGTTGCCTCCGCAGGAACTGCCTCTTGGGATTCGCGGGTTCCTTTGGCTTCTTGCTCGTTCTTCTTTTGATTATCCATGTTTATATCACCTCATCAACCAGTGTTGCCAGATAGAATCGGTTTATACGCGAGGTGATAGATTTTTTGTTTTAGATTTTAATAGGGTGTGTCTTCAGACACGCCCTAGGACTTTATTGACCTAGCTTTGGGGATAACCAACACTGCCGATGCTTACACCTTTATAGTAATAGCGGATAATCTCCTCTGCGCTTTTGCCTTCCTTGGCCATGCCGTTGGCTCCCCATTGGCTCATCCCCACCCCGTGCCCGTAGCCGTAGGTAGTAATCTTCACTTCACCGCCTGATAGCTTCCATTCGAACTGGGAGGAATTGAGACCCAGCTTTTCCCGGACCTCACGTCCGGTGAAGGATTTGCCGCCTATGCTGATTTTGCCGATGCGGTGCCCTTCTGTTGTGGAGATTACCTTGCTGCCGGTGACACCGGCCGATGCCGTTACCGTTCCGCTTAAGCCCAGCTTCTTCAGAAAATCCTTGTAGGTTACACTCACGGTTTCCTTGTAACGGGGGGACAGCTTGGCATCCCAGGGAGAAGCCACACTCCGCAGATAAGGAACCTTATCTCCCCAATAGTCTTCCGAATTTTCGGTATAGCCGTTGCTGGTAGAGAAGAAGACTGCATTAATCGGTTTCCCGTCATAGAGGATAACCCGTCCTTCCGTTTCCAGCACCGCACGGTTCAGCTTCTCCCAATTGGCAGTGGCGGCTGACCCGCTCCACTTGCCGTTCAGCTGCTCCTGGGTCAAGTAGGCCTGGTGAGCTACCGTGTCCGTAACGATAGCACCCTGAAGAGGAACCTGGCTGGTATCGTTGTCCTGCAGGCGCCGGACAATGTAGGTACGGGCAGCCAATGCCTGGGCCTTCAACGCCTCCAGTTCAAAATCCACCGGCATTTCCGCGGCAATCACCCCACGCACGTAGGCCTCTATGGGCACTTTATCGATTCTTTTCTCCCGGGAAAGGTACACCGGCACCAGCGGCAGCGAAGCTTCAATGGACTGGGTGTTGGCCAGGACAGCGGCTGCAGGCTGCCCGTTATCCGGCTGAGCAGGCTGGACCTTAGGGGAGTCCGGCACTAACGCGTGGATGGTCAGCGTCAGCAGGAATGCTCCTGCAAAACTTGCCGCCATCCAGAGAGGAACATGTCTCTTGATGTGGTTCATGAGATTCATAGCGGGCTCCTTTGGTTCCAAGGAGAGCTGCGGCAACATAGATGAACTCATTCTCTCGCAGCTCCCAAGTAGTAGGATGAATAGGTTGTTATCTATCCTATGAGCCCGCTCTTTTTGATAGAACCCTTGGTTGGTCCATTCGCTAGGCCGGGTTTTCAGACACACCCTACCCTCCAGCGGCAAAAAAAAGAGCATGCCCCGTGCAGCCTGCGCTGCCGGACATGCTCCCTTACTGTATGTTTTACGCCCAGGTAGGCGAAATGGCGAAGATCCCCACGTCCTGACGCTCCTCCGTACGCTCCCGTTCCGCTTCCGGGTCCACCCGGCGGATATCGGCGCCCAGGGCGGCCAGGCGGCTTTCCATATCCACATACCCTCTGTCGATATGGTGCAGGCCCGTAATTTCAGTTTCTCCGTCGGCGGCAAGACCCGCCAGGATTAAAGCCGCTCCCGCCCGCAGGTCGGTGGCGCATACCTTAGCCGGCGCCAGACGGTGCTGACCGTTAATAACAGCAGCGCGCCCTTCCACATTAATATGGGCCTTCATGCGGGATAGCTCCTCCACATGCATGAAGCGGTTTTCGAAGACGGTTTCGGTAATGACCGAGGTCCCTTCCGAAACAGCCAGCAGGGCCATCATCTGAGCTTGCATGTCCGTAGGAAACCCGGGGTATGGCAGAGTTTTCACATCAACAGCCGTCAGTCTGCGGTCCGCATATACAGAGAGCCCATTCTCCAGTTCCAGGATTTCCGCACCCATCTCCTGGAGCTTGCTGACGATGGGCATCATATGATCGTAAATAGCCCCCTCAATCCGAATGGCCCCCTGGGTAATGGCAGCTGCCACCATATAAGTGCCCGCTTCAATCCGGTCGGGAATCACCGTATGTACAGCGCCATGGAGGCGTTCAACCCCTTCAATGCGGATCACTCCGGTCCCGGCACCGCGGACCTTGCCGCCCATTGCATTTATGTAATTGGCCAGATCCACAATCTCCGGCTCCTTGGCAGCATTCTCGATCAGAGAAGTGCCGGAGGCCAAAGCCGCGGCCATCATAATATTCTCCGTCGCCCCTACACTGGCCACATCCAGATAAATCTTGGCACCCTTGAGCCTTCCCTTGATTCTGGCCTCAATATATCCCTGGCCTACCTCAATGCGGGCCCCCATAGCCTCGAAGCCCTTGAGGTGCTGGTCAATGGGCCTGGTGCCAATGGCGCAGCCTCCCGGCAAGGATACGCGGCATTCCCCGAAACGGGAGAGGAGCGGCCCCATCACCAGGAACGATGCACGCATCTTTCGTACCAGCTCATAGGATGCCTCCAAGGAGGTAATATGTTCCGCATTAATGCGTGTTGTTTCATTATAATAGTCCGCTTTTGCCCCCAACGTGGCCAAAAGCCGGTGCATCACCTTTACATCCTCCAGATAGGGTACGTCATGAATGACGCTTTCCCCCTCCGAAGCCAATAAAGAAGCTGCAATAACGGGCAGCACAGCGTTTTTGGCGCCCCCAATGCGGACGCTTCCCGCCAGTCGCTTGCCGCCGCGGACGATAATATGGCTCATATGGCTAACCTCCGCGTAACAGATTCGTCTTACCTTCCATGCACACTATCCACAGCATTCGCAGCCGCCTTTCATTTTGATGCCGTAGGGCGGACATGGTTCACGCAATATTTCTTACTCCCATTGTTGACAAATTGTGCGGATGTTATTCGGTTGCAGGTTCTTTTACCCGGAAGCCTGCCTTTTAAAAACGCTTTTATAAACGCTATACTCGAATCTACCCGGCAAACTGCAGGTTTAATCGCTCCCCGCGCAAGTTTATGCTGTCAGAAAAGCAACAAGCCTTATAAATTCCGTCAAATCCGGAAGCAGATAGGCTTAAAACAATCCCTTCATCATCCCGGTCCATTCAAAATAGGCAATCAGAAAGCTGGCTACCTGGTACCCCAGGGCAACGGACAGAAAAATCAGCAGGATCTTGGCGGAAGTGCTTTTGGGATTCTTCAAAAAAACATCCAGGCGGAGCTGCTGGAGGCCCAACCAGGAACATGCAATGCACACCAGGACCACCACAATATTCGTTATCCCCGTAATGCCCAGGCTTGTAAAAAACGCATCGTTCTCCATCCCTATATCCCCCTTACAGCTTCAGCATACGGGCAGCCAAATGCATCCATTCGGCCCGGGTCGCCGACCGCTCCGGCCGGAAGGTGCCGTCCGGATATCCCTCTGCCCAGCCCTCATCCTTCATTTGGCGGAGTACGGAAGCGCCCCAATAGGATTCATTCACATCCGGAAACGGCGGGCCAAATCCGTTAGTTCCCCGTTTGCCGGTGGCACTGGCCAGCATATTCAGCATCTCCATACGGGTAATGCTCCGGTCCGGGGCAAAGGAAGTAGCCGTTACCCCACGGACAATACCCGCCTTATAGAGCCGGGCAACAGCGGGATACGCCCAATGCTCCTGCGGCAGATCCCCAAACCCGGGAGCGATGCCGTCCTGCAGGCGCAGCGCCCGGTCCAGCATAGCTGCCGCCTCTGCCCGGGTAATCGGACGGTCCGGATACAGATTGCCTCCACCGTAGCCGTTAATATATCCCTTGCGGACCAGACTGCTCAGCACCGGCTCCGCCCAATGCCCGTAAATATCGGCAAATCCCTCCACCAGCCGGTCTACATGCAGCTCCAGGCTGTACAGCTGCTGGCGAACTCCGGCCGTGGAGAACGCCTTGATGTAGTAGGTGCCAGCAGGCAGGGTCAGATTGGAGCCCCAGCTGTTTTTGTCCACCGGCGAAACCGGCATCTGAATCTCCTTCAGAGTCCCGTCCAGAAGCTGGAGGTTCACTGCGTTGGAATCCGGGAACAGGTTAAACTCCAGATGGATATTGCTCTCTCCCTCCAGCTTGAACCGGTACCAATCCACATCCGTATCCGGGTCAATGACACCCAGATAATTTTCATCCGGCGTCAGGGTAGTAGCCTGATAGGATTTATTGTTAGGCTCGTAGGGGTCTTCGTAGGTGGTAGCCAGGTGGATATCCAGGATATATTCTCCCACGATCGGGTACGTATAGCTTGCCAAATTAGACACCCGGATATAGTAGAGTCCCGGCGTAACCTCCGCCTGATAGGACTCCAGCTCGCCATCCCCATTATGGTCAATAACCAGCTCCTTGCCACCCTTCTTCAGGAAAGTCAGCACAGGGTCCATCCGCGACGTATCCGGTGTAACCTTCAGCCTCAGCGTGCCGGGCTGATCCACAGGAAGACTGAACCAGTCCTGGTCCTGGTTGTGACTGAACGTGCCTACCAATAGCTGGCTCCGCGACGGAAGCATGTAAGCCTTATACTGGCGGTCATTATCCTCAAACGGATCCTCATAAATCCGGAAACTCACCTTAAAGGTGTAGGCGGAGGAGCCGGCGCCTGTAATGCGGACGTAATGTCTGCCCTTTTTGACGGGCAGGGGGTTTCCGGTGGGGTTTGGCAGCTCGGCTACCTCTGTGCCGCCTTCGGTTACATGAGCAACGGTCATGTCCACCGCTGCCCCGGACAGCTTGTATTGCGCGTAGCCGTCATAAGGAGCTTCCCAATAGAACCAATCCTCATCCCCCGGCTCCAGATATGCAGTAATGCTTTTGTTGGAGGAAATAGGCTTGGCCGCATTCTGACGGTTGTTCGGCTCATAGATATCGCGCTTCAGTTCCTCCCGCACGGCTCTGTCCACCCGGAGAAGCCCGTAGCCCGTCTCCTGGTCCCAGCCGGCAGGACCGATATCCTGGGCAGTCTGCTTTATCAGATTACGCAGCTCCACCGGGCTTAAGGCCGGGTGGGTGGCCCACGCCAGAGCTGCAGCTGCAGCGGCCTGGGGAGCAGCCATAGAGGTGCCGTCCCGGTATTCGTAAGCGCCTCCCCGGACAGTAGTGAACACCACCCACGGGGCCACAATATCCAGCTCCGGCCCATAGTTGGACAACGGATCCCGCAGATTGTCGGGTCCGACTCCGCCCACGGCC
Source organism: Bacillota bacterium (assembly GCA_023388055.1). GTDB lineage: Bacteria > Bacillota > Bacilli > Paenibacillales > NBRC-103111 > Paenibacillus_AR. The sequence goes on along the minus strand of JAEWGW010000044.1, from coordinate 77,421 downwards.
AGAACCGTATCGTACGCGGCTGGATACTTCACCGCATCCCCTTCATTACCGGAGGCGGCCACCAGCAGCACACCGGCCAGCTCGGCCTCCGCCACAACCTGCTCCATATAGGCGGACTGTTTATTCAGCCCCAAGGACAGGACAACAATGCGGGCTCCGTTATGAATGGCATAGCGGATGCCCTCCCCCAGCTTGTCCTCATCCCCGTTGCCGTCGGCCTCCAGTGCCTTGATGGGCATAATCCGCGCATTCCACAACAACCCTGCCGTACCTTTATCATTGTCGGCTGCGGCGGCGATGACTCCGGCCACATTGGTGCCGTGCCCGTTATCATCATCGGGAAACGTACCGGTTTGAATAAGATTGATCCCCGGCACCAGCTTGTCCAGCAGGTCAGGATGGTTCAGGTCCACCCCGGTGTCTACCACCGCAATCACCAGATCGGAGCCGGTGACCACATCCCAAGCCTCCTCTGCACGGATCTGCTTCAGATAATGCTGGTTGGGCAGAAGCGGGTCATTGGGCGTACGGGCTACCTTTACCTTCTGGTTGGGTGAAATGGACTCTACCAGCGGGCTCTCCTTCCAATGGGACAGCCATTCCTCTTCCTCCAGCTCTGGCTGCGGCTGGGCTACAGTAACGTGGGAGGCCGGATATTGCCGGACGATCCGGCTCTCTGCCAGGAATGCCTCCGGCGGGTCCTGACGCCACTGAATGATCCATTGGGCAGGGACCTCTACGGTTTTACCCGGCTGCTCTCCGGCGCTCCGGACTGCGGTGCCGCCGGTAATGCCAACGCATAGGAACAGCGATAGCCCCACGAGCAAAATGATGTATCTATATGTAATGGATCGCTCCATCTTCATTTCGTAATCCTCCCGGATTCCGGCTTTCTGCGGGCTGCATGATGCATGGCCGAATCCTCTCATAAAAACACTCCAAAGCCACATTATACATCACATCTGTTCCTTGTGGGGCGTATGGAGGAAATTTCTTATTGTGGAAGCGCATCCATTTTGCTGGCAGAGCGCCTTGGACATTTAGGGACTTCACGGGCTGAATCAAGGATCCTTCCACCCTGCCCAAAACAGCAAATGCCGGCCTCCCTGTCGTAGAGAAACCGGCATTTATCAGTCAGCAGCGATTCTTTTAGGCGGACCAGAAATCGGTGGTAAAGGAGAAAATCTGGCTGATTCCATCCATTAGCAGGTGAGGGAAGAAGCCCATCAGCACTCCCGCGGCTGCACATAGCCAAAGGGTAATCACCAGAGGCACAGCCGGACGCAGAACGGTTTCCTCCTCGTCCCGGCGCATGAACATTTGTCTGACCAGCCCAAAATAATAGTAGAAGGAAATGACACTGGTGAGGATCATCACGGCGGCCAGCCAATATTGATGATTGGCTACGGCGCCGAACATAATGAAGATTTTGCCGAAGAACCCGCCTGTAACCGGAATTCCGGCCAGGGAGAGAACGATCAGGACCATGGCCGCCGCCGACCACGGTGCCCGGTAATACAGTCCGGCCAGCCCCTTCAGGGCTGTTCCGCCGCTGGACCGTTCCACCAGCATAATCATGGCGAAGGCGCCGATGTTCATGAACAGGTAGGCGATGAGATAAAACAGCATCTCTTCGAAGGTGCTGTGATGCACCATGGAATAGCCTGTGGCGATAGGCACCAGCAGATAACCGGCGTTGGCAATCCCGGAATAGGCCATCAGCCGCTTCAGATCCGACTGACGCAGAGCTGCTGTATTGCCTATAATCATGGCGGCCGCCGCCAGGCCGGAGACTGCCAGGAAAGCGTCATGGCCCAACGGCATATCCGTGCTGCCGGCCAGAAGATCATAGTAGACGTAGATCAAAACCCGGAACGTCACGGCAAACGCCGCCGCCTTGGATACCACCGCCAGAAAAGCGGTCACAGGCGTAGCCGCTCCCTCGTAAGCATCCGGCGCCCAGGTATGAAATGGTGCCGCCGCCACCTTGAAGCCGAAGCCGGCCAGAAGCAGGAAGAAGGACAAGTACAGGATGGGGCCGAAGCTCTCGGCTACAGCCGTCGAATCCAGCGCCGTGCGGATCTCCAGCAGATTGGTGGTGCCGGTCATCCCATAGAGGAAGGACATGCCGTACAGGATCACCGCAGAGGAAATTCCGCCCTGAATCAGGTATTTAAATGCACCCTCGTTAGCCAGATGATGCTTCTTGCGGATGCCGACCATGATGTAGGTGGTGATGCTCAAGGTTTCCAGTCCGACGTACAAGGTGATGAGGTCAGCCGAGGAAGCCATAATCATACCGCCCAAGACAGCAGGCAGGAACAGATAATAGAATTCGCCCTCGTGGAGGATTTCCTCCCTGTCCACACTGCCCAGGCTCATAAACACCACAAGTCCGGTGCCTGTCAGCAGCACCAGCTTGATCAGATTCGCGAAATCATCCAGCCGGTAGCTCTGATTGAGCAAGGAGATGGGAGCATCCGTACCCAACCGCGGGATAACCAGAGCTGCAGAAACCGCCAGCGCCAGCACCGTAAGCCAGCCGAGAATGATCCGTTTTTGCTTGGCTGGCATGAACAAATCCAAAACCGACAAGAGGATGGCGGAGATGACCAAGGCCAGCTCCGGGGCCATATATGCTAAATCCCCGACGCGAAGTCCACTTAATTGACCCATTGATCTAACCTCCTAAGAGTTTTCACAACAGTGAAAGCTGGCATCGTAAGCATATGCTATTACTTTGCCGTGATGCTTTGAATGAAGGAATCGAAATCGGCGACCGTCTGGTACATGGTCTGGGTCAGGATTCCCGGATATACCCCCAGCAGTACAATAAACGCCGCCAGAATAATCATCGGGATCGCCTCCACCAGACGGGCATCCTTCAGGCCGCTGTACGCCGGACGCGGCGGGCCGTAGCTGATGCCGAGCACTCCGCGCAGCACATACACTGCCGCCAGGATGATCCCCAAGGCCCCTACGATTGCAGCAGCGGGAAGCGTATCGAACAAGCCCAGGAAGGCCATGAGCTCGCCGGGGAAGCCGGACAAGGCCGGAAGTCCCAGAGAGGCCATACCCGCCACCATCAGGATGCCGCAGATGAACGGCAGAGACTTTGCCAATCCTCCCAGCTCCCGCAGGTCAGTTGTTCCCGTCCGCTCATACAGGCTGCCCACCAACAGGAACAATAACGCCGAGATCAGCCCGTGGGACACCATTTGGAACAGAGCGCCCTCCAGTCCCGTCAGATTAAAGGCGGCGATCCCCAGGATGACCACACCCATGTGGCTGATACTGGAGTAGGCCAGCAGCAGCTTGAAGTCATTCTGCCGGAGCGCCAGTACGGCCCCATACAGAATATTGATTACACCCAGCACAGCCAGGGTCAACGCCCAGGACTTCGCCTCCTGCGGGAACAGCAGCACCCCGAAGCGGATCAGACCGTACGCCCCCATCTTCAGCAGAATCCCCGAGTGGATCATCACAATGGAAGGGGGAGCCTCGGCATGCACCTTCAGCATCCAGGTATGGAACGGAAAAATAGGCAGCTTGATGCCGAATGCGATGAGGATCAGCAGGAACATCACATGGCTGCCGCTGATGGTCCAGGACCAGCTGTCGCTTAACCGGATGGTCCATTCCAAGGCTTCCTTTAAATTGAAGGGATTGCCCTCGGCAATCATGTTCACATAAGAATTATCACCGGAGCCAAACAAGTTCTTCTGGATTTCCCCCAGGTGGCCGGTGAAGTAAAACTCGCTGCCGTTCTGTCCAAAACCTGCTGTCGCCACCAGAATCAGGAATGCGATCAGCATGATAGCCGAACCCACGCCGTTATACAGCAGGAAGCGGTTGGCCGCCTTCTCCCGGTGGATGAACCCCCAGATGCCGATAAGGAAGAACATGGGCACAAGCGTGCTTTCGAAGAACATGAAGAACAGGAACAGATCCTGCGCCATAAACACACCGAACATTCCCGTTTCCAGCACGAGGAACAGGATATAGTAGAGCTTCCACCGTTTTTTGATGAATTTGGAGGCCAAGGCCGCCATGGCCGCAACCAGCGCGGTCAGGAATACCAGCGGCAGAGACATGCCGTCCACCGCCACAATATAGTCGAAGCGGAGGGTCAGGCTGCTCATCTGCTGCGCCAGGTCAGGCCCGATGGGCAGCGGCAGGCGGATCCAGCTGTACTGCTCGGCGTACTGGTATCCGGCGCTGGAGGTATTGAAATCCACGTACAGCCAGGTGACCAGCACAAGCGGAATCAGAGTGGCGATGATAGCAGCAAGCCTTAAGGCTTTGCCGTTTTCCTTCGGGATAAACAAGAGCGCCAGTACTCCCAATAGGGGCGAGAAGGCAATCATGCTTAGAATCGGCAGATCATCCAACATGGAAGAACCTCCTTCCCGCAAAAGCCAGGATTATCACCACAATGGACAAAAGGGTAACCAGACCGTAGGTTTGGACCTGGCCGTTCTGCACCCGGCGTCCTACATAGCCGATGCCCCGAACTCCGGCGGCAACAGCCCGGATCGCTCCGTCAATGATGAAATCATCCACCAGCTGCAGCAGTTGGGCCAGCTTATGCAAGGGGGTGACGATGATCAGCTGATACAGCTCATCCACGTAATATTTGCGGTTGAGGACACGGGCCAAGCCGGTTGGCTCTGCCTGGGTCCGCTCCCCTGCGGAACGGTACATCCACCAGCCCAAGCCGAGACCGGCCACGGCTGCTGCCGTAGACAGGAGCATCACGGTCCACTCAAGGCTTTCTGTCCCTGCTTTGCCGTCTGTCAGCCAGTCGCCCAGCCAAGAGTTGGCCTCCGGAACAAATACAAATCCGGCAACCACCGCCAACACCGCCAGAATAGCCAGCGGCACGGTCATGGCAGGGGACGATTCATGGGCATGGGCCGCCCCTTCACTCCGGCTTTTTCCGGTGAAGACCAGCATGAACAGCCTAGCCATATAGAAAGCGGTCAGGAAGGAACCCAGCAGCCCTATTGCAAATACCAGCTTGTTCTCATGGTAGGCCACGGCCAGAATGGCGTCCTTGGACCAGAAGCCGGACAGAGGCACAATACCGGACAAAGCCAGCGTACCAATGGCAAAGGTCCAGGCGGTCAGCTTCATGCGGCGTCCCACTCCGCCCATTTCGTGAATATTTTGGGTATGTACAGCATGGATCACACTGCCTGCTCCCAGGAACAGCAGGGCTTTGAAGAAGGCGTGGGTGAACAGGTGGAAAATTCCGGCGGTGTACGCCATCCAGGTGCCCAGTCCCATAGCCATCATCATATAACCCAGCTGGCTGATTGTGGAGTATGCCAGTATTCGCTTGATGTCATTCTGGGCAATTCCGATGGTAGCGGCAAAAATGGCGGTAAAGGCGCCGACAATCAGCACCACCAGCAGCGCCGTATCGGAGGCCAGGAAGATGTCATAGGTTCTGGCTACCAGATAAACCCCTGCCGCAACCATGGTCGCCGCGTGAATCAGGGCGGAGATGGGGGTTGGCCCTTCCATGGCGTCGGGAAGCCAGACATGCAGCGGGAATTGGCCGGATTTTCCTGCCGCACCCACGAAGATCAGAATCCCGATACAGGTGATAATGCCGGGACTAATATCCGGAGCTCCCTGGAACGCATTGTGAATGGACGGGAAGTCCAGGCTATGGCCGGGCACATACCAGAAGAGCATCAGGACCGCGATAAACAGTCCCACATCGCCGATGCGTGTGACGATAAAGGCTTTTTTGGCCGCTGCCCGGGCTTCGGGCTTCTGGTACCAAAAGCCGATCAGCAGGAACGAGCACACCCCTACCAGCTCCCAAAAAACATACAGCTGCAGGAGATTGGGCGAAATGACAAGGCTTAGCATGGAGAAGGTAAACAGCGACAAATAGCTGTAGAATACAGTAATGCGCTCATCCTTGGCCATGTAGCTGGTGGAGTACAGATGCACCAGTACACTGACCAATGTCACCACCACAAGCATCAACGCATTCAAGTTGGTGACTTCAAAGCCGAAACGAACGGAGGCATCCCCGATTTTCAGCCATTCAAACTCATCCCACCGGTAATCCCGCACATCTCCCAGGCGTTCGAACAGGATAAGCAGGGAGAGAATAAGAGACAGCAGCACCCCAAAGGTGCCGACGATGGTACCGGTGCTTTTCATCTGCTTGCCGAAGGCGATCAAGATGAGAAAGGCCAGCAGCGGAAATACGGGAACCAGCCACGCCAGATGTGAGAATTCCAACACGAACCCCCCTTAGATGCATCTCCATACACGATTGGATAGACTTATTTTTTGAGCAGATCCATTTCATTCACATCCGTTGTGCCTCTGTTCCGGTACAACGCAATAAGCAGGGCCACCCCTATGGCAACCTCTGCCGCCGCAACAGTTATCGTAAACAGCGAGAATACCTGTCCGGTAATGGAGGGGTTGACCCCCAGCTTGGAGAACGCCACCAGATTCAGGTTCACCGCGTTTAACATCAGCTCCACGGACAAAAGCACGATAATGGCGCTTTTTTTGGATAACGCCCCGTATAAGCCAATGCAGAACAGAATGGCGGCCAGCATCAGATACGAGCTGATTTGGTCATTCATACTACTCCTCCTCCCGTTTGGCCAGCACAATGGCGCCGATGAATGCTACTGTGAGGAGCACGGACATCAGCTCGAAGGGAATCACATGGACACTGAACAGTTGGATGCCGATGGCCTCCGTATTATTTGTGCCGGGATCAAAAGCCGTTGGAGCAGGGAAGCTGGTATTCTGGATGGCATAAAACAGGATGCCGAAAAAAGCGACGATGCCGATGCCCAGGAGCCAGTTATGCAGCGGTCGCTTGAGCTCCGTTTCCTCGCTTTCATGTTTGGTCATCATGATGCCGAAGATCATCAGAATAGAAATGGCGCCGGCATAAATCAGCACCTGCACAAACGCCACAAACTCCGCGTTCAGGAGCACATAGAGTCCTGCCAGACTGAGGAAGGTCACGGCCAGGGAAACCACCATATGGATCACGCGGGTCAGGCTCATAGCGAAGATCGCACCGCCGATGGCCAGGAGGGCAAACACAAAAAACATCAGATTGGCAGGAGTCAAAAACAAATCCTTCAGGCCGTCCCAGATTGAACCGAGCATGCCGAGTACCTCCTAAAAGTTTTTGCGTGAGCAAAAACTGACTTCGTAAGCATCTGCTGGGCTTTCCGCGAGGAAAGCCTACTTCGTGAGCATAGGCTGAGTTTTTGCGTGAGCAAAAACTGAGTAAGCGTCTGCTGGGCTTCCCTCGCGGAAAGCCTGCTTCGTGAGCGGGTGTGTGAACCAGCTTCTATTCATGGGCGGTTTGCCGGGTATGTGTACGGTTGCCGGTATGTACGTCTGCCGATGGGGAGCGGGCGGACTTCTTGCGGACCCAGAAGCCGTTATTTCGCGCTAAACCCCGCCTTGGAATTTCTAACGGACCACAGAGGCGTTATTTCCCGATTTGGAGCTAGTTTGCGGCTCAATTGGACCAAATAACGGCGTTCATGTCCGTTAGAAATTCAAATCAGCCTCTTTTCGCCAAATAACGGCTTTGACGTCCGTTAGATTCCTTGGGGCAGCAGCATTCGCCGTCCCGCCCAGACCACATGACACGCAGCAGCGCCCCATATCTATCTTGCAGCAGCCGGCTGCATAAGCCAAACTGCTCGTAAACGCACAAGCCCATACATTACAACCAGTATACCCCATATTTTACCAATGTGCACTTTGAATGTATGAACCTTTGGGAAATCACCATTACTCCTTCGCCGCTCCGGCTTTGCCCTTAGGCAGCTGCGAGATGTTGTCCTGGCGGACCAGCTTGTTATTGTTGTCCAGCCATTCCCGGTCCTTAAACAGATCATCCCGGCTGTACGCCGCCAGCTCGAAGTTGTTGGTCATCACAATTGCCTCGGTGGGACATACCTCCGTGCACAGATCGCAGAGAATGCAGATTTCGAAATTGATATCGTAGGTATCAATGACCTTTCCCTTTTTCTCCGGGTCAGGATTGGGTTTGCCCGTCAGGGTGATGCATTCCGTGGGGCATATCCGGGCGCACTGATTGCAGACAATGCATTTCTCCGGATCAAAGTGCTGGATTCCCCGGAACCGGTCCGGCATTTTAAGCGGTACATCCGGGTAGGCGTATGTGACCTTCTTTTTCAGCATCTGTTTGAAGGTGAAGCCCATTCCCTTGACAATTCCCTTCATGCGAACGCCTCCTTTCGCTTTACGAATGACCGGCCGGTCAGAACGACCAGCCATGCTGCGGTATTCCGCCGCTCCCAAGACCGGCGTTATTCTAGAACAGCTCCATCACCAGCGCCGTAATAAAAATATTGGCCAAGGCCAACGGCAGCAGCACTTTCCAGCCGAAGCTCATCAGTTGGTCGATCCGGACGCGAGGCATGGTGGCCCGCAGCCAGAACAAGAGGAACACCACCGACGCGAATTTCAGCAGGAACCAGACGATGCCCGGGATAAACTCCAGGAACGGGAAGGGCGCGTACCAGCCGCCCAGGAACATGGCAGTAGTCAGTGCCGCGATAGCGAACATGTATACATATTCTGCCAGCATGAAGAAGGCAAACCGGAAGCCGCTGTACTCCACATGGTAACCGGCAACAAGCTCTGATTCCGCCTCAGGCAGGTCGAAGGGGGTCCGGTTCAGCTCCGATACAGCCGCAATAATGAACACGCCGAACGCTATAATCTGCGGCAGGAAGTTCCAGTTCCAGAAGCCGGAGCCCTGGTGGAGCACGATGTCCCGGATGTTCATGGTGCCGCTCATCATAATGATGCCGGTCATGGACATCACCAGGGGTATTTCGTAGCTGATCATCTGAGCCGCCGAACGCATACCGCCCAAGAGCGCGTATTTATTGTTGGAGGCCCAGCCCCCCAGCACAATCCCGATGGTTGAGATGCTGGACAGCGCCGCGTAATACAGCACCCCCACATTCAGACTGGAGAAATACCCCCAGCTGGTGTAAGGAATCGCCGCCAGCACGGCGAAGGAAGGGACAAACACAATCGCCGGCGCCAGAATGAACAGATGCCGGTCCGCCTTGGCGGGAATCGTGTCCTCTTTAAGGAGGAGCTTGAGCACATCCGCCACGGTCTGGAGAAGCCCCATCGGCCCCGTCCGGGTCGGCCCATGGCGCAGCTGCATCCAGCCAATCACCTTACGCTCGAAGAAAATGGCATAGGTTACAAAACCCAGCACCAAAAACAACATGGTCACCGCCAACAGAAGAAACCGGCCGAAGCTGCCCAGCGTCAGCTCGCGGGTCAATAAATCCGTCATCAGCCATCCACCTCTCCGACGACAATATCAATTCCGCCAAGAATGGTAATCAGGTTGGTCATGGTTTCCCCTACCAGCAGCTTGGGAAGAATCTGCAGATTCACGAAGGACGGGCGTTTAAACTTCAGCCGGTACGGCTTATCCTTGCCCTTCGATATAATGTAGCAGCCGATTTCCCCCCGTGGGGATTCGATGCTTGAGAACAGCTCGCCCTCCGGCACACGAAGTACCCGGGGAGCCTTGCCCATGGTTTCGCCCTCGTGGGGGAACTGCTCCAGGGCCTGCTCCAGAATCCGCAGCGACTGGACAATCTCCTCCATCCGTACCAGGTAACGGGCATAGCAGTCGCCACCCGTCTGCACCGGCACATCGAACTGGAAGCGGTCATAGATGCAGTACGGCTGCTTCTTACGCACATCATAATCCACACCGGTGCAGCGCAGATTTGCTCCGCTTAACCCATAGTTAATGGCCGTCTCCGCATCATAGCGCCCCACACCTTTGATCCGCGCCAGGAAAATCTCATTGCCGCTGACCAGGGTATGGTACTCCTCCAGCTTGCCAGGCATGGAGCGGACAAATTGCCGCACCTTCTCAATCCAGCCCTCGGGAGCATCCCACTTCACGCCCCCCACCCGCATGTAGTTATAGGTGAGACGGGCGCCGCTCAGCTCGTTGAACAAATCGATAATGGTTTCCCGGTCGCGGAAGGCAAACAAAAACGGGCTCATGGCTCCGATATCCAACAAATATGTACCCCACCAAACCAGGTGGCTGGCAATCCGCTGAAGCTCCATCACAATCAGCCGCAGGAATTGAGCTTTCTCGGGAATCTCCAGCTCCATCATTTTCTCGACGGTGTTGACAAACACATAGTTGTTGGTCATGGCCGACACATAATCCAGCCGGTCCGTATAAGGGATTATCTGCGTATAATTCAGGTTCTCCGCCAGCTTCTCGGTGCCCCGGTGGAGATAACCCATGACAGGGATCGCCTCGGTAATCACCTCGCCGTCCAGCTTGACGATAACCCGGAAAACCCCGTGGGTGGACGGATGCTGGGGACCTACATTCAGGAGCAGTTCTTCAGTACGCAATGCCACTTGTGTCACACCTCCGGATCCAGCGGTTCGTAGTCCTTGCGCAGCGGGTGGCCTTCCCAATTGTCCGGCAGCATAATCCGCACGAGATTGGGATGTCCCGGAAAATCCACACCCAATAAATCGAAGATTTCCCGCTCATGCCAGTCGGCTCCCGCCCATATGCCAGTGATGGAAGGAACGGAGGGGGTATTCCGGTCCAGCTTCACCTTCACACCGAATTCCTGCATATCGTCCATCCGCAAGAAATGATAGATCACTTCCAGATGCGTCTCCAAATCCGATCCCGCCAGATTGCGCAAATACGTCATCTGCAGGCCGGGGTGGTCATGAAGCAATGGAGCCGCCGCCTTCATCATAGCGGGGTCCAGCACAACGCAAGGAAGATGATCATCTCTCTCGTTAATAAAAGCCTCCCGTACCGCAGACTCGCCCAACGCTTCCTTCAGAATGCCGGCGAAACCGTCCAGCACCGGCTGCTTCGGGGATGGAGGCTTCGGCGGTGCATCTGCCGCTTCCTCTCCCGCTTCGGCCTTTTTCGCCGCCTCCCGCGCTGCCGCCCGGGCCGCTCTTGCTTCCGCGGCTGCTTGGGCTTTGGCCTCCTTGGCTGCCGCTTCGTCCGCTCCACCCTCCGCAGGAGCAGGGGGTTCCCCCGAGGGCTCCTTGATTTCGTCACTCACGTGCCGTCACCTGCTTCCCGGTTTTGGCTTCATACCGTATTTTCTCCTGAAGCTTGTTGATGCCGTAGATCAGCGCAGCCGGATTAGGCGGGCAGCCGGGTATGTACACATCCACCGGAACCACCTGATCCACCCCTTTCACAACGGAATAAGACCGGATATAAGGTCCTCCCGCAGTGGCACAGGAGCCCATGGCAATCACCCATTTAGGCTCAGGCATCTGGTCATACAGCCGGCGCAGCAGGGGGGCCATCTTCTTGGTCACGGTTCCCGCCACCAGCATCACATCGGATTGCCGTGGAGAGGTCCGGAAGATCACGCCGAACCGGTCCAGGTCATAGTGGGACGCACCGGTACCCATCATCTCGATGGCGCAGCACGCCAGTCCGAAGGTCAGGGGCCAGAGGGAATTGCTTCTCGCCCATCCCTTCAGCTGCTCCAGAGTGGTCATAAACACATTGCGCTCCAGCTCCGCTCTTTCGTCAGGGGAAATATCCTTTAAAGTGAAGTCCATTGCAGCACCTTCTTCTTCCAGGCGTAGATGAGGCCAACCAACAGGAGAAGCACAAACACCATCATTTCCACCAGCGCAAAAAGCCCCAGCTTATTGTACGCTACGGCCCAAGGATATAAAAATACCGTTTCCACATCAAAAATGACAAACATCAGCGCAAACAGATAATACCGGATGTTAAAACGGACTTGACCTACTCCCACAGGCTCGTTACCGCTTTCATAGGTGGTCGCCTTTTCAGGAAGGGGTCTGGATGGCCGCAACAGCCGGCCGATGGATAACGCAGCGATGGGCAGCAGAATGCCCAAACCGATGAATATGGCCACCAGAACATAGTTATTGGTGTACATAACCGCCATCACCTCCGTAAGCTATAGTTTTTTCGTATGGGGAGCTTAACTTTATCTTATAAACGCCCTCCAATTATAACAAACCTACAATTTTGTGTCTAATAAAAATCATTTTAAATAAACCTTTGTCCACTTTGTTGCATAGCTTGTAATACAGGGTAAAATATCCTCTCTTGCATTATTTTATTCCCGGTTACAGATTAAAAGCAATCCGAGATGACCATAATGCAGATGAAGCAAGAATATTACATTGTCTGGTAAATGTTCACAAAACGTTCGCGAACAAACGTTGGATGCTCTCATATGGTATAATAGTAGTGGGAAAGCGCATACAATTCGAGAAAAGGAGGGTGCCTTGTATGTTCTGGTCCAAAAAGAAACGCCATGCCGCCAAGAATGCCGCTGAAACGGAAGCGGGTACAGAGCTGTCTCCCTCTGTTGTCTCCGCTACCATCGACGACGTCAAACGGATTATCCGGGAATTTGAGCAGCATCTGCCCAAAGGGATTAACCGGACGGTTCTCATCGGACAAGACAACGAGATTAATTTCCAGCTGCTTCTCCCTGTGATGGGAGGAATTCCCCAGGAGAGGTACTACATGTCCCGGGAGACCTTCGAAATATTCCCGGAGGAGGACAAGCACATTGCCGTCTGGCTGGATGTGGTGCAGCGGGCGGTGGACGAATACATCATCGAGGAAAAAAACATCCCCGTCCTGCCCGGAGATACCCGGAAGAAAATCAGCTACAACCTGCTGCAAAACAACTATTATCTGAAAGAAAAACCACCTGTGGACTTTTACCTGACAGATTTGGAGGATATGATCAGCCATGTACCCCAAGAATAACACACACCAACAAAAATAGAGCAGCCCAGAATTTTTCTGGAGCTGCTCTTTTTTTATTGAAGTTACGGGGCTCATTAATGATCTTTTTTGGCCACCTTCATCCGGTTGAGTGCACGCTGCAGCGCCATCTCCGCCCGGCGGTGGTCAACATCATCCCGTCTGGCCTGCAGTCGCTTCTCAGCACGCTGCTGGGCTGCCAGCGCCCGCTCCAGGTCAATCTCGGAGGGGAACTCTGCCGTTTCAGCCAGAATGACCACTTTATTCTTGCGCACTTCCATAAAACCGCCGCTGACTGCGATGATTTCAGTAGCGCCGTTTCTTTTGATTTGCAGCGGACCGATTTCAAGCGGGGTTACCAGGGGAATATGATGAGGCAGAATACCCAGCTCACCCTCCGCGCCGCGGACAATAATCATCTCCACGTCCTGCCCGTAAACCTTCCGCTCCGGAGTGACAATTTCCAATAAAAATGTACTCACGGAACTTCCCTCCTGTCCTGTAATAACTTTGGTCCAGGCCGAAGGCCGGATAAAGTTATGGAAGCGTCGAATTTGACGAAGGCAAATTGACGGTCACAACCCCCAAGCTTACAGGGTATTGGCCTTCTCGATTGCCTGCTCAATGGTTCCCACGTTGTGGAAAGCCGCTTCGGGAAGGTCGTCGTGTTTGCCCTCCAGCACTTCCTTAAAGCCGCGTACCGTTTCCTTAACCGGCACATAAACACCCGGCTGGCCGGTGAATTGCTCGGCCACGTGCAGCGGTTGGGACAGGAAGCGTTGCACTCTCCGAGCCCGGCTTACTACAAGCTTGTCTTCATCGGACAATTCATCCATACCGAGGATGGCGATAATGTCCTGAAGCTCCTTGTAGCGCTGCAGGAGACGCTTTACGCTTTGGGCAACCTGATAGTGCTCTTCTCCTACTACCTGGGGATCGAGAATCCGGGAGGTGGAAGCCAGCGGGTCAACCGCCGGGAAGATACCGATGGAGGCAATGCCCCGGTCCAGGTTAGTGGTGGCGTCCAAGTGGGCAAACGCTGTTGCCGGCGCCGGGTCCGTATAGTCATCCGCAGGCACATAGATAGCCTGAATGGAGGTAACGGAGCCCTTCTTGGTGGAGGTGATGCGTTCCTGCAGCTGGCCCATTTCGGTAGCCAGTGTCGGCTGGTAGCCTACCGCGGAAGGCATCCGGCCAAGCAGCGCGGATACTTCGGAGCCCGCTTGGGTGAAGCGGAAGATATTGTCGATGAAGAGCAGCACGTCCCGGCCCTCTTCGTCACGGAAATATTCTGCCATGGTCAAACCGGTCAGCGCTACGCGCAGACGCGCTCCGGGAGGTTCGTTCATTTGACCGAACACCATCGCTGTTTTGGCGATAACGCCGGAATCGACCATTTCGTGGTAAAGGTCATTGCCCTCACGGGTCCGTTCGCCAACGCCGGCGAATACGGAGATGCCACCATGCTCCTGGGCGATGTTGTGGATCAGCTCCTGCATGGTAACCGTTTTGCCTACGCCTGCGCCGCCGAACAGGCCGATCTTGCCGCCCTTCATGTAAGGGGCAAGCAGGTCGATAACCTTGATGCCCGTTTCCAGCATCTCCGCTTGGGTGGTCAGGTTTTCGAAGGTAGGCGCCGGTTTATGGATTGGGCTGGTGAAGGTGCGGTCGGCTGCTCCGCCGCCGTCGATGGGCTCACCCAGCACGTTATACACCCGGCTCAGGGTTGCCGGTCCTACGGGTACAGTGATTGGAGCGCCAGTATCCACCGCTTCCATGCCCCGGACAAGACCGTCCGTGGTAGACATGGCCACACAGCGGACTACATTGTCGCCAAGGTGAACCGCCACTTCAACGGTCAGGTTGATGTCATGCTCACCGGGCTTTTCAGCTTTTTTGAAAATATGAATGGCATTCAGAACCTCCGGCAGCTGTCCGCGTTCGAATTCAACGTCGATAACCGGTCCGGTGATCTGAAGCACACGGCCTTTGTTCATGATTGGTTTCTCCTCCTACGCGGCTTGCGCCCCCCTCTTACGCTTGGGCGTTGGCGCCTCCGACAATCTCCGAGATTTCCTGCGTAATCGCCGCCTGGCGGGCACGGTTGTACTGCAGGGTATACGATGAAATCAGCTTCGTGGCATTCTTCGTGGCACTGCCCATAGCAGTCATCTGCGCGCCGAACTCACTGGCCTTGCTCTCCAGCACCGCACTGTAAATCAGCGTTTCCGCATACTTGGGAAGCAGCACCTGAAGCACAGCCTCCGGAGACGGCTCATATTCATAATCCGCCGATTCAGTGCTTTGGGAGATATGCTCCAGCGGCAAAAGACGCTTTACCGTCGGAATTTGCGTCAAAGCATTTTTGAACACGTTATAGACCAGATAGAACTCATCAAAGGTCTGATTCGCGTAAAAATCCACTGCTTTGCCCGCTAACAGACGGATGTCGGCAAAATCAGGCGTGTTAGGCAAGCCGGTCACTTCATCCAGAATCGGAATATTCCGTCTGCGGAAGTAATCCCGCCCTTTGCGGCCCACAACCATAAGCGCATATTCATCCGGAGACTTATGCTTTTGCTTCAACTCTTGGGTAAGCATACGGAGCAGGTTGGAATTGAAGCCCCCTGCCAAACCGCGGTCGGAGGTAATCACCAGATAACCGGTACGCTTGACCGGACGCGTCTCCAGCATCGGATGCTCCACGTCCCTGGCTACGGCGGTAACATGGGACAGCACCTCCCGGATCTTCTCGGCATAAGGCCGGGAAGCCTCAGCAGACAGCTGGGCCTTCTTCAACCGGGAAGCAGCTACCATTTCCATTGCCTTGGTGATCTGACGGGTGCTCTTAACGCTGACAATTTGCCGCTTTATTTCGCGAATACTCTTAGCCATTAAAAGTCACCGCCCTATACGTTAGTGGCGAAGCCCTTGCGGAACTGTTCAATGGCCGCTTGCAGCGCCTTCTCATTATCAGCGGTCAGATCCTTGGTATCCCGGATGGACGCCAGAATCTCCGGCTGATTGCTGTCCAGATACACGAGGAATTCCCGTTCAAAACGGATTACGTCGGTTAACGGAATTTCGTCCAGATAACCCTTGGTGGCCGTGTAGATGCTAACCACTTGCTTCTCAACCGGAAGCGGCTGGTTCACACCTTGCTTCAACAGCTCCATCAGACGGGCGCCGCGGTTCAAGCGGGCCTGGGTTACACGGTCCAGGTCGGAGCCGAATTGGGCAAATGCCGCCAAGTCGCGGTATTGGGCCAGGTCAAGACGCAGGGTACCGGCAACCTTCTTCATAGCCTTGATCTGTGCCGAGCCGCCTACCCGGGATACGGACAAACCTACGTTAACCGCAGGGCGTTGGCCGGAATAGAACAGGTCGGACTCCAGGAAGATCTGGCCGTCGGTGATGGAGATAACGTTAGTCGGAATGTAAGCGGAGATATCGCCCGCTTGGGTTTCAATAAAGGGAAGCGCCGTCAGGGAGCCGGCACCCAGCTCATCGGAGAGCTTGGCCGCACGCTCCAAGAGGCGGGAATGCAGATAGAATACGTCGCCGGGGAAGGCTTCGCGTCCCGGAGGACGGCGGAGCAGCAGAGATAATTCCCGGTAAGCGGCCGCTTGTTTGGACAGGTCATCATAGATGATCAGTACATGCTCGCCCTTGTACATGAAATACTCGCCCATGGAGCAGCCTGCATACGGAGCCAGGAACAACAGGGGGGATGGTTCGGAAGCACTTGCAGTCACGATAATGGTGTAATCCATGGCATCGTGGCGGCGCAGGGTTTCCACAACCTGGGCAACGGTGGATTGCTTTTGGCCGATGGCCACATAGATACATTTCACGCCGTTGCCCTTTTGGTTGATGATGGTATCGATGGCAATGGCGGTTTTACCGGTTTGGCGGTCGCCGATAACCAGCTCCCGTTGGCCCCGGCCGATAGGAATCATCGAGTCGATGGCCTTGATGCCGGTTTGCATGGGTTCATGTACGGATTTCCGCTGCATTACACCCGGTGCGGCCGCTTCCAGCGGACGGGTTTCCGTGGAGGGAATGGGACCCAGTCCGTCCAGCGGTTGGCCCAGCGGATTCACGACACGTCCCAGCAGGCCTTCGCCAACGGGAACCTCCATGATCCGTCCGGTCCGTCTAACCTGGTCGCCTTCACGAATATCCGTGTACGGGCCCAGAATGATGATACCGACATTGTCGGCTTCCAGGTTAAAGGCATAGCCCATAACGCCATTAGTAAACTCCAGGAGCTCGCCTGCCATGGCATTGCCCAAACCGTGGGCGCGGGCAATACCGTCGCCGATGTGGATGACGGTGCCAATTTCCGCCACTTCCATATCCGCTTTATAGTTTTGAATCTGATTTTTAATCAGATTACTGATTTCTTCTGGCTTGATACTCAACTGCCCTCACCCCTATCTACATTACTTGAGACGCCTGCAATGTCTTTTCCAGCCGCTTCAACTTGCCGGAGAGGCTTCCGTCATACAGCGTGTCGCCGATCCGTACCTTGATGCCGCCCAGCAGGCTTTGGTCCACAATATTGGTAACCTGAATGGTCTTTCCTGTCACAGCCCCAAAACGCGCCTGGATAGAGGCAGTTTCCTGCTCTGAAAGCGGCATGGGAGAATAGACAACCGCTTCGGTCCGTCCCAGGGCCTCCCCTGCAATTCGGACAAATTCATCGCAGACAGCAGGGATCAGAAGAACCCGCTTGCGCTCCACCATAAGACGGAGGAGATTCAGCACAGCCTCCGATACCTTGCCCTCAAATATGCGGAGGAGCAAATCCGTCTTGACGTTAGCGTCGATGTTGGGATGGCTCAGAACCAGCTCCAGCTCCGGATGCGCCAGCGCCGTCACCGCTTCTTTCAGTTCAGCGATGGCCTGCTCGGTGATCCCCGATTCCGCTGCCACCTCGTATAACGCCTTGGCATACCGCTTGGCTGCTGTCAGATCTTTGGTCATCCTTTGTCCCCTACCTCTTTCAGGTATTGCTCAACCAAATCCTGCTGGCTCTTCTCATCGATTTGCTTCTCGATGATCTTGGAGGCGATCAGGACGGACATAGCGCCCACCTGCCCCTTCAATGCCGCAACGGCCTTGTTCTTCTCGGCCTGGATATCGTTCAGCGCTTCCTGCTTGATCCGTACGGACTCATCCTTGGCCTGCTTCAGCAGCTCCTCGGATTGGCGAAGGCTGGATGTGCGGGCTTGCTCCACAATCTGGAACGCCTCTTTGCGGACATCCTGCATAGCCTGCTTCTGCTCCTGAAGGAATTGCTCCGCCTGTGTCCGGTTGTCCTCGGCGGCCTTCAGCTGGCTTTGGACCAGCTCACGGCGTTTTTCCATCACGCTGAACAGAGGCCCGAAGGCGTACTTATTCAAGAAGTAATACAGAAGCACAAAGCCAAATATAGTAAACACCGTATTTTCCCAATGAAAACTCATGTGTTGTCACTCCCTCCTGTAAGGATTGCCGCTTCAACAAGCCGTGTATGCAAAATGAAGGCGTGGATGGCTCCAGTGAGACCCTCCCCGCCTCAAGCTCCTTATTAGAGGGCTTACACTCCGGCGAAATACATCAGGAACGCAAGAACCGCTGCAATCAGGGGCACAACTTCGACGATACCAACACCGATAAACATGGTGGTTTGCAGAGCGCCGCGCAGCTCAGGCTGACGGGCCATGCTTTCTACTGTTCTGCTTACGATCATACCGTTACCGAAACCTGCGCCGATTGCGCCCAGACCTACTGCAATTGCTGCTGCCAAAAATTCCATGACTTAAATTCCTCCCAAATGTTTGTTTTTGTGGATCCGGCCTTCAGCGGCTGGTCCAATCTAGATCTGATGGTGCTTAATGCTCCTCATGAACCGCAGCCTGCGATATGTAAACCATGGTTAGCATTGTGAACAAAAACGCCTGGATGGCGCCAACGAAGATACTGAAGCCTTGCCATACAGCCAGCATCGGCCAACTGGCCCACGTAGCCATCAAAATAACCCCGATGAGTATTTCGCCGGCGAAGATGTTGGCGAATAGCCGGATGGCCAGCGTCAACGGCCGAGCGATTTGCTCGATCAGGTTCAACGGCAGGAATATCGGGTACGGCTCCAGGTAATGCTTCAAATAATGCTTGCGGTTCTTGGTAAAGCCCAGATAGTGAATCAGGAAAAAGACGATCAGAGCCAGCCCCAAGGTGACGGAGATATCCGCCGTCGGCGACTTCCAGAAGTTCAGGGCAATATGCTTGCCAGTCTCATGGGCGTGAGCCAGCATATCGGCATCCACAATCGGGAATCCGAACCAGGACAGCGGTCTGTCGAACTCAAAAACCGCTGCAAAGGGAAGACCCAGCAGATTGCAGATAAAAATGAACATGATCAACGTCATTCCCAGTCCGACAAAAGGCTTTGCCCGCGAAAGCGGCATGGCACTGGCCACAATATTGTGGACAAAATCCACCACCCACTCCAGGAAATTCTGCATGCGGGAAGGATTCTCCACCGAGAGCTTCCGGACAGCGAGCCGGGCAATAATGATGGTGATGAGAATCGCCACAATCATCGGCAAAATAACGGAGATATCAATGTTCAATCCGCCGATACGGAGAATCGGTGACTCATGCATGATGTTTTCACCTCTTTTCACTTTGGAGTCTGTGCTGTCTTGCAGATCCCAGACCGAACAGAAAAGCGCAGGCCTGGACAAAGAAGAAACCAATAATGGTAGTGCTTATGTGAAAAGCGGGAAAGCGGAGGCAGATGATGATCGCAACGGAAAGCATAGCGACTCTGGAGATAAAACCCAAGCTGGCCCGTTTGCCAGTGTTGTCCAAAGCAATCCGGGTTATGGCATGCACGCGGGATTGTAGAATCCGGCCATTAATGAGACTGATGCAAACTCCCAATACCAGGCCGGCAGCGTAGGTCTTCAGCGGTGGGCTGAAAGCCCAGACAAACAGGCAAATCGACATAAAAAACATGGAAGCACGGAAAATGCGGCGCATCAGAATGTCTAGTTCATTCATTCGTTTCCTCCAGAATTCGCATGATCATCAGTACAATACTCCCCAGGCCTGCGAACAGCCCGCCCAATACTCCAATAATTGACCATGGCGTCCAGCCGGTGTGCTTGGCAAGAGATGTACCGATGAAATACCCGAGCACAATGCAAACCACAAGGTTCATGCCGATTGCACTGGCAATACCCGCATATTTCCAGGGATTACTACGGATAGGGGGTTTGCTCATGGAATCCCGTCCATTTCCGCTGCGATAGAAACCTCAGCAGCTCCAGAATGGCATTGCGTTCCAATGGATTTTGTTTGTCCAATTTGCCGCAGGCATCAATCGTTACTTATTGTAGCGTCGCCGGGCAAGGTTTGTCAATCAGCACAAATTGAGGCAATTTGATGAACGAGAGCGAAAAAATGCTGATAACTAAAGGATTTCTGACATACAACCCAACAGTGCCACTGTATGGTGTGATTTTAATCATTGACAGCGCTAACTGGTATTTAATGTAAATCATATTTTATGGCTGGAAGGGCTCCGGTCTGGTGCCCTTTAAGCCGAAATAATGCTTGATCGCCTGCACAATCCGCTCGGAAACCTTGCCATCCCCGTACGGGTTGGAGGCCTGGCTCATCCTGCGGTACAGCTCCTCATCGGTCAAAATCGCTCTTGCGCGGCTGTATACCGCCTCTTCATCCGTACCCACCAGCTCCAGCACACCTGCGCCGATTCCCTCCGGACGTTCGGTGGTATCCCGCAGCACCAGGGCAGGAATGCCGAATGCGGGGGCTTCCTCCTGAATGCCTCCGGAATCGGTCAGTATCAAATGGGTGTGGGGGTAAAAATTGTACAGATCCATCACATCCATCGGGGCGGTCAGCTTGATCCGGGGATGGTTTCCGAGAATCTCCTGGGCCGGCTTCTGCACATCGGGATTCAGATGGACAGGATACACGATCGCAACATCCTCGAACTCGTCGGCAATCCGCTTGACGGCGTTGAAGATCCTCCGGTGGGGCTCGCCGATGGCTTCCCGACGGTGGGCGGTCATGAGAATCAGGCGTTTGCCTTGGGCCCAATCCAGGAGCGGATGGGAATAGTCCGGACGGACCAGATACTGCATGACGTCAGTGATGGTATTTCCGGTTATGTAAATCGAGTCTTCCGGTTTATTCTCCTTGCGCAGATTGTCTGCCGACCATCCGGTAGGCGCAAAGTGCATGTCGGCAATCACCCCGGTCAGCTGGCGGTTCATTTCCTCCGGGAAGGGGGAGAGCTTATTCCAGGTTCTGAGCCCGGCTTCCACGTGGCCCACCTTGATTTGCTGCAGCAGTGCCGCGTAGGAGGCCAGGAAGGTGGTGGAGGTGTCGCCGTGCACCAGAATCAGATCCGGCTTGGCTTCCGCCAGAATAGGCTCCAGCTCTTGAATGACCCGGACCGACAGGCCGGAGAGGGTCTGGCGCTCCTTCATGATATCCAGATCGTAATCCGGTTTGATCTCAAATTGGTTCAGCACCATGTCCAGCATCTGCCTGTGCTGGGCCGTTACACAGACCACAGATTCTATTTCGGCATTATGCTTCGCGAGCTCCAGTACCAAAGGAACCATCTTGATCGCCTCAGGGCGGGTTCCGAAGATGGTCATGACCTTGATCCGCTTCATGGGTTACTCCCCTTCTTTCTCTTCATAGAGCAGGACGGAGCTTCCTCTCCGTAATGGGAGGAACTCCGCCTGGCAAAATTTCTATTCTTATACGTGGGAAAACCTACTTGGTTCCAAACAGGCGGTCGCCTGCGTCGCCCAGGCCGGGAACGATATAGCCGTGGTCGTTCAGGTAGCTGTCGATGGCGGCCACATAGATGTCCACATCGGGATGCGCCTCCTGTACGGCACGAATGCCTTCAGGAGAAGCGATCAGGTTCATCATCTTAATTTGGGTGCAGTTGCGCTTCTTCAGCACGTCGATCGCTGCGATGGCGGAGCCGCCGGTAGCCAGCATCGGGTCGATGACAATCAGCTCGCGCTCGGTCACATCGGTGGGAAGCTTCACATAATATTCAACCGGCTGCAGGGTTTCCGGATCGCGGTACAGGCCGATATGTCCTACCTTGGCGGCGGGAATCAGCTTCAGTACCCCATCCACCATGCCCAAGCCTGCCCGCAGAATCGGGATCAAGCCCAGCATACGGCCGGAGATGATCCGGCACTCGGCTTCGGAAACCGGCGTCTTCACAGTCGTCTTTTCCAGCGGAATATCTCTTGTGATTTCATAGGCCATCAGCGTAGCCACTTCATCCACAAGCTCCCGGAAATCCTTCGTGTTGGTAGTCTCATCCCGGATGAAGGTCAGCTTATGCTGAATCAGCGGATGATCACAAATAAAAACTTTGCCCATTCTTTTGTTCCTCCCACAAGAGCCTGAAAACCCCGGTTTGCCTTTTTTGCAACTTCTAACAGTTTTCGGCATAAATCTTATCTATTATACCACAGGTTTTCGCCAATACCATAGGGTGCAAAAGATGGCGCGCAAAGTCCTGTGTACGGTCCACTTGCTCATTGTCCCGCAGCTTGGCCTTGGCTCAACAGTGTGCTTTCCCGGGGATCTGCAGCGCGCCGGTCTGCTGTCTAAAGTAGCGCGGTTTACCGTCCCCTCCCCCGGGGTGTTCGGTTGACCAATCAGTCTTCCGTTCACCCTATCCGGACTCAGCAGCCGTTACTGCGGGAAAATGAGCCTCTTCGATGGACTAACGGACACGAGGGACGTTATCTGCTCCAAAAACCATGCAAACTTGCTGTTTTTCACCGGATAGCGGAACGTCGGTCCGTAAGATGGAGAAAACAGGAATTTGAAGCACAATAACGGCTTCTGTGTCCGTTGGCGACAGGCATGGCTTAGTGTGTGCCAAGCGAAGGGACACAGCCCAGCCTAGAGTAACCAACAAAAGGGACACGGTACCCCTGCAAGGAAGACGGCAAAAAAACCGGCCTCCCGTTGTGGCAGGGGCCGGCAGAATGTAAGGGGTCAGCCTCTTAGTAGGCAAGATCCTGGTACAGCGGGAAACGCTGGTTCAGCTCACGCACCATGGTACGGGCCTTATCGTGGGCGGCAGCATCCTCCGGATTTTTCAGCGTCAGGGCGATTATCTTGGCAATCTCCTTCATCGCACCCTCGTCCATGCCACGGGTCGTGACGGCCGGAGTCCCGAGACGGATGCCGCTGGTGACAAACGGGCTGGTGGGGTCAAACGGAATGGCATTCTTGTTACAGGTCACCCCAACCTCGTCCAGCAGATGCTGGGCAACCTTGCCTGTCAGGTTAGCACTGCGCACATCTACCAGCATCAGGTGGTTATCCGTACCGCCGGAGACGATGTTGAAGCCTTCTTCCATCAGGGACTCCGCCAGCACTTGGGCGTTTTTGATCACCTGTTGGGCATAGGTCTTGAAATCCGGCTGAAGCGCTTCGCCGAAGGAAACGGCCTTGGCGGCAATAATGTGCATCAGCGGGCCGCCTTGGGTGCCGGGGAATACCGCCTTGTCGATTTCCTTGGCCCAGGACTTGCGGGTCAGGATCATGCCGCCACGGGGACCGCGTAGGGTCTTGTGGGTGGTCGTGGTGACGAACTGGGCGTGCGGCACCGGGTTCGGGTGCAGGCCGGCGGCCACCAGTCCGGCGATGTGGGCCATGTCCACCATGAACAGGGCGCCTACGTCATCAGCAATTTGGGCAAAGGCTTCGAAATCGATGGTCCGGGGATACGCGCTGGCGCCGGCCACAATCAGGCGGGGGCGGTGCTTAAAAGCAGCCTTGCGGACTTCATCATAGTCGATGCGGTGGGTGTTCTCATCCACACCGTAGGCCACGAAGTTGTACAGGATGCCGGAAGCATTGGCCGGATTGCCGTGGGTCAAATGGCCGCCGTGGGCCAGGTTCATTCCCAGCACGGTGTCGCCCGGCTTGATGGCCGCCAGATAAACCGCCAAGTTGGCCTGTGCGCCGGAGTGGGGCTGCACATTCACGTGCTCGGCGCCGAACAGCTCCTTGGCCCGGTCGCGTGCGATATTCTCCACCACGTCCACATGCTCGCAGCCGCCGTAATAGCGGGCACCGGGATAGCCCTCCGCGTACTTGTTGGTCAGCACGCTGCCCATGGCCTCCAGCACAGGAGTGCTGACGAAATTTTCAGAAGCGATTAGTTCGATCTTATCCCGCTGACGGTTCAACTCCCAATTCATAGCTTCCAGCACTTTCGGGTCAGCCTTGCGCAAATTTTCCATGGTTACACTCTCCTTATTGGTTATCCCGGACACTCCGGTTAATCGCAATTTCCGTCTTCCTGCCGTGCAGCTGCGCTGTACACCGCCCGTTCACCGCCGATCAGCTTCGGCCGGGTGTAGGCCATCTGCAGATGCGCATGCCCCAGCATGCGCTCACTTGGACGCACCGGTACCGCAACCGGACGCAGGTGCATGCCGATGAGGGTGCCGCCAATGTCCAGCCCTGCGTGGGCCCGCACCGTCTCCACCACAACCGGCTCCTGGAAGGTCCGGTAGGCGTATGCCGCCATGGAGCCTCCCGCCTTGGGCACCGGCACAACGGATACCGGCTCCAAGAGAGGGTAAAGCGCAAGCGCCTCCTGCTCCATCACCAGCGCCCGGTTCAGATGCTCGCAGCATTGAAACACCGGGTAGAAGCCTGTCTGTTCCCTGGCGCGGCGCACCCCTTCGAAGATCTCCCGGGCTACCCGTTCCGTGCCCTGGGTGCCGATCCGGTAACCCAGCACCTCGCTGGTGCTGGTGCCGATGACCACCAATTGGCCCCGGCGAAGCCCGCCTGCCTGCGCCAGCTCCAGCAGCACCGTCTCCACGGTGCCAGCCATGCCTGCATAGAAATCATCGGACTCTGTCCCGGGTCCGCCGCCGTTCTGCAACGGCTGTAGCTCCTCCGTCATCCGGATGCACCTCCCCTTCAAGCAGGCTTATTTGCCTTCCAGCCGCATCGCCTTTTCAATCCGGCCAATGTGGCGCTCCCCTTGGGAAAAATCGGTATCCAGCCAGACCTTCACAATCTCCTGGGCAACCCCCGGACCAATGACGCGTTCGCCCATCGCCAGCACATTGGTGTCATTATGCTCTCTGGTGGCCTTGGCCGAAAACAGATCATGCACAAGCGCACAGCGGATGCCCTTCACCTTGTTAGCGGCGATGCTCATGCCGATGCCGGTGCCGCAGATGAGAATACCCCGGTCCGCAGCGCCGGAAGCCACCTGCTCACATACCTTCTCGGCATAATCGGGGTAATCCACGGAGTCGCCGCAGGTGCAGCCGAAATCCTCCACCTGGTGCCCCCATTGGCCCAGCAGCTCCTTCAATTCATCCTTCAGCCGGAATCCGGCGTGATCCGCTCCCATGGCGATTTTCATCGAATCGTCCTTCCTTTCATGTCAAATATCCTTATTATACCTCACCCTTCCGAAAAAGAAATCCTTGCCGCCGTACAAAAAAAGAGCAGAGCAAAAAGCGCGTACACGCTCCATGCTTGCTCTTGCCCAGGCGACCGGCCGGTATCCGCAGTGCTCCATTGTGGTTGTTCCCACTCGTCGCCAGTCACACTGCAGTTTAAAGTTATTCTTATCATAACGGATGAGACCGCTGCTGTAAAGGCACATCTGCCGGGGCAAGCCCCCTTGGGAACGCTGCTCAGGCTCCGGTCTTCAGCCGGGTGATCAGCCGGGCCAGGGCCTCTTCAATTTCATGAGCGGTTTCCTCATAGTCCCGCTTGGACCCGCCGAAGGGATCGGCAATATCGAAGTCAGGAGCGGCCAAATGCAGGCGTACCAGACGCTCCCGCTCTTCGGTGGTGATGGGCTGTCCCAGGGATTTCTTCAGCTCCAGCTCGGATTGAAGAGCCGCCCGCTCCTCCAGCACACCCAAACGAAAAGGGTCGTCCATGGTATATTCCTTCAGGGTGTACACCTTCTCCACCGCCTCCGGATGGGAAGCAATCACCTGCTGCTTATGGAACATAGTCATGGTGAGGATCAAATCCGCCCAACGGATCTCCTCCTTGCGCAGATAACGGGAGGTGCCCATTCCCTCCCCCGCCCCCTTCTTCTGCAGGATCTCCTCGGAATGGCGGGATACGGGTGCTCCGTCATGCGCCGTAACGCCAGCGGAACGGACCTCCAGAGACAAGCCCTCCCGCTTGGCCATCATCCGGCACAGCCCCTCGGCCATCGGGCTTCTGCAGGTGTTGCCCGTACAAACGAAAAGGATACGTGTGATAGCCACCGGAAAAACCTCCTAAAAGTTTTTGCGCCAGCAAAAACTGGCTTCGTTAGCATGTGCTGGTTTTTTTGTGCCAGCAAAAAAACTGGCTTTGTAAGAATATGCTAGGTTTTGTTCATCGGTCTACAGGCGCAACAGGAGCTACAGCATAAATTGCTGTTGCCATTTATTTTACATGAGGAAGCGGATGCCGAACAAGAGCAGAATGAGCCCGCCCAGCGCTTCCCCGTATTCGCCTACCCAGGCGCCCACCCGCCGGCCCAGCAGCAGCCCCAGCACCGACATGAGCCCGCCGAAAAAACCGAAGATCAGCACCGTCAGAGCGATATCCGAGGAAAACATCCCCAGGGACAAGCCTACACTGAACGAATCGATGCTCACCATCAGGGCAAACAGCAGAATGCCCCAAAAGCTTTTCTGATCCAACACCACAGAGGAGTTGCCCCGCAGGGCGCTATATAGCATATGGGCCCCGAGCACAACCAGCAGCGCACCTCCGGCGGTTGTGGCCACATTGCCAAGCAGGGAGCTTACGTAATTGCCCATGAACATACCCATTAAGGGCATCAGAATATGAAAAAGTCCGATGACAAAGCTGACCTTGGCAATATTGACCAGCCGGATGCCGCGAAGCCCCATTCCGATTCCCATGGAAAAGGCATCCATTCCCAGCGCTACTGCCATCATCACTATGGTAATCAATTGTCCCAGCTCAACAAAACCTCCATACACTGCCGATCCCTCCTGTCCACATACTCCCTTCCTTACTGTATGCGGACAACCGTGGGATCATGTCCTAAACCTCCAACACGCGGCCTCCCGCCGCTTTCCGCAGACGGTTCATTATCGCCAGACCGATCTCCTCCTCAGGGTACCCTTCGGCAAAAGCACAAACAATCCCCGCCTCATCCATCCGGCGCAAGGCGGCGAACAGTCCGGCGGCAGCGGCAGGCAGATCCCCGAGGGATCCGCAGGGGATAACCAGATCAGCAGCCTCCCGGTACAATGCCGCATGCTCCTCGGGAGCCAATACGGCGGTTTTTTCCCCGTTCTGCCGGGCTTCGTCCAGTCCCCGGCGGATCACCTCCGCCACGGCAAAGACTTCATTCCCTTGCACAATAGTCAGCCGGGCCTGCGGTGCATAGTGAGTGTACTTCATCCCCGGCGCCCGGGGACGGAAGGTTCTTTCACTACCGTCTACCGGATCGGACAGGGCCTCCGGCCTCTCGGGGCTGCCTTCTCCCCTTACGGCAGGGGCACCGCCCACCTCCGCCAATTGCCGCAGGGTGATGCCCCCTGGCCGAAGCACATGGATCCGGCCTTCCGCATCCACCTGCACCACTGTGGATTCCAGCCCCACACCTGTGGCTCCCCCGTCCAGGAGCCCGTCGATACGCCCGTCCAAGTCCTCCCGGACATGCTCCGCCAGAGTGGGACTAGGCCGGCCGGAGCGGTTAGCGCTGGGAGCGGCCACCGGACAGCCGGAGACACGGATCAGGGAAAGGGCCACCGGATGGTCCGGCATCCGGATGCCCACCGTGTCCAGACCCGCCGTCACCAGCGGGGACAGCATACCCGGGCGGCAGGGCAGCACCAGGGTTAGCGGCCCCGGCCAGAAGGCCCCGGCCAACCGCCGGGACACCGGATCTACCGCCAGGGCCAGCTCCTCCAGCATGCCCATTCCGGCAATGTGGACGATCAGGGGATTATCCGAGGGACGGCCTTTGGCGGTAAAGATACCCTCCACCGCCTCTGTCTGGCGGGCATCGGCACCCAGCCCATATACCGTCTCCGTGGGAAAGGCCACCAGCTTGCCCTGGCGGAGCAGCTCCGCCGCCTCTTGCACCGCACCCGACTCCGGAGAACAATCTGGTGGGACTTGCCAATACTTGGTCATCACATTCGCTCATTTCTCATTTTGGATTGATGCCATTATAGCGCCAACGGAGGCAGCTTGTCACGGCTGCCCCCGTCTGCAATCCATATCTATCCGCCCCGCTTTTAGGCAAACAGGCTCTTCACCTTGTCCCACAGATAGAAGCGCACCTTCTTCTTCCCGGTGTCTTCCTCCGCGTCTACTGTGTCCTTTTCTGCAGAAGCCTGCTTGACGGTTTTTCCGGAGAGGGAGGGTTTAACCTTGTCCACACTGGCGGTCTGTTTTTTCACGGCCTCCACCTTGGCCTTCTGTTCAGGGGAACGGCTGCTTGCAGGCACAGCCTCCCCCTTCTCCCCATCCACAAAGCACAGGGCAGGAAACAGCACACACCACCAGTTTTGCCCGGCACCTTGGCCGATGGTAACCCGGAGCGCTTCATAATCGCCGGCGGGATACACCTTGTTGCCGTACATTTTGGCAGGGAAGGGGACGACTCCCAGCTCTACCTGATGCGAATAGGTATAACCGTAACGGGTCAGCTCCCTCTCCACCACCTGGGAGAGCTCAGGCAGCTTGGCGCGGATGAGAATGCGGGCGTCCTCCAAATTGTCCGGGTCCAGCACCCAGCCGTTCATTTCCTGTACAATCGCATCGCGGACATGCCGCTTCAAAACCTGATCCTCCGGGGAATCAGAGTTGGCCAGAATACGCAGCCGGATGGACTCCTGGGGAATGATCGTTTCCACCACCGCAGCCTGCGCCCGGTTATGCTCCCACGTGACCAACAGAAAGATAAGTGCCAATGCCAGATAAATGGATGATGTCCAGGAATACCGTTTAACCATGCCGCCTCATTCCTTTGCTATAAGCTTCTATGGCATCAGTATGTCCTCTGAAACTATCATTTATACATGGGCGCTCCAAAATGCTAGAGTCTGTTTCCAAATTCCGATGGCAGCAGATTTGGCCCAAAACTCTGCATCGGATCATGCCAGACCCACACCAGACCCACACCAGACCAAGCCGAAGCTACTCCCTGTCCATGTAAGCGCCAAACAATGTATGCTATTGAACCATTTCGCCCCATTTCCACCGGATAGCATACCTAAAATGATCGCTATTCCTTCAAATTCGGCGCCAGAGAAGCTCATTTCTGTGAATAGCATACATTTTGTGTATGCTATTTCAAGTTTTGGCCTCCTATTTTCGAAATAGCATACTTTTGTTGTTCGCTATCATTCCCCGGTTATTGTCCTTCCGCCCCAACCCCAATTCGAGGAGCCCACCGCCCCACCTCTACCCAAGGATACTCTCACCTTCACCTCCTTCCGAGATTACTCACCTCCCCCGCACCACCTCTACCCAAGGGTACTCCCAACTCCACTCTACTCCGCTCCATCCCATCCCGAGGCCGCTCCCACCTCGATCCACCTCGACCCCAGCCACTCTTGAAAAAAACAGATCTTCTTCCATTATGATACATTCAGCCCATGTCCCTTCCTGCGTTACCCGCTATAATGAAATTGTCGAATGTTGTACATTTTTCTGGCTGAGGTGGCGCAATTGGAGGAGCTGACAGGGCAACGACTGAAGCATGACATTATAACCAGCACAGGCATGGTCCTGGTGCCCGCCGGCACCGTATTGAACCAGGAGCACCTCCGGCTGCTCCGGCTGCACCGGATTTCCACAGAGGAGCTGCGCTTCTCCGAGGAGCGGCCGCAGCCCATGTTCCCCACGGCCGACACCGTCAAACAAGCGGCGGATTATTCGAAGCATATGTTCCAGCAGATCCGGCTGAAGAAGAAGATACCGCTGCTGGACATCAAGCATGAATTTATTCCCCTGGTGCGCCAAGCGGCGGAAGATCCGGACCTGTTCCGGCTCTTCGACACTGTGCGGGCCAAGGATGAGTATACCCACCAGCATAATGTGGGCGTCAGCGTCCTCTCCACCATGCTGGGCAAGTGGTGCAAGCTGGATGAGCAGGAGCTGAATCTCCTGTCCTTGGGGGCGGCCCTTCATGATGTAGGCAAAATACGCATCCCCGACGATCTCCTCAACAAACCCGGCAAGCTTACCGCCAGCGAATTTGAGGAGATGAAGCGCCATACGATATATGGCTACGAAATGCTGAAGGAAGCGGTGGGGCTGAACCCCCGGGTAGCATTTATGGCCCTGCAGCACCATGAACGTGAGGACGGCAGCGGCTATCCCCTGAAGCTGAAGGGTCCCCAAATTGACAAGCTCAGCCGGATTGTCGCGGTGGCCGACGTTTTTCATGCCATGTCGTCACATCGGCCTTATCATACACCCTTGCCGTTCCACGAGCTTATCAGTCAGATGCGCCTGGGCATCTTCGGGGAGCTGGACCCCCACATGGTTTCCCTGTTTCTCAAAAATCTCCTGGGCAGCATGATCGGCAAGCAGGTGCTCCTGTCCGACGGGCGGTACGGCGAGATTGTGTATATCAATCCCCACGAGGAAACCTATCCTCTGGTGAAGGTGGACGAACTGTTTGTAGACCTGAGCCGGGAACGCAATCTGCGGATCAGCAAAATCATCATATAATCAAGCACCGGCGCAATCCGCCTAACATGTCAAAAAAGCCTTCCTTACCGGCAAACCCCAACGGGGCGCTTCCGGCAGGAAGGCTTTTTTCTATAAAATATGATCGATCAGTCCATTAGTCCCTTTCGGCCAGAACATGCCGTTCAATCCCGGCCAAGTCCTTCACCGTGCCCACACGGTCAAACACTCCCAGCTCCCGCAGCAGAGCCGCCACGTCAGGGGCCTGGCCCATTCCTACCTCGAAGCCGACCAGTCTCGGCTTCACCGGCTGCGAAGCCAGCTGCTCCGTCAGCCTGCGGTAAAAGTCCAACCCGTCGTCGCCCCCGTCAAGCGCCAGGTGGGGCTCGAAATCCCGCACCTCCCGCTGGAGGTCGGGCAGGTCGCTGCTTTTGATGTAGGGCGGGTTGGATACTACAATATCGGGCGAAAGCCCGGCAGCATAAACTGGCGCCAGCAAATCCCCCTCCAGAAAGCGAATCCGTCCGGCCACGCTGTTCAGCTCGGCATTCCGGCGTGCCAGCTGGAGAGCCTTGTCGGAGATATCCACCGCGGCGACCTCCCAGGACGGGCAGTGAACCGCCAGGGTCACCGGAATGACCCCGCTTCCCGTTCCGATGTCAACTGCCAAGGGCTGCTGCCCGCTGCCCTCCGGCCACAGGCGTTTGCCCCGGTTCATGATCTCCTGGACCAGGATTTCCGTCTCCGGGCGGGGAATTAGGACAGCCGGGGCAACCTGGAAGGTCAGCCCGTAGAAGCCCTCCGACCCGATAATGTACTGCACCGGCTCCCCGCCTGCGCGTCGGGACAACAGCCGCTGCCAATCCAGCTCCAAGTCCTCCGGGAACGGGTCCTGCCAGTTCAGGTACAATCGGGTTCTGGACCAGCCCAACAGATGCTCCAGCAGAAGCTGTCCATTCTGCGCCGGCTCATCCACCCCATGCCGCTTCAAAAAAGAGGAAGCCTCCACGTAGGCTTCCCGGATTGTTTTTCCTGTTGCGTCCATTAAGCGGACTCCCCTTTATCCAGCTGATCCGTTTGGCTGGCGATAGTCAGAGCAGAGATAATCTCCTCCATATCACCGTTCAGCACGGAATCCAGCCGGTGCAGCGTCAGGCCGATGCGGTGGTCGGTTACCCGGCTTTGCGGATAGTTATAGGTTCTGATCCGCTCGCTCCGGTCGCCTGTGCCCACCTTGCTCTTGCGCTCTGCGCCCATTTTTTCCATTTCCTCTTGCATAAACTTGTCGTAAATCCGGGCACGCAGCACCTGCAGCGCCATCTCCTTATTGGAGTTCTGCGACTTGCCGTCCTGACATGTAGCCACAATCCCAGTGGGAACGTGGGTGACCCGCACCGCCGACTTGGTGGTGTTAACCGACTGTCCGCCCGCTCCGCTGGAGCAGAAGGTATCTACGCGGATATCGCTTTCCTTGATATCTACCTCGATCTCCTCTGCCTCGGGCAGCACAGCCACAGTAGAGGTGGACGTATGAATCCGTCCGCCGGATTCGGTGGTAGGTATCCGCTGCACCCGGTGGGCACCGCTCTCATACTTCATCTTGCTGTAGGCGCCCTTGCCGGAAATCATGAAGATGACTTCCTTAAACCCGCCCAAATCATTCAGACTGGCCTCCAGAATATTGGTCTTCCAGCCTTGGGCATCCGCGAATTTGGTGTACATCCGGTAGAGGTCGGCAGCGAACAGGGCTGCTTCGTCCCCGCCTGCGGCGCCGCGGATTTCCACAATGACGTTTTTGTCGTCGTTGGGGTCCTTGGGCAGCATCAGCACCTTAATACGCTCCTCCAGCTCCTCCTTGCGGCCAGCCAGTTCGTCAATCTCCAGCTTGACCATTTCCTTCATTTCATCGTCCAGCTTCTCGTTCTGCAACGCCTTGGCGTCATCCAGTTGGGCACAGACAGCCTTGTATTCATTAAACGCTTCATACGTCTCCTGCAAATCCGACTGTTCCTTGGAATACTCCCGGAGCCGCTTGGGATCAGCGGCTACATCCGGGTCGCATAACAGCTCGCTCAGCTTGTCATACCGGTCGGCAAGAGCCTGAAGTTTGTCCAGCACGCGTTACACCTCCTGTAGGTCCGTATTTTCCGTTTATTTTAATCCGGTCAGGCCATGTCTCAAACATACCCTATACATTAAACCGGAAGTGCATAACATCGCCATCCTGCACTACATATTCCTTGCCTTCCAGACGCAGAAGCCCTTTTTCCTTGGCGGCGTTCATGGAGCCGTTGACGGTCAGATCCTCGTAACCCACCACTTCCGCCCGGATAAACCCGCGCTCGAAGTCGGAGTGGATGACACCGGCAGCCTGGGGAGCCTTCATGCCCTTGCGGATGGTCCATGCCCGGACCTCCTGCACCCCTGCCGTAAAGTACGTGTACAGGCCCAGAAGCTTATACGCACCGCGAATCAGACGGTCCAGCCCGGATTCGGACAGCCCCAGCTCCTCCAGGAACATGGCCTTGTCCTCACCCTCCAGCTCGGCGATTTCGGATTCCACCTTGGCGCTAATCGGCACCACCTCGGCACCCTCCTTGGCGCCGAATTCCCGCACCATCTGCACGTAAGGGTTGCCGTCGGCATTGGATGCTTCCCCTTCGCTGACATTAGCGGCGTACAGCACCGGCTTCATGGTGATCAGGTGGAAATCCCGCACCATCAGTCTTTCCTCATCGGTCAGCTCCACACTGCGAGCAGGCTGATCATTATAGAGGGCTTCCTTGATCCGCTCCAGCATTTCCACCTCAAGGGCTACCTTCTTATCGCCGCCCTTCAGGTTCTTGCGGGACCGCTCCAGACGTTTCTCCACCGTTTCCACATCCGCCAGAATCAGCTCCAGGTTGATGGTTTCGATATCGCTAAGCGGGTCCACCTTGCCGGACACGTGAGTAATGTTCTCATCCTGAAAGCAGCGCACCACGTGGACAATGGCATCCACCTCGCGGATATGGGCCAGGAACTTGTTTCCCAATCCCTCACCCTTGCTGGCGCCCTTCACAAGACCTGCAATATCAACAAATTCAAATGCGGTAGGCACGATCCGGTTGGGCGTCACAATCTCCGCCAGCTTCTGGAGACGCTCGTCCGGTACTTCCACTACGCCCACATTCGGGTCAATGGTACAAAACGGGTAATTGGCGGATTCCGCCCCGGCTTGGGTAATTGCATTGAATAACGTCGATTTGCCCACATTGGGCAGCCCGACAATACCTGCTTTTAACGCCATCTATAAACAACTCCTAGACTATTGTTAGTTTGTATAAAAGGATACCACAGTTTAACCTTTATATTATACACTTCCCGGCTTGAGAAATAAAATAAACCTTTTGCATTTATGGTGGAAATATACAAAAGCCAGAAAAGCGGCAGTTTTCACAACGCTCCCTTTATAAACGACGGACCAGTCCCGCCAATATCCCGATGCCCCGGGACAGCTCCTCCAATGGTGCATAGGAGTAGGAAAGCCTTAGACAGGATTTTTCCTCCGTACCATAGACCATGCCGGGATTCAGCAGAATTCCCTCCCGCAATGCCGCGTCAAATAAAAGCTTCATGGGCAGGCTGCGGTTGAACTCCAACCAGATGTAGAAGCCCCCGCCGGGGATGCTCCACCGGGCCAGTCCGGCGAATTCCCGGTCCAGCGCCGCCGCGGCGGCCGCCCTTCGCTTCCGCAGCTGGCCGCGGATCTGCTCCAGATGGCGCTCATGCCAGCCGCCCTCCAGCCATTGCAGGGCCGCCCATTGGGACAAGGAGCTGGCCCCGTAATCGATCTGCATCTTGATATCCGCCAGCCGGTCAATGGCCGTGCGCGGCCCCACCACCCAGCCGATCCGCAGACCGGGACTGACGGACTTGGAGAGACTGCCTACATATAACACGTCACCATGGCTGTCCAGACTTTTGAGAGAGGGCGGAGGCGGCTCATCCAACCACAGCTCCCCGTACACATCATCCTCGATAATGGGAAGCCGGAGCTCCCGGCAGGATTGGAGAATCTCCTTCCGCCTGCTCCCGCTCATCACCTTGCCTGTGGGATTATGGAAGGTGGGGTTGGTATACAGCATAGCCGCCTGATACTGCTTGCTGTACCGTTCTAATACCCCGGCACGCAGGCCCCCCTCATCCATCGGGACTCCTTCCAGCCGGATTCCTGCAGATTGGAATACCTGCACGGAATGGAGGTAAGACGGACTCTCCGCCAAAACAGTGGAGCCAGGCCGCATCAGCCCTGCTGCGATCAGATGCAGGCCCTGGAGGGCACCGGAAACCACCAGTACGGAATCGGCAGTGGCATGAATGCCCCTCTCCTGCAGGCGTTCCGCAATCCGCCGTCGCAGTGCGGGATTGCCCTTGGGCTCCTCATAGCCCAAGGCGACGGGGTGTTTGGCGCCATCCTGCAGGAGCCGGGCCATGTCCCGTCCGGGAAGCAGCTCCGGCGCCAGCTCCCCCGTCCCCAACCGGATGATGCCGGGGTCCGCTTCCATCCGGTTAATGGTCTGGATCACCGGCAAATTGGGCTGATGGCGCCCGCTTTCCGCCACCTGACCCCAATCTGTTGGCGGAGCGGCCAGAAGGCTCCAAACCTCGTTGACCACCCGGGTTCCCCCACCCGTTTGTCCCTCCACAAGACCCAGCGCACCCAGATCAGCCATGGCCTGTGCCACGGTGCTCCGGTTCACCTGCCACAGCCGGGCCAGAACGCGCTGGGAAGGAAGACGGGCCCCCACCGTCCACTCCCCGCGCAGGATACCTTCCTTGAAATAACGAACAATCTGCTCCTGCAGGGACAACTCCCCATGCCGGTCCGGCTTCCAGTCCATTGTAATCCCCCTTGTTTACCTCTATTATCCCCTAATTTGGTTGGTTCTCCAACCATCCATTTGGCCGGAGACAAAAAAACAACCCTGCTATACAATCTGTTTCATAGAAGAACCCCTACAAAACAAAAAGGATGTGCTCCGGTTGTCGATTCATTTGGCTTCATCAGCCGCTATTCATGGTTTTATTCTCGCCCTGGGCCTGATTTTGCCTCTGGGGGTACAGAATGTGTTTATTTTTCAGCAAGGAGCGCTTCAGCAATCCTTCCGCAAAGCTCTGCCCGCTGTCCTAACCGCGGCAGTTTGCGATACCCTTCTCATCGGAATAGCGGTTGCCGGCATGTCTCTGGCCGTACTCAATAACAGTTGGCTGGAAACCCTATTAATGGCCGCAGGGTCCATGTTCCTGCTGTATATGGGGGCTTCCCTGTGGCGCAAGCAGACGGACTCTTCGTCCGGCGGCGGAGCTATTTATTCCGGCCGCAGACAAGTCGCCTTCGCCGCCTCCGTCTCGCTGCTCAACCCCCATGCCATACTGGATACCATCGGGGTGATCGGTGGCTCCTCCCTCCAATATGCAGGAGCGGACCGTCTGGCGTTCGCCTTCTCCTGCATCGTGGTGTCCTGGCTCTGGTTCACGGCCCTGGCTTTGGCAGGCCGTCTGGCAGGCCGGTGGGATCCATCCGGCAGGCTGACTCTGCTGTTGAACAAAGCCTCCGCGGTGATTGTGGTCGGGATAGGCCTGGGACTGCTGTACACGGCTGTAACCCGCATGCTGTGACACCGGTCTTCCCATTCAAAAGCCTTTAGAGACTGCGACGAAATAAGCTTATGCTTACGAAGTGGCGTTTGCTTTCGCAAACGCTCAAGTACCGCTAATTTGCTGACAAAACTCCCAACACCGTGGAGATTTTGTCAGCAAAAGCGGGTACTAATTTCCTCGCAGCTCCTTACTTAAATGTCCGTTTGTTGGCCTCTTTTCTGGAGGTGGAGAGTGCCCTAATTTGCTCCCGGAGAATAAATGCCCGCAGGGAATTTATTTTCACGTCCTCCATCTCCACGTATTGAGCGCCGTAATAGGTGCTGCCGATCCCCTTTTCCATCCGGATCACCTTAGCCGTGCAGGCAATGAGGCTGCCCAGCTCCAATTCCAGCTTCAGCTCCGTGTGCTCCTCCAGCCGAAAGGGATCCGGCAGCGTAAACCCGATACCGCTCAGGCTGATATTTTTGATATCGATGGCCATCAGTTGGTCCGCTTCCTCGAAGATCCCGATGGCGCCCTTGCGCTTCCAGGCGGCCAGCTTCCCGCTCCGGCAGATTTCCACCCGGGGGAAAATCCGCTTTTCATTAAACTTCCGTTGGTTCTCCGGCGGATTGATCATCATAAGTGACCCTGTATCCTTACCCACAATCGTAGACGGGATCAGATACATGCCGGCGGGCGTGTACACGGTCAGTCTCACATTCTCCCCCAGGACAAAACGGTTGGAGTCGCTAATCTCAATCTCCAGCAGATCGCCTTCCACATGGGTCATGATACCCGTGGAGACAAACCCGTTTTTTTCCACAACGGTTCTGCAATGGACCAGGATAGTGGAGGAAGGAACCTCCTTCACCTCCGTAAAACCGACTTGCTTCTTCTTCGCTTCGACCCGGCTCATTAGCGTCACCAGCCTTTCCATGAATTGTAGGGCATCCCTTGCGGGGAGATGCGATAAAATGGTTAAAAAGCCGCCTCCGTCGGAAGCAGCTTTATGGATACAGCTTGCTTACGCCCCGGTGATATTCGGTAACCAGGCGATCCTAGCATTCCACCGGAGTGAACATACCGTAGACCCTAGGCTTTGCGTCCTATCCTTTCGGAATAGTTTGCCGTTTGTCGTATTTCGTTGGGCAATTGGGAACAGTTGTAGCACTTTGGACCCTTGTTTTCTTGTATGAAAATAGTATACGGGTTTTCATGAATGTTTTCAATCCGTTCCAATTTCATTTTTTTGTGAATAAAAAAGAGGTGATTGAGATTTTATTAGGGGACGATTAGAATAGAATGTGGAAAAATGAGGCGGTTATTCACATCTATCCACAAAGTTATCCACAGGCTGTGCACAAGATCGAAAACATGTTCGGTTTCTTATCCATAACGGAGGTGGATTTTCTTGGACCATGAATACTGGATGCGCCGGGCAATGGAAGAGGCATACAAGGCGGAGAGCCTGGGAGAAGTCCCTATCGGGGCCATTATTGTGCGGCAGGGAGAGATTGTGGGCAGCGGCTACAACCTGCGGGAAACCACCTTGGACCCCACCGCCCATGCGGAAATGATCGCGATCCGGGAGGCTAGCACCCGCCTGCAGTCCTGGCGGCTATTGGATTGTACCCTGTACGTTACGCTGGAGCCCTGTCCCATGTGCGCCGGAGCCATTGTGCAATCCCGTGTCCCCACCGTTGTGTACGGGGCGCCCGATCCCAAAGCAGGCTGTGCTGGCACTCTGATGAACCTGCTGCAGGAGGACCGGTTTAACCACCGGGTGGAGCTGGTTGGCGAGGTGCTGCGCGAGGAATGCGGAGGGATGCTCACCGACTTTTTCCGCAGGCTGCGCGGCAAGAACAAACCCGGATAAGCAAAAACCGCTCCTGTACGGCTTATTGGCCCGGTGAGCGGTTTTTGTGTGTAAACGAGATTAAAGGTCTTCACGTTTTTCAAAAATGCGGATGGAAACCCCCAAGGAAACCAGGAACATCAACATTGCCAAGCAAAATAGTGCAATTACCCATACATAAGGGCTGACCCCTGCCAAACTCTCCCCGAACCGCTCCAGCCAGGAGGGGATCTCCATTGAAAAATGAAACCGGGATTTCAACGTCCGGATGATAGCCCCCGAGCCGCCTCCCAGAAGAATGAGACTTAGAAAAAAGAAACGGTTATAAACCTGTGCCTTGGCAACCCCCATTTTGTACACCGTAGGAATTAATATAGAAATTAATAAGGTGTAGCAGCAGGTAACAACAGCTGCAATTAACAGGTTCATCACCCGGTCCTCGCGGGTTTCGAAGGACAATGCCCCTCCCAGAAAACCCGCTATCGTAAGGATTGATGTACTCACAAAAGCCATCAGCACCACACTGGCATATTTAGCTTTGACTAATGTGGCCCGCGGCACAGGTAGGCAGAGCAGCAGCCGGGTGGCATGATTTTTTTCATCCTCATGCACGGACCGGTTTATGAAGCTGTATACAATTACAAAAACCGGCATCATAACACTGATCATATTATGCTGGTCCATAGCCGTCATATAAAAGAACATGAGCAGGCCCATGGCAAAAAACATATACGCCGACCGCCGCTGTATGGCAAAATCCTTCAGAATCAACTGCTTCATGACAGTCTCCCTCCCAGGAATGCAAAACTTGTTATCCGTGCTGCTCCATAAACTCCTCTTCCTCACCGGCCATCCGCACCAGCATTTCATCCAGCGTCATTTTCTCTACCTTATAGTCCGCTGCCGGGAAGCTTCTTTTCCACTCGCGTTCGAATTCGCGGATATCGCGGGTCATGCCGCTGAAGCCGAACTCGCCGTGTTTCAATCCCGCCAACAGACGCTCCAGCCGCGGGTCCAGGTACCGGTTATCCGCCTTCACCAATTTCCATTGATCCAGCACCGTGAGCTTGTCTCCGCTGGCCGCAATCCTGCCGTTATGGATAACTGTGATGTAATCCGCCACCTTCTCAATATCCGACGTAATGTGAGAGGAAAAGAAGATGGAGGCCCGTTCGTCCTGAATGATCTCCCGGAACACATCCAGCAGCTCGCTGCGGATCACCGGGTCCAGACCGGAGGTAGGCTCGTCGAGGATCAGCAGCTCCGGATGATGGGCCATGGCTAACGCGAGGGAAAGCTTCACCTTCATTCCCCGGGACAGCTCCTTGATCTTCTTCCGGGGATCCACCTGGAACCGTTTTAGCAGCTTGCGGAATAAAGCCTCATCCCACTTGCGGTAAAATCCTCCGACAAACTTTCCTGTCCATTCCACTGTCATATCTTCGTAAAAGGCCGGCTCCTCGCTCACATAGCCGATACGCTCCTTCATCTCCAGAGGCATCCTGCTTCCGGTTTGGCCAAACCATTCCATTTCTCCGGAATCAGCCCGGATGATATCCGTCATGCATTTGATGGTGGTGCTTTTACCGGCTCCGTTTCTTCCTACGAATCCCATAATATAACCACGGGGAATATCCAATGATACCCGGTCCAGGGTGAATGCCGGATACTGCTTGGTGACATCACTCATTCTCAAAACCATCTCTTCCATCTGTACCCTTCCTCCTTATCATACCCAGCCTTGGCATCCGCGAGGGAAAGCAGATTACTCCATATCCATCAACAGCCGGAAAATCCGGAGAATTTCCTCCTCATCCATCCCCAACTCCCGGCATCCGGCAATTCCCTTCTCGAAGGACTGCTGGACCGTCTTCAGCTTCGTCTCCCGGACAAATTCCGCTCCCGCTTCCGCTACATAGGAGCCCACGCCCTGCTTGGTGGCAATATAGCCTTCCGCCTCCAAATCCTCATAAGCCTTCTTCACCGTAATCACGCTGATCTCCAGTTCACGGGCCAGAGCGCGAATGGAGGGCAGCATCATCCCCGAGGGCAGCACACCCTCCAGAATCTGCTCCACCACCTGCTTCTTGATTTGCTCGTACAAGGGAGCCGGATCACTATTGGATAAAACAATGTACAACGAAGCCACCTCGTATCCGTGCATACTGTGTATGTTATTATATGTACAGTATATGCGTGTTTATATACAGTGTCAATGCTTATTCCTGCCAAACCACTATCCTCTGTCCCGCCGCAAAAAATGATCCAACCCTTTCCTATTGTTTACGCTTTATGTTATAATGGTCTTCGCGCGTTCCCGTAGCTCAGCAGGATAGAGCGACAGTTTCCTAAACTGCAGGTCGGAGGTTCGAATCCTCTCGGGGACGTTCCTTATTTCACTAATCTTGATTCACGATACACAAAAACCGGAGAAACCCAGGCATATCAGGGTTTTCCGGTTTTTTATTGTAAAATGGAGTGTGTTTGGAGTCCCTTATCTGCTTTAGGACGCCACCCTGCCATCCACCGCCTGCTTAAATTGAGCTTCATGGTGTCATAACCCTGGGGCTGCTGCATAATGAAATCATGGGCGAAAGCAGCCTTCGCGGCTTCGATAATCTGATCCTGCGCCGTATCCACGCTGCCATACCGAATATTATCGCCAATGGTTCCATTAATACCAAGCCGTTTTTTGCAAATCCATTTTATTTTTTACTATAATGGAACTTTATTCTTACCTTGTTCAGTACTTTGGACGATGTCGAATAGGCGGTTATGAATCAGTAAATTCCAATTGACATTAGCTGCTTTTTTGGTATAATAGTCTTTGTCGCTGTCCCGGGGTTGTCCGGGTGCAACATTGACGAGACGTGGCTCAGCTTGGTAGAGCGCTTGCTTCGGGAGCAAGAGGTCGCAGGTTCAAATCCTGTCGTCTCGATACGGGA
Source organism: Bacillota bacterium (assembly GCA_023388055.1). Classification (GTDB taxonomy): domain Bacteria; phylum Bacillota; class Bacilli; order Paenibacillales; family NBRC-103111; genus Paenibacillus_AR. The sequence continues at coordinate 36,422 of JAEWGW010000044.1, read as the reverse complement.
AATACTTAGAGCCGCAAGGGTTAATGCCCTTGCGGCTCTTTTGTTTTACATATTATTTGAACAAAAAAAGGAGCTCCGAATGTGGACGCTCCTTATAAATTTTATTTTTTCAATGCGAGTATTTCCTGCTCTGACAATCCGGTGGCTTTGGCTATGGTGGCAATATCTATGCCCAATTTCAGCATATTCTTGGCAACTTCCCTGGTTCCTTCCTTAATTCCTTCCTTAATTCCTTCCTTAATTCCTTCCTTGATTCCTTCCTGCATCCCGGCCTTCATCCCAGCCCGCCTCGCCCCTTCCAGCATGGATGCTTCGTCGTGCAAGTATTTCTGGCGGGCTTCATACAAACGTCGGGCCTCCGAATCCTGGCTCAAGTATTGCAGGGTATCCATTGCCTTCTCCAAACCCGGTTCATTCATCTTTAGCACCTCCCAATACTCTTTGCTCACACCTTTCAGAAACAACAGCCAGTTCTCCAATCCGCCTTGGGATGGAATGGCTTCATTCAGCTTAGCCAGCTCCAGAAAGTGAATCTCGATGTCATCTATCAGCGGAATCAGCGTCTGGTCCTCACGAAGATGAAACACATTATGATAGTGGTCGTTGGGCAGGATGGAGTAATTGAGAATGTTGATGGTAACGCATTTCTTCAATTCCTGATACTTCTCCCCTTCCTGAAGCTGGCTGGCATACCGCTTGCTCCAGTAAAATAGCGTCCGCTTCTCGATATCGTATTTGTTGAAGAGCTGCATCTCAATATCGATCAGCTTACCCTCTGTTGTTTTCGCGTACACATCAAAAATAGACTGTTTGTCGAGCGGATCGTCCTTCTCGGTATAAGGGTTCATCAGGATAATTTCTTGCAACGGGGGCTCTCCCGCTTTGGTGAAAATCCGGTTCAGAAAGGCCAGCAGCACATCCTTGTTGTTTTCACTGCCAAAGATGCGTTTGAATACAAAGTCCACTCTTGGATCAAGTAATTCCACATCGGCCAACTCCATTCTTTAGATTCATTATATCAAAATTTCCGGGAATGCAGCTACCCTGAAATAACATGGTTCCTGCCGCAGCATGAGTAGCTATGCAGAAATAAAAGGGAGCTCCCGTCCTGGAAGCTCCCTTTGCTTATTTATGAGATTCCTGGCCCTCCACCCTCAAGGAGGAAACCAGCGGATCAATAGATATCCCGTTCCAGCGGTTATGGAGAATGCCTGCGTCAGCGGGAGTCACGTTCCGGTACTGTCCTTGCATACCTTCGATTACGAACCCGCCATCGCCGGTTATGGTCACAACCCCATGCAGACCCTGGTCATAGAGAATGAGATCCTTTAAGCCGGGGTATCGGTTATGCACTTCCGGGGGATAGGGGTACAGCTCCTTCATTCCGTGCCAGATGTAGGACATGGCGTTCAGCGTATAGTACCAGATGCCGCTCACTTCCACGGCATGGTGGCCATGGTCATGCCCATTCATACAGAGCAGTACCTTGCCGTTTGCAGTCCCCTTCTCCAGAATAGCCCGGATTTCCTCCCGGTTGGCCACGCCTCTGCGGGCAAAGCTGTTCACCAGACTATGATGGGAGAAAACGATGGCGTCACCGGTCCAGCTTTGCAGCTCCTTTTCCAGCCAAACGAGCTGCTCCGGAGGAAGATAAGGATAAGGGGCGGTTGTCCCGCTATAGTTCCTCATTCCATACGGCTCAGTACCTTGCGGCCTCTCGATATGGCAGGCATCCAGGACAAGAAATTTGATGCTTCCTTTCACGAAGGAATAATACGAGCGGGATATTCCGTAGAATTCCAAAACGTTCTTCTGGGAGGAACGGTCTGAATCATGATTGCCCATGACGTGATAACAGGGGACACCGGTCTGGTCCAGCTTCTCCAACAAAAACCGGTTTTCTTCCACAGGATAACACAGATCCCCGAGCTGGATAATGAAGTCGGGAGCCACCCGGCTGACGGTAGCCAAGAACTCCTCCAGCCGCTTTTCCCCGTCAGGAATTTTGTCATGATGCAAATCAGTAAATACCGCAAACCTAATCTTCTCCAGTAAACTCACCCGTTTCTACTCAGAGTCAAGTCCGCATCAACAATTTCTTACCCCATCCGTTTGCCACCCTCGTCAAACTCCCGGATATATGCCACTAAATCCGCAAAGTTTACCCAGGAGATACCCACCTTTTGATCCGCCGCGCCATAAGACATGACCAGATCCTCCCCTATGATAACGCCTCCAGTGGTGAACAGACAAGGCGTCGGATAATCCGAGGGCAGCTCCCACTCCCGCTCCGCATACATCAGACGGTCAGAGCAGCGGTGGATTACCTCCGGGAAGTCGTCCTCCTGCTCCTTTATAATCAAGAAGGACTGGGTGTACCCGAACTGCACATCCTTCTTCGCATGATAGGGCACCAGCCATTCCCGATTCCCCAGAGCTAACGGCGGCCAGCTTGCTCCTACCCGGTTCTCCTCCCAGTCAAAAAGCGGGGAAGCCAGAAGCTTATGGACTGCCCGTGGCGAAGCAAAATCCTCAATAGTCTCCGCAGCCGCCAAATAAATGGAGGGTTTCCCCGCCTCCGCTCCTCCTTCGAAGGGAAGGACATTCATTGGCCGATGCAGCATAACATACTGCCATTTTCCCTTTACCTTCATTTTGTGGGGGAACAGGAACACATCGCGGTTATCGCTGACCTGCCCCTCGGTAAGCGGACCCACATACCCGAAGGCCTGCTCGTAATTCCCTTGCTTCAGCATGTCCAGATCCAGCTTGTAGAGAACAGTGACCGTATCATTGGCCCGAGCCGCTTGAATAAACGGCTCCTCCCCGTCCCCTTCGAATATCCAGGCCGGCACATATTCGAAGCGTGTTTGCACCGGAGGCTGCTGGCTGCCCAGCCAATAAGGACCGGGAGGAAACGGGCGGCAGGCCACCGACACATACAGATCTTCCCCGACATAAAAGATGCGCGGATCCTCCACACAGCCGTTGGCATAATTGCGCACCTTCCGGCCGTAGATGTCCGTGATATACAGCTCAAACTCGTCATAACCCAATGCAGGAGCGAGCGCGGGTCTGGAGAAATCCGCCTCCCACGTTTCCCCCGCATCCTTGCTAATGGCATAGCCCAAAAAAATCGGATAAGGATCGTGACAGCCTTCCCTTCTTTTTTGCGCCCACGGCCCTGTGGCCCGAAAGAGCATATGAATATCATTCGAATCAGGGTCCTTGATAATAGCCGGGTTCAACACCATTTTTTCCGCCCACGCACATCCGGGGACAGGCTCAAGAGCCGGTTTGTTTAAATAGCGAAATTCTGGCTTCATAGCTCCTCCTGTGTTACATATTAAGTACAAGACTATTCCAGATCATCGCAAAAAGGAGGGACCGTACCCGTGGCGAATTCAGGCCCGCCCCAATCCTGCGTGTTGTATGCCAATTATTTCACCCACACGAAGCCCCACTCCGTCCAGTACCAAAACGGGCTCAACTCCTATCTGTTCCGGCTGCAGGCGGAAGGCACCTGCCGCGCCCTGGTGGCGGGCAAATACGAAACCATCGTGCCGGGGGACCTGCTGGTCTATACACCCGAAGAGCCCTATGAGCTTATCGTCCAGCCCCGGAATGCTCCTGAATCGGGAGAGGTCCAGCCGGTCGGAGACTATTTCCTGATCGGCAACGGGGAATGGCTGGACACCTGGTGGAAGGACAAAAGCCTGCCAACCAAAACGAATATCGGTTTTGACGATACGGTCATCACCTTGTGGAAGCATATCATCAGCGAGAAGAAAAAAGTGATGCTCAATCAGGAGGAAATTATGGATTACCTCCTGCGGACATTTTGCCTGACCCTGGAGCAGGTCATCCGGCTCAAGCAGCGCACCAAAGGAGCGGATATCGCGTATCAGCTGAAGCAATACATCGAGCATCATGCCCATGAACCCCTCAGCTTGGAGCACATCTCCGCCTCCGTGGGATTAAGTGTCTCCCGCTGCTCCTATTTGTTCAAGGCCGCTTTTGGCCAATCGCTGTTTGCCTATTGTATCGATGTCCGTCTGAAGCTGGCGCAGCAGCAGGTGCTTTACAGCAATCTGGCCTTAGAGCAGGTTGCCGAAAAAACAGGCTTCCAGAGCTACCCTCACTTCTGCCGGGTGTTCCACCAGCGCTTCGGACACCCTCCGGGGGAGTACCGGCGCCTGTTCGGATTCCGGTTCCAGGCGGATTGATACCCCCGCCTCCGAATCAGCCCTCTACATACAAAACCTGATGCTCCCGGGTTAGCACGGCCTGCAGCTCCTCGTAGCCTACATGCTGGACGATGCCATCCGCATCCAGCGCCAATGCAGCCGCGGCAGCGGCGGATTGCCCCAGGATCATAAACACCGGCTCCATCCGGATCGAGCCGTAGGCCGCATGGGTAGCGGAGACACATACCGGCACGATCAGATTGGTGCATTCCGCCTCCTTGGGCACAACCGCCCGGTAGCTGATGGGATATGGAGCCTTCAATTTGATATAAAAGCCACCCTCTGTGCTGACATGCCCGTCTTCATTCACATAGTATTGGGTATGATGCGAGTCCATGGCAAAGGAGCCCATCCCGATGGAATCTGTCACCGGGTTTTCCAGCCGGACCACATGCTCCGTCACCACATAATCGCTTACCAATCTGCGGGACTCTCTGACATACAGCTGGGGAGTCCAATGTCCGGTTTCGATAAATTCATCACGAGGCAAGCCCCATGGCTTATACACCGCCCGGATTTCCTCCAGCACACGCGGGTGGTTCTGGATGGTCCAGACATACCCCTGCTGATAAACCAGGTGGTCCTTCCAGATCTGTTCCCGCGTCTGGTAATCCGCCTCGGCATAGCTGTGGTTCATCCCGTTGTAGTCCGTGGAGATGCCGCTGTTATTATTGGAATCCGTCTTATCCGGGGTGACCAGGTTTAACTTAAAGAACTTGGTGCTTTGCCCCTGTTCAATAGCACGGAACAGAATTTCGTAATCCGCTTCGTTATAACCCTCCGGCTTTTCAATCTCTATGCGGTTTTCCGGATTGTTCGTCAGACACATGCGGAAGTTATAGGCCTGAAGCTTGTTATCCCCATCGCCGATATCGCCGCCCCGGTCCGGATTCACACGCAGCAGCAGGCCGCTTTCGGGTACCCCTTTTACCACATAGGGATCGATCCCTCTAGGCAGCTCATTGCCGGGATGAATGCCGTTTAAGGTCTCTCCGTATTGGAAATTGGACTCCCGGCCGACAAAATAGGCTACGTCCGATTTGCCCAGCAGATCCCCTTCATACGTTGCGTCGATAAACACCTTGCCCCGGTAGATCTTTCCGGATTCCATGCGGATGGATTGAATGGCGGTTCCAAGCTTCTCCACCCCGCCGTTAAGCTCGAGCCTTTCCCCATACACAACGTCGATGCTGTGTTCCGTAACAAACTCCTGCAGTACCTCCAGTGCTACCTTGGGCTCGAACAGCCAGCACGCCCCGTCCTGTCCGTATTTCCGGGCGACCCGCCGGTAAAACTCAAAGGATAAACCTCCGATGGCTTCCTTCATGCCTACATCCGTATCGCCCAATCCTCCGGTGGTCAAGCCGCCGATCCGGTTGCTGGGTTCGATTACCACTACGCTTCTGCCCATTTTTTTGGCTTGGACAGCCGCCATAATGCCTGCAGCCGTACCTCCGTAAATGACGATATCCGCTTGTTTATCCTGTCCCATATTACCCCTCCTCCATAGTGACCTTCCTTACAAATATGATTATAAATCTCCGGAAGAGGGGGCGTGAATGATGGATCTTCCTTTTTCAGTTGATGGATCTTACTGTTTTTGCATTGATGCCTGTATCCTGCTAAGGTAGAGGAATAGGAGGAAGGCCATAAGGAGGTTTGTCCATGAAAGTGCGGATTATTGGACGCTGGGGGGCTTATCCCGCTGCCGGGGAAGCCAGTGCCTCTTACCTGCTGGAGGCAGGGAACCAGTGGCTTCTGCTGGATTGCGGCAGCGGAGCCTTAAGCACACTGCAGCGGTTTATTCCCTTAAGCGAGCTGTCAACGGTTGTTATCAGCCATCACCATCATGACCATGTAGCCGATTTGGGGTGTCTGCAGTACGCCTGCCTGGTGGAAACGGACCTGATGCGGCGGCGGCAGCCGCTGCGGATTCTGCTGCCGCGGGAGAAGGAAGGGGATTGGCCGATGAAGGAAATGAAGGGCGCCTATGCGGAGGGTATTTCCCATACGGCCAGCCTGACAGAAGAGAACGGACTCCGAATCCGTTTTTTCCGGACCGATCATGACGGCTATTGCCTGGGGATGCGGATTGAAGCAGAGGGCAGGGTTCTGGTGTATGCAGCCGATACCCGCTATAACGAGGCGCTGCTGCCTTGGCTGCAGGACGCGGACCTGCTCATTGCCGAAAGCTCCTTCTACAACGGGCAGGAGGCGGCGCGTTACGGACATATGACAGCTGCGGAAGCCGGCCGGCTGGCAGCCAAGGCGGGAGCCAAACGGCTGGTTCTCACCCATCTCCCCCATTTTGGAGAGCTCCGCCAGCTTCGGGAAGAGGCCGCAGCCGAATTCGGCGGGGAGATTATTCTGCCTGAGCCCGGGTTGCAGCTTACCGTTTAACAGCAAAAATCCGCAAGCCCCAGACCTCAAGGGCTTTGCGGATTTTTTTGTGAGGCGTACGGGCCGCTGCTCTTTATTTGGCCGCCGTCAAATGCTGGTCAGCCGGATTGCGCATCCGTTTCCCACGGGTAGTTAGACCCAGCTTGCCTACTATAAACTCCCCGGCCGGATGGCGTGTCAGCAGGTAGGTGGAGACCATGGACAGCACTAATGCCGTTGCGGACAGGTAGAGAATATAGAACGACAGGTTCCAATGCACCCGGATGCCCTGGGGCAGATACTTGAAGGCCTTATGGAGAACCGCTATAAAGAAAACATGAAGCCAATAGATGCCGAAGGAATAGGAGCTCACCGTTTCCAGCCAACGGGGAACAAACTTTGCCTTAGCGGTGAGTGCGTAGATAAAGAAACAGAGCAGCACCGTATACACCAGCACATCCACACGTTTGGAGCCAAACGGGAACAAACCCGTCTGCGCTGATAAAAGCACCGCTGCCGCACCAGCTGCACTGCCGACCAGAAGGTACAGACTGTAAGGAGCCAGCTTGCGCCGGTACCAATCCAGATTCTGCCCCACATGGCAAGCCAGCACATAATAGAAAATCCAGGCGAAGAAGGGCAGCCACCATACGCTGACCGGAAGCGGGACCTTTTGCCAAAGAAGGGAAACGATCAGTAAATAACCTGCATTGACCAACAACGAATAAGGCAGCAGCCTCCGGAAGGGAACGGCCTTCACCACCCTGTGAAACCCAATATGGAGCAGATAAAACTGGAAGATAATCAATATGAAATAGCCATGGAATTGTCCCAGCACAATATTCTGCCATATCTTCACCAGCAGAGTGCCAAAGGAGCCTTCAATGGCACAGGCCAGCGCTGCATAAAAAACACCCATAATGACATAAGGAACGAGGATGTACTTGATTCTTTTCATTAAAAAGCCTTCCGGCGTACCCTTGGGGTAAGCATGGGACAGCACCAAAGCAGAGATAAACACAAACATAGGTGTGCCAAACAGCAAAAGCTCTGTCACGGTTTTCCATACGCGGAGGGTCAGTCCGCTTTCTGTATCCAGAAAGGGGTACCAGTTCAAGGATGAGGAGATGGAATGGCCCAGAACAATACTTAAACAAGCTATGGCCCGGAGAAAAAAAACTTCCCTAATCATAAAACCTTGCGCCTCCTCAATTAAATGTTACATTTTGTATCATGAATGGAAGTTTTTCTCTTTCATTTGATACAGTATGTATCTGGCTCTGCAGTTTGTCAATCCTTTTCGGCGTTTTTAGTTCCGCGTACCCAGCCAACCGCCTCCCGGGTGGGCCTGCGCTGGCATGTTCAGTGGGACGACCTGCCTATTCCCCCGGCATGCCTGCCAAGCATCAGCAGGAGAACCTGGAGATGTTCAAATTGAGCTGACGCCGGGGGAAGCCGAATAGTCAAAACAGCCCCTAACACCCGCCGTTTTATTGCGGCTAGTGGAAGGGGCTGTTGTTTGGTTTTGGTAGGGTCTGTCTTCCAACCCTAGAGTGTGTGCACACTCCTACATAATATGCGGCGCCTGCGCCAGGCTGGGCCGGGGAAGGAAGGAGGCGTGCAGCCGGATAACCTCTGCAGAGGTGGTGGAGGCGGCTCCTTCGCTTGCGGCTTTCCGGTTCTGCGCCGGCTCCTCAATCAGCCGGACCAGAAGCTCCATGGCCTGATGCGCAGCCTGCTCCCGGGGGTAATCCAGAGCGGCGATGGGCGGATGGGTTTCGCTGACCATCAGAATATTCTCCGAGCTGACGATGGAGAGCCGGTCGGGCACCGCCCAGCCCCGCTCCCTGCAAGCGGAGCAGGCTCCGATGGCGGTTAAGTCATTGGCAGTGACCAGCGCAGTGAAGCCAGGGGCTGCGGGCAGCTCCAGCAGATGCTCCCGGGCGGCTTCGTAGCGCCCCCCCGCAGCCAGCCATTCACATTGGAGGGTAGTGCCTAGGGCTTTCTCCTCTTCCCGGACGGCCGCTGCAAAAGACTGCATCCGGGGATAAAGCGGGTCCAACGGACCTCCATGCCCCATAAAGGCAATATGCCGGTGCCCCAGATGGACAAGCTCGGCCACCACATGCCGGTAAGCCGCTGTCCAATCCACGTCTACGGTGTGGATGGGGGTGTCTATTCTTCCCGGAGCCATAACGGAAATCACCGGAACCCCCTTCTTGTAGAAGGACTTAAGGGTGTCCTCGGCCAGACTCTGCCCCAGCAGGACGATCCCGTCTACCCGTCCGGCCAGCTGCGCCAGCAGCTCCGGCTCCCGGGCAGGATCATAGCTGCGGTAAGCAATCATATACCCCCGCCGGCGGGCAGATTCCTCCAGATGCAGCAGGATCCCTGCCTCGAAGGGATTGCCGATGAAATTGGTGAGCACCGCCAGTTGGCCGCTCTTACGGGTTTTTAGGCTGCGGGCCGTCAGGTTGGGCATATAACCCAATTCGTCCATAGCGGCCAGCACCTTGCGGCGGGTCTCTTCCTTCACGAAGCTTTTATTATTCAGCACATACGACACGACAGCCACGGACACACCTGCCAGCCGCGCCACATCATTGCGAGTTGCCATATCTTTCTCCTTGCTGTTCCATTGCTTGTTCCCCGGTCCCCGCCTAATCGCGGCACAGGATTGGGCTGCTTACCCTAAGTCTAGCGGTTTCCGGGGAAATTGCAATCCTTACGAATAGCAGCGGATTTCGTAGATGGCAGCGGACGGGTCGCCGTTGGTAGCGTGGACCACCACCCGGAGCTTCGACAACCGAACCGGCATATCCAGCACATGCTTCCGCTGCCGCTGGTAGTTGCCCTTCACCTGCAGAATCTCCCGGAAGCCATCCCCATCATCAACCATAATGCTATAGTCCTTGGCACATTGGGGATCGCGGTAGAATGGCGGGTAATTATGGTATTCCGCCAGCAGATGCCCGGGGAAGGTCAGCTCAATCTCCCGAATCTCCACTTCACGGCTCCAATCCAGCTCCAACCATTGGGATAAGGGCTGACGGGGGTCGGACCGCCACAGATGGACCGACTCCCGGGGACGGGTTACGCCGCTCAGAACATTCTCGGGACCGTAACACCGCTGAGCCGGCTCTACCTTAAAGCTGTGAGCGTGGAATTGGCTGCGCATTTGGCCATTGCCCATATCCCAAGCCGATACATGCCCCGGCTCCACACCTCCGGCTCTCACCCAGTCTATGGCCGGGTTGGCGTCCAGATCCAAGCGCACATAACCAGGCATAAGTCCCTCAATATCCTCATTCCATTCAATCCAGTGGGGTCCGCCCGGCGGCACGGAGAGCTCCGTAGACGCAAGGATGAATCCCGTATCGCACCGGTAATCCCACAGATTTTCTACCGGAACAACCCTTGCACCCACTTTTTGCACCGTATCCGATATGTTCAGAAGACAGACGGACAGCTTGTGGATTGCTCCGCCTCCTACCGCAATCCATTGTCCACGGCCTGCGTCCAAACGGTTCCATTGGGTCTCTTTCTTATCCAGATCCAGCTTCTTGGGCTTCGTATCTCCCCAGCCCTTAAACAGAACGGTCCCCGCATTCCGGAAATCCGGTCCCATGCCATAGAGCTCCGCTTCGCTGCTGGCGCTGACCCTGGCCTCCCGGGCCAAGTCGTCCGGATCCTCGTTCCGGCCGTTGGGCAGGTAGCAGCCGTCCCGGAGAAGAACCTGCTTCAGCGCAGCGCTATGGTCTCTGGCATACTGCTTCACCGGCAGCTTCTCCGCAAGCGCCAGCGCAGCCGCCGTACCTGCCGCCTGGCCCATCAGGGCAGTGGTGCCCATTACCCGCACAGTGCCAAGCGCGGCGTGGGTGACGCTGACATTACGTCCGGCCATCATCAGATTGTCCACATCCTTGGACAAGCAGATGCTAAGCGGGATGCCATAGGGACCGCAATAGCTTTTTACATTGTAATCCCCTTGGTACCCGGCCGCAGAATCGGGCTCGCTGGTAGGGGCCAAGAGACCGCCTGGCGTATGCAAATCCAGGAACCAGCCGCCGAAGGCCACCTCATCCTCGAACACCTTGCGCTCCATCACATCATGCTCGGTCATGAAATATTCGCCCATAATCCGGCGGGACTCCCGTTTGCCGGGAACCTGCCCGATCCAATCCAGGGCATAGTTGGCGGCCAGCTCCCGGGTCTCCGGATCCTTGTTCTTGATCCAGTCCCATACTCCCAGCGTATGGCGGGTAAGCTCGTGGCGGATATCCTCCGCGTCATGAATGGTATCCCAGGGAATCCCGATTTCCAGCCACCAATAACCGCCGCGGACATCATAGGGAGGACGGCCCTGTTTATAGAAAAAGTCCGGATCATCGTACTTTACCGCCCAGTCGGGAGCTTCGAAGGGAACAGGGTAGCCCATATTCTTCGCCTTAAAATGAATGGAATTGCCCATGGTATCCTTGCTGGCGTTCAGAGGAGCATGGGGTTCGTTGAATTCATCCCGACCCTCCGAGCCCATCCGCCATTCGCAGCCGGCCAGATCGGCCACAATACCGTCGCCGGTGCAATCAATAAATGTATCAGCACTCACCACAAGCTCTGTTTCGGCATTGGACACAAGTCCCGTCACGGTCCGGATCCGCCGGCTACCGTCCATCTCCACACGGGAAACGGGTGTGTTTACATGAAAGGTGAGATTAGAGGTTTTCACTGCCATATCATACATAACCATGTCCCACACGCTATTGGTCCAGCCGTTCTCCATAATCAGCTCATGGTTGCGGGCCCTCTCTTCAATCAGCAGCTCCGAAATAATCCCCGTCTCCCGGGCATAAGCATGAAAGCAGCCCGCACCGTGGGGAGTCACCCGGATTTCCGACGAGCTGTTGCCGCCGAATACCGGACGGTCTTGAATCAGACAGGTGTTGGCTCCATGCCGGGCCGCTGCCACTGCTGCGCAAAAGCCGGCCAAACCGCCTCCGATGACGGCTACTTCATAGTGCTCCTTCAGGGTTTTCATCTTCCTGATTACCTCCTAATTTTACTCGTGTAAAATTATCTGGAATATGAGGGCCACTCGATTTCATGAACCGGCGGCCTCTTCATTTACTCGAGTAAATAGTATCATGTTTCGTTCTGCTCCGCAATCCGTACATGTACCCGAATAGAGAATTTACCGCTTCTTTTTTTGCCAAATAAAGATGCTGGTGTGCTTATATCGGACTCCGGCATTGCAGTAGCCCTGCGGGAGTCCGCCATTCTATTTGCCGTAGCCCAGCGCCTGCAGCTGCTTTTGTGCGGAATCCAACAGTGTCTTATAGTTCATGGTGGTTTCCAGCGTCTTCAAGAAGGCATCATATTCGCTGATAGGACGTTTGCCGTAGACGAATTTGGTGAATTCCTCTTCAATAAACCGGAAGGCATCCGCATGGTTATAGCCGTCGGGGGAGATCAGGAACCCGTTCAGCGCCTTGATCCGCTCCTGTTTGTTGGCGAAATCAATATACGCGGACTGCGGTGCAAACTTCACTTGCAGATAGCTGAGCTCCGGACGTCCTGTGAACTGGTACAGCCAGGTGTAGCCCGCTTCCTTGCCCATCAGCTCGGTGGGGACCACCTTATCCCCCTCCAGGTTGTAATGCTTGCCCTTTTGGCCGAACTGCACCAGCTGGGAGCCTTCCTTGCCCGACACGTAATTCAACAGCTCGAATACCTTCTTCAGCTTGACCGGATCCTTCTCCAGCGTTTTCGGAAGGGCGAACAGCGCTCCGGCATTGCCGATGTCAAAGGAGCTTTCGATGGCACCTGCCGGTCCCTTGGGCGGGGCCAGCTGAACCCATTGGGCGTTAGGATTGACCTTTTTGATCTGCTCCATGGGCTGGTCCTTGGCTATACTGGCCCAATCGGTATAGATAATGCCGGCCTGCCCCTTGATAGCCTTCTCCAAATGCTGGTTGCCGGTATTGGCCATCAATTCCGGGTCTACGGACCCGCTGGCGATGAATTTGTTCATCATCGTGAGGGCATCCTTCATTCCCGGCTCATAGAGGGAATTTACGATTTTTCCGTCCTTCACGTAAAACTCGGCGTAATAACCGACACCATAACCGCCGAAAAAGGGAGCAAAGGTGCCCAGCTTGCCGCCGGTCAGACCGAAGGTGTCCTTTTTGCCATTACCGTCCGGGTCCTGCTCGGTGAAGGCCTTGGATACGGCCAGAAGCTCGTCGTAGGTGGTGGGGGTTTGCAGCTTCAGCTTATCCAGCCAGTCCTTGCGGATCCAGAAGGTGGAGTACGGGATGGTCGGCGCCTTGGCAATGGCATACACCTTGCCGTCGAAGGTAGCCTTTTTGATGCTGTCGACACCGATAAAATCCTTGACAGGCTTTAATTCTTTATCCAAATAGGGGGTCAGGTCCAAGAGCAGTCCCTGCTGGATATACTGCTTGATTGCCGCTTTGTCCACACCGAACAAATCGGGGAAATTGCCGGAGGCCATACGAACGTTCAGTTGGTTCTTGTAATCATCCCCAGCAGCATAAGCAGTCATGTTAATGTCCACATTCAGCGTTTTGTCCAAATCCTGCTTGATAAAATCCTTATCCGCTGCCGGCAGGCCGCTGGCATTCTGGATGATCTCCAGCTTCACCGGCTTCGTCGGCTCTGCCGGAGCGGTGCTGGCAGAGGAGGCAGGAGAGCCGCCTGCTGCAGGAGAATTGGTTGCCTGCTCAGAGCTGCTTCCGCAGCCGGCGGCCAGTGTTCCCAAAAGAGCGGCAGACAGTAAGACGGGACCCCATTTATTTTGACCCATGTTTTGAACCCCTTCTTTCGTTGGTTTGGCCATGCATTATGTCAAAACGCCGGCGGGCGGAGGAACCTGCAGAAGCATGTATTCCGCCCAAGCGCATTCAACCTTTGACGGACCCGAGCAGCATGCCGCGGGTAAAGTGCTTCTGCAAAAAAGGATATACCAGAATAATGGGAAGGCTGGCCATCACCACCGCTGCCATCTGGAGAGTCTCGGTGGGCGTAATATTCTCGGCATTTTCCAGAGGCTGCTGGGTTTGCATGAGAATTTCCCGGACAATGACCTGCAGGGGGAACAGCTTGCGGTTTGTCACATACATGATCGCCTGGAAGAACTCATTCCAGTGACCCACCCCATAGAACAGCCCAACCGTGACCATGACCGGCAGTGACAGCGGAACCACAATCTGCCAGAGAATCCGGAAATCACTGGCGCCGTCGATTTTGGCCGATTCGAACAGCTCCTCAGGCAGCTGCTCCAGAAAGCTTTTGACAATCAGGATATTAAAGCTCCAAATCAGGTTCGGAATCATGAGCGCCCATATGGAGTTCAGCAGTCCGGAGGACTTCACCACCAGATAGGTGGGAATAAGACCGCCGCCGAATAGCATGGTGAACACAACCATCAGCAGAAGGGCACTCCGCGCCGGCAAGCGCTTACGGCTCAGGGGATACGCCATCAGCACCGTAAAAAGCATATTCAGTGCCGTTCCCAGCACGGTGATCAGAATGGTAATACCCAAGGCATCCATCATTCCGGATTCGTGAATAAGCTTGCTGTAGGCGGTAAAGGTGATTTCCTTCGGAATAAGCATGAAGCCGCCGTTCTTCAACACCTCACTGATCGGTGTAATGGATACGGAGACCACGTACAGCATGGGAAACAGGGCAGCCGCTCCGCATAATGCCAGAAGGACGATGATGATACCGTTAAAGATGCGGTCCTGTATGCCTCTTACCATATTCCTTCCCCCCACCGCTTGGCAATTGAATTGGAGACCAGCACCAAAATCATGCCGATGCCTGATTTGAACAGGCCTACTGCGGACGCCAGGCTGAAGTTCATCTGCTGCAGTCCCGTTCGGAATACCCACGTATCGAGAATATCTGCAACCGGATAAACATGGATATTGTACATAATGTAAATTTGCTCGAAGCCTGCGTCCAGAACCTGCCCCAGCCGCAGAATGAACAGCATGATGAAGACGCTGCGGATGCCGGGCAATGTAATGTGATAGATCATCCGGAGCCTGCCCGCTCCGTCGATGGAGGCCGCCTCATACAAGGTTGGATCAATACCTGCCATCGCAGCCAGATAAATAATGGCGCCCCACCCGAAATTCTGCCAGATATCCGATGCAACAAGTACCGAACGGAAGGTTTCCGTAGAGGTAAGGAAGGCGATTGGGGTGCCGCCCAAGGTGGCGATCCACTTATTCACCAGGCCCGACGATTGGGAAAAAAGAGCCAGCATCATGCCATAAATAATGACCCATGAGAGGAAGTGGGGCATATACGTTAAGGTTTGCACCACGGACTTGAACCACTTCACCCGGCATTCATTCAGCATCAGGGCAAACAGAATAGGCGGAATAATGCCAAATACCAGCTTATAGAGACTGATGAGGAGGGTATTGCCGAATAGCTGGGAGAAATAGGGGGATTCAAAAAAAGCGAGAAAATGCTTGTTCCACGGGTCCGCCCATGGACTGCGGAGAATGCCGTCCAGGATGCTGAAATCCTTGAAGGCAATGATCACTCCATACATGGGAATATACTTGAACCAAATGTAATAGACCACGCCGGGCAGGAGCATCAGGTACAGGGCCTTGAACTGCCAGGCCCGTTTCAGAATGCGGGTTACTGCACTCGGGCGGATAGCGGCTTGCTGCTGAATAGGGATATGCTGGTCCATTTTGCTGTTCACCTCTTCTTCCAGGTTAGCCCTGCCGTTCAGCAATCCCTCCTGCGGATGCTTGGTTTGGCTGCGCTTTCAAATCTGTATCCGTAGTATACCAACCCGAAAGCGTTTGCAATATACAGTGAACATGTCAAAATAGGCTGTAATCGTGCCGGGTTTTGAACCGGACACGGCCGCAAGGAAAAAGCCGCTTCCCCGCCGCAGGTTCGATGCAGCAGGAAACGGCTTGTATTGTTAGCAGCTTGCCAGGAGCAGTTCAGACTGGACCCTCCTCATCCTCCCGCTCATGCAGACGCAGGGGGCTCTCCCGCACCATTCCGTCCGCCGGACGTACCGGCAGCCTAACCGCTACCACCGTCCCCTTACCCGGTACGCTACGGATGCGCAGCCCCCACAGCTCCCCGAAGTGCAGCCGCAGCCGGTCATGCACATTGTTCACTCCGATCCCGGTGAACCTGTCCGCCATGGGCTTACCATTGCGGGCCTCCCGAAGCAGCCGGAGCTGCTCCCGCTCCATCCCCACTCCGTTATCACGGATGTAGAATACCAGCTTGCCGCCCTTTACCCGGCTGCGGATACGGATTTCGCCAGTTCGGCCCGAAGGCACGATGCCATGGAAAATCGCATTTTCCACCAGGGGCTGCAGCGTCAGCTTCAGTATGGCCAGGTTGAGGGTGTCCGTTTTCACCTGATTGATGAAGATAAATTTGTCCCCGTAGCGCATACGCTGAATCTGCAAATACCGGAGAAGCCCGTCCAGCTCCTCCTCTACCCGGACAAACTCGGTGGTGCGGTCGAAGGTTAGCTTCAATAACCCCACTAGCGACCGGATCGTCTCCTTCACGTCACCGGTACGCTGCTGGCGGGCCAGACTGCCGATGCATGCCAGCGTATTGTACAGGAAGTGCGGAGCAATCTGGCTTTGCAGCACCTTCAGCTCCAGCTCCTGCTTGCGGCGGTCCATCTTCCGGGTTTCCTCCAGAAGCCCCTGAATCCGCCCCATCATGCTATTGAAGCTGGCTGCCAGTCGTCCGATCTCATCATTGCGCCTTATGCTGATGGTGGGAATAACCTCCATATCCTGAACCCGGTCCATCCGCGAGGCCAACAGCCGGATCGGACGGGTGAAGAAGCGGGACATGATGAAGGCTGTTACGAAAAGCACCACCAGCATAACCAGCGCCACCGTCTTATAATCGTTCAGAAGCACAGAGACATTCTGATAGAAGTAGCTTTCCTTGATAAAAAAGATCAGCGACCAGCCCATCCGGTTTTGCCCGGATTTCAGAGTAACCAGCCTTCCTGCAGGACCGTCATAGTGACTGGTTCCGGTTGGCAAATCGAATACGTCGCCAAGAAAGGACTCGGGCAGCACCGTTGCAAACTCCTCCGGCTTGGACGGCAGCAGATCCGTCTGGTTGTCGTAAGCCACCACCTGGCCTTGGCTGGATATCAGCACGAAGGTCTGATTCTCCGGCTTTACCTCCGACACCTTGCGCACCAGCTTCTCCAGATCCAGCTCCACCACCGCCACCCCAGCGCTGCGGTTCTTCGTGTCGAGCATCTGCCGGGCAATCGCCACCGTGTAGCCCGACTGGGGCGAGCTGTAAGGCTGGCTGACCACGGAGGAATAGCTCTCCTTGGCCAGTTCATAGAGACCGGGCAGCATAGGATTGCCCAGCACCTCATAATACACCTGGGCACTGCTGTACACCCGGCCCTCACCGGTAACAATATACAGAGTCTTTACAATCGTGCTGTTATTTTCTGCCGCGGAACGCAGAAACCCTTCCACCTGT
Source organism: Bacillota bacterium (assembly GCA_023388055.1). Lineage (GTDB taxonomy): Bacteria > Bacillota > Bacilli > Paenibacillales > NBRC-103111 > Paenibacillus_AR. The sequence continues at coordinate 19,254 of JAEWGW010000044.1, read as the reverse complement.
CCGGCCTCCGGGGACTCCAATAAACCGGTCTGGGAGGACAATAGCAGTAGAATATTCTGGCCGTTATCCAGATACGTGTCCAAAAACTGGTTAGTGCGTACCATTAGCGTCTGGGCATCATCTACGATCTGGTTCTTGAACAGCCGGGAGGCCCGCTGGTAATTCATTCCCGCCAGCAGCGCAAACATAAGAAAGGTGACCGCAAAAAAGAGCATAAATTGCTTTGTGGCCATGCTTCTGCCTGTCACCCAATGAAGGAACCGTTGCAAGCGCATCATCCTTTTTTGTAAAAAGTGGGGGACTGGCCCGTATACTGCCGGAAGGTTGCCGTGAAGTACCGGTAGCTGGGGATGCCTACAGCGTTCCCTACCTCGTACACCCGCATGGTCGTGTTCTGCAGGAGCCCAATGGCCTTCTCCATCCGCTGCTGTGTCACATAGTCGTTGAAGGAGCTGCCCGTCTCTATCCGGAACAGCCTGCTTAAATAATGAGAGCTTAGCCCCACCTGCTTCGCTACAGAAACCAGGGTCAATGACTGGTCCAGATGCTCCCGGATGTAGCGCTGGGCATCAGCAATCTCCTTGCGCAGCTTGCGCTGGACTCCCTTCCCGGTCCCGGCCGGCTTCAGCATATGGAGCAGAACCGCGGTGAGCTCATCGATGCTCCCTGCTTCGGCGCAAGTCCTGGCTGCGTCATCCCATATCCCCTCCGCCCCGCCTGCTCCGCGCCGCTGCCGCAGCTGAAGGGAGGCCCAGCTCTGCAGGGCTGCAGGATGAAGCCGGTTGGCAAACGCCCACTTGCCCAGCTCCTCCCGGATAAAGACGAGAAGCCGCTCCGTGTCCGGAAGCGTGGCAACAAGCTTATCCAGCGCCGCCAGGGATTCTCCGGGGCCTTTGCCCTTATCGCCGCCTCCCGCATAAACCCGCCGCTCCGGCTCATAGAAGGCATCCAACGGCTTTTCCGACAGCAGCCGGAACTGCTCCACTGCCTCCTCCTCCGTCTCAGCCGGGCCGGGAGCCGTCACTGCATAAATCCTCAGGGCGCCGTTCAAATAACTAAGCTCATCCTCCAGGCGTTCTGCCAGCTGAATGAGACTCTCCGCTTCCCGCCCGGCATCCGCCGGCACGTCTTCCTCTGCCTGCCTTGCTTCTGCACCCGAAACCAGAAGGTAGACCCCTTCCCCGGCAGCTGCCCACCGGAATGGCAAACCGTTATGCTCCAGCTCAATCAGACATTCCTCTACCTCCCGCAGCCCGGGAAGGCGGAGCTCCCGCTTCAATTCCACATGCAGGGCGCAGCTCCGCAAGGGCGGCTTCAGTCCATACAGCCGCTTCAGCATTTGCAGCAGCTCCGTGTTCTGTCCATCCTTGCCGGATGTACCTGCCTGGGCCAGTACTTTGGACAACGCCTTGGAGAGCTCCCAACGCTTTCCTTCCGCCACCTTGGTGGAAAGCAGCCGATGCCGTTCATGAGCCTCCCTGGCTTTGGAGAGGGCACGGACAATATCCGGGTCATCCATTTCCACCTTGAGCAGATATTCCACAGCCCCTAGCTGAATGGCCTCCCGGGCGTAGCCGAATTCGGAGTGGCAGGTGAGCAGAATTACCTGGAGGGCGATGCCCTCCTCCCGCAGACGGCGGAACAAAGTAATGCCATCCATAATCGGCATGGTGATATCGGTTATTACTATATCCGGGGCCCGTTCCCGGCAGAAGCGCAGAGCCATCTCCCCGTTCTCCGCTTCGCCGGCAAGCCGGAAGCCATGAGCCGCCCAATCGAACAGCCGCAGCTCCTCCCTGAGCGGAAGCTCATCATCGACAATGAGGACATCCAAGAGCCGCTCCTTCGTCACATCCGCCGCCCCCTTTTTTTTCATTAGAATGTAAGCGTTTAAGTAAAATCATTGTAGCATATTCTTCCTGCCGGAGTTATGCAGGAAACCGTAAAAAATATCCTCTATTCTTACTCGAGTAAATAGCAGATACATAAATCCCCCTCCGGATAGTCCTTCTCCAGAGGGGGATCTCAGCTTCGCTATCTGAAATACTGCTTAGGGCGTGTCTAGGGCAAGACTACAACATCTCCTGCTTGCAGCCCTTCTACAATTTCCACCTTTTCCGGTGTTTCCATGCCGATTTTCACCGGTTTTTTCTCCGTCTGGCCGCTGCCCTTGTCCAGAAGAACGGAGGTATTGCCTCCCTCGCGGACAACCGCCATGGCCGGAATTACCAGCGCATCCTCCTTGCGTTCGGTTTCAATCTCACCACTTAAGGACAAACCGGCAATCAGATATTCGCTTTTTTCCAGGGAAATGATGACCTCGAACTGGGCCAGCTGATTCAGCGTGTTTTCGTCCGTGCCCGTCTTGGCGAATTTGGACACCTTCTCCACCTTACCCTTCAGGGTCATATCCTTCACCGCCGTAAGCTTAACCCCTACAGACATGCTCGGCTTAATCCGGAACACATCGGCCTCGCCTACCAATGCCAGCATCTGCAGCTGGTCCAGCTGCACAATTTTGCCGACATACTGGTTCTCCGTCAGTGCATGGGGCCGCTTCGCAGAGCTTTCATACAGGAAAATCCCCGACACGGGAGACTGGTAATCCGCCGCGGCAAGCCGCTTCCGCTTCTCCACCAGCGCCTTACGCTGCAGGTCCAGGTTAACGTCGGTCAGCTGCCGGTTCAGCTTGGCTGTCTCTCTGGTGGTCAGCGCATCCACCCGCTCCGTCTCACTGGTGCCGGTGCCCATTGCCGTTTCCTTCACATCACCGGCATAACGGGCCAGCTCGGATTCCAGCTCGGTTTTGCGGATGGCGGCCTCCTCCTTTTGAATCTCCGTCTGCAGGTCGGAGCCGTCCAGCTTAAACAGCACATCCCCTTCCTGCACCTGTTGGCCGTCCGCTGCCACCCACGACGATACCCGCGATCCGAAGGGGGCATAAACCATGGTTTCCTGCTGGTACAGGGACTTTCCCTTTACCTCCACCTTATTGGCCAGGGTCTCCTTGGCTGCCGTAAACACAATGGCCTGCTGAGAGGCAGCCGGGTTTACCTCGGTTGCAGGATGGGATTGTATGTATAAGACCGCACTTATGCCGATCAGAACAAGTCCTAGAATAATCCACTTGATCTTTTTGCGTATGTTCTTCATCTGACGCTTTCTCCCTTCAATCTGGAAATAACTTGGCCCTGCCCATTCTGCTTCCTAATCCCGCTTAATGGCTGTCAGCGCGTCGGTTCTGGAGGCGCTCACCGCCGGATACAGCCCCGAGAGCACACCGGTCATAATGGCGAAGACCATCCCGGTCAGGATGGTGAGCGGAGGGATGAAGATCATCGGCGATTTGTCCTGGGATACCGACATAATCAGCACATTAAGCCCCCAGACCACCCAATAGGAAAACAAAATACCCAGCAATCCTCCCAACAGCCCGGTTAGCGCCGCCTCTACAATAAACATGTTGCGGATTTGCGCCAGATTCGCTCCCAGCACCTTCATAATGCCAATCTGCCGGCGCCGCTGGTAGGTAGACATGGTCATGGCCACGATAATGGAAATGGAGGCGATAATCAGAATAAAGACGCCGATGCCCATGGCCACCATCTTGATAATGGCGAACTGCTCGGCCACCATTTCCCGCTGATTCAGATTGGTGCGTGTATTCACCCGCAGCCGCTGAATCTGCTTTTCCACCGATTGCACGATATCCTGGTTGTCTACCTTGACAATGGCCGTCCCGTAGCTTTCCGTGGAGCTGGTAGCCACCGTCTTGTTCTCACTCATCTGCTCCTGCAGCATCTGCATGGTCTCGATGGAGACATACGCCTTTTTGTCGTATTGCGCATTATCCGCACTGGTTCCTTGAGGCAGCTTCAGGATACCGGCCACTCGAAGCGGCGTGCTGGTCCGTGTCTTCCCTGTATTGCCGACCTGCGTCTTGAATTGAAGCTGCTTTTGATAAAGCTCGGAGGGTGTTTTCTGCAGCTTCCGGTACTGGTCCATCAGGTCGTTATCATACGGATTCCGGGAAATCTGCTTCATCAGATTATCCAACGTCTCCGGGTCGTTCAGCCCCAGGGTTGCCCCGTAGTTCAGCACAATGGCGCCCGGTGTATCCGCCGGCCCCCCCTGGGCAAAGGTATGGCCGAATTTCGTCAAGGAATCCAGGTTCGTGCCGATAATCTGCACATAGGAAGTCCGGTTATCATTGGTCACCATCTGCAGATGACCCATCTCCTCGAATGGAGCAGCTGCGGAAACATTGGGGAATTGACGGATCAGATCCAGCTTCTGCTTGGTCAGCTTGCCCTGCTCCAGCATCTCAGCACTGATCGTGGAGCCTCCCGTTGATCCCGGCGCCGATACTCCGGCGTTGGCCGTTACCGTAATTTCATCCATTTTGAAAAACTGGTTCATTTCCTTTTCCGTATACTTCTGGGCGGAATCACCTACACTCATGGCCACTACAATGGCGGCGCAGCCGATGGAGATCCCTGCCGCACACAGCCCCGTAACCACCTTACGGCGTTTCACCTGATCCCAGGACAGCCGCAATATGTCGCTAATTCTCATGCTTCCTCACCTCCGGCCGCCACTTCACCGGCCCCCTCCGTATCCTGGAGGCAGCCATCCCGCAAAGTGAGAATGCGCTTCGTATGCCGGGCCACCTCATGCTCGTGGGTCACGATGATGAAGGTGGTGGATAGCGTGCTGTTCAACCGTTTCAGAATCGCAATGATTTCATCCTCCGTCCGGGTATCCAGGTTGCCTGTAGGCTCGTCCGCAAAAATAACCGACGGCTCCGTCACCAATGAACGGGCGATACTCACCCGCTGCTGCTGGCCCCCCGACAGCTGCGAGGGAAACAGCTCCGATTTTTCGGGAATGCCCACCTGCTCCAGGAGCGAGAGCGCCTTTTGCTTGCGGACGGAAGGGCGGATGGACTGGAATATGAGCGGCAGCTCTACGTTCTCCCTCACCGTCAGATTGGCAATCAGCTCGTACGCCTGAAAAATAAAACCGATATGCGTTCTTCGAAATTCCGCCAGCTGGCTTTCGTTCATCTTCACGATGCTCTCGCCGGCTATGTAGATGTTCCCCTCTGTTGGCTTCATCAGTCCCGCCATCAGGTTCAAAAGGGTGGACTTGCCTGAACCGGAGCTGCCTAATAAAGCCAGCATCTCCCCCTTTTGCACCCGAAAATCGATATTCTGAAGCACCTGCGTCGTTTCACCCCCGCTTAAGAAGGAGTGAGACAAATGTTCCACTCGAAGCATAACCGCCATCCTTTCCTCCAAAACCCGGTCTGCCGGGCAAACACTGCCTTAGTATGTAAGGCATATTCTGGCTGAGCCGGGCGTATTCCGAACAATCCGGACCCTCACCCTTCCAAACAGACATAAAAAGGGCATACATATGTTTTGACGATACGGGAAAGGAAAAGGTTTCTTAACATTTCCTGAACTTGGCTATTTGCTCGATTTCTTAGAGACAATTTGATGAACAGCTCATGGGGAATTTCCTTTAGTTGTTTACAACAACTGTATAACACTGTTACAATAGCTCTATAACAACGTTATAGAAAGGCGGCATTATAATGGATCCACATTCTAATCCGGTCTCCCCGCCGGCAGACACCCGCATCGTCATCCGGGAAGCAGCCAAACGCCTCTTTCTCCGCCAAGGCTACCATCAAGTGTCCATGCGGGCGCTTGCAGCTGAAGCAGGCATTTCCACCGGCCCTTTATACTTTCATTACCGCAGCAAATCCGATGTGTTCTTTGATATTTGTCTGGATGCCCTCTCCCGCTTGAATGAGCAAGTGGAGCAAGCGGCTTCTACCGGGCCGGGCTTTCTCCTGCGCCTCCGGGAAGTTTTCCGCGCCTTCCAACAATTTTATGAGCTGGAGCCGTTGAATAGCCAACTGGTGCGGCTTTGCTTCAACCCGCTCTTCGGCATTGGCTTTTCACAAGAACAGCTGGGGCTGCTTGTGGAAAAGAAAGCTCTGCATATGGAGCTGATGCAGGAGGTTATCCGCCAGGGTATTGCCTGCGGAGAGCTGAAGGAGCTGGATTCCAGCCGATTTATGCTGATCCTGTATGCGCTGGGGGATGGTATCTTTTCCGCCCGGGAAAATGGGGACCTGGAGCGCTTCGGCCTCACGCTGGAGGCATTAATGGAGGAGGCCTCCCGTTTGCTGTACACGGGAATTGTGAAGAGAGAGGGGAACGGACCATGTTGACGAGAGTGCTGGTTGGGGTATTCTGCGCGTTGGCTGCAATGACGGCCGCGCTGCTGCTTTACCGCCGGGTGAAGCAGTGGGAAATTCTTGCTGCTGCAGGGAGAGCCGTGGAGCAAGGAGGCATCAGCTCTGTAGAGGAGGTGCTGCTGGGCGGTGTGCGCCAGCGGATCCTGATCCAGACCCGCCGTGCCGGCACACCGGTGCTGCTGGTTCTGCATGGCGGACCGGGCATGCCGGTTCCCGGAGTCGGCTGCCGGGAGGCGGACTGGGTGTTCAACCTCTGCACCCGGCGGCTGTTGGAGCAATACACCGTCGTTTTCTGGGATCAGCGGGGAACTGGCGCTTCCTGGTCCAGGGACATTGACCCTCGCTCCATGCATGTGGAGCAGCATGTGGAGGATGCCGCACAGCTGGTGGAGTGGCTCACCGCCCGTTTTGGCACCGAGAAGCTCACCCTCTGCGGAATTTCCTGGGGCTCCCTGCTGGGCTTGAAGCTGGCAGCCCGCTGTCCGCAGAAGCTGGACGCCTATTTCGGTCTGGCCCAGATTGTGGATTGGACGGGAAGCGATAAGGAGGCCTATACATGGCTTCTTCAGGAAGCCAAAGCACGTGGGCATAACAAGGCTCTCCGGGAGCTGGAGAGAATGGGGCCGCCGCCTTATACCCTCAATTTGGCTGACTGGAACCAGCTGAGGAAATGGCTCATGCTGCTGGGAGGATTCATCTATAACGGTGAAGAGACGAAGCATCCCGGCATGGCTGCCGCCTTCCGTTTACTGCTGTCGTCTCCGGATTATTCCCTGGGAAATCTGATCAGGATGTTCACGCGCGGCATGAAGCTTTCTTACTCGCCGCAGACGCTTAAGGATATGGATGCATTTAACGCCTCCATTGACATTCCCCGTTTGGACATCCCCGCCACCTTCATTCATGGACGGTTGGACCGGGTTATATCAGGGCGGCTGCTGGAGGAGTATGTGGACCGGCTGGATTCTCCCCAAGGCAAAAGCTTACACTGGCTGGAGCGCTCCGCCCATATGTTCTGCCCGGACGATGCCCGGCTGGCGGAGGAGCTGCTCCTGGCCCGATTTCATCCGACTTGGCCAGCAGCCATACTTATTTGATGCTGCTGCATGATTCTAACGGCGGTGAAAGACGCTATTTTCCCCAAAAACAGCTCTTTTCCATTCTAACGGCGGCAGGAGACGCTATTCCCGGCAAGTGTACCGGTTTGGCCGCGAGTGGGCTCCAATAAGTTCCTACACCGCCGTTAGATTTTGAAATGTCTGTTTTCCCGCAAAATAACGGCGCTGGCTTCCGTTATAATTCAGCCACCGTTCTCTTTTTTCCCTTCAGCTACCCGTGCTCTGATAATGACGGACTCCTATGCGCCAAACCGCCAGCGATACCCCCATAAATGCCATTCCTGCAGGCAACGGCAGCCACCCGGTCCACACCGGATCCCCCCAGCCGCAGATGGCCGCAGCCGGATAGAAGCTTACGGGCAGCACCGGCGGCAGAAACAGGAACATCCCCTTCAGCATGCGCGGCATATAGGGCTCAGGGCACCGGGTCACCTGGTAGCTGGTATTGGTGAGGATGTAGATCCAGTCCAGCCCTTTAATGGTGAAGAACGCCACACCGGAGGTCAGAACGAACACGCCGCAGTACATGATAGTCCCTCCGGCCAACGCCGATACCAACAGTGCCGCATTCCACAGGGTGAGCGGCACATCCATCCTCGCAAGGGCCCAAAGAATAGCGCAGATGCCGGTAACAGGGCGCATTAGACGATGGAGGTGGAAGCGGGAGGCCGCCACCTGCATAAACAGCGAGCGCGGCCGGAGCAGCACCCGGTCAAATTCCCCGGAGCGCAGCATCTGCCACGGGAAGAAGTCAAAGCCCCGGCATAAGCTCTCAGCCAGCCCGAAGGAAGAAACCGCCAGAGCATAGATCAGAATGATCCGCTCCACCGACCACTCTCCGATGCTGCCGAAGCGGGAAAATAGCAGCACCGTGGACAGAGGATCGGTCACCACCACAAAGCCCACCTGAATCAGCATCAGCCACCAGCCCTTGTATTCCATCCCGCTCAGGAGATGCAAGCGCAGCAGCTTGAAGTAAACCTTGGCTTCCATCCGCCTCACCCTCCCTGAATAATCAGATGCTTAAGCCGGTTTTTCATAACCATCCTGCCAGCAACCACAAATACAGCGATCCAAACCACCTGCAGCACCATTCCCGGCCATGCCGTTCCAGGTGTCAGGCTGCCCGTATAGAGCTGTGCCGGAAGGTCAGCGAAGCCGCCGAAGGGCTGCAGGCGGAGGAAGGTTTGCAGACTGTCCGGCCATAACCGCAAGGGCAGATACGTCCCGGACAAGACGGCGCTTACCAGCATCAGCATATAGAAGGGACCATCCCCCCAGGTCGTATTCAGCCGGATGGCGGTAATCAGCATGGCATAGGCGGAGCACAGGAGAAAAGCCAGCATCACTGTCACCAGGAAGAGGAGGAAGCCCCCTGCAGAAGCAGGCCCAGCCAACGCATAGCCTGCCGGCATCAGGAGCCCCGCCACAATGGTCAGCACTCCCCGCAGCCAATTGGTCCCCAGCTTGCCTGCCGCGCTTTTTACCAGCCAATGGAGATAGAGGTCCATGGGACGGCACAGCTCCAGTGCCACATCCCCCTTGTTGATTTTGGTGAGAATTTCGCTGTCGATGCTCATGACCTGGAAAACAAAAATCCCCTGAGCCAGCCAGATATAGGAGATCGTCTGCTCCAGCCCAAAGCCGTTATGGTTCCATCCCCCGTTCTGGCTATAGGTATAAAAGACTGTATACACCACACACTCGATAATTGCCCAAAGCACACCGACCGTAGCCCCCGAAAGGGCGGCCACCCGGTACTGCAGCCCCTCCGCCATCCGTACACGAAAAAGAGAGCGGCACGCTCTCCAGGTTTGCTCCGCAAGCATGAAATATCCCCCCTACACCAAAGCCAAGTCATTGTACATGGCGGCGATCATCTCATCCGTGTTTACCTTCATCACAACCTCCGGAGCATATTTCTCCTGCAGCCCGGATAACCTCCCGTCATACAGCAGCCGTCCCCGACCAATCACCATCACCCGCTGGCATAATGCCTCCATATCGTCCATGTCATGGGTGGTGAGCACCATGGTGACGCCGTTGCGCTGGTTCTCCTCCTTCAGAAACCCCCGTATTGCCAGCTTGGAGACCGCGTCCAGTCCGATGGTTGGTTCATCCAGAAACAATATCCGCGGGCGATGGAGCAGGGCCGCAGCCAGCTCGCAGCGCATCCGCTGCCCCAACGACAGCTGCCGTACCGGCGTCTGCAGCAGGCTGTCCACTCCCAGCACTCCGGCCAACTGGTTTAGTCGTGTCCGGTAGTCCGCCGCGGCGATGCCATACATATCCTTCAATACATCGAAGGAATCCGCCACCGGCACATCCCAGAACAGCTGGGAGCGCTGCCCGAACACCACGCCAATCTGCGACACATGGGCCACCCGCTCCTTCCACGGAGTCCTGCCGATAATCCGGCACTTGCCGCTGTCAGGTGTCAGAATCCCGCTCATAATCTTCACCGTGGTGGATTTTCCGGCGCCGTTCGGACCGATATAACCCACCAGCTCCCCCTCATGGATAGAGAAGCTGATACCAGCCAGCGCCTCCACCTTTTCCACATTCCGCATAAACGCTCCCCGGAGCAGCCCCCACTTGCCCTCCGGCCTCCGGTACACCTTGAAGCTCTTCTTGATTTCCTCCACAATGATTTGCATGCTCCGTCCTCCTTTGCTGCAATAACGTATCATGCGGATGGTACATTTGGAAAAGACCAGGAGAGGCTCTCTCCATCCTCCATTCCACCTACTGACCGGGGGAAACGATGGTCACGCTGCTTTTTTCGCAGCTATCCTTGATTTTCCGCCACTTGTATGCCATACTATATTTATAATGAAAGTTGAGAGAGCGCGAGTTCTCTTTACTACTACCTTTTTCCGGTAATCGATGATATGATCATCGGTTTTTTTATTTTCTGCATCATGAAGAGGGGTTGGCAGCAGATGCCTTCCCCTCTTTTCTGGATGTAACTGAGTAACGTGAAAAGGACCCTTTGCAGGGTCCCCTCAGACGGTGATTAATGGTATTTCGTTTCCTCTTCCAGTTACCTTTGTTACGTTACCAAATGTCTCTTTAAGGTTTTGCCCTTACGAGTCTTTGGCACATCCCTCCGGTTTCTAATGAGGCTGACATACCTCCGATTGGTCCTTGATCGGTTGTATCACGAACGTGTTCAACGCAACCATCGCCTCTCTCTTCACCGTCGATATTAAGATGTCCCGGAACCGGGGAGATTATACAACCCGTTCAATTTTCTTGAGCATACTGGCTCCCTGCTTCCGCCGTCAGCTTCCCTCGTGGGGAGCCTTGTGGGAGTGATTGCGGTTCTTCACCTTCTTCGAACCGGACAAGGGCTCTTGGGGACCGCCTGCCTCATTGCCGTGCCGTTCACCGGAGGGCGGGTTCACCGGATTTACCTTTTGCTTGACCATCTTCTTCACCCCTTACTCCCTGTAATATCCTTGCACACAAGCCGAAGGTCGTCTTTTACTGACGGGTGGTGTCATCCCTGTTCAGGGCATCCATATGCTTCCGGTCATTGAGGTCCTGATTCAACTGCTGGGCATGATGAGCGTTAACTCCTTCCACGTCCAGCCGCTTCACTTCATTTTGCAGATTCTTATCCGCTGATTTTTGCTTGGTCATCCGGGTCCTCTCCTCTCTTCCTCCCAAAATAAGAATCAGGCACGCGTATCCTGCTGCAGAGCCTGGGCGCATTCATGAAGATTGCGGACGTGATCCTGGATCAGATCCTGAACCAGCTTGCCCCGTTCATCAATGGTGCCGCCTTCGCCTTTTTCCGCGTCCACCAGCTCCACCTGTACTTCTCGGGAATCCACGTAGGTCACCAGAAAATCAAAGAAGTATTGGCTGTGCCCTGCGTTGACTACAGCTACCCGCAGAGCCTTGGGATTGGCCTCGTCGGCCTGCACCGTTACGGCATCGGTGGTTTTCATCGTGGTCGGCAGTACCCGGCGCCATGCGTCAACCAAACGCGACTGATCCATGTGAAGCTGATCCTTCTGCTTGTCACTCATCGGTTTAAACACCTCCCCTTCATGCTTTAAGGTGCCGAGAGCGCCGCGGGTTTATACTTCCCGTCACATCCAGTCCTCTCCAAGCCGGTACACAAAAAGAAAGACATGACAGCCGGTGCTGCCATGCCCATTTTACTTATTTCACAACCCGCTTACGGTAGTTATAAATAATGCCGCCCTCAGAGCTTTCATACCGGACATAATCAAAGCCGCGTGCTACCATCTCCCGGTTAGGCTCCGTCCGTTTGAATTCATCATCCCCGTTGCAGCACACCAGCCAACCGCCTGGCTTAGTGACACGGGCCATCTCGCCAAGCTCCTGGTCAAAGTCATCCCCCACCACATGGCCAGCCATCACCACATCGAAGGTATTATCCTCAAAGGCCAAATCCGTCGCTACGCCATCCAATACCTTCATATTGGCGATACCTTCCCGTTGAATCCGGTCCCGCATATACTCCCGCATCACATCACAGGGTTCACTGGCATACACCCGCTTCGCTAAGGGCACCGCAGCAAATGCCAGCCGTCCGGTTCCAGCGCCCACGTCCAGCACCAAGCGGCCTGTCAGATCAGCCAATTCGTACAGCCGTTCCGGGTTCCAGCAGCGGATGTAGTTGACTTCCTCCATCACTTCCGGGTATGCATAGACCACGAAACTTTGGTGATAATCAAGAATTGCCATTTCCGCGGTGCGTGCCTCTGCCGGGTTTAAGGAATCCGGGACAAGGGCCAACGCAGCATCAACAAATTCGGCACACTCTGGTGCTTTCCGCTTGCAGTATTGGGATACATGAGGATAGCGGCTCAGGGCTTTCCCCATATCGGTTAGGTAATCGCGGCCTGGAGCATTGTAGGGTTTGCATTCCTTCATCCAATACCGGATCACCCACCGGTCCAACAGCAGCAGTGTGTCCATTGTATAATCCTCAGCCTTGATCCAATTCAATACCATATGATCCTCCCACAGGAAAAAGGAGGGTTAGCGTATAGTGGCCCTCCTTGTGACAGTTGCGACTGCTGACGAATGAATGTGTACGTGTTTCATATCAATCACCTTCCATTTATCATGATGGTACCAGCATACCACGTAGGAACGAACCCCTGTACGGAACAAATGGATAAAACAAAAAAGACCCTCCCGCAAGGGAAGGTCGTCTAATGCTTCTATGCATGATAGAAAAAATATGGCGGAGAGGGTGGGATTCGAACCCACGGTACCCTCGCAGGTACGACGGTTTTCAAGACCGCTGCCATAAACCACTCGACCACCTCTCCGTATGGATGTCGCCATCCATGAGGCCTGCTTTCAGCCGTGGCAAAAGTCATTGTACCATAGGCTCAACTGAGGGAGCAAGTGTTACTTCTTTTCAATCCGGGTCTTACCGTTCATGTACGGTACCAGTGCCTCAGGAACACGCACGGAGCCGTCCGCCTCCTGGTAGTTCTCCAGAATAGCGGCAACCGTACGTCCCAGCGCCAGGCCGGAGCCGTTTAAGGTATGCACGAATTCCGGCTTCGCCTTCGGATCCCGGCGGAAACGGATGCCAGCACGGCGAGCTTGGAAGTCCTCGAAGTTGCTGCAGGAGGAAATCTCCCGGTAGCAGTCTGCAGAAGGCAGCCAAACCTCCAGATCATAGGTTTTGGCGGAGGAGAAGCCCATATCTCCCGAACACAAGGACATAACCCGGTAGGGCAGCTTCAACAGCTGGAGCACCTTCTCGGCATTCTGTGTCAATGATTCCAGCTCGTCGTAGGAATTCTCCGGCAGCGTCAGCTTCACCAGTTCGACCTTGTTAAATTGATGCTGGCGGATGAGTCCGCGGGTATCCCGGCCGGATGCACCCGCTTCGGACCGGAAGCAGGCGCTGAAGGCTACGAATTTCTTCGGCAGCTCTTCAGACGTAAGAATCTCATCCCGGTGATAGTTGGTGACCGGCACTTCCGCTGTAGGAATCAGGAAGTAGTCGGTACCCTCAAGCTGGAATACATCCTCAGCAAACTTCGGAAGCTGGCCGGTTCCGGTCATGCTGTCCCGGTTCACGATATACGGAGGCAGCATTTCCTCATAACCATGCTCTTCTGCATGGAGATCCATCATAAAGTTAATCAACGCCCGCTCCAGCCGCGCACCCAGTCCCTTATAGAAGGTAAACCGGGAGCCTGTTACCTTGGCAGCCCGCTCGAAATCAAGAATGTCCAGGTCCTGGGCCAGCTCCCAATGAGCCTTGGGAGTATAAGCGAACTCTGGAGGAGTCCCCTGCTTGCGCAGCTCCACATTCTCTTCCTCGGAATGGCCTACCGGCACACTCGCATGGGGTACATTAGGAATGGACAAAAGCACTTGATCCAGCTCCGCTTCGATTACGCGGATCTCCTCGTCCAGCTCTTTAATCCGGTCCCCCACCTGACGCATCTCCAAGATAAGCCCCTCTGCGTCCTCTCCGGCACGCTTCTTGGCCGCTACCTCCTGGGATACGGTATTTCGGCGGTTCTTCAAGCTCTCGGCTTCTGTAAGCTTCTCCCGGCGTCTGGCATCCAGGTCGGTGAAGCGGTTCAGGTCATCGGTTTGTTTGCCGCGGTTTTGTAAGCCTGTACGCACGCGGTCCGGTTCATTACGCAATAATTTCGCATCCAGCAAAGTTGAAACGCCTCCCGCAAGGGATTGATAAGTTGCTTCTTCTGTTCATTAAGTCTTACCCTCTGTATTGCCTAACCATATCCAAAAAATACGAGTGGAAGCCATAATCATCCGTCAATTCGGGATGGAAGGATGCAGCGAGCAGATGCTCCTGCCGCGCGGCAACGATTTGTCCGTTGTAGACAGACAACACATCCACCGCCTCGCCCACGGATTCGATAAGGGGAGCGCGGATGAACACCGCTCTGACCGTGTCCTCCATTCCCTTCACCGCCAGATCGGTTTCGAAGCTCTCCCGCTGGCGTCCGAAGGCATTGCGGGCCGCTACCATATCCATCAGTCCCAGATGGGAATCCGGCTGGCCGGGAGCTTGTCCCGTTATGTGGCTGGCAATCAGAATCAGTCCGGCACAGGTGCCGAATACAGGCTTCTTCTCTTCGGAGAATTCCCGAATGGCATCAATAAAGCCGTACGTGCGCATCAGCTTGCCGATGGTAGTGCTTTCCCCGCCGGGGATAATGAGACCATCAATCTCCTTGAGCTGCTCCGTCCGCTTGATGACAACTCCTTCGCCACTCGCCAATTCAATCATCCGCACATGCTCGGCTACTGCACCTTGAAGGGCAAGCACGCCTATCTTCATATCCATTCCTTCTTTCTCTCCTGCCAAGCAACGCGAGAGGCAGGAGAGGCCTCTAGCTGCCTCATCCTGCCCGTTTTGCGAGCCTGCCCCGCAATCAGCTATACAGAAGCTCTTTCCTGATCAGAGCTGCTTTTACCAGCCGCGGTCTTGCATCCGTTGGGTTGCATCCAACTTGGAGATTTCAATGCCCTTCATGGGAGTGCCCAGGTTCTTGGACAGCTCTGCAATAAGTGCATAGTCTGTGTAATGTGTAGTAGCTTCCACAATCGCCTTGGCGAATTTCTCCGGGTTGTCCGACTTGAAGATACCGGAGCCCACGAATACGCCGTCAGCACCCAAGTGCATCATCAGAGCCGCATCCGCCGGAGTGGCGACGCCGCCTGCCGCGAAGTTAACCACCGGCAGCTTGCCTGTTTTGTGTACTTGCAGCAGCAGCTCATACGGAGCGCCCAGGTTCTTGGCTTCTGCCATCAGCTCGTCCAGGGACAGGCTTTGCACCTTGCGCAGTTGGGCGTTGATCATCCGCATATGGCGTACTGCTTCCACGATATTGCCTGTGCCCGGTTCACCCTTGGTACGGATCATGGACGCGCCTTCGCCGATACGGCGGAGAGCTTCACCCAGATCGCGTGCGCCGCAAACGAATGGAACGGTAAATTCTTTCTTATTAATATGGAACACTTCATCGGCAGGCGTGAGCACTTCGCTCTCATCGATATAGTCGGCACCCAGTGCCTCCAGAATCTTCGCCTCTACAAAATGACCGATACGGGCCTTCGCCATAACCGGGATGGTAACGGCCTTTACAACGCCCTCAAACACAGTGGGGTCAGCCATACGGGCAACCCCGCCTGCCGCACGGATATCGGCAGGTACGCGCTCCAGCGCCATTACAGCGGAGGCTCCAGCCGCTTCCGCGATCTTTGCTTGCTCGGCGTTCATAACGTCCATAATGACGCCGCCCTTTTGCATTTCAGCCATGCCTCTTTTTACACGGGAAGTTCCTGTTTCCATCAAGATAACCCTCCTAAACATTATGTCCCAATGCGCAGTTGGCGCCGGAATTTACATGTGGTGTTACAAAAAGATTCTAACCATTGATTTTACAGGAACACCCGCCATTATACAACCGCGAAAGGGCGATTCCTCCAGGTTTTTTGCCGATTAGAACAAATTCGTAAAGAAATGTCGGATGGAGCGGAGCATCAGCTTAAACCAGCCCGCTTTCTTCACGTCTTCCTTGGCCACCAGGTTCACATCATACGTTTGATTATTGTAGGTTACGGTCAGCTTGCCCAGAACCTCGCCTTTTTCCACCGGCGCCACACGGACATCCTCAGCGGCAGGCTCTCCCACCCTCACAATCTCCTCATCCTTGACACCCTTCTTCACCAGAATGGATAAGGCTGATTGAGTCACTACAGGCACATCCGTATGGATGGCTTTTTTGACCTCTACGCTTTTCAATGCATCTACTTCTGTATCCGCCTTGACAATTTCCTTCATTTCGTAGGTATTAAATCCGTAGTTCAACAGCTTGGCTGTTTCCAAAAAACGCTTCGGCTCCGTCTTTGCACCCATAACCACACTGATCAGTCTCATTCCGTTGCGCTCGGCGGTTCCGGTAAAGCAATATCCGGCCTCGTTGGTGTGCCCGGTTTTCAACCCGTCCAGTCCCTGGAATACGTAAGGGCGGAAGTTAGGGTTGCTCTGATTGCCCTCCAGCATCCAATTCCAGTTGATCATAGGGGACTTGTCCGTTTCACGCAGCTTTTTGGATGGAACCTTGGTGAATTCCAGCACTTCTTTATGCTCATTCAAGATATGATAAGCCAAGGTAGCGGCGTCTCTTGCGGACATGACAGTTTCACCCTGCAGATTCTTCGGGGCGTATTTCCCCATGTCGATCCGGCTCAGGCCTGTGGAGTTTATAAAATTGGCATCCTTGGACAGCCCCAGCTTACGGGCTGTATCGTTCATCAATACTGCAAACTGTTCTTCGCTGCCCGCTACCTTCTCCGCCAATGCCACACTGGCATCATTGCCCGAATAAATTGACATGGCCTCGAACATACTGCGCACGGTCAGAGTCTCATTCACCGCCAACAGCTGTCCGGAACCGATGGTATCGGCAGCATGCTGTGAGGTAGTCACCGTGTCTTCCCACTTCAACTTGCCACTCTTAATATCTTCCAGAACCAGATACTCAGTCATCATCTTGGCCATACTGGCCGGAGGCAGCGCCACATCCGCATTGTTCTCATACAGTACCTGTCCGGTAGCCGCATCCATTAGAATGGCGGAGGAAACCTCCAGCTTCAGATCGGGCGCAGCATCGGCTGCATGCGCATGTCCTGGATCATGAATGACGGCAAGATGCAAGGAAACGACAGCTGAAAGAATCATGACGCCAATTCTACTTTTCTTCGCAACGGCTTTCTTCACTACCCACACTCCTATAAAAAAGATTATTCACATTGTTTTATTGTACCATAGAATGCCCCCCGTTTTGTAACCCGTTTTCTTAGGCACCAAATCTCCAAAATTCCACTTGGCTGACAGTGTACAGACACAATAAAAAAACAGGACAAGCAATTGGGCTCGTCCTGTTGTCATTTATTCCAACTGTCCCCCTGGCTTACAAGGAGTAGTTTGGTGCTTCCTTCGTAATTTGCACATCATGGGGATGAGATTCGCGGAGACCGGCTCCGGAGATCCGCACAAACTGGGTATCTTCCTTCAGCTGCTCCAGATTGGCTGTTCCGCAATACCCCATGCCCGACCGCAAACCACCGATCAATTGATGGATGGTATCCGCCAATGGCCCTTTATAAGCCACACGGCCTTCAATGCCTTCCGGAACCAGCTTGCTTTCGTTTTCCTGGAAGTAGCGGTCCTTGCTGCCGTCCTTCATAGCTCCAATGGAACCCATTCCGCGGTATACCTTAAAGCGGCGGCCTTGATAAATCTCCGACTCTCCAGGGCTTTCTTCCGTACCAGCGAACAGACTGCCGATCATAATAGCCGAAGCACCTGCGGCAATGGCCTTGGTCAGGTCACCGGAATACTTGATCCCACCATCAGCAATAACCGGAATATTGTATTGGCGCGCAGCCATGGCACAATCATAAATGGCGGTAACCTGTGGTACACCAATACCGGCGATAACGCGGGTGGTACAGATGGAGCCCGGTCCAATCCCTACCTTAACGACAGAGGCGCCTGCTTCGATCAAATCCCGAGTGGCTTCAGCCGTAGCAACGTTACCGGCCACAATCACCAGATCCGGATAGGTCTCGCGGATATTGGCGACTGCATTGAGGATGTTGCGTTGGTGACCATGTGCGGAATCCACCACAATCAGATCCACACCAGCTTGTACCAGAGCGGTTACCCGTTCCATGGTATCCTTGGAAATCCCTACTGCAGCTCCCACAACCAAACGTCCCTGCGGGTCCTTAGCGGCGTTAGGGAACTGGATTGCCTTCTCAATATCCTTAATGGTGATGAGGCCCTTCAGCTCATAGTTCTCATCTACCAAAGGCAGCTTCTCAATCTTATGCTTTTGCAGGATGCCTTCCGCTTGTTGAAGGGTCGTTCCAACAGGAGCGGTGACCAGATTGTCGCGGGTCATAACTTCTTTAATCTTGATAGAGTAGTCATGGACAAACCGCAGGTCCCGGTTGGTCAGAATCCCAACGAGCTTATTCACTTCGTTGACAATCGGTACGCCGGAAATCCGAAATTTGCTCATCAGCTCTTCCGCATCATATACATGGTGCTCCGGAGTAAGAGAGAACGGATTGGTGATAACGCCGCTTTCGGAACGCTTCACCCGGTCTACCTCTTCAGCTTGCTGGCTAATGGTCATGTTCTTGTGAATGACGCCAATTCCACCCTCACGGGCAATGGCAATCGCCAGCTGAGATTCTGTGACGGTATCCATCCCGGCACTCATGAGCGGTATGTTGAGCTTCAGCTTGGAACTGAGTCTGGTGGAGACATCCACTTCCCTCGGCAGTACATCAGACTTCCGGGGCATCAACAACACATCATCAAACGTCAGTCCTTCTTTAGCAAACTTCGTTTCCCACACGCCAAATGGCCTCCTTAAGAGTACGTTTTCCCGATATTTTTGCTATTGTACCAAATGGTCAATTTTAATGTCAACCCTAGACATTTTTCGTCTCCAAACTAACCATTTATTTGTAATGAATTAGGATGGTTTGTGGTAATATGGATCAAACTGTATAAATGTTCGTCTTTTTAAGGAGGCACTGTAGGACAGTATGACTTTATGGTCCTAACTTGTCCTTTATTGTCCTCTCTTGTTCTTTATGATCTTTCACTCTCATACTCTATGCTCCATCTTTTGGTCCTCTATGCTCTCCCTAATCTTTGCGCCACGCTTACCACACTTACGGACACCAGAGCCCTTATTCGTCCCATTTAGCGCTATCCAGAGCTCTAACGGACCCAGGTGACCTTATTCGGCTAAAAAGGTGACTCCACCGCCTCCATTCACCCGAATAGCGTCGCTGGAG
>JAEWGW010000030.1 GCA_023388055.1 Bacillota bacterium | reverse complement strand
AGCTGATTGCTCAATTGTTCAAACGTTTGGCTTCATTGTTTTGCTGCTCGTTGTTCAGTTTTCAAGGAGCTCGTTTGTTTCCTCGTCGTTCTCTTCTTCAAGAGGCGACTTTTTTAATATACCACATCTTCACCCATGAATGCAAGCTTTTTTTATTCTCGCATTTTGTTGATTTTTGTGGCTTCCGCTCGTTCCGGTGTTACCGTGGAAGTGAGCGAACATTAATGTAACATACTCCAGGCAGAAAAACAACCCCCGCAATCAAAAAACATTCTACCGCCAACGAGAAGGAAACTTGTTCTGGAATCACATCTGTTGTAAGGGGAAATTCCGTGTCCAACATGGCAGCCCTCGGAGATAGACTGCGCGACCTGCACGCCCAACAAAAAAGACGCCCGAGGGCGCCCTTTATTCAAACTTATTCTCCTGTACGGTCGCGCATCAGCGGGAACAGCAGTACGTCCCGGATAGACGGGCTATCGGTCAGCAGCATCACCAGGCGGTCGATGCCGATGCCCAAACCGCCTGTCGGCGGCATGCCGTACTCCAGCGCGCGGATGAAGTCCTCATCCATTTCATGCGCCTCATCGTTGCCCGCCTCGCGCTCCACAAGCTGAGCTTCAAACCGCTGACGCTGGTCGATGGGATCATTCAATTCCGTGAAGGCATTGGCATGCTCACGAGCCACAACAAACAGCTCGAACCGGTCGGTAAACCGCGGATCGGCATCATTTTTCTTAGCAAGAGGCGAAATCGCCACCGGATGTCCGGTTACGAAGGTAGGCTGAATCAGGGTCTCCTCACAGAAGGTCTCGAAGAACTGGTTCACAATATGGCCGAAGGTCATGTGAGGCTCAACGGGAACCTTGTGCTCCTTGGCAATGGCATGTGCTTCTTCATCTGTCATGTGGACGTTGAAATCAACACCAACCACTTCCTTGATCAGATCCACCATGGAAATCCGCTTCCATTGCGGCGTCAGGTCTACCTCTACGCCCTGATAGTTGATTTTGGTGCTGCCCAGCACTTCTTGGGCAATGTGGGCAATCATATTTTCAACCAAAGACATGATATCCTTGTAATCCGCATACGCCTCATACAATTCGATCATCGTAAACTCTGGATTATGGCGGGTAGAGATCCCTTCGTTCCGGTATACCCGGCCGATTTCATAGACCTTCTCCAGGCCGCCGACAATCAGCCGCTTGAGATGCAGCTCAATGGCAATCCGCATATACAGCTGCATATCCAGCGCATTGTGATGAGTAATGAAGGGACGGGCGGCTGCACCGCCGGCAATAGCATGCAGAGTGGGTGTTTCCACCTCCAGATATCCCTTGGAGTCCAAATAGGAGCGCATGGCAGTAATGATCCGGGAACGGGCAACAAAGGTACGCTTCACGTCGTCGCTCATGATCAGGTCCACGTAACGCTGGCGGTAGCGCATTTCCACATCCTTCAGGCCGTGGAACTTGTCCGGCAGGGGGTACAGAGACTTGGACAGAACCGTGAGCGCGCTGGCCTTCACGGAGGTTTCTCCGGTTTTGGTCTTGAAGACATGACCCTTCACCCCGATAATATCACCGATGTCCAGGATATCGAAGGCGCTGTATTCCGTCTCGCTGACCGCATCCTTGCGCACATAGATCTGGATGCGTCCGGTGAGATCGGTAATATGGGCGAAGGATGCCTTGCCCATGCTGCGTTTCTGCATGAGACGTCCGGCAATCACGACCTCGGCATTTTTCTCGTCCAGCTCTTCGGTGGACAGTTCGGAATACGCGGCCAGAATATCGGCGGCGTTATGGGTGCGCTCAAATTTCGCGCCGAAGGGATCGATGCCCAGATTACGCAGCTCGTCCAGCTTGTTGCGGCGGATGACCAACAGTTCATGCTCGTTTAATTCCAGTTCCTGACTCATTAACTTTCATTCACTCCCCTATGGATTCCAATCGTTCCCCAATAGCGCCAAAATGAGGGTTTCCCCTCTTTACGCTTCATAAGGCCGGTCCCTGTGACGGAATCGGCCTTGAATGAGGTAAGCCATGTTTATTTTTTGATATCGATGATCTCGTATTGGATGGTTCCCGCGGGAACGCTTACTTCCACCAGCGACCCCTTCTGCTTGCCCAGAATCGCCTTGCCTACCGGGCTTTCGTTAGAAATCTTGTTATGGAAAGGATCGGATTCCGCTGTTCCCACGATGGTATATTCTACGGTATCGCCGAACTCCATATCCTTCAGTGTGACGATCGAACCGATGCTGACGGCATTCAAGTCCACATCATCGTTATTAATGATGCGGGCATTGCGGAGCATCTTCTCGAGGGTAATGATACGCCCTTCCACAAAAGCCTGCTCGTTCTTGGCATCGTCATACTCGGAGTTCTCGCTGATGTCGCCGTAGCCGATGGCCACCTTGATCCGTTCCGCAACCTCGCGGCGCTTGACGGACTTCAGATGCTCCAGCTCCTCCTCCAGTTTCTTCAGACCTTCCGGAGTAAGGATAATTTCTTTCTCGCTCATTCCATCTGTTCTCCCGTCGTGTGAATATTATTCATACCTGCGGAATGTGTTCCCTGTACGTATGAACTCACTGGAGCCGCCTCGCCGTTTCGTAGCCAAACGGTTCAATATTATAACTATATTGTAAAGTCGCATGAAAATGACAAGGGACAAGCATGTCCAACCACGAAGAAAAGCGGCTTGATGCGCCTTGATTATTGAATGATTATATTGCAACGGTTTCCAAATGTCAATGACAGGAAAAGAACGGTAATCTTAGTGGACAATGACATCTTCCCCGTCCTCCGCAACTTCCGGATGTTCACCCAGCCTGGACACAAAATCTTCCAATATAGTCACCATCGGATTCCGCTCCGTCAATTCCATAATGACATCCTTCACCCGCGCCGCGCCCGGAAGACCCTTCAGATACCAGGCCAAATGCTTGCGCATCTCCTTCACGGCCACATGCTCGCCCTTCAGCGCCACAAGCCGGTCCATATGCAGGATGGCAATGCGGATTTTCTCCTCAGGCAGAGGCTCCGGCGGAAGCACACCCTCCGTCAGATACGCCACCGTACGGTAAAGCATCCACGGATTGCCCAAGGCGCCACGGCCGATCATCACACCGTCTGCGCCGGTATGCTCCAAGAGCCGCTTGGCATCCTCTGGTGTGAAGACATCCCCGTTGCCGATGACAGGAATGGATACGGCTTGCTTCACCTCACGGATAATATCCCAATCCGCATGTCCCGTGTACATCTGCACCCGGGTCCGCCCATGGACGGACACCGCCTGCCCCCCAGCATTCTGCACTGCCTGGGCATTACGGACCGCATAGATATGATCCTCGTCCCAGCCGCTGCGCATCTTAACCGTAACGGGCTTGTCCACAACCTCCACCACAGCCGAAACCATCTCTTCAATTTTGGACGGGTCAAGCAGCCATCTGGCACCGGCGTCGCACTTGGTCACCTTGGGAACCGGACAACCCATATTGATATCGATGATATCCGCATCGGTATTCTGGTCCACAAACCGCGCCGCTTCCACCAGCGTCTCCTTGTCACCGCCAAAAATCTGCAGGCTGAGCGGCTTCTCCCGCTCATCCACATACAGCATCTCCATGGTGCGTTTGTTGCCGTGGAGAATCGCCTTGTCGCTGACCATCTCGGCGCAGATCAGACCGCAGCCGAATTCCTTGGCAATCAGCCGGAAAGCCGGATTGCACACACCGGCCATGGGAGCCAGCACTACATTATTCTTTGCCGCCACATTGCCGATTTTGAGCATTATGCGTCTCCTTTCATCGCGGAACCGGGAGGGAGCAGCTCGTCGATATCCACCTGCAGAGCCTCCGATATCCGGGCAAGCATACGCTCGTCCACCCGTCGGGTTCCCCGTTCGATGGTGCCTACGATGGCCAACGACACTCCCAGCCGATCCGCCAGATCCGATTGGGTTAATCCTTTTAATTTGCGGAATGCGCGTATCCGGTATGCTAAAGCCTGTCTTTCCATCGTTTGACGCCCTCCTTTCCTTCCAGCGTGTCCAGTGTCTCGCGAATCCGCTCCGCCTGGAGGCGTGGTTCGGGCAGCAGCACATCCTGCAGCGGGACCAGGACAAAAGCCCGTTCCAGCATACGGGGATGAGGCAAGGTTAATGCAGGGGAGTCCATCCGGCAATCCCCATACAAGAGCATATCCAGATCTATCGTCCGGGGGCCCCAGCGGATCTCGCGCTTGCGCTCCAGCTGCTGCTCCACCTCCATCATGAAAGCCAGCAGCTGCTCCGGCGGAAGCCGCGTCTCAACCCGCAGCGCCATATTCAAAAAAACCGGCTGGTCCACATAGCCAACCGGTTCGGTTTCGTATATGGCGGAGCTTGCCGCAAGCCTAACCTCCGGATGTCCGTCCAACAGGCCGACGGCCCCGACCAGCCAGGCCTCCCGATTCCCCAAATTGGAGCCGAGTCCAATGTATGCCGTTGTCCACTCTTGTTGCGCCTGATTCATGCAGCGTCTATGCCCGCTTTCTATGAATGTGTACCGTTACCCCGTCAAAATGGGTTTCAAACGGAGGATGGGGCTTGGTCACCCGCACGGCAATTTCATAAATACTAGTATAAGTTTGCAGGAGGCCAGATGCAACTCGTTCGGCCAGAGCCTCAATCAGCTTAAAAGGGGGCCCTTCGGCAATCCCTTTCACCACACCGTAAACCTCCGCGTAGTTCACCGTAAGCGAGAGGTCATCCAGCCGACCGGCCTCCTGCAGATCCAAAACCATTTCCACATCGATGTAAAAGCGCTGCCCCAGCTTATTCTCCTCCGGAAACACCCCGTGGTAGCCGAAAAACTCCATGCCGTTCAACACCATTTTATCCAAGCCTTGCCGCCTCCTGACTGAATCATTGGTCTAATGGGTATTCCGCTGCAAATCCGCATGGACAATGGCATCGGTCATCCGGGCTACCCGGGTCATACCCAGCACATCATGGACCCTCATAATATTCATACCCTGAGCGATTCCCCATGCAACAGTCGCTGCCGTTCCCGAGTCCGCTTCGTCCGTCCCCACATTCAACACATTGCGGATCACCCGCTTGCGGGAGGTGCCCAGCAGCACCGGATACCCCAACGCGGCAAGCTCCTTTAAGTGGCGGAGCATATAGAGGTTTTCTGCCTGGTTTTTGGCGAAGCCGATACCAGGATCAAGAATGATTCGGGATGGGTCCATTCCCGCCTCCTTGGCAATGGTCACAGACTCCAGCAGATCATGCTTCACATCCGCCAGGAAATCCGCATACACCGGCTCCTCCCGGTTATGCATCAGCACCACCGGACAGCCGTACGCGGCGGCCACCTCCGCCATCCTCCGGTCCCGGCGGAAGCCCCAGATATCATTGATGATCGAGGCTCCTGCCTCCAGAGCAAGCTTAGCCGCCTCAGGCTTGTAGGTGTCCACGGAGATCGGGGTGTCCAGCTCCCGGGAGACCGCCTCAATAACCGGAATAATCCGCTGCAGCTCCTCCTCCAGGGGTACCGCCGCCGAACCGGGACGGGTGGATTCGCCGCCGATATCAAGAATATCCGCTCCATCCTCCACCAGCCTGCGGGCCTGGGCCACCGCTCTCTCCACCGTATGATACCGGCCCCCGTCCGAGAAGGAGTCCGGCGTCACATTCAATATGCCCATAATAAGGGTCCGTTCACCTAATGGAAGATTTCTGCCGCGGCAATCCAGGAAACGTGCGTTCATTGCCCATTCCCTCCCGCTTCCGCTGCTCGGCGGTACCTGGCTGCCAGCTCAAGAGTCCGTTCCCCCGCTGTGCCTCCGCTGATGATCAGCCCGTTCCCTTCGGGATCGTAGAGGCTGGTAACCGGCGTTATTTCCTGAATGGAGTTGGTCAAGAAGATTTCATCCGCCTCCAGCAGCATTTCCCAGGTGTAAAAGCCCTCCTCCGCTTCTAGCCCGGCCTCGGCAGCATGACGAAGCACCCAATCCCGGGTGATTCCTTCCAGAATGCAGGTTTCAGCAGCGGGGGTATACAGCGTTTCCCCCTGTATGAAGAACAGATTGCTGACCGTGCCTTCGGAGATAAAGCCACAATCGTCCAGAAATACCCCTTCCGCCCCTTGGGCCCAGGGATAACGGGCAAGCTCTCTTTTGCCAAAAATGGAGTTCATATAATGAAAGGACTTCAGCCGCCGTTCGCCCTCCGGCGTATTCCTGCGGGTCTCCAGCAGCTGAAGCGGGCGTCCGGCTGCCCACGAAGCGGCATCCCGCTCCGGCGGCAGCGGCTTCACATACAGAATCTCGGCAGGGCGGCTGTAGCTGTCCCCGGGCAAACCCAAGGGCTCCTCTCCCGCGGAAATGCTCAAGCGGAAGTAGGCATCCGCCAGATTGTTGGCTTGAAGCAGCTCCGTCACCAACGCGGCAAGCCGGATCAGGTCAGGCTCATACGGAATGCCCAGCTCCCGGGCTCCGGCAGCAAGCCGCTCCAGATGCTCCGGCAGCAGGAAGGGACGGCCCCCATAGGTGCGAAAGGTTTCGAACACACCCATTCCATACAGAAAACCGTGATCGTATACGGAGATCACGGCCTTATCCGAGGCGCACATGGCGCCGTTCATAGCGATTATCATTTACTTAGCTCCTTGCGATGCGGGATGTCCCAGGAAGTTGGCCAGCATCTTATGTCCGTTCTGGGTGATGATGGATTCGGGATGGAACTGCACGCCTTCAATGGCATATTCCTTATGCCGCAGGCCCATAATCTCCCCTTCGTCCGTCCAGGCGGTAATCTCCAGGCAGTCGGGCAGGGTTTCCCGCTTCACGATAAGCGAATGGTAGCGGGTGGCCGTAAACGGATTGGGCAAATCCCGGAACAGCCCCTTGCCGTCGTGATGGATCTGGGAGGTCTTTCCGTGCATCAGGCGCTCCGCACGGATTACATCACCGCCGAAGGCTTGGCCAATGGACTGGTGTCCCAAACAAACGCCCAGGATAGGGATTTCGCCTTTGAACCGTTCGATCAGTGCCAGACTGACTCCCGCTTCATTGGGGGTACACGGCCCCGGCGAAATCAGAATATGGTCCGGCTTCAGTGCCGCTATTTCCTCGAGGCCGATTTCGTCATTGCGTCGCACCTGCACCTCCTCACCCAGCTCCCCCAGGTATTGCACCAAATTGTAGGTAAAGGAATCATAATTATCAATCACCAGAATCATTGGTTATCCGCCCCTTCTTCGTATGGTCTTCCTCCCACAAGCGGTGCCGCTCGCTGTACTCCACTGCCTTCCACAAGGCCTTGGCCTTGGAGAGGGATTCCTTGTACTCCCGCTCCGGCACCGAGTCGATGACAATTCCCGCTCCGGCCTGCACATATGCCTGACCCTCCAGGGCCAGCAGCGTGCGGATAACTATATTAAATTCCATGTTGCCGTTGTAGTCAATCCATCCGATGGATCCGGTGTAGGGCCCCCGGCGTACGGGCTCCAGCTCCTCGATGATCTCCATGGTGCGCACCTTGGGCGCTCCCGTGATGGTGCCGCCCGGGAAGGCTGCGGCGATGACGTCGTAGGCATCCTTGCCCTGCGCCAGCTCCCCTGTCACCTCGGAGACGATGTGCATGACATGGGAATAATATTCGATTCCCATCAGCTCCGTCACCTTCACCGTGCCGTACCGGGAAATCCGTCCCAGATCATTGCGCTCCAGGTCCACCAGCATAATATGCTCCGCCCGCTCCTTTTCATTGGCCAGGAGCTCGTCCCGCATCCTCCGGTCCTCTTCTGCTGAGGCTCCTCGGCGGCGGGTGCCCGCAATGGGTCGGGTGCGAACAGTATTTCCCTCCAGCTGCACCAGAAGCTCGGGAGAGGCGGATACCAGCTCGAAGCCGGGCAGACGCAGATAGCCCATATATGGCGAGGGGTTAAACACCCGCAGCCATTCGTAGATATGGGTGGGATGAGAGGATAACGGACGGCTCTGGCGGACGGCCAGATTCACCTGGAACACATCACCTGCGGCAATATAGTCCCTGATTTTCTCCACAGCCTGCATGAAGGCATCCTTGCCGAAATCTCTCTTGAGCCCTTCCATACGGTCCAGATCAATGGACAAATCCTGTCCGCCCACAATATCGCGCATTTGTGCCGCCCGTCGGCGGGCCTGCTCCTGTTCCGGAGAACGCAGCATCCGGTCCCACTCCGCCTTCAGGACAGCGGCCCGTTCTACGGCAGTCCGGTAAAGCCGCTCCGTTTCCGCTTCATCCGGCTGCTGCAGAAGGGGAACATGCACACAGCAGTAGAGCTTCTGCTCCTGCAGATCCGCCACCCACAGCTCCTCGAAACGAAGCAAAACATAATCAGGAATGCCCAAATCATCCCGGGCCAGCTCCGGCAGCTTCTCCAGATGGCGGACCACATCATAGCTCAGGTAGCCTACGGCTCCGCCGCATATTTTGGGCATGCTGGGTACGGTTGGGGCCTTATACGGGCTCATCCATTCCCGGATCAGCGGGAGCGGGCTGCCGGTGCGCTGCTCCCGGTGTATGCTGGAGCCGAACCAGTCCGTCACAACGGCAGCTGTCCCTTTGCCCTCGATCATGGATACGGGGGAGGAGCCGGCAATGGTGTACCGCCCCCCCTTACCGCTTTCCAATACAAAAGCAGGTTTGGCGGAGCTCCCCCAAAGCCCGTCCCATTGGGCAGGCATCCCGTCTAAGGAATGGATTTCTATATACGGCAGCATGGTATACGCCGGTGCCCAGCGTTGCCAATCCTGCAGCGCAGTTGCAGTCAACAGGTTGTCCTCCTTCACGTGTCGCAAGCTTTCTCCCATTTTAACAAATGGCCATTGGTCACACAATTCTTAAAGTCTGGTTCCCCCATCCGATTTCAATACGGGGTGGTTTATTCTATAATGAAGTTTAAATTCGTTTTATGAAAGTCAATACATAGGAGCAAGGAGTGTTATAAGTGAGACGCATTCGGTTTAAAATTCTTCTACCGTTTGTCTTAAGCAGCGTGATTCTAACCGGCTTATTCGGCTGGTACAATATCGCCATGCTGCAGAAAAATACTGACCGGGAGCTGGCGCGGTATGAGGCGGACCTGTTCCAGCAGTACGATGTCATGATCAAAAACCAGGTGGACACCGCCTATTATCTGCTGGAGTCCTACCACCGCCAGGCCGCCAACAACATCATTACCCAGGAGGATGCCCAAAATTCAGCCCGAAAGGCCGTCAAAAGCCTGCGGTACGGGGATAGCGGCTACTTCTGGATCGACCACACTGACGGCACGCTCATTGCCCACCCCATGTCGCCGGACCAGGAGGGCAGCAACCGCCTGCAGCTGAAGGATGCGGAGGGCATCGCCCTGATTCAAGGCATCATCAGCGCCGCCACAACTGGCAAGGATCAAGGCTACACCCAATACCTATGGGAGAAGCCATTGACCGAAGGAGGCACCAGGGTTACCTTGAAGCGGGCATATTCCCGCTATTTCGAACCATACAAGTGGGTCATCAGCACAGGGAACTATGTCGATGACCTGCAGGGTATGGTGGAAACGAAGCGGGGCCAGCTGGACAACGATCTGAAATCCAGCATGATGGCCACCGGTCTTTTCATTGCAGGAATCTGTGCGATTATGGCCGTTATCGGGTACTGGATCAGCTCCCGCATCTCCAAGCCCCTGCTGGAAATCGCCCGCTCCTTCCGCAAGGACGAGCAAAACCGCTACACCATCCGGGAGATTCCGGTGACCACCCGGGACGAAACCGGGCAGGTGGCCGGCGCCTTGAATGAATGGACCGGACAGGTGCGCAGCTTCGTGCAGGAGGCCAGCACGGCCACAGACCAGATTGCCGTTCATATCGGCGAAATGGACACGCTCACCGACGAGGTGAAGGACATCGCCCAGGATACGGATGCCCAAACCCGGGACATGACCGCAGCCATGGAGTTCGTCGCCCAGGCTGCTGACCATATCGCGGTAGCGATGACTCAGGTGGAGCAAGCCATTGGCTCCATTGCCTTGCGGACAGAGGATGCAGCCTCCCTCACCAACGAGGTCAGTGACCGGGCGCGTATGCTCCAGGAGCATTCCGCCACCTCCATCCAGCGGACCAGGGAAATGTATGAGGCTACCCAGAATGATATGGACAACGCCATTGCCCATCTGGAGAAGGTGAAGGAAATCGGCGCCTTGTCCCAGGAAATCTCCGGCATCGCCAGCCAGATTAACCTGCTGTCCCTGAATGCGGCTATTGAAAGTGCCCGGGCCGGTGAAGCCGGACGGGGCTTTGCGGTAGTCGCTTCGGAGATCCGCAAGCTGGCAGAGCATACGGAGTCCACCGTCAAGCGGATTGAGGGGCTGGCGGGAACCATTACCGGCTCCGTTGAAACCCTGGTGCAGTCCTCTCTGGGCATTACCTTCTTTATTGAACAGGATGTTCTGGAGAGTTATCAATCGTTCATGGAGCACAGCGGGAAGTATCTGGAGGATGCCAGCCATATCCAGAATGTGATGATGGAGCTTTCGGCCACCTCACAGGAAATCAGCGCTTCCTCCGTGGAGGTCACCCGGCAGACCACGGATGTGGCGGAGCGCATTGCCGAAAGCGCCCATTCTCTGGAGGGCATCAGCACCCAATCCGGCGTCATTCTGCAGGATCTCAACCAGATGAAGGAAAGCTCCCAGGCCAATTTGGACAATATGCTGCGGCTGAAGACGTTTGTAGATACCTTCAAGGCATAAAGAACGGAGCGCCAGCCGCGTACACCCCTTCAACTAACGGAAAAAGCTTGCCTGGGCAGATCGCCCGGACAAGCTTTTTTTAATCATTTTCATTGGGGGCTCCCCCAAAAGTACCCGGACTTGGCTTCGAAGCGTCTCATCACTTTTGGGGGATGTTATTAGTCCTCGAAGCTGTACAGCGGCGTGCTTAGGTAGCGCTCGCCATTGGAAGGCAGAACCGCAATGACACGTTTTCCCTTGCCCAGCTGTTTGGCAACCTGCAATGCGGCGAAGATGGCAGCGCCAGAGGAAATACCACCCAGGATACCTTCTTCCTTGGCTACGCGGCGGGAGGTTTCGAAGGCATCGTCGTTATCTACAGGAATGATTTGATCATAAATTTCGGTATTGAGGATATCCGGAACAAAACCTGCGCCGATGCCTTGAATCTTGTGGGGGCCTGGTTTGCCGCCGGACAACACCGGGGACGCGCTGGGCTCAACGGCAATAATCTTGATGCCCGGGAAGTTCTGTCTCAGCACTTCACCGGTACCTGTGATGGTGCCGCCTGTGCCGATGCCTGCAACGAAGGCGTCCAATTTGCCGTCGAAGCCCTTGATGGCTTCCACAATTTCCGGACCGGTGGTTTCCAGGTGGACCTTCACGTTGGCCGGATTCTTGAATTGTTGGGGAATGAAATAGGACGGATTCTCTTCAGCCAGCTCCTCGGCTTTACGGATGGCGCCCTTCATGCCTTCGGCTCCGGGAGTCAGCACCAATTGGGCGCCATAAGCGCGCAGCAGGTTGCGGCGTTCCAGGGACATGGTTTCCGGCATCACCAGAATGGCCTTGTAGCCCTTGGCTGCGGCCACCATGGCCAAGCCAATGCCGGTATTCCCCGAAGTCGGCTCCACAATGGTATCACCGGGCTTCAGCTTGCCTTCCTTCTCGGCAACCTCCACCATGCTGATGGCAATCCGATCCTTTACGCTGGAGCCGGGGTTTTGGTATTCCAGCTTCACATAGATTTCCGCACTGTCTTCGGGAACAACTCTGTTTAGACGCACAAGCGGTGTATCGCCGATCAAATCCGTGATTTTCTGAACCAACTTTGCCATGTCCAAATCCCTCCTGAAATTGTACGAATATTCCGAGTAATCTACTAGGTATTATCTGTCTACATATTATCAAGCCAGCCCCAAATTGTCAACTGGATTTCTTGAGAAAACACCAAACTGAAAAAATCTTTGTATTTTCCCCCTTTATGATATCCAAAAACATGCCGAAAACCAAAAAAAGGACTCTCACCGGCTCAAAGAGCCAGTTCGGAGTCCTCAATTTCGGCTTTGTATTTCACCCGCAGGGTCTGGGTAATGTCCGCAAGCGGCGGAGCCTTTTGGAGAGCCAATATCCGGTGCACGTTGGTATTGATCTCCTCCGGGGTTCCCTTGCTGACGTCTTTTTTGTCCTTCAGCTTGATGACCGTATAACCCTCAGCGGTTTTGATGGGGCTGGATATATCTCCTACCTTCATCATCCTTGCTGCCTTCAGCAGCTCCTGGGGGATAAACGGATCATTATCCTCCAGCCAGCCCAAATCCCCGCCGTCCGACGAGGTGGAGGTGTCCAGCGAACGCTCTTTGGCCAGGAGCCCAAAATCCTTGCCGGAGCGTGCCAGCTCCAGCGTCCGTTTGGCCTGTTCCTCCGTCTGGCTGACGATTTTCTGGATGCGCAGTTGAGAGGAGACAGCAAACTCTTCCGGGTGCTCTTTAATGTACTGACTAATCTCCTGATTGCTTACGGTAACCGCCGCCGTTGCGATTTTCTCCAGGATCAGCTTATAGTACACATCCTCGCGGATGTCCTCCTTGGACATGCCCAGTTGGTTTTTCATGGAGTCGTAAAAATGTTCCTCGCTGTCATACCCTTGGCTCATCCGGGTTAGCTCCGCGTCCAGCTCTTCCCGGCTGATCTTGATTTTCTGCTCCTCCGCCTCCAGCCGAAGCACCTCCCGGTCCAACAGCTGGTTGAGCAGCTCCATGCCATACTTCTGAAGCAGCTGCTGCTCCAGGATGCTCAGCTTGAACTCTTTGCTGCCGACTTTGGCCACCACCCGGTCTCCCGCGGCCGGGTCACCCGGAACTCCTTCGTCGCTGCCAGCCGCTCCATCCTTCACAAGCAACAGGCCAAGTACCAGCACCGTTGCCCCGAGACAGCCGACGAGCCCCCATAACAGCTTGATGTTTCTCATCCCATTACTCCTCTTTACATCCCACGGTGGCCCTTCAAAGTCCCGGATGTCTTTCTGTCTTAAGCTCTTGTCTTCGGCTGTCTTGCTTTTTAGTTATTCCCCGCGCTTTTGATCCGCTCAATTACGCCGCGCAGCTCCGGCTCCTGGAACAAATACGCTTCATTGCAGTAATGGCACTTCAACTCCACTTGCCGGTCTTCCTCCACCAGACGCTCCAGCTCCTCCGCACCCAGGCTGATGAGAGTGCCCATAACCTTATCCCGGGAGCACTTGCAGGTGAGAGAAAGCTCCATAGTATCCAGTATGCGGACGGTGCCCAGGACTGTTGCCAGGATTTCATCCAGCTCCAGTCCCTGCTCCAGCAAGCTGGTAATAGGAGGCAGCGCCGAAAGCTTATCTTCAATTTCGCCGATTTCCTCGTCGGACAAGCCGGGCAGAAGCTGGATGATGAAGCCTCCTGCGGCCTTGACTTTGTAGTCACCCTTGCCGAACAGCACACCCAGTGCCACAGCTGAGGGTGTCTGCTCCGACTTGGCGAAGTAGTAGGTGAAGTCCTCCGCCAGTTCACCGGAAATAATCGGTACGCTGCCCTGGTAGGGCTCCTTCAAGCCCAGATCCTTCGTCACATACAAAAACCCGTCTGTTCCTACAGCCGCTGCAACATCAAGCTTGCCCACGGCGTTGGGACCCACTTCCACCTGCGGTTCGTCCACATACCCCCGGACCTCCCCCCGGCCATTGGCATCTACCACGATCTGTCCAATGGGTCCGCCGCCCTTAACCTGTACAATCAGCCTTTCCTCTCCCTTAAGCATTGCACCCATCATGGCAGATGCGGTGATGGTTCGTCCCAGAGCGGCTACTGCAGTTGGGGAGGCCTGATGCCGCTCCTTCCATTCCTCTACGATTTGTGTTGTTCTGGCTGCAAAGGCGCGAACCTGGCCGTTCCAGGCGGTCGCCCTGATCAATACGTTGTCCATGATACCTCCTAAGGGCTTTCCGTAAGGAAAGCCTGCATCGTAAGCATAAACTTTGGGCATTCCGTAAGGAAAGCCTGCATCATAAAAACTTTGGGCATTCAGTAAGGAAAACCTGCATCATTAGCATAACTAAGGGCGGTTGCGCTCGTAAATAAGCTGCAAGCCCTGTAACGTGAGAATGGGATTGATCACTTCAATGCTTCGGGATTCCTTGGCGATCAGCTCCGCCATGCCGCCGGTTGCCACCACAGTGGGTTTGGTGCCGAACTCCTCCTTGATCCGCTGCACAATGCCGTCCACCTGGCCGGCGTAGCCGAAAATAATGCCCGCCTGCATGGATGTAACGGTATTACGCCCGACAGTGCTTTTGGGTTTCACCAGCTCAATGCGGGGCAGCTTGGCGGCACGCTGGTAGAGGGCCTCCGTGGAGATGCTAATACCGGGGGCAATGGCGCCTCCGAGATATTGGGCTTTTTCGTCGATATAGCAGAAGGTTGTGGCTGTGCCGAAGTCAACGATAATAAGCGGGGGTCCATACAGCTCCAATGCCGCCACGGCATTGACGATCCGGTCAGCGCCCACCTCCCGGGGATTTTCATAGCGGACGCTTAATCCGGTCTTAATGCCGGGGCCCACAATAACAGGCTCCTGGCCGATATACTTGCGGCACATACTCTCCAGCGCAAACATAAGCGGCGGCACAACAGAGGAGATAATTACACCCTCCACAGCTTCCAGCTCCAGCCCCTTGTGGGCAAACAAGCTGAACAGCGTGAGACCGTACTCGTCCGCTGTGGCCTGACGGTTGGTGCTTATCCGCCAGTCTTGAACCAGAGTTTTGCCCTCGAAGAGCCCCAGCACGATATTGGTATTGCCTACGTCCACTACCAGAATCATGGGGGTTAAGCCTTCCTTTCATTCAAATCCAGGCTGATGTCCAGCGCTTGCACCGAATAGGTCAGCCGGCCCACGGAAATTACATCCACGC
Organism: Bacillota bacterium; assembly: GCA_023388055.1. Taxonomy (GTDB): domain Bacteria; phylum Bacillota; class Bacilli; order Paenibacillales; family NBRC-103111; genus Paenibacillus_AR. Next base: position 69,846 of record JAEWGW010000030.1, on the reverse strand, counting down.
CGGTCTCGGCAATGCCGCGGATCGTGGACAAATTCACATTCCCGGAGGCTTCTACCAGAATATGCGGCTTATTGGCTTTCAGAATGCCTACAGCCTGGCTCATATCCGCCGGTTTCATATTATCCAGCATAATGATGTCCGCATCTGCGGCCATGGCTTCCTCCAGCTGCGCAAAACCCTCCACCTCCACCTCGATCTTCATGGTATGGGGAATCTGGCTTCTTGCTGCGGCCACCGCTTGGGTAATACCGCCGGCGCCTTTAATATGATTATCCTTAATCATAACCGCATCGTACAGCCCGAAGCGGTGGTTATGTCCACCGCCGACCCGCACTGCATATTTCTCCAACGTCCGGTGTCCAGGGGTGGTCTTACGGGTATCCACCAATCTGGTTGGCAGCCCGTCCAACACATCCACATACTCGCGGGTGCGGGTAGCAATGCCGGACAGCCGCTGCATGAGGTTTAAGGCAAGCCGCTCTCCCAGCAGAATACTCCTGATGCTGCCGTGAACCTCTGCCAACACCGTCCCCTTCATAATCCGTTCCCCGTCTTGACGAACGGCTCGGAAGGATAAGGAGGGGTCCACCACGCGGAAAACTGCTTCAGCCACAGGAATACCTGCAAGAATGCCGTCTTCCTTCACATGGATGATGCCCACACCCTGGCGATCCTCGGGGATGGTGGTCATTGTCGTAATATCTCCGGAGCCGATATCCTCCTCCAGCCATAAATGAATCTGGCCTTCCAGGGCCCGTATATTCAAAAAAGGGTTAGACATCGGATATCCGCTCCTCTATTACGCCTTTTTCACGGTTGAATACCACATGCTTGCGCCATACCAGATCATCCCGCTCAGGGAAATCATCCCGGTAATGGCCGCCGCGGCTCTCCTCGCGGATTTCCGCCGCACGGGTAATCAGGAGGGCGCAGGTCAGCATATTGGCGAATTCCAGCTCCTCCCGCTTGGTCAACGCGGAGTCGAAGATGGGCATCTGCCGCTTCAGCTCCTCATAGCCCTTCTGCAGGCCTTTGCCATTGCGCTTCAAACCGGCATAACGGACCAGAATTTTTTGTAGCTTAAGACGTTTCTCCACAATCGCCTGGTGGACAGCCTCCTTGCGCTGAAGGTTCTCCAGTTCCTCCGGAAGAGGAACCTTATCCGTAAGCTGAAGCACCTTGCCCACAATCCGCCGTCCGAATACAATGGCCTCGGACAGGCTGTTGCTGGCCAAACGGTTGGCTCCATGCACACCGGTGGAGGAAACCTCGCCGCAGGCAAACAGCCGCTTAAGGGTAGTTTCCCCAAAGAGATCCGTTTCCACCCCGCCCATCATATAGTGGGCTGCCGGCGCCACAGGGATCCAGTCTGTCGCCAGATCCAGGCCAAATTGCATACAGGTTTCGTATATAGTGGGAAAACGGTTTTTGACCATTTCCGCAGATTCATGGGTAATATCCAGATAAACAAAGGTGGATTTGGTGAGCTCCATTTCACTGACAATGGCCCGGGCAACGATGTCCCGGGGAGCCAGCTCCAGCTGGGGGTGGTATTTCTCCATAAAACGCTCGCCGCGGATATTCCGGAGCACGGCCCCTTCACCGCGAACCGCTTCCGAGATCAGGAACCGGGGAGCGCCGGGATAACATAGAGAGGTGGGATGAAATTGGATGAATTCCACGTCCCGTACAGAAGCCCCCGCACGGTAGGCAATGGCCATGCCGTCACTGGTGGCAACTTCGGGGTTGGTCGTATAGCGGTAAAGCTGGCCCGCACCGCCGGAGCACAACACAGTGGCGGAACCATGCACGACAACCTTTTCTCCACTGGGTTTGATAACCAGGGCACCGCAGCATTCGCCTTGGTTCGTAATCAGGTCGACAACAAAATGATCATGCCATATTTCGATATTGGGATGCTTCAAGGCCTTCTCTGACAGCGCGCGGACAATCTCCGCTCCGGTGGCATCACCGTGAGCATGGAGGATACGCCGCATGCTGTGGGCCCCTTCCTGAGTCAGAGCCAGCTCGCCGTTCTCCAGATCAAACTGGGTCCCCAGTTTAATGAGATCCCGGACGCCCTCAGGCCCCTCCTGGACCAGTACATCCACGGCAGCATGGTCACAAAGGCCTGCCCCGGCAATCAGCGTATCCTGGCGGTGGTATGCAAAGGAATCTTCATCGGAAATGACAGCCGCGATGCCGCCTTGGGCATAGCGGGTATTGCTCTCGGTGAGCGCCTTCTTGGTGATCATCAGCACCTTGCGCTCCTTTGCCGCCTTAATGGCGGCGAACAAGCCGGCAATACCGGCTCCGATGATAATCACATCCGCCTCCACACGGGGCAGCTGGTTCACATCCACATCCATCAAATAACGGGGGATCATCTTTTTCACCTGTCTCTAACAAGGAAGTAGCGCATGCTACTTAACCAGTAGCATGCGCTCTAATGACAATCGTGCTTGATCAGCAATATGAGGCGGGACATAAATCTGAGGTGAAAGGGTCTCCAGACATTTGGCGACCTTCTTCAGATTGTTCACCTTCATGTTGGGGCATACCAGATATTTGGTTGCGAAATGAAAGGTTTTGTGGGGGCTGTCCAGACGCAGCTGATAGCCGGTTCCATCCTCGGTGCCCACAATAAACTCCTGGCAGTCGGATTCCTTGCAGTACTTGATAATGGCTGTGGTGCTGCCCACAAAATCCCCCAGCTTGACCACTTCCGGCCGGCACTCGGGATGAACCACGAACTGGGCATTCGGGTATTGGGCCTTCATTTCCTCCACATCCCGGACAGTCAGCATATCATGGGTGTTGCAGTAGCCTTCCCAGATAATCAGCTTCTTGTTCGTATGCTTCTGTACATAATCGCCCAGGTTCTTGTCCGGCACCCAGATTACTTCTTCCGCGTCCACGGCTTCAATGACCTTAATGGCATTGGCAGAGGTACAGCAAATATCTGTTTCAGCCTTCACCTCTGCGGACGTGTTGATATACGCTACCACCTTGGCATTGGGGTGCTGGGCCTTGAGCTTCTTCAGCCCGTCCACGTTGACCATATCGGCCATGGGACAGCCCGCCCGTTCGTCGGGAATGATAACGGTCTTGTTGGGCGCCAGAATTTTGGCGGATTCCCCCATAAAGTGAACGCCGCAGAACACAATGACGTCCGCGTCGGTAGAGGCGGCCTTCTGCGCCAGCAGGAAGGAATCGCCCCGGAAATCGGCAATTTCTTGTATCTCATCCCGTTGATAATAATGGGCAAGGATAATCGCGTTGCGCTCCTTCTTCAATTGAAGAATGCGCTCCTTCAAGAGCCGGTCCTGCTCAGCTTTGTGTGCACGGGCCAGAGCTTCCATCGTATTGAAAGACCTCCTTCGCATGTTGCCTGCACTGGTGCTGGAGATAGAATGGCGGAAAAGCTGTTTTTGTGCATCCGCCTTGGGCGTGTCTGAAACTCCGAGGGGAGCAGATTACTCTGAATGTCGTTCCAGGCAAGGCACTTTTGTGAAGGCGTACCGGGGGTACGTCAAACAAAAGTAACGCAGTATGGGGCGAAAAGGCAGGGTAAGATGCCCTCAAGCGGGTTTTCAGACACACCCTAAGAATAGTTTACACCTACTGTACACAACCGCATTCCGCGTGTCAATGTGAAACTGGACTTATAAAAGGCTCATTTCCGGACAATTTCTTTGAAAAAGGAAAGAATCGTCCATGACCCGCAGAATACGGCAAAGACAAAGCCTGACAGCTTGTTAAAATTTACTTCACCGCTATGTAAATCTGCACCTCCACGACGCCAGAGCCGTCTTGGGTGGAATCATACACTTCATAATCTCCAGTATAAGTTCTTTCATCCGGCGCTTCTTTGAAGTAGTCCCAAATCTCTGCCCAGGCCCGAGGAACAACCTCATGTGCAGCTCCCCTATCGGATGTAAACACCTTATATCTGCCAGCCGGAATGACAGCATACAAAAACCCGTCATTCGGCGTACCTTCCTGTTGTGCTTCACAGCCGATCAGCACAGTATATGCACCATTTACGCCATCCTCATAATCGGTGTATAAGGCATAAACCCGTTGAGGGCCGGCAACTCCGGCTGCTGGCGTTAGTCCGCTTCTAAAAAATGCTTCCCATAACCCCGGCAGTTTCCCTCTTGGCCCTGCCTCCTCTGCATTGGTTGTGCGTGTACAAATGCCAATCAGCTCGATTTGCGGCTGCTCCGCCATAAAAGTATTCATGCAGCACCTTCTTTCATCGGATATGAACCTGATTATAAATGGAAAATGTGGACACCTATATGTCCACATTGGAATATTGCTCTATAATTTGATGCGCTCTGCGTGTAAGCTCCAGCGCTATCTCTGCCGGCTGTTCCACCTTCACCATGCCTCCAAAGCTTAGCAGGTTCCCGTAAAACCATTCGTCTACAATGAACTTTCCCTTAACCTGGATCAAACCATCATCGAGAATGGTTACATAATCAGGAGGGTATGTATCCTCTATTCTGCTCCGGACTATAGGGTGAAAGGTAAGTAGCAGCTCCCGTTCGTTCTCTTTAGACCATTCCGAATCCCAGGCATACTTGTCCAGCTGCGGAGGCTTGCGCGGAACAAACGGGAAATCCAATATGTGATAACTGGTGATTCGGGAGAGACGGAATACGCGAAATTCATTTTTTAACGTACAGAAGGCTTGCAGATACCATAATTGCCCCTTCAGTATCAGTTTGTACGGTTCAATGATTCTTTCACTTCCATCGCCCTCCCGGTTAGAATAGGTAATCCTCATGGGCAATGCCCGCTCAATGGCTTGCTTTATGCTGTGTATCTTCTCCAGCGCCGCGCTGCTCTGTCCCCAAGGGCGAAAGTCAAAAACCACCCCCGCTTTAGCATAGCCGCTTTGGCCCTGCTCCATTTTGCCGATCAAAGCTTTCATCTTCTCCAAAAGATGCTCCAACAGCCCGTCGTCCAATGCGGAAGCGGCCCCCTTGATTGCGGCAAGAATTGCCGCCATTTCTTTTATGGAAAGGAGCTGCCGATGTAGGGTGTATTCCTCCATGATCTCAAATCCCCCGGAGGCTCCCTTATGCGCAACCACGGGTATGCCCGCTTGGCCTAATGCATCGATATCGCGGTAAATCGTCTTCACCGATACCTCAAACCGATCCGCCAGTTCTTTGGCGCTAATCCGTTGGCGATTGAGCAGCAAGACGGTGATGGCTAACAACCGGTCAATTTTCATGCCCATAATCCTTCCCCTGTTGAAATGCAAAAACGGCAGCCCTTTGCAGGCTGCCGCAGAACAATAAAGGGTTACTCCTTAGGCGGTTCCCGGTCATCCAGAACCGGCTTAACCGGAGCATTCTCTTCAGGCTGCTTCTGAATGTTGATCTTCAGATCCGCATTCTCTGCAGCAGGAGCGGAGCCTCCGTTGTCCGGACCCGCATCCAGATGGCCTTGTTCGATCAACTGGACAATATCGTCTTTATCCAGGGTCTCTTTGTTCAACAGGGTCTGGGCAATCAGATGCACCTTCTCCGCATGCTGGTTAAGAATTTCCTTGGCTCTGGCATAGCACCGCATCACAAGGCTGCGGATTTCCAGGTCAATTTCGTAAGCAATGGCGTCACTGTAGTTCTGCTCATGCCCTAAATCCCGGCCCAGGAAAACCTGGCCGCCTTGGGTATGGCCGAACTGCATCGGCCCGAGCTTATCGCTCATGCCGTAATCCACGATCATTCTGCGGGCGATTTCCGTGGATTTGCGGAAGTCGTCATAAGCGCCGGTTCCGATTTCGCCGATAAACAGCTCCTCGGATACCCGTCCGCCCAGCAGTCCGGTAATTTGATCAAGCAGCTCCGCTTTGGTGACGACCAGCGGATCTTCCGCATCCTTGGGCAGCATCATGACATAACCGCCTGCGCGGCCGCGGGGAACGATGGTCACCTTGTGGATCATCTGGGCATTCCGTTCGAAATACCCGATAATGGCGTGGCCGGCTTCGTGGTAAGCGACGGTTTTCTTATCCCGCTCGCTGATCACTCTGCTCTTCTTCTGTGTTCCGACAATCACACGGTCGAAAGCTTCTTCCACTTCAGACATGGAGATGTCCTTGCGGTTGCGTCTTGCCGCGATCAGTGCGGCTTCGTTCAGCAGGTTCTCCAGATCTGCACCGGTAAAGCCAGTGGTGTAGCGGGCCAGGGAATCCAGCTTCACGTCCTTGTTCAGGGGTTTGTTGCGGGCATGCACCTTCAGCACCGCTTCGCGGCCCTTCACATCGGGACGGTCAACCGTAATCTGGCGGTCAAAACGTCCGGGACGCAGCAGTGCCGGGTCCAGAATATCCGGACGGTTGGTAGCGGCCACGATGATAATGCCTTCATTGGCACCGAAGCCGTCCATTTCAACCAGCAGCTGGTTCAGGGTTTGCTCACGCTCGTCATGACCACCGCCCAGGCCTGCGCCCCGTTGGCGTCCGACTGCGTCAATTTCGTCGATGAAGATAATACAAGGAGCGTTCTTCTTGGCATTCTCGAACAGATCGCGGACACGGGATGCGCCGACACCGACGAACATTTCCACGAAGTCCGAACCGCTGATGCTGAAGAACGGCACACCTGCCTCACCGGCAACTGCTCTGGCCAACAGGGTTTTACCTGTACCCGGAGGACCAACCAGAAGCACACCCTTAGGAATACGGGCACCCACTGCAGCGAACTTCCGGGGGTCCTTCAGGAACTCAACAACCTCAACCAGTTCCTGCTTCTCCTCATCTGCCCCGGCCACATCCTCAAACGTGACCTTCTTCTTCTCTTCATTATATAGGCGCGCCCGGCTTTTGCCGAAATTCATGACCTTGCCGCCGCCGCCCTGAGCTTGATTCATCAGGAAGAAGAAAAGAATGAAGATGATGACGAACGGGATGATGGAGGTCAGAAAGGAAATCCAGATGCTGTCGCCTTCCATCTTCAGATGCTCTTCGTCAATACCGCTTTGCTCAACCAGCTCAATCACACGGTCGCTCAAGGGAGCGCGGGTTTTGAACTGTTTGCCGTCTTCGTACTGGCCTCTGATCAAGTACGTGATGCCATCCGGCTTCATCGTAATCGACTTGATTTTATTGCCTGTTGCATTAGGCTTCGCCGTATCTTCCAGCTGCTGACGGAACTGACTGTAGTGAATGGTCTGCTCCAATTCATTCTGCGAGCTGATAAAGCGGACGATCCCGATCACAACCAAAAAGATTAGTAAATAAAATCCTGTATTGCGGAGGATCCGATTCATCCCCTACCTCCTCTCATGCGGCACACTTGTTTTATTTTACCACAGCAAGACTTTCTATCACAACCGAACCTTAACAGCACCCTGCTGCCATTTAACGGCAAACAATTTTCTTATCTCAGGGCAGGTCCGGGAGGAAACATCAGGTCGTGTAAATCTCAGGTTTGAGGACACCGACGAAGGGGAGATTGCGGTATTTCTCCGCGTAATCCAGCCCGTAGCCCACCACAAACGCATCGGGGATGGTGAAGCCTTTCCAGTCCGGCTCCAGGTCCACTGTACGGCGTCCCGGCTTGTCGAACAGAGCAACGACAGAGATGGAATTGGCATTGCGGCGCTCCAGCACGTCAATCAGGTAGGACAGGGTCAGACCGCTGTCGATAATATCCTCAACGATCACCACGTTCCGGCCTTCCACCGGAACATCCAGGTCCTTAATGATCTTGACCACGCCGGAGGACCTGGTGGAGGCGCCGTAGCTGGAAACCGCCATAAAATCCACCTCGGAGTGGATGGTGATGTTCTTGAACAGATCCGCCATAAAAATAAAAGCACCCTTCAGCACGCAAACCAAAAGCGGATTCCGCCCTTCATATTCCTTGCTGATGATGTCCCCCAGCTCTTTTACCTTCGCTTGGATCTCTTCCTCGGTGTACAATACTTCTTCAATGTCGTTGCGCAAAGTTGGCCCTCCTATATACTATGTTTCAATCCACACTCCTTATGAGGAGGAGTGCCAGCTGGAAGCTGTAACCATGCATTTCAAATTGCTTTTACCCATCCGGAGGCGGACTGTAGCGGAGGCGGAGAATTTGTTTGGTTTTCTCCGTCACCTTGGCCGTCCCGGCGCGGCGGATCCCCGGTATCCAGAGAATGGCGCCGCCGGCATCCGTTACCACCGGCGTGTGTTCGCGGCGGAAACGGGGTACCTTGTCATCAATGAAGATATCTTTAACTTTTTTGGAGCCGTTTAAACCATCGACTTGCATTCGGTCCCCCGGCCTGCGGTTGCGGAGCTGCAGGGGGAAAACCAACTCCTCCGCATCAAACCGGGCTTCACAGGAGCAAGCCGTCTCTGCCGCCTCGTCCCCAGCCGGTGCGAGCGCAATTTCCAGCCGTCCTCCCGATTCCGCCAAAGCGATCTGTCCGGACACCGCTTCCAGCGGATAAACATAGTCCCGCGGGGCTGTGGAAGCCGGTCCGGTTCCCAGCCGGACGGAATCGTATTCCCGGTCCAGATAGACCCTGCCGGAAATACTCATGCGTCGGTTGGGAGCCCCGTTCTCCAGAAGTCCCGAGCGGATTTGCTCCACCGCCGCGAAATCAAGATTTTCCGTGGTACCAAAGAGATAATTTAATATTAGTTTAATGAAACGCCTTTGTAAAGCAACATGGAGGACGGCGAAGGCCGCCCCGGAAAAACGCACTTCTCCTGGCCCTTTACGGGCCATCTCGGCCACCCTTTTCTCTGCTTCCCCTTCCAGAAAATCATCGTCTGCCGCCGCTACCTCGGCCAATCTGTTCAGCGCCTGCACCACAGAGGGATTATGCTCGGCGAGCAGCGGCAGCGTTTCCAACCGGAGGCGGTTGCGGGTGTACTTGGTCTTGGCATTGCTGGAGTCCGTTACATACTCCTCCTGCCGTTCCTCCAGCTCCCTCAGAAGAAGGTTCTTATCCATACGCAGAAGCGGGCGCACCAGTTTCACACCGTCCCGCTCCTGCACAAAGGACATTCCGCCCAAGCCGGAGATGCCTGTTCCGCGGAGAATGCGCATCAGGACGGTCTCAGCTTGGTCCCCGGCGTGATGAGCCAAAGCGACTTTGGGGGCATGCCACGTTTGTGCCGTCTCCGTAAGAAATTCATAACGCAGCCGGCGTGCCGCATCCTGCGGATTGCCCCCCTCCCGCTTGAGATATCCGGGAACATCCAGCTCTTGGTAATAAAAAGGAAGCCCCCGCTTCTCCGCCTGCCGTCTGACAAACTCCGCTTCATAAGCAGATTCGGACGGCCGGAAGCCATGATTGGCATGGGCCACCGCAAGCTGCCACCCGGCCTCGGCGGAAAGCAAAAAAAGGAGATGCAGAAGCGCAGTGGAGTCGGGTCCCCCCGAGGCTGCCACCACGATCCGGTCTCCCGGCTCGAAGAGCTTATATGTTGCAATAGTCCGCCGTAACTCGCCTGTTACATCCATGGAGAAGGATCCTTTCGCTCTAAAAAGAAAGAAGTTCGCCTTGCCTCCGCCTAGGGCGGTGCTTACCAATAATACCAAACCGTCGCGGCAAAAAGCAACAATGAGGCGGCAAAGCCCACTTTGATCCACGTGTCCTTAGCAGGTCTGGCGGCAGCTTGTGTGCCCTTCCGGGTACGCACCAGCCTGCGCCAATCCGCCAATGCCTCGCCAGAGCCGGTGTAGCTGCCCCTCAGAGCCTTTTTCAAAAAAGGGAGAAATTCCGCGCAGCCCGGGTCAGCCGCAGCTTGGCTCAATAGCTCTTCGATGCTTCGGTTCTGAGGCAATATTTCCCGGGAAAAGGCCTCCTTGGTACCTCCGCAGACATGGATGCAAAGAACAGCAAAGGAAAACAGATCATAAGCCGAATCCGCCGAACGGTCCCCCGCATTCCAGTAGCAGCGGTCGTACATTTCGGTAAACTGCTTAACCGCCTTTCCCATAGGAGTGACCCCGCCGAAGTCCACCAGCTCAACCATACCGTACCCGGATACCAGCACATTCTCCTTCTTCAAGTCCCCGAAGATATAGCCTGTACGGTGCAGCTCTGTCAACTTTTCCAGCAGCCGCAGGCCGATCAGGGGAAACCAGGCCCTACCTTTATGGGACAGATACTTCTGCAGCTGCACTCCCTCCACGAAGCGCATAACGTAGAAGGGAATTGCCTGCCCCTGCTCCTCGGCATCATCCACATCCACCAAAAAGCGGCGGAAGGAGCCCTCCATACCGGAGAGGACCTTCAGGGTGTTGACCTCGGATTGCAGGTCCAGCGTGTCGGAGCCTACCTTCATGGCCAGCCGCTCCTGTCCTCTCCGGACCAAATACACCTTGCCGTTGGCGCCTTCACCCAGCCCGCGCTCCACTGTATATTCAATTTTATTCCACCTGCCGGTAATCCGCTTCCCCAAGGGGAAGACAGGGTTAGACGACATACTCACTTAAACATCCGTCCTTGTCCTCCACCGGCGGCAGCGCAGGTTTACCCGCCATATAGCGGATAGTTTCCAAAAGTGCCGGGCCGGTTGGGGTAGTGCCTCTCATGTTTATTTTATAGAACAAGTTCCGCGCTTTTGCAAGATCAGAAGTGAATCCCAGCTCCATATGGCATTCCTGGCCCTGCAAACCCGGAAACCGGAATACCGCCAGACGGCTTTCCCCGCCTCGTGCTTTGAGGCTGGCCATCAGATCATGGGCCGTCTCCTGAACCGCCAGAAGCTTCGGCTTCATGCTGGCGCTGGCATCCACCAGAAGCGCCACCTCCAGCCCCAGCCGGTCGGTCATATCCTCCACGGCCTGCACGACCAGCCCGCGTCTCTCCGGGGCCAGCTCCGTCAGACTGCCGCTTCCCCCCAGAATATGGCGGAGCTCCTGCTCTACAACCTGCTGGATGGTGCCTGCTACAGTCTTGCGGGTCATCATCTGTACCGTGCCCGAAAGCTGGGCGGAGGGCACAATCCGGCTCATACCGCCGCCTGCCTTGGCAATCTCGGCAATTTCGGACGCTCCCATTTCACCGATCTCCCCTTGATCAATAACCCCCACCACATGGACGACAATCCCCTCCTGCCGTGCTTGGGCAGCGGCAATAACCGGATCCACCCCCACATTGGAGCAGCCGTCGGTAATCAGGATAATCTGCTTCATGTTTACCATCCTCCGTTTCCTGTGCTTGCTTGAACTCTATGTCTCTAGTATGTCCGGTTAATAGAGTGTTTAGACAGGGAGGAAGGGATGTGCCGCAAAAAAACCGGAGGCTAAGTCAATAGTGAGACTGCACCTGATGCGTCAAAAAGCAGGGTCCGGACAAAACCGGACCCTGCTTTAAAGAAACATTGTTATGGAGTAAACGAGTACGGACAGAAGTTTCCTAACTGACTGTTTTAGGCCGTTCGATCCGGCTGATGCCGGGCCAACGAAAGGTGGACCACTCCGGACGGTAGCGTTCGATGCGGGCCACAATAACCGTCATATCGTCGGAAATCTCCCCCTGCTGCTGCCGGACGATCCGCTCCAGCAGACAATCGGCAATATCCTGCGGGCTTTCGGCGTTAATCTCCCCGATAATGCGCTTCATCCACATCTCCTTGTTCACTGCATAACCGGGCGCATCATAAATCCCGTCTGTCATCATAATCAGCACATCACCTGGCTTTAGCTGCGTGCTGATCAGATCCACATCAATTTCCTGCAATATCCCTACCGGCAGATTATTACCGGTAATCTGGATCACCTCATTGCCCCTTTTGATAAAGCTGGGTGTGGACCCGATTTTCATAAAGGTGGTATCGGCGCTGTACAGATCGATTAACGCCATATCCACTGTGGCATACATCTCGTCCGGTGAACGGAGCAGCAGCACCGAATTGACGGACTTAATGGCCAGCTTCTCGTCCATGCCTGATTGGAGCAGCTGCTGGAGAATGGTAAGCGCGGTGCTGCTCTCCGCCCGTGCCCGCTCGCCGTTGCCCATACCATCGGACAGGGCCACCACAAACTTGCCGTTGCCCAGCTCAGCAGTGCTGAAGCTGTCTCCGGAGAGCAGATCGCCGCCCTTGGCCGCTCCGGCTATGCCGGTTTCCACCTCATATTCCTTGGCCGAACCGAAGGTGACCGTGCAGGAGCCGTCCCCTTTGTCCGAAGAAACCTCCTTCTTAACTGCGATATTCTCACCAAGAATGTCAGATAACAACGGAGCAATAATCTTGCGGCATTCATCGAAGCCCTTGGTATATTGATGGACAATCTCAATCTCTACATTACCCTCTTCCAGATTAATTACATCGATGGTTAGAATGGACAGCCCCAGTCCCTCCAGGGCGCTCCGGATCTGCTCCTCCTGCAGGTAGAGCTCCTGCCCTTCCCGCTTGATCTCCCGGGCCAGGTCCTCCATAACCTGAGATACGCCCACCAGCTGATCGGAAACCAATTGGCGGCTCTCCAGGATCTGCTTTTTCCACCGCAGATCGTGACGGTACAGGGTATACTGCTGCTTCATTATCTCCAGCACCTGATCCGGCCGCTGGCAGGCCTTGCGCCATTCCTGCTGGATATCCTTGCGGGAGAACTGCTCGTTTTTCTCCACAGCCGTCATCATTTCCGTCATAAATTTATAGGTATCATAGAACTGCCTGTCCCAGCACTGCTGCTTTTTCCAGCAGGACATGCAGCTTTTGTTGGCCACCGCGTTCATAAAATGACTGACCTCTTCCTCCTTCTTCCGCTCCACCCCCTCTTCGGTCAGCTGGCGGAAGCTTTTGGACAGCTGCTGGAACACCTGGGAGAACTGCTCCACCCGTCCCGCGGTAATGTCCCGCACCCTCTTGGCATATTCGTAATGGCTCTTCATATTCTCCTGGGTGCCGGGCACATATTTGGCAAGAACCTTAACCGCTTCCTTGGGTGTCAGCAGGAACAGCCCCAAAGCCACCAGCGTCTCCCAGGTGGAGGCCAATATCGCTGCCTGGTCTCCTACATATACCGTAAGAATGGAGCAGCCTAACAGCATACCAAGAGCAGCCGCCCATTTGCCGCCTTCCCGTAAGAGTCCGGCCAGAAGACCGGCAAAAGCCAGCAGGCTCATCTGGTAAATGGCATTCATGTCCGCCAGGCTCAGGATCAGTCCGGTAATCACTCCGACTGAAGCACCCAAGGGTGCGCCGCCCACCAGGGCGAAGAGCAGAATCAGATAACGGGAGAAAACATGCTCTACGGAAACCCCGCCTACCAGCCACCCCACCGTCCCCGTCATAACCGAAGCCAGCAGGATAATCAGGCAGATAATTTCCTCGTGCTTGAGGTTGGATTTTTTGCGGGTCTGGGTCAGCACCGGCACCGCCTGGATGAAGATCAGCGTCAGCACCAGAGACAGCAGCGCTTCTACTCCGGTTAACATTAAGGTGTACCATGATAGGTCAGCATTCATTACATAGGAGAGAAGCTGCACCATAAACACGGAGGCAAAGGACATAAAGGGCAGCAGGGAAATTTCCGAACGTTCGAATTTTTCCACACCCTTCTGAATCAGAACAAACACCAGCAGCTCCGTAATGACATAACCGGGATGGGCGGCCGGAGAAAAGATGCTTCCTGCGGCCAGCGCCAGGCCTACCCAAGGCACCAGCTCCCGCCGGACAAACAGTATAACGGCAAAGTACGCAATGGCAAAGGGCGACAGCCTGTCCAAAATCGTGGCGCGGCCCAATAGAAACGCAACACCTACCAGCAATATGGCCCACTTGCGGATGATCCAAGCCTGCGTCAGACGGTTTTCCAGTAAAAGGGCCTTCAGGCTCTGGGTCATCTTGCGTGCCTGGGCGGGGATCACTTGTTCCATTCCAATCATCTTGTTCGGCTTTTGCATAATGATCAATTGCACCACCTTAATCAATTTTCATTGGCAAGCGGTCGCCGGCTGACAGCACTACAAGGGCAACATGGACGCTCCTAACCGGAATGTCGTTAAGTGAACCCTATTATAGAGTGAATCTATCAGAAAGTTTGTCAGATTCAGTTGCTAGACCGGAAAAAGTTTCCGACAGTCCGCGCGAAAGAGCGCTTTCCTTTATGGGGTAACGGATTAGAGGAATTGGCGGAGGGAAAGCCAATGGCTCATTCCCCAACAATCCGCAAAACATGAGCGCGCGCCGCCAAAAAATGGTGTCGATGCGAATCAGTCGCCGGAGGGAATGCCAAGAAATGCGGAAAACTTTTTTGGGCCCCGCTAAAACCTGTTGGGCCCGAAAAACAAAAAATCCCCTGCCGGCCCGGCAAGGGAAGGTACAAAAGAATACATATAGCGGCGAAGGGAATCGAACCCCCGACCTTTCGGGTATGAACCGAACGCTCTAGCCAGCTGAGCTACACCGCCGCATATGGACAAGCATGAGTATACCCGATGAATCCGCGCTGCGTCAAGTCATCGCCTAAAGCAAAAAAAGCCGTACGGGTTCACAGGATCCGCACGGCTCTATGAATGTCGGAACTTAGTCGCGGCGCGCGCCGCGGCCTCCCCGCTTGCCTTCCGTATTCTTCTTGATCGAGGACATCCGCTCCTCGCTGTCCTTCAGAAACTTCGACACCTTGTCTTCGAAGGACGGCTTGCCCATCGGGGGCCTTTGGAAGGAACGTCCGCCACGGTCTCCGCGTCCGCCTCCGAACCCACCGCCACCACCACCACCGCCAAATCCGCCTCCACCTTCACTGCGTTCGCGGGGAGGAAAGCTGCGGCGTTCAGGTCTGGCCGGGGTCTCACCTGGAGGTTTGTCGACGGCTTGCTTGATTGAAAGGCCGATCTTTCCGTCCTTGTCCACGTTGATCACCTTGACGGTAACCTTATCCGCCAGCTTCAGATGATCATTAACATCTTTCACGTAATTGTCCGCAATTTCCGAGATGTGAACAAGGCCTGTCTGTCCTTCCGGAAGTTCTACGAACGCTCCGAAATGAGTAATGCCTGTCACCTTTCCCTCAAGCTTGCTGCCTACTTCAATTGCCATAAAGGTAATTGTTCCTCCCTTGACATAATAAAGCCGATCCGAATAATCCAAAAAGAACGGGCTATGAGCATTATACCCGAAGGGTCAAAATCGGTCAACAAAAGCCGGGCATCCTCCGTCTACGGAGTTGTCCGCGGCACATCGAACACCGTCTCCCCTTGTTTAAACATATGATTGTCTTTGCGGATACGTTCCTCCCGGTATTCGGGATCGGACATCCGCTCAACTTCACGTTTGAGCTTGTCGTTCATCTGCACCGTATCGTTCAGCTTTCCCCCAAGCGCCTCCAGACGGATTGCAATCTCGTCGGTTCTCTTCATCTGGCTCCAGACGGTGGCTCCGGCCCACATGGTCAAGGCCAGCACCCCAATGGTCACAAGACGGATGCGTTTTCGGCTTGCGCCAGTTTTGGGGCTGGCGGAAGTTTTGCTTCCGACACTGCCGGCGCGTTCCCTGGACATGAGCTTTCCTCCCGTTCATGAAGCGTCTTACCGTTTAAGCCACCGGCGGAAGGCCAACCAGGGACCTTTCACCCAACGCGGCAGCTGGGCATAGGGCCGGACTGCCCGTCCTACAAAACGGAGCAAAAGACGCAAAGGATAGAGCAATTGTAACACAACTTTGTATAGGAACATAGCGACTGCAGTCACGATTCCCAGCAGGAAACGGACTATCCGGATAAGCATTCGGAACGGCCGGATAATAAGAATCTCTACACAGCGTATCACAAATTGAAACATGGCTTCAATTCCGCGGAGCACCATTCGGATCATTCTGACAGAGGAACGGCTTAATCCCAAAAAATAAACGGTATATCCGGCAGCCAGCCCAAGGAACACAAAAACCCGGACTTGTCCGAAATTGCCGATAAACAGCATACGAAACACAAAAATCGTGGCGATAACCCAATAGGCCAGGTCAAAAAGAGGGATCAGCCATCGGGGAATCCGGAGCTCATGCGCCAGAACCCGGTACAGGTCGAATAACAGACCGATTCCGATTCCGCTGGCCAGCATAAGCCCCATGGTGGCGAATTGTACAGATAAAGTCACTTAAACAGCTTCCCCAAAAAACCTTTGGATTTGCCGCCGCTTCCCCCGTCCACATAAGCCAGCTCGTTCACCAATCCCTCGATGGCGACCAGTCCCTGCTCCAGGTTCAGATTCTTGATATGGAGGTTGGAGCCTTTGATCATCAGGTACCCCATCTCGGTCTCCAGCAAAAACTCCTCATTGTCAAAGCTCTCCACATTCATGACCCCGGACAGCTCCAAAAGCTTCCGGTTCAGCATCTTGACTTCCTGGCGCTTGATTTTGCCCGTTTCCACCATCATGGCATGTCCCCTCCTCACGTTCGCGCGGACGTAAAGCACTGCCGGCGGCAGTTCTCGTCCACGCCTGCTCTACCATAAGGGTATGGGGGATTGTCCGGGTTTAGAACCGGTTTAGAACGGGGAGCTGGGATTTTCTATTCCGACAAAAACTGCATTCCATAAAAAAACCGGCCGGGAGATTTCCCGGACCGGCAGCATACCGTTCTATTCCTTATGGCTCTCCTCGCGGAGCACCGTGTACATACCGGCTGCTTCATCCTTACGGGAGGTTTCGGCAATGCTTTCCACCCGAACGGTTACGCTTTTTTGGCCGAAGCGGATCGTCAGCTCATCCCCAACCTTAACCTCGCTGCTTTTCTTCGCTTCACGGCCGTTCAAGTAAACCCGCCCCTGATCCGAAACCTCTTGGGCCACGGTACGTCTTTTGATCAGGCGGGAAACCTTCAGATATTTGTCCAGCCTCATTACTTAACAGCGTCTCTCAGCTTATTGCCGGCCTTGAAGGCAGGAATAACGGATTCCGGGATGGCGATGGGATCGCCGTTTTGGGGATTACGGCCAGTGCGGCCGGAGCGCTTGCGGGTTTCGAAGGTGCCGAAGCCAACTAGCTGAACCTTGTCGCCTGCGGAGAGTGCTTCAGTGACTTCACCCACGAAGCTGTTCAGAACGGTTTCTACGTCGCGTTTGGTCAAGCCGCTTTTTTCAGAAATCTTGTTTACCAGATCCATTTTATTCATGTTCGGATAATCCTCCCTAAATATGGTTTCAAGCTGCCGGCGAATCCGGCGTCTGAATCGTCAGGATAGGCTTTCTCTGCAGACAAACGGCAGCAAAAAAGCCTGTTTCTCGTGTACATATTCTGGGTGGCACCGGAAAATCCTTCTTTTTCCTGTACCATCCGGTAAAACTTTTTTCTTAAAAAAACACCGGCCGGTACAGCGCACTTACGCATGGGGGAGTGTTTTGGCCTCCTGCCAATAATGCTCCATCTCCTCCAGGGTGGCAGCCGCCGGCTCTTTCCCGGCTTCTCTCAGCTTCTTCTCCACATAGGAGAATCGCCGGACGAATTTCCGATTGGTCCGGGCGAGAGCTTCCTCCGGATCACAGGACAGGAACCGGGCCAAATTGACAATGGCAAACAGCAGGTCGCCCAGCTCATCCTCCTGGCGATCCTGGGATTCCCCCAACTCCGCCTTCAGCTCCGCTAGCTCCTCCTCCACCTTGGCCATTACATCCTCTATACCTTCCCAGTCAAAGCCCACCTTGGCCGCCTTCTTCTGGAGCTTGTAGGCCTTCATCAGGCCGGGCAGGTCACGGGGCACCCCATGGAGTGCAGAGAGGGCTTCGGGCTGCAGACCCTTCTGGCGCTTCTCCTCCGCCTTCACCTCTTCCCAACGGGCCAACGCCTCCTCGGAATTATCCGCATCCCGAGTTCCGAACACATGGGGATGGCGCCGGAGCAGCTTCTCATTCAGACCGGCAATGACGTCATACGCGGTAAAGCTGCCTGTTTCCTCCTCCATCTGGGCGTGGAGCATAATCTGCAGAAGCAGATCCCCCATCTCCTCACACATGGCATCCGGGTCATCGTCATCCAGTGTTTCCAAAACCTCGTAGGTTTCTTCAATCAGGTTTTTGCGGATGCTCTGATGGGTTTGCTCCCGGTCCCAGGGACAGCCCTCCGGACTGCGGAGAATACGCACGATTTCGTGCAGCCGGGGGAAGGTTTTGTTGATGACGGCATCCGCCCCGGTTGGCGGCACATAGATCAGTGAGAGGTTGCCATAGCCCGATTGCCGGTCCAGCTCATAAAGGGGCACCGCCGTCATGGCTTCGCTGCCCGTCACACCCAGGGCATGGCCTACCCATACCATATGCTCATCCGGGTAAAGCTCCATCAGGGCCAGCTTGGCATCCGAGGCGGTGTACATGTCGTACACCTGGCCAATCACCGTATGCAGCCGGGGATTCAGTACGGACATGGACAGGCTTGTGGCATCCAGGAGCTGAAAGCCCTCAATGGGATCAAATCCGAACCGGGCAAAGGCCTGATCCAGGAAGCTCTCCCCGCCTATGGCCTCAAACGGAATATCTGCCGCCGCACAACGCTCCTTCAGCAGCATCGTGGTCCGTTCCGCCACAAAAGGGTGGCCCGGCACGGCATACACCACCTGCCTGTCCTCTTCCGCAGCCAGCCGGAGCAGCTCGGCGGCAATGGCCTCATATACGTCATTAAAGCGGGACTCCGCTTCGTAAATATGGTCAAAGCTGCTGCAGGCGATGCCCTGCTCCTTCAAGTAAGGAACCACGGGGTGCTCCTCTGTCCGCAGATAGACCGCATCCGCCGCCGTGAGCCGCCGGAGCACCCCCAGGGTCAGCTGGTTTTCGTCTCCCGAGCCCAATCCAACAACTGTTATTGCCTTCGCCATGTGCGATCAGCCTTCTTTCGATATGGAGTGCGGCGTCTCCGGCAGGAGGCGCCAACGCCGCAGGAGCGGCTTCCACCGGCTGTGGAAGCCGGGGACCCGGGCAAGCTCGGCTTCGGTGAGCGCCCCGGTTTTGAGCAGCGCCGCCCCGTACACGGCGGCGCCGGCCGCTACTGCGGCCAGGGCTGCGGTGCTATGCCGCAGCCGGAAGTGGCCCTGGCCCCAGGGCAGGTGGAGGATGCTCCACTCCACCGCCAGCACCGCCAGGGCCATAACGCACGCTGCGGCCACGGGCCGGCGCAGCGTGCGGAGCGGCGCCAGGGTCTCCGGCGCCGTGCTTTTGAGCGTCCGCAGGTTCAGCGCGGACGCCAGGCCATAGGCGAGGACGGCGCTGACCGCGGCGCCCTCGATGCCCCAGGCGGGCACCAGGAGCAGGTTGCCCGCTGTTTTGGCCGCTGCAGCCAGGAACAGGCTGCGGGCCGGAACCCGCACCGCGCCCAGGCCCTGCAGCACACAGCCGCTGACGATGTGCAGCGTGGCGAACAGCGCGGTGAAGGACACCAGCGCCATGGCACGCCAGCCCTCCGGCGACGCGAAGAGCATCACGTTCACGGGCAGGGCCGTGGCCGCCAGACCGAAGGCCGCGGCCAAGCCGGCCAGCCAGGTGAACCACAGCACAGGGCTGACCCGGGCGGCCAACAGCCGCGGGTCCCGGGTGGCCTTAGCCTGGGCCACGGCCGGCACCAGGGCGGCGGCCATGGAGGTGGCCACCATCGTCACCAGCTGCACCAGCGGCAATCCGTGGTTGTACACGCCGAACAGGCGGCTGGCCTCAGAGGCGACTTTCCCTGCTGTCATCAGCTGCCGTGGAATGGTGAAGGTATCCACCAGGGTCAGCACCGGCATCGCCAGGGAGCCCAAACATACCGGCACTGCATAAAGGGCAAACCGCCGCAGGAATTTTCCCGCGGGTTCCTGTTTCCCCGGGAAGGCAATAGCCTCCGCCTGCCCGGCTCCGCTCTCCCCAGGATTGACGCCTATCTCTCTGGTGCTTGTCCTTCCTCGTTTGATCCAAAACCACCAGGCCGCCAGCAGCCCTGCTGCCGCTCCGGC
The DNA here is from genome assembly GCA_023388055.1 of Bacillota bacterium. GTDB lineage: Bacteria > Bacillota > Bacilli > Paenibacillales > NBRC-103111 > Paenibacillus_AR. The sequence goes on along the minus strand of JAEWGW010000030.1, from coordinate 49,964 downwards.
GGCAGAGCCGAATACCGCACCGGCGGCAATCCGGTCCGCTGCTTCCTGGCGTCCTGTCAGCCAGAATAATAGCAGCAGCATAACAGCTACCCGGATAACCTGCTCGACCACCTGCGTCACTGCTGTAGGAACCATGTCCTGCAATCCCTGGAAATAGCCCCGTACCGCAGCCATCAACGGCGCTGCCAGCAGAGCGAAGGATACGCTCCTGATACCCGTGGCCGCAGTCTCAACGCCCATCAGCGCGGCAATTCCGTCAGCGGCAGTATACAGCACGGCAAAACCCGCCGCACCAGTCAGCACCAGAATCCAGGCCGCCCGCCGGAAGATTAACCGGGCCTCAGCCATATTCCCCCGCCCGGAGGCCTCCGCCACAAAGCGGGAGACGGCGATGGGGAAGCCTGCCGATGCCAGGGTCAGAATAAACAAATACAACGGATAAACAGCGTTATAAATGCCAAAGACTTCATCGCCAGCGATATTTTGCAGCGGAATTTTCTGAAGCGTCCCCAGAAGCTTGGAGATCACCGTGGCCATCCCCAGAATGGCCGCCCCTTTCAGAAGAGAGCCTCCCGCACCCGCACCGGGCTTCCCCTTCCGTCCGTCCTTCCGCTTTCCTGTGTTATCCATGAATGAGCTGTCCTTTTCGCGGCGGCAAATTCTTCCTCTTTCCAATCCGCCCCTTTAACTATACAGAATCCGGCGGTTCCACGCCAGCCCCGCCCGGACCGGACTCCATGACAAAAAGCCTCCCCCACAGGCCCGGGGCCTGTAAAGGAAGCTGGATATGGTTCACCCATAACCGATTATTGCTCCATTTGTTTAGCAAGAAACCCTGCTGCGGTTTCGGCCATCTTGACTTCCATTTGTCCCATCTTCACGCCCTCTTCCTTGCTGAAGAGAATAACGGAGCCGATCGGGTCCCCGCTGGCCACAATAGGAGCTACTGTTATGGAGCTGTAGTTTTCCAGCACGTCCTTACAGATTTCATAGGTACCGGGATTCAGCTCCTGCAGCGCTTTACGCTGCTCCATGCAGCCTTCCACCAACGAACCGATCTGCTTCTCCAGATAATCCTTCTTAGAGCCCCCGGAAATCGCGATAATATTATCACGGTCGGAGATCATGGTGATGTGACTGGTGCTTTCGTACAGAGATTCGGCATATTCCTTGGCGAAGTCGCCAAGCTCGCCGATAGGCGAATACTTCTTCAGAATCACTTCTCCGTCGCGGTCCACGAATATCTCGAGGGGATCTCCCTCACGGATTCTTAAGGTTCTACGGATTTCTTTCGGAATAACAACTCTTCCCAAATCATCAATGCGGCGTACGATCCCAGTTGCTTTCATGCTCTTGATGCCTCACTTTCCGCGAAAAGTAGTTGATCTCCTGTGGCTTTATCACTTCTGGATGGGAGCTCGAGGACTGTCCATAGTATTCATCTGTTGCCAGTGTCTTATGCAAGTTCCTGCATTCTGCTTGCGGGAAGGCGCTCGTGGGACATTGGGTTCCTCTCCCGGTGATTACATTATGTCCTAATCTCTCCTTCGTCATCCGGTCTGGGGAATGTCTTGGCAAAGCCTCTTTGCTTTTTTGCAATTCGACAAAAACCATCATCCTTCTTTATCCAGCAGTAATATAATGTTCTCATCAAAAACAGGAGGACAGTAGCATGCAGCATCACTACTCTACGCCCCCGCTTTCAGCCCTTAAACGGCTGATGGCCACGGTTACCCTGGTAGCCGCCTTGTTATCGTCAGCGTTTACTGGTATTGCCACCGCAGAGGACACTCCCCTCCCCATTCCCGCGGCCGAATCCCCCGTCCCCTACTTCAACGACATTTCCGGCTCCTACGCTCAAAAGGAAATAATAGCCCTTGCCCAAGCGGGAATTCTCTCAGGTTATGAACAGGGGCACTTTTTCCCGGAGCGCCCCATTACCCGTGCAGAGCTGGCCAAAATTCTCGTGTTGGCAACAGGAAGAACGGAGAGCTCTTCTCCAACAGACTTTGCTGACGTGCCCCCGGACAGCTGGTACAGGGGATATGTGGCTGCATTGGCGGAAGCAGGTATTACGGAGGGATCATCCACCGCTGATTTTTCACCGGATGCCGATGTGACCCGGGAGGAACTGGTTGTATTTTTCACTCGGGCCATGGGCCTGGGCAGTCAGACAGCAATAATACCTTCAGCTCCTGAATTCACCGACTTTAAGCAGGTGGCGGATTGGGCCAAACCAAGTGTTGCTTTGGCTTACAAGATCGGCTTCGTCAATGGCCTGGATAACGGAGACGGCTCTCTCCGGTTTGCCCCCCGGGAGAAGGCGGAGCGGCAGGCTCTGGCTTTATTGGCCTATTCATGTTGGACCCGCCAAGCGGAGTTTACCGCCAAGGCAGAGGATTTGCTGGGGCTAAACCCTGCCCCTTCCGCATCACCCGCACCAGCATCCACAGGGAAAACGCCTCCCCTCAGTTCTCCAGGACAGCTCTTCCGCGTAATCAAAGCGGCGGCATATGACCGGACCACTGTTTTGGTGACCTTGGACAAGGCCATTGAGAATGAAGCCGATGTCAGAGCGTTTTCCTTTCCCGGCGGGCTGGAGGTGAAACGGACTGCCGTTAAAGCCGGCACCCCCACTGTTGTGCTAACCACAGGGCAGCAGACCCCCGGTGAGCACTATCGGCTTAATTATGATGAGGGCAATACTTTTACGGATATTACAGGCTCTGCCGATTACCTGACCGGGATTGACGGAGATAGGACGGGGATATTCAAACTCAGCCAAACGGATACGGTATACGGGCCTTTAACCGGCACCGCTGTTATCCAGGGCGATTTATACATAGAGGCCCCTGGGGTGAAGCTTCGCAATGTGAAGGTTACCGGGAAGCTGGTCATTACGGAACAAACGGGCAGCGAGCCGGTTTATCTGGAGGATGTGCAGGTAGAAGGGGAAACCCTTGTGCTGGGAAGCGGAAAAGGCGGTGTTCATCTGACCGGAGCCTTACTGCATTCTCTAACCGTAACCAATCCCCGGGAGGTTACAGACATTGTGGCGGATCAGGGCACACGGGTACTGGAAACCACTCTGGCCACCTCCGCAGTGGTGAACCTGCTCCGCACACGCGAGCCTGTCCCGGTTTTTGAGCAGGTGGTGATTCCTCCGGAGGCTCTTGCCCAAAGCTATGTGTCTCTGCAGGGCAAATTCAACATGGTGGACGTTCATTCTCCCGTCTTTCTGCAAGCCCTGGAGGGAAGCATCGGGAAGCTGAACCTCTCTTCCAAACCCGTCGTCCAAACGGATATAACCCTGCCCATTTTGGAAAAGGCCGTTATGTCCAACGGCAAAGTGGAGCTGCAATTCTCCCGCAAACCGGGGACGTTATCCATTTCAGATTTTGACATAGAGGCAACAATGGGAGAGCAGCCCTTCAGCCTCGACGGCTGGACCTATGAGGCTCAGTCCGGAACGCTTTTATTCCCTGCGCTGGCTGTTGATTCCACGGAGCTTCTGAAGGTTTCTATCCGAGCCAAAAGCAGTGCCTTCGCCGGCCATCTCTATACGGTCTTATCCGGCATCTCCGGCCGTATTTCGAATAAAAACGGGCTGCCTGTTGGTGGAACGAAAATTGTTTTCCGCCCAAAAACAGCGGATGCCAAATCCGGTGTACCTACCTGGGAAACGGTAACAGACCAAAACGGCTATTATTCCATCCGTTTAAGCCCTGGGGCATATATAGGGGAAGTCATCGGCGATGCCTTCCTGCCGACTCAGTTGGAGGGTGTTGCCGCTTCGGCCGCATGGACCCCAAATATTGATGCACCGGCCCTTGGGACCCTGAAGGACAATGAATTCCGAATGGTGCTGTCCTGGGGACTCCAGCCGCGTGATCTGGATGCCCACCTTTTGGGCCCGGACCGGACAGGCCGGGGGATTGACCTTCACTCATGGTACAAGGACGAGTTTAGGCGGAACGGCTCTCCCAGCAATGTAGAGCTTGACCGGGATGATCCCGATTCCCCGGGAATGGAAACCATTACCGTGCGGAAGCCGGCCAATGGGCATTATGTCTTTTATGCGCATCAATACTCCGGTGTTCCCCTCTCACCTGATGGCTCACTGGCTACGGTCAAGGTGTACCAAGGCTCGAATCCGGAGCCGCTGCATACGTATTCCATGCCTTTAGCGCCTGGCGGCAAGGAATATTGGGTCGTGTTCCAGATGACGGTCAAAAACGAGGATATTTCCTTCACGGCTAGGAATGAGTTCACCGATTCCGACCCGTGGAACAATGTGGGCAAGCTGGGCAATAACACCGAGATCCGCTCCCGGGTGTATCCCATTAACAATGGGATCCGGTGGATCGAGAAGATCCCCCAGGGCACATCTGTGGAAGCCTTCAAGCAAACCCTGTCTACAGTAGACCCGGCAGCCCATCTTGAGGTATATGAACAAGACCGGACCACGGTCCGCACCGGCATTGTACAAAAATTCGACATCGTCGTGATCACCGGCGCCAACGGCCTGGCCCGTCGGGAGCTGGAGGTCCGGACAGAGGATGCCCCTCCACCAGCAGGCGCTGAAGTTACAATAGCAGCCCTATATGCATCATCAGACAATTCCGTCACCAACGCAGTATACAGCCAGCAGATCGGGTCTCACCCCAACAGCAATGTAAACCCCTTTCATATCCCGGCATCCGCTCCTCATCTGCTGCTTCAATTTAGTCAGGAGCTGTCCCCTGATCAGGAGGGAATCCAGGTTTATGTGAATGAAAGTCTGCTTTCCAGCGGTTCTGTCCAGGTGCTGCCGGATCGGATATTGGCGCTGAATTTGTCACAAGTCTCCTCAGGCCGGGAGGCTGTTATTAAGATCACCCATCTCCAAATAACCGGCGGGCAAATCAATGCCAATCCGGTTACTGTGTACATTTATAAGGAAAGCTAATACTTGCTTTCATTAACGTAAAGGGAGGGGGCGGAATGCCCCCTCCTTTATGCTTCCGTGCTATTCATACCCTGAATCCCTGCGGTGATAACCAACGCCAAATTTCGGGATATACCTACCTTTGCAGGGAAGCCAGCATCACGGCAAACTCCCCACGGGTCAGCGGCTTCGAGCCGCCCGTTGCTTTTTCATACGTTTTTCCGCTCAGGGCGTTGTAGCGCTCCATGATCAGATTCATTTGGTCTCCTGTTATGATGGTGTTGGGCGAAAATTGGCCCTTGTCAGTCCCCTCTACCAAACCTGCCTCCGCTGCCCAACCGACATAACCGCTGTACCAGCTGCCTTGCTCCACATCGCTGAACAGGGCGGTTTCCTCGGGTTTCACCTCCAGCAGCCGTCCGAACACGGTCACTGCCGCGGCGCGGGATAATCCTTCATTAGGAGAAAAGGCATTCTCCGCCGTTCCTACCATCACGCCTTTTTCATACAGGGCCTTGATGGCCTCATAAGACGTATCTCCAGGTTTCACATCGGCAAACGGCAGCCCGCCAATAGAAAACTGCAGACTGGTCGCACCGGTGTATTGCGCATTGCCGGAAACAACCGCAACGGTTAATCGGTACGTGCCGTCATCCTTAGGCAGAATGGCGGAGATGGCCTCCATTCCCTCAGAAAGCAGGGCCGTCTCGGAATAATTTTCAGACGGGACGTCCGTTACTGTAATTTGAATATCCGTATCCGGAATAGTAGTGCTGGCTGTAATGCTCTCCAGGGCGATGGTGCCGCCGGAGGCTGCATTGGCAATGCCTTTGCCGGCATTAACCGAGAAGGTTACCTGCTGCTTGCCGGAGGCAGCCGTGGAAGCCGTAATTGCCGAGAAGCTGTGAATGGTATCGGTCAGGATAAATGCTGCGGATGCTTCTCCAGTAATCTCGGCTTGTCCGCCCGGGAAACCGTTCCTATCGGGAGGTGTCATCCCTTCCGGCATAGCCGGCATTTCTCCGGAGGGAGGTTCAGGGGGAGCTCCGTTACCGTTTCCGGCGGGAGGTGTACCTTGGCCTTGGCCCGGAGATGTTCCCTGCGGGCGTCCGCCGCCTCCAGGAGGTCCTCCGGCCATCATTCCGAAGGAATTGCCACTATATTGCTGCCGGACACCGTCCACATATACGTGGTACTCTTGATTAAGCGCCAAGTCCGCTGAGGTGAAGGTGATGCTTTGGAACGCCTTCTCCGCCGTGTGGTTCAGCAGCTTATTGCCCGCCGCATCAGTAATCTCGACGACACTTCCTGCAGCTTGAGTGGAGGCGAACATCAGCTCCATAAACGGTTGTTTGGAGCTGCTGCTTGTTGCATCATTGCGTGTACCCAACGCAACAACCGTACCGCCATTTAGCAAGATATCCTTATCCGCATCGATTCCGCCATCCGGGCTTCGTTCATTGGACATGGTTACAATGCTCCCGCCGTTTATGGTCAGATAGCCGTTGGAGTCAATGCCGTCGCCCTCTGCACCCAAACCGGCATTCACATGCAGATAACCGCCGTTGATGGTGGTCACCGATATGCCGTCTTCATTGGTATTAATGCCGTCATCCTGGGACTGGATAAAGATATTGCCGCCGTTAAGGGTAAGATGCAGCTCGGAATCCAATCCCTCATTTTCTGCTGTAATGGTAAGCTTTCCGGTTCCTGCGGATTCCCCGCTGATGTTCATGGACATTTTGGAATAAAAGGCCCCATCGTATTTATGCAGTTTTTTGGTTGTTCCTTCCTTATAGATTCTGGCTACATAGGAGCCGCTCACATGGTTGTCGGTGCCATCTGCAATCACCACCTGGGCACCTGCCGAAGACAGGTCGGTGACACCCTTCGTATCCTCAGTGGAGCTGTAGGGCTCATACACATTGTAGAAAATAACGGCAGGTGCCACCGTAGAGGTAATATCGACGCCAGCCAGAATCAGCCTCACCGCCGCCGAAGGATCCTCTGCGGCATCCTCGCCAAGATCAATGGCCAGTTGGCCCGCTGACAATGTTCCGGAAACCCGGTATGTTCCCGGCTCCGTTATGGTCACTACCGTGTGCGCTTCAGCCTCACTGGCCACATGCTCGTCCGCGGCCGTCCCTTCCCCGTAAGCGGAGCCTTGTCCGGCTTTGTAGTACACAATATCCGCCCCCGTATAAACCGCGGAGGAGGATTCCGTGGAGGCTGTTTGACCATCCACTTTTATTCCGTTATCAGACAGTGTAATCAAGGTTTCTGAGGTGCTCGCTGCCCCGGCAACAAGGGAAAAAAGGACAGTAGATAAGGTCAGCATCCCCGCGAGCAGGAACGATGTAGAACGCAAACGCATTCGCATAATAAGCTTGCACATCCTTTCTGGTGTGATTTAGATATAACCTTAGTTTATAGGCGCTTCCTGAATCCCTCCTGAATAAAAGCCAAACATTCCCTGAAAACGAAGCCGGATACCAAAAAAACCAAGGGATCCAGCGAAAAAAAACCACTGGTCCCTTGGTTTTTATTTTTTAGCCGATCTACCCTTTTAGCTACCGTTCCAAACCACAAAACGCATCAGCATAGCGGATACCTCCGCACGGGTAGCAACGCCGCCCGGTTCCAGGCGGTTCTCTGGATTACCATTGAGAATATCCGCTTTGAGGGCCCAATCCATGGCTTCCTGGGCCCAAGGAGAGATATCGCCGCTGTCCGCAAAGCTTTTGCCAGCTCCGGCTGCAGTGGGCTGTCCGGCATACCGGTGCAGGATGGTGACCAGCTGCTCACGGGTAATGGCTGCTTCAGGCGCGCTGCCATCGCTAATGCCGGAGGCTGCTGCCCAGTCCTGCGCCTTGCTGTACCAATGATCTCCGCCCCCCGTCTCCACACCCTCCAGCCGGGCCAGCACAGTGAAGAGCATGGCCCGGCTCACAGATACCTCCGGAGCGAATGTCCCCTGCTCCGTTCCGGTGAAAAGTCCGCGGCTGGCGGTAAAGGCTACGGCTTCGGCTGCCCAATGACCGCCGGGCACATCCGTGAAGGCAACCGGATTCTCTATGATCTGCACAGTCATGTCTCTCTTGGCTGTGAAGCTGATCCCATTGCCTGCGGGGAGAGACGCTCCCAGCACGGTGCGGGTTCCGTCCTCCCTGACCATCACCGCTACTGTGGAAACGGAGGCTTTGGGAACGGGGATAGTGATCCGCGTATCCGTCACACCTTGTGGCAAACGGATGCTGGCCGTAATCTCTCCTGAAGAGGTGGTTGTGATCTGTACCCGGACGCCCCGGGTATCTGTAACCACCGAGCGGCTGCTTCCATCCGGCTTGGTTACCGTCTCCTGTCTGCTGCCGTTTTCTCTGGTGATGAGCTCGGTGATAGTGCCATTGCGTTCCTTCGTGATAACCTTACGGTCGCCGTTCGGCCAAGTGGTGGTACTAGTCACTGTTCCCGTAGACGGATCAGTGATTGTGGCGGTTGTGCTGCCGTCCTCATTTTTTACAGAGGCGGGCGCAACCTGCCCAGTGGAGCCCGGAGACTCCTCCTCCGTGCTGCCTGGATCACTTCCGCCGGAAGTATATTCCCCCACTGTCACATCACAGAACGCTGTATAACCTCCGTCTATTGTGGTCACTGTAATCCTGGCTATGCCCAACCCGCGGACATGAACGAGACCGTTGCCGTCAACTGTCACGCCTGCCGGGTTTGGCGTGGTCCATACGAGAGTTTTGTCAGCAGCGTCAGCTGGTGTCACCTCAGCGGTGAGTTGGAGAGTAAGGCCTCCATAGTTCGTATACAGCCAGGCGCTGGTTTGATTCAAACTCACACCGTCAACAGGGACCGGCGGGTTCCCCGGGTTCTGCGGGCCGCCATACACGCTTACGGTTACGGTTGCGGTATCCGAATAACCGCCATCCACCGTTGTCACGGTGATTTGGGCCGTACCAACGGAATGAGCTGTGACAAGACCACCGTATACGGAGGCAACAACCGAATCCGAGGTGCTCCAGGCGACCTCTTGGTTAACAGCGTCAGCGGGTCTAACCTGCGCATGAAGCTGAACAGCAGGGTTTCCAAAGTTGGTGTACAGCTGGACATGTGTAGCATCCAGACTTACCCCGGTGACCTGGCCTGACGGGACGAAGGACAGAATGGTCATTTCCACATGGGGGCTGGCCAGATGGATTTGGGTTTCCCGATACCTGACCCAATACGTCCCCGGCGCCAAACCGGAAATGTCCGCACCTTCTACGCCAGACCAGGTGTATCCTTGATCTGTTGACCATTCCATAGCGGCATCGACACCCTGAATACGCCCGTCGTTGGCACCTGCTGCTGTTTCATCGGTTTTTACAAGGCTCTCCGGTGCAGGTTGCTCGGCTTTTTCCGGTTCCCCGGTAACCATTACCTTGATGTTATCGAAGTCCACCTGCCCGTTGGCGAAGTTGTCGATGCCGAATACATGCCCGGTTAACGCTGTGCTGCCCGATGTGCGGAAGGTAAAATCCTCTGCAATGGCTGCATCATCCATGTAGACGCTGTACGTCTGCGCAGCCATATCCGCTATGATCTTAAAATGATGCCAGGTATCGTACCGGAAGGGCTGCATATTTTTCCTGGCGGAACCGTCGGCAACCTTGATCCACGGATCATTTCCTGCATTTTCGAAGGCAACGGTCATGGCGTAAGCGCCGGTCTGGTTTTTGGGCAGGAAGGCGTTGGCGTATTGCAGTCCCGCCTTGAAGCGGGCGGAATATTCAATCACAACCTTCTGATCCCCGCCGGCAGTCACCTGGCCCATGTAGGGAAGGAACATATTGGAAAAGTCCTTGCCGGTGCCGGTGGTCAGCCGCAGGAAGGTATTCCCGGCCTCCTCCACAATCTGCGCTGCACCGCCATTCTGAATTTTAGTCGCTTCGATCCCGTAAGGCTGCCTGCCTGTTGTATCCGTTTCGAAGTCCCGGTACGCATGATACGTCAGGCCATTCTGCGTCAGGTTCAGCGAACCCGATAATGCCGCCTCCGCTCCGGCCAAAGCATCCCGCGCTCCTCTAAACTGCTCCTCCGTCAGATTCCCGTCTGCCGCCAGCTCCTCCGCATAGTCCAGCGCTGCCAGGAGGGCATTATAGGCCGACTGGTTATAGGTGCCCAGCCCTTCGCCTACGGGAACGGAGAGCTCTACAGTCCTGCTGCGGGTCTCCTTCACCAATTCATCCAGTCCCCATCCGGCAGCTACTTCAACAGCAGCAGTGGCAGTCATCTCCAGCCCCTTCAGCTTGCCGGGTACTTGGACGGTGCCGGGGGTATTGAACACAAGACCATCCAGCCTCCAGATAACCTCGGCAATTCCGGTGCTTCCATCCGCATAGACCACCGGAGCAAAAATCGGCAGCTTGGGCGTCTGTCCGGTGAGCGACTTTACCACTACGGGAAGCACTTGGGCCACCGGTGAAACCTTCGGCGCCGGAGACGCCTTGATGCCGGCGTACACGGCATCCGCAATCCACGTATACCCGGCGGCATTGCCGTGCACATAATCCGGGAACTGCTCCAAGGTGGCATTATTCGTAGCCTGATGGACATCGATAAAGCCGGCATCCGCAATGAGGGCAATCTGCTTTTGCAGCGGGATAATCTCGTTATGCAGCACATCAGCCTGGATGCCATACCGGTTCGAACCCGGAACGACGGTTGGAGACGTAGCAAGATATACGGCCGGATGGGAGTCCAGATCCCGATAGCTCTTGATAAGCTTCAGCGCATCATCCACATATTCCGCTTTGTACGTTTCCCAGTTCAGTGCCTTGGAGTCATTGGTACCCAGCATAATGACCACAATATCGGGCTGGAAGGCCTGGCTCTCTGTATATTTCTCCTGGTGCACATACCCCTTTTTGGCCCCGCCGGAGTCGGTCCCTTGCTCCAGCATGGTAGCGCCGCTTACTCCGAAGTTTTCCACCTGATAGCTTGCTCCCAGCAGGGCTTGCAGCTTGGCGGGATACTTATCCTCGGGTTTGATGGGACCCGCCGAATCGGAGCCGAAGGTGATACTGTCTCCTACAGCAGCGACCTTAATCTGAGGTGTATCCGGCTTGGTCGGATCGACGATGCTAACCTTGAAGTCGTCGAAATCGATGGAGCCATTGGACATATTATCGATGCCGAACCGTTGGCCGGTGAGCTTGGTGCCGCCTGTGTGGCGGAAGCTGAAATCGGTGGCAACCGGAGCAGGGTCGTTGTCCATATAGACCGTATAGGTCTTTTTGGCCCAATCCCCCACCATCTTAAAGCTATGCCATTGGTTGTAGTTGAAGGATTTCACATTGACCTTATCTGCGTTGGACGTACCTTTATGCACCTTAATCTGATGCACGCCATTAGCGTTCTCAAAGGCCGTGACCATGGCAAAATTGTTAGTCCCGCTGTCGTTGCGCACCATGGCGCCGTTGGCATACTGGAAGCTTCCATTGAACCGGGCCCGGTATTCGATTACGATGCGCTCATTGGCAGCCGCTTTTACCTCGCCCGTATAAGGCAGGAACAGATCCGCCTTGCCGGCAGTAGACGTTGTGGTCAGGCGCAGGAAGGAATTGCCGTCCTCCTCCTGCACACTGGCCGTTGCGCCATTGGTCATCCCCTCAATATTGAAGCCGTAAGGGAATTTGCCTGCTTCATCTCCCGTAAAATCCCGGTATGCCTGATAGGTCTTGCCGTCCCGCGTAAGCACCAGCGCATTGGGCAAAGCGGCTTCGGCTGCCGCAATGGCATCCAGAGCTTCATTAGCCTGCTGCTCCGTCGCCGTCCCGCTGTGGGCCAGGGTTTCCGCAGCATGGAGCGCATCCATCAGAGTGTTATAAGCAGCCTGACGATATTGGCCCAGCGCATCGCCCAGCGGATAAGAGATGCCCGACATGGCGGCGCGTTTGCCGTTCACCACTGCCTGAAGGCGCTGTCCGACCGTGCTTTCCGTCCGGAGAGAGGGATTCCACAGGGCATCCGTTGGGGTTTCGCCGCTCTTGGTCAGGTAAATGCGGTCTACATACAAGCCATCCTCCCGCATCCACAGGCTGAAGGCATGTTCATCCGCCGTTTCCACATTGATCTTGCCTACGTTTTTCCAATGCCACTTCTCATCCAGGCTATTGCTGAAAAACACATCGGTGGAGAAGCTGCCGAGGCTTCCGTCCAGCCCGCCGCGGATGGAGTCGGAGGCATTATCCACGTACCGCCAGCGCAGCCAGACGTTATATGTGCCCGTGCTGCCGAAATTAATTTTGTACGTCAATTCCGGGCTGTACACCGGGAACTCGGCATTGTCCGACCACTGAGCGCCCTTGTCGGGAAGCCGCATGGCCATGCCTGTATCCGATTGGGTAAGACGCCAGCCGTTGGGGATTTTTCCCGGAACCTGCGCGGCTTTATCCCGTTTGGAAACCGTATAGGCCTTCATATCGGGCGTGATCTCGCTCTCCGATTCCAGCGCATGCTCCATGGCGTATTCGGCTTCCAGGCTCACCTTGCCATCCGCCTCCACAAAAGCGCCCTTCCCCCACTCGGCGGGAATGTTCTTCGGCTCTGCCGGTATTGAGGTCCGGGGCAGGAGAGCGGTGCCCGGGTGAAAGGCCGGGTTATATTCAGGGTGATAGCTCTCATCCGGACCAAGCTCGCTTGGAATCACACCCTCCGTATCGGTGTACAGCACCAGCTTATCGATCATAATGAAGCTGTCTATCATCCACAGCCTAATGGTGTGTTTACCGGCGGAGAGAGCAGGCAGCGTTACCACATGCTTCTCAATCATATGGAACAGATTGCTCACCCAGATGGTGCCCTGTCCTTCATCAGCTGCTGCGGATTCCACGATAATCGGGGCACTGTCATCCACAGATACGGCAAAACGCACCTTCCCCTTGGCGTTCAGCGTGGGAATCCGGTAAACCTCCAAGGGAAACTGACCGGAAGAGGTCAGATTAATATCATATTCCAGGCTGGGGGCAGAGGCAGTAACCGCACTTTCCTCTACAGCCCCCAGATCAGGCGAATACGCACGGACTACATCCCCGCCGAAGGCACGGCCTGCGTCACGAATGATCTCCCAGGTCTTATCCCCCTTGGCATTCAAGCGGCTGTAATGCTCGGCTTCCATGGAGACATAACCGTCCGCCTCGGCATAACCGATGATTGCAGCTAAGGGGGCTGCCGGGTTATCAACCGTAACCTGAATCATCTTCTTGAGGTTGGTCCCCGTGTCGGTAATCGTAACCGCTGCGGTTGCTCCCTTATGGGCTTCCATATTGGGCACTGTTACCATAAGACGGGTTTCGTCGATGACAGTCCCGGCGGAGGCGGAGAGCTGCACCCACGGCTGATCGGCAGTGGCTGTCCAATTCACGCTGCCTGCGCCCTTATTGAACAGATCGATGAATTTACCAACCTGATTGTAAGGGGAGAAAACCAGGCTGGAATGCTCCTGGGGCAGGGCTTCACCCTCCGTCACAACCCCTAAAGCAGGCGCGCCCAGCACCAGCGCCGGTGTACCGGGAGGCAGCTGGTTAATCACAGGGGGCGAGGCAACCTCCGGGTCAATGAAGCCTTTCCACTTGCCCTCTGCGATGGTGCTGTAATAGGCAATCTCGGCTTTCTTCGCCAGATCGGCCTCCTGCGACAGCTTAAGCATACTGTCGGCGGAGGCCATCCTGCCCTGATCGAAGGCCAGATTGCTTCGGTCCGCATAATAATAGGCTTTATTGACGTAATAGGCCCAATTAATCTTGGATTGAACCAGCTCATAGAAGGGCAGCTTCTGCTTCTCCGGCAGCGCCTGGGCGATGGCAGCCGTCCGGTCGAACAGCTCCTGGTACACCGCCATCCGTTTGGAGGCCTCATCCCCATAGTGAATCTGGTTGAACAGGCCATCCTTCATATGCTCCGGCTTGCGGACGATGGTGTGCTGGTAGAAGGTGTTGAGAATGTCGGCCGTTTCATATGCACTGCCGACATGCTGGGCAGTCCAGTCCTTCAGGAATTGGTCGGCCTTGTTCTTATATTGCTCCACATCCCAGCCGTACCGGATAAAAAAGGTCATCTCCGCTTCCTGGGGTTTGATATCCCCTACATTCAGAATCCAGGACTTGCGGATGTTATGCTCCCAGGACTTGCTGAGCTCCTCCCCCATCACCGCAAGCGGAATAGAACTGAGCCACATGTAGCTTTGATCGACCGGCGCCCAGTAGGATACGTGGTAATACAAGCCATGGCCACCCTCCCTTGCCCGTTCGGCGGCGTCCGGCATCCTCCGCATCATCCCGTGGTTATCGTCACACCAGATAACGGTCACATTTTCGGGCAGATCAAAGGTGGGGTTATTATAGATGGGCAGCACCTCCTTATACGGGATCAGTGCCTGGAAGGAAGCCGCGTATTTGTCCGGGCCGAGAATATCCTTTAACAGCTGCTGCTGGTCCCGGATAATCTCGTTCATGAGACCGGCTTTCCGGTCCTCCAGATTATTGCCCAGATGCTGATAGGCATCGGACATCAGATTCAGCGTTTCGAAGGGTTCATCATGCAGGCCGCGCATCCCCAATGTCCACTGGGCGTCGGTATTCTTATGCCGCTGGATATTATCACGCCAATATTGGAGCAGGGCATCCTTGCTTACGGTGTAGTCATATTTGATATCGTTGGCATTGAGTCCATGCTGCGCAGCATAGTCGCTTTTCCACCTGTCCCACTCGTGGACATTGGTCCGCAAGAGCATATCGGGGTGGCTGGAGCCCAGCACAATACCGTATTCCTGCACCAGCTCAATGTTGCCCGGTACGTTGTTAATGGAATTGACGTGCATGGCGGCCCAGATGTAGTTGCCCTTCAGCCGGAGAATCAGCTCGAAGATTTTGGCATATGTTTTGGGCCCCATGGTATTGGGATCCTGGAATACCTCGGTTGCCCAACGACTGAGCTTTTCCTCATCGTTGAGGAACACTCCGCGGTACTGCACATCGGGCTTATCGGTGATGGATGTTCCGGCTTTGACGTAAACCGCAGCTTTGGCTTCAATAGCCGCATCCGCAAAAAAATACCAGGGGCTGACTCCCATCCGCTCGGATAGCTCATACACCCCGAATACTGCCCCACGTGGATCGGATCCTGCGATCACCAGGGTATGCGAATCGACCACCTTGATGAGGTAAGCCTCCCACTTGCCCTTGATAGCGGACACTTCAGCGGGTGTAATTTTACCAGTGTCCACCAACGCCTTGACTTGGGCGCTTCCATCCAACGTGCCCACAACAACCACCGGCCCGGCGGGAAGGGTGGCTGCACTGCTTACGGTAGTTTCCAGCCCAGTGACCCGTTTGATATCCTCCTTCAGGTCATTGACCACCCGCCTGACCGGAGCATTATCCTGGGCGTCAACCCAGAGGGCTGCTGCGGCTCCGTTAACCGCCAACGGGAAATCGGGCGCTCCGCCTGATTCTGCGATGAAGCCACGGGTCCCGCTCTCCGAGGAAGGTTCGGCTGCTGCATAAACAGGCAGCATACCGGCAGCCAGGACGGCGATCATCACCACGGCGAGGATACGTCTTATTTTTCCGATCACTTCAGCTCACCTCTTTTTTATTTTGTTTGCGCTTTCATTTTATCCCGTCCCCATTCTACCCTCCGCAGAACCCGATAAAAATGGAGGATCTTAAAATGTTTTTGTACCCGTTTTAGAAAGATTGCGGCTTCCCTCCATCTCAAACATACGTCTGCCGGCAATCCGATGGCCATCTGGACCGGAGAGCCGTTATTTTGCCAAAATAAAGGCTTCTGACGTTTTCGCGGACACACGGGACGTTATTTCTCCTTTCACCAGCTAAAAGCTGCTGTTTTCCCGGAAATAGCGGCTCCTGTGTCCGTTCGGATAAAAAAACACCCTTTTCCCGCCCAATAGTGGCTCCCGTGTCCGTTACAGTCACCACCACCCAAACAACAAAAAAAACGGCACAGAGCTTTCGCTCCATACCGCTGTTAGTTGATGGTCTATTTCGCCGCCGGGCTGGCGCTTGCTGCCGGGCTAGCCGCAGTGCTGGCCGCGGGCGCAGATGCCTCAGGGGAAACTGACGCACTTGCACTGGCTGCCGGAAGAGTGATTTTGAATTCCAGCTTGGGCAATTCATTGGTGATGAAATCGCCGATCATCTTGTCGGCAATCTCGGTCCGGATGTCTTCTTTCACCGCATCCAGGGTTTGCACCTCACGCTTGTCCACCCGAAGAATATGGTAACCGAAGGAGCTTTCGAAGGGCTGGCCAACCTGGCCTATCGGCTGGGTCAGGGCTGCCTCTTTGAAGGCAGGATCCCATACGGAAGGATTTTGGTTTTCGTATTTGCCTTCCTTGTCCTTGGAGCCCGTATCATCGGAATATTCCTTGGCCAGCGCCGCGAAGTCGCCGCCGCTTGCCAGCTTGGTTTTGACTTCATTAATCCGGGTCAAGGCTTCCTCCTTGGTCCGCAGATCCTTGGTACGGGTGGCGTCATTGGGGTCCTTCAAGGCAACCAGAATATGGGCTACCGATGCCAGGTCATATACATGGGGGTCTTCCTTCAGCTTGGCATCGTAGTTGGACTTAATTTGATCGTCCGTTACCTTGCCGCTGGTATCCTTCAGCACGGTGGTGCTCAGCGTCACATATTTCTCCAGGTCCTTCTTGCTAACCTTCAAGGTTTCCAGCTGCTTGTCGAAGGCGCCCTTTTCTTGGGAGTTGTAATACTCCTCCATTTGCTTGATCTGGTCCTTGGCTTCCTTCTCCGCTTCCTTCTTGGTGTCATCGGAGGCCTTGCCGGCCATGATCTTCAGGGTAGCCAGCTGCTTCAGCAGGTACTCCTGCATTTCCGGACTGCCCGCCATATCCCCGTACTGGGAGAAAAAAATGCTGTGGAACTGGGTCAGCTCCGTTTGCGTAATTTCCCCGCCTGTATAGGTAGCGGCAACTGTTTTGTCGCCTTCCTTCTTGCCGCAGCCGCTGACAATCAAAGCCGCGCCCAACACTACAGCCAAAGCCGCTTTGGGCAAGCGGGCGTTCTTAAGAATTTGAAACATTCTCCAGTTCCCCTTTCGGTTTTAGAGCTTCCTTATATTGTACCAGAAACCGTTCCAACATACCGATGGACTGCTCCGGCGTCAAACCTTTGCCCTTCATAATCATCATGTTCGGGGAACCGGGCACAGGCCGGATCCGGTTCTCGAAGGCCTGCTGGCTGACCGCAAGCTTCTTCTGATCCACCTGCTCGGCCAAACTGCCCGAGAAGAGAATTTCC
Source organism: Bacillota bacterium (assembly GCA_023388055.1). Lineage (GTDB taxonomy): Bacteria > Bacillota > Bacilli > Paenibacillales > NBRC-103111 > Paenibacillus_AR. The sequence goes on along the minus strand of JAEWGW010000030.1, from coordinate 32,714 downwards.
ACATCATCTCCGCGCTGCCGGATGGTCTCGATCCGGTACTCGGAGCCGTAAATCCGCAGACGGGCTACGGTAAGCAGGTGTTTGACAGCGTCAGGGATGTCCCCGAACCGGTCAACCAGCTCCTCCTCAATATCCTCCACCTCGTCCAGGCTGACGGCAGTAGCCACTTTCTTGTAGATTTCTATTTTTTGCATACTGTCATAAATATAATCCGACGGTAAATAAGCGTCAAGCTGCATCTCGATTTGTGTCGAGAAGACTCGCTTCTCCTCCGGCTCCTCCCCCAGCTCCACCTTGCGCTTCTTGATTTCCTCGGTGAGCATCTGGGAGTACAGGTCAAAGCCTACGGAAGCGATAAAGCCGTGCTGCTCCGCCCCCAGAAGATTGCCTGCGCCGCGGATGGACAAGTCCCGCATGGCAATTTTGAAGCCGGACCCCAGCTCCGTAAACTCCTTGATAGCCTGGAGCCGCTTTTCGGCCACCTCCGTGAGCATTTTATCCCGCTGGTAGGTAAAATACGCATACGCGATCCGGTTGGAGCGTCCTACCCGGCCCCGCAGCTGGTAGAGCTGGGACAAGCCCATTTTGTCGGCGTCATGGACGATCAGGGTGTTGACGTTGGGGATGTCCACACCGGTTTCAATAATACTGGTGCTGACCAGCACATCGAATTCCCCGTCCAAGAAATCCAGGATGGTTTTCTCCAGCTCCTGCTCTCCCATCTGCCCATGGGCCACAGCCACTCGGGCGTCGGGCACCAGCATGGTAATCTGGTCGGCAATCTGCTGGATGCCCTGCACCCGGTTGTACAGATAATACACCTGGCCCTCGCGGGCCAATTCCCGTTCGATGGCCTCTCGGGTCAGGGAATTGCTGTGCTCCACCACATAGGTCTGCACAGGGAAGCGGTTTTCCGGCGGCGTCTCAATAACCGACAGATCCCGCACACCCAGCATGGACATGTGCAGCGTCCGGGGAATGGGCGTAGCCGTCAGCGTCAGCACATCCACATTGGATTTCAGCCGCTTCAGCTTCTCCTTGTGGGCCACGCCGAACCGCTGCTCCTCATCCACGATGAGGAGGCCCAAGTCCTTGAAGATCATGTCCGCAGACAACAGCCGGTGGGTGCCGATGACAATATCAACAGTGCCGTTTTTGATGCCCTTGATCGTTTCGTTCTGCTCCTTCTTGGAGCGGAAACGGGAGAGCACCTGGATATGGAAGGGGAAGCCGGAGAACCGTTCCCGGAAGGTCTCATAATGCTGCTGCGCCAGAATGGTGGTAGGCACCAGTACCGCTACCTGCTTGCCGTCGATGGCCGCCTTGAAGGCCGCTCGGATGGCCACCTCGGTTTTGCCGTAGCCGACGTCGCCGCACAGCAGACGGTCCATGGGGCGGCTGCGCTCCATGTCCACCTTGATTTCATCGATGGCCCGGGCTTGATCCCGGGTTTCCTCGTAGGGGAACATCCCCTCGAAATCCTTCTGGTACGGTGTATCCTTGCTGAACCCGTAGCCCGGCCGCGCCTGGCGGTCAGCATACAGCTTGATCAGATCGTCAGCGATATCCTGGACGGCGGAGCGGGCCTTGGTTTTGACCTTATTCCAATCCGTACCGCCCAGCTTATAAATCTTCGGCTCCTTGCCCTCATCTGCGCCGATGTACTTCTGGATCAGGTCGATCTGTTCGATGGGAACAGAGAGCTTGTCGCCCCCTGCATATAAAATGTGAATATAGTCCTTATGGATTCCGTTAATTTCAAGGGTGCCAATGCCCACATATTTCCCGATTCCGTGGTTAACGTGGACGACATAATCGCCCACCTTCAGCTCCTGGTAGCTCTTGATCCGTTCGGCATTTTCCAGCTTCTTGTCGATCTTGCGTACCTTCCGCTGCTTCTGGGTGAACAGCTCGCCTTCGGTGATCACCACCAGCTTCACCGCCGGCAGCTCAAAGCCTGCCTGGAGGTTGCCGTCCAGCAGCTGGGGCTCCTCAATATGATAATCCTGGAGCACGCGGCGCACCCGGTCCAGACGCTCCTGGCCCTGAGCCAGCAGAATGACCTTGGCTCCCGTCTTTTTCCAGCGCTCCATCTCGGACTTGAGCACGTTCATCTGACCGTGGAAACTCTGCATGGAACGGCACACCATATTGACGATGTTCTGAGGCTGGGTGCCTTGCACCTGGCGCAGGAACAAGCTCAGATACACAGTGGGAAACGGCTTGCGGAACAGCAGCGAATCATAGGTTTTGGTCATCACAAACGCAGGCAGGCACTTACCCTCCTGCAGCATGCTGGTCATCCACTCGGCTTCATCCCGCTCCAGCTGCTTGGCGGTTTCCACAATCCGGCCAGGCTCATCCACCACGAGGATGGTGTCCTTGGGCAGCTGATCCAGGAGGGTCTCCCGCTCCGGATAGAGAAGGGAGATGTACTTGGCGATTCCCGGGAAAAATTGCTCCTGCCGCAGCAGTTCAATCTCATGCATCAGCTCTTCCTGCAGCTTCTGCTTGGCGCTCCGGTCATTCATCTTGCCGAGCTGGGCTTGAAGGAGCTCATAAGCATGCTGGGAAGCGCTCTGCAACCGCTTACCGTCGGCCAAAATCTCGCGGCACGGCACAATCTCCACCTGCTCCAGCTTCTCTAGCGACCGCTGCTCGGTGGCATCGAAGGTGCGGATGGAATCCACCTCGTCATCGAAGAACTCTACCCGGAAGGGATTGGGGGCGGTCATAGGGAAGAAATCCAGGATCCCGCCCCGGACGCTCATTTCCCCTTTGTTCTCCACCTTGTCATTGCGCTCGTAGCCCATGGCGGAGAGGCGCTGCAGAAGTCCTTCCAGCTGTACCTTGTCCCCAACCCTTATGGTAATGCGCGCCTCCGCAAACACCGCCTGCGGCGGCAGCAGCCTGCGCAGTCCTGCGTAGGGCACCACCAGCACGCCGCGGAAGCCGGAGGCCAGGCGCATCAGCGCATCAATACGGCGGGCCAGCATCTCCGGGCTTTGCGCGGCCATCTCGGCCACCAGCAGCTCCTGTACGGGGAACAGCGCCACCTGGTCGGTAGAGAGGCATTCGGCCAGGTCCTCGGTAATCTTCTGAGCAGCATACATGTTATGGGTTAAAACCACAATTGGCCGCTTCATCTCCTCCGAGAGAGCGGCAATGGCCATTTGGCGGGCGGAGCCGGACAGGCCGGATATAATCTGCTCATGCAGCCCATTCTCCAACCCGGCCAGGATCGACCGGAAATCCGTATCTTGTGAAAAAGCACTCATCAAAGCCTGTAACACCGGACCAACTCCTTATCCCCATGCAAGAGCCGCCCATGCCAATGAGCACGGGCAGCGGATGGATACACAACGAACGGCGTTTAGGTCAACGCCGTTCCTTTTGCCGTTTTATTGTCCATGTTCAGGGAAGAAACGGCTGAAAGGCGCCTTTCCGGCGCCGTGCGGCCGCCCGCATGTTATCGGGCGTCTTCCCTTATACGGCCAGAAACACGAGGCTTCTTACCGGTAAAAAAAGCCTTGGGCTTCATCCACCAAGGCCTCTTCATCGCTTTGCTTACTGCAGCGGATTGGCAACCAGCATCAGCTCGGGATTCGTCTCCAGAGCCTGCTTGCAATAATCGCAGGTTACCTTGACGGTTACGTCTCCATTCACGCTATAAGCTATTATATCGCTCCGCTCTTCGAGGGTCAAGGAATGGAAACCCAACTGTGCCTCCGTAAGATGGCTGCCGTTCAACCGGCCCACCTCCGTGCCGCAATGCGGGCACACATACCGAACATCCATAACGCCAGCTCCCCTTTCCAGCCATACCGGTTTTAGTGCCAAATTTGCACGTTACCCTCCAGTATGTCCGGAATAGGGCCATTTTATGAGAAGGTTCCCAGGGATTAAGGTAACTCAGCCGTTGAATTTGGCCATGGTTTGCTCGAAGGTGGCGTTGAAGGTATGGGTCATCGCCTCACCAACCCGCTCCAGAATCAGAGGAATTTCCTTGACCTCCTCCTTGCGGAAGCTGGCCAGCACATATTGGACGATATCATAGCCTGCAGGCGGCCGGGAAATACCGATGCGGATGCGGTTGAAGGTCTGGGTGCCGGTATGGGTGATAATCGATTTAATCCCGTTATGGCCTCCCGCACTTCCCTGATACCGCAGCCGGATTTGCCCGAAGGGGGTATCCATATCATCATAGAGCAGCACCATATCCGCAAGGCTGGCCTTATAAAAATCCATAAACCCGCGCACGGATTCTCCCGACAGGTTCATGTAGGTTTGCGGCTTGAGCAGCGCCACTTTTTCACCCTGTACCATCCCTTCCGCCACCAGGCCCTTGCACTTGGAGACGGATTTCCAGGATAACCCCCACTCCTTCGCCATGTGGTCCACGGCCATGAAGCCGATATTATGCCGGGTGCTCTCATATTCCCTGCCCGGATTCCCCAACCCCACAAACCATTTCATTCTTTATCGCTCCTCTCGTACATCCTTCGATTATAGCAAATCTCCACGAAAAAAATAATTTCGGTTGCTGCAAACTATGTTCCCTTTCGTTTTGTCTTTCCTGTGGGCCCTACTTTGCCAACATACTCCTCGAAGGAGCATCCGCCTATGTACCTCTTCGGTCAGATTCTGACCCAGGATATTCACTTTCTTCACCATATGGAGCATGAAATCCCCGTGCAGGTTTATATGGGGGCCCAACATGCGGACATTGGTCTTGTAAGCGGTATCTCGCCGCACTTTATCCGGATCGGTCCGGTGTATTACACCAGGAATGTCTACCGCTTTGTATCCAGACCGGGCTACTAGGAGTCTGTCTGGCGGAGTGGTTTTGGTGAATCCCTATTCAACAACATGAGCGGGAGGGATAGGTTGGCTTGAGGGCGAGTTTTTTGGTGGCTTTGATACCTTAAATAACCCAATAAAATCAAAGCCGACAAAACGTGTTTGAGCTTCCAAGCCAAGCCTATCCCGGTAGTGAATGTTGAACTTTAAATACGGATTCACCCAACACAAAAGAGCGGACGCCTACTGCGCCCGCTCCATTTTGCTTATAAGAGAACCTGGTGTCAGGTGACAGGCTCCGCGTTTTTGGCAGCTTTGGCAGGAACCGCATCCTTGGCGGAGGGTTCTGCCGAAGTTTCCTCCACTTCCTTCTGCGGCGCCAGAATCGTCACCACCACTTCATCCTTATGGGTTTTGAGCTCCACACCTGCCGGCATCTGCAATTCTCCGGCGGTAATGGTATCCCCCATATCCAGCCGGGTCACATCCACCGCAATGGAGGCAGGGATTGCAGCCGGAAGACAGCGCACCTCAACCTGGTGAAGCTGAATCTGCAGCAAACCGCCTTCCTCTTCACCCTTGGAATCGCCGACGAAGTCCAGCGTAACCTCCGTACGGACCGGCTCATTCATATTAATCTGGTGAAAATCAATATGCAGCAGATTGCTGTTCAGCGGGTCCCGCTGCACATCCTGAACCATCACCGTCTGTTTGCCCGAGCTGCCCAGCTCCAGCTCGATAATCCCGTTGGCATGGGACCTCAAGAGAGCCGACAGCTCCCGGTTATCCACCGTTACCATGACGGAGCCGATATTCTTGCCGTATACCACTCCCGGAACACTGCCGGAGGAACGGAGATGCTTTACACCGGATTTGGTCAGATTGCCTCTGGTTTGAGCCTGCAACGATATAGCCATAATTATTGGTAGAGCCTCCCTTAAACGGTTTTCAAGTTAAGCCGCTTTTTTCCTGTGCGTCTTTCACTAGATTGCCCGTTTTGGAAGGATTCCAACCCTTGACTAGACCGTAGGCCTAAAATTTATTCCTCGAACAGCTTGCTGATGGGCAGCTGCTCGTGAATCCGGATGATCGCTTCGCCGATGGTCGGCGCAACGGACAGCACCCGGATCTTCTCCGAAGGATTGGTATGGTGCAGTGGAATGGTGTTGGTCACAACCAATTCCTTCAGCGGGGAATTGGCAATACGATCCATTGCCGGTCCGGACAATACCGGATGGGTGGAGCAGGCATATACTTCGGATGCGCCGTATTCCATCAGAGCATTGGCTGCCAGCACCATGGTGCCCGCAGTATCGATGATATCGTCCACCAGGATAGCGGTGCGGCCCTTGATGTCGCCGATGATATTCATCACCTCAGAGACATTCGGCTCCGGACGGCGTTTATCGATAATAGCCAGAGGCGCAGACAAATAATCCGCCAATCTGCGGGCGCGTACAACGCCGCCATGGTCGGGGGAAACAACGGTAATATTGGGAAGGGCCTTGTTGCGGAAATACTTGCCGAGAATCGGATTGCCCAACAGATGATCCACGGGAATATCGAAGAAGCCCTGAATTTGTGTAGCATGCAGATCCATGCTGATTACCCGGTCCGCACCTGCGGTTTCGATCATCTTCGCCACCAGCTTGGCGGTGATGGGGTCGCGGGAGCGGGCTTTCCGATCCTGACGCGCATAGCCGTAGTATGGAATCACCACGTTGATGCTGTTGGCGGAGGCGCGGCGCAGAGCGTCCACCATAACCAGCAGCTCCATCAGGTTATCGTTAACGGGCAGACAGGTGGACTGGATGACGAATACATCGCAGCCCCGCACACTTTCATTCAGCTTGATGCGCACTTCACCATCCGCGAATTGCAGCGCCTCGGAATCCCCCAAGGTTACGCCGATGTAGGAGGCAATCTCCTCCGCCAGCTTGGGATTGGAGTTACAGGTAAAAATCTTCAACTTCGGATCTAAGTATGACACAAACAGTTCCTCCTAAGGGCTTCCCTTTGGGGAAGCCGGCTTCGTAAGCATAATCTTTGAGTTTTTGCTCTCGCAAAAACTGACATCGTAAGCATAACTACCACTACAGCAGGACCAATCCGCGGTTCCCAAAAAGAACGAACTGCAAAAGTGCAGCTAATCGAAACAGATTACCTGATCAGCGGGGTGGCAACTGCAAAAGTGCAGTTATTTCCCCCACAACCTGCCGTTTCCGGGAATATAGACCCCATTAACTGCATTTTTGCAGTTAAAACCATAAAATGAACCTCTTTGGGACAAATTAACTGCACATTAGCATTATAGCCTCTGCGATTCCGGCAAAACCACAGGATAATCTTGCTACAGAGCCATTATAATGGGAGCACATCCTGAATTTGGCCAAATCCTGATACGCTCCGCTCTCCTATAATGCCCCTTCAATCCAGCACACTACCAGCACAGGCCCTACTTCTTTTCCTTCTTGGCCTTAAACTTGTTGCGCAGCTTCTCCGCATAACCTTCCTTGTTCACCTGGCGAACCCGGGCGATGGCCAAATCATTGTCCGGCACCTCATGGGTAATGGTGGAGCCAGCCACCACAAACGCACCGTCGCCTACCCGCACCGGCGCAATCAGATTCACATTGCTGCCAATAAAGGCATTGCTGCCGATTTCTGTACGGGATTTGTTGAAGCCGTCATAGTTGGCCGTAATGACACCACATCCGATGTTGGTATGGCTGCCCACAGTGGCATCCCCGACGTAGCTCAAATGGGGAACCTTGCTGCCTTCGCCGATAACGGCATTCTTAATTTCTACAAAGTCCCCTACCTTCACACCATCCGCCAGGTCCGCACCCGGGCGCAGATACGCGAACGGCCCGATATTTACATCGTTGCCGGTTTTGGCTTCCAGCAGCACGGATTGTTTGATGTGCACACCGTTGCCTACCACGGAATCGGTCATTTCCACATTGGGGCCGATGACACAGTCCTCACCGATGACGGTTTTGCCCTTCAGCACACAACCGGGGAGCAGCACCGTATCCGCCCCGATGGACACACCCTTCTCCACATACGTATGAGCCGGGTCCGTTACCGTTACGCCATCCAGCATCAGTCCGCGCACAATGCGCTCCCGCATCAGCCGCTCCGCCTCTGACAATGCCACCCGGTCATTAACCCCGATGGCTTCCGCCGGATCCGTTGTCTGCCAGGCCGCTACCTGATGTCCGTCCTCCTGCAGAATCCGGATCACATCCGTGAGATAATACTCATTTTGCGCATTGTTGTTCGTAACCCGGCCCAATGCCGCAAACAGCTTCTGGTTGTCGAAGCAGTATGTACCGGTGTTGATCTCCTTCACCAAGGCCTGCTCCGGCGTACAATCCTTCTGCTCCACGATCCCCATAACCTGCCCGTCACCGCTGCGGATCACCCGGCCGTATCCGGTGGGATCCGTTAGCTCCGCAGTCAGTACGGTGGCCGCAGCTCCGGATTGCCCATGCACCTCAATCATCTTGCGCAGGGTTTCCTCCATGACCAGCGGAGTATCGCCACAGACAACAATTGTGATGCCTTCCTCTTTTTCCAGCAAAGGAGCTGCCTGGAGCACAGCGTGGCCGGTGCCCAGCTGCTCTTCCTGCATCACGAACTCCGCCCGGCTGCCCAAATAGGCCTTGACCTCTTCGCTGCCATGGCCAACCACGACTACATGGCGGGTAGCGCCGAGCCCTTCAACGGCATCCAGAACATGGCCGACCATCGGTTGACCACAAACGGGGTGAAGCACCTTATACAGCCTCGACTTCATCCGTTTGCCCTTACCCGCTGCCAGGACAATACTGAGTATGTTCAAATTTATCATCTCCATCATAAATTCCAATATGAATATATCCTACTTTCCGGCAAAAGAAAAGAGAGCCCCTGAGGCTCCCACGGAAAATGCGGTTATTTTATGCTCCCTCTTCCATGACTTCTTCCTCGACAGCGGCTCTTTCGTATTCAGCCAGAACGGCTGCCTGAATTTTTTCCCGGGTGGCGGAAGAGATGGGATGAGCGATATCCCGAAACTCTCCGTCGGGAGTCCGCTTGCTGGGCATAGCAACGAACATTCCGTTATTTCCGTCAATAACGCGAATGTCGTGCACGACGAATTCGTTGTCGATGGTAATGGAGGCGATGGCCTTCATTCTTCCTTCGGAATTCACGCGGCGGAGTCTGACATCAGTAATTTGCACGTTTACGTTCACCACCTTTTTTTTAAGCAGGACTTGCTGTATATTTCCACAACAGCTGGGAAAATCCTTCTTTTTTGTGCTTAAAAAAAAGGTTTTTTTAAAAATATTTGTACAACTTAAACTATTTCGACATTTCTCAACGCGATGCATTCTATTTCGACAAGAACATCCTTCGGCAGGCGTGCAACCTCTACGGTAGAACGTGCCGGCTTGTGATCCGTGAAGAAGGAACCGTACACTGCATTGAACTCTGCAAACTGGTTCATATCCTTCAGAAACACAGTGGTTTTGACCACTTGGGTCAACCCCGATCCGGCCTCCTGCAGCACTGCCGCCAGGTTCTTCAGCACCTGCTCGGCCTGTTCGGCAATGCCGCCTTCCAGAAGGGTTCCGTCCGGACGAAGGGGAATTTGCCCCGAGGTATACACCATATCGCCTGCAATTACAGCCTGGGAATACGGCCCGATGGCAGCAGGAGCTTCTGCTGTCGCAACAATTTTGACCATAGTCATGCTTGTCTCCTTCCGGCGGTCAGCCGGCAAGGCGGGTTCATCACCCACATTGCCATTTACTGATCCGATTCAAAATAATTGCCTAAGACCACCTTCACCTGCTTGCTCCGCGAATCCACATGGGTCAGACGGGCAAGGGAGATGTAATCCTCCACCAAGTGCTCCTCTACCTCATCGGAATCCACAAATACCCCTACACCCTTCACTGTTGCCCGGAACTCCGAAAGAAGGTCCATCATACCGTGAATGGTACCGCCTGCACGCATGAAGTCATCGATAATCAATACCTTGGCTTCTTCCTTCAACGCCCGTCTCGAAAGAGACATAGTCTGGATCCGCTTGTTGGAGCCCGACACGTAGTTAATGCTTACGGCGGAGCCTTCCGTCACCTTGTTGTCCCGGCGCACAATCACCACCGGCAGGTTCAGGAACGTAGCCGTGGCATACGCCAGCGGGATTCCCTTGGTTTCCACCGTCATCACCACATCGATATCCCGTCCGGCAAAAGCGGTTGCAAACATCTTGCCGATTTCATTCAGAATCATCGGACGGCCCAGCAGGTCGGACATATACATATATCCGCCTGGCAGAACCCGCTCCGGCTGCTCCAGCTGCCTGCATATATCCACCATGAAAATCTCCGACTGCGCCTTGGAAACCTTCGGAATAAATCTTACCCCGCCGGCGGCTCCGGCCAATGTCTGAAGATCCCCCAGCCCTTCCGATTCACACACTTCCTTGATGATGGCCAAATCCTCGCTGATGGACGACTTGGCCGAATTATACCGTTCAGCAAAGGTTGTCAGCGGAATCAACGTATGGGGGCGAAACAGCAAGTATTGCGTCATTTCCACCAATCTTGCGCTTCGCTTTAACTTTTTCATGCATGCACCCCCGATTGCAGATCATATCCGCACTTAAATCCGAATATTATAATGAGAATATATCATTTATGTCCGTATTTATTCAAGTTCCCAATGAAATTGTTTCTTACATGCAGCTAACATCCCGCATGAATCCAATCTCAAGGGACGGCATGCTCCCCAGTCAGCATCCTTACCGCATAAACTTCCTTGCAGAAGCCACGCAGCCCGTTATAGATCCGCTGAGCCTTCTTTTCCTTGGAGCAAAGGGCAAAAACCGTAGGACCGCTCCCCGACATCAGCACACCATCTGCACCCAGGCGCTCCATACAGTTCTTCAGCTGCTTGACCTCCGGATACAAGGATAATGTAACCTCTTCCAAAACATTGCCTAATCCAGCACACAGGCTATGGTAATCCTTGCTCCGGATGGCCTCCGCTACAGCCGCCGTGTCCGGATGCTTCTCAATCCGGGACGCGTTCAGCTTGCCGTACACATCTGCGGTAGACACATTGATGGGGGGCTTGGCCAGCACCACCCAGCATTGGGGCGGGGAATCGATAAACTCCAGCTTTTCGCCGCGGCCGCGGGCAATGGCAGTACCGCCGGTTACACAGAAAGGCACATCTGATCCCAGCTCAGCTCCCAGCGTGCGAAGCTCCTCATCGGTGATGCCCAGCCGCCACAGGCGGTTCAACCCCCGAAGCGTAGCTGCAGCATCACTGCTTCCTCCGGCAAGACCGGCTGCCACCGGAATTTTTTTATCCAAATGAATATAGACCCCTTGCTTCACATCATAACGGTCCTTGATCAATCTGGCTGCTTGAAAAGCCAGGTTCTTCTCATCCAGCGGAATATACCCCGCCTGACTGGAGATAATGATGGCATCCCGGTCCAGCCCCTTCATTTCGATCCGGTCCGCCAGATCCACCATGGTCATAATCATTTCTACTTCATGATAACCGTCCGGTCGCTTATGCAGCACGTCCAGGGTAAGATTGATTTTGGCTGGGGCTTTTTCCATTACTCGCACAAGGCTGCACCTACTTTCAATAACGGCCTGATCCAACTTTACATATTATAGCAAACCCCGTTGGGAAAAGCATCTGGCGTTCATCGGGCGGGCTTCAAATAAAGCCGAGGCGTATAAAACCGCCCCGGCTTGGAGTGCCGCTTTATTCGATTTATATTATCTTACCGGCGGCTGGCCTTGTCCTTGTGCCTTGGCTGCCTGCTCCGCCATCTGAATGGCCCGCTTCACCATATTGCCCGCATCCTTGGTGGTGATGCCGCCCCAGCCCTCCCGCTGGACAGTATTGTAAAAGCCCAAATCCTTCGCCAGCTCGTACTTCAGCTGCTCTGACATAACTCCGCGGCGCCTTCTGCCCATTACACAATCCCTCCTTGGGTATTCATTCGTCTTTACCGGTAGGATGCGCAGAACGAGCCTAATTTAGCCGCAGGTATTTGATGTTTATGAGTCCAAAAAAAAGAAACTCCGGTAAAATCACCGGAGGCTTGCGCGGTCTCGCAGGGTTACCCCTGAATGTATGTTATCCGCATCTGGCCATCCTCACTGCAAACAGTCACTTCCACTGTCTCCGTCAAGATGTCCGCGTAGCTGTAAGAAACCCGTTTGAAGCTTTGCTGGTCTTGGTCCAGCTTGACAATAAATACAGAAGGGTAGGTCTCTTCAAGCACACCTGAACGTTCAATGGTTTTCCTCCGGCCACCGTTGGCGCGGAGAGTAATCTTCTGTCCCACATGTGTTTCCATGGTACGTTTGATCTCCAAAAGCGCATTTTTAGCCATGGACTACTACCACCTCTTTCTACCCCATTATACCTCAGATTGTCCATCTTGTCAAATGAAGCCAAATATTATACCAGTGAAGAAAAGCAGTTGTCAATGGAAATCCCTATATCCGTTTTTAATATGTCCGGAAGCCATTTCTTTTATCCGTCTTTTCCAAAAAAAGAAAAACCGTCCACCTGAAAGCCAGGCGGACGGCATCGGCCGTTCAATATGTTTTGAAGCCTGGAATCCCCAGGCGGTAGCTGCCGCGGGTGTCGATCCCCCCCAGTCCCTCCAGCCCGCTCATGGTGTGCTGGAGGATATCCGCCATCTGAACGGTATCCTTAATGGGGGTAAATGCCACCTTGGCGGCGATGTACAACGGATCCAGTGCATGGATCAGCACCCGCCCCGGAGAGCTGGCATAGTTGGCTCCGGCCTGCAGCAGCGCCTCAAAATGGGATTGGCAGGCCCCTGCGATAATAACCAGCGCATCCCGGTTGCGTTCGTACTTACGGGCCGTACGGACCGCATTTACGAAGTTCTGGGAGTTTTTATAGCTGGACAGACTCTGCGTATCTCCATCCTTCACATCCTTCAGAATCCCGTCATGACCGGTAATCACCACGATATCCGGATGCACCTGGGGCAGGAGCCGGGTCAAAACCTCCGCCATATTCTGCTCCGGCACGTAGATGCCCTCTGCCGGCACGCGGAGATCCCCGTAGAGCCCCATGCTTTTGCGCAGATAATTGGGGTCTCCGTCCAAATGAAGCACCTTGCCCGGCACCTCAAAATGTCCGGAGGACTGTTGCCCGTTTCTTGCAGCGGGAACCTGCTTGGTTGTTGGCTGGGGCAGGCTTTTCGTCATCACGCTGCGCATTTCGGTACACCGCTGCTGCATATCCTCTTCATGGCGGGCGATGCGGGTTTCAGGCGCAGGACTCAAATCCGCGACGGACGCATCCGCCAGAAGCCGCACATCCACCCCCCGGAGCAGCGCAGTCTGATATGAAAAATCTTGAATTTTAAAAATGACGTCACCGCCATAGGATTTCCGTACCACCAGATCGCCTTGCTTCATTGCGCCTATCCCCTCCTCACGATGTATCGTATGGCGGGACTGGGCGTTTGGTGCGGTACAAATCCGAATTCAAGCAAAAACTCCCCCGCCGGCTGTATCGGCAAGGGAGCAAATGCGCTTAAACGCTGATTCCGGCCTCCTGGAGGGCCTCCGTAAGGCGAGCGAACTCTTCGAGGCTCAACGTCTCACCGCGGCGTATAGGATCAATTCCGGCCTTCTCCAGCGCTTGCTCCAGAAGATGCCTGGTTTCTTTCCCGAAGAACCGGGTTAAAAGATTATTAAAGATGGTTTTTCTCCGTTGGGTAAAGGACGCCTGCACCACTTGGAAATACATCTCTTCATCCGTTACCTGAACAGGCGGAGCCTTGCGCAGCCGCAGCCGGATTACGGCAGAGTCGACGTTGGGCTGGGGGATGAAGACGGTGCGGGGAACAATGGCCACCACCTGCGGCTCGCAATAATACTGCACAGCGATGCTCAGGCTGCCGTAATCCTTGGTGCCCGGTTTGGCCGCCATCCGGTCCGCTACTTCCTTCTGGATCATCACCACGATATTCTCCAGGGGGATATGCTCCTCCAAAAGTCGCATGACAATAGGCGTAGTCACATAATAGGGCAGGTTGGCCACCACGCTGACACCCTTCACATCAGCGAAGTAACGCTGGAACAATTCATCCAGATCCACCTTCAGAATATCCCCATGAACTACAGACGCATTGCCGTAGGCCGACAGCGTTTCCTCGAGCACAGGCAGCATCCGCTGGTCCAGCTCCACTGCTACCACCCGTCCCGCACGTTTAGCCAATTGCTGGGTCAGACCCCCCAGTCCAGGACCGATTTCCAGGGCCCCCTTGGACTCGTCCAGCTCAGCCGCATTCACGATATTGCCCAGAATATTGAGATCTACGAGAAAATTCTGGCCAAGACTTTTCTTGGCCGTAATGCCGTATCGGCCAAGGACATCCTTCGTTCTAGCCGGAGATGCCACATCCGTAGGGAAATGGGGTTTTGTCATTTGAAGCCCTCTTCACGAAAAAGCTTCAGCGCTTCTTCGAATTCTTTCCGTGTGATTTGAAACATCTGGCATCTTTTTAAGAATTGCTTGCCGTTGGCATAGCCGATTCCGAGCAGCCGGCCCATGGCCTCCCGCCGGGCCGCCGCATCCGGATGAACCAAAAGTCCTGCGTCCATCAGATCATCCTTGGTGATTTCCGATACAGCCGCCTGATAGTCCGTTTTCAGGTTTTCCAGTGCCCTGCGGATCATCTCCGGTGTGGCATTCTCGATACCCACATCGCCGTTCTTGGTGGTTTCCTCCTGGCTCAGGAAAGCCTGCTTGCATCCCGGGAAGCGGGCGGTGATCAGCCGCCGCAGCCGTTCTCCCGCATGATCGGGGTCGGTGAAGATGATAACACCTCTGCGCTCCAAGGCTAGGCGGATCTTTTCGTAGACGGCCTGATTGATAGCAGAGCCGCCGGTTTCAATGGTTTCGGCCTCCACCGCACGCTTAATAGCCGCCGTGTCGGACTTGCCCTCCACCACAATAATTTCTTTTAGCATAGACGCAACTTTTCCCTTCGCCGCTTCGTCTTAATAAACAGGAAGAGAAGAGGCCGGCAGCCTCTTCTCGGAAGGTATCCACTTGGAACAAGCCCTAGCCGGACAGATCCAAACCCGTTAGTCGGTAACAGGCTTTTTCGGACCGATCACATACACCGTATAACCCCGCTTGGTGCCGAACTTGTTGGCATAAGCGTTGCTGTCGAAGTATACATCGATCTTATTGCCCTTGATGGCGCTGCCTGTATCCTCGGCACGGCGGAAGCCGATGCCTTCGATATAGACCCACCAGCCCATGGGAATCACACTTTTGTCCACAGCAATGGTACGGCCCTCGGTTACAGTCGTGCCGCTGGAGGTAACACCATATTGCGGATGGTCCTCATCCTTGCCTGTGGAGGCCACGCCGGCGGAGTACGCCGTCAAGGTCACATTGTTCAAAATCTTCTTATAGCCAAAGTTTACCCCGTTCTTGGTGACCTCATCCATATTGGGTGAGCTTGCGCTTAACACGGTTACCACCGGAGCCTTAGTGCCCACGGCTACCACCTTGCTGACGCTTTCGGCGGCAATCGTTTCGTCCACCTTGTTTTCCGCCACCAAAACGCCATCCTCGTAAACCTTCTCTGTTTTGATAACCTTGGTTCCTTCTACGCCGTCCTGAACAATCTCTTCCTTGCCCTTCAGCAGGCTACTGTCATTCTGCTTCACCGTTTCGAAGGCAATCGGCTGCGATTCCTCAGCGATTTCCTTAGTGACGCGGACGATCTTGATTTCTTCCCCACCAGCCAGATTCTGCTCCAATACAGGAGTAATCTTATCCAGCGGGTCCATGCCAATATTCAAATCCTCCAAAGCGCCAGCAACCGTCTTTCCGGTTGTATACAACGTTAAGGTCTTTCCATCGGCAGTCAATTGCACCGGCGAGGTGTGATTCAGCACAATGACGTCCCCATTCCGCAGCTTGGTATCTACAGGCAGGGAAATACGGTCATTCTCACCGTACGAAATTGCTTTTTCATCCAGTAGGTGTTTGAGAACATCTTGCCGTGTTACCACCACGGTTTCTTGTCCGTCCACCACTACGGATACGCTTTTGGTAGCCGTACCGTACAACAACATGAAAAACATGAAGGCTAAGGCGATCGAGAAAGCTGCTGCTATAATAATTCTGCGCCCGTTTTCATGCTCCCATCGCAATGCGAAGGCCATGCTGGATGATCGTTTTTCATGGGTTTCCTGAACAGGGATAACGCCCACTTCAATCGGTCCTCCTTCATAGTCCGCCGTCTGGTATGATACAGGGTTCTTTTGACGTGACTATTGGTTTGATTATAACTTCATGCTTAAAAACCAATTCTCCTCGCATTCAAAGCAGGCTGCAGCCGGAATCTGGCTCCTCGCGCAGCACCTCCTTCGCGAATAGGATGAGCGGTTGAATTATGAATATCACGGGAAACAACATAAATAGCCCCGTGAAGAGGTATCTTCTCGTGGCAAACTAAGCATAAAAATGCACGACAAGTATCCTCTCTTCAACGCTTACGAGGTTAGCTGACGGATTCGGACGAAAGAGTCGCCCTACCTGTAAGACTGCAAAGCAGGCTCTTACAGGATTCACCCCAAAACCGTGCCGTCACTTCAAGGCCCTCCACAATGCCATGAAGCTGTTCACATTCGGTTCCCCCGTTTTCCAAAATGGAAACTCAGCGAATTGGAAATTTGGCAAGCACTATTAAGTTATCATGTGTTGTATATTAATGCCTCAAGCTAAAGTTGTAAATAGCGAAAAGTCCATAAATCGGTTAAAATTAGCCATGTATGCGGTTAAAAGCTGTTTTTTTATCTCATTATCTCACTCGTTTTATCCATTATCTCTTTATTTCTTAATTTCAATGGCTTATGACGGCTAAAATATGAATTTTTTATTGCTTTCCCAAAAGAATTTTCAAAAAATTTTGACATCGAAGGGCTAATTTCCCATCATATTTACAGTTTGTTTACCTCCCCCAGTACCCTGTCCCCCGTTCTATTTCCAGCACCAAATCCTTCCGTTTTGACCTTCCTTTCCCTTCCATTTCCACTATCTTGTCCCCGGTTTAATTGCATCGCCCGGAGCTTTTTCTATATAATAGCGGAAGAATACATAACGTAAGAAGCGGGTGAACGGTTTGGAACCGATGCTGCAGGTAAAAGGGTTGTACGGGGGATATTTCCCGCGCAAACCTGTTCTGAAGGATGTGGATTTTGACGTATTTCCCGGTGAGATGGTGGGTATGATCGGATTGAACGGCGCCGGCAAAAGTACCACGATCAAGCATATTCTAGGGCTGCTCCAGCCCCAGAAGGGAGAAATCCGGGTCCGCGGGCGCACCCTGGCCGAGGCCCCTTTGGAATACCGCTCCTCCTTTGCCTATGTGCCCGAGTCCCCGGAGCTGTATGAGGAGCTGACCATCAGCGAGCACCTGGAGCTGACGGCAAGAGCTTACGGACTGGAGCGGGGGTTGTATGCGCAGCGGGCCGCCACTCTGCTGGGTACCTTCCATATGACGGGCAAAAAGGACAGCTTCTCCGCCCATCTGTCCAAGGGGATGAAGCAGAAGGTGATGATCATGAACGCCTTCCTCACGGAGCCGCCTCTCTATATTATAGATGAGCCGTTTCTGGGCCTGGATCCCCTTGGGATCCGCTCACTGCTGGAGCTGATGGTGGAGATGCGGCAGAAGGGCGCCAGCTTCCTAATCAGCTCCCACATCTTGTCCACCATTGAGCGCTATTGTGACAAGTTCATTGTTCTTCATCAAGGGTGCATTGTCGCCAAAGGGACCCTTCCGGAGATTCTGGAGGCGGCGGGGCTGCCGGCGGGCAGCAGTCTGGACGATGCCTTCTGTGTATTGGCCGCGTCGGGAGGCGCCGTCGGATGAGGGGGGATTTCGCGGATCTGTGGCGCAAAAGAGCGGCGGCTTTCTGGAAAGAGAGCTTCATCTATATCAGCTATGCCGCCCGCAGCGGCTTCGCCGGATTTTTATTGATGTTCTTTATAATAGGTGCTTATTATTACGGCAAGTTTCTGCAGAGCCTGCCGGAGGCATTTCCCTACTGGAGGTTTACCACCCCCCTGCTGGCCCTGTCCCTGGGGATGACCGGAATCCGCACCTTCATGAAGCAGGCGGATATGATATTCCTGGCCCCGGCCGAAGCGAGACTGCGCAGCTGGTGGATCAGCTCGATTGGTTACAGCTTCGTGTTCCAGGCTGCGGTTACCCTGCTGCTGCTCCTCCTGGTCTGGCCGCTGTATCTGACCAGTACGGATGAGACCGCACTTCCCTTTGCGCTTGTCGCCTCGTATCTCGTGACCGCCAAGCTGCTGGCGGTGTTCAGCCGCTTCCAGGCGGACCGGCTGGTCTACCGGCTGAACCGCGGCGCCGGAACTCTAGTCCGCTGGGTCGCCGCGGTCGTCCTGCCCTTCGCCCTGTTGACGGAAAGCCCGGCGAAGGCATGGCTGCTTCTCCTTCTGGCAGCGGTAGCCCAAAGCCTGGTGGTGCTGCCGTTTCCCAAGCACAGAGTGGCTTGGGAGCATCTGATCCGCCGGGAGGAAATCAGCCTGAAGCGGCACTATACCTTCTACAGCTGGTTTGCTGATGTGCCGAAGCTAAAGACGAAGCCGGCGGCAAGACGTTTCCTCGGCGGGGTGACCTCGAGGATTCCCTTCCGGCAGGCGGACACCCACCGGTTTCTGTATGCCAAAACCTTTATCCGTTCGGAATATTATGCCATACTGGTTCGCACCTCCGTGATTGCCATCCTGCTGTTCCTTGCCGTGAATCATACCGCGGCGGTTCTGCTGATTTACGGCATTGTGCTGGTGATGAATTCCGCGACAGTGTCCTCGTTGGCACAGAGCCACCGGTACAGCTTCTGGCTGGAGCTTTATCCGCTGGATGCGGCGCGTAGGGTGAAGGCAGTATCCCGCATCTGCGAAGCCGCGCTGCTGTTCTCCAACACAGCATTGGGAGCCGTGCTGATTGGCTTTCACGGCAGCGGCAGGCTGGAAGCCTTGGCAGCGGTGGCGGCAGGTTTTCTGTATATCTTTTACTTCACACGGGTGTCGCTTCCCCGGAAAATCAAACATGCCGGGGACTGAATCCTCCGGCATGTTTTTTTGGATTATTGACTTCGTGCAGCAGACAATTTATATCGTTTAAAAACCCTTGTATTTGGCGGGTTTCCAGGCCCATTTAAGACCTGCTCTTAACCCGTTTCTTCTATTATAATGGTTGCTTATAAACGGTCATTTCAGGCCCAGCAGCTTAACCGCATTTTCGGTAGTAATCCGGGCGATTTCCTCTACGGACATCCCTCGGATTTCGGCAGCTGCCTCCGCCACATAACGCACATATCCGGTTTCATTCCGCTTCCCGCGGAAGGGGTGTGGGGTCAGATACGGGGCATCCGTTTCCACAAGCAGACGGTCCAGGGGGACCCGGGCCAGCACCTCTTTGGGCTGCTTGGCATTCTTGAAGGAAACAGGTCCTCCGAAGGAAATATGAAAGTTCATGTCCAGACAGATTTGGGCCGTTTCCCAGCTGCCGGAGAAGCAGTGCATGATGCCGCCTACCTCTGCCGCCTTTTCCTCCTTCAGAATCTCCAGAATATCGTGGTGAGCATCCCGGTTATGAATCACAATGGGCTTGCCCAGCTTCTTGGCCAGCCGGATCTGCTCGCGGAATACCCGGGCCTGTACATCCTTGGGGGAGGTATCCCAATAATAATCCAGGCCGATTTCGCCCAGGGCCACCACCTTGGGAAGCTTCAGCAGCTCCTCCAGCTCCTCAAGATCCTCCGGCGTCATATCCTTGGCATCCTGGGGGTGCCAGCCCAGCACGGCATAGACAAAATCATACTTTCGCGCCAGCTCAAGGGTAGTGGGGATGGTCTCGCGGTTAAAGCCCACATTCACAATCCGTGTGACTCCGGCCTCGTAAGCCCGCATCAGCGCCTCATGCCGGTCTTCCTGAAAGGACGGACCGTCCATATGGGTATGTGTATCGGTAAACATGCTTGTACCTCTTTTCTGTGATTGCATTCTTGACGTTTTTTCATGGGAGAGCTATCGCTATGAACGCTTCTGCAGCAGCTGCCACAGCTCCTCGGGCATGGACTCCGCTGCCAGCAGCTCCTCCGGGAAATAAATGTGATGCTGCCCTTGGCGGATGCCGCTGATGGAGCGGACAATTTCCGAACGGCTGGAGATTTCGAATAAGTGATCGCGGGCATCCAGAAGCAGAATAGGCAGCTTCTCCTCCACCTCGCCCGGTTTATATACATCATACGGAAGATCCGCCGGAAAATCGAGATACATATAATAATCCGGATCAAGCCCTACCTTCAGCAGGCAGTCCCTCACCCCCCGGGTAAGCGGGATTTCGCTTTCCTCCAGAGGCACATATTTCATGAGCCGTCTGTCCAGGAAACGGCCGCATAAATCCGCCAGCACCGGATCGGAGTCCTCAGTCCATTGCATAAAAGCCATCTGCATTAGCGCTTCATCCATGTGAAGATAATCGCTGACCGTCATCGAATCGTCGAACAGCCGGCGCAGCGTATCGTTCAGGAAGGAGAAAGTGTGCCCACCCCCATATAATACACGGGCCCGGTCGAATATTTTGGATAGCAGAATTTCCCCGCTCCGGGTGACAGGGTGAAAGTAGACCTGCCAATACATCTGATAGCGGGACATCAGGTAATCCTCCACTGCATGCATGCCGCTTTCCTTCACCACAATATGTCCCTTATGGGGGCGGACCATCCGCAGAATCCGCTCCAGATCGAAGGTGCCGTAATCCACTCCGGTATAATACGCGTCCCGCAGCAGATAATCCATCCGGTCGGCATCCATCTGGCTCGAGATCAGGCTTACTACAATTGTTTTTTCATAGGTTTTTTGGATAACGGCAGCAATCTTCTCCGGCAGCATCGGGTCTGCCTTGCGCAGAATCCGGTTCACCTGGGTGTCCCCCAGAACAATCCGGCAGGTCCACTCCTCGTGGTCGCTATCAAAGGCCCTTTCGATGGAATGGGAAAAGGGGCCGTGCCCCAAATCATGAAGCAGCGCCGCACACAGGCATAATAACCGCTCCTCCCGCGGCCAATCGGAAAACCCGCTTTTTTCGAATTGCGAAATAATCCGCCGGGTGATTTCGTAGACACCAAGAGAATGGGAAAACCGGCTATGCTCCGCCCCGTGGAAGGTCAGATAGGACGTGCCCAGCTGCCTGATCCGCCGTAGCCTTTGAAACTCTGCTGAATTAATCAGCTCCCATATGGTTTCGTCCTGGACGTAGATGTAATTATGTACCGGATCCTTAAATACCTTTTCTTCCGACAGTTTGCCTGACATATCCGTGCCCCCCTTCATTGATTGAGGTAAAAGTCCTCTTTTTCAATTGTCGAAAAATGTCGCATATAACAGCCTTTAGTCCCGAACATATATTCCTTAAAAACTAGTAATATTACTATTCGATTTTTCCAACAAAAATATTACTCGAAAAAAGTCCGCTGTTATCAGGGTTATTAGTTTTTATAAGCCAAAATTTAGTACCTTTTTTTACAAAAAAACAGTTGACTATTTTGGGAATGGTTGGTATCATAATAAAGTGCGATGTCGAAAGATGACGACTGTAAAAACTGCCACCAAATTTGAGAGGAGCAACATATACAATGATGAAATCTACTGGTATTGTAAGAAAAGTGGACGAGCTGGGCCGGGTTGTAATCCCGATCGAACTTCGCCGCACCCTGGGTATTGGCGAGAAGGATGCTCTTGAAATTTATGTGGATGGCGAGCGCATCATGCTGAAGAAATACGAGCCTGCTTGCATCTTTTGTGGCAATGCTGAGAACGTTGCCTACTTTAAAGGAAAAATTGTTTGTAATGTTTGCCTAACTGAGATGCCTAACCCTGTGACAAAATAGGAATTATAGTGTATAATAAATCCATAACCAATGTTAATTCTAACCTTTTTATATCTCCTCTAGTCCCTGAACAACCTACGCAAAGCCGGCGTGGTTGTTGAGGGATATTTTTTGTCCTCTATTCTGTTGTCCAACCCTACTAATAGATAAGCCAAAACGGGGGCGAATGCCCCCTTATTCCTCTAGCAGCTCCTGATAGATATCCCGGCGGGATACCCCGCGGTCGCCGGCTGCCTTCTTCATAGCCTCCTTGCGGTTAAGCCCCTCGGCTTCATAACGCTCCACGTGCTCCGCTACCGTTAGAGTCTTCCACCAGCTGGCTTCCGCGGCTGTGTCTTGTTCTCCAGCTGCATCTGCAGAAGCCCCTTCCACAACCAGGCAATACTCACCCAAGGGCGGAGCCGCCTCCAGCATCGCCAGCGCTTCCTCCAGCGTTCCCCGGGCAAATTCCTCGTAGCGTTTGGTCAATTCGCGGGCCAGCACCACCTGCCGGTTGCCCCAGCTTTGCAGCATCGCCTCCAGCGTTTTGCCTACCCGGTGGGGAGATTCATAGAAAAGAAGCGTCTCCTTCACCCCTTGAAGCGAAGAAAGCTTTTCCCTCAGCCCTTTTTTGTCCCGAGGCAAGAAGCCCACAAAACGGAAGCCGGTGGTGTCGAGTCCTGACACGATCAGCGCAGAAAGCGCCGCATTCGCACCCGGTACGGGTATGACCGGGATATCCGCCTCAATGGCCAGGCGGACCAGATCCTGACCGGGATCAGATATGGCAGGCAAACCCGCATCGCTGACCAGGGCAATGCTTTGCCCCTCCTGAAGGAGACGGACCAGCTCAGGGCCGCTGTGGATTTTGTTATGCTCATGGTAGCTGAGCAGCCTGCCCGCAATCTCGAAGTGGGTCAACAGCTTCCGTGTCTGCCGGGTATCCTCGGCCGCAATAATATCGGCCTCCTTCAGGATGCGCACCGCCCGGAATGTCATATCCTCCAGATTGCCGATGGGTGTGGCCACCAGGTAAAGCGCTCCGACGCCACCACGGTCTGCCGCATAGCTCCGCTGTATATTCATTCCGACACCCTCTCCTTATTCTCTACCCGGAGGCTATCGGCTGAACCATAATAAACCTCCATCAGCTCCGCGGTATATTGACCGTCCGGTCCGTACACTACCAGAGGCGGAAGCAGCCGCAAGTCCGGCTTGCCTCCCCGGATGCCCTCCACCAGCACCATATTAGCCTCCTCCTCCACATTAGGGTGAACAAAACGGAGACGTTTGGGCTCCAGGCCCACATTCCGCATCCCTTCCAGGATATCGGTGAGCCGTCCAGGGCGATGGACCAAAGCCACCTTGCCGCCGAATCGGGTTAGCCGGCTGCTGGTCTGCAGCACATCCTCCAGGGTACAGAAGATTTCATGCCGGGCCGCTGCAAAATGGACATTCCCGTTTTGCTCTCCCGCGTGTACCGGGAGATACGGGGGATTCACCGTCACCAGATCGAACATCCCTGCTTCCCGGCCCCGGTATTCCTTCAGGTCTCCCTGCTCGATATGAACCCGCTCCTCCAATCCGTTCAGACGAACACTCCGGGCTGCCATGTCGGCCAGCCGCTCCTGAATCTCGAGCCCCCAAATCTCTGCCTGGGTGCGGGTAGACAGCAGCATGGGGACAACGCCGTTGCCGGTGCACAGATCCATCACCCGGCCCCGGGCAGGCACCGAACAGAAACGTGCCAGCAGCACGGCATCCATGGAAAAGGAAAACACATCATCCGCTTGGATGATCTTCAAATTATTGCGGAGCAAATCATCCGCTCGTTCGTGAGGCAAAAGCATATCGGTTCTTCGGACTCCTCTGTGCCGCCCAAGTGCTCATAAGGCCAGCCGCTCCCATCGCGGCTGGCCTTGTTCATCTCATGCGCCATCAATATTATTTATTCAGGAATGACATACAGAACAGGCAATCGCCTTCGGTACGCAAATGTCCGTAATAAACATTGCATATGTGAAAGCCTTCATGATAAAGCCGGGCCAGATTCTCATAACCTTCCCGGGTCAGGGACAGCCCCTCCGGCTTGGCGGGCTCGGCGTCAGGCTCCATAGTCGGTTCCGGGTATTGATCCTCACGTATCAGACGCAAGAGCTGCTCATTCTCCATCTGAAGCCGCTGGTTTTCCTCCAGAAGCTCCACCACAATGGTCTTCAGCCTGCTCAAATCCGCATACATGGTGCCCATTTGTTCTTCCATGGCTTCAATCTGCGTGAAAATTTCCTTTTTCTCCAACGGTTGTCACCTCAGGTGAGCCTTCAAATTACTCCTGCTCCGCTACATCATCCCCCGGGAGCTCCACTACCCGGTTATTCTGCTCAAACAGCTGAACCTTTACCATCCGGCTCTCCACATTCAGGCTGACCACCTTGGCCTGGCCCATTGTGGTAATGACGATACGCCCCACCTTGGGCAGCTCGGTTTTGCCGCTTTCATAATTGTCATGCTCATATTTCAGGCAACACATCAGCCTGCCGCATAATCCGGAGATTTTGGTGGGATTCAGGCTCAGGTTCTGATCCTTGGCCATCTTGATGGAGACGGGATCGAAATCCCCCAGGAAGGAGGAGCAGCACAGAATGCGGCCACAGGGCCCGATTCCGCCCAGCAGCTTGGCTTCATCCCGAACTCCGATCTGCCGGAGTTCAATGCGGGTACGGAAGATACTGGCCAGGTCCTTCACCAGCTCCCGGAAATCCACCCGGCCCTCTGCTGTAAAATAAAAGATGACCTTATTCCGGTCAAAGGTATATTCAACGTCCACCAGCTTCATCTTCAGCCCGTGGTCCTTGATCTTCTCCTGGCAGATGCCGAAGGCCTCCTTGGCGGCGGCTTTATTGTTGTCCACCACCCGGGCGTCATTCTCGTCTGCGATCCGGATGACCCTCTTCAAGGGAAGCACCACATCGCTTTCGGGCACATCGCGCTTGCCGATGACGACCTTGCCGTATTCCAATCCCCGTGCCGTATCCACAATCACACTGCTGTCTTTTTGAACAGGCAAGTCAATGGGGTCAAAGTAAAACACCTTCCCCGCCTTCTTGAAGCGGACGCCCACAACGCAATACAAAGGTTTCTCCCTCCAATCTATGTTAACCTTAATCAAGGCATTAGCTTGCAGGCCGGTCCTGCATCCCGATAATGGCCTGCTCCAAGGCCAGTTGGGCATTCGCCGTGGTGCGCAGCTTCTTCTGAAGCTCGATCAGAAGCTCCATGGCATGCACCCAATACCGCAAGGGTAAACTTACGGCTTCCTTGTAGGTCCAATCGGTCTGATCGGCAAACACTACATCCTCCCGGCGGCCGTTCTGAAGGTGAAGCATATCTTTCAGCAGAAGCAGCCACAGGTCCAGAATAAGAGGAAGTCGATCCGCCATATCGGACTTGAACACGGCCTGCTGCGCTGTAATGAGCACATGGGGGAAGCGGAAAAGCGCCTCCTTAGCCAATTGTATCATTACATTTCGCGCTTCTGCAAACTCCTTTGATTGGATAAATTTCCGGGCAGCCTCAACTCCCCCCGCCACATGGGCGGCAGGCAGCACAAGCTCCAGCGGAAGTCCTTCCCGCCGGTGCAGCACCTCCACAATCTCCGGCGCAGCCAACGGAACAAAGGGTATCCATTGGGCCCGGGATTGGATGGTAGGCAGGAGAGCATGTCCATTCTCCGTAATCAAAATGGCCATGATATCCGTCCCCGGCTCCTCCAGAAACTTCAGAAGGCTGTTGGCCGCTTGGACGGTCATCCGGTCCGCTTGTTCAATCACATAGATCTTCTTCGCCCCGCCGGACAGACGGTAACCCAGCTCCCGCTGCAGCTCCCGGATCTGGTCAATCTTCACGCTGGCTCCTTCAGGCTCGATCAGGATCAGATTGGGGTGGTTGCCATGGGCTACCTTGCGGCACTCCACACAATCCCCGCAGGCGTCATCCTCCCTTGCTGTGCAGAACACCGCTTGGGCCAGGGTCACCGCCATTTCCTTCTTGCCGGAGCCCGCAGGCCCGGAGAAAATGTAAGCATGGGACAGCTTCCCGGTACGGAGGCTGTTAACGAGCATCCGCTTGGCCCGGAACTGTCCCGGTATGGAGTCAAACGACATGTTGTGCCTCCTCCTTCCCAAGTGTCCCTTCTATTTAAAAGGTTAAATTAATGAGCAAGCCTTTGATTTCACCAACCCGCTGCAGGATATCGATTTTGCCCTGCTCCGTGTCCAGCAGCTCGTCCGCCATGGCAAGCAGATGCCCGTCGATTTCCTCCAGGAGCTTGTAGCGTTTGGTTCGGCCCCTGCGGTCCCAGCCCCGGGTATCCTTCAGCCCGACACCGCGGCGGGCAGTCTCCTCCAGAAACTGCTTGATCAACAGCTTGTACTGCCGCAGCTCACGGACGGTCATGGAGCGGGAGAGGCGGTCGCCCTGCCGCTGGATCTGGTCAATCATCCGGTTCAATTGCTCCTGGCCGGCTTGTTCATCTTGCTGGCGCAGACTGTCAGAGAAGCTTTTTTGCTCCACAGGATGGAAATTGGAATTGTCCGTCCGGCGAAGCTCATTGCCGGACGGACGCCAGCCAGGATTGATTTTCATGAGGATATATCCAGCCTTCCTTGTGCGAATGAATTAATAGTGCTCGAAGCGTTCAACCGGCATAACGAACACCGCGGCGCCGCCCACCTGAACCTCAACAGGGAATGGAATATAGGAATCGGAAGTGCCGCCCATGGGGGAAACGGGAGTAACCAGCTGTTCCCGGGTTTTGCAGTTGTTGCGGATCACATTCAGCACCTCAGGCACCCGCTCATCCTCAATACCGATAATGAATGTGGTATTGCCGGCCTTCAGAAAACCGCCGGTGGACGCCAGCTTGGTGGCGCGGAAGCCGTCCTTGATGAGAGCATTGGACAGACGGTTGCTGTCTTTATCCTGAACTACAGCGATGACAAGCTTCATAGCAACTCCTCCTTCTAAATAATAGGATAGCTCCGCAAGCCGCAGCTAAACCGGCTGGGTGCTTATTACCTCACGATATGTGACGAGGACGGCATGGGTGACAGCCGCCTATAGGAAAGGAGTCCCCATGAACATGCATTACCCGCATTTTCAATAAAAAACTCCATGTCCATACTTTATTTGACATGAAAGCTACGTTTTCCTGCTTGGAATGAAAGATTCAGCGCCTGCCGTACGGATTTCGCCACCTGATCCAGAGGCTGGCCCGCATCAATGCGGACAATCCGGTCGGGATACCGGGCATGGAGAAGTGCGTAACCTTCTCTAACCTTATGGTGGAAGGCACGGCCCTCCAGATCCAGGCGGTTGATCTCCCGCCCCTCGTCCTTATGGATCCGGGAGAGGCCCAGCTCAGGGTCAATGTCCAGCCACAGGGTGAGATCCGGCATTACGCCAGCTGTTGCAAATTCATTCACCGAATAAATTTCATCAATGCCCAATCCCCGGGCATGTCCCTGGTAGACCAAGCTGCTGTCCACGTATCTGTCACTCAGCACGGTTATTCCCCGGGCAATGGCGGGCAGCACCTTCTCCACCAGATGCTGCCTGCGGGCCGCGGCGTACAAAAGGGCCTCGGTTCTGCCGTCCATGGAGGTATGCTCCTTGTTCAGAATAATCGAGCGGATTTCCTCGGCAATCCGGATGCCTCCCGGCTCCCGGGTAATCAGGACCTCCATACCCTTTTCCTGCAAAAATGCCTCAATCACCGGAATAAGGGAGGTTTTGCCCGCCCCTTCTCCGCCTTCCACCGTAATAAACCAACCTTCTGCCACTGCTATACCCCATTCGCTGTTTATTTCAGCCATCCGTATATCAAGGGCGCAAGCGCCGCAACAATAAGCCGTCAGGAATCCTGTCCTGTTACCAGTATACTACATCCGGGTCCCGGAGGCGCACCCTGAAATTTGGCTCCGGCCCGGTATAGACGCAGAATCCGCTCCGCAGTCCCTGCCGTAATGGTCTCTCCCGGTATCAGCAGCGGAATTCCCGGCGGATATGGCACCACCGCTTGGGCAGCACGCATCCCCACCGCCTTGTCCAGGGACATGGGCGTTCCACGCCCAACGCCGGCAAAGCCCATGGGCACCGGCTCGCTGACCGGATCCGCACTCGCCGCCGTCATAACCAAATTCGCTGATACGACGTCAGCTCCCTCTCCGCCCCTGTATTCAGAGCCGGATAAGGAGGCGATAACATCCGCCAGCCGCTCCAGATCCCCCCGGCCCGTGGCAGGACTGGCCGCCAGCACCGCATAACGTTCATCGGCCATCTCGCCCATAATGCCGCCCCCGGCCAGTTCCCGCAGAAGCTGAAATCCAGTGCGTCCGCATGCCGCATCCTCTATCACCAGCTTATACGGGTCCCAAGTATCATATGAATGGGCTCCCTCCACCGCTGCAAGAAGCCGTATCCCCGATTTCCCCCTTCCGGCCAGCTCCTCCCGGAACCGCCGCAGCTCCTCCAGCCCGGCTCCAATCTCCGCTTCAGCCCGTGTGGCCGCATATCGTCTGGCCATATCCAGCGAGGCCATGATGGGATAGGAAGGACTGGAGCTCTGCAGCATGGCCAGCCTCTCCCGCAGTACATCCCGGGGCACGCGGTTTCCCTGTACATGGAGCATCGCCCCCATGGTCATGGCTGTCAGCATCTTATGGGTGGACTGCACCACTCCATCCGCCCCACGAGACAGCGCCGACACAGGCACCCCGGGATGCAGGCCGAAGTGGGCGCCATGGGCCTCATCCACCAAAAGCGCCATCCCGGCGCCGTGTACCAACCGGGCGTAAGGCTCCAGGTCCCAGCCCATCCCGTAATAATTGGGGTTAGTCAGAAACACCGCCTTCGCCTGGGGATACCGCCCCAGCGCCATATGAAGGGTAGTAAGCGCCACTCCTCCAGTTATCCCCGTCCTGCTGTCTACCTCCGGCTCCAGCATCACTGCCCGGGCCCGGGCCAGCATCAAGGCATGGATCACCGACTTATGGGCATTGCGCTGGACCAGAATGAGATCGTCCTGCTGGCAGACGGCTCCGATCAAGGCCAGATTTCCCGCAGTGCTGCCTCCCACCAGGAAGAATGTCTCCTCCGCGCCGAAGCATTCTGCTGCCAGTTGCTGTGCCTCCAGAATCGGCCCCTCCGGATGATGCAAATCATCCATTCCTTCTATTTCCGTATAATCAAGCTCCATCACGGAGCCAAAAAGACTTCTCTCTTCCCCCTGCAGACTGGCGCCGAATTTATGGCCGGGGACATGGAAGCTACGTTCCTTCCGTTTGCTCCGTTCCACCAGCACTTGAAGCAGCGGGGCCTTCGTTTGATCCATCGGTAAGCTCCTCCCAACCGGAAAACAAAAAAGAAGGATAAGAATACTCATCCTTCTTTAACTATATGAAAAAAGCCGGATAAAAGAAAGCATCTGCCGTCCGCTTTTACGCATTTTTGGGATACCAGATCCGCTTCAGCTGGTGGATAAAATAAGGGTACTTGGCATCCTGCACATCCGTCCGGACAATTTCCATTTCGCATTCCTCACAGATAAATTCCGAAATCACCCGTATGCCTTCCTTACCGGTGCTCCCGCATATAATGCAGCTTTCCCCGACAGCTCCGCTTTGACTATGCTCATGCTCCGCTGCCGGCTCCGTGTTCCGTTTCAGGTCCAGTCCTTCGAATTCCTCCAACCTTCTCACCTCTAATCTTTTTATCTATCAGTATGTCCATGAAACTATCCGCTCATTCGTTGTTTCAAAGCTTTCCTTTTGTTTTTATATGTGTATGTGGGCAGAGGCCTGTTGGTTCCTGGAAAATAGCTGCAAAACCGGCCTTCCAATGCCGATATTAAAAAGAAGAGGAGGCGCATCATGTCCAAACATACCCTACCTGAGGATTCTACTATATATCATTATACCCTGCTTTACCGGTTTACCCGCAAACATCCTTTTTTCTGGGTGTATTCCGCCTGCCTGCTGCTTTGGGCCTTTGCAGATGCCGTTTACTCCGGATGGGAAGGTCTGCTTCAGCTTGCTGCATCCGTGGTTATCGTCACCGCTGTTCACGCGGCTATCGTATTGCCCCTCACCCGTCTCTCCCGCGGCTCCGTACCCCGTATATGGAAATGGGCCTTTGCCTTTCCCCTGAATGGTTATCTGCCTGCCGGACTGGTGCCGATCAAGCAATGGGACCGCGCCAATCATCACCGCCTGCTCATCGGCTTTGTGCTGGTGGCGCTTCTATATGTATGGCTGCCCTTGCCTTGGTTGGCCAATGTGGCGGCGGCGCATTATTTTCTGCTCCTCCCCCAGCTGGTTTACGTGGGAAAATGCCTCCGTCTCCATGCAGGCGGCATGCTGAAGGTGACAGAGCGGGATATTTCGTTCTATAAAAATTAACTTTTCTCCGCTATGTTGAGCCCCACTAAGTATCCCCCTGTAACTTTTGCCAATGGAAGTCATTCCTCCTTCGCTTGACAGCATCTCTTCCATAACACTATAATCTGTAGTGTGAGGTGTATCACAGTGAAGATACAGAACTTCAAGTACAGCGAGAAAGGTCTGAACCGTTTTTTTGGCCCCTTGGAAGCAAAGATTATGGAGATCCTGTGGTCCCATACGGAATGCTCCATCCGGGATGTCCAGAAAATGCTGGATCAGGAACGAAACCTCAACTTCAACACGATTATGACCGTCATGAACCGGCTTTTGGAAAAGGGTGTGCTCACGAAGCGGATGGATGGACGTACCTCCCTGTTCCGTCCGGTGCACAGCAAGGAAGACTTTATGGACATCCAGTCCAAGGAGATTACCCACGAGCTGATGGAAGATTTCGGACCGCTGGTTGTCAATCATATGATTGATGCCCTTGATGAAGCGGATCCCGATTTGCTCAGCCTCCTCGAGCAAAAAATCGAAAGTCTGAAAAAGGGAAGATAGCCTATGGGAAATCCTATATCCAAATCGGTCTTGAGCCTGTCCTTATTGGCAGCCGGGCTTCTGTTTGTTCAAATGGTGATGTATGCAGGCTTTATCCTGTTCCGCTGGGATGCGCTGCGCAGCTGGTTCGATATGTGCAACAGCTGGTTTATCCAGTGGGGGATGCCTTTTATGGCCATTTTGCTGGACGCATTGGTCTGGACCACCGTGTTGGCAGGTGTGACCATGCTGGGGATTCAGCTGATATCCTATCTCCGCGTCAAACGGAAATTTGCTCCGTTGCGCCGCAGGGATCAAGAGTTGGCTATCGCTCTGGCTTACAGACTCCCTCGCAGGCAGTTAATCATCATTGAACAGGAGCCGGCAGTGGCCCTGACCATGGGCTTCATCCGTCCGGTCATCGTGCTGTCCACTGGCTTGATCCACATGCTGGAGGATCAGGAGCTGGAAGCCGTTATCCGGCATGAAGAATACCATATGCGGCATCATGATGCGCTTCGTGCAATGCCTGCCTATTTGCTGTCCAAGATGATGTGGTATTTGCCGATTCTGCGCTGGTGCTATCATGTGCTCAAGATTTCGGCGGAGGTCCAGGCGGACCAATATGCCGTATCACGCACAGGCTCTCCTGTCGGCTTGGGAAGTGCCCTGCTGAAGCTAGCCCGGTACAAGCCGGTGGTACAGATGAACTTCGGCCACGCATCCTTTGCGGATACTCCCATTAACATCCGGATCCGTCATCTTATCGATCCTGCGGAAAAACCGCCTATGCATCTTCCCTTGTTATCTACCGTTGTTTCCCTTCAAGTTGCGGTCGTATTGGCCTCGCTTTTACTTCCCGCTTTGGTGTAACACGCTGTTCCATGCCTCGGAATGGGGCATCTTTTTTGAAAGTAAACACTACACGATGTAGTGATGATGGGATAGATCATTCGGAACAACCACTATGAAGGAGGAAATGAACCAATGAATAAATGGAAACTGGCAACGATTATTACTGCGATTGTCATTGTGGCAGGCGGCGGGATCGGATATTACGCGTACGATTATTATGCAGGTAACCATGTGGAGGTGAAGGACGTCATCAGCGCACCCACCACCTCTGGCGGTACACAAGGCGCCGCCACGGCCGCTACCCCAGCTGCAGCTGCTGATGTCAACGGCACCTGGAACATTCAATCGGCTTCAGAGGTTTATTTCTCCGTCACCACCTCCAAGGAAACCGTCAACTTCTCGGTTAAGCCGGTAACCGGCTCCTGGACCCTGAACACCGCCGATCCTACCCAGAATAAAGCCGAAGGCACCGTAGAACTAAGCGGTCTCAGCTCTGGCAACGGACAGCGGGACAACCACATTAAAGGATCTGACTATCTTCAAGTAGAGCAGCATCCGAAGGCTACCTTTGCCGTCAAATCCTTTGAGAATCTACCGAAGGAATGGAAAGCGGGTGTTACCGAATCCTTCAAGATGACCGGTACCCTCACTGTCCGCGGCATCGCCAAGGACGTCACCTTTGACACCAAAGCCCAACTGGACGGAACCCAGCTGAAGCTGGAGGGTCAAACCGTCGTCACCTTTGAAGACTACGGTATGAAGAATCCCCACACCGTCGTCCTCAGCGCACAAAATGATGTTGCCGTCCAGCTGCGGCTGGTGCTCAGCAAGTAATAGAAAACCGCGTACCGAATTTCGGACGCGGTTTTTTGTGGTGTTAGTAGGCCGTGCACATTCGCTTTGTACCAATCCTCGTCTGATGCGCTGGGGTCTACGGACACTATTATTTCACGTGCCCTTCTTACGGACACCAGAGCCCTTATTCGTCCCATTTAGCGCTATCCAGAGCTCTAACGGACCCAGGTGACCTTATTCGGCTAAAAAGGTGACTCCACCGCCTCCATTCACCCGAATAGCGTCGCTGGAG
>JAEWGW010000029.1 GCA_023388055.1 Bacillota bacterium | reverse complement strand
AAGTGGGGTCGCCGCTGAACAGCTCATTGTATTCCGGTGTCCGGGCAAATTTCACCAGACGCAGCTTCATTACGAAGTGGTCAACCAGCTCTTGTGCCTGCTGCTCGTTCAAAACGCCTGCCTTCAGGTCGCGTTCAACATAAATGTCCAGGAAGGTGGAGGTGCGGCCCAAGCTCATGGCAGCGCCGTTTTGTTCCTTGATGGCGGCCAGGTAACCCAGGTACAGCCATTGGAAAGCTTCCTTGGCTGTTTGTGCCGGTTGGGACAGGTCGAAGCCATAAGCCTTACCCAGCTTCTTCAGCTCGCTGAGCGCGCGGATTTGCTCGTTCAGCTCTTCACGCAGGCGGATGACATCATCACTCATAGTGCGCAGGCCGGTGTTGGCCAGGTCCTTCTTCTTCTGGGCGATCAGGTGATCGATACCATAAAGAGAAATACGGCGATAGTCGCCGATGATCCGGCCGCGGCCGTAAGCGTCGGGAAGACCGGTGATGATGGCGGCCTTACGGGCCATCTTCATTTCGTCTGTATAGGCATCGAATACGCCTTGGTTATGGGTTTTCCGGATGTCAGTAAAAATCCGGGTGATTTCGTCGCTTACTTTGTAGCCGTAGGATTCACAGGCTTGCTCAGCCATACGGATACCGCCGAAGGGCTGCAGGGACCGCTTGAAGGGTTTGTCAGTTTGAACGCCGACAACTGTTTCCAGGTCCTTGTTCAGGTAGCCAGGGCCGTGGGAGGTGATGGTGGACACGATTTCGGTATCCATATCTACTACGCCGCCGTTGTCCCGCTCCAGCTTGGAGAGCTCCATGACTTGCTTCCACAATTGGTTGGTTGCATCCGTAGCCGGTGCGAGGAATTGGTCGTCGCCGGTGTATACTGTAATGTTTTGTTGAATGAAGTCCCTGACGTTAATTTCCTTTTCCCATGCGCCGCCTTGGAATCCTTCCCATTGTTTCATGATCTTTATTCCCTCCGAATAAAACAGATTTAAGTAATTTATATAACAGCAATTTCTATAACCAAATCATACACCTATTTTGCCAAAAGGAAAAGAGACAGAATGGTGACACGTTTGTGAATGAAAATGCGGGTAAAATCCCAGTAAATCCCGAATAATAAGGCTTTCATTGGATAATGTTACACTATTTTCACAAGTTTATGCTAGCTTTGTGAACGAAATGTTACAAAAGTTTGTCCATCTGTTTTCAAAAAACAGAGTGTTGAGAATGGTATAACAGATGATCACCCGGCTGATGGCACAGACTACAGGCGCTTGTAAACCACAATCGGGCTCTAGTATGTTAAACCATACCTTGTTATACTGAACCTGCCTGTTTATCCCGTTTTATGGAGATGATGATCCGGATGGACGAAAAACTGAGTTATTTGCAGGAATACAATCCCAATATCCGTTTGGTTTCCAGCAATGAATGGACCTCTATGGAAGCAGCCGTCATACCTGAGGTATGGCGGAACATATTCAAGGAGACAGACATAACCAACAGAAAAGAAGCATTATTAGAGGTTTGGAAGAGCCATGTGGGCACCGAGCTCCGTAACACCATTTCCTATCTGGATGATTATCTGGAGGAAATTGATCTGCTGGAATGCGAGGATGTCTATTCGATTTTGTATACGATCCGCAATTCTACCGGCGATGTTTCTTATTATGAAGGCCGAAATCCCCAAGATGCGTTTCCTAACAGCGAGCTGGAGGCGCACTGGGACAAGCTTCCCCCATCTCTCCGAAATTTCTACAGGCATGTACACAACGGTTTTTATTATTACGCCAGTGAATCCATGGGGCTTGTCCCCCTCGAATCCGTTACGTATCTGGGGGATGATGACCTGGAATGGGGTATTCTTGAGGAGCTTGAGGAGCCTCTGCAGCTTGACCTGACCGCCTCCTTTGGTTTTTTTACCAACGGAATGGGCTCCTACATCGTCATTGATGCCGCCAACTGCGGGGAAAATACGGGTGTGTTCTGGTCGGCTAAACGGCAGCCTAAATACAATATCCATTTCTGGAGCTATGTCGACGAATGGACGGTTATTGGATTTCAGTCCTAGGGTGTGTTTGCAAACTCCGAGGGGAGCAAATTTTGCCGAATTTTCGTTCAAGGCAAGGCACTTTCGTGAAGGCGTACCGGGGGTACGTCAAGCGAAAGTAACGCAGCATGGGACGAAAAGGCGGTAAAAGATGCCCTCAAGCGGGTTTGCAAACACGCCCTAGCGGAAAACGGGGCGGTTTGTTCCCCGCCCCTCAATCCGGCCGGGCGGCAGCCTCCGCCACCCGCGCAGCGGCCCGCTCCATATCCCGGCGCCCCTGCTCCACCTCATCGCGGGGCAAACGCCCTTCCTCCAGCGATTCGTCGGGCATCTCCTGCAGCATACGGTAGAACCGCTCCCCCGCCTCACGTCCCGCCGCTGACACCTCCTGCTCCAGCAGCTCGAAGAGCACATCCTCGGCCAAGGCATATTGCCCCGCAGCGGTATAATACTCCACAAGCAAAAGCAGCGTATGCTCCGGAATGGAATACGGCCGCAGCAGCTCCCGGGTCTCCTCGATCAGATCCCGGCAATTCGCTCCCGGCATATTCGCCCCCAGACGCTCCGCGGCTAGAAACAGGTACAGCGCCTTGCGGAAGCGTTCTCCGCTTTCGCCGTATTCCTCCATGGATTCATGAATCCGGCCCTCCTCCTTCAACAGCAGCCCCAGCCCAACCGCCTTGTCCAAATCAGGCTGGCCATTGGTGCTGATCAGAGAAAGCAGCTCGGAGTCGGACATCCGCAGGAGCAGCCTGGCCGGTGGCAGGCGCAGCTTGCCGTAGAATTCCTCCAGCAGGAGCAGAGCCTCCTGGCGCTCCTCCAGGGATTTGAGCAGCAGAAGCCGGGCCATCACCTGGGACAGCTGCTCGATCATGCGAAGAATATAGTCCCGTTGAAACAAGCGCGTTCCCTCCTCATGTTAAGCGGTGCTGCCATACTTCATCTGTTTCAATGGAAGCATTCATAACCTTGTCCGCCGCCAGCATAAAATAAAGCGTAAACTTATTCTCTAACCATTTCTTTCACTATACCATGCTCGGGGCGGTTTCCGCCTGCCTCTATTTTCCATGAGTCTAGCATCGCGCCTTGCGGGACTTGCAGGATTTATCCTCATTCTTGTGGAATTGTAAAGGGAATGGATTAAGTTTCCCGCAGTTAGGGGTAAATACAGGATACAGCAGCATTTTCATTCCTTTTTTGGAACATACCGCTGCTATAAAAATTCATAACCATCAAAGGATCAGGAGCTTGCCCGCATGAAAAAATGGGGATGGATCATTTGTCTGGTCCTGGCTGCCTGCACCAACGGACAGGGGGCATCCCCTCCCGCCTCCCCGAAGGCAAGTGGACTCCACCGCTGATAAGCGCATCCGCCTGCCGCCGAACATTCATTTTTTAGAGTTTCAGGAGGAAAATAAGCAGCATGCCCATTCAACATGAAACAGAGCTATATGCACCCGTGAAGCTTTTTTTTGAGGCCAATGGCTATGAGGTCAGGGGTGAGGTGAAGCATTGCGATCTGGTGGCGCTAAAAAACGGCGAGGACCCGGTTATTGTAGAGCTGAAGCGCACCTTCAACCTGCCGCTCCTTATCCAGGGATTGGACCGGCTGCGCACCTCCGAGCGTGTGTATCTGGCCGTAGAAATGAACCCGTCGGGACGCGCCCCCCACGGCTTAGCCTGGAATGATATTATCCGGCTGTGCAGGCGGATCGGAGTAGGGCTGCTCACCGTCCGCTTCTACAAAACGAAAAAACCCGCCGTACATATCCAGTGCGATCCGGAGCCGTACACCCCCAAGCGTATGGCCAGACGCACCGCAAGCCTGGTGGCGGAATTCCGCCAGCGCTCCGCCGACTACAACGTAGGAGGCAGCACCCGGCAGAAGCTGGTCACCGGGTACCGGGAAACCGCTCTGCGCTGTGCACTGGCTATGGAAACCCACGGCCCGTTGACCACAGCGCGACTGCGGGAGCTGACAGGCAGCCCCAAGATCACCTCCATCCTCCAAAAAAATTATTACGGATGGTATCAGCGGGTAAACCGGGGCACTTACGAGCTTACCCCAACCGGCAAAGAGGCGCTGCGTTTGTACGAAACCGTTGTAACCGGCTGGAGGGTACCCGGGGAAGCCGCGGGCACCCTGAAACAATAAGATAGACTCTAGGGGCTGTCTTCAACCCCTCGGCACGTTACCCTTTTATGGAGGTGCTTGCTATGAAATTGAGTCAACGCGCAGCTGTGTATGTGGGTGCCATCTGCTTGCTTCTGGCAGCGGTGGCCGTTCCAATTTTGTTCGATGTGGGGGATAAGCCATTCGAGCCCGCCGTAGCCCAAGTCGCGGAAACGGCGCAGCCGGGAGCGTCATCCCCGGAGGCCGGAGACAGCGTGTCTACGGAGCCCGTTTCCCAGATGGAGACACCTGCTCCCTCTGTGCCTGTCACTTCTGATACCGGTGCCGGAACAGCTGCTCCATCTTCGGCCGCCCCTTCTGCAGAAGGCTCCCCCATCCCGGATTTGACTGCAAGCTCTGCTTCCACAGCTTCTCCTTCCTCCTCACCGCTTCCGGCCGCCTCCGGTGCAGCCGCGGCAAGCGTCACCGCCTCTGTGTATAACGGCGGTGCCAGCAGCCAAAAGGCGGTCTCCATTCCTGTGCTCTATTACCACAGCGTTCAGGTGATGCCGGGCAGCACCGCAGTGGTCAGTCCTACGAAATTCACCGAACAGATGCAATATCTGGCCGATAACGGTTACCATCCGTTAACCATGGCGGAGTTCTCCGCTATTATGGAGGGCCAGGCTGCCCCACCCGATAAGCCCGTGCTCCTGACCTTTGACGACGGCTACGTGGATAACCACAGCACCGTAATGCCTCTGCTCTCCAAACTCGGTTTCCCCGCTACTCTGTTTATGTCGCCGGGCGTTATGGATGACAAACGGTTTATCAACTGGGACCAGGCTGCGGATCTGCGGGATAACGGCTGGGACATTCATCCCCATGGTATGACCCACCCTTACCTGACCAAGCTGACAGCAGAGGAGCAGGCCTACGAAATTACGGAGGCCAGAAAGCAGATTGAGGAAAAATTAGGAGTAACAGCGGATGTCTTCTGCTACCCTTACGGCCAATATAACAATGCAACACTGAAGATTCTCAAGGACAACGGCTTCCGTTACGCGTTCACCATCGACCAGGGGAAAACCACCCCGAAGCAGCATCCCTATAAGCTGAAGCGGGTATTCGTCAACGGTGAAGAGGATCTGTCGGCTTTGGTCCGCAAGCTGACCAAATGGTAACAGGCTTCTGAATGCCCCACCGTCCAACGGGCTCCATACATTACGGACAGCGCTCCCGTTACGGACACTGTTTCTGCTACAGACACCACTTCCGTTACGGATACAGCTTCCGTTACGGACACTACTTCCGTTACGGACACAGCTTCCGTTATTTTGACAAAAACCGGCGTTTTGCGTTCCACACGGACCCACAATCCGTTATGGAGGGCAAACCAGCCGGTTTGTATGTTTGCAGCAGCAAATAACGGAACCAGGGTCCGCCCAACAGCAGAAGACCCTTGATTTTGGCAAAATAGCGGATCCTCAGTCCGGATGACAGTCCTCCAGGCACCTCGCCTACCGCCACCCGCCCAGCCGCTACTGTCCCATACACGCCTGGACAAACCGCAGGATCAGCGGATGCGGCGCCTCGCGGGTGGAGCGGGTTTGCGGGACAAACAAGGTGGCGGCGAAGAAGGGATGGCCGGGAAGCTCCACAATCCGCACCTCGCCCTCCTTATCCTTGCCCGACAACCGCAGGCCGCTATGGACGAGCTTGTCCCGAAACCCGGGATTGATGCCGAAATTGCAGTAGTAGCTTTCCGTAGCATGCTTTTCCCCGTAGCAGGAAAAGGCCAACGTCCCTTCCTCCAGCAGAATCTCCAGATCCTGCCCCGCCAGAGAGCAAGCCAGCCGGGTAATAAACAGCATATCAGCCTCGGGATTATATTCCTCATGCTGCGCCTCCGGCATGTCCAGCACATTCCGGGCATATTCCAGAATGGTGTGCTGGAAGCCCGCACAGGTGCCCAGATGCGGCACCTGATTCCGTCTGGCGTAGGATATAGCCGCCAATGCTCCCTCCAGACTGCGGAACGGACTGCCCGGTGCGCTCCAGATCCCAGCGTACCCTTTTAACAGCGCCGCGCCTCTCCGCTCCACCTCATCCGTGTCCACCCACTCGTAATCCAACGGATACCCGAAGCCGTCTCGGATGTCCTCCAGAGCAGCGTTCAGCGCCGCCTGGGGTTTGGAATTCCCGCGGTACTCCCCTACCACAGCAATAGTTTTGTTCATGGCTCCCCCTCCTTCCTTTACTCCCGCAATATTCTCATACCAGTCCCGCTTCTCCTGCTTTCCCCTTCCAAATAAATGAAAAACCCGGCAGGTCCAGAGACCCGCCGGGGGAAAGGTTTAAATCATCTTGAGGCCGCTCAACAGGATAATGCCGGCCATGGCTGTCCGCAGAGGCACAGCGGGAATCCTGGCGGAGAGGCGGCTTCCCACCAGCACACCCGGAATGGAGCCTACCAGCAGGTTGCCTGCCAGGACGAAGTCCACATTGCCGAAGC
Organism: Bacillota bacterium; assembly: GCA_023388055.1. Lineage (GTDB taxonomy): Bacteria > Bacillota > Bacilli > Paenibacillales > NBRC-103111 > Paenibacillus_AR. Next base: position 93,282 of record JAEWGW010000029.1, on the reverse strand, counting down.
TGGCGTGAAGTAGGCCCGCCACCGTTACCAGCAGGAAGGCATGGGCGATATCCGTGCCTACGATCTCCGAGGCTTTCATCCGGAACAGATACAGCATGGCCAGGGCAAACAGCGAACCCGATCCGATGGAGGTCATCCCTACAATAAAACCAAGGACAAAGCCGATGACTATAACCTGCTTCCGTTTGGCTTGATAAACGGATGGTCCGTCCCCCGCTTCCTCTGCAGGCGGCTGCCGGAATCTGAACAGCGGCTTCAACAGAGTGGCCAAGGAGGCGATAATCAGTACAATGCCCAAGGCATGTTTCAGAAAGGTCTCCGAATCCTGAAAAAAGCTGTCAAATACCTTCAGAAGGATGATGGAGCATACAGCGCCGGGAATGCTGCCGATGGCCAGATAACGGACCAGTGTCAGATTTACGGTGCGCTGCCGCCAATGCTGGAAGGTGCCGAACAGCTTGGTGATGGAATTGTAAAATAGATCCGTGCCCACCGCGATGGAAGGATGAATGCCGATCATTACAAGCAGCGGAGTCAGCAGCGCCGCGCCGCCTACACCGGTTAATCCCACCAGCAGTCCCACCAGCAGTCCCAGACAGGAAATCATCCAATCCATAAACATCCCTCACCATTCCGATAATACCTAGTTATAATATAGGAATTATAAGTTGGAAGAATGCTCCTTGTCAAAGCAATTTTTTATAAAGCGCTTCCGCGTTTCGCAGGAGAACATTCCTTCTCCGAACCAGCCTGCAGCGGGACCAGCCTGGAGAACGCGAACCAGCCAGTGGCAGCTTGTTGGCCCGACAGGCAGGCTCCCCCGCATTTGGATAACGAATCTCAGCCACTCTATTCCGCGAAAATAGGCATGCAAAAAAATCTAACGAATCTGGTACACGCTATTCACCGGTTTCAACGCATTTTCGCGCCAATTCGGACAAATAGAGTGTCTGAGATTCGTTAGATTGATAACACGCCTGTATATGGTCAAATAGCGTTGCTCAGATTCGTTAGCATTCCGGACCGTGTTAGCCATCCCTCGCACCATGTTAGCCGTATCCCGTATCCCGGCCTGCGTCTCCCGCCTTCCGCCTCCGCTACCCGCGTCGGCGTTTCTGCCCGCTATTCACCCGTCACCCGTTTGCCCGCTGCGCTCTCCGTTTCCCCTCCGGCACCTTCCGGCCCACCAGGATCGGCAGAATAAGCTGGCAGATGGCGCCGCCCAACAGAATGAAGGCCAGCTGACGTCCCTCCACCTCCTGCAGGAGCAGAATCAGCACCGTAATGGAGACCACCCGGCCTGTGTTCAGGAACGCCTCCCGCAGCACCACCGACTCTACCCGGAAGTTGCCCTTCAGAGGCAGCTTGCCTACATGGTTGTAATAATGGGACGTTAAGGTATTGCCCTGCAGAGGGTTGAAGAAGGAGTACAGCACCATAAACGAAATCACCGACCATAACGCCAGCCCGCCCAGAAGCAGGGATGCGGCGGCGATCAGACCCACACCGGAAATCCACAGGTACAGGGTAGTATGCTCCGCCTTGGCAAACCGGGAGATCAGCATCCCCATGGCAATAGTAATGAGGGAAAACAGCACACTCATATACCCGATATGATCCTCGCGCGGCATCACCTGGAACAGCAGGATATTCGGCAGGAACAGCATGATGCCCTGCAGCAGGCCCAAGGCGAAAAATCCCCACAGGCCGCGCAGCCAGCCCGGGCTCCGCCTCATCATCTGCAGCGTATGCTTCAGATAATAGGTTTTGTGCCGGGAGGGTTTGGCCTTGATCTTGAGACTGCCCACCGCTGCCAGCAGGAACATAAAGAAGGCGATGCCGAACACGATGATATAGCCGTGCAGCCCGTCGTTCAAGGCAATCACACGCCCCGCCAGAGCAGGCCCCAACAGACCGGCGAAGGTGAAGAAAATACTGTTCATCGCCAGATAATGGATGCGGTTGCGCTCATCCGATACGTCGTACATCAGGACCAGGTAACCCACCCAATAGAAGGCACCGGACAGGCTGCCGAACACGGCAAACAGCGGATACCATTCCGCCACCAGCTCCTGGGCCGCCACCACACAGATATAGAAGGCGGAGATCAGGAGCAGCCCCAGCCGGTAGACATACATCCGGTCGGTTTTTTTGGCCAGCCAGCCTCCCAGCATAAAAGCGAAGGGCGCCACCGCATAGTTGATGATATTGTACATGCCGTTGACCCAGATGCTCTCGGTCAGCCGCCATAAATACAGGTTCAGAAAAACACCGGACATGGAAGCCCCGAATTGGAAAAAGGAGTGGATCAGAAGCGATACCTTCGCCTCCTGGCCCAATCTGCGCTCAGGCGGCACAACAGCGCGCCTGGCCCCGAACCCTTTAATAAATCCCTGCAAACCTGCCCTCAAATTGATCCGCTCCTACAACATGCTGTTATACAGACAGTTCCACTACTTTCACTCATATTGTAACACAGCCTCCGTTTCCTTGATCTGCCCTGAGGAGGCATATGGCCTCTATAACCGCAAAAAACCCCCGGCTAATCAGCCGGAGGCGGTATTCGCACGTAATCCCTTACTTTTTCTTCAGGTTATCCCACGTTTTCTGGAATGCGTCAAACAGCTGATCCTTGGAGCTTTTGCCGGCGGCATACGCCTGCATGGAAGCACCGAATTCCTGACCTGCCCCGTCTGGGAATTTCATGAAGTTCCAGGACAGCAGCTTGTTGTCCTTGGAGTAACGGGTGATTTCCGCGGCAATCTCCCCCAGGTCCGCCGGATCGGCGGGAATGGTGGTCAAGGCCGGGATAAACTTGAATTCCTTGGTGATGTACTTTTTGCCCGCATCAGAGGATACCAGCCAATTCAGGAATTCCTTGGCCTCCGGCTTCACCTTGGACTTGTTCCAGATCACCCAGTTGTTGGGGACACCGGTCAGAATCTTGTCGCCCTCGGCAGCATCCTCGCCAATGGGCATAGGCAGAAGCCCCAGCTTGATATTCGGGTTGATCCCGTTAATCTGCACCTGGGTCCAGTTCCCCTGCTGCATCATGGCCGTTTCCCCCTTGGCAAAAAGCGTTACCTGGGAGTTGTAATCCGTGGTCAGCGGATTTTTGTTGCTGTACTTCAGTGACAGATCCAGAAGCTTGATCCAGTTTTCCATCACCGCATTGCCCTTGAATTTCTGGGTCCCGTCGTTCAGTCCTTTAATGAAGGAGTCGGGATTGGGCTTCTGGTTGGCGAAGGCCACGTTCAGATTATGCAGACCGAGCACCCACCACTCCTGATACCCGTTGGCGAAAGGGGTAATACCGGCTGCCTGGAGTTTTTTGGCCGCCTCCTCCAATTGGCTGAGGGTTCTGGGCGGAGTGGTGATCCCCGCTTTGGCGAACAGGTCCTTGTTGTAGATATAGCCGTAGCCTTCAATCCCCATGGGCATGCCATAGAGCTTGCCATCCTTCATCATCGGCTCCTTGGCCACCTGCACCACATCCTTGACCCACGGCTCGCCGCTCAGATCCTCCAGATGCTCCAGCCACACATCCCGCTCCGAATAACCGCCGATATTGAAGATATCCGGAGATTCATTGGAGGCAAACTTGGTTTTGAGCACAGCCCCATAATCGCCGTTCCCCCCTACGGTTTCAATCTCCAGCTTAACCCCCGGATGGGAGGCTTCATACTCCGCCTTCAGCTTGTTCATCTGCTCCACAATTTCAACCTTAAACTGGAAAATCTTTACCGTCACATTTTTCTTAGGCGCCGCACTGGCCTGATCCCCGGCCGTAGAGGATGAATCACTGCCGCAGCCTGCTGCCAGACCTGCGGTTAACGCTACTGCCAACCCTGCTGTTACCCACTTTTTGACCATTCAAAATCTCCCCTTTTTCTCCGCTAAATTAGTTTTGCAGCAGGTTCAGCAGCACTTTAACCGCCTCTGCACGTGTTGCCTTCTCCCCGGGGGCAAACCGGTTCCCGTCTTTGCCTTCCATCATGCCAAGCTTATACAGAGCCGCTACAGAGCCTTTGGCCCAATCCGGAATATCCCCGTCATCGGCGAATCCGGCTGACGCAGCCGTTTCATGTCCCTTGCCCAAAGCGGTGGCCAGCATCATCGCCATCTCGGCACGGGTGATCTCCGCGTCGGGACGGAAGGAGCCGTCCTCGTAGCCGGCAATCATCCCCGCCTCCACCGCCTGCGCCACCGCATCCAGCGCCCAAGCGCCGATTTGTTCCTTATCGGTGAAGGTAAGGGCAGCCTTGCCTGTCTGCGGCTTAAGCGCCCCCATCAGCATTACGGCAAATTCCGAGCGTGTGACCGTCCGGTCCGGCTTGAAGGTGCCGTCAGGATAACCGCTGACAATTCCCGCTTGAACTGCCTGCCGGATAGCCGCCTCCGCCCAATGTCCCGCAAGATCGCGGAAGCTGGCCGGCGGTTTGGGGACAGGCGATTGTGCCGGTTGGTCCACGCCGAACACGGCAAACTTACCCGTGTTTTTCACCTTCACGGCAATGGTGTTCCCGTTAATTCCGTCAATTCCGTTATTCCCGTTTACCTCGCCGCCTGCCTTCACCCAGCTTCGATTCCCTTCGTCGTAAGTGAAAACAACAGGCTTCTGGCCCTGCTTGAGCTTAGCCGGATCGAAGGTCAGGACCAGAGTGATCTCCTGATCGAAGGGCTCGGAGAAGTTCTTCTGCAACTCGAATACCGGACTGGCAGGAGTGTCCTTGCCGCCAAGCAGCGGTTTGATGTCGGCTACCCTGCCAACGGTGAGCCTTAGATCCTTTTGGACCGCACCGGCGGGAATGATGATCTTGATATCATCGCCTATGCCGAACTCACCCTTTTTCCCTGCCGGAAGTGTAAATTGGCTGCTGTCAATCAGGCTGGCGGTTTCCCCGCCGGATGAGGTGGAGCTGCCGCCGGAGGAACCGCCGGAATAGCTGGCCGCCCATTGTGCATACAGCGTGACATCCGCCGTCCCCATGGTGAAGTGACCGCCTTCTGCATAGCTGCTCCCGCTGCCGTCCGCCTCTGTATTCCAGCCCTTGAACACATACCCCGTCTTCGCCAGATTGCCGGTATTGCCATAGACAGCTACCGTAACCCCTTGAGCATACGTATTCCCGTCAACCGGCACAGCCCCCGTAACAGCTCCATTCTTGTCATACGTCACCCTATAGGCCGGGGCAGCGAATACCGCCGTGACCTCCACCGCTTCACCAGGCATGATGAAGCTGTCGTCCGTGATGCGGAGGCCCTCCGGCCGGATCACCTTCCAGCCCTTAAAGAGATAACCGGGCTCAGGGGTAGCGGCTAACGAAACGACCGCATCCTTCACCGCAGATGCGGCGCTGGCGCTGGCTGTGCCGCGGCCCTCCGTGGTGACGGTGATGCTGTGGCTGGCGGAGGACGAGCTGTCTACCACATGGACCGTGAAGGCAGCCGGATTCCCCTTGTCAAAAAGAATGGAAAAATCCACCTTGCCGCCGCTTTCCAGCCCAAGCTTATCCAGGCCATCATTCTTAATGGTCAACACATTCTCGGTGACGGCAAAACCATCCGCACCCAATGCCCCGTTATAAACGGCTCCCGTTACCGTTGTTGCATATACCACTCCGGTTACCGATTTGGCTTCATTCCAAATGACATTCGTGCTTACATCGCCGGGAACGTACAGGTCGTAGTTAGCCTTATCGGGAGTAAGATCCGCATCCTTCTTGGTGACGGTGATGGTGAAATCCTTGGTGTAATCGCCACCACCTGCCCGACCTGCTTTAATTCTTGCGGTAACCGTCACTGCTCCCGCTTTTGTGGCGGATAAAACATTCCCGTTCAGCACCGCCCCGGTATTACCGGCATTCTTGATGCTCCACATGATGCTCTTGCGGGTTGCGGCATCAGGGGAAACCGTACCGAAAAGCGTTTTTTCCTGCCCCGCCTCCATGGTGGCCGGAACAGCTGTAAGATCAGCCACAGGACGGAATTCACTTTCCGTCAGGTTGCGGATTTCAATTTTCATACGCTGATGGTCCTTCGATTCGTCATCGGCCACCCGCACCACAGCGCCGTTGTTCATGGAGGCGCCGTCAACAGTAAGAACCTTGCCGTTGCTTTTGTTGATGATCTTATAGTACTCTCCATCACGCTCCAGCTTCCACTGCTGGGTATCCGGTATGGAACTGCCTGTTCCCTTCACATTCTGGTAGATTTGACCGATGGCGGAACCGGCCTTCAGGTCAATGGCATGGCCGCTTTGCACCGAGGTGATTTGGTAATAACCGGTTCCCAGATCCAGAAATCGCCACAGCTGGTTGTTGCCGTCGCCATTTGCCCATTGGTTAATTACCGCCCCCGGATCGCTGGATACCCTGTCCACATCCAGGGATTTTCCGCTATGCTTCGGTTGAATCTTCACCATGGTTTCAGGGGTGATTTTCTTCGCTGAGGAGCTCATGAATCCGCCCGCAAACTTATCAATGGTCAGGCTGTCGATGTTGAACCGTCCCGTGTCCTCGCCTTCCCGGATAAACTCAATGATATTCTTCCCGGCCTTCAGGCGCACCGTCTCTGTTGTATCCGACCAGGTATCCCAGTTGGCTGTGGGCGGCAGCAGAACCTGCTTGATCCGGTTTTCATTCACGTACAGCGTCATCCTGATATTGGCTGCCGAGGAGCCGGAATACCGCAGGGTGGAGGTGTAATCCGCCGTATAGGGCACATTGACCTCAAACCGGAGGGAGTCGCCCTCCTCCTCGAATCCGCCCACAAAACCGTTGCCGTCATACCATAAATGATCTCTGGCCACCTTCAGATTGTCGGAACGGAGGGCATTCTCCGCCTGATACTTCCAAGGCGTCCGTTTATTCAGATGGATGTTGTCCAGATTGACCACATCCCCGCTCTCCGTCTCGCTTTTGTAGGTGATGATGTTTTTGCCCTTGCCCAAGGGCACGGTCACTACCTGCTCCTTCCACACCGCAGCGCCTCCCGTGGGGGACAAAACCACATCCCCGGCATAAGCGCCATTCACATACAGAGCAAGCGTTTTGTCTGCGCCTTCCTTGGCGTAGCGGAGCTTAACGTCGTAGTCTGCCGCATGCTCCACCTCCACAGCGAATTCCACCGAGGAGCCCGCCTTGGCCAGACCGTTTACATACCCGATTCCCGTATTGCCCTCCTTCGCCTTCACCACCTTGGCATCCTTGGCACCCGTGGTTTTGGCGGTTTCGGCCTCATAGGTCCAGGTGGCAGCTTCGGTAACCGCAATGTAATCCAGATTCACATTGCCGGTATCCCCTTGGTCATACCGGTACGTAATGACGTTTTCCCCTTCCTTCAGGAAAACATTGTCGTAACGGTCCGCCCATTTGTCCCAGCTTTTCAGACTGAAAAAATCCACTTGTTTGATCTTGGTGCCATTCACATACATGCTCAAGGTTCTATCGTCGGCAAAACCCAGGCTGTAGGCCAGTTTCACGGAATAGCTGCCGGCATGGGCGGCATTTACCTTGAAGGAAACCGCCGATTCCCCAATCCACAGCCCTCCGACAAACCCCGTTCCACTGTATCCGGGATGGTCGGTATCCGTCTTTGCATTGCCGGATAACTCGGCATTCTCCGCTTCATACAGCGCGCTTTTTTTGAGAATCAGAGCATCCAGCGCCAAGGCGCTTTTGCCGGAAAGACGGACCTTGTTGGCCCCGGCATTCAGCCGGATGCCGTGAACGGTTTTGTTATCGAAGTTGCTCTCCCATCCCCCATTGGTAGGAAAAGAAACGGCCCCCCGGCTCTCTTGATTCACGGCCAGCTGCATACTGACCGGACCTGCCGTGTTGTTGTTATACCGGAAATCCAGGGAGTAGGTCCCTTCCGATTCCGTGTTCATCGTAAATTCCACATAGTCGCTGTCCTTGCCGCTGCTGTATTTCACATACCGGGCATCCGAAGCATACAGGCTGCTCCCCGTTACCTTGTCAGCACCGGACAATTGGGCGTCCTCCGCTTCATAGACCTCGCTTTTTTCCTCGCCTGACGGTCTGCCCAGGACGGTGCCAGGGTTGGACGGGATACCCAAACTAATGAAATCGGTATCATCCCAGTTGATCCGTTGAGCTCTGATTCCCCGGTTGCCCCCGCCCTGTCCGTGGGTAGGTATGCCATGATAGAGAATCCAATCCTCCGTGCCATCCTCCGACTTCAGGAACAAAGGTGAGCCCGGCCCGTAAGAGCTGTTTTCATCGGACCGTTTCATCGCCGGCTGCGGATATTTCGTCCAGGACGCTTCGTCCATAATATCCGAAGACAGATCCGCTACGGATACGCCTACCGCATAGTTATCGTTCATAAAGCTGCTTACCGAATAAGCGAAATAGACCTTGCCGTTACGTTCCACAACTGCAGCACCTTCGTTGATGTTGTCGCCGTGCTTTTCCCAATCATATACCGGCCTGGCCAGGGTGACCTCCTTGCCCTCCAGCTCCCACGGGCTTTTCATTTTGACAATGGTGGGACATTCGTCGAACCTGGTTTTTCCAGTGGCCGGGTCGTAATAATAGTAGTATTTGGTGTAGGTAAAATACCGCTGCCCGTTAATAATGACGATGCCGCAGGCCAGGCCGTAGCCCTCCGTGTTCAGCAGCCCCTGCTTGTATGTAACCTGCCCATCCTCGTCGGCATTGGAGGAGCCCCCCTTCAGCGTCCATGTCCCTTCAAACGGATCGGGGGAATCATTCTCCAGCACGTAGGAGCTGGGGTGGCCGAATCCGAAGCTTTTCTCCGGGCCGGAGGCAAAATAGATATACCACTTGCCATCCAGCCGGTAGATATAGGGTCCCCACACAAACCCGAAGTCCTTCGGCCTTTCCCAGACGACCCTGCTTTTGGCGGTGGCCACCCCGAGAATGGTTTCATGCCGTTTCAACGTGATGTTGCCGTCACTGGCAGCCGAATAATAATAGCCGTCCGCTGCCCTGGCGATGGTCGGGTCTGCCCCCTTCATCAGCGGGTTCAGATAGTGGGATGTGGCATCTGCGAAAGCGGTGGCCGTCAGGAACAGCACAAGCATAACCGCCAAGGGCAGCAGGATGAAGCTCTTTTTCCTCATTGCAGCAATTTCCTCCTTATGATTTCGGATGATGGTTATCCCTTGACTGACCCGGCTGTAATCCCTTCGATAATATGCTTCTGCATGGACAGGAAGAAAATGATGATCGGAATGATGCCCAACACCAGAGAAGCCAGCCCCAGATCCCACTGCTTGGTATATTGGGCAAAAAAAGAGCTTGCCGCCAGCGGAAGGGTCCGCAGTGCGGGACTGTTCAGGATCAGCAGGGGCAGGAGAAAGTCATTCCAGATCCACAGGCTGTTTAGCAGCAGCACGGTCACGGTCATGGGCTTCAGCAGCGGGAATACGATCCGCCAGAACACGCCATAGGCCGAGCAGCCGTCCACTACCGCCGATTCCTCGATTTCCGCCGGGATGGACTTGATGTACCCGTGATACAGGAACACGGACATCATGACGCCGAAGCCAAAGTAACAGATAATAATCCCCACGTAGCTGTTCTGGATGCCCAACGTGCTGACCACCTTCACCAGCGGGATCATGATGGATTGGAAGGGAATAATCATGGAAGCCACGAATAATCCGAACACGGTTTTGTTAAAACGGGTGGACCGGCGGACAATCCGGTGTGCTGCCATGGCGCTGATCACCACCAGACCGGCGTTGGAGATGACGGTAATCAGGAGCGAATTGCCGAATACCCTGGGAAACCGCAGGAGCTCCCAGGCTCTGCCATAATTGCCGGGATGCCAGGACGTGGGCCAGCCGGCGGAGTCAGTAAGCAGATCTCCGAAGCTCTTGAGGGAATTGATCACCACGAAGTAGAAGGGGGTCAGGAACAAAAGACCAACGGCAACGGCGAGGCATTCGGCGGCCAGAATCTGCAGACTGTATGAACGGGTGCTGCGCATTATGCCTCCACCTCCTTGCGCTTCGTCAGAAAGACCTGCAGGCCGGTAATGGCTGCTGTGCCTACGAAGAACAGCAGTGCCTTGGCTGTGCCCAAGCCGTAACGGTTGTTCTGGAAGGCCTCGGCATAAATATTAAGCGCGATGGATTCGGTGGACCGGAACGGCCCCCCTTTGGTCAACGACATATTCAAGTCAAACATCTTAAAGGCCCAGGAGATGGCCAGAAACAAACAAACCGTTACCGCCGGCATGATCAGAGGCAGGATAACATGCCGGAGTGTATCCCGGAAGGTGGCGCCGTCGATCCGGGCCGCCTCTAACAGCTCCGAGGGAATATTGACCAGCCCGGCGATGTAGATGATCATCAGATACCCGGCCCCTTGCCAGACGCTTACGATCAGAATGCCCCAGAATGCGGTGATTTCGTTCCCCAGCCAAGGCAGCTCGAAAAAACCGATCCCCGTTGCGGCGCCGATGGAAGCGAAGCCCCGGATAAAGATAAACTGCCAGATAAACCCCAGCAGAAGGCCCCCAATCACATTCGGCAGAAAAAAGACGGTGCGCAGAATATTCCGGGTTTTGAGCGGCCGGGTCAGCAGCAGGGCCAAGCCGAACGCCACCACATTGGTCAGCACCACGCTGCACACGGAAAAACGCGCCGTGAAGGAAAATGCCCTCCAGAAGGCCGCATCCTTGGTGAAGATCTGGCGGAAATTATCCAGCCCCACCCACGACATCGCAGAGTTGACTCCGCTCCAGTCCGTGAAGGAATACACCATCCCCAGAAAAAAAGGGATCAATACAATAACGGTAAAAAATAAAAGAGCCGGTCCTACAAAAACCAGCTGGACCCCCCACTCCCTCCAGCCTCCGGTTCTTTTTTTGGCCGCTGCCTGCACGGCGGGTCCGGTAGAAACCAGGGCTCCTTCCCGTTGACCATCTGCCATTTTCCGTTGTCTCCTTTCGTTGATCCGCCTCCTCATAACACCTTTACTGTGCGGGAGGTTCCCTGTACACTAAGTATAAAGTCAGGCGCAGCGGAAGGACACATGGCCAGATGACAAGAAAAGTGTAAGATATTGACCTGCTGCCCCTATGGAAGGAGCATGCCCCTGTGAACCGGATCAAGGGAAGCATCCGCAACAAGCTGATTCTGTTTATGCTCATCGCCACTATTATTCCCATTGCCACCTCCATCCTCATTACCTACTCCTCCAATAAGGAAACCATCAAAACAAACGCCGTCCAGCAGAACACCCACCTGATTTTCCAGGGGAAAACCAACCTGATGTATTATCTGGGCATCGTTGATCAGGCAACGTTAAGCGCTTACAGAGACTATCAGGTCTTCGGCATTCTCCAAAGCGGCTATCACGGGAGCATCGAACAGCGCAACGACCTGCTGCGTTCGATCCAATTGGTAAGCCGGTCCATCGGTGAGGTAGCCCAGGTACATCTGGATCTGTATGCGTCCAAGGAGCACTTTTTGTATGTAAACGGCCGGTTAACCAGCTCCTCCCGGGAATCTGTACCGGTTGCGTCACCTTCCCGTCCCTTCAACGGATACCAATCCTACACGGAGGCCACCCATCTGTCTCATGACTACGGGGTCAGCTATTTCCCGAAGAACGAGCCTTATCCGGTGCTTACCCTGCACCGCCCCTTCTATAATGTGCCCTCCACCCAAGAGCTGGGATTATTGTCGGTGGATCTGCGGCTGGATTTTTTCGAAAAAATCTGTGCACAGCTTTATAACCGGGATTATGAAAATTTGTATATTTTGGACGAAAATGGTACGGTTATTTACAGCAAAAATGAAGCGGAATGGGGGATCATCCCGCAGTATAGCTGGCTTCAGCAGCTAACCGGGGAGGAGGGCAGCTTCGAGTGGAAGGACGGGGCCAGCAGCGGCATGACCATCTACCAGCGTATGGAGGCCTCCTACATGAACTGGACCATTGTCAAGCAGATCCCCTACAGCCACCTGTATAAGGATGCCCGGGATTTGACCCGGATCAATGCCGGTGTGTACACGCTGTTTTTGGTGATTGTTATCGTGGCGACGGTAATCATCTCCATCCGTTTTACGGCGCCGATTCAGGCCTTGACTGCTGCCATCAACAAAATTCAGTCCGGCCAGCTCCATGTGGAGATTGATTCCAAAAGCACAGATGAGATCGGCGTTTTGGCCCGACGCTTCCGGGTGATGATGCAAACCCTGAATGAAATGATTCTGCGGGAATATGCTCTGAAGCTGGCCAACCGGACCAATGAATTGAAAGCGCTTCAGGCACAGATCAATCCGCACTTCCTGAATAACGCCCTGCAGTCCATCGGTACCCTGGCGCTTCAGCACGGGGAGAACCGGATTTACACCCTGATTGCCTCCCTCGGGAGAATGATGCGCTACCAGATGAATACAGACAAAACCATCGTTCCCCTGCACCAGGAAATCGATTATGTGAAGGGATATCTGGAGCTGCAGCAGCAGCGCTTCGACGGCAAGTTGCAGGTAGAGCTGGAGGCCGGTCCTGAAGTCTTGGCCATCCCCGTGCCCAAGATGACCCTGCAGCCGCTGGTTGAAAACTACTTCAAGCATGGCTACGATTCCACTGCCGGGGGACGCATCCGTATCGCCGCCAGCCTGTCCCCGGAGGAGGAGCTGCGGATCGAGGTGGCTGACGACGGCAAGGGTATGTCTTCGTTGGAGCTGGCGGTGCTCCGGGAGAAGCTCCGCCAGGGACCCTCTGGCGGAAGCGGGGAGGACGGGGGCATCGGCCTCTTGAACGTAATCGCCCGTATCCGGCTGTATTACAATCCACTGGCGGAACTAAGGGTAGAATCTCCCGAGAGCGGCGGGCTGAAAGTGGAGCTGTACATCCCCCTGAAAGAAGGAGGCCTGAACCATGAGGGCATTGATCGTGGATGATGAAAAGCATGTGAGGAGCGCTATCCGCCTGCTGGCGGACTGGCCGTCCTTCGGCATTACCAGCCTGGAGGAGGCGGAGGATGGGGAAACGGCTGTCCGGCTGATCCCCGGGCTTCAGCCGGAGCTGGTGTTTATGGATATGCTGATGCCGGGCATGGGCGGCACCGGGCTGCTGGAGTGGATCAAAACCCATTCCCCCCGGACCAAGGTCATTGTCATCAGCGGTCATGATGATTTCGAGCTGGTGCGCACTGCCGTGAAATACGGCGGGCTGGACTATCTTCTGAAGCCCATTGACCCGGCAGAGCTGGGGGAGGCGATCCAGAAGGCGGTGGATAGCTGCCGGCTTGAGGCGGAGACGGAGCGGCGGCTTCAGGAGCACCATATGGAGGTCAACCAGATCAAGCCGGTGTATTGGGAGCGGATGCTGTCCAACCTGCTGGACGATGCCTCTTATTACGGGAAGCTGAAGGACAGCCTCATCCGTGACCTGGGTTATTCCCCGGAAACCCAACAATGCCGGGTCGGGGTAATCGGACTGGCGGACATTCCGCCGGTCATCCGCCGGAAGTTCGCCTCCGGCACGGATCTGCTCTACTTCTCGCTCTTGAACATCTGCAATGAATATCTGAGCCGGGACAAAACCGGCTACGCCTTCCGCCACGGGGACGGCACCGGTACGATTGTGCTGCTGATCTGGAGGCATACTTCCGGTGCGGGGGAGCTGGTTAGGCGTATTGCATGCGGCATCCGCCAGACCCTGGGCGGCAGCTTCGATATGGGGCTTAGCGGAACCGCTGCTTTTCCCTTGGGCGCCTCCAACGCCTACCGGGATGCGATTCACGCTCTGCGCAGCCGCAATCTGCTTCTCCGCAGCGGGTGGATTCACGAGGCGCAGGCGGGCCAGGAGCCTGCCTTCCGACCGCTCCCCTTCCGGGAGTATGAGGAGGAGCTGCGGCTGGCCGTGCAAAGCGCCCATGAGGGGCAGGTGTCGACTGCAGCCGGCAAGCTCTTCGGGGATATCCGCCGCTGGGACCGGATTACCGTAGACCATCTGGAGCTTTGGAAGCAGGAGTTTGCTCTGTTCCAGGCACGCTGGGTTATGGACGGTAAGGAGGTGCCCGAGCCTGTCATCCCCTTGGAGGCAGACGGCTGCCTATCCTTGTCCGTATGGGAGCAGCGGATTACGGAGCAGCTGCTGAAGCTTGCCGACCTGCATACCCGGCAGCTGCGGGAGGACAGGCATATCATCTACGAAATTGCCCATTATCTGCGGGAGCATGCCGAGGAGGAAATTTCGCTGCAGGACATTGCCGACCGCTTCTATCTCAGCCGGGAATACATCTCCCGCAAATTCAAGCAGGAATTTAAGGAAAATCTGTCCGACTATATCGCCCGCATCCGCATTGAAAAATCCAAGCTGCTCTTATTGAATCCCGACTTCCGCCTGAGCCGGATCGCCCTTCAGGTCGGCTACCAGGATGAGAAATACTTCAGCAAGGTCTTCAAGAAGCTCACCGGCCTCTCTCCGGGAGAATACCGCAGGAAAACGGGAAGAGACGACGGATCGTAACAGTTTGTTCATGCCTCTGACAGCAATCGCCACTAAAGTCCCTCGCCCCTGGCGGAAGACCTATGCTATACTAGGGCGTGTATGCAAACCCGCTTGAGGGCATCTGTTCGACTTTTGAAAAATGAATGAATATTCATGTGGAATGACTGGGAGGGAAAGGAGTGGCTTGAGGGCGAGTTTTTTGGCGGCTTTGAACCCTTATAATCTCATTCAATCAAGGCCGACAAAACGTGTTTGAGCATCCAAGACACTCCTTTCCCGGTAAGGAATGAAACTCCGTGAATATTTATTCTTCTACTTCACTCCTCCCGACAGATTCCCGTCAGAGGCCCATTCAAATTTTTCCTTGAGGTGACATGTTCATGAGCTTGCCTTTGGACGCCAGACAAGATACGTATATGCGCGGCGTCAAATCCACTACTTCCAAAAGGAAGCACACTTATGCCATTCTTCTTATGGCCTGGGTTTTTTTGATCGCCTTGGGGGTATGGGGGACCAAAGCCTACAGCGATCATCTCCGGAGCCAAATCGCCACACAGATTGCCGAGCAGAACAAAACCCAGCTGGAAGCCATCCAGCAGGATTACCAGAGCCAGATCGGCGACCTCAAGACCGCCTTCCAGACGGAAATCGCCAAGCTCCAGACCAAGGTGGATGCCTTGAACGAGCTTCTGGCCTTCACCAAGGACAGCGCCAACAGCAAAACCGACAACAGCAACCAGCTGTATACCCAACTGGCCGAAGTCAAGAAGCAGCTGGAGGAGCTCCAGCATAATCTGGATGTGTTGAAATGAACCATAAGCAGGCCATTAACCGTCTTTTTCTTCTGGCAACCGCCCCTTTTTTGGGGATGGCGGTCTGGATGCTGGCTACGGACAGCACCCAGCTGATGCCCCCCATTGCCGCTATGGCCCGGGCCGAGCTGCCCCCGGTGAATCTGGCCGAGGATGCGGCGGGTCTGGACGGCAAACTGGAAAAAGCCACCCAGGACAGCTCCGCCATCCAGTCCACCATAATGAAGCACTACGACTTGTATAATGAAAGCTCCGCCCAGGTTTCCGTGATGCTGAAAACCGCCTCCGAGCAGAGGAACAAACCGGCACAGATTTTTGAGCGGAGGATCTCCAATGTGTTAGGTGCGCCGACCCGTTCGGCCTCCTCCGGTAATATCGAGCTGAAGCTGTATACCTTCTCCGCCTCCTCCTATAAAGGATACGCCCTGAAGGCCGAGCTGAAATCGGATAAAGCCATGAAGATGGCCTTGGCCGGGGACAAAATCGGCAAAAGCGAAACGACCTTGGCCGCGGTGAACCGCCTTGGCGGAATCGCCGGCGTGAATGCGGGAGGCTTCGCCGACGAAAGCGGCACAGGCAAACGTTACCCTACCGGCAATACGATCCAGAACGGCAAATATGTGTACGGCTTTTTCCCTTCGGACGGGCTTAGCTTCGTTGGCCTGAACGACCAGCGCCAGCTCATCGGCGGCATGTTCAACAAGCAGGAGGAGCTGGATAAGCTGAAGCCGCAATTCGGCGCTTCCTTCACTCCGATTCTGCTGAAGGACGGCAAGAAACAAACCATTCCTGTTAAATGGATGACCAGCCCCTACCGGGCGGCCCGGACGGTGGTGGGCAACTTCAAGAATAACCAGCTGCTGTTCATCGTAACCGATGGCGGCGATGACCGGGGCAGCGCAGGGGCATCCTTGCCTGAGCTCCAGGACAAGCTCCAGCAGATGGGCATCCAAGACGCCTACAATCTGGACGGCGGCGGCTCCTCTACCCTGGTGTGGGGCAACGAGCTGATCAACCGCCCCTCCGATAACGGACGGATGCGCTCCATGCCCACTCATTTTGTTTTCTTCAAATAAGGCAAAAAAAAGAAGCATCACGACGGCCTCAGGGCCGAAATTGTGATGCTTTTTATGTGGAACTTTTGAAACAAATCAGGCCTGTTTCAACAGCATGTTCATTTCGCGCAAGCAACCGGAACAAATCTGTTTTTCCTTGAAGTCTGTTACTTCCTCCATAGACCCGCAAAACACACATCTCGGACGGTAACGTTCCAAGATAATATGGTCGCCTTGAACCAAAATCTCAACGGGATCTCCCTCGTTCATCTGATACCGCTTGCGCAGCGATTTCGGTAACACGATGCGGCCCAGTTGATCTACCTTGCGCACGACACCTGCTGGTTTCATGACGTACCCTCCTCTAAAAGATAATTATTCTTGCTCTATAACAATTCAATATTAATACAAAAAACCCTGCTAGAAACATAAAAATTGACTTAAAAATGTTAAAAAAATATTTAAATAGAAGGATTTCTGCTTTATTTCAGTTCTAAAAACCCATTTTGTCTTAACGCTTCGTACAAAATAATCGCCGCTGAATTGGACAGGTTCAAGGAACGGACCGCATCCGTCATCGGCATCCGGATCGCCGAATCCGCGTGGGCTTGGATAATATCCGGTCCCAGACCCTTGGTTTCCTTGCCAAACACCAGAAAATCCCCGTCCCGGTAAGCCATATCCGTATACAGCTTGTCCGTTTTGGTAGTGGCACAGAAGAAACGGGCCTCCGGATACAGGTCCTTCACCTCCTGGAAGCTGTCATGATAATGAACCTGGACGGCATGCCAATAGTCCAAACCAGCACGCTTTAAGGTTTTGTCATCGGTATTAAAGCCCAGCGGACGCACCAGATGGAGATGCGTTCCCGTAGCAGCGCAGGTCCGCGCAATATTGCCGGTATTCGCCGGAATTTCCGGCTCCACCAGCACAATATGAAAAGCCACAATCGTCACCTCACAAGAAATAAACGCTCCGGCTATCTATTATACAACATTTCAGCAGAAAATTTACACCGGCTTTACGATCCCTTAATACCGCCATAGCAGGAAGCTGTCATACTGGGTGAAACAATAGACATTTTTCGTGTCCGAAAAACTAAAGGAGAGTCGCCATGAAGACAAAAATCTTGGTTGTCGATGACGAGCCTTCCATTTCCACCCTCATCGACTTCAACTTGAAGCAGGCGGGTTATGATGTGAAATGTGTGATGGATGGGGAAGCGGTGTTTGAGGCTGTCCATTCCTTTAAGCCGGATCTGGTGGTGTTGGATCTGATGCTGCCCAAGCTGGACGGCATCCAGGTATGCCGCAAGCTGCGGAACTCCCGCATCCGCACCCCCATTATTATGCTGTCGGCCATGCAGGAGCTCAATGATAGAATTGCCGGGCTGGACAACGGCGCTGACGATTATATGACCAAACCCTTCAGCCCCATGGAGCTGGTCTCCCGTATTCACGCCCTGCTCCGGCGTGCCCGGATGCACGGGTTGGAGGAGAAGCAGGAGCCGGCCCCCACCTACCAGGTGGGCGGACTTCTGGTGTCTCCCGAGCAGCGGGAGGCGTTGTTGAATGAGGAGCTGCTGGATTTGACCCCGAAGGAATTTGAACTGCTGGTTTTTCTGTGCAAACACCGGGGAATGGTGCTGTCGCGGCAGCAGCTTTTGCTGGGGGTGTGGGACTATCACTTTGTGGGAGATACCCGGATTGTGGACGTGCATATCAGCCATCTTCGGGATAAGATCGAGTCGGATGTGAAGAACCCCCAATATATTGTGACCGTACGCAATGTAGGGTATAAGCTGCGCGAGCCGGTACGGGAGGCGTCCTTTTCCTAAAAAGGCTTACGTGTAAAGCAGGCTGGCCGCTTTTAACGGTTCAGCCTGCTTGTTGTCTAATACAGAGCATCTCGTCACTTTTGGGGGATCGCGGCTACAGCTTAAACCGGGACACCGCCTGCTGCAGCTCCTCCGCCATGCTGTTCAAGGAACCGGCAGAGGCCGTAATCTCCTGCATGGAGGCCAACTGCTCCTCCGTGGTGGCTGCCACCTCCTGGATTTGCCTGCTGGATTGGCGGGCAATACGGGAGGTTTCCTCTACAGAGGCTGCTACCTCCTGGGTTCCGGCGGACATTTCTTGGGCGGTTGCGGAGACCTCTTCGATTTGGGTGACCACCCCAATGATAGCGGACCGTATGCTGCCGAAGGCTTCCCCTGCCGATTCCACCACGGCCAGGCCCTCCCGGCTTTGCACCATACCTTCCTGCATCCCCTTCACAGCCGCCTCCGTTTCCAACTGAACCTGGCGGATCAGCTCCGTGATCTGTCTTGCCGCTTCCTCGGATTGGATGGCCAGCTTCTTGACCTCGGATGCTACCACCACAAAACCTCTGCCCTGCTCCCCGGCTCTAGCTGCTTCTATGGAGGCATTCAGGGCCAGCAGGCTCGTCTGGGATGCGATTCCCGACATCACCCCGATGATCTCGCCGATCTGCCCGGAGCGCTCTCCCAGACGCTTCACACGCTCTGCTGCAAGGTTTGCCGACTGATACACGGTATTCATCTGTCTCACGGCATGCTGAGCCGCCGCATTGCCTTCATCCGCCTGCTGTCTGGCATGAACAGTCACCTCATGCACCGCCGCAGACGACTCGGCGATACGGGTGATCCCCTGGCTCATTTCCTCCATGGCTCTGGCACTGTCCTCCGCACCGCGGACCTGCTGCTCCGAGCCGGCAGCCACCTCTTGGGCTGCATCCGTTATATGCTGGGTAGCCGCCGATGTCATCTCCGCATTGGCGCTCATCATCTTGGCGCTGGCCACCAATTGCGCTGCCCCTTCATCCACCTTGCCGATAATGCCGCGGAGCTGTCCCATCATATCCAGGAATGCTTCAGACAGCTCTTGAATTTCATCCTTGGTCCGCACCTCCAGCTCTTTATGCTGGAGGTTGCCTGCGGCAATCTCTCTCGCCGCGTCTGTAATCCTGCGGATGGGCCGGGAGATGGCGAAGGCGATCAGGAAGCCGATGGCCAAGGACAGCACCGTTGCGCCAATCCCCGCCCCCAACGCAAGCCGCTTGTCCCCAAGCACGGAATCCTTCACCGCCTGCTGCTCCTGAGTCATGAGGGCCAATTGGTCATTAGCCAGATTTTCCGCCAGGACGGCCAATTGGGTAGCCACCGGGAATACGCTGAATTCCGCCTCCCGCAGCCCTTTGTCCGGGGGCATTGCCAAAGCGGTATCTACCCGCTCCTTGTAATCCAGCGCCAACCCCTTCAGCCGTTCGAAGCGCCCGGCATCCTCCTCCGAGGTGACTAAGGGAAGTGTTTCCTCCACCAGACTGATCACCCGCGCATTGGCCTCTGCCATCCGTTCGATGGACGCAGGCGTCTGTGTCAGATAATATTCCCGTATATAGTCATTTTGCTGAAGACCTGCAGATTGAATCAACTGGGCGTGAGTCAGCACCCTCACTCGTTCATCCACCAA
Source organism: Bacillota bacterium (assembly GCA_023388055.1). GTDB lineage: Bacteria > Bacillota > Bacilli > Paenibacillales > NBRC-103111 > Paenibacillus_AR. The sequence continues at coordinate 73,459 of JAEWGW010000029.1, read as the reverse complement.
TGCATGAAACCGTGATTCGACGTCGCCCAAGGAACGGTAGAATAAGCCGATGACAATGACCATAAAACATGCGACTGCCAAAAAACCGCCGATTAACTTGCGTCCTATTGTAAGCTTCATTTGCGCATCAGCCCTCTGCCTTCAGCAACCTTGTCAGGTTTTTTGACATCATTTTACCTATGTTTGATAAAATATTCTGTGATAGATATCATAACATGCAAAAACCCGACAGGAACCGTCCTGTCGGGTTAGAAAAAATGCCATGTATTCTTTTCAAATTAGCCGTGTGTGCGCTTGAATTCGTCCAGCAGATCCACCAGCGCCTTGCAGCTTGCGTAAGGAACTGCGTTATAAGTGGAAGCGCGGAGATGGCCGACGCTGCGGTGACCGCCCAGGCCTACGAAGCCGTTCTTCTTGGCCAATGCGAGGAATTCCTTCTCAAGCTCCTCGGATTGCAGCTTGAAGGTTACGTTCATAATGGAACGGCTGTCCTTCTGAGCCATTCCTTCATAGAAGCCGCCGCTGTTATCCAGCGTATTGTAGATCAGGTCGGTCTTCTCGCGGTTGATCTTCTCGACAGCTGCTACCCCGCCCTGCTCCTTGACCCACTTCAGCACCAGGTTCACCATATAAATGGAATATACCGGCGGCGTGTTGTACAGGGAATTGTTCTTCAGATAAGTGCTGTAACGAAGCATGGTAGGAATGGTCTTGGGTGCGTTGTTGAACAGATCTTCCTTGGCTACCACGATAGTTACGCCCGAAGGACCCAGGTTCTTCTGAGCACCAGCATAGATCAGGGAGAACTTGGAGGCATCAATACGCCGGGACAGGATATCACTGGACATATCCGATACCAGAGGAATGCTGCCTGTATCCGGGAACTCCTGGTATTGGGTGCCGGCAATAGTTTCATTGGAGGTGACGTGCAGATAAGCCGCGTTCTCCGGGATTTCGATTTCGCTCAAAGCGGGAATATGTAGAACGCCTTCCTTGGAGCTGGCGGCGATATGGGTTTCTCCGATGAGTTTGGCTTCCTGAATGGCCTTCTCGGCCCAAGAGCCGGTCATGACATAGCTGCCTACCTTGCCCGCGGTGAGCAGATTCATAGGAAGCATAGCGAACTGTGTGCTGGCTCCGCCTTGCAGGAACAGCACCTTATAGCCGGCAGGGAGCTCCAGAAGCTCAAGAAGCAGCTGTTGGGTTTCGTCGTTGACCGCTTCATACTCCTTGCTGCGGTGGGATACCTCCATGATGGACATGCCGATCCCTTTAAAATCAACAATCTCTTCCTGCGCCTTCTGCAATACTTCCAGCGGGAGCGCCGCAGGCCCTGCATTAAAATTATAGGCTCTACTCATGAAATTCCACACCAACCCTTCACGTTTGTGTCTATGATAGCAAGATTCAATAGGTTCATCAAGTAGCTTTAAGCGCATTCACAGAAATTTTCTTTTATTCTTTACAGCGGTTATGAACCATATTTTTACATGATAAATTTATTTTATCAAGAGAATAAGCAGGACAAGCCTCCTTTCTTCGTGTGATGTTTTCTTCCATTCCTTGCTTGGTTTTCCGCACAAAAAAAGCCACCCGGAGTTATTGCTCCGTATGGCCGGCTAATGGCGCCTTTTAATTAGGGAAGGAGATACACCTTCACCTGCTGGTATCCGAATTTCTTCAGCTCCTCACGGGCTCCCGGCACAAAAATATCAATCCGGTTCCCCTTAAGAGCATTGCCTGTGTCCGTAGCTTCCGCAAGCATCCCGCCTACCGGCAGACCGTTAAAGTCATACCCTTCTACATAAAGTCTGGTGCCCAGGGGGATGACGGATGGATCCACCGCAACAGTTCCCACCTTCAGCGGGTTGCCGAAATAATCCACTGCCCCATACCCGCCGTTTTCCTTGGGATCAGCGGAGTAAGCCGTAGCGGTAAAGGTGGATAACAGCTTCATCCGCGGGGCATACCAAGCCGGAGCATGGTAGTTGCCGTCCTCATTCAGAATGGCGATAAAATTGCTGGAGTCCCACTGCACACGGATCCCTTTTGCTTCCGAAATGAACCGCAAGGGGACATAAACCCTGCCGTCAAGCAGCACTGCTGCAGTGTCCATAGCTTCAGCCTTTCCATCCACCGTAGCCATGGTTTTGCCCGTTTCCAGCGTCAGGATTTTGCCCGCGTCATTCTTCAGCTGCACATTGATTTGTCCGTCGGACAAGCGGGACCAATCCACCTGGTAGCCCAATTCCTCGCTTACAAAACGGACGGGCACCTGGGTACGTCCCTGGTTATCAATAAAGGGCTGGGCGTCGGGAAACTGGATCAATTCCGTGTTGACCTGCACCTTGACAGAAAGCGTTTCCGCCAAAGGGGCGACCTCAGCATGCGCGGCGGGAGCCGCAAACGCACAGACAGAAATTGCTGCAGCGCATACACCTGCAGCCCATTTCTTTTGGTTGAACATAGGCATGGATGATGGACCTCCTGAGTATTTCATCCGCGTAATGCCGGATGATGCTCTGCCTCCGAGGTTAGTTGACGGGTTCGGGAAGAAGGTTGCTCCCTAGGCGCCTGACAGCAGCGCGCATTCACCCCTGTAAATCGTCCCCCGTACCGGTTGTTTATATGGAAGCATCCATACCGGATTCGGCTCTATTTAGGCTACCATACCCGCCAAAGCTCCATCAACCCTCAAAATATTACAGTTGGATAATAAAGTCTTCGTCAGCTAATTTCGTAGTTTGCCGCTATAACGGAACTTTGCGACTAGAGCTGGACGGAGATAAGCAGAGGCCCACACACCGACCTTCAACAACAAAAAAACCCCCGGAGAACCGGGGGCTGCGATCAATAATTTGAATGGATGATTACACTCCGAAATACAGGGAGTATTCATGCGGGTGAACGCGGATGGCAACAGCCTTGGCTTCAGCACGCTTCAGGTCGATGAAGTTGGCGATGAAGTCTTCGGTGAATACGCCGGACTCAGTCAAGAAGGAGTGGTTGGCTTCCAGAGCGTCCAGAGCTTCCTCCAGGGTGCCCGGTACACTGCGGATTTCCTTCTTCTCTTCGTCAGACAGCTCGTAGATGTTCTTGTCCAGCGGACCATAACCCAGAGCAGTCGGGTCGATCTTGTTCTTGATGCCGTCCAAACCGGCCAACAGCATAGCTGCAAAAGCCAGGTACGGGTTAGCAGTGGAGTCCGGAGTACGGAACTCGATACGGCAGCCCTTCGGAGTTACGGCAGCGATCGGGATACGTACAGCCGCGGAACGGTTGCCCTTGGAGAATACCAGGTTAACCGGTGCTTCATAACCCGGAACCAGACGCTTGAAGGAGTTGGTGGACGGATTGGTCAGTGCGATCAGGGACGGTGCATGGTGCAGGATTCCGCCGATATAATAAATCGCCATTTGGCTCAGGTTGGCATATGCGCCTTTTTCGTAGAACAGCGGGTTGCCGTCGTTGAAAATGGATTGATGCACATGCATGCCGCTGCCGTTGTCGCCGAAAAGCGGCTTCGGCATGAAGGTTGCAACCTTGCCGTATTGGCGGGCAACGTTTTGCACGATATATTTATACTTTTGCAGGTTGTCGGCAGTTTTGGTCAGGGTGCTGAAGCGGAAGTTGATTTCGCCTTGGCCGGCAGTTGCAACTTCGTGGTGATGACGCTCGATGCGCAGGCCAGCTTCTTGCAGAAGACGGCACATTTCGGAGCGGATGTCTTGTTGGGTATCAGTAGGTGCTACCGGGAAATAACCGCCCTTAACGCCGGTTTTGAAGGCCAGGTTGCCGCCTTCTTCCTTGCGGCCAGTGTTCCATGCAGCTTCTTCAGAATCCACTTCATAGAAGGACTTGTTCATGCCGCTTTCGTAGCGTACATCGTCAAAGATAAAGAACTCGGATTCAGGAGCAAAATAAGCATCTGTTCCCAGTCCGGTGGTTTTCAGGTATTCCTCGGCCTTCACAGCAATGCTGCGGGGGTCGCGGTCATAACGGACTCCGTCAGGAGTATAAATGTCACAAAGCAGAACCAGTGTAGGATGTGCAGTGAACGGATCAACAAAGGCGGAGTCCGTGTCCGGCATCATTACCATGTCGGATTCTTCAATTCCCCGGAAGCCGGTGATGGAGGAACCGTCGAATGCAACACCAGTTTCGAAGGTTTCAGCCTCTACTTCTACAGCGGGAACAGACAAGTGATGGGATTTGCCGCCAATATCAGTAAACCGAAAATCAACCCATTCAATACCCTTTTCCTTAATGGTATCCAGCACTTTTTGAACAGACATGGATAATTACCCTCCCTAATTCCGAACATTCACCGTTAAAATGGCGATCATTGTTCAATTTTTTACTCAACTTGCCATTATTATAAAGCCTTCATTTTTGGTCGTCAATACTTATGTAAGGTATTTTTTTGGGTCGTGTCAGCATTGTTTACACCCCCCTAAAAAAATGTTCACAAATTCATCATGAAAAGGCCTATCCCACTGGAGAACCAGGGAAATAAGCCTTTTCCTTCATTAATAAGGCATTTCAAAATCCGAATATTACTTCTTCCAAGAGCCTGCGAGAATCGGTTCCTTACGGGTGTTCAGGGTTTTCCCGCAGAGAGGAGCCAGCTTCTCCAGATCTGCCAGCAGATCGGAGAATTGATCAGGGAACAGGGATTGCACGCCGTCGCCGGTCATAGAGTTGTCCGGATCCGTATGCATCTCGATAATCAGCCCGTCGCAGCCTGCGGCTACGGATGCCTTGGTCATCGGGACCACCAGCTCTCTGCGACCTGTGCCGTGGCTGGGGTCGGAGATCACCGGAAGGTGGGACAGGGACTTCAGCACGGGAATCGCCGCCAGGTCCAGCGTATTCCGGGTGTACGATTCGAAGGTGCGGATACCGCGCTCGCACAGCATAACATTGGGGTTACCGCCAGCCAGAATGTATTCTGCCGCATTCAGGAATTCATCGTAGGTGGAGCTAAAGCCGCGCTTCAACAAAACCGGAGTTTGGATAGTGCCCAGCTTGCGCAGGAGATCAAAGTTCTGCATATTCCGGGTACCTACTTGGAGAATATCTGCGTATTCGGCGCAAATCTCCACGTATTCCGGGGTCATAACCTCCGTGATAGTCAAGAGACCGTGCTTCTCGCCGGCATCCTTCATCCACTTGAGTCCCTCTGTACCAATGCCTTGGAAGCTGTAAGGGCCTGTGCGAGGTTTGAAGGCGCCGCCGCGGAGGACCTGGCCGCCGGCCAGCTTCACCAGACGGGCAATCTCGTCGATTTGCTCAGGAGTTTCCACCGCGCAGGGGCCGCCCATAATAACCAGCTCGCTGCCGCCGATTTCCACACCCTTGATCTTGATGACGGTATCTGCGGGATGGAATTCCCGGCTGGCCATCTTGTAGGACTTGGAAATGCGGACAACCTGCTCCACACCTGACATCTGGCGCAGGTGCTCCGCCAGTTGGGAATCGAATTTCCCGACAATGCCGATAACGGTGCGGTCTTCTCCCATGGAAACATGAGCGCTCAATCCGTGCTTCTCTATATAACGGACAATTTCATTAATCCGTTCTTGGCTGGTTTTATTCGATGTGACTACGATCATCCCTGGCACTCTCCCTTAGCTTAATGTTTCGCTTCAACGCTTGTGCGCTTCCTCGCTTTTAATCATTAAAGCAAATATAGACTATTCTAACCCTCGCGTCAAGCCTTTTTTCTTAGAATAGCATCTCCGGAAGGCAAATCTGCCTCCCGGAGATATGTGATGTTAGGTATGTTAGGTTTTTCGGGGGACCGTTACGACTTCTGCCGCACCGCATGGATGAGCTTTTTCATGTTGACGGTCCGTTTGATTTCCCAGGTAGCGGGATCATGACGGTCAAACTGCTCCAGATACTGGGTTACCTCTTTGGTGATGGGGGTGGGGGTGGAAGCCCCCGAAGAAATCGCCACCTTATCGATGCTCTTCAGCCATTCCGGGTCCAATTCTCCCAGATCTGCGATCCGGTAGGCCTTCACACCGGCAATCTCCTCCGACACCTGTGCAAGCCGATTGGAATTATTGCTGTGCGGATCCCCCACGACAATGGTCAGCTCCGCTTCCTTGGCCTGCTCCGCTACCGCCTCCTGGCGCAATTGGGTGGCCAGGCAAATTTCATTATGGATTTCGGCATGGGGATACTTTTCAATCAGGCGGTTGATGGTATTTTTGATATCCCATTGGCTCATGGTGGTTTGGTTGGTAATAACAATCCGCTGGGAATCCAGCTGGAGCCCCTCCACATCCTCAACCCGCTCAATGAGATGCACCTGCCCGGGAGCGACGCCGATAGCGCCCTCCGGCTCCGGGTGGCCTTTTTTGCCGATATAGATAATCTGGTAGCCCAACGCGCTTTTTTCCTTAATGAGGGTATGGGTTTTGGTCACGTCGGGGCAAGTGGCATCTACCACAGTCAGCCCCTTTTCCAATGCACGCTTGCGCACCTCGGGAGAAACGCCGTGGGCGGTGAAGATCACCGTGCCTTTTTCCACCTTCTCCAGAATGTCCAGACGGTTCGGGCCATCCAGGGTTATAATACCTTCTTCCTTGAAGAAATCGGTGACATGGGCATTGTGTACAATCATTCCCAATATATAAATCGGCCGCGGCACATTCAGATTCTGGGCGGTGCGCATGGCAAGAGCCATAGCATCCACCACACCGTAGCAATATCCGCGGGGTGTGATTTTAATAACTTCCATGATTAGGACTCGCCTCCTTCCCCCCGATTATACCATATCCGCAGGTATCTGCCCGTTTAATGCCGTCTAATCCGCTGAATTGCCCAGATCCCGGAAGAAAACCGGCAGCCACACCAGGAAGATGCTTCCGCCTCCCTGCCTTGTGGTAACCTCCACAGACCCGCCATGTTCGTCGATAATCCACTTGGCGATGGACAGTCCCAAGCCGGTTCCGGCCGTTACCCCTCTGGATTCGTCCGCCCGGTAGAACCGTTCGAAGATATGGGGTATCTCTTCCTTGTCCATCCCGATTCCCGTATCCGCAACCCGGATGCCCACCTGCCCCTCTCTGACCACGGCATCCATCCGGACCGTTCCCTCCGGTGTGTATTTGAAGGCATTCTCAATGAAGATAAACAGCATTTGCTGGAGATGATCCCGGCTTCCGTTTACGCCGATTCCATCCAGCAAGGAGAAGTCCCCCGTCTCCCATACGGCATTCCGGGGAAGGTGCTGGGCTTTGCGCGCCGCCTCTTCCACCACATCGCGGATCAAAATCGGCTCCTTCCTCATTTCGTGCCCCGCATCTGCCCGTGCCAAAGCCAGCAGATCGTTCACCAGACGGCTCATTCTGGCCGCTTCTCCGGAGATATCCCGCATAGCCTCCAGGGACATGGTTCTTTTCTCGGAATCGGTCAGAGCATGGCCGGGAGCCGGGCCTGCAGCAGAGCTCCACATCTTCTCAAGCAGGTCCACATTGCCGCGGATGGTGGTTAGCGGAGTCCGAAGCTCATGGGAGGCATCGGAGACAAAACGGCGCTGTGCCCGGTCTGACTCTTCCAGCACGCTGTAGGCGCCTTGAATTCTGCCCAGCATGCTGTTGATGGTGCTGGTCAGCCGGCCGATCTCATCCTCCGGTCCATGATATTCGATCCGGACACCAAGATCGGCGCCATTCTCAATTTGTTTGGCAGCCGTAATCACATTCTCAATGGGACGCAGCGCCGTACGCGCCAGATACAAGCCCAAGGAGGCGGCCAGCAGGATAACGAATGCAGATAAAAACATAAGCGCCAGTCTCAGCGTATACAAGTTCTGGCTGATCTCATTAATGCTGACGACAATCTGCAGTACCCCGGCCAGCTTCATGTCCCCGTTATCGGAGTATTGCAGGGGCATGTTCAGAACAAGCAGAGGAAATCCACTCATGCTGTACACATAGAAGCTTGACTCTCCCGTTGCGAGCTTTTCGGCATTATAGGTTAGGGGCAGCACCTGATTGGCAGTGCTTTGAACCACCTTGCCCTCCATATTCAAAGCTTGCATCACATAACCCGGATATTTGAACTGGTCCAGCGGAGGCAGATGAATGCTGCTGAAAATCCACTTACCGTTCACCTGTATGGCAACGGGTTTGATCTGGGACTGCACCTCCTGCCCCATTTGGCGCATTTCGTCCTTTTTGTTATCCATCAGAATATAGGATGCGATAAAATACAGCGAAACGCCGAACACCAGCAAGGTGACTGCCAGCACAGTGGAATACCACAGGGTCAGGCGCAGGCGGATGGACATGTTGATCAGGACTCTCCTCTCAGAACGTAACCGGCCCCGCGGACGGTCTGAATCATCCGTTTGCCGCCGTGCTCCTCCGTTTTCTGCCGGAGCAGCGCAATATAAACCTCCATCACATTGGATTCGCCGCTGTAATCATAGCCCCATACCTTCTCCATAATGACATCACGGGACAGCACGCGGCGGGGATTCATCATAAACAGATGAAGCAGATCAAACTCCTTAGTGGTCAGCTCTATACGGTGGCCGGACCGGAACACCTCCCGGGTATCCAGGTCCAGAATGACGTCTTCATATTGGATACGGTTGGTTTTCTGGTCGGCTGTGTCCGGTCCTTTACGGCGGAGAAGGGCTCTCACCCGGGCCAGCAGCTCCTCCAGGGCAAAGGGCTTCACCAGATAGTCATCGGCTCCCATGTCCAGCCCTTTCACCCTGTCCGAAATATCATCCTTGGCGGTGAGCATCAGCACCGGCGTGGAAATCCCTCCGTCCCGGATCCGCCTACATACCTCCCAGCCGTCCAGGCGGGGCATCATCACGTCCAGGACGATAACCTCCGGTTCATGCTCGAGTATCCGTTTTAACCCCTCTTGCCCATCCGGGGCAGTGACTACATCGTAGCCTTCGAAGGTCAGACTGCGCTTGAGCATCGAAGTGATTTTTTCGTCATCGTCGATGACCGCAATTTTATGCCGCATATCCTGCCAATCCTCCAGTAACATACTTGTTTTCTTATCATTATTACTATCATATCAGAATCCTCCGGAACAGGAAAAGAAGCGGGCCCGGCGAGGTTACTATCGCCAGAAGCCCGCTTCCCGCCGGTCTCCCTTACCGCTGCTGTTGCTGCTGCTGTTGCTTCAGATATTCATTTTTGTCCGCAAGGGTAATCTCAACGGTCATGGCCTTGCCGTCGCGGATGATGCCGAAGCTGATCTTGTCGCCAACCTTCTTGGCTTGGATCTTGGCCACCATATCGGAGCTGTTGGCAATGGGAGAACCGTCCATGGATGTCACGACGTCATATTTCTTGAGCCCGCTTTTGAAGGCCGGAGTGCCGATAACCACGTCCTGCACATAAGCACCTTCTGCCTTATCCAGCTGCAGCTCCTTGACGGATTGGGCATCCAGATCCGCTACATTGGCCAGAGTGGCCCCGATGAAGGGAATAGGCTCCTTGGGAATTTCCACATTGTTCTTCAGGCTGTCGATAACCTCCGAGATGGTGCTGGTGGGGATCGCGAAGCCGATACCCTGCGCTTCGGCGTTCACCGCCGTATTGATGCCCACTACCTCGCCATTCATATTAAGCAGAGGCCCGCCGGAGTTGCCGGGATTAATGGAAGCATCGGTTTGCAGCAGATGCTTATAGTTCCGGGTGCCGCTGGTTTCCTGGATGGAAATCTCTCTTTCCTTGGCACTGAGCACCCCGACAGTTACCGTATGCTCGAAGCCGTAAGGGTTGCCGATAGCCACGACCCAGTCGCCGATCTGCATGGAGCTGGAATCGCCGATAGGCAGGATGGAGAAGTCCTTGGTACTGCCGTTTTCGGTCAGTGGTTCAATCTTCAGCACTGCCAGGTCCAAATCGAAGCTGTTGCCCAGAAGCTTGGCGGTAAACGGTTTTTCGTAGCCTTCCACCGTCACCTGGATTTCCTCCGCACCTTCAATTACGTGCTGGTTGGTGATGATGTAGCCGGATTTTTCGAAAATAAAGCCGGTTCCCATACCGGATTGCTGCTTGGTTCCGGACTTAGGCTGCTGCTCTTGCTGATCCCCGAAGAAGTAACGGAAGAACGGATCATTGTACAAGGAAGAACTGGACCGTTTGCTGGTCACATAGGATTCAATTTTTACCACGGCTGGACTGGACTGCTGAACAATGGTGGATACGCTGCCGGGTCGGCTGATGTCATAGGCGGCTGCAACGTTGCCCGAGCCCGAGGAAGAACCGGTGCCGTTGTTTGTGGCTGCCGCTACCGGACTGCCAGAGGAAGCGCCTGTACTGCCGCCGGAGAACAGGTTCATCCGGTCCGAAGCAAACATCAGGGAGCTTACCACCAGAGCGCCAGCCATAAAGGCGGCGAACATGCCCTTGGCAGAGGAGCGTTTCTTCGGCTCATTCACCTGCCAATTCCGGCTGCCTGTCGGCTGCTGGTTGGCTGCAGGCTCCTGTGCATACGGATAAGGACGCAGAGGTCTGGGCGCCGTTACCTCCACAGACTCTGCGGAAGAATAGGATGAGGCAGCATGCTCCTGAGGGGGCTCCTCCTGGGGAGAGGATTTATATGGACCGTATGAATAATAGTAGGAAGGACGGTCCTGCTTGTTCTCTTCTTCTCGATCACGGTTTTGCTCATCCGAAGAGGGCTTGAAGAAATCACTGTAGTCATTTTTTTTGTCTTCCATTTTGATTGTCCTCCTTTGCTTCACATTAGTATAAGGTGTAGTAGATTATGATTTGTTCTTATGTATTTATAATGCACGGGCAACCTTAATCAAACCTTAAAAAGGGTTAAATCCAAGATAAAAAATGTAAGGATTCTGCTTGTCCCGTCGAAAAAAGCCGGACCCTGCTTCAACTTGAACAGGTCCGGCTTAACGTTACCCCAAAAGTGAAGAGAGGCTCTGCAGCTTATTCCGATTACTTTCGGGGGAGCCCCCGAAAACCATCCTCCAAAAAATCCTACTTCATATCTTCAGGATAGACAAAGAGGACGTCTTTTAGACGTCCCCTTCTCCTTGCTGCATCAAGAACGGTTCCCCTCCGCCAGCCCCTTCCGGTGGGCATAGATGGCCAGCTGGGTTCTATCGTCCAGGGCGCATTTCATCAGCAGATTGCTGACATGGGTTTTCACTGTTTTGATGCTGATATGCAGCTCGTCGGCAATTTCCTTATTGGTCTTCCCGTCAGCGATCAGAAGGAGCACTTCCTTCTCCCGGACCGTAAAACCCTCCTCGTCATTCTGCGCCGTCCGCTGCCGCAAGCCGCGGGTCAAGGCCTGAGACACCTCGGAGACCAGAATGGGCATACCTCTTGCCGCTCCTTCAATTACCTGGATCAGCTGATCCGCCTGGATGGTCTTCAGCACATAGCTGATAGCACCGGCTTCGATGGCCTTCACCACCATGTCCTCCTCCAAAAAACTGGTCAGCATCACCACTCTGGCGGAGGGATGCCGCTTCAGCACCTCGGCAGTGGTTTCAATGCCATTCATGCCGGGCATCATCAGGTCCATCAGGATGACATGGGGCAGGCCCGTTTCACCTTCCGCGGACAGCTTCTCCAGAAGGCGCAGCCCCTCCGCCCCGCTTCCCGCTTCACCGATCACCCGTATCCGGGGCTCCATCAGCAAATATGTTTTTAAGCCCAGTCTCACCATGTCATGGTCATCAATAATCATTACCTGGATCAGGTCGCTCAAACCTCTTCACCGCTTTCTGTTTCCACGAATTTAGGAATACGGATATGTACAGCCGTTCCGGCAGCGGGTTTGCTGCGCACCTCCGCATCCCCGCCCAGCCGTTCGGCCCGTTCTCGCATGGTTGCCAGCCCGTAAGAGGAGCGTTTCTCCACATTAGGCTCAAAGCCGACGCCATCGTCCTCGATTTGCAGCACGTACTGGCTTCCGGCATCATAAAGCACCAGCGAAACCCGGTTTGCCTTGGCATGTTTGACCACATTGGCCATTCCCTCCTGGATAATCAGGAACAGCTGGTATTCAATTGCCTCTGGCAGCTCGGCGGGCAGGGAAATTTCCAATCGCCCCTTCAACCCGTTCTGGTTGCAATAATCGGGGAACCACTTGCCGAGTGCTTCCTCCAGCGTCTGCTCCTCCAGCTCCAGCGGACGCAATTGGGCGATGAGGCTGCGCATTTGCCTCTGGGCATGATGGGACATGGTTACCAGCTGCTCCACCACTATCCGCGCCCCCTCCGGATTAATCTCCAGAAGCTTGGGCAGGGAGGAGGCCGACATGTGAATGGCGAACAGCTGCTGGCTGACCGTATCATGCAGGTCCCGGGCCAGCCTCCGGCGCTCCTCCAGAACCGCATCCTGGCTGGATTGCATATTGCGCATCACATCCGCCGAGCCCTCCTGCTGCAGAAGCCTCAGCCTGCTTTCCAGAGAAGCAGCCATGGTGTTGAAGTCCTGATACAGCTCTCCGTAGAGATCTCCGGGCAGCACCTCCAGGCGCTCTCCCAAATTGCCTTTGGTCACCTGCTTGAGGGACAGCTGGAGAGCATCCATCTTGCGCTGGTAGCTGCGGGCAAGAAAATACCCCACAATAGGGGCAATCAAAAGAATGATAACAAAGTATTCCACCCACAGGGCTGCGCCGGGCGACTCCATGTGAGTGGTCAAGTAGAACCAGCCGCCCACACCCAGGAGCAATGTCCCCATACTGGCGGCCAAAAAGTACATGGGCAGCAGCCATTTCAGATTGTTCAGCCGTTTACGCATACGTCCCAAAGCCTCTTTTCACGAATCTATCCGACTCTTTTGACAGTGATATCGCCAATGAACATGCTGACGGTCAGGTGAATCTTCTTGTCCGCCTCCGCATAATTCCGGGTGTCGTACCTCATGCTCCGGAGTATGCCTCCCTCGTGCCGGTCCAGCACATGCATATCCCCGATGAAGGCGGAGGCGTTCACGCTAATCTCCAATTGGATGTCATTGGGCACATATACCTTCACATCCCCGATAAAGGCCGACACGTTCAGCTTGGTTTCCCCCATGGGAATGCTGGCCTTGGTCAGGTCAATTCTGGTATCCCCGATGAAGTGGGAGATATTCATGGGCTCCAGCTGCCAATAATCCCGGCCCAAATAGATGTCCCCGATAAAGTTGGATCGCTCCACCGGCGGCTTCTCCCCGTGATCATACCAGGAGTCCTTCCATTCTTCTTTCGGCGGCGCGTCCCAATTTCCTTCTGAGTAACTGCCTTTGGTAGGATCCTGGCCCGGCTTGGCGGATTTGGCACCGATTTCGGCTTCGGAGGCCAAGGGAAACAGGTCCTCTCCCAGCTTTTTCACCACACGCTCATGGAATACCTTATCCAGGTCCTGCTCAATTTTTCGGGAAAAAGTTGGATCAAAAGGGGGCACTTCCTCCTCTTCGGGTTCCCCATAGGCAGTATGTCCCGCAGCTGTGCCGTGATGATGATGGCGGCTTCTCCGCTCATCGCGCTCCTGCCTTCTGCGGTCCCGCTCCTCATGGCGGTCCCGGCGCGCCTGACGCAGCATCTCCTTGCGTTCCTCACGCTTGCGGCCGGAGCTTCTGGTCAGCATGCTCAAGCCCAGAATAATAAGCACCGCCGGAATGGCAAACTGCCGGATTCTCAAATCCTGCACAAAAGTAACGTCCAGGTTCCGCAGCAGGAAGTATACACCAAGCAGCATAATGAAAATATTCCATATGCCGCCTGATGCCGCCGCCATCCCCTGCAGCCCGACCAGAATGAGAATCACGGGCCAATAGGTTCCCGCAATCTCGGCAATGTCAATATGAATGATATCCTGCTGATGCAATAGGAACAAAACACCCGCGGCAATAAAGAGCAGCCCCCAGAAGGTTTTGCTGACAAAATGGCGATTCATGACTATACCCCCATGCTCCATGCTGTATAGCTCCAGTGTAGCCTTTTTTGCGGGAGCCGAAAAGAGGCGGTGGGAGGAGCCTCGTCTCAGTCCCGGGACGGAGGCGGACTCTTCCGGCAACAAAAAAGGAAGAGCGCGCGTCTCTTCCTCCGCGGCGGATAACCGCCTATTTATTCGCTTTGTCGGATGCGCCTTTGGCAGGTTTGCTTATGTTCTTCACGGAGATTTCGTCCGCGAATTCAGCATTGTCCTGGGGAGCCCGTTTGCTTTTGCTGTTTTTGGCCATGGAAATCACCTCCTCGCCATTCGTATTATGAGATTTGACTGGTGGTTTTATGTAATGGAACTACGCGAATTTTCGAATTTCCTGATCCTTTATGATAAACTTAATCTTACGTTAGAATGAATATTTTAATGATTGCTTAAGGGAGGACTCAGAGTGAAATACCGCACATTGACGGGAACGGATTTACGGGTATCGGAGGTTGGCTTCGGTGTTTGGTCGGTGGCTACCACCTGGTGGGGAGTTAAGGACCGGAGCTTTGGGGTCCGGCTTCTGCAGGAGGCGCTGGATACGGGCATTACCTTCTATGATACAGCGGATACCTATGCACTTGGAGAAGGGGAAACCATTCTTCAGGAAGCCTTCCAGGGCAAACGGGACCGGCTTGTGATCGCCACCAAGTTCGGATACGACATCTACAGCCAAAAAGGTGAGCGCAAGGGTTTTTCCGAAATGCCCCAGCTGTGGACACCGGAGCATATCCGCTATGCCTGTGAGCAAAGCCTGCGCCGTCTGGGCACCGACTATATCGATCTTTATCAGCTGCACAATGTCCGTCAGGAGACGCTGCAGGATGATGCGGTGTTCGAGACGCTGGAGCGTTTGAAGGAGGAAGGCAAAATCCGGGCGTACGGGCCGGCATTGGGACCGGACATCGGCTGGCATGATGAGGGCTTGTGGGCCCTCCGCCACCGCAAGGGCATGTCCATGATGCAGGTGATTTACAATCTGCTGGAGCAGTGGCCCACCAACAAGTTCCTGCAGCCTGCCGAGGAAAGCGGGGTCGGGCTGGTGGTGCGGGTGCCCCACGCCTCCGGTCTCCTGGACGGCTCTTATAATCCGGCCAAGCATTACGATAAGTCGGATCACCGGAACCACCGGAAGCATGACTGGATGGGCCGCGGGCTGCAGGCTGTGGAAAAGCTGAGCTTCCTGTACGGACCGGAAACAGGCCGGACTATTGGACAGGCTGCCATTCTCTTCTCCCTGTCCTCCCCCGTGGTCGCTTCCGTGCTTCCCAACATCACCTCGGAAGGGAGCCTGAAGGAATTTGCCTCAGCCCCGGACTGCCCGCCCCTTACAGCAGAGGAGCTGGCTGAGGTGAAGCGGCTTTGGGAAAATGAACTCATGACGCTGCTGGACCAGCCTTATGCGGACAGCCAGAACAAACCGATTCCTGTTGCAGCTCCCGCCTCCAATGGGTAGCTGGGGCATATCGGGCTGCTGCGTCAAAAAACGAGTTGTTGACAGCATGAACAAGCGGCGCCAAAATGCAAAAGTGCAGTTATTTCGGGCCTCAACCCCTTAGTGGAGAGTTCAAATGCAAAAGTGCAGTTATTTCTCTCAAATTCCTTCCGTTCAGCTGTTTTAGCGAGAAATAGATGTACTTTTGCAGGATAAGCCGGTTAAAAGGGGATCCAGGGCGAATTTAGATGCACTTTTGCAGGCCGCATGGCCAGACGAAGGAATGAAGCAGTCTGTTTACCCCCCAGAGCCTCCATGCTATACTTATGCATGAACAAACAAAACAGACGCCAAGCAGGCGCTGCGGTATCCCGTCGGGGAGCTGTGGCGCCTTTTTTGCGTCGCCAATCCGATTGTTCGACAGAAGACTTTACGCCATTGTCAGATAAGGGGGGAGACGGTATAATGGGGTCACAATCCCCAGGAAAGTTAACAGGAGGGATGCTATGAGCGAGCAGGTAATGACTCAATTGCTGGAGCAGATGCAATTGCTTCATAAAGGACAAGAACTAATTCACCAGCAACTGGAAAAAATGGACGGCCGACTGGACAATTTGGAGTCCAGACTGGGGAGAGTAGAAACCAGACTAGACAATCTGGACTCAAGACTGGACAGCCTGGAAACAAGAATGGACAGAGTGGAATCCAGACTGGAGAGGGTGGAAGCTGTAGTGGCCGATATCCCCCTCATCCGCAGAGCTGTTCTGGAAACAAATGAGGATGTCAAACGTTTCGAGCTGCACCTCCAGAGGCATGATACCGACATCGGCAATCATGAATACAGCATCAAAATCATCCACTATGATCAGCTAAAGCTTCATACTGAGATCGAAAAATTAAAGAACCGCTAAAATATAATAACCGCCAGGATCAGCCACATGGCCGTCCTGACGGTTTCTTGTTTTCAGAAGAAATCAGGCCGAGTTTGAAAACTCGCTAAAATCTGCTCCCCTCGGAGTTTTCAGAAACGCCCTAGTCCAGCAGCTGTTCCAGGGTATATCCGGCTTTTTCAAGCTCCTTCAATACACCGGTATCGCCGAACAGGTGACCCGCACCCACCACTACAAAGTAGCTGTGGCCGGCAGCATCGCCCAGATATTTTTCTACCGCGTGGAACATATTCTTGTTGCGCTCATCCCAGAAAATCCGGTTAAATTCGCTCTCGCCGGCTTCCGCTTCATTGGAGCGGGCGATCAGCTTGCCGAATTCCGCCGCGTTTCCGGTGCTCCAGTGATGCAAAAGAGCTTGCATCATTTGCGCCTGGTCATTGGCTGCGGCCTCCCCGCTGTTCTGTCCGCCGGCTGCAGCTTCCGCCGTTTGGCCTTGGCTGGCCTTCAGCGTCTCCGACAAAAATTCCTCCTGCAGCTTGGGGGTGAAGGAATCGAACATATCCACCTGGAACTTGATGCCCTCTACCTGCAAAACAGGCTTTTGAATTTTGGCGGCTTCCGACAGGAAGTAAACATCCAGTCCCAGATTGGCGCTGTACGAAGCCTCGGACAAGCTAAGGTTTTGCAGCAGGAGAGCCGCATACCAAGGCTTCAGCGTTTTGTACACATCCTCGCCGATGCCTGCCTTCTCCATGGTTTCCGCAAACAGCTTGTAGGTTTCCGCCGATACATGCTTATCGAGGGTGGTGCCGTCGGAGAAAACCGCCTTTTCGCCCATATACTGAATGCCCTCGGCATCCTGGGTTATATCCGCTTCCACCGCCAGGTACGACGAGCCTTCATATGCATCCTTGATCAGGTTGTCCAACGGGTAAATGCTGATGTCGCCGATATGGATGGAGCCCAGCACGTAAACCGGGCTTTTCCCCCCCGTCACCTTCCACACCAGCCCCTTGGAGGCGGTATTGCTTTCCTGGACAACAAACTCATAAGTCCGGTACGTCAGGGAGAGAAGCTGCTCCCGGGTCAACGGATCCGCCAAACTCAGGCTTCCGTCCTGCTTGCCCTTCAGAATGCCGTGGTCGGCCACATAACGGACCGCTTCCGCCGTAACTCCGGTCAGCACGTCCAGCTCCGGATAAACCGCCGTTTTGCCAGTTACAGGCTTGATCTGGGGCAGGCTGTCCCGGATAGCCGCATACAATACTACTGCCGCATCCTGCCGGGTTGCCGCTATGCTTGATGCTTCCACTGCGGTCGGTGTATTGCCGTAAACTCCATCTGTCACCGATTGCAAACGGGCAGCGAGTTTTTGCTCCAGGGTGGAGCCGACAGCATTCAGCTCGCCAACCGTAGCCGGCGCCTGGTAGTCCGCAAAAAACGGCTCCGCCGCCAATTGGTGGAGCTTGGTGTAAGCCACATCCTCCATTGCCCATGCACTCGGGCTGCTTGCCGCGGCTTCCGCTTCTACGGAAGGTGCTGTTTGAGCATGAGCAGGCAGAACCGGCAGCGCCAGCGTCAACACTAACGCCAGCCACGATGCGCGTGTCTTTTGAAGAAAATTCATACTCCATCTCCTTTATCTTTAGTCCTTCCTATTTTTACACATACTGCCACGGGTGGCAAGCCAAACAGGCCCCGTCTTCCCCCGGGCCGTGTCTGAAAACTCGTTGAGGAGTTTTCAGACACACCCTAATCGGGAAAACAGAGCCTGTCCGGATTCGTTTATTCTATTCC
Source organism: Bacillota bacterium (assembly GCA_023388055.1). Taxonomy (GTDB): domain Bacteria; phylum Bacillota; class Bacilli; order Paenibacillales; family NBRC-103111; genus Paenibacillus_AR. The sequence continues at coordinate 55,395 of JAEWGW010000029.1, read as the reverse complement.
TTGCGACCCAAATCAGCCAGCAGATCCAAGGATTTTTCCACCGGAATGGCATCCGCTGCATTATTCAGGTCATTCATCATCGCTTCGGTCACCCGGCCGCTGCCCTTGCGCAGCACCAGCACCTTCACCTTGCGTTTGCCCCACTGCTCATACACCTGCTGCTTGGTGACAAAATAAAGATCAATCTTATGTCCTTTGATGGCTCCGCCCGTATCGGCCACCACGCCGAAGCCATATCCCGGGATATACATAATGGTCCCGATCGGGAATATCGCGGGGTCGGCGGCAATGGTGGAGAAATCATCCTTACGGACCTTTACGCCGGAATAAGTAATGCCATATTCGGGGTGGCCCGGAGATTTCCCGGTGGACTCCTTGCCGGCGGTATAGCCGGTAGCCACGACCTCCACCATTTCTATATGATCCGGATCCACGTTCTCCAGATGAGAGGTCCGGATCCGCCCCAGCACTTCCTTTACCAGAGCGGCTTCATTCTGCTCGGTAACGGTATTGCCTGCTGCGGCGCCAGCCTGCTGGGATGTGTGTTCCGTCTGTGTTGCGGCTGCCGGAGACCGGGTGGGGCCTGCTGAAAGGTGGGCGGCTTCCGCCTTGGCCTCCCCCAAGGAGGCTGCTGAAGCATCCACTCCCATTTCCTGCAGGATATTGCCGGTATTGCTGTTTGGAAGCAAACACGTGATTAGGCTGATCCATAGAACCAACATTCCCGTACGCTGCACCAAACTGACTAACCTGCCATCGCTCATGTAGTGATATACCCTCCCCTAATAATGAAGGTTGCCCTGCAGGAGAACATCCTATCCCCAGACAAACTTCGATTATACGATTCCCAGAATCAGGAGGGATATGCGTGCCCTAAGAAAAAAAGAAAAAGCGCAGCTCCGCGCTTTTTCTTGAACACAGATATTTAACTTGTTTATTCCACTTTGGTTTTTGTGGCAATATCCTCGGTGATCAGAGCCACTACATCCTCCAGGCTCATAACACCCTTGTCCACTCCGCCGCGCATCCGCACAGAGAGGGTGCCGCTGTTCGCTTCATTTTCACCGCAGACCAGCATGTACGGAATTTTCTCCAGCTGTGCCTCTCTAATCTTATAGCCCAGCTTCTCATTGCGTTGATCCGCTTCGGCGCGGATGCCGGCTTCCGCCAGCTTCTCGTTGCAGGCAGTTGCATACGCTTCGAAGGCTGGAGACACGGGGATAACACGGGCCTGAAGAGGCGCCAGCCAGGTGGGGAAAGCACCGGCAAAATTCTCAAGCAGGTATGCTGTCATCCGCTCCATAGTGCTGATAATGCCGCGGTGGATAACCACCGGACGGTGCTTCTGGCCGTCGTCGCCGGTGTATTCCAGTTGGAAGCGCTCCGGCAGCAGGAAATCCAGTTGGGCGGTGGAGAGGGTTTCTTCCTTCTTCAGCGCAGTTTTGATCTGCACGTCCAGCTTGGGGCCGTAGAAGGCAGCTTCCCCTTCCGCTTCATAATATGGCAGACCCAGCTCCTCCACTACTTCCTTCAGCATCCGCTGGGAGGTTTCCCACATTTCATCGTTGGGGAAATATTTCTCGGTATCCTTGGGGTCCCGGTAGGACAGGCGGAAACGGTATTCCTTAATGCCGAAATCCTCGTACACCCGGCGGATCAGGTTCACCACCCGGGCGAATTCTTCCTTGATCTGGTCGGGACGGCAGAAGATATGAGCGTCGTTCAAGGTCATAGCCCGGACCCGGTGAAGACCGGTCAGGGCGCCGGACATTTCGTAGCGGTGCATCATGCCCAGCTCAGCAACCCGCACCGGCAGATCCCGGTAGCTGCGCATGTCGCTTTTGTAGACCATCATGTGATGGGGGCAGTTCATCGGACGCAGCACATATTCCTCATTGTCCAAAGCCATCGGCGGGAACATGTCCTCCTGATAGTGGTCCCAGTGGCCGGAAATCTTGTACAACTCCACATTGCCCAGCACCGGAGTATACACATGCTGGTATCCGAGACGCTCCTCCAGATCCACGATATACCGTTCCATGGTGCGGCGGAGCTTGGCGCCATTGGGCAGCCACAGGGGAATCCCCTGGCCAACTTCCTTGGCAAAGGAGAAAATTTTCAGCTCCTTGCCCAGCTTCCGGTGATCCCGTTTTTTGGCTTCCTCCAGGTAATGGAGATGCTCGTCCAGCTGTGCCTTTTTGTTGAAGGCAGTACCGTAAATCCGCTGCAGCATCTTATTCTTGGCATCGCCGCGCCAGTAAGCACCGGCCAGGCTGAGCAGCTTGAAGATCTTGATTTTGCCGGTGGAGGGAACATGGGGGCCGCGGCACAGATCGAAGAATTCACCCTGCTCATAGATCGTAATCACCGAATCCTCCGGTAAATCGCGGATCAGCTCCAGCTTCAGAGGATCATTCATCTCTGTATAGATGCGCAGCGCCTCTTCACGGGATACCTCTCTGCGGGTCACAGGCAGATTCTCCTGGACGATCCGCTCCATTTCCTTCTCAATTCTGGCAAAATCCTCGGAGGAAACCGGAGTTTCCATGTCGATGTCATAATAGAAGCCGTCTTCAATAACCGGACCAATGCCCAGCTTCACATGCTGATCCTTAAACACACGTTTGATAGCCTGGGCCATCAGGTGGGCGCAGCTGTGCCGGAGCACCTCCACTCCTTCCTCGGAGTCGCCGGTAATAATCGCCACCTCCGCATCCTCATTCAATCCGGTTGCCAAATCGACAACCTTGCCGTTCACCTTGCCGGCCAGAGCGTTCTTCTTCAGCCCGGAGCTGATGGATTCCGCCACTCCTTCGATGGTTGTGCCTTTGGGATATTCCCGCACCGCCCCGTCGGGCAGCGTTACTTTAACATTGTCAATGCCAGCTGCATTCGCCATTGTGTCGTCCCCTCATTTCGCAAAAATAATAAGCATGCAAAAAACGCACTTCATCCCTGAAGGGACGAGTGCGTCGGCTCGTGGTTCCACCCTAATTCAGCAGTCTGCAGCGTGTTTCTCTAGGAAATAAGCGGCAGATGCCCTCTTGTAATCATCCGGTAACGGGAATGCCCCGGCAGAATATACTCATTGCTCCTTATTCACGGCCCCGCCGTACCAGAGGAAACAACCTTCCATTCTGCAGCTCGCAAAGGGGTAAGCCCAGGATTCGTTACCGGGAGAAGCTTGCAGCCAAGGCTTCCCTCTCTGTTCCGTGAACCAGAGGCCCATGTCTTCGGTCAGTGCCAAACATATTCCATATTATAAAACAACCTCTCCCCGCAAATCAAGGGGACAATTTATCCTGCTGCTCCAAAGGAGCGATTATCGATTCACAGGACCTGCACAGCTCGCAGATCTCCGTGCGGTTTTCGAATATTTGAGCGAGGGTTTTGATAACCGGCAGCTCCGGCTCCCGGGTATGGATACAGATCCTCTCCGGGGCAATGGTCAAGAGAGAGCTGACAATCATATCCTCTAAATTATAATCCTTGTCCATAAACTCCACTCTGTAGGTGGTGTCCAGCTTTTCTGTATCGATCGGATTTAACTCGTTATCCAGAAGCAAGAAATTATGTCCCCCTTGGTGGATGATATGGGCCAAGGGCATCTTGGAATCCTGAACATAAACAAAATAGCGGAGCAGTGAAATAAACTCCTTGTATTGCTGGTCCATCAGATATTCATCGGAGGCGTATTCAAGCATCTCCTTCAGTTCCGCCCCATAACGCTTCAGCCTGAACCGGAAGAAACCCTCCAGATCAAGTGTGACCCCAGGGCGAAGACAATCCTCCAGATCCTGAAGCAGCATGCTGCGTTTGCGTGCCCGGCTGGGAGAGGCTTCCGCCAGTGCCGCGGGGGCAAAATCGCTTACCTCCTCCAATTGCTTGCAGTATGTCAGAATCTCTTCTTGTTCCCCTTCGGAATAACGCTTGTCTTTTCGGATCAGGCGGCGAAGCAGCTCCACTTCACATTCGTCCACAATGAAATCAGCCAGGACCCTTCCGATAGCCTCCGGCCATTCCTGCAAATTTTTTGCTCCTTTACCCAACCCCTTGGCGCCGCCGAAAAACTCCAGAACAATCTCCGAATAGCCCGGGTACCGGCGAAATTCCAATGCCGTATTTATCAATGCCGTACCCATGCTGTCTGTCATCCGGTCATGCAGCTTCTGGCTTTGCAGGGCAGGATGATCCGATACCCGGATGGCCAATGATTTCATTTTGCGCTCACTCCCTTCCCAAGTGCTGTTTTCTGCAAAACCTCTGGGGGATATTGCTGGGGACTGTTTTTTAAGTATATGCCCCGCAGATGGGGATATACGAACAACAATATGGAAGGAAGGGCTCCATTTAACAGCGGGGCCATCTATACAAAAAAATAACCGGCCCTTGGAGGGCCGGTTGTATGGTCAGGAATGCTTATGGTTATGGCTGTGCTCATGTTCTTTGTTTCCGTCTTCAGCCTTCTTCTTGTCGTCAGCAGGCTCCGGCACCTTGCAGCTGTCACAAATCCAGTGCTCGCCGATATCACCTTCACCGTTGACCTTGCCGCATGCGTCGCATGTAATCATAAAGCCGATTCTCCTTTAGGGGTAGTATTAGGATACCTTCGTAACCCCAGCCACTTCAAGCGCCTGTTCGCCAAGGACATCCATGTACCGGTTCAGGCAATAACAAAGGTAATCCTTCTTGCAGATGCCGCAAGGGACTGTGTACAGCCGATTAATATGGGTTGCCTTCGCCTCGCCGGTTTCGGAGTTGCGCTCGAAGGAAATCCGGCAGCGGTTGCGGTCCGAAAGAACGGCCACAATCTCGAAGAACCCGTTTTGCTTATTATCACTTACAATTTCCGCTTCAACAACTTTTGCTTGGTACGCCATTGTCGCCATCCCTTCAATTTTCCTTACTTCATCGTATTCCCAGTATTCCTAATTTTGCATCACAAAATCCCTGTCCACCTTGGCTTCGTCATCAAACATCCGCAGAATGTCGTACCGGGTGTTCCGCTGGGCGGGAATCTTGCCTGTTTCCCGGATCAGCTGCACCAGCAGTTCAATATTCACCTTATGCGTCGCACCCGCGGCAGAAACCACATTCTCCTCCATCATGGTGCTGCCGAAGTCATCTGCGCCGTAGGATAAGGACAGCTTGCCGATATCCGGTCCCATCGTCACCCATGAGGACTGGAAGTGCGGCACATTATCCAGCATGAGCCGGCTGATGGCCAAGGTTTTCAGATACTCCTCCGGGGTGGCCCGTTCCTTCTTGAGGTTGGTGTTATCCGGCTGGAACGTCCAGGGGATAAAGGCCAGGAAACCTGCGGAAGGGTACTTGTTGACGATACAGTCATCCTGGGCATCACGGACGCGGAGAAGATGCAGCGCACGCTCCTCCATACTTTCGCCGAAGCCGATGACCATGGTAGCGGTGGTGTTCATTCCCAGACGATGGGCGGTCTGCATAACATCCATCCAATCCCGCCAGGAGCCCTTCAACCGGCTAATCTTCCGCCGGGTCCGGTCATCCAGAATCTCCGCACCTCCACCGGGCAGGGAATCCAATCCGGCTTCCTTCAACTGGCGGACCACTTCCTCCAGAGACAACCCTCCGGAGACCTCCTTCATCTTCAGGATCTCCGCCGGGGAGAAGGAGTGCATGGTTATATCAAAACGCGATTTAATCCCCTTGAGCAGATCCGTATAATACGAGAACGGCAGATTCGGATTGGTGCCGCCCTGCATCAGAATTTCTGTGCCGCCCACATCCACCGTTTCCTGAATCTTGCGGAAAATGGTTTCATCCGGGAGCACATAGCCCTGGTCACTGTCTACCGAACGGTAAAACGCGCAAAACCGGCAAAACACGTCACAGATATTGGTATAGTTGATATTCCGGCCAACCACAAAGGTGGTAATGGGTTCCGGATTCCAGCGTTTCATCACTTTGTCAGCAGAAGCCCCTATTTTCTCCACCTGATCGGACTCGAAGAGGCTTACGCATTCCTCCACACTGATTCGTCCTCCGGCTTCCGCTTTGTGAAGTATCCTGTCAATGGACATGCGTTCTCCTCCCGCTGCTAAGGCCTGTCTTCAAACCCGCTCGGATTTTGAAGACATACCTTTAAAGTTTCCTATCTATCTTATCATAGTTGCCATATAAAAGCATCCCTCCCGGCAAGCGGGAAGGATGCTCTATGTAAGGTTTTTACCCGTTATTCACCGGATGCTGCTTTACGCATATGTATAATTTTTTCCTTGAGGCTTTGGAACTGAATGACATTGCGTCCGTGCTCGAAGGGTTGGGGTCTGGCAAAATAATAGCCCTGGCCCATATGCACCTGATTCTGCAGCAGCACGTTGGCTTCTTCCTCCCGCTCCACACCCTCTGCAATGACCGTACAGTTGATATTCTCCGCGAAGTACAGGAGCGACCGGAGCATGGCCTGCTTCACCGCTTCCCTGTCGATATTGCGGATCACCGACTTGTCGATCTTGATAATGTCGGGAATCAGCTCGGAGATGGATTGAAGACTGGAATAGCCGGAGCCTGCATCATCCACCGCAAACCGGAAACCCTGGGTGCGGTATGAACGGACAATACCCGCCATCTGCTCGAAGTCATTAATGGAATGCCGTTCGGTAATCTCGAATATAAATTGCGAGGAATCCAGACCGGATAGCTTGAGATGCTCAAGGAGCCGCCCGAGAAGCTGGGGATCGGACAGGGATACCGGTGTAATATTGATGAACACCTGCTCCTTGATGTGCCGCTCCGTAATCTCCCGGATCGCCTTCTGGATAACCAGCCATTCCAGCTCCGGCAAAAGATCCGTCTGATCGGCGAACTCGAACAATTCCACAGGATTATGAAACACGGAATTTTTGGGCCCGCGGGACAGGATCTCCCATCCATACACCTCTCCTGTTTTCAGGTCCATAATCGGCTGAGTCAGTACAGTGAGATTCTCCATGCGGATAATCTCCTTCAGCTCCATTTGCTGCATGGCGAAATGTGCCGGAAGATTCTTGGCAGCTGCAGCCATAGCTTGTTGATAGGCTGCTTCTATAGCGAAGCCTGTCCCCTTGGCGCTGTCTTCAATAACTGAGCAGCCCGTCCTGATCGTTAGGTTGGATTCCATATGTAAGCTGAATTGGCGTTCAATCCGTTGCTCGAATTCCTCCCTGATCTTGCCTGCCACAAGCCCGCAGCGGCCAAAATCCTGATGGGAATCGAACCGGACAAACAGGGAAATTTCATTGGAGAGATGCTGCTGGACCCCGATAAAATCATCCTCGGTGATGTACATTCTGGCCGTCTCTAGGAAAATCTTCCGCAGCTCCCTCTCGACTCTGCCGAGAAAATCGGGAGTGGCCTCCTTCAGCCATTGGTGATAGTCCTCCAGATGGAAAAGCATTAATGCGGCCTTTCCGCCGGAGCGCTTCACCTTCTCCACCCGCCGGTATACCGGGTCCCGCAATATAAAGCCGGGAGGAAAATATTTCAGCATTCGGTCAGGCAGTGGCAATAGAGACAGCATAAAAAGCTGTTTGCGCCAGGTACCGTTGTTAACCATGCTGCGCATGATATTCCCCCCCTCGCGGTCATGTTGACTGACGGATTTCAAGCAATGCGAACACTACCATTTTATCACAAGTCTCATAGTAGTCATAGGGGAATATTTCGAATTCTGTTTGACGAAAACCTCACTTTTGAACAAAATTCGACAAGTTGTCGAATTTAATGAAGACCTGTCTCACGCGCCGCCTGGTCTATAGCTCTGGCAAGATCCTCGATCAGATCATCCGCATGCTCTATCCCTACCGAAAAACGGAGAAGCTTGTCATCTACGCCCACTTTATCGCGAATTTCCCGGGGAATATCAGCATGGGTTTGAACCGCGGGATAGGTCATCAGGGATTCCACACCACCCAGGCTTTCCGCAAAGGCAATCAGCCGGATTTCCCTCAGGATAACCGGAACCATACCCGGATGCTTCACCCGGAAGGAGAAAATCCCGGTGTTTCCGGAGGATTGGCGGCTTTGGACCTCATAGCCCGGATGTGAAGGCAGTCCCGGATAATAAACCTGCTCAATAAAGGGATGCCCCTCCAGGAAGGTGGCGATGGCTGTAGCATTGGCCTGATGGCGTTCCATCCGCAGGGCCAGGGTTTTCATGCCGCGGACCAAGAGCCAGGAATCCTGTGGACCCAGCACCGCACCCAGGGAGTTATGCAAAAATCCAATCTGCTCGGACAGTTCCTTGCCTTTGGTGACAATCAGTCCCGCCAGCACGTCATTATGCCCGCCCAGATACTTGGTAGCGCTGTGCACCACAATGTCGGCTCCAAGCTCAAGGGGACGCTGGAAAAAGGGGGTCAAAAGGGTATTATCCACGATGGTAAGCAACCCGTGGGTTTTGGCCCAAGCCGCAACCCGTTCGATATCGGTCACCATCATCAGAGGGTTGGTGGGGGTTTCGATCAGCACCGCTTTCGTATTGGGACGGCGGCTGGCCTCCAGCTCATCCAGGTTGTTGGTATCCACATAGGTGGCACTCACACCGAAGCGGCTCATTACCTTTTCCAGCAGCCGGTAGGTGCCTCCGTACAAATCCAGGGAAACGATCAGATGGTCACCTTGACTGAAGAGGGCGAATACGGTCTGCAGTGAAGCCATGCCGGAGCTGTTGGCATAGCCGGCATCCCCGCCCTCCAATTGGGCGATGGCATCCTCAAGCACTGTGCGGGTCGGGTTTTTGGTACGGGTGTAATCAAAACCGGTGCTTTTGCCTACCTCCGGATGGCGGTAACAGGTGGACTGGTAGATCGGATAGCTCAGCGCCCCGGTAACCGGCTCCGACAGGGAGCCGATCTGGGCCAGAATACTCTCAATTTTCACAGGGTTCTCTCCTTTGTATGTGAACTTACTGATTTTTCCGGTTGGTTTGCGGGGGCTCCCCCAAAAGGTATCGGATTACGCTACAGAGCTTCGCGTCACTTTTGGGGGACTATTTTTGGGGGAATGTGTCATATTCCCGCGCCCCAGTCATAGGCTTCAGACTCGACAGCTGCTTGGCGACCTTGTTGGGCAGCGGCTGCGGGCAGAAGCTCGGCTTGTTTTTTCAGCTCGCTTAAATCGTAGGGGGTCTCCTGGTACACGTAATAGTTCAGCCAGTTGGAAAACAGCAGATTGGCGTGGGCTCTCCAGGTAATCGGCGGCAGCTTCGCCGGATCATTGTCCGGATAATAGTTCTGCGGGATAGCAATGTCCATTCCCTTGCCCACATCCCGGTCATATTCCCACTTCAGGGTACAGGGATCGTATTCCGAATGCCCTGTCACAAAGATTTGCCTGCCATCTGCGGTAGCTGCGATATATACCCCCGCTTCCTCGGATTCCGACAGAATTTCCAATCCGGGCAGCCCTTCGAGATCCTCCCTGCGGACCTCCGTATGGCGGGACTGGGGCACCATGAAGATTTCATCGAAGCCGCGGAGCAGCTTGACGTTATCCTTGTTGATGCGGTGCGGGAATACCCCGAACATCTTGTCGGACAAAGGATATTTGGGCACACCGAAATGATAGTATAAGCCTGCTTGAGAGGCCCAGCAGATATGCAGGGTGGAGGTCACATTGGACTTGCTCCATTCCATGATCCGCGTCAGCTCGTTCCAATACGTGACATCCTCGAATTCCATGGTTTCCACCGGCGCGCCGGTAATAATCATCCCGTCGAACTGCTGGTCCGCCACCTCGTCAAAGGTTTTGTAAAACAGGTTCAGGTGCTCCTTGGAGGTGTTCTTCGATTGGTGGGTGGCCGGATGCAGCAGCTCAAATTCCACCTGCAGCGGCGTATTGGACAATAGCCGCAGAATCTGGGTTTCCGTGGTTTCCTTGGTAGGCATCAGGTTCATAATGGCAATCCGCAAAGGACGAATGTCCTGGTGGAAGGCCACTTTCTCTTCCATCACGAAAATGTTCTCGTTGATGAGCACTTCTTTGGCTGGTAAATGGTCGGGAATTTTAATGGGCACTCGTATCATCTCCTTTACAAAAAAGGACCCTTCTCCAAAGAGAAAGGTCCTGTCTGTTCAGCTTTACGGACAACCTCTCTCTTATCTCCCAGAAAGCTTGCGCTTCTGCAAGAATTAGCACCGTGCACAAACGTGCCGGTTGCCGGGCTTCATCGGGCTAGTCCCTCCGCCTACTCTCGATAAGACAGATATATTAGATTGTTTATAATTTTACTGAATTTTGCGGCAAAGTCAAGGGAGTTCAGCATGCAACTCCGTTATTTTTTCGCCACATACTTGCGGATGTCGAAGGCTACGGCGGCCACGATGATCAGGCCCTTGATAATCAGCTGCCAGTAGGGGCTGACGCCGATGAAGGTCAGGCCGTAGTTGATGACGCCGAAGATTAGCACACCGGCCATGACACCCGGTACGGTGCCTATGCCGCCGGAGGTGGATACCCCGCCGACTACACAGGCCGCGATGGCGTCCAGCTCATACATGTTGCCGTAGTTGTTAGTGGCGCCACCTGTACGAGCCGCCTCCAGAACACCAGCCAGACCATACAGGGCACCAGCGATGGAGTAGATATAGATCAGATTCCGCTTCACATTGATCCCGGAGACCACCGCGGCTTGAATATTGCCGCCGATGGCGTACATATTTTTGCCCAGGCGGGTTTTATTGAAGATGATCCACACCAAAGCAGCTACACCAATGGCGATTATGACGATGTAAGGGATGGAATAAGGTCCGCTGGGGCCGATGTAGCCGGTGCCCAGGTGGGAGAAGTCATTCCGCAGGCCACCGATAGGTTGGGATTCGTTGGGTTTCATGTCAAAATATAGAGAGTTCAAGCCATATACAATTACCATGGTGCCGAGAGTGGCGATAAAAGGCGGCACATTAAACCGGGACACAATCCAGCCGTTCATAAGGCCCACTGCCAAACCTACCAGGATAGCCAGCACAATCGGTACGAACAAGGGCAGCTCCGGCAGGTTCGGGAAGAACAGTCTCGGATAATCCGAGGCCTGCAGCATGGACGCCGAGATGACGGCGGATAAACCCACCAGCCGGCCCGAGGAAAGATCCGTTCCCCCGGTAATCAGGATAAAAGCGGCGCCTAAGGCGATAATCGCCTTGGTAGAATTCTGCAGCAGAATGTCCCGCAGAATATTGATGGACAGAAAGTTGGGGTCCTTGATGGCAATGCCCGCAATCAGAGCGATCAGCACGAAATAGATGGCATTCTGCGAAAAAATGCTTTTGGACTTTCTCAGATTATCTTTGAGGGCAATGTTGTTCATCGCGCAATCCTCCTATGGATGAATAATATCGGTGGAGTTAAGCCTGGGCGGCCAGGCGCATAACCTCTTGCTCCGTTGCGGTTTTGCCGTCGACAATGCCGCTTAAGCGGCCTTCGTTCATCACCAGCACCCGGTCGGACATCCCCAGAAGCTCCGGCATTTCCGAGGAGATCATAATGACGCTTTTGCCCTGCTTCGCCAGGTCGGCGATAATCGTATAAATCTCATATTTGGCGCCTACGTCAATGCCCCGGGTGGGTTCGTCGAGAAGCAGAATATCCGGCTCGGTTAGCAGCCAACGGGCCAGCAGCACTTTTTGCTGGTTGCCGCCGGAGAGGTTTTTGATCAGCTGGCTGCTGGAGGGCGTTTTCACCCGCAGGCGCTGGATGCTGCTCTCCACATCCGCCTTCATTTGTTTCTTGTCCAACAGAAGATGCGGACGCTGGTAACGTCCCAGATTGGAGATGACCGTATTCTCGAAGATATTCAGCACCGGAAAAATACCTGTAGCTCGCCTTTCCTCTGTCAAAAGGGCGATTTTGTGGCGGATGGCATCCACCGGGGATTTGATCCTTACATTCTTGCCGTTCAGCTGAATCCTGCCGGAGGCCAATGCCCGCAGACCGAAGATAGCCTCCACCAGCTCCGTCCGCTGGGAGCCCACCAGACCACCGATGCCGAGGATCTCCCCCCGCTTCAGCTCAAAGGACACATCCTTGAATGACATGGGGTTGGCGGAGGTCAGGCCCTCCAGCTTCATCAGCGTGCCGCCGGGCACATTAGTCCGGGGCGGGAAGCGTTGGCTCAAATCCCGGCCAACCATCCGGGAGATAATCAGGTCGGTGGTCAATTCGGCGGCCGGCCAGGTGCCGATTCTGGCGCCGTCCCGCATGATGGTCACCTCGTCGGAGATGCGGAGAATTTCCTCCATTTTGTGCGAAATATAGATAATCGAAACGCCACGGCTGCGCAGGTCCCGGATGATCCGGAACAGCTGCTCCACCTCATTTCCTGTCAGCGAGGACGTGGGTTCGTCCATCACAATCACCTTGGCGTTGAAGGAGACGGCCTTGGCAATTTCAATGGATTGCACCTTGGAAACGGAGAGTGACCCTACCAGCGACTTCGGATTGATGTCCATATTCAGATTTTGAAACAGCGCTTCCGTATCCCGCATCATCTTCTTGTGGTCTACCAGAAAACCCTTCGTGGGGAACCGCCCCAGCCATACATTCTCGGCTACACTGCGGTGGGGAACGGGATGCAGCTCCTGATGAATCATGGAGATGCCCTGATCCAAGGCATCCTTGGAGCTCTTCAGTTCCAGCTTGCGGCCGTTCAGCAGCATTTCGCCGCCGTCCGGCGTATAAATGCCGAATAGGCATTTCATTAAGGTGGACTTGCCTGCGCCGTTTTCACCCATCAAGGCGTGGACCGTACCCGGGCGCACCTGCAGGGTGACACTATTCAACGCTTTGACACCGGGGAATTCCTTGGTGATGTCTCTCATCTCCAGCAGATATTCGTTCTCCACTTGCCTTCCCTCCTATCCCTTTGGGGACGTTTTTGGGCATAGGAAAGCCGGGGGCAACAACATCGGCTTTCTTGTAAAGCCCCCGGCCTGCTCCTTGCCTCGTTCTATTCAACAGCCCATCATCTGCAAAGCTTGCGTCGTTAATGGCGGTTTATTTCGCTTCGTCCATGTTGGCCTTGGTGATTTTCTTGTACTTGATCCAGACGTACTTGCCGTCGGTAATGTCGTAGCCGGTGTTATCCTTGCTGGGGGTTTGGCCCAGAGCCAGCACGTTGGCCAGCTTCAGCGCAGCCTTGCCTTGGTTCTTGGCGTCATTCAGCACGGTGCCCAGCAGTGTGCCTTCCTCCAATGCCTTCAACGCAGGAGCGGTAGCATCCACACCTACAACCGGTATAGTCTTACCGTCCTTGAAGTACCCGGCAGCCTTCAATGCTTCAATGGCACCCAGCGCCATGTCGTCGTTATTAGCCAGCACCGCTTCAATCTTGTCGCCGTTGGCAGCCAGGAAGGCAGCCATCTTCTCTTGACCCTTTACCCGGTCCCACATAGCGGTATCCTCAGCCAGCTTTTGCACCTTGATGCCTGCATCCTCAATGGCCTGAATGGAGAACTTCGTCCGCAGCTCCGCATCCTGGTGGCCCGGCTCACCCTTCAGCATGACGTATTGGAGAACACCGTCCTTATTTTTGTCCATAGCCGGATTGGCTTTCCAGTTGTCCACCAGGAGCTGGCCGGAAATCGTGCCGGATTCCTCGGCTTTGGCGCCTACATAATACACCTTATCCCACTTCTTCATGTCATCCTGCAGGGGCTCACGGTTGATGAACACCACCGGAATGTTAGCCGTTTTGGCTTTGTTGATAATGACGCCTGCAGCCGCACGGTCAACGGGGTTGATGGCCATGGCGCTCACTTTTTTGGTGATGAACAAATCCACCTTATCGTTCTGGGTCGGCTGGGAATTCTGGCTGTCTACAATATCCACCTTGGCAACACCCTTGGCGGCATCAGAGATGGCATTCCGCACCCCGGTCATGAAGGTATCATCGAATTTGTAGATGGCCACGCCGATATTCGGCTGTTTAGCGGAAGCGTTTTCAGTTTGGGCGGCAGGAGATGCGCCGGCAGAGGCAGCAGGGCTTGATGCCGTATCCTTGGAGTCGCCGCAGCCTGCGGCAATAGCAGCCAGAATGGCGCCAGTTGTTAAGACCATCAATGTTTTTTTCATATGATTGAGCCTCCCTTTAAGTTCTGTCTTTATTATGCCGGAATACACCCTCCTTGCGAATTCAAAATCCTCATGTGAACTATCAAAATCCTCATCACATTCAAGGTGGAACACAAGTGATTAATTTCAAATATTAGAATGTTTTATCTAATTAACGGAAATAGCAGCTTCTGATTTCCCGGCGAAAACATATCCTCCGTCCGGACCACCGCCGAGCCTGTATCCACCTGCTCCGGCACCTGGAGCTTCATCAGGGCGTCCACGGCATGCCGCACCCCCAGGTAACCCATGCCGAAGGGGTTCTGCACCACCAGCGAGCGGATGACCCCGTCCTGCAGCAGCTCCAGCTCCTGCAGCGTGCTGTCGAAGGATACCAGCTTCACCCGCCGCTCCTGGCCAAGACTGCCCAGAGCATCCGCCGCCCCCAATACCGAAGCCGAGTTTAAAGCGATGATCCCGTCCAACGGTCCGACACTGCGGTCAAGCTCCAGTACCTGCTCCTTGGCCCGCTGCTGGTCGGAATAAGCGTAGGCCTTGCCCGCCAGCTGGAGCTCGGGGTGCTGCTTCAGCACCGAGAGGATACCCGCCTCCCGCTCCTCCACCTTGGGCGTTCCCGGCACAAACCCCAATAAGGCAATCTTTCCGGGAGCACCACCCATCAGACGGACCATCTCCTCTGCCGCCTTGGCCCCGGAGCGGTAATTATCCGTCCCGATATGGGCCTTCACCTTCAAGGTGGCCAGCCCGGAATCCAGCGTAAGCACCGGCACCCGCTTCTGTGCCTCCCGAAGCGCCTCCGCCAGAGGCTCCTCGTCATTGGGGGCCACGAGAATGGCATCGGCCCCATCAGCCAAGGCCTGCCGAACCAGCCGGGCCTGGCCTTCCCCGTCCAGCTCGTCGTCGGGACCAAGAAAGCTGATCCCGGCACCCAGCTCCTTGGCAGCCGCCTCCGCACCCGTATACACCGTTTTCCAATAGTCACCGTGACGCATTCCCAATACCAGAGCGATGGTATAAGCCTGTTTGCCCGTCCGGACCTCCGAACCGGCGAAGAGGCCTGAGCCGCTGCCCTTAAACGGCCAATAACCCGCTAGAAGCAGCGTCCCTGCCAAAACCGCGGCTCCGGCAGCGATCACCATTTTGTCCAAGCTGCGCTTCATGGCTTCTCCTCCTCTGCGTCCGTCTGTCCGTCCAGCAGCGGCAGCCAAACCTTTACTGTGGTACCTTCCTCCAGCCGGCTTTCAAATTCGAGGCCATAGGCCTCCCCGAAGGTCAGCCGGATGCGCTCATGGACATTGCGCACCCCCACACCCGAGCCTGCGCTCCGGTGCCCTGCGGCAGACCGGTTCCGGTCCAGGATGGATTTCAGCACCTCTTCAGGCATCCCGAGTCCGTTATCTGCCACGGTAATCAGCAGCTTCTCATTGGAAATGCCCGCCTTCACCCGGATCTCCCCTTCATCGGGCATCATTTCGATACCGTGCTGGATAGCGTTCTCCACCAGCGGCTGCAGAATCAGCTTCAGCGTCATACAGGACAGCACCGTCTCCTCCGCCTCAATGGTGAACCGGAATTTATGCTTGAACCGGATATTCTGGATAATGAGATAATGCCGGATATGCTCCAGCTCATCCTGGAGGGGAATAATGTTTTTGCCCTTGCTCAGACTGATCCGGAACAACCGGGACAAGGAGGTGATCATGGTCACCACCTCGCTGTTGCGCCCCCCCTCGGCGAGACGAACCACCGAATTCAGGGTATTGTACAGGAAGTGCGGGTTGATCTGGGCCTGGAGCACCTCCAGCTCGCTTCTGCGTTTGGCCTCCTGCTCCCGCTCATTCTCCCGCATCAGCTCCCTGATCCGGGCGAGCATCAGATTGTAGCGCTGTGACAGCTGCTCCACCTCCCTTGTTCCCGCCACGGCGATGACAGAATCAAAGTCCCCTCGCTCCACACTTTTCATCGACTGGCCCAGCCGCTTGATGGGCTTGGAGATAACGGCGGACATGTAGGCGGACACGGCCACAACGCACACCAGCACCGCCACCAGGAACCAGACCATAAACACGCTAATCTCCTTAGTCGAGGTCACCAGCTCGTCCATGTAGGCCACACCGACGATTTTCCACCCGATATTCTTCACGGTTTTCACATGGACCAGACGGCGTTCCCCGTTCTGGCGGTCGTAGAAGCTGCCGTAGGAATAATTCATCACCTCAGCCCCGTTGGGCTCTTCCTTGAGTCCCAGATAAATCAGCTGCTGCTCGGGATGGTAGATCAGGTTTCCATCGGGGTCGGTAATATAAATATATCCCTTTTTGCCCAAAGCAACTCTCCGGCACATGTCATCGATCGCCCGGAAATTTACGTCCAGGAGCATAACCGCATTCGTCCGGTCTCCGCCGTTTTCCCGGATGGACACACTCTGGCTGAGGGATACCACCCATCTATATTCCCCCGGATACAGATTTTGTACATGAGGGGGCGAATATTGCAGGTAATTGGGGTAGCCGGAGGCATACGAAAACCAACGCTGGCTCTTCACATCCACATTGCCCCGGAGCCGGGTATGGGGATAACCGGTCAGGAGGGCGCCCCCGGTATCGAATACGCTCACCGACACCAGATCATTGCGGGTATTGACGATAGTGGCCAGTTGCTCCAGCGTTTCCTTGCCGGACAGAGAAGCACTTTTGCTGACCCGCTCCTCCAGCTGCCGGAACAGCTCCTCCATCCCCCGCAGATAATATTCCACGTTAAAATTCACCTGCTCCACAATCTGGTCCGTGTTGAGATACGCGCTCTCCTCCGCCGTCCGGGAGAACTTGCCGTGCAGCACCAAACCCACCGCCAGCATGGCAATGACGACAATGGCCGTGAATATGGTGGTCATGTAGATCTGAATGCTCCGTTTGCCGCGGCGCGTCCCCCGCAGACCTGCCCAGCCTCTCCATTTGCTCCCCACGGGTTAGCCCCCTTTTATGCTGCTGCGGTACTCCTTGGGCGACATGCCCACATGTTTTTTGAAGCTGAAGCTGAAATAATTGGGTTCGGCATAACCGACCTTCTCGGCAATTTCCAAAGCCCGCAGGTCCGTAGTGCGGAGAAGCTCCTTGGCGGCCTCCATGCGAATGTGGAGCAGGTAGGCCACGAAGGTTAGTTTGGTCTCTTTTTTGAAAATGCTGCT
The DNA here is from genome assembly GCA_023388055.1 of Bacillota bacterium. Classification (GTDB taxonomy): domain Bacteria; phylum Bacillota; class Bacilli; order Paenibacillales; family NBRC-103111; genus Paenibacillus_AR. The sequence goes on along the minus strand of JAEWGW010000029.1, from coordinate 38,123 downwards.
GAAATATCCGGCGCTGATATGCAGCCGGCCGCACACCTTGTTGATGGACAGCTCGTTGTCCCCATAGTTGGCCCTGGTGTAGGCGATGGCCTCCTCCACCAGGTTATGGAGAGCGCTCTGGCGCACAACGGCGATGCTTCCCATCAACCGGGTGCAAATCCCCAGCAGCCAGGCCTTGGCCTCCGCCAGAGTCCGGAAGCGGTACAGCTCCGCCAATGTAGCCATATGCTCCCCGAACAGGTCGTCCAGATCCGCATCCGCGTCCTTGGCCGCCCGCAGTACAGCGGTTACAATTTCCATCAGATACAATTGGTATTCCTTCACGGACACGGGAGCCTCCGCCAGTCCCTGGAACAGACCCTCTACAATCTCCTTCAGCTCCTCCGCCGTTCCGGTTTTGAGGCACCGGACCAGGGACTGCTCCTTCAGCTCGTCAAAACGCATCTTCTCCACATGCCGCTGCTCCACGTCCGCAATGCTAATCACCCGGTTGCCGCCCAATATAACCCGGTAATCCAACGCCAGCACCGCATCCTTGTACGAATAAGACAGACCCGCAGGCTCCTGAATCACCACGCCGATGCCAATGGTAACCGTCTGCTTCAGATAACGCTCGATAGCCTGGCGGATTTCCTCTGCGGCCTCCATCGTTGCCAACGTCACAGCCTGGGTGTCGTCCTCCTGGGTGATGGTCAGAAGCACCACCTGGCCCTGGTGCAGGAAGACCCGGCCCAGATTCCGCGCTGCGGCAATTTCCTCGGCAATATTAAGGGAGGCGAAAAGCAGCAGCTCCTGATCCTCGGAGATAGTGGAGGGGCGGGGTGCTGCCGCATCCAAACTGACCACCGCCACCTGGAAGCTTACACCCGTAAGCTGGATGTCATACAGCGCCGACTTCTCCTCCAGCTCCCTGCGCTTCAACGGCCGCGTCATGAGAGTGGCCAGGAAATTCTCCCTGAGCACCGGCAGACTTCGGCGGTAATGCTCCCGCAGCTGCTCCACATCCCGCTTCTCTGCAGCCTCCTCATCCAGGACTGTGCGTACCTTCGCCAGCACATGGGCCAGATCCCCGGAGGAAAAGGGCTTCAGCACATATTCATCCACCGACAGCTTCAAAGCCCGCTGGGCGTATTCAAATTCATCATAACCGGACAAAATAACCACACGTGTTCCAGGATAGTGCCGCTTCACTCGCTCGGCCAGTTGGAGCCCGTCCATAAACGGCATACGGATGTCCGTCAACAGCAAATCAGGCGCCCCTTTGGCGAACAGCTCCCATGCCTCCTGCCCGTTCTCCGCGCTGTCCGTCACCCGGAAGCCCAACCCGGCCCAATCCGTGCCCGACACGATGGCCTCCCTGACTTCAAATTCATCCTCCGCTACCAAAACCGTATACATCCGCATCTCCTCCGCTACTTAAAAACCGCCGGTCATCCGTTATGTCGTATTCCCTTATATTGTATCGGTTTTCACCTTAAAGCAAAAGGCTGCGTAGCCGAACCGCTTGAGCCGGAATACATTATTGCAGGCGCATGAACGCCCTGTTGAATGAAGAGTGTCTCCCATGAAAATCGCAGTTGAAAATTCCTGTCTGCTTGGCTATACTAGGGCGTGTATGCAAACCCGTGGGAGAGCATCTGATCTGTTCCTAGCGGAGTATGTACACCCTGCTTAACGCAGTGTCTCACCACCCTATTCTCCCCGCTTCACAAAATTTGATTTAAGGTCGAGGTGATTGTCAGTATGGACGGAAACCCAGCGAGGTTAAGACGGATAGACGGTATGAACATGAATACGTCAAACACCAGTTGGGACATCCGACGTACGTAGCCGGAGCCTGTGCCGCCTCTGGTGTTTTGCGTTGTTCCCGTTTTTAGTCTTTGCATCCGGGGATGAGCGTTTAACATGAGGAGGGATGGCCATGAAAGTGCGCCTGGTACAAAACGGAATTTTTACAATCATTGATGATGTGGCAAAAGCGGCATTCCCGCCGGAAAGCGGATTTTATTGGATTGACGCGGAAGTGGAGGATCTGGTTACCCTGCAGCCGCTGTTTCAATTGCATGATCTGGCCATAGAGGACTGCCTGAACGAGGAAGAGCAGCGCCCGAAGCTGGAAATTTTTGATACCCATTATTTTATCGTGGTGAACAGCATCCGGTTTGACGATGAGGAGATTTTCCTGCGGGAGATGAACATTTTCCTGGGGAAGCATTATGTCATTACCGCCACCCGCCAGAAGCTGCGGGAAATCCGCTCCATCAAGCCCATTATGATGGAGGAGGAAATCAACTCGCCGGATAAGTTTCTCTACTTCCTGCTGGATTTGGTGGTGGACAATTATTTCACGGTCGGGTACCGGATCGAATCGAAGATAGAAAAGCTGGACGAGGACATTCTGATGCACCCGCGCAAATCCCACCAGAACGAGATTATCGGCTTGCGCAGCGAAATCATGTGGCTGAAGAATGTGTTGGGGCCGCAGAAGAATGTCATTATGGCCTTAACCAAAAAGGATCTCCGGCTGGTCGACGAGAACCTGCAGAAGTATTTTAACGATATCTACGAAAATGCCGAAAAAATCCATGAGACCTTCGATACCTTCCGAGACTTGATCGGGAACTTGCGCGAGGCGTACCAGCTTTCCCTGTCCAACCGGATGAACGATATCATGCGTATGTTTACCGCATTAACCACTATATTTATGCCGATGACCATCATTACCAGCTTGTACGGCATGAACTTCGACAATATGCCCGAGCTGCATTGGAGATACGGCTATTACGGTGTGCTGGGCCTCCTGGTTGGGGTGGGCGCCGCTATGTTCTATCTTTTCCGCAAAAAAGAGTGGTTGTAAGCAAAGCGGGCTGTATGCAGCTCACCTTGGATACGAAAACGGAGACGCGCGAGGCGCCTCCGTTTTTTTGTGCTCACCCGCGGTTATCCGGCTTCCTCCTCCAAAACCACTTCCGTCTCCGGTGCCGTGTCCTCCGAGACTGGCTGCTCTGCAGTAACTGCGTTCATGGCGTGGTTCAGTTTCATGCGCAAAAGCCGGAGCTTTTCGTAGAGGTTGTTCAGGTCCTGTCCCTCCAGCTCTTCCCCGGTGTACCATTCCTGCAGTACAGGCTTCAGGAAACGGGAGCCGTGTTTGGTGAACAGCTTCCCGGCAGCATCCATCTTGTCCAATTCCATACCGGTGAGCTCCGCGGCAATAATGGGCTCCACGTTATACCCCTGCTGGTCCAGCTCCTCCAACAGGAGAACCAGCTCCCGGCGGGGCTGTCCGGTGGTTTCTGACAGCTCCTTCAGGGTTAGGCCAGCCTCCGCTCCTTCCAGCACCAGACGGCGCATCCGCTCCCGCTGCTCCTCCAGCTCCTCCTTGGACTTCAGCTGGCGGACCAGCCATACCTCAAACTGCCCCTGGTCCACCTCCCCGTATACCCAATGTAGAGGAAAGTCGCCAAGGCGTTCTTTGCCGGCCGTGACAGTCAGAATATCATTGCCATAAGCCTCCGCCTTACGTTTGCCGAAGCCGGGAATTTGCCTCAGCTCCTCCATCGTAGCCGGAAGAAAGGCGGATACCATATGCAGCATCCGGTTGGTAGCCACAAAATACGCGGATTTGCTCTCCTTCTGGGCCTGCTGCCGTCTCCACTTCCGCAGCTCCTGGAACAGCTCCGAATCGTGATGGGTCTCCGCATAGAACTGCAGCATCAGCTGCTCTCTGGACTTGGCGCCTTCCCCGGAGGTGTGCAGGCTGGTATCCACCAGCGGATAATACCCCGCCAGCCGCTTCTGCCACAGCCCTTCCCGGTAGGCCTGGAGCATATCCTTCCACGCCGGCCCCTCAAACCATGCCTCCTGCTCCCCTTGGCCATCCTGAGTCTCCCCGGCCCACAAAACCCGGAACGCCCCCTGATGCTCCGTGATGGAAACCTGCGCCGTAGCCGATGTCCCATCTGCGCTGCGGCATTCCAACGTGCTCAAAAAAATCAACTGCATCCTCTTCGCCTCCCTGCAGGTTGTGGCTTCAAGCCCCAGCCCGGCTGCAGAAGCGCAAAAAAAGCACCCCTCACGCCAGGCCAGGCGTAAGAGGTGCTTCCTCCGATACTTGAAGTTACCTATACTTTAGCATAAGTACCGGATGCTGGCAATAGGGGTGACGGATTTCCTGTGGGCAGCTCATTGCTTCAGCCCATAGCCCAGTCACGCACACCTCCATACTTCCGCTTGCATGCTGTATATGAAATTTCGAGTTTATTTCCTCCGTTAGGCAGATTCGGGCACATTATATATGAAATTTCATATATAATCCCCGGGACATCACCCTTCAGAGACGATTATATATGATTTTTCGAGTATAACACTGCTCCTAGAGCCAACTCAGGCCAGCTGGATATGAAATTTCGAGTATAATCCGCGCAGCTGCCGAAAGTTACTCATACTATGCACCCTGCCACTGTTGCCGCTTAACCTTGTAATGCCCTGTTCCACCCTCCGGCGAACCCGTATTATTTTACCCGGTGAAAGCCCCTATGGTATGATGAAGCCACCAAAAGATGGGAGGTACGAACGAATGACGGCAGCCAACCAATTGGATTATTTGTATGACATGACCGAGGAATCCTCCACCCGCTTTGTCAGCTTTGTAGGCCCCAGCGTCAAGCGGTTTGATCTGGCGATTACCTCCACAAGCCGGTTCTTCGGCAAACAGCTGGTGGCGGACCTGCAGACCGGCAAAATCGCCATACTCGGCCCCGACGATCTGGAGGAGGAAGGGTACCTGGAGCATGTATACCAACTGGCCGCCGACGAAGCTGAGGAGCTCCGCGCCTTTCTGTCGGAAATTATTGGAATGATCAACTTTACAGATATCTAGAACAGCGCTGTAACGGAACTGACAGGCCCTGAGCCGAGAGAAACCGTCAAAAATATGCGGAAACACCGGTCCAAGAGTCGCTCAGTTCCGATAAACCTGAAAATGGGCTCGATTGATGCTCTAAGAGTCTCTGAGTTCCGTTGGAGAATCCCCCCGCTGGGGAGCGACCGGTTGTACTGTTATCTATGCACCGCCTCAGCACGTGAACAAAAAAAGCTGCTTCCCAGCGCAATACGGCCGGGCAAGCAGCTTATTCAATTTGTGCGGGTAATCCTTAGATCTTCAGCACACCGCCGGAGCTGGCGTTGGTAACCAGCTTCGAGTAGCGGGCCAGGTAACCGGTTTTCACCTTGGGCTCGAAGCCCTTCCAGGCGGCGCGGCGCTTCTCCAGTTCCTCGTCGCTCACCTTCAGCATAATGGTGCGGTTAGCCAGATCGATCTCGATGGTATCGCCATCCTCGACGAAGGCGATGGGGCCGCCCTCCGCCGCTTCCGGTGAAACATGGCCGATGCTCATGCCGCGGGACGCTCCGGAGAAACGGCCATCGGTCAGCAGGGCAACCTTGGCGCCTAGACCCATGCCAACAATCTGCGAGGTGGGAGCCAGCATTTCCGGCATGCCGGGACCGCCCTTGGGCCCTTCATACCGCACGATCACCACATGTCCCGCCTTTACCTTGCCGGAGGCAATGCCTGCCAGCGTTTCATCCTGAGAATCAAAGCAGATGGCTTGGCCCGAGAAGAAGCTGCCTACTGACTTGTCCACAGCGCCTACCTTGATGACGCAGCCCTCAGGCGCGATATTGCCGAACAATACGGACAAGCCGCCCTGCTGGCTGTGGGCATTATCCAGCGTATGGATCACGTCGCGGTTCTTGATCTCGCAGCCTTCCACATTTTCACGCAGGGTTTTGCCGGTAACGGTCATACAGCTGCCGTCCAGCACGCCTTCCTTCTTGAACAGCTCATTCAGAATGGCACTGATGCCGCCTGCATTGTGAAGATCTTCCATATGGTAATCAGAGGCCGGAGCCATTTTAGCCAGATGGGGAACCACCTTCGCCTTTTCATTAATCCGTGCCACGGAATATTCGATGCCCGCTTCCTGGGCCAAAGCCAGAGTATGCAAAACGGTATTGGTGGAGCCGCCCATGGCCATGTCCAAAGCAAAGGCATTGTCGATCGCCTGCTCGGTCACAATATCACGGGGCTTTATGTCCAGCTCGATGATCTTCATCAGTTGTTTGGCGGAGCGCCTCACAAACTCCTTGCGCTCCTCCCAGGTTGCCAGAATCGTGCCATTGCCCGGCAGTGCCAGACCCAGGCCCTCAGCCAGACAATTCATGGAGTTGGCAGTGAACATACCGGAGCAGGAGCCGCAGGACGGACAGCCGTAACGCTCCAGCTCTTCCAGGGTATTGTCGTCGATAATGCCTGCTTGATGGGCGCCAACGCCCTCAAACACGCTGTTCAGGTTGATGGAACGCCCATTCTTGTCCTTACCCGCAGCCATCGGCCCGCCGCTGACGAAGATGGTGGGGATATTCAGACGCAGTGCGCCCATCATCATGCCCGGCGTGATTTTGTCACAGTTAGGGATACAGACCATGCCGTCAAACCAGTGGGCAGCTACTACTGTTTCCACCGAATCCGCAATAATCTCACGGCTGGGCAGGGAATAGCGCATGCCGATATGCCCCATGGCGATACCGTCGTCCACACCGATGGTGTTGAATTCGAAGGGGACGCCGCCTGCCTCACGGATGGCCTCCTTGACAATTTTACCGAATTCCTGGAGATGGATATGGCCCGGCACAATATCAATATATGAATTGCATACGGCGATAAAAGGCTTCCCGAAATCCTCATCCTTCACGCCGGCGGCCCGGAGCAGACTGCGGTGAGGCGCGCGGTCAAAGCCCTTGGTAATCATATCGCTGCGTTTCGAACCTTTTAACATGATGCAAAAATCTCCTTCCTGCCAATCCATAGTTTAATGTTTTTATAATTTTAGCACGTTTAAGCGCAAAAGAAAATCCAAAATCACCGGGAGCCCTGCAGCGGCAAATATTGCATAACCGGAACCAGCAGCAGCCCCGCATACGCCAACGGGTACAAAAACCAGAAAACGGCCGCTCCCGGATGCATGGACGGATACTTGGCTATCACATGCATCAGGCGGTAAGCCGGCGGAATCAGCCACGTCCCCCAGCCAGCCCAGGATGGCAGGGCGGACTCCAGCCCTCCCGCTGCCAAAGCCAGCGCCAGAATGACCATCGCCATCACCAGCCTGCTTTTGGGCTTAACGCCCAGAACCGCCAACAGCCAGCTGATAACCGCCCCCAACAGGAAGGCGATCACGTGGCCGTAGAGGGAAAGCCCAAGCTCCAAGACGGTTGGGCTTCTTTCGAAGGCGCCTGAAACTACCGGAACCAGCGTCCCCCATATGGAGAACGCCAAGCCCCATATCCCAAGCAGCAGCAGCCGACCGCAGCCGTAACGCCTCCAGCCTCCGGCATGGAGCATGGTCAGCTCCCGCTGCACCGGGGCCTCCGAACCCTCGGCCATAAAGCCAAACCATAACGCACTGCCGAAGGCCATCGCCACCGTTACGCTGTAGCTTTCCAGCACCGGATTGGGCCGGACGGAGTACATCCACAGCACAAGAAGACCGTAACAAACCACTGGCATAAAATACCGGTTGGAGCGGTGGAGATCGGTAAGCATATATTTGACCAAAGCAATCATTGCCGCTCACCCTCCCCCGCCTCAATACGGAGCCTGCCGAAGTCTCCCCCGGCACCGGCTTCCCCGGATTGTACACTTAATACCCCGCCTCCCGCCTGCAGCACCGCCAGGAGAAGCTTGTCCCGGAAGCGGAGCTCAGGCCGGAACCAAACACCTTCCTCCGCCCTTCCCCATGGACAACCGCCTCCATGCTGCAGGGCTATATCCGCCGCCGCATCTGTACCGATCCCCAGGGTCAGCACCAAAACACCATATTCCCCCGCTGCCGGCTGTTCCAGCTCCCGCGACTCCACCGCACCACGTCCGTCAAGGACAAGCTGCCGGTTTGCGACCCGTGCCGCCAGCCCGGGTTCGTGGGAGGCGAACAGCAGCCCGGTTCCCCCGGATTTCAGCTGCCGGAGAATACGGATTAGATCTTCCTGTGCGTTCACATCCAAGCCGGAGAAGGGTTCATCCATCAGAAGCAGGGACGGCTGCTCCAGCATTGCCTGCATGATGCCCACCTTTTGCAGCATCCCCTTGGAAAAGAAACGGATCGGCGCATCCTTGGCAAACTCCAGTCCGCACAGGGCAAGCAGTTCTCCCGTGCGTTCCCGCAGCCGGGCCGCAGGCATCCCGCGAACCGCCCCCATATGCGTCAGATACTCTACCGGACTGAAGCGCAGAACCGGCATCCGTTCCGGCACAAGACCGATCCGCCGGCTTAATCCCGAGCCGGAGCTTGTCCTGCCCCATTTTCGCCGTGCCTGTCCCCGTTCGTCCTGCCCGATTCCCCACACAGCATGTTCCCCAGTGCCGCTTACGTCCGCAAGCCGGACCGTTCCCGAATCCGGAGTTAGCAGTCCTGCGATAATCCGCAGCAGTGTGCTTTTGCCGCTGCCATTGGGACCGGAGAGCACAGCAGCGTCACCGGCAGCCAATACAAACTCCACATCCCGCAGCACCGTCCTGCTGCCGAACTGCTTGTTAAGCCTTTGTATCTCCAATATGGATATCATTCTCTCTATCCCCACCCGGTTTAATATGAAAACCGCCTCGCTCAAAGGAGCGAAGCGGCTTATGCAGCTCAAACATGTTCAAGATAAGAATAGCGCACAGCTTCCCGTTCCTGCAATCATTCCAGCCGGAAAATCTGGATCGTCCTCAGCATCTGGCCGGAAACCTGGCTCATTCGGTCCGCCTGATCCGTCATGTCCTGAATGGAGGCGATCTGCTCGTTCATGGAGGCGGATACCTCCTCCGTGCCCGCTGCGGACTGCTGGGTAATGGCCGAGATATTCTCGATAGCCGTAGAAATTTTTCTGGCGCCATCCAGCATAATCACACTTTCCTGATTGAAGCTGTGGATGGACTCGGTTATGTATTGGATGCTTTCCACAATCTCATTGAACACCTGGGCGGTTTCCTCGATCATTCCGCTTTGCATGTTCACGATCTCTTCATTGGCCTTGATATTCTCGCTGGCTTCCTTCACACCGGTTTGAATCCGGTTGACCAGGTTGAACACTTCCTTGGTAGCTTGGGTGGATTCCTCCGCCAGGTTGCGCACCTGCTGGGCCACTACGGCAAAACCCCGGCCATGCTCTCCGGCTCTTGCCGCCTCGATGGAGGCGTTCAGGGACAGAAGGTTGGTCTGTTCGGCGATATCCTTGATGGTGCGGGTGATCTTGGTAATGCCCTCCGCTTGCACGGCCAGCTCCTTGATGGTGGCGGCCACTGCCAATGTAGCGGCAATGTTGCTCTTCATTCCCATGCCTTGGCCTTCAACGGCGTTGCGCCCTTTCTCCACCAGCGTAATCATCAAGCCGGACTTGTCATTCATGGACCTGGCGGAATTGGCGAAGGCCTCCACCTTTCCCTCTATATCACGGACGGAGCCCGTCATATCCGATACATCCTCCGAAATGGAGCTTGCGCCCACTGCCAGCTCGTTGGTGGATACCGCCACCTGGCCCAGCACATCCCGGAACTCCTGGCTTTTGTTGCGGATGCTGATGGTGGTGTCGGATACCTGTCTGGCGATGCCTGTGGTATCCTTCAGAATACCCCGCAGCTTGTCGATCATCTGGTTTAAGGCATTGCCCAAATCGCCGAAGGCGTCATTGCTTTCAATACGTACCTTCTGGGAAAAATCTCCCTTGGCCACATTCATAGCCACCCGGGTCATGTGCTCCACGGTTTCGGTAAGTTTGGATTCGATCATGCGGATCAGCGGAAACGCGATGCCAAAGGTAATCACCATCTGGATCAGCCACTCCCAAAAGGTATGTCCCATGATAAAAGTCTTAATCAGCTGCAGAATTTCTGCGACCCCCAGCAACCCGTAGCAACCCACCAATAATTTTTTGCGGAAGGACCAACTGTTCATAAAGTCCATGGAGCCCACTCCTCTGATGGCAAAATGAAAACGATTTCTTTACCAAATATTATAGCATTGAAAAAATTCCTGGTCTATGTCGAATTTCGGTCAATTTCCAGTGTCAAACATTGTGAAACCCTGCCGGGAATGCGATAATAAGAAGCAAGTAAAAATGACTATGCGATTTTCAAGGAAAAAGGTGAATGTATGAACCAGCAGCATCTCCTGCTCATCGACGGCTTCAACCTGCTGAGCAGGGCCCATTTTGCCACATCGTACAACAGGGCCAACGACCAACTGAGGAATAAGAACGGCGTTTACAATAATGCGCTCCGGGTGTTCTACCAGAAGCTGTTCAACCTGATCCGGGAGCACCGGATCACCCATCTGTCCGTCCTGTGGGATGTGAAGCGGGAGGAAACCACCCGCAGACAGAAATATGCCTCCTACAAAGCTACCCGGACGGAGCTGCCCGAGCCTCTGCTGGACCAATATCTGAGCTGCCGGGATATTCTGGAGAGTATCGGCGTGCACCAGCTGTCCTTGCCCCCTTATGAAGCAGATGACCTGCTGGGCGCTTTTTCCTGCCGGTGGCCGGTGGACCATTGTTTTATTTACAGCAATGACCGGGACCTGCTGCAGCTGCTAAGCGATACCTCGTCACAGATTATTGCCGGCAAACAGGGCGAAACCGTCTACACCTGCGCCCACTTCCAGAGCGATTACGGCATCGTGCCGGGACAGTGGACCGATGTGAAGGCCCTTCTTGGGGACAACAGCGACAACATCCCGGGCTGCCCCGGCATCGGCGCAAAATCCGCCCTGCCTCTGATCCAGCAATACGGCAGCCTGGAGAGCTTGTACGCCTCCATCGACCAATTGGAGCCCCACCTGACCAAACACCGGAAGAAGCTGGTGGCCGGACAGGAATCCTGCTTCCTAAGCAAGGAGCTGTCCACCATCATCGTGGATATCCCCGAGCTTGGCGAGCTTCCGCTGGAGGCGCTACAGCTGAATATCCGGCATGATGTGCTCCACGCTTCCATGGAGCAGTATGAGCTGAATATCCGGCTTGACGCTTCCTTGGGTGCGTAATTAAATCCCCCAAAAGTGACAGCAATGCTCCGAAGCCAATTCCTGGCACTTTTGGTAGAGCACCCGAATCCACACAAAGCTGCTGCAAGTCTATGAGAAGTGTGACAGAGGCAGTGACGGTCCTAACGGACAGAGCGTCCGCTATTCGGCTGAAATACGGTCTTTTCTTGTTCTTGCGGACACAGCAGCCGTTATTTGGGCAAAAGGTCCTTATGCGGGCAGACTTTAGCGGAAATAGCGTACCCTCTGTCCGTAAAATGAGCAAAAGCGCCGATTCCAGTCAAATAACGGCCTCTGTGTCCGTAGCCAACCGGATCAGCGGGCTCATACCATGCACTATCCACTAGGACGTCCTTTCGAATAGCCCGGCACAGCCGCGGCATGGAACAACAGGCCTGTTCTGCCAATATCCGGCAAAACAGGCCTGTTTGCTGTTGCTTATTATTCGTGGAGTATCCCTATGGGCGGTGCATAATATTTACAGAATGTCCAACGCAATCTTCACAACGATCTTCTTCACCGAATCGGCCGTATCTCCCGCTGCGCACAGGGGACGGTGGATGTCATCCGGGAAGAAAACAGCGAACATGCCGGGACGCAAAAGCACATCGGTTTCATCCTTCACATCGGTGTAGAAGGCGATATCCCGGCTGCCCAGGTAATCCTCGGAGGGCACAGAATCGGCAGACCGGCGGGACACCCCGATGACTTCGCCAACACCGCCAGCCAAATATTGGATATCGATGTAGCGGTCATGGGCTTCCGGCTTGCGGTCCTGCTTCGGCTCCGTTTCGGCTACGGATACCAGAGCGAACATCTTGTCACCGTCGATTTCGTGGCGGCCAATCTCCAGCTCCCCGGTCCGGTTCTCCTGAATAAAAGCCATTCCTTTTGCCAGCGCCTTGGAATAGATATGCGCTTCCTTTTGCCAAGAATCCAAATTACCTAAGATCATTGCGGACTGCACCTCTTTATCATAATAGGTTGAAGCCGGCAGCAGGAGACTGTCCGTCAGACAGCCCCCAGGGCCAACCGGCTTCTTCTGAAGAAACCTGATGTTAGAGACTTCCTATGCCAACGCTTCCGACTCGGCGCCTTCCTTGTACAGGGACTGGAACAGATCCACCATTTTCACATGCTTGCGCAGGGATTTTTCGTGGATCAGGTTCAGCTTGCCATTGTCCAGCGAACCGAATACCCGAATCAGATCCTCGTTCTCATGGCTCCAATCGAAGCCATCGAAAATCTGCAGGCATTGCAGACCCTTTTCGTCGTATTCGCCGTTTTTGAACAGGTGCTGATGCGCATACAGAGCAATCCCCTCCTGCATCACACGGCTGGAGGTGGAGTAGTGGGGGAGGCCCGGCTGCTCCGGCATCAACGGCAGAATGGTATTAAAGAATTGGTGCAGAATCTCCACATAAGTGGCCGGAGCCTTGCGGATCCGCCGGGCCAGCTCATAGGAGGTTTGCAGACGCCCGGAGAACAGCATGACGGAGGTGGAATACAGCCAGCTGAAGGACGTGAAATTTTTGTTGAAGGAGGTCAGGTTGCTGCGTTTCTCCACACCGGCTGCCTTCAGGTAGACATTATGGTCGGCTACCTGCTGAATCACCAGATTCAGCGGATCGGTGGAGTCGAAGGAATGGCCCAGCTCCTTGGAAACCAGCTGCACCTTGGAGTTGATATCTCCGAACAGCTGTTTTTCCTCTTCCTCGGTCAAACCCACATACAGCTGCACGGACAGCTCGGTTTCCACCAAATCCAGGCGGCGTTTCTCCAACTGCTCCAGAAGACCCTCCGTTTGGGCGGCTTCTTCCTTCAGCTCGTCATTTTCCCCTTGGCGGCGGATCTTAAGCTTGAGGGCGGCCAGCTTCTTCTCGTAGCGCCGGACTTCCTTCTGCATTTGCTCATTGACGTAGCCCAAGGCCATAATCCGGTGTTGTCCGTCCAGAATGCTCAGCTTGGAGCCGTGGCGCAGGTACAGGCCGCCTGCCTCATCGCGGGCAAGTTGGCTGACGTCGCGCAGAGACAGGGTAACGGGGCCGAAGAATACATGGTCCAGCTCCCGCTCCTGGAGATAGTTGGCGATTTTGCGGCGCTGCATGCCGGAAAGCTTGCGCTGCACCATGGAATCAATTGCGGTATAGTTCAACAGATCCTGCACCGGCAAAGAAATCGTTGCCAGCCCAAACCGGTCGCAGAACGGATGAATGGTCATATTTAAGCATAAGCCTTCCATTAGCCCGCATCCTCCTTCGTCCCGATTAAGATCAATTGGTTATTGTTATAGAATTCCTTGATATATTGGTACGCCTTCATAATCCGGCTGCGTCTCGGCAGACGGTCCTTCTCCTCACCCACATAGATGCCGTCCCAATTGATATGGGGCAGAATCTTCAGGGCATGCTCCAGGGAATAGCGGTTGAAGCTGCCGGTTTTGACGGCTTCCTCATGGGAGAACAGCGCCAGGGCCAGCTGCACATTTTCGGACCAGGCAATCACGCCCTTGCCGGGTTTGGGCAGATACGCTACCAGACGGTCCAGGTAGAAGGAGGCTTCCTTAATGGCGTCATCCTCTTCCTCTTCCGTGAATTGGTAGCCGTTGTTGCGGGCGGAGGAACGCATGCGGCCTTCAAAAAGCGCACACATCACTTCCACCAGCAGGTGGTAGGACCAAAGGAATTCCGGACCCTTGCCCCGTTCGGTGAACATATCCACGCCGATATCCTGCAGATTCGGGTCACTGCCTGCCAGACGGGACGCGACCACATGGTAGAAGCGGCGCTGGTCACGCAGAACGGCCAGGTTGCCGCCGATCTTGCGGGGAAGCTTGTTAATGTCACTGAACAGCTGGCGCTCTTGACGGGCGTCGATATCCAGATAAATCATAACAGACATGGGGAACTGGTAGAGGCTGTTCAGCTTCTGCGAAATCTCCTCCATCTTGTCATACTCCCGGCGGTCCTTGGCCCGGGCCATCAGACTCTGGAAGGACTCTGTCAGCCGTTGGAATGCGGCCAGCCGGTGCTGCCCGTCAACCACATACAGCTTCTCGATGGCCTTCAGCCGGTACACGCCTGCATTCTCATCGTATTCTCCTGCTCCGCGGGCGGAGAGAATAATGCCGGGGAAATACACGGTTTGCTGATGATCCAGGAACAGCTGGATGTAGTCGATCAGCTTGGTCAGGTTTTGCGGGATAATGGAGCGCTGCACTTCCAGATCCACCTCATAGATGGAGAGCAGCTTGCTCACCGGAAGGGTGGTGGAAATGGTCGTCTGCCCGAAGGTGCGGGCCAGCCTGCCGGGAATTTCTACGAACGACCCGGCCTTCTGCTCGGACAAAAGCTCGGACAAAGATTGAATGGAGTCCATCATATCACCTTGCTTTCTGCATAAATTTTGCACGCACCGGTTTCGGTGCTTATATTACCATCATAGACAGAATGGCATGAAATTATATCCGTATCGTTACGAAACCGAAAGTCCGCCCAAAAAACCGCCAATCCGGTCTGCTGCTTCCTTGAGCATATCCTCATTCTGAACCAGAGCGATCCGCACATACCCCTCCCCATATTGCCCGAATGCATCGCCGGGAATGACGATCACCCCGGTTTCGACGGCAAGCTCTCTTGCGAAGCTGCGGGAGGTGATCCCTCCCGGGACTGGCGCCCATACAAACATCGTCGCCTTGGGCTTCGGGATGATCCAGCCCCACTCCTCCAGCCGCCCAAGCAGAAGATCCCTTCTGCCCTGGTATACCAGGGCATTCCGCCCGCCCAGTCCTGAGCGGATATCCTCACGCATAGCTGCAATCCCGGCTTGCTGCACCGCCTCGAACACTCCGTAATCGATATTCGACTTCAGCGCCTTCAGAGAGGATACGGCATCTTCGTTGCCGGTCAGAAATGCGATCCGGCAGCCGGCCATATTGAAGCTTTTGGACAAGGAATGGAATTCCACAGCGGTTTTTTTGGCGTCTTTGATCTCTAGGATGCTGGGGGGACGGTAACCGTCAAAAGCCAATTCGGAGTAGGCGATATCGTGGATGAGCAGCAGGTCGTGCCTGAATCCAAGATACACCAATTTCTCAAAAAAAGATAGATCGGCCACGGCGGACAAGGGATTGTTGGGATAATTCAACAGCATAAACGTGCTCTTATCCAGCACCTCGGCCGGAATAGAGTCCAAATCGGGCAGGTAACCAAACTCAGGCAAAAGCGGAATCGGATACGGCTCCACCCCGGCAAGTACCAGGCTGGCCGAGTAGATCGGGTAACCGGGATCGGGAACCAAAGCGGTATCACCCGGATTCGCCACGGCCATAGCCAGATGGGAGAGCCCGTCCTGGGAGCCCATCAAGGCAGTAACTTCCTTATGCGGATCAAGCGCAACGCCGAACCGGAAGCTGTACCAGTCGGCCACCGCCTCCCGGAACGCCAGGCTTCCCTCCGAGGAGGGGTAGCCGTAATTGCCCCTGTCCTGCACAGCACGGGCCAGCTCCCGGACAACCGTCTCATCCGGATGCCCGTCAGGACTGCCAATACCAAGATCGATGAGCGCAAGGCCCTTCTGCCGTGCCTCCTGTTTCCATTCCGCAACCTCGCTAAATATAGCCGAACCGAGACGGTTCAGCTTGGCGGATCTCCATCTGGTCATACTCGTGACACTCCCGGTCCCGTCAGGCCCATGCCTGTCTGAATTCCTCTTCATTAAAGCCGACTGTAGCCTTCACGCCATCTGTAACCAGGGGGCGCTTGATCAGCTTGCCGTTCCCCGCCAGGAGCTCCAGCATCTCGTCCTCGCTCATGCCGGGCAGGCGGTCCTTCAGGGACAGCTCCCTGTAAACCTGTCCGGAAACGTTGAACAGCTTGCGGATGTCCAAGCCGGCCAGGCCGGCCATTCGCCTCAGTTCTTCCTTGCCGGGAGGTTCGGCGGTAATATCCTTAACCTCCGCTGCCACTCCCTGCGCCTTCAGCCACTTCAAGGCATTCCGGCAGGTGCTGCAGGGGGGATACCCATAGAATGTAACCGTCATCAGCTTCATCTTCCTTTGGCTATATCGATGTGCTGCATCCGTACGTCGAATAAAATTATCATAACATTTTACCTTAGTCTCGACAACAGTGCCTCCAGATCGGCAGGCAAGGGCGCTTCGAAGACCAGTGGCGTCCGGAATACCGGATGGATAAAGCCCAACCGCGATGCATGGAGGGCATGCCTTCCCCCAGGGTAAGCCTCCCGGTCCTCCGGAATGCCGTACATGGCGTCTCCAACTAGCGGATGCCCCAGATGAGCCATGTGGACCCGAATCTGATGAGTGCGTCCCGTTTCCAGCCGAATGGCCAGAAGAGCGGCATCCTTCAGCTGCTCCACCACCCGGTAATGGGTGACGGAGGGATAGCCCGACGGCGTCACAATCCGGTAATGGGGCGAGTCCGGGTTGCGGTCAATAGGCGCATCCACGGTGCCCTCCGGCTGCTCCATATGCCCACGCACCAGTGCGGTGTATTCCTTTTCCACTTTACCGGCCTTCATCTGTTCGGAAATATGCTGGTGAATATAAGGGTTCTTGGCAATGGCCAGAACCCCGGAGGTTTCCCGGTCCAGCCGGTGGACGGGCCGGAAGCGGATGCGCAGTCCCCGCTGCTGCCACATATGCACCACGCCGTTGGCCAACGTATTGGACCAGTGTCCGGTGGTGGGATGGACGATGATGCCTGCAGGCTTGTTGACGATCAGGAGATGGTCATCCTCAAAAATTACATCCACCGGCAGGTCCTGAGGAAGAATGTCCTCGGAATCCTCCTCCTCCATCCGGACCTCCACCACATCCCCGGTTTTGACGCGTACGCTGGTATACCGGCGCTCCCCGTTGACGGTAATTCCCTCCTCCGTCAGCTTGATGCGGGACAGGAGCTTGCGGGACAAAGCCATCCTCCGGCGGAGAATGGCCTTCAGCTCCAGGCCGTCATCCCCCTCCGGGACAAT
The DNA here is from genome assembly GCA_023388055.1 of Bacillota bacterium. GTDB lineage: Bacteria > Bacillota > Bacilli > Paenibacillales > NBRC-103111 > Paenibacillus_AR. Next base: position 21,048 of record JAEWGW010000029.1, on the reverse strand, counting down.
ATACGTAATCGGCTCATAATAGCTCATGATTTCCTGCGGAATACCTCCCCGCTCCGTTCATATTCCGAATCGGGCACGCCTTCCCGATGGTTGGCGGCTCGAGCCATGGTGAAGAACAGATCCGACAGGCGGTTCAGGTAGGTCAGCACGGGAGGGTTGATTTCCTCGGTCCGGGCCAAGGTCACCACCCGGCGTTCGGCACGGCGGCAGACGGTGCGGCAAACGTGGAACAAGGACGAGGCGGGACATCCACCGGGCAGCACAAAGCGGGTAATATCGGGCGTTTCCCCGTCGTAACGGTCGATCAGCTGCTCCAGCTTCACCGTCATTTCGGGAGTGGCCTTGTACGGCCGCAGTCCGGGCTTGAACAACGCCAAATCGGAGCCCAGATCGAACAGCTCGTTCTGAATCACCTTCAGCTCCTGCAGCATATCCTCATATCGGGCCGGATCAAGGCTGGCCATGGCTTGCCCCACGAAGCAGTTGAGCTCGTCAACGGTGCCGTAAGCCTCTACCCGGTTGTCATCCTTATCCACCCGGCCGCCGATAACGCCCGTCTGGCCCCCATCCCCTGTCCGTGTATAAATTCGCATCATTCGTCCTCCTCTTTTATTTATTCTATCATCGCATAAATCTGTTCCATATCCAAATGCCTGCGGACATGCTCCGCCAGCCGGTCAATGGCTTCATCCCGGCGTTTGCCGAATTGCAGCAGCTCCTCCTCCGGCGGCCAGCCTCTGTGCATCCGCAGCCGGTTCAGCCAGCTTCTGCGCAAGGTGTCATTGTGCAAAATGCCATGAATGTACGTTCCCCACACCATACCGTCCTCCGATTGGGCCCCTTCAGCGTGAGGCTGCGCCCGTTCCATCGACACGATAGATTCCGACACCCGGAAGGGATGGGTCACCGGCTCCAGAAACCGGCTTTCGCCCATATGGATCTCGTAGCCCTCAACGGGATAGAGGGTTTGCTCCGCAAACAAGCTGCCTTCCCCTTCTACCCGGACAGTTTTTTTGACGGGAGTGAAGACCGTTTCTACCGGGAAAAGGTTTAACCCCTCCGCTTCGTCCCGGTCCGACTCCACATGCTCCGGGTCTAATAGACGGCGGCCCATCATCTGGTAACCCGCACAGATGCCCAATACTGCGCCACCTGCAGTCCGGTGCTCCAGCAGCCTGTCAGCCAGCCCGTTCTCACGCAGGAAGGCCAGATCGTCCATGGTGTTTTTACTGCCGGGCAGAATCACCGCATCCGGTTGCCCCCATTCCCCGGGATGCTCCACATACCGGAGCTCCACATCCGGCTCCTCGTCCAGCGGGTCAAAATCCGTAAAGTTGGACAAACGGGGCAGACGCAGAACGGCGATGTCCAGCTTGGGTGAGGCGAGTGTTTGGCCGCCGTGGGATGTACCGGAGCCGGTTGCTGCAGATGTGCCGGAGCCGGTTGCGGCGGATGGAGCAGAGCCGGCTGCAGCGTAGCCTTCATGCTCCTGCACCGAAGCTCCTGACCCTCTCAAGGTGTTGGCCGCTCTGCGCCGGTTTTGCTCCCGCTTGGTATCCAGCGAGGCCGAATCCTCATCCTCCAGCCCCAGCCGGGGCAGGAAAGGAATAACACCCAGCACGGGTTTGCCGGTGCGCTCCTCCAGCCAATCCAGTCCCGGCTTCAGGAGGGAGACATCCCCACGGAATTTATTAATCACAAACCCTTTGATCCGGTCCCGTTCATGGGGCTCCAGAAGCTCCAGCGTACCGACAATGGACGCGAACACACCACCCCTGTCGATGTCCGCCACCAGAATCACCGGAGCATCGGCCCAGCCGGCCAGCCGCATATTGACAATATCCCGGTCCTTGAGGTTAATTTCGGCAGGGCTGCCCGCACCTTCGATCACCACCAGGCTATAGGTTTCCCGCAGGCGGCCCAACGCCTCCCGCACAATGCCTCCGGCCTCCTCCAGATACTCCTCCCGGTATGCCCGGGCCTCATAATTCCGCAAGGGTCGGCCATGCACCACCACCTGCGCGGTCATGTCCTTCACCGGCTTCAGCAGAATCGGGTTCATGTCCGTGGTGGCGGCAATGCGGCAGGCATCGGCCTGCAGCCCCTGGGCCCGGCCAATTTCCTTGCCGTCCGGAGTCACATAGGAGTTCAAGGACATATTCTGCGACTTGAAGGGAGCCGTGCGGAAACCGTCCTGTACGAAAATCCGGCACAAGGCGGTGGTCAGGATGCTTTTGCCCACATCTGACGCGGTTCCTTGAAGCATAATGGTTTTCCCGGCGGGTTTTGCTTCCGGTTGCTGCATACGTTACGCCAGCCTCCTCTCAATAATAACAGTCTGTATTACGGTAAAATGACAGGTTCACCCAAGCTGCATCGGGATAGGCTCTGGCTCAGGGGAGGTTCAGCAGGTTAGGTAGGCGGAGCGCCCGCCTCATTCTCGGGCTGACTCCGGATTAACGGAAAGGATTTTCCGTTAATGGATCGCCTGCAGACGAAAAGCGCACATAGCGGAAGCATTTTTCCGCTGTCTCCTTGCACAAGGGCAAGTGACAGGGCAAACTGCGCCCATAACGGCAAACCAGCAGCAAGCAATCACAATAGATTAGCCTATATCCCGCTTCAGGCCAGCCCGGCCCGTTCAGCTACCTCCGCAAATCCGCCAAACAAGCGGCCATTGCCCCAACCAGCCGCCTGTTGTCCTCACGGCTGCGAATCGCCGTCCGTCCGTAGCTGTCGTCCAGCCCCTGGTAGGTGGCGGCGCTGCGGATCAGGATGCCTCTGCGTCCCATAGCCTCCTGCAGGCCGTGAATGGTGACGCCCCATTCCGCAGGGATGCGGAACAGCAAATAATTGGCGGCGCTGGGAGTCACCCCAAGACCGATTCCGGTCAACGCCTGGGTCAACCAGGCCGATTCCTCCCGCAGCCAATCCCCGGTGGCTTGTGCGTATTCCACATCTCCCAATACCGCCTGCCCGATGCGCTGGGCCAGGCCATTGACGCTCCATTCCACCTGCAGGCGTTTCATGGCTTCGATCCAGCCCGGGCCTGCCACTGCAAAACCAAGGCGCAGCCCGGGCACGGTATAGAACTTGGTCATGGAGCGGACCACACATAACTGGTCGGATTCTGCCGCCTGACGGATGAAGCTCATCGATTCCTCCTCTCCGGAGAAGTCAATGAAGGCCTCATCGAGAATCACCGGCTTCCCCACAGCCGTCAGCTGCCGGACGAACTCAGGCGGGAGCAGCCGCCCTGTGGGATTATTGGGATGCCCGAACAGGAACAGCTCTGTCTCCCCAACAGCCTTTTGCAGCTCCGCCGAACCCCAGTCCGGATCAAAATTCCGTTCCCTAGAAAGCGGAATGTCCACGATTCCGGCCCCTGCCCGCAAGGCGGCGGTTGCATATTCCCGGAAGGAGGGCTGCAGAAGCCCAACTGTCCGAGGCTGCCGGGACCGTACTGCCAGATCGATGATCTCGGCGGCGCCGTTGCCTGCCAGCACACAAGAGGCGGGAACGCCGTAGACCTCGCCGATTCGTTGGCGCAGCTCCCGGCAATCCGGGTCCGGGTAACGCGACAGCTCCCGCCTCCATTCCTCCCGGATAATCCGCCCCGCCGCTTCCGGAGGACCCAGGGGATTCATGTTGGAGCTAAAGTCCAAAAAGCTGTTTTTATCTATGCCGTACAGCTCCGCCGCCGTCCAGACGTCGCCGCCGTGCCCGTGTTTTTCCAGCATCATGTTCACCGACCTTATTCCGTCTTCTTCACAGCAGTCTGCCTGCCACCAGAATAACCAGCAGCAAAAAGGTTTCCGTCAGTTCATTAATGGCTCCATAGGTGTCCCCTGTCAGACCGCCCAGTCTGGACGCCAGCCTGCGGGCCAGCAGAACACTGAAGCCAAGAGCCGGCAAACCAAGAGCGAGGGCCAAAACCATGCCTGTTTGGATCGTTTCACCGCCCCAACCCCCCGTTCCTGCGGACAGACCTGCAGCCAGGACCGTACAAACAGCCAGCTGCCTGCCTCCAAAGCCGGACAGCAAGGCGCCTAATCCCCCACCTGAGCGGGCATACGGCCACCAGGCTACAGCTGCCGCCATGGTCCACCGGCTCCAGATCGCCATCGCAGGCAATAATCCAACCCCATTGTGCCAGCCGGACTCCAACAAGCCCTCCAAGAGGGCAAACTTCATCAGCAGCTGCAGCACACAGGCCGCCGCCCCCATCGCCCCCACCCGGCTGTCCTTCATAATGGCCAGCATGTCCTCCCGGGAACGGTGGCTCAGCACACCATCCGCCGTGTCCATCAGCCCGTCCAGATGAAAGCCTCCAGTCAGCATCACCCACAGCCCGGTGAGCAATGCGGCAGCAGGCACCGGGGGCAAAAGCCAGGACAAGCCCAACCCTGACCCCGCAAGGACAAGTCCGATGGCTAACCCCACCAGGGGGTAACAGACCACACTTCTGCGGAGCACCCTATTGTTGAAGGGAATCTCCACCGGCACCGGGAAGCGGCTTAGCAGCTGGAACGCCGCCCCCAGGGGATGCATCATTTCCAGCCAGCTTGAATTGCGATTGCGCATAACACACCTCCGGCAATAAAGTACCCCGTTATGTATAACAGCCGTACGGTGGAGCGGATGTGAGAGCGTCCCAACGGCATCAGAGCCCAGCCCATCTCTGCCCGTTGGCTGATGACACCGCCGTAAACGTTGCGTCCGCCTAACTGCACACCCATGGCCCCTGCAACAGCAGACTCGGGATAGCCGCTGTTAGGGCTGGGATGGAGGACGGCGAAGCGCTTCACCGAACGGAGAGCCCGCTTGCCGGACAGACCGGGGGTCAGCCAGGCAGCCAATACCAGCAGCAGGGCTGTGAGCCGGGCAGGCAGCAGGTTCAGCAGATCGTCCAGCCGGGCGGAGGCCCAGCCGAAGTCACGGTAGCGTTCATTCCGGTACCCCACCATGGAATCCAAGGTGTTGGTGGCCCGGTAGAGAATAGCCAAGGGAGCTCCGCCCAACAGCGCAAAAAACAAGGGGGATACCGCTGCATCCACTGTATTTTCCGCCACCGTTTCCACTGCCGCCCGGGTAATCTCCGGTTCGTCCAGCCCGGCCGTATCCCGGCCCACAATGTAGCCGACCCACTTCCTGGCCTCTGCCAAGTTCCCTTCCGCCAGGGGGCGGTACACCTGCATGGCCGCATCCTTCAGGCCTTTGAAGGCGATGGTGGTGGAGATAAACCAGACATTGGCCACCCGGCCTGCCCAGGGATGGACCATGTACAGGGCCGTAATTAGGGCGTATATCAGACCGGAAGACAGCACAACTGTCGTTACGGTTAAAATAATGCCTCTGGTCCGCTCCCTCCGGGGTGAGCGCTCCTGAGCCAGCTCTGCGCCGGGGGGATATAGCCGGGCCTCCAGCCACCGGATCAGCTGCCCCATCAGAATGACAGGATGTTTGGGCCAGGGCGGATCGCCGACCACCCAGTCCACAACCATCGCCGCCAGCACCATCCACAGGATCTCCGCCGGATGATAAAACAACATGCGCGTTTACCGCCTTCCCTTTGCCAGTTCCTTCTGCAGCCGCTTCAAATCCACGGGAATGCCCGCCGTCACCAGGTACACCTCCTGGCAGATCTCCGCCACGCGCCGGTTCATGGCTCCTGCCAGATCCCGGTACAGGCGGCCCAACGGATATTCGGGCACTATGCCGCTGCCTACCTCGTTGGTGACCAGCAGCACATGGTGTCTGACCTTCAGCAAGCTTTCGATCAGCGCATCTATTGCCCCTTCCGCTCGTTGGGCGGCACGCTGGCGGGCCGCCTTGTCCCACTCGGCTTCTTCCTCAGCGAGAAGAACATTGGTCAGCCACAAGGTGAGACAGTCCACCAGCACAACCTGAGGGCTGGCTTTATCGGCTGCTCTGTCCAATGTGCCCAGTACATCGGCCAATGCCAACGGCTCCTCCAGCGTATGCCAAAAAATATCCTGATCCAGCTCACGTTTTGTGCGGTGGAGGGTGATCCGTTCCTCCATCTCCTCATCGAGTGCCTGGCTCGTGGCAACGTAATAACCGGTCTCGCTTAATTCAGCCGCGTAGGCTTCGGCGAAGCCGCTTTTGCCGCTTCTGGCTCCGCCTGTAATCAGCACCAGCATGTGCTCCCCAACTCCCCTTGCCCTTTTATGAAGAAAATATTAATGCCCTTCGCTTCCGCTTACCCCTGCCTGGGCAAAGGTAGCCATCTCCGCCATAATCTTCACCGCAGCCTCCACCAAATGGAAGGCCAGCACCGCGCCTGTACCTTCGCCAAGCCGCATATCCAGCCCCAGCATCGGCGAGATGCCGGCTTCCTTCACCAGGAGCGCATGACCCTGCTCCCCGGACAAATGGGACCCGATCATATACCCCTTCGCCGCCGGAGCCAGTCTGGCTGCAGTGAGAGCCGCTGCCGTGGAGATGAAGCCGTCGATGACAATGGGCTTGCGGGAGGCAGCCGCGCCGAGGATCAGCCCGGTCAACCCGGCGATTTCCAAACCGCCCACCTTAGCCAGCACATCCATCGGGTCCTCGGGATTGGGTTGGTTGGTTTGAAGCGCTTGTTCGATAACCTCAATCTTGCGGACCAGCCGCTGGTCGCTGATGCCTGTGCCTCGGCCTGCCGCGGCAGCGGGGGTGATCCCGCCGAAGGCCGCAAGAATCGCTGCACTGGGGGTGGTATTGCCGATGCCCATCTCGCCTGTGGCGAACAGCCCGGTGCCCTGCGCCGCCAGCTCCAGCGCCAGCTCGTAGCCGGCCTTGACCGCCGCTTCCGCTTCCTCCCGGGTCATCGCCGCTCCCATGGCCATATTGCGGGTGCCCCGGCGGATTTTGCGGTTCAGCAGCCCAGGATGCTCCACATCTCCATTAATGCCCATATCCACACAAACCACGTTTGCTCCGGCATGCCGGGCCAGCACATTCACGGCCGCTCCGCCGGCAAGGAAGTTCAACACCATCTGCCAGGTAACCTCCGAGGGAAACGCGCTGACCCCTTCCTCGCACACGCCATGGTCTCCTGCCATCACCACCACCGTTTTGGTGCCAAACGACGGAGTAAGCTCACCGGTAATCCCGGCCAGCTGCACAGCAATCTCCTCCAGCTTACCCAGACTGCCCGGAGGTTTGGTCAACTGGTCCAGATGCTGCCGCGCCCGCTCCATAGCCCCCTCATCCAACGGGAGAATTCCCGCCGTCATTTCCTCCATACCGTTAACATACGACATATATTATGCTCCTTCCTCTATGTAAAAAAATGAACTCACCCAGTCGCCTTCACGTAACGGTCGCCAACTATGTATCGGCGGCGCTTACGTCTGTCTCATCTTACCACCACTAACCTTCAACTCAGCCGCCGCTCCATGCGCTAACGGAACTCTGCGACTCTTAGAGGGTGAAAATACGAGGTTTTCGTTTCTAACGGAACTGAGAAGCTCTTAAAAGGCCTAGAATCGTCTCTTGGCAGCATTTTTGGGCCCTAAGAGTCGCTCAGTTCCGTTAAAGTTCCACACTCCCCGAATTTCTCGTCTAAGAGCTTCTCAGTTCCGTTACAGCATCTCCTCACCTCTGGATCACTCTGCACACAGTGGCGGACATCATAAAAAGCATATTACTCTCCTGCCGGGCCACCGCTCTATGCGATAACGGAACTATGCGATCCTTACGTCACTGCCTGCTCCCACCTACTAACCAATCACTCCGACGCTCCATGCGCTAACGGAACTCTGCGACTCTTAGCGGCTGAAAACACAAGGTTTTCGATTGTAACGGAACTCAGAAGCCCTTAAACGGCCCAAGATCGTTCTCTGGCAGCATTTTTGGCCGCTAACAGTCTCTCAGTTCCGTTACAGTTGCACATGCCCCAAATTTGCCCTCTAAGAGCTCCTCAGTTCCGTTAGGGCATCGCCTCACCTCTGGATCATCCTGCACACAGTGGCGGGGCGCCGTAAAGAGCATGTTAGTTTGTAGTTAATTGAGTCTTAGAGGTCTCAGGTTAGTCCTTCAAACACAGAGGTGAGCCTAAGCCAATCAGGACGGGCCATCCAACGGCCGCCAACGGCAGTCCTTCCGGCAGCAGCATCTCCGCCGCCTGCCGGCTCAGCCCTCCTCCGGCTGCAGCAAGATCTGCGGTATCCCCGATACGGGATGGGCGACCACAGCCGGGACCGTGCCATAGACCCGGCCGATCAGCGCCGGGTCCATAATCTCCGCCGGCGTGCCCTCGGCCACAATCCGCCCCTGGTGCAGCACCAGCAGGCGGTGGCAGTACTGGGCCGCCAGGTTCAGGTCGTGGAGCACCGCCACGACCGTCAGCCCATTCTCCCGGTTCCAGCGGGAGACGTAATCCATCATCTGCAGCTGGTAGCCGATATCCAGATAGGTGGTGGGTTCGTCCAGGAGCAGCACCCGGGGCTCCTGGGCCATCGCCTTGCCCAGCGCCGTGCGCTGGCGCTCACCTCCGCTCACCTGGTCCAGGGTACGCTCCGCTAAAGCCTCAAGGCCCAGCCGCTCCATAACCTGGTCCAGGAACTGGTCCACCCCGCCGCTTAGGCGCCTCTGCTCTTCCGTTACCTGCAGTTGCCCTTCGCCTTCGCCCTTCGCCTCCGCATTTACCTGCACACGCCTTTCGTCTCCGAGCCTGCCCTCATTCAGTGTATGTACACGTCCTTGACCGCCCTCACGCTGCTTCCCCGGCGCTGCCCCCCCCCGCGCTTCCCCGGCAGAGCGGCGTTCACGCCCCAGCCAGTCCTGATGGGGGAACCGCCCCATCTCTACCACCTGGCGCACCGTGAAGCCCACCGGCGGAATCGCCTCCTGCTCCAGCACCGCCATCAGCTGCGCCAGCCTCCTGCGGGAATACGACTCCGCCGCACGGCCTTCGATGCGCACGCTTCCCGCATCGGCCCGCTCCACGCCGGAGATCAGCCGCAGCAGCGTGGACTTGCCGCTGCCGTTGGGCCCGATGATGCCGTAGATTTCTCCCGGCTTCACCCGGAAGCTCACACCCTTCAGCACCGGAGCGCCGTCATAACCCTTAAAGCAATCCACCGCCTCGATCATGCCGCTTGCTCACCTGCTTTATCTGAATTTCATTTCACCTTTCGGGTCTGAATAGTATGCTGCCTTATCGTTTGGGCTACTATGGCCCTCCGCTCCTACCCGCCTGACCGGATCTTCCGTTTCTGCAGCAGATACGCGAAGAACGGAGCGCCCAACAGCGCCGTAACCACACCCAGCGGAATTTCCTTGGGCGACAGCACCATCCGGGCCAGGGTATCGGCCCACAACACATAAATCCCGCCCACCAAGGCCGACAGCGGCAGAATCAGCCGATAGTCGGGGCCGACGGTCAGCCGCACCAGATGCGGCACCACCAGACCCACGAAGCCGATGACGCCGCACACGGAGACAGCCGCCGCCGTCAGCAGGGTGGAAACCAGCAGCACAATCAGCTTGATGCGCTCCAGATCCACACCCATGTAAGCCGCCTGGCGCTCCCCCAGGGCCATCAGGTTCAGCTGCCGCACATAGACGCTTAGGATAGTGAAACCAACCACAGCATACGGGAACAAAATTTGCGAATAAGACCAGTTGCGCATGGACAGGCTGCCCATGAGCCAGTATAGAATTTCATTCACCACCTGATTGGACATGCTGACCATCAGCGATACGAAAGAGCTCAGGAAAGCGCTGACCACCACCCCGGAGAGCACCATGGTTTCAATGCGGGTTTTGCCGCCGTGGGAGGATAGACGGAAGACCGCCCCCAGGGTGAGAGAGCCGGTCAGGAAAGCCACCAGAGGAACCGTCCATTGACCCAGCGCCTGCTGGTAGCCGAACAGAATCAGGAAGGCCGCGCCGACGGAGCAGCCCGAGGCCACACCCAGGGTGTAGGGGTCTGCCAGCGGATTGCGCAGCACCCCCTGGAACCCGGTGCCCGCCGCCCCCAGAGCAGCCCCCACCAGAATGGCCAGCACTACCCGGGACAGGCGAATCTTGAAGATAATCTGCTCATGGGCCGCCGGCCAGTCCGGGTTCACCCAATCGCCCAGCAGCGGCACCCGGGAGAACAGAATTTGCCAGACCTCCGCAAGGGGCAGCCTGGCCGAACCCAGGGACAAGCTCACAATAACGGAGAAAAGAAGGAGCGCAGCCGCTCCTCCTCCCCACACTAAGAGTCGTTTTTTCATGTTATTTGACAACGTCCGGATGAATCGCCTTGGCAATCTCCTTAAGCCCTTGAGTCAGCCGGGGCCCGGACCGGTTGGTCAGATTGGTATCGATGCCGTACATCTTGTTGTTCTTCAGCGCATCGGTAGTTGAGAAGCCGGCTCTGCTCTTGATGGTATCCGGCAGCGTTCCCATTCCTTCGCCGATAGAATAAATAATAACCTCAGGGTTGGCCTTCACGATAGCCTCCGGATCAATTTCATACCAGCCTTTTTTGCCGGCGCCTACATTGATACCTCCGGACAGCTCCACCATTTCGCTGAGGAATTCCCCGTCCCCGACGGTCCAGCCGGGATTAAATTCCATGTACACACGCTTTTTGGGTGCATCCTTCACCAGGTCCTTCACCTTCTGGATGTCGCTTCTCATGGAATCGGCCACCTTCTTGCTTTGGTCCTGCATATTCATGATCTTGCCGTACAGCTCCACACGTTCGATGGCCTGCTCCATGCTTTTGGGGTTAATGGCGAATACCTTCACACCCAGGTTGCGGAGAGCCTCTACCGGTTTTTTGTTCAGAGATGAGGAAGCGAATACCACATCCGGGTTCAGCGCCAGCACGGATTCCACATTGGTGGTCAAATCCCCCACCTGCGTCTTCTTTTTGGCATCCGCCGGATAATCGCTCCACTTGTCCACACCTACGATGCGCTCTCCCGCACCAACGGCGAACAAACTCTCGGTTTCACTGGGAACCAGCGTCACAATCCGCTCGGGCGCCTTCTCGAATACAACCTCCGTATTGGTGGCATCCGTCACCTTCAGGGGATAGACGGTTTGCTGGGACGCTGCCGCTCCTGCCGAAGGCGATGCCGCTGTGGCCGGGGTGACCGTAGTCGCCGCTGTAGGGGATGCGCTCCCCTCCGCATTGTCTTTGCCGCCGCAGCCGGTTAAGGCCAGGGATAACGCTAGGACGAGCGCCATAGCCCAGCCTGCGGTTTTCTTGAACTTCGAATCTGCAACCATGTTCATTCCTCCATTTGCGTATTTTCCGCCATTCAGCCGATGTTCCCATGAAGATTCACGCGAAAAAGCCCCCAGCCCAAAAAACGAGGCCAGAGGCGAGCAAATCAAGGACATAACGGAATGCCAGGGGCATCCCCATTTAAGTACACATGATTAGCCTGATCCTTTTCCTCGAAGGATTTCGCAGCTTGTACCCAAGGGCAGGTCTCCTGACTCGCGGGTTGCATGATTCGCCCGACCTTCCCATTCTGCGCTTCTTGCGCATAACAGTGGCGTTAGTTCAATGGGCTCATCCCCTGCTCACAGTGGCGGGACCGTGCCGGCTTCTACCGGCTTCCCTATTAACCCTTGCACCGATGCGGCGCGAAGGGACCCTCAGGTATAGAATCTGTCTAACAATGGATATGGACGGGCGGATGTTTGAAACACCCCTATGTTACCTTTAGAGCCCTCGGGAAGTCAAGGTGAAATGAAGCTCCTGATGCCTAAAGACGTGTGCGGATATACATATAATCATTCAGAAGCAGGTCCAGCCTCTTGCTGATCTCGATCACCTTAGGATCGGTGAGAGACTCCTCCACACTGGCGGCTTGTTCAAGCCGGGTGCGCAGCAGATGGATCTCTTCCTCCAGCCCCACTGCTGTGTGGCGATTGCGCCCGGATGAGGGCTCCACAGCCAAACGGACAGCAGCGTTCGTCATATTCCTGCTCACACGAACCGGAACGGCTTTTGGGTAAGAGCGTATAAACGGACCGGATGCCATTCCAATTCCCTCCCCATGCTTTTGACAAAAGCAGACGGCCTGCCTGAATTGTGCACGATTGCAACCGGTCAAGCCCTACTCCCAATATACCAGTTAATTCCTGAAAAGGGAAGGCGAAATGCCCGGTTGACGGGGAGTTGACCAGGGCTTTTACCCTACTTGTGAAAGCTTCGTCATAAACTTTCCAATCCGTTCCAGAGCCTCCAAAAGCTGATTAATAGAGGTGGCGTAGGAACAGCGCAAAAAGCCCTCTCCGCCCATTCCGAACACATGTCCGGGCACAGCAGCCACCTTCGCCTCGTTAAGCAGGCGGAAGGCAAATTCCTCCGAGGTGAGTCCTGTGGAGGAGATGCAGGGGAACGCGTAAAATGCGCCCTGCGGCTCATGACAGTCCATGCCGATATCCCGGAACCCCTTCACGACCAGCCGTCTGCGCTGGTTGTAGGACTCCATCATCCGGTCCTTCTCCTCCATGCCGTTCTTAAGGGCCTCCAACGCCGCCACCTGTCCCATAATGGGAGCGCACATGACGGTGTATTGGTGGATCTTCAGCATGGCGGCGATCAGCTCCCGGTGGCCGCAGATATAGCCCATTCTCCACCCTGTCATGGCGAAGGCCTTGGAGAAGCCGCTAACCAGCAGCGTCCGGTCCTTCATCCCCGGCAAGGAGGCAAAGCTGCAGTGGTTCCGGTCATAGGAAAGCTCGGCATAGATTTCATCGGAAATCACCAGAAGATCATGCTCCTCCACCAGCTTGGCGATAGGCAGCATTTCCTCATAGGTCATGACGCTTCCCGTGGGATTGTTGGGGTAACACAGAATCAGTACCTTGGATTGGGGCGTAATCTTCGCCTTCAAACTTTCGGCGGTCAGCTTAAACCCGTCCTTGGCGAAGGTCTCGATGCCTACCGCCACACCGCCGCCGATGGTTGTGATAGGGCTGTAGGACACATAACACGGCTCCGGGATCAGAATTTCGTCCCCCGGGTTGATCAGCGCCCGCAGCGCAAGGTCGATGGCTTCGCTGCCGCCGACGGTGACAATCATCTCATGGGCCGGATCATAGGCCACATGAAACCGCTCATACAGATATTCCCCAATGGCTTCCCGCAGCTCAAGCATACCCGCATTGGAGGTATATTGGGTTTTGCCGCGCTCCAGCGAATAGACACAAGCCTCCCGCACATGCCAGGGGGTAACGAAATCCGGCTCGCCCACCCCCAGGGAGATGATGCCTGCATCCTTGCTGGCGCTCACCAGATCAAAAAACCTGCGAATCCCCGAGGGCGGTATGGCCCTGACCCGGGGAGTTAAATAACGCTCCATGGAATCCAGCTTGGATGTCATGCTTTATCGTAACCTCCACTCGATATAATTACGGGGCAATGACCAGCCGGTTGTCATCCTCATGGTCCTCAAACACAACGCCGTCCTGCTTATATTTTTTGAGAATAAAATGGGTTTTGGTAGACAGCACCCGGTCGATGGAGGACAGCCGCTGGGATACGAACGACGCTACTTCCTTCAAATTATGACCCTCCACCTCAACCAGCAGGTCGTAGGCGCCGGACATCAGATACAGTGTTTTTACTTCAGGGAACAGGTAAATCCGCTCGGCAATGGCATCGAAGCCTCTGCCCCGCTCCGGCGTAATCTGCACCTCGATCAGCGCGGTTACCTTGTCATCCTCCACCTTGCTCCAATTGACAACGGGCGCATACTTGACGATGACCTTCTCCGCTTCCAGCTCCGCGATCGCCGTCAGCACCTCCTCATGCGGCGCCCCCAGCATGGTCGCGATAAGTTCCGGCGCCCGGCGGGCGTCCTCGTTCAGAATCTCCAGAACCTTGGATTTCAGTTCAGTCATGTTTCGATCAGCTCCCCGAATGAATGGCTTCTTATGATTAGCCGCTTGAAAAAGTTGCTAATGCCATTCATGTTAACACATGTTTGCCCGTGTTGCCATACAGGTCTTTATTTAAAAAAACCGCAACGATGCAGTTGCGGCTTCGTCTCCCTATGCATGGTTTGCCTTCTCTGTCCATCTGAACCGGGAGTGATTCATATTACCGTACAAGGTAATGTTCTGAAAAACCGCAGGAAACGTAAATCCGGCCGCCTGTTTCCAATAAATCCGCCCCCTGCTCCTTGGCACTGCAGATTACGTTATATATGGAGCTAACGGCAATAAAAGCCTTATATAACTCATTGGAAAATTCGTCGGTACCCAACTCTTGAAGCAGCGCATGCTGGATCGGATAATAACTGGCAAGCTGGCTTTTGTACACCGTGATATCGGATTCACCCCGATGGATGCTGAAGGATTCCGGATAGCTCAAGCTTGTGAAGGCATGTTCAGCGCACATTTCCGGCAGAAAGCTGTACAGCTCCTCGGCCAGATGATGATCGTCCAAGTGGTTTAGCAGGGTGTCATAATAATCCTCATAGCTCCCCTGCTCCACACAGGCACCGTATAACCCGATTGCCTGGCGGGTGAAGCGCACCAGCTGTTCCTCGGAATAGGGATAAGGCGTATAGGTTTCTTCCTCCTGTTTGAGGAAGAAGAACTGCTTTTGAGAGCCAAACCCCTTCGTATTCCACTCCCGGACATAATCCGCCACCATCCCGCTCAGCTCGGGACTTACGATATTATTAATCCTGCATTCACCGGTGATGCTGTCGCCGTTTTTGGCACCATAAACCTTGATGCAGCAGATCTTCTGGTTGCCGATCCGATCGGCAATCCCTTCCCGGAGCAGCTTCCACAGGGTAGAAGCCTCATGATTCTGAGGGGTATCCCCCATTCCCACAACATTGCTCTGGTACATCACCCAACGGTGCGGGATTCCGGCGAATACGGTCTCCAGTTGGGCCGACGGGTTATCCTTAACCATCGCACGGATGCCATCCAGCATGCCGAACAGGAAGCTGCCCTGAGCCATACCCAGCGCCTGCTTCCGGTCACTGCCGAGTGCCGCGGAACATTCGAACAGACGGCGGTCCCAATCGGGGGAATCCACATAAAAATCGAGCACTGCGGTTTGTTCCTTCAATTGGACGATCTCCGCGCGGATGGAAATCCGCCATTCCGGCAGCGTCAGCGCGCCGTCCATGATTTCGCAATGTTCGTCTGCAAGCAGACTTTGCATGCTTATAAGAATAGATTGCGGATCGTCCAGGGCTAGACCCTGTTCCTGCTTGCTCCGTTTTTTCATCCTGTTAAAAAACATCGTGTCACTTCCTTTATTATGTGGAGTTACCAGTTGGAGGATAAATCATGCTAGGGTACAGAATATGGTGGAAATTGTATAATGTTGTCATCGGTTGGTTTCTGTTTTTTGTTTACACAAAAATGATCACATAAAAAGATGATACGACATTGGATGTCATACCATCTTCGTAGAATTGTGTAAAAAAGCCTACGCCTGAACGTGCGCCTCCTGCTCCATCACCACCACGTCCACACCCGTGTCCTGAATACGGGCCAGCTCCTCCTCTACCGCATCCCAATCCGTGATCAGAGTATCAAATTGGGAGGGGGCGGCCACCTTCAGGAAGCCTTCGAAGCCCACTTTATTGTGGGGCATAAGCGCAATATTGCGCCGGCTGTTCTCAATCACTGCCTGCTGGAACGCGGCAACCTCGGCGGTGCCGTTAGTGAGCCCGCTTTTGGCAGAGAAGCCTGCACCGGTAATGAAGTTCAGATCGAAGTTCATCCTCCGCACAAAATCAATGGCCAACGCGTCACGGCAATTGCCTCTTGCTCTCAGCTTGCCTCCAGCGATATACACATCCACATTCTCCCGGGTGCGCAGCTCATCGGCAATAATGATGGAGTTGGTGACCACCGTGAAGGGAATTTCCCGGGGCAGGTATTTCAGCATCAGAAACCCTACGGAAGCACTGGTCAAAAAGATAATGTGATTCGCCTGGATGAAGGTACAGGCCCGTTTGGCAATGGCATCATAATGGGGATCAATCTCCTCGATTTCCCGCACCGTCCAGTTGGCGGGCGGTTGAAGTCCCACCTTTTGCAGGGGAATAGCCCCGCCATGTGTCCGCTTCAGCAGACCTTTCTCCTCCAGAATCCGCAGGTCCCGTCTCGCAGAATCCACCGATACCTGGAAGCCTTCCTGAATATCAGCAATACTGATTCTGCCTTTGGACTCCAATAGCTTGAGAATTTCCTGATGGCGTTCTTCAATAAACATCGGATCACCGCCTGAATAGGTTGACTGATCATGGTCGACTCATCATCAGTTATTCACACTATATCACGTTTGTTAATGATTTTAAAGTGTTTTTCTTTATTTAGAGAAATATCATTAATAATCATTAATAAACGAGCAGGCGGTAATGTTCCGGTTTGATTTATTCAGGCCCAGGTCGGGCTAGTTCGGCTGATCCGGACTGAGGAGCCGTTATTTTCCCTAAAAACACGCTTTTGAGGATTTCGCGGACACACGGTACGTTATTTCCCTGTAATCCCGTCCCAACCGCTTCTTTTCCGGTACATAACGGATCCTCTGTCCGCCCAGCCGCAAAAATGCCGTTTTTCCGCGAAATAAAGGATTCTGAGTCCGTTAGAGACTGCCGGATGTGCAGGCCCACCTGTCTTCTCTATTTGAAGCTACTTCAGGAAATGGGCGAACTTATCCGGTGTATTCCGAATGTCTTGCGCTAAATTTTCGTATTCTACGGATAACTTGACTGAACGGACCCTTTTGGCATCTTGATCACGAGGTTCAATAAAGCCTTCTTCTCTCCAATGAATGATCTTTTCCCTGATCGAACGATCCGATAAACGGAGCAGCTCCCTCATTTCGCTTGTCGTCAGAGTATCTTGTTTAAAGGTCAACTGGGCAAATACCATTCTTTGCTGCGGGTCCAGCTTACGAATCAGGTCCGGTTCGATTTTCGTCATTTGGGCAGATTTCTCCGTCACAATAGCAGCAGCTTCTTGAAAAACCTCCGCCAAACCATTGATAAAAAATTCTAACCAAGGTGTCAACTCAGCTTCATTTCGTCCAAAATAGTAGTTATGATGAAGCCCTAATTGGAGTCTGCGATAGTATTCAGCCAAGTTGCGGTCATAAAAATTTTCCAGAACGAATAACCCCTTTAATCCATATCCGCCGCGGCGTAGAAGATATGTGGTGATCATTCGGGCAGTTCGGCCATTCCCGTCCAAATACGGATGGATCGTAAGAAACTGCCACATGAATATCCCCGCTTTAATTGGAACCGGAACTGAATAGGTTTCCGGGGTGTTAACCCATGCCACCAAATCCTCCATTAACACTGGGACGTCCTTCCATTCTGGCGGTAAATAAAACCCGGATGCGTTGCGGCTACCCACTTGATTTTGTTCCCCGCGGAACTCGCTGACACGTGGCCTTCGTCCGTGTGATATTCGGATAATGGCATGTATTTTCTTAATGAATTCCTCTGTGACCGGAAGTTGCCTTCTTTCGGCTTCATCCAGATATTCCAAGGCTTTCATCAAGTTATATACTTCCTGTTCCTCATTGTCATTGCTGGATTGGTACAAAACCTTTCGCTTCGAGGCTTCATCAAGCGTATTCCCTTCAATTTTCGTCGAAAGAATAACGGTCTTTTCCATTGATTCTTTCTTAAGCAAATCCAGAATAGATGCGGGTAATGGAAGCAAATCTACTACGGCGCTGGCACGTTGTATATCCATCAATCTGCGGGCAATAGCGTCAGTTATTGAATATTTGGGTGTAAACATAACATCCCCCCTTAAGAACATTATACCATTGCCGCTATTTTGCCGCAAAGTGTTGTTTCGAAATGGATTGCCAACACCTTATTTATCACTCCGGTACAACTTATTTCTTCCCGGCCTCCAGCACCGTCACACCGGTGTTGTCCATCCATAGAGTGCCGAGCCATGTATCCAATTGGTACCAATGTCCAATCTGACCCTTTACCGTCACCGTCTGCGGACCAAGCTCGGCAACAGGCGCCTCCCCCTCAAACGGCTGCCGGTAGAGAGGCTTTACGCCGTTCAGATAAACCGCCCCTGGAACCTGCTTAAACTCTCCGAACAATACACCCTGCCCCTTGTTCCAGCCACCTTCCCCGTTGGCAATCCAGCCTTCCTTGCCGTCCGCGGTTTTGATGTGGTACCAATTGCGCCAATGCTCTGTACTGACCACCTGTTGGGGATCATTGGTTACCTCGAAGGCCCGCTGATTGTTTTCCGGCGATTCGTACAGAACCCCATACCCCGGCAGATATAGCGGAAGGATTTCCTTCACCGTGTTCAGCTTAGGCTTCATAATGCCCCGGCCATTAATCCACTTCGGGCCCAGCCAAGTATCAATCAAATACCATCCGGAGGTGAAATAATAAGGCCCGATGGTTTTCTCCCGGACATGTACAATCTGAGGAGCAACTACCCCAAGGGAATGTCCGGCGTCATCATAAAGCCCCGCCTCCAGCAACAACTCATACTCGTCATCACGCAGCTCATTGTAGCGGGTTTCCGCCGGAAAAATCCATTGCGGCCCCAGCCAGGTATCCACCTGCAGCCAATGGCCAAAGAGGGGAGCCTGCCCATGGTTATAGTCATCTATCAGAACCAACTCCCCCTCCGCCAGAACAGTTAGCACCTGAGGGGAAAGTTCGCCTCCTGTGGAAACGGCAGCCCCACGGGAAGCATACAACGGCATCGGGTCCAGCGTGCGGATCTGATACGGATTCAAGCGGTAGAGATTATAAGTGCTGGAAGTAACGGAACCTGCCGCTTCCGAAGCTGCGGGCCCTTGTGCATGTGCCGGGGGACCCCAAGTGAAAACAGACAACACCATTGATAGAGCCGCAATTATCCCAATAAAGCTGCCTTTTTTATTCCACAGCCTAGAAAACATCAGCTTCCAGCCCCTTCCTTGTTTACAGCGTATAGACGCAAAAGGAGCTAAATAGTTTTTTACATTCCGCTTAAATCTGGAAATTGCCCTCCTCCAGATGGGCATACACCCAATCCTTAATTTGGAGGGCTATCTCCGGCGTCTCCGTTTCCGAGGTATCGAGATCCTGCTGAAGCAGGAATAATCCACACACTGCTCCACATCCTTGGGCATCATCGTTCCGCAAAGCACCGTCAACCTTCCGCCAGCAGCAATACCGCGAGCCACACGAAGCCAAATATTTCGCAGCTTCTGCCAATCTTCACCTGTAAAAGGGCTTATCAAATCCAGATCAAAAATCTCGAACTCCGGCAGCACGTTCCGCAGCTCCGGAATCACATACGATTTCCCCGACCCGCTAGCCCCTGTCACAATAAATAATGGGAGATTCCCCTCCATCTTCCCTTCCTCCTCCGGCAATTTTCCAGTTCCATTGTACGAAATTCAATCCCGCAAGGAGTAGGGTAAGCATGGATAAAACCGAATAATCCTCCATTATCGCAATTTTCGCAAGAAAACAGACAAAAAAAACACACCTGCCATCTAGCAGATGTACTTTTTCTCCTTCATTTGGTAGAATTAACCTTGGAAATAAAACTTATTCCCACGGAATTAATTTTTCGTCTTTTGTCTTATTGAAGCTGCTTTGGAATGCATTTTCTAATGTTCCAGCATGCTTAACGGAGAGCGTTTTTGTAACATTTTGGAAATCCGTAGAATCATGAGCTATCTTTTTCAACCGGACCACCTGAGGTAAACCCATTGGAACTTGAACGGTTACCATTATAACACCCTCTTATCATATTTTTGGAAAAATACCTTTCTTAATAATATCAAATTTTCTAGATTCTGAAAACCAGGATGGTGGGTTTTTTGTCCAAAAAGAAGATTTTTTCGTATATTTTATTGCTTCTTGTCCTTACACAAACCTGGTTTATGTATGTTACCTTATCCACTCCTTATTTAGGAATTCGGGTGGATAAAAATACCAATGGTCAATGGGCAGTAACAACTATATATGAAGGAGGAATTGCAGATGGGGAGCTTCTGCCTGGCGATGTTATACTAGCCGTCGATTCCCAAAGACCGGAACAGAAGCAAATGATTCCAAAGTGGCATACTGTTGAGCAAGCTAACTCCATTCAGGTTTATCGTGGAAACGAGACATTGCAATTTGAATATACAAATGGCAAACCGCGGTTTTACGATCTTTCAACACTCATTAGAGGTACAGTCTGCTTAGTGCTGGCGTGGATTATCTGGAGAAAAATGGGTAATTCTCCCTCCGCACGGATGCTGGCAGCTGTTTTTCTTACCGGCGGTGTTATTTTCCTGAGTCAAGGGGCCTCAATACGCAATGATGCTTTAGGTAAGATAACCATAAGCACCTTTATGATGATCCTTCCGGTCTGTTTTTTGCAATTCCTGCTTCATTTCCTCAAGGAAAAAAGTAACCTTCCTTTGGCCCCCATTCTCTTTAAGATGCATTTTATCTTATACCCTATTATTGTGTTAACTGCTATCTTCAAAATACCATACTTTTATGATAGTGTATGGACTTATCCCATTTACAGGTTTAGTCCGATTTTATCACTCGGGTTCTTTACGATCGCCCTTCTGGGGAACATAATTCTACTGGCCTATCTGTACCTAAAATACCGTCATACAGGTGATAATCTGTCCTCCTTAATCAAGACTATTTGGTTCGCATTACTTTTTTCATTTCTTCCCATCACTGTATTGTCACTTATCCCCCAGATCCTTGGTAAAAGCGATGTCATCGACGCTGTCTACACCAGTTGGTTTCTATTACTTTTTCCCGCATCCTTTGCTTACCTGATTGCCTCCGACCAGTTGTATGACATCGGCCTGGTATTGCGACGTCTATTATTCGGCTGCATTCTCGCTGTGGTTCCATCCGCATTATTAAGCGGTTTATTCACCCTGTCTTTTTACCGCACCGTCCAAAAAGAACAAGTAATTTTCCTCTTTTTCGCTTGTGTCCTGACCCTTTCGCTTATGTTGTATTTCACTGAACATCTTGTCACTAGGCTGGAGACGGTGTTTTTTCCCCGCCGGGCTATGCTCAACACTTCTCTCAAAAAAAT
>JAEWGW010000018.1 GCA_023388055.1 Bacillota bacterium | reverse complement strand
CTTTACAAGGTACACGAGTCCCCCATCACCTCAGGCTGCACGTGCCGTGAAGTCCCTTTTTCCTTCAAGGACAACAAGGTCGGTATCCTCTTACTGGTACCATGTAAGTTTCTTTGCAAGTCCACTGTCATCTGGGTCCGTTTGTTGGACAAAATCCCTGTTTTGAGAGGAATAGCGGAACCAGTGTCCGTTACGAGGAAGGAGAGGGCAAGGAGGAACCCCTGGGATACCGCTGCCCCCCTTCCACTGCTCCTCCCCTTAAAAAGACCGAAGGGCTCCCTCCGCCGCTCCCGTTCCTGCCGCGTGGCCGGTGCTGAAGGCAGCGGTTATGTTGTAGCCGCCTGTGTAGCCGTGGATGTCCAGGACCTCCCCGCAGAAGAACAGCCCCGGCATCAGCTTGGACTCCATGGTAGCCGGATGGACCTCCTTCAAGTTCACCCCGCCGCCTGTGACGAAGGCCTCCTCCAGGGACAAAGTGCCGGAAACCTGCAGAGGGAAGGCCTTCAGCACCTGGGCCAGAGTCTGAACGGGCTGCTTGGGCAGATTGTCCCCGGTGACCTCCTCGCGCAAGCCGGACTTGGCCAGCAAAATCGGGATCATCCGCTCCGGCAGGATCCGCTTGAGCACATTCTTCAGCGCCTTCTTGGGTTCCTCCTGAGTTAGCCCGGTGATCCGCCCGAACAAGTCCTCGGCGGATTCCTCCGGAAACAAGTCCAGGGTGAGCCTGACGGAGGGGAGATCGAATTGCTTCCTCACCTTATACACAAACTGGCTGCATCTTAACGCGGCGGGACCGGAGAGGCCGAAGTGGGTAAAAATGACATCACCACGGTGGACTGCTGCTGTTTTGCCCTTAGGGGTCCACACCGATACGGCGATATCCCGCAGGGAAATCCCCTGCAGCTCCTTGCTTTGGATAAAAGCATCCCGGCTGACCAAAGGCACCTCTGTCGGAAAAAGTTCGGTAATGGTATGGCCCGCCGCCTCCGCCCAGGCATAACCATCCCCCGTTGAGCCCGTATGGGGAACAGACTTGCCGCCAACCGCCACAATAACTGCGCTGCTTCCGATGATTTCGCCGGTGCGAAGCTTCACTCCCGCCGTCCGGCCTTCCTCATAAAGAACCTCCGCTACCGGCTGGTTTGCGCGAATGTCCACCTGCAGTGCTCTGACCCGATCCACCAAGGCGTTGACCACGGTTTTCGCTTTATCCGTTACGGGGAACATCCGGCCGTTATCCTCTTCCTTCAGGCGGATTCCCATCTCCTCAAAAAACGCCATAATCTCGCGGTTGCCGAAGGCAGCCAACGCGCTGTACAAAAACCGGCCGTTGCCGGGAATATGCCGGATCAGCTCATCCAGATCCTTGGCATTGGTGACATTGCAGCGCCCGCCGCCGGAAATCCCCAGCTTGCGCCCCAGCTTGTCCCCTTTATCCAACAGCAGGGTCTTGGCCCCGCGGCTTGCAGAGGCAATAGCGGCCATCAGGCCCGAAGGGCCGCCGCCAATCACGATCACATCATATAACATGGGAAAAAAGCCTCCAGTATCGTCCTTTATATATATGCTTATGGTGCCTAATCCGCCGCAGTAAGTCAAGCAGGGGAACCATATGCTCCAGTTGCCAAAGTGTCCGGAGGGTTGCTGGGCCCGTCATAGTCCCTTCGGCCATAGCGCATACTAACGCCGGCAGCTGCGAAGGCGCCGATCCGATAACCGGAAAGGAGATGAGGAAGATGGCCAACAAAGGAACCTCCAAAATGGAAAAAACCAAGGACTCCCTGAAAAACTTCAAGCCGAACCGGAACAAAACGGCGGAGGATAAAATGATTGACGGACCCAACGCTCCTGCCGAATAAAGCAGGGACTCCGGCGTATGCCGCCATCCGCCCATCCGCTTTTTGCCTGCCGGTAAAAAGGGTCAATCCAGTTGCGCGAAGAGGTCTGGCATGTGATAATGTTACTTAAGATTAATTCTCAAAAGAAAATTAAGCTTAAGGAGGAAACATACATGTCAATGACATTTGATGCGTATATGCGTGATGTGGTTCAACCCATGCGCGAGGAGCTGACCCGGCTGGGGATAGAAGAGCTGCGGACCCCGGAGGAAGTGACAGAGGCTTTGGATAATGCGGAGGGAACGGCAATTGTGGTGGTGAACTCTGTATGCGGCTGCGCCGCGGGCAACGCCCGTCCTGCAGTGGCTGCAGCGTTGCAGCACAGCAAGCTGCCGGACCGGCTGTACACCGTGTTTGCCGGACAGGACAAGGAGGCGACCGCCAAGGCCCGCGAATATTTCGCGCCTTACCCGCCGTCCTCCCCGTCCATTGCCATCCTGAAGGACGGTAAGCTGGTGCAGTTGATTGAACGCCACCGGATCGAGGACCGCACCGCCGCCGAAATCGCCGCCGATCTGAAGGATGCTTTTGACCAATACTGCGGGTAATCTACCCGGTTGGATCGTATGAATGGCCTGAATCCGTTCCGTTTACCGGGACGGATTTTTTAATAGATGTACATCCTGTAACCCCCGTCCCGCTCTTGAAATCCCCGCCGGGAGGTCTATACTAGAAGCAGACAGATTTTTGAGGTGAGGTTATATGACCTGACTGGCGGGTAAAAGGGATGATGTGAAATTCTGTAACCGGTCCCGTAACGGATTCTCACCAATTTCCAGTAGAAGGGTGGATGGACCATGAGCCTGCAGGAGGAAATTATTGCCCGGCTTGGGGTGAAGCCGGTCATTGATCCGGAAGAGGAAATCGGGAGGCGTGTGGACTTTCTGAAGCATCATGTAAAACTGGCGGGAGCCCGCGGCCTGTTGATTGCCATCACTGACGAAGCGGACAGTGCGGTAGCGGCAGCCTTGAGCAAACGTGCCGCGGACTCTCTGACGGAGGAATCGGGCAGGACTTACATGGCGGTCGGTGTGCTGCAGCCATACGGCGAGGAGCCAGAGCTGGAAATGGGTTACGCCTTGGCCGGTGCACTTGGGCTCCAGCATGTGGTCGAAACCAATACGGAGGACGCGGTGAACGAAATTGCCCTGGAATCGGAATTTGGCCTCAAGTCCATGGGCATCCACCAGCATTTGGGCCGGGGCGGCAAAGATCGAGTGAAGGCCCGGACGCGGAGAATCATGCAGGGGGCACTGGCTGGAGAGTTGAACCTGCTGGTGGTAAGCCATGACCATGCCTCCAGGTCGGCAGCCGGAACATCGGGAGAAGAAGCCTGGGCAGGGACTGACATTAGGCCGTTGGCTTCACTTACAGGTAATCAGCTACGCCAATTGGCCGCGGCTCTTAGCATCCCGGGGCAAGTCGCCGGCGTGTTGAAGCACGGCACGGCTGGATTCTCCTTTTCTGCTGTGAGTCTGGAGGACGTCAGCTTGTACCTGGAAGGCGGCACGCTTCCCGAGGCCACCCGGGATAAGCTGGAGGAGCAGTACCGGCGCACGGAAAAGCAGCGGGCTCTTCCGCCGGGAATCTGACCGGGCGCACACGCATCTTCCTTCTTTTTTAGGGAAAGCTATTCCCAGGAAGGGAGGGAGCCTGTGATGGATAAAGAAGAAATCCGGAAACTCGAGCCCAAGTATATAGGCAACACCCGTCATTTGACGGAAGGCGAAGCGGGGGAGATAATGCATGACCCCGCAAATTCGGAAGTTGACGACAACGATGCGCTGGGGACGATTGCTCTTGCGTCGCTTGCTTTCGCAGCCCATGAAAGCGGCAATACCGGCGGTGGAGGCACGACGCAATAAACAACCCCCAATGTGAGGGGGTGCTTTGAAGCAAAGTCCGAATACCTTGGGGGGAGCCTCGAAGGGGAGGGACTTTTTCGCAACAGAAGTTTGGACCGAAAAACCCGCTGGATCCGGCAAAACCGGAAAACGGCGGTTTTTTTTGCGGATATCGGCTTGTGTGCTATCTATGTGCACCTATCGAGGAGGGGAGGAAGCTTTGCTGCAGCACCCCCTGTAAAAAGACAGTTTGAAGTAAATGATAGCGCACCACAAATGTATGCTATTGGCATCAAACTCAATAAATTCGGCAAATAGCGTACATAAAATGTATGCTATGAGCGCTAAACCCCCGGCAAATCGGCAAAATGGAGGGGATAGGATACATTTTGTGATCGCTATTCGTGAAAATCCGTGGCAAATAACCCGATAAGATACATTTTATGGCGCTTACATCAGCTGGGGGGGTCTCGACTTGGTGCTATTGTGCCTCTGACTTGTGCTGCTGTCCTCTACACTTGTGCCATTGTCCTCTGCATACCACAGTGCCGCCGTCCTCTGCGTGACTCAGTTTCACCGTCCTCTGCATGCCTCAGTGCTGCTGTCCTCTGCGCGCCTTTTACTCACGGCTGTCTGAAGCCGCACTAGGCGCTCAACCGCCCTCCTTCACGCCCGAAAGCTCTGTACGACGCAAATTTACCCCGGGCTTTTTCCGTTTTGGGGTATGATTTTGTATTTTGGCTGCGATCTATATAAGATGGAGTGAAGGTGCCGAGCTTGGCGCTATTCCCCCATATGCGCAAAAAATATGCAGGTGGTCTTGGTAAGTGTCCGCGGATGATGTAAACTGGTAAAATAATGCCGTTTTTGTAACACATCCTTGCAAAACGAACGGAGGCAGCGGTTTGATCAGGGGCATCGGCATGGACTTGGTGGAAATCAGCCGGGTCCAATCATTTATGGAAGGCCAATCCGGAGAAAGGTTTGTCAGCCGTGTGCTGACAGCCGGGGAGCAGACGCTTGTTTCGGAGCGGAAAAACAGAGCCGCGGAGTTTGTGGCCGGGAGATTCGCCGCCAAGGAAGCGGTTGTGAAGGCTTTGGGCACCGGAATTGGTGCGACGGTGGGCCTCCACGACATAGAGGTTCTGCCGGACCCGTCAGGAAAACCGGTGGTGAACCTGTCACCGGGGGCGCTAACGCGCCTGGGGTATGGCTCCGGTGTGCTCAAGCTTCATCTGAGCATCACCCATACACGGGAATATGCAGCCGCATATGCCGTAGCGGAGACAGCCGACGGTATGTAAGCAGGAGGGCGGGATGTTTATTTTTTCGACGCAAGCCAGTCTGTTAAGAGCTTGATTTCGTCCTCGCTGAGGCGGTCCTTGAAGGCAATCATGCCGTTGCCGCCGTGCAGGATCTTGTTTTTGATCTCATCCGGGGTGAGCGTTGCGCCAACCTGGTCCATTTTGGTGTTGGGCATTTTGCCCTCCAACTGCGGGCCGTGGCAAACCAGGCAGTTTTTTGTATAAAGCTCCACAGCAGCCTGGACATTGGGGTCGGAGGAATTGTCATCCACTACCGGCTGGGCAGATTTGCCACCGGGGGTCCCACAGCCAGCCATCATCAAGGCTATAGCGGCGGGCACTAGGAACCCCGCTGATGTTTTATGGAATCTGGCCATGCTGCGGATTCCTCCTTTGATCTGAACATATATGGGCAAGCATGTTTGTTGTCCATTTCCAATATACGCCAAACTGGCGGAGCAAGGCAACCAAACCAACCAATTAACGTCTGTTCGGCAGACTGGGCATAGAGGTATAGAAAGTGAGGAGAAGCAGCATGAATCGGGCATTATCCGCAAGCTCCCGCCGGGCGCTTATCCATGATCTGGAGGCGGGGACCTTCGATTTGGTGATCATCGGAGGGGGAATTACCGGAGCAGGAATTGCATGGGACGCAGCCAAACGGGGCTTAAAAGCAGTGTTGATTGAACAAGGAGATTTCGCATCGGGGACAAGCAGCCGCTCCACCAAGCTGATTCACGGCGGCCTCCGGTATTTGAAGAAGGGAGAAATCCGCCTGGTCAAAGAGGTGGGACGGGAACGGGAATGGCTGTACGGAAGCGCTCCCCATCTGCTGACACCTGCTCCCATGCTGCTTCCCCTTTATAAAGGAGGCACCTTCGGGTATTGGGGCGCGTCTGTGGGTCTTGCGGTGTACGACCGGCTGGCCGGTGTGTTGAAGAGTGAGCGCCGGGTCATGCTGCGTGCAGGCAGAGCTGCCAAGCAGGAGCCGCTGCTTAATGGCGAGGGCCTGAAGGGGGCCGGACTGTATTACGAATACCGTTCCGATGACGCCCGGCTTACGGTTGAGGTGCTCAAGACGGCCAACAAACACGGGGCTGTGGCGGTTAACTATATGCAAGCGGCGGATTTCCTGTATTACAAGTCCAAGGTGTGCGGGGTAAAGGCCATTGACCGGTTCACCGGCCTGGAGGTTGAGATTCGGGCCAAGAAGGTCGTGAATGCGGCAGGGCCTTGGGTGGATCTGGTGCGGGCCAAGGACCATGCCATCCGGGGCAAAACGCTGCTCCTGACCAAGGGCATCCATCTGGTCGTCAGCCAAAGCAAGCTGCCGGTAAAGCAGGCGGCCTATTTTGATGCGCCGGACGGGCGGATGATTTTTGTGATTCCCCGGGGCAAAAAAACCTACATCGGCACCACCGATACGGTGTACAGCGGCGACCCCGGCCTGGTCCGGGTGACGGAAAGCGACCGCGATTATCTGCTGAAGGCGGTGACGGCGGTTTTTCCCCGGGTGAAGCTTAGTGTTAATGACGTGGAGGCCATGTGGGCGGGACTGCGTCCGCTGATCCATCAGGAGGGCAAAAACCCGTCGGATATCTCCCGCAAGGATGAAGTCTGGGAATCCCCCTCGGGTTTGATCACTATTGCCGGAGGCAAGCTGACAGGCTTTCGGAAGATGGCGGAAAAAACGGTGGACACCATCGCAGACCGCATCGCTTCCGAATCCCGGCAGACCTTTGCCCCGTGCACCACGGACAGGGAGACCATCAGCGGCGGGGATCCCGGACGCTGCGAGACTTATGAGGAGCTGCGGGAGCAGCTTTTGGAATATGGGGTTAAACGCGGGCTAACCACCAAAGTAGTGAATGAGCTGTTGGACCGGTACGGCTCCAACATGACCAAAATCTATAAACGGCTGGCGGAGCTGGACAAAGGCTTCCGCACCTGGAAGCCAGAGCCTTCCGCCTCCAGGCGGGGCGCTGCGCCGGAGCCGGGGAGACGGCCTGATGTCACGCGGACTGACGGCGGCGGGAGCTTCGGCGGACGGAGGGCACAGGCGGAGGAACACCCGTGGGCAGCTGGGCCGGACAGCGGGAGGCAGCCGTCTCCTGCGCCTGTGAGGGAAGGGGAGCGGGGCCGGGTAAACGCTGCGGAGCCGGGGGTGGAGAGCTTTCAGAGGGAGGAAAGACCGGAGCGGCATGCTCCGGCAGCTCCTTCCGCCTCGGCTATGACACGCAAACCGGCCACCCCTGACCAGGGCAAAATGAGCGCAGGGGAACGGGCGGCCTGGATCGAGGAGTGGAACCGCCGGGAGCAGAAGGCGGCAGCCGCCTCCAATGCGGAGGAGCGGGCCCGGTGGATCCGGGAATGGAACCAGCGGAAGCGGAGTGCCGAGGAGGAGGAGCTGGGAGCCGTCCCAGCTGCTGGAGAATCTGCGGAGGCTGTGAAAGCGGAAGAGGCGGATTTTGCTGCGGGGAATGTGGACGTATCTGGTGAAGGGCAGCGGGAACAAGAGGTTTATGCCGATCCTGCTCGTCCCGACAAAACCTCCGTTCCGATAGAGGATGCCTGGCGCAAGCTGGAGGAGCTGACCGGACAACTGCGGCATGAGGAGCGCGTTGGGAAACCGGGCATGGCTCCTGAGGCCGACATGGGCGGCGGCTACGAAAAAGCGGCTGAAGAGACGCAACGCCGGGAAGCGTCTGGCGGCCCCGGACTGCACAGGCTCGGGGCAACCGGGGAAGAGGGGCTCGTCGGGGACTGGCACGGCGGAAGGGAAGCTTTACCCGGCGGGGATTTAACCCGGAACGATGAGGGTGCCCACAGCTGGCAAAGCGGAACAGATATGCAGGGCCGGCTCGAAAGGGACTCGTACCGGGACACATCCGGGGCAGAGTGGAATCAGCCGGAAGCGGAGGCTGTGCAGCGTCACTCCGGAGACTATGGGGACTGGGAACGGGAAGCAGAAGGGGATGCCTGGCAGGGTGGAGCAGACTGGCCTGCTGAGGGCAATAATGCCTCTGCTGCCGATGACAGCTGGAGCACTGGGGAACAGGACAGCTGGTCCGATCCCGCGGAAGCTGATGCATTGGCGGATTATCAGGAGGCTTCCCATGGCCAAGAGGCAGAAACCTTCTACCAGAGCGATTCGCTGGATATGGAGGAAGCCGACGCGGAGGACGGAGACGGATATTTCCATTCACTGGAATACAAGCTGCTGAAGGCGGAGGTCCAATACTGCGTGGAGGAGGAAATGGCTGTGCAAGCGGCGGATTTCCTGATCCGGCGCACGGGGCTGCTCTACTTTGACCGGGAGCGGGCGGAGGAAATCGCCATTGATGTCATCGAAATTATGGCGGAGCTGCTGGACTGGAGCGAGCGCGAGGTAACGGACCAAAAGCTGCAGCTGGCCAAGGAATGGGAGCTGGCCACCACTGCCTACAAGTGGGAGCAGGACTAACATAGTTGGTTGGCAGACGCTGCCGGGCGTGGGCTTGAGGGCTGGATGCCCCCCCCTGGCGATGCCTTGGATTTAGAGTAATCTGAGACTTGTTAATAACATGGCCTCCGGCTGAGCCGGGGGCTTGTTTGTTAGGGGACGGATGCGGTGGGGCGGGTGCTGTGCGTGCGGTGTGGGTGAGAGGGCGGCTAAGGCCGTAAAAACTACAAGTGCGTGGTGATGGCTTGGCGTGAGGATTTGCTAAGAGTGCGGAGACAACTGTGGGTGTGAGGGTGAGTAGGTAACGGACCGTGGTTCCGCTATTTCGGGGAAAAGCGGCTGTTGCCATTTTTAAAGGACTGAGGAGCCGCTATTTGCCTGGAAATTCCCCGATTGTACCACTTTGGAGGCAAATAAGGGCTGCTCGGTCCGTAAGATTCAGGAAAGGGCAAAATCCGGCGGAATAACGGATCGTCGGTCCGTAAGTTGGCGGCGGCTGGACCCGGATAGGCGGGGAGAGGCGAGAGATGCGGGAAATGCCAGAGATGCGAGAGATGCCAGAGATGCGAAAGATGCGAAAGATGCGAAAGATGCGAAAGATGCGAAAGATGCGAAAGATGCGAAAGATGCGAAAGATGCGAAAGATGCGAGAGAGGCAAGGAAGGGACTCCGGTTATTCGTCCTTCCGTTTCACCGGAGCCAGGCGGTTGCGTTTGGCGTAGTCCCGGGGGGAGATGCCTTCGATTTTTTTGAAGATGCGGCTGAAGTAAAACTCATCGGTGTACCCCACACTTTGGGCGATGGCCTTGAGCCGGTAATCCGAAAGGGCCAGCAGCTCCTTGGCCCGGTCGATCCGCAGGTGGGTGAGGTATTCGATGGGGCTGTAGCCAACGGATTTTTTGAACAGGCGGGAGTAGTGGCTGGCGCTTAAACCCGCCATCTGGGCCAGACCCTCCAGGGTCAGCTGCTCCTGGTAATGGCTGATCATGTAGTCCTGGGTGTGGTCGATGGCTACAGTCGTATCCCCGGCAAGCTGCTGGGCGCGGAAGTCCTGAAGCAGCGACAGCAGGAACTCATGGAGGTGGATGCCGCGGCGCATGGCGGTCATATGGCCCCGGCGCTGCCAAAGCCTGTCCAACTGCTCCATCAGATGGATCAGCTGCGGCGTATTATGGACGGTATAAGCACCCTCCAAGGGGAACGGGCAATCGTCGGCAGGACGGGCGATCCACTGCTCTTTTTCCCAATAGGACTCCGTGTAGTTGAACCGCAGGAAATAATACTCCAGCGGGTTCTCCGGCTCATGACTGCGTTCGATGCGCATACCGGGATGGTGGAAAAAAATCTTGCCCGGTTCGGCCGGATACGGAGTGCCGTTGATGGTGAAGGTGCCTTTGCCTTTGACAATCAGCCAGATGGAATGATACTTCATGACCACCAGGGGGCGCTGCCAGTCGCGGGCGGCTTTTTGATGGCCGATCAGCAGGATATTGATGACCAGCCGGTTGAGCCGGGCGGCCAGGTCTCCGATATTCAGCATGGGTGCCTCCGTTTAAGGTGTGTCTGAAAACTCCGAGGGGAGTAGATTTTACCGAATTTTCGTTCCGGGAAAGGCACTTATGCGCAGGCGTACCGGAGGGTACGTCAATCGAAAGTAACGATAGCGCGGGGCGAAAGGGCGGTGAAAGATGCCCTCAAGCGAGTTTTTAGACCCGCCTTAGTTGAAATTGTCCGAAAAACATGAGACGCTATCCTAAAAAATCTCTGTAAGCAAAGTATAAGTTTTGGTCTGTTGTAAAATCAACCCGCTTCTGCGGAAAACCGGATTGACCCGTGAGCGGATGGGCAGCGGCGCCACGGAGTGGCTGAGGAGCTGTCAACAAATGAGCAAGAAAGCAAACAAGGAGGAACCCGTTTTGGATAAGCAGCAAGAGGAGTTGGCACAGGAGCGGTTCTCGTTGCCTTTGCTGACGTGGTATAAAGCCGGGAACCGGGACCTTCCCTGGAGAAGGAGCCGGAACCCGTATCATATTTGGGTGTCGGAGATTATGCTGCAGCAGACCCGGGTGGAGACGGTGATTCCGTTTTTTAACCGGTTTATGGAGCTGTTCCCGACGGTGGACAAGCTGGCGGATGCGCCGGAGGAGCAGGTGCTGAAGGCCTGGGAGGGGCTTGGTTATTACTCCCGGGCGCGGAATCTGCAGGCAGCGGCGCGGGATGTGCGGGATCACTTCGGCGGGGTTGTGCCCAATACGCCGGAGGGGATTGCCAGCCTTAAGGGGGTTGGGCCGTATACTGCCGGGGCGATTCTGAGCATTGCCTACAACCTGCCGGAGCCTGCGGTGGACGGCAATGTGATGCGGGTGCTGTCCCGGTATTTTTTGTTGGAGGAGGATATTGCCAAACCCTCCACCCGCATCGGGATTGAAAAGCTGGCGCGTGTCCTCATCCCCGAGGGGGAGGCCGGGGGCTTCAACCAGGCGCTGATGGAGCTGGGCGCTACCATCTGTACGCCTAAATCTCCCCACTGCCTGCCGTGCCCGGTGATGGAGCATTGCGCCGCCCGTCTGGCGGGCAGGGCGGAGGAGCTGCCGCTGAAGGCCAAGGCCAAACCTCCCCGCCCGGAGCACCGCGCCGTTGCCCTGGTGGAGGGCACGGGCGCCAACGCCGGGCGCATTCTTGTCCGCCAGCGGCCTGTCGAAGGCCTGCTGGCGCGGATGTGGGAGCTGCCGCATGTGCAGCTCCCGGAAGGGCTGCTTGCCGAAGGCGGGGATGCCGGTGACGGCATCTCCGCCGCTGCGGCAAGCCCGGGACGTGGCCGGGGTGCAGCCCGCCGGCCGCGGGGGTTGCCCGCCGCCGGAAGCGGAGCGGCGGCAGGGCCGGAAGCCCATGGCCGGGCCATGGGCTTCCTGGCGGCTGCGCTGGCAGCGGAGGAAGGCGCCGCGGTCCTGCCGGTGGAATGGCTGATGGATGCGGAGCATCTGTTCAGCCATATCCGGTGGGACCTGGCGGTGTACCGCTGCCGGCCCGCGCCGGATTTTGGCGCCGGCGGAACGGCGGCGCAGGGGTTCGCGGCGGCGGAGAGCGCCGCGTGGTACGGCGGGGCGGCTGCGGGCAGCGCCGCCCTGGGCTCTGCGGCGGCAGGCGGCGAGGCTGCCGCCAATGCCCCGCGGCCCGGCGCGGATTCTGCCGGGGCTGGCAACCGCCCAGGCGGCGACATTCCAGCGGCCTCCATGGGCCAGGGCCCTGCTCCCGGTGTGTCGCCGGGGTTGGCCCAATCCCGCGGCAGCCTGCCGCCCCGCTACCGCTGGATGAGCTGGGAGGAGCTGGACCAGCTGGCTTTCCCCAACGTGTTTCTGCGCATTCTGAAGGCCTACCGGGAAATGATTGAGGGGCAGCAGTAGGGAGCGAACTCGAAAAATCATATACAAACCACCGGCTGGTGGGTAAAACAGGTAATTTAACTCGAAAAATCATATACAAACCACCAGTTGGCGGAAAAACGGGTAATGATACTTGAAAAACCGAATACAAACCACCGGTTAGTGGGCAAACCAGCAGCATGTACCCGAACATCGCATACACCCAGTCACCTCGGGGGCATCCACGGGCGGAGGGTGAGCAGCTCAAACAGCTTTTTAAAAAATGGAGGCGGTTCTCGATGAAGCTTGCGTTTATCTCCGATATTCATGGCAATTACCCTGCCCTGGAGGCGGTGCTGATGGATATTGCGACTATCCGGGCGGACAAAATCTACGTGCTGGGGGACTTGGTGTTCAAAGGCCCCATGCCGGCCGAGTGTGTGCGGAGAATCCGCCAGCTGGATACGGTGGTGATCCAGGGCAATATTGACGAGCTGGTGGGCTGCAACCTCATCCAGCCGGGTTTTGCCAAGACGGAACAGCAGCAGGAGGCGCTGCTCCGGGAAATGGAATGGACCCGCAGTCAATTGAGTGCGGATGAGCTTGAGTATCTGGCGAGCCGCCCTTTTTCCCATGAAGAGGAGCCTGTAAGGGGGCTGCGCTTCCGTATGGTGCATGCCAATCCCCGCAATCTGCTGGACATTGTGCTGCCCACGGACAATCCGGATGAAGTGACCGCCCGGATGTTTGAGGGGACAGACGCCAATATTTGCCTCTATGGGCATATTCATGTGCCTTATGTTCTTCACAACGGCAGCAAGGCCATCGCCAACACAGGAAGCGTTGGCCTGCCCTTCGACGGCAACACGGCCGCCTCCTATGCAGTGCTGGAATTCGATGAACCTTACGCCGGGACAGCCCCTGCCTTTTCCCTGGGCATCCGCAGGGTGCCTTACGATGTGGAGGCAGCGGTGCACGCGTTCGAGGATACGGAGCATCCTTTTGCCGAAGCGGTGATTGCCGGTCTGCGGGCGGGCAAACGTCCGTAACTGAGTGGGCCGGTCTATAACGAAATGGAGGAAAGTGTTGTGAAGCGCAGCTTTTTGATTCTGTACGGTCTGGGCGGCAGCGGTCCTGACCATTGGCAATCCTGGCTGGCCCGTGGGCTTAACGCCCGTGGAGAAACGGTCCACTACCCCAGCCTGCCCGATCCGGAGCATCCGGACAAGGAGCAGTGGCTGGATGATTTGGCCCAAACCATGGATGCCATTCCCGAAGACGAAGAGCTGACGGTGGTGGCTCATAGCCTGGCTTGTATTCTGTGGTTCCATTATGCGGCCCAAGGAGTCCGGCGCAAGGCGGAGCGTGTGTTTCTGGTGGCGCCGCCTTCCATCCACACCCAACTGGAGGAGGTGGCGAGCTTTTTCCCTGTGCCGGACCGCCTGGAGGAGATTCAGCACGCAGCTGTGCAAACCCTTCTGATCCAATCCACTACAGATCCGTATTGCTCCTTGGAGGATGCCCTCGTTTACCAGAGAGTGGGCGTGCCTAGCCTGACTTTGCCTGATATGGGCCATATTAATGTCGCTTCCGGGTACGGTCCCTGGGAGTGGATTCTGAAGCTGTGTCTCACTGGCAGTCCGATTCTGTAAGGAGCTGCGAGGAAATTAGCGGTACTTGAGCGTTTGCGTAAGCAAACGCTACTTCGTAAGCATAAGCTTTATTTCGTCGCAGTCTCTAAGACGGGAAGCGACGGGACGGAATTTATCCATATGTTTTCATCCGGACTGCACCCTGATTGTTCAGGTGTGCAGTTTTTATGTTATATAATCTCACATAGACACAGAATTGTGCTTAGGGCCTGCTGGAAAAAGAATGGTATGATACGGGTAAAATGTCCGTTGGAGGTGGTCTGGTTGAACGGGAAAATCCAAGAAAAGGGATGGACGGGATATGATTTTGTCCCGACGCTGCTGGCGATGATGCCTTGTCCGTTAAAGGTGCCGGTGGAGGAGGATTTCGCCAGGCGGGAGGAAGCGGGAGAATGGGCGGGCTTTGATACGTCGAAGATTGTGTTCGAGGGCAACGCCACTCAAGCTGGCTTTTACGACCAGGTGAAGGCCTATCAGCATGAGGATGAGCTGCCGGAGCTGATTATCTCCCCGGGCATCAGCAGCTTTTTTCACTCGGATTTCCGGAAAAAATTTCTGGAGCGCGGCGTGTTTGCGGATGTGACGAAGGGCTGGAGGGGCAATCCCCGTTTCGGTAATCTGGAGCTGGTCGATCCGAAGGGCTGGTATACGGTGCTTTGTGTGAACCCGCTGGTGATGGTGGCGGATCTGACCCGTTTGGACGGGTTGCCTGTCCCCCGGTCCTGGGCGGAGCTGCTGAAGCCCGAGTGGAGCCGGAAGGTGAATATGCGGGGCAAAAATAACAAGGATTTCTGCGAAACCACGCTGCTGACTCTGCGCCATGTTTTTGGCCAGGAGGCGGTGGAACGGTTCGGCGAGTCTGTCAAGGATGGGCAACATCCTGCCCAAATGTCCAAACAGGCAGGCACAGGTAATCCTGATGCGCCTGCGGTATCCATTATGCCGTATTTTTACGCCAAAACCATTCCCCGCAAGGATAAAATCGCCATCATTTGGCCGGAGGAGGGAGCCATTGCAAGTCCGGTGTTCCTGTTGGCCAAAGCCGCGTCGCAGGAGGGTCTCCAGCCGCTGACGGATTATCTTACGGGACCGAAGGTGTCGGCCTTGTACGAAAATGCCTGGTTTCCGGCGTTGAACCCATCGGTGGAGAGCAAGCTCCCGCCCGAAGCCAAGCTGATGTGGATGGGCTGGGATCTGGTGTGGCATGAGGATATCGGGGCGGTTAAGCTGGACACGGAGGAACGCTTCATGAGGGGCTACCGCAAGGGGCGGGATCTATGAAGCTGATCACGTTGGCCGGGCCTCCCTCCAGCGGCAAAACCTCTGTACTGCTGCGCATTATTGAAGCGTTGGGTGAAGCGGGGAAACGCGCAGGGGTGGTCAAGTTTGACTGTATGGCTACCTTTGACGACAGACTTTACGAGGAAAAAGGGATTCCCGTTCTGGTGGGGCTGTCCGGAAATGTCTGCCCGGATCATTATTTTGTCACGAATATCGCCTCCTGCCTGGAGTGGGGAAGCTCGGTGGGGGCGGATATGCTGATTACGGAAAGCGCCGGGCTATGCAACCGCTGCTCGCCTTACATCCGGCAGGTCCAGTCGGTCTGTGTCATTGACCATCTGTCAGGGCTTAACACTCCTGCCAAAATCGGGCCTATGCTCAAGCTGGCGGATACGGTGATTCTCACCAAGGGGGATATTGTCTCCCAGGCAGAGCGGGAGGTATTCCGCTACCGGGTGCGCAAGGCCAATCCCAAGGCGGAGATTATCCCTATGAACGGGCTTACCGGGCAGGGGAAGGAGCGGGCGCGGGACGTGTTTTTGGCGGCGCCGGAGGTGGGGACGCTGGATGGCTCCAAGCTGCGGTTTTCCATGCCTGCGGCGGTGTGCTCTTATTGTCTGGGGGAAACGCGGATCGGCGAGGATGCGCAGATGGGTAATGTGCGGAAGCTGTGGATGCCGGGGGAAGAGGGTTAGACTGGGGGTTGAGGGCTGACGGCAGGGCGTTCCGGTACATGCGCGTCTGATGGGCCTGGGCGTCTCACCGCACGGATGAGTGTCTATAGCATTTGACAGCTTTCATTCTACATGAATAACAAGGAGGTGGGATCATAATGGAAAAGGTGCAGTCTATCACCATCTGCGGCGGACATGACAAAAACGGTCAGCCCGAGGACTGCCGGCTCCACCTGGTGCCGGGAGACATTGCGGCTGTAGTGGGTCCCACCGGTTCGGGCAAAAGCCGGCTGCTGGCGGATATCGAGTACCTGGCCCAGCGGGATACCCCCAGCGGCAGGCAGATCCTGTTGAACGGCCAGCCTCCTGATCCGGCGGAGCGGT
Source organism: Bacillota bacterium (assembly GCA_023388055.1). GTDB lineage: Bacteria > Bacillota > Bacilli > Paenibacillales > NBRC-103111 > Paenibacillus_AR. The sequence goes on along the minus strand of JAEWGW010000018.1, from coordinate 198,652 downwards.
TCGGCATCGGCACCAAGCTTATCGCCCAGCTGTCGCAAAATATGAATTTTGTGCTTGATGCCACGGTGGGGGAGTTTATCGCCATGCATGCGGCTTGTCTGGAGCGGGAGGAGCCGGGAGGGAGCTTGCCAAATGAGAGTTATTCCGCAGCTGGCGCGGAGGCGAGTAAAGTTGGGCCTGTCCCCCAAAGCGGCAGCCTGAGCCTGGCAGAGCAGGTGCTGGAGCAGGCAAACCGGTTGGCGGGGGAGGTCTTCACGCTGGATACTCCACTTACGGCATTGAGCGGCGGGCAATCCCGGGCGCTGATGATTGCCGATACGGCCATCCTCTCCGACTCCCCCATCGTGCTGATCGACGAGATCGAAAACGCCGGCATCGACAAACGGCTGGCCCTGGAGGTGCTGGTGGACCGCCAAAAGATAGTGATCATGGCTACCCATGATCCCGTTCTCGCTTTGTCCGGGCATTACCGGCTGGTGCTGGGCAACGGCGCCTTGAAGCGTGTGCTGAGGACGGAGGCGGGGGAGCTAAAGCTGCTGGAGGAGCTGCGTGCAACCGATTCGCGGCTGGCGGCCATCCGCCGGGCGCTGCGGTCAGGGGAGCGGCTTCACCCTTGGATGTAACCGACGTAATAAGGTGGCGGTTGATGCTGCGTGGGGAGAGTTCATCTAGTGTTGGTGGTTCTGGGTCCGCATGAGGCTGTTGACCTCACGGCCGCTAAACTTTGGATTGTCCATAAAGAAAAGCGGCAGAACGGGCCTGATGCCTCGTCCTGCCGCTTTGGCTGGTTGGTTTTGGAGTAACATAATAAGGTGTGCGTGCAAGGTGAGAATGATAGCGAACATCAAATGTATGCTAAAGCGCCGAAAGTGGGGCAATCCGGGCAAATAAGATACATGTTTTGTATGCTATTGGGCCAAAACCCGCTTAAAACCGGATGAAAATCACGAATAGCATACATTGTTTGACGCTTACATGGCTGCTGGAGACGGATAATTCGCTAATAGCGATCATTGTATGGCGCTTACATCATCCGGACGGGGGTGCTTGGTGAACATGATGCGCGCGCACGACGCATGAGTGCACCCGGGTCGCACGGAGTGTATGCTGGCCGGTGTGAAGTCGGTGTATGAGACAGGTCTCATCTGCATGATCATCCGCATGGCTGTGTAATAGCCCTATCCACATCCGGTGCCGCATAGCCGATATATGACGTGCATGCTTATCGACGTGTATAGCCGATATGTGCAAGGGTTGGTTATGCTGCGCATCCTCGCCGCCCAACTCGCCGCTGCCCGTCCCGCCGCCCCGCGTTTGTCGCGTCCGCGCCAAACAGGCCGCCTGGCTCTTCCGGCGGCCTGCCTGTCCGGCAGCCTACAGCGCGTCGCCTACGTGGTGGATGCGCAGCAGGTTGGTGGTGCCGGTGGCACCCGCCGGAACGCCTGCGGTGACCACCACCAGGTCGCCGTCCTGCAGATGGCCGGCGGCCTTGGCCAGCTCCACAGCGGCCAGAATGGCCTCATCCGTGCTGGCTACCTGCTCCTTGCGGAGCACGGGGATGACACCCCAGGACACAGTCAGCGCGTGAAGCACGCTGGACTTGGAGGAAACAGCAATCACCGGCGCCTTGGGCTTGTGCTTGGCAATCATCCGGGCAGTAAAGCCGCTTTCGGTCAGCGCCAGAATGGCCTTGGCACCCAGCTCCAATGCGGCTTGCGCCACGGCTTGGCCGATGGCCCCGGTTACATCATGGGTTTTGCGGTCGGCTTGCAGGGTCAGCCAGCTGTAGCTGTCCAATGCGCCCTCCGCCTTGGCGGCGATGCGGGCCATGGTTTCTACAGACTCCAGCGGATACTTGCCTGCGGCGGACTCGCCGGAGAGCATCACCGCATCGGTGCCGTCGAACACGGCATTGGCAACATCGCCTGCTTCCGCACGGGTGGGGCGGGGGTTCATCTGCATGGACTCCAGCATATGAGTTGCGGTGATAACGGGTTTGCCAGCTAAGTTGCAGCGGCGGATCATATCCTTTTGAACCAGGGGAACGTCTTCAACGGGAAGATCCACACCCAGGTCGCCGCGGGCAACCATAATGCCGTCGGCTACAGAGATGATGGCGTCGAGATTTTCCACACCCTCGTCGTTTTCGATCTTGGCGATAACCTGGATATGGCCGGCGCCCAGCTCATCCAGAATATGCTTGATCTCCAGAATATCCTCGGCCTTGCGCACGAAGGATTGAGCGATAATATCGATCTTCTGCTCCACGCCGTATTTGATGTGGCGGATATCCTTTTCGGTAACGCCGGGCAGGCTGGTTTTGACGCCGGGAACATTGACGCCCTTGCGGGGCTTCAGGCGGCCGCCATTCTTAATCAGACAGGTAATCTCGGTGCCTTCAGCCTTCACGACCTCCAAACGGACCAGGCCGTCGTCGATCAGGATGATGCCGCCGGGTTTTACGTCCTGAGGCAGCTGTTTATAGGTAACATGGATACGGTCCTTGGTGCCAAGCACTTCTTCAGTGGTGAGGGTAACGTGTTCGCCGGGAACCAGCTCTACGAAGGCCTCTTCCATCTTGCCGATGCGGATTTCGGGGCCTTTGGTATCGATGAGGACAGCCACATAGGCATTCTCGGCGGCTGCCGCTTCCCGAATGTTGCGGATACGGGCGGTATGCTCCTCCGGCTCGCCATGTGCGAAGTTCAACCGGGCCACGCTCATGCCTGCGCGAATCAGCTTGCGCAGCATCTCCGGACTTTCGCTGGCCGGTCCGATGGTACAGACAATTTTCGTTTTACGCATTACTCTCCACTCCTTGTCCGTGTTTAGGGTCTGTCTTCAAACCCGCTTGAGGGCATCTTTTACCGTCTTTTCGTCCCTTGCAGCGTTACTTTCGCTTGACGTACCCCCGGTGAACTAGCACAAAAGTGCCTTGCCTGGAACGAAAATCCACCAAAATCTGCTCCCCTCGGAGTTAAAGTCAGCCCCTATTGCTTGTGAATTTTTTCTCTATCTCTTAGAATAAAGGAAAAGCAATCATAAGAAAAATATATATTTTTTCGTTTTTCATCAATTTTGATGTAGGAAGCAGGTGTAATGATGAATTTGCACGCCCTGAGGATTTTCCATACCGTTGCGGAAAAAGGGGGAGTGACCCGGGCCTCGGAGGATTTGCTGATCAGCCAGCCGGCAGTGACCGCCCAGGTGCGCAATCTGGAGAAGGAGCTGGGGTTTGCGCTGTTGGCTCCCAAGGGACGGGGAGCGCTCCTGACGGACGGGGGCAGGCTGGTGGCGGATTACGCCAAACGGCTGTTTGCCCTGGAGCGGGAGATTGAGTCGGGCATCCGGGAGTACAAGGCCGGCTTCAGCGGCGTGCTGCGGATTGTAGCTACCTATCTGCCTGCCAACCTGCTTTTGCCGGAATGGCTGGCCCGCTACAAGCAGGAGCACCCTCAGGTGGAGGTGGTACTGACCACTGTAAATTCCCGGGAGGCGGTGGAGCAGCTGCTTCATTATGACGCGGAGGTGGCGGTGTACGGCGGAGGCTGGGAGGAGCAGCCGGGGATTGCCTGGGAGCAGCTGCTGGAGGACGAGCTGTGGTTTATTGTTCCCAACAGCCATCCTTATGCAGGCCAGGAAATCTCTTTGGCGGAGATGATGAAGGTTCCTTTTATATTGAGAGAGGAAGGGAGCTCCACCCGGGAGCGGCTCTTCTCCCTGTGCCGGGCGCTGAATGTGAATCCGCCCAAGGTAGGCCTGCAGTTTAATGGTGTGGGTGAGGCGGTGCGTGCGGTTATTGCCGGGTACGGGGCCAATTTTATCTCGTCCATGGCGGTGCGCGACTATGTGGAGCGCAAGGAGGTATCCCGGGTGTTCGTGCGTGGCCTGACGCTGATGAATCCCATCGCGGTATGTACCCGCAAGGAGGAGATGCTGTCCCCTGTGGCGGAAGCCTTCGTGGGACTGATCCGCGGCGAGGTGAAATGGTGGCTAAAGCGCCCCAGAGGCGGGGTATAACCAGCTTGAAGACGGTCAGCTGCGGCCTGGAGCCAGCGGCAAATCGCGCGTGCCTGAGATCAAGAAAATAAGCAAAACGAACGCCTTCCGGCTTTTGGGGAAAGGCGTTTATTCTTGTGTTCAGATATTCCTTTACTTGGTATAATCAGGGAAAAGGGAGGTGCCGGATGAAAGCAGCCAAACCTTGGATGACGTTGGTTTTGCTGGCAGGGATGCTGGTCGCAGGCGGCTGTGAGGAGAATAGAGGAGCCGGTCAGCCGGCAGGAAATAGCTCCACCTCTGGTCTATTGGCAGCGTTCCGGAACGGGCCTACGCCCTCATCCGCTGCTCCCGAATTTTCTTTGCACCCTACCTCAGGCGAACTATCTCCCACTGCAATAAACACCCCCTCCGCCCAACGCCTGCTCACTGAAGACGAGGCCATTACCAATGTGAAGCAGCTGCACGGTCATAATGGAGAGGTGAAGTTGAGCGCTGAGCTTCAGCGTGATGCCGATTACGAAGGGGGGAAACGGGACATCTGGCGAGTGGAGGCACTGTTTCCGGCAGGCAACCGGTGGTGGTACTCGCTGGATGCGGCGGATGGCAAGCTGCTGGTGTTGACGGAGCTGGAGGCCCCTTCGGCAGAGGTGGCCGTAGCTGCCTTCAAGCCTTACCTGACAGGAACGGTGAATGGCCTGCGATTGGAATGGGATAAAACCCTCTATCCCGACGTAACCATTATGCAGACACTGGAATCACCGAAGGCGAACAAGCTTGCGGTTCATCTTGTAAGGCGTCTTGCATACGTTAAGGGAAGGGAACAATTTCTCATGGATGCCGTGATTGTAGACCCTGTGGGGAGAAGTCTGCGGACCGTTCCCCTTGCGGATGTGCAGACGAATGACGGGATGGACAGCTATACAGCCAATTCCTTTGTGTTGGGACATGGTTTTGACCGGGATGAAAGACTTATTCTCACCATGCCGGTGAAACGGGAGGGTAAGACGCAGTACGACCTGCAGTCTCTCGACATCCGGACAGGCATAATTTCTCTTTTGGTACCCAATGTGATCCCTGATCCGAATCCGGATTGGCTGTCGAAGGGCTGGCTTTCATCCCAGGGGGATACGCTGTATTTGAATTTGTACGAAAGCGGGGAGCTGTGGGAGACGAAGCTTGATACAGGGCATGTCCAAAAACTGGCGGGCTCCTTCGCGAACCAGTGGCCGAACTTCTCCCTGTTTCTTTCCCCTGACGGAGACCGGTTCATTTATTGGGGCAAAAATGGGGACTTGGGGCTATACACGGCGGAGGGAAAGCAATTGGCGAAGCTGTCCGGCAACGAGGGGTATCATTCCAGACCGCCTGTGGCGTGGAGTCCGGATGGGCGCAGCTTCACAATGGAGGCGACGCCGGATCAGAACGAAGCTTATATCATATCTAAGGGGGAAAATGGTTTTTATACCTTCGCCCCCAAAAGTGTTCTGGTTTTTGACCGGGATGGGCAGCAAATGGCGGAACTCCAAGCGGAGTCCTATAAGCCGGGCGGCCATATTGAGTTTACAGGCTGGCTGGCCGATAGCAGCGCGGCGGTACTGCATGCCTATACACTTGAGCGGCAGGGGGATGCGCTGGAGCGTGTGCAATCTGCCTATTATCTGATGGATACCAGGAATCCGGACTCTCGTGTCCCGTTGGTTAAGGTGAACCGGATAGAGGACATGGAACGGCCGGAGGCGATTCTCAGCAAAACCGACGGGCGGGTGGTGTTCATTGACCGGAAATCTCTTCATTATCTGGCGCAAGGCGAGGAATTTAATGATACGGGAAAACCAGCGGAGCATCTGATTCTGGTGTCCGCCCCCGGTCTGGAGCCGATCCGCTGGACAACTTCATATCAGGGAGAATCCATAATCTTGCACAGTTATTTTCCGGCGACTCAAAAAACAACCCAAACCCGTCTTCGCGGCCACGGTCCATACCCCGTGAGCATTGGGGCGGACATTGTCTATGATTATGAAGAAGGGTATATCTATCCAAAATGATCTTAGGTCATGCCCGGCCTATTTATTTCAAGTTTTCTGAAAAACCATGTAAAGATACTTGACACAGAAACAGGGCGAGACTAAACTTATTCTTATAAAACTCTTATAATTTTGCGTTTACTCCCATTCAAGCCCTTGTTTAATGTTATGTTTATGTTATATATTGTTCGAATTCAGATTGTTAAAGCAGCCCGGTTTATAACCCGGCGCGGATGATAGACGTTTTTTTATACGAAGGGGGCTTGGAGCTATGGGAGCGGTGGAGCGGTCGCCGATTGCGCCTTATGCGCTGGAAGGTTTCTATGATGAGATGTTTGCGGAAAACGGTCTGCAGGTCCGTTCCCATTACAGCCAGGTGTTCGAGCAGTTCGCATCCCTGAAGGCGGGGGAGGCGGGAGCCAAACAAGCGGCCTTCAACCGACGGATGATGGAGGAGGGCATTACCTTCACCTTGTATTCGCCCTCCCAGATCCAGCCCCTGGAGCGGACCATTCCCTTCGACCTGATTCCCCGGGTGATTCCCAAGGAGGAGTGGGATGTTCTGGAGAAAGGCCTCCTGCAGCGGATCACGGCCTTGAACCGGTTTGTGTATGACGTATATCACGGGCAGCAGATCGTGAAGGACGGCATTGTGCCCCGGCGGATGGTGGTGGCCAACAAGTATTTCCGTCCGGAGATGATGCATGTGCGGGTGCCCGAGGATGTGTATATTACCACCTCCGGCATCGATCTTATCCGGGATGAGCATGGCGCTTATTATGTGCTGGAGGATAACCTGCGCTGTCCCTCGGGATTCTCATATCTGTTCAAAAGCCGTTCCATGATGAACCAGCTCTACCCGGAGCTGACCCTGTCCTCCTCCATCCGGGATGTGGAGCATAGCTTAAACCGGTTTCTTACTGTCCTCCGCAGCCTTTGTCCTACCCGGAAAAAGGACCCCGTCATCGCACTCTTGACCCCCGGCGAATACAACTCCGCCTATTATGAGCATACCTTCCTGGCCCAGCAGATGGGCGTACATCTGGTAGAGGGCCGGGACCTGGTAGTGATGGATCACAAGGTATTCATCCGAGGTTTGGGCGGACTGACCCAGGTGGATGTGATCTACCGGCGGATTGATGACGATTATCTGGACCCGCTTGCCTTTGACTCGACCTCCATGCTGGGGGTGGCGGGTATTATGAATGCTTACCGGGCAGGCAATGTGGCCATTGTGAATGCGCCGGGAACGGGCGTGGCTGACGACAAGGCCATGTACGCCTATGTGCCGGATATGATCCGCTACTATTTGAAGGAGGAGCCGATTATCGGGAATGTGCCGACTTATGTGCTGTCCCGGCCGGAGGAGCGGGGATATGTGCTGTCGCATCTTCACGAAATGGTAGTAAAGGAGACGTCGTTGTCCGGCGGCTACGGCATGCTTATCGGTCCTTCCGCATCGGAGGCGGAGATCGATGAATTCCGGGTCAAAATTATGGCCGACCCGGGCCGTTATATCGCCCAGCCGACCATCCGGCTGTCGCGGGCTCCTGTGCTGACCGGAGGCCAGCTGGCTCCGCGGCATATCGATCTGCGTGCCTTCATTCTGATGGGCGGCGGCACGGCAGGGGTGCATGTGATTCCCGGGGGATTAACCCGCGTTGCCATGACGGAGGGGTCCTTAGTGGTGAATTCCTCCCAGGGCGGGGGCTGCAAGGATACGTGGGTGATGGCGTAATAAAGCCCCCAAAAGTGACGTGAAGCTGCCGAAGCGTATACCGATTACTTTTGGGGATGCCCCCGAAAAAAAGCCCCCGGATACAAGACTAGATGAAGGATGGATGGATAAGGACAACTATCGTATGAGAGGCGGGGGATTGCCATGCTGAACCGCAATGCGGAGGCTTTGTTCTGGATCGGACGCTACATGGAAAGAGCGGAAAATCACGCCCGTCTGGTGGATGTTCATTACCATATTCAGCATGAGGGGGATTTTGCCCACGAGGAGCATAAGTGGTCCCGTCTGGTGGATGCGTTCGGCGCCAGAGGGGATTACCTCCAGCAGTTCGAGCAGTTTACGGAGCGTGATGTGATTTCCTTCATTACCCTGGACCGGGGCTACGGCAATTCCCTGTTTTCCTGTGTGTCCCAGGCCAGGGGCAATCTGCGCACCATCCGGGAGAAGGTCCCGAGCGAGCTCTGGGAAGCGGCCAACTCCTTCTACCTGTGGCTTGGGGAGGTGCTGGTGGCGGATATTTTGGCAGAGGGTCCCAATAACTTTTTTCGGCAGGTGAAGGAGAAGGTGGCGGTGTTCCAGGGTGTGGAGCATTCCGTCATGCAGCGGGAGCAGGAATGGCATTTTATCGAATGCGGCCGTTTTCTGGAACGGGCGGAAAATACGGTACGGATTCTCCAGTCGGTGCTTGGCGCCATCCGTGCGGACCAGGCGGCCCCTTATCCGTATTTGATAGCGGTCCTGAAGTCGGTCAGCGGTTACCAGGCGTTCCGGCGGGTTTATGCCGACGGACTGTCTGGACCGCATATTATGGAATTTTTGCTGACCAAGGAGAGCTTTCCCCGTTCGGTTTATTTCTCCTTCCTGCAACTGGAGGAGCACTTGGAGGAGATCAGTCTCTTCGAAGGGGAGAATCCTTATTCCCAGCACGAAAAAGCCCGGCGCAAGGCGGGCAGACTGAAGGCGGAGCTGGGCTGTCTGGACCGGGAGGACCTGGGCCTGCCGGAGACGGCGCTCTTGCTGGAGCAGCTGACGGAGGGCTGCCGCAGCCTGGGGAGGACCATGGCGGATACCTTTTTTCGAATGGAGGCGGCAGCCCAATGAAGCTGGAAATTCAGCATATGACCCGTTATTCCTACGCGGATTCGGCTACGGACAGTGTCAATGAGGTCCGGCTGACTCCTCGCACCAACAGCAGGCAATCCTGCTACAGCCATGAGGTGAGTGTGGAGCCGTCCACGGCTCTGTTGACCTATGAGGATTATTTCGGCAACCGGGTGCATGCCTTCACGGTGAACAAAGCCCACCGGCAGCTGACCATCCGGGTCAAGTCTGTAGTGAGCACTCAGGAGACGGTATGGCCGGAGCCGGCTCTGCGGCCGGAGGCGGAGCTGGAGCTGATGCGGAAGGATGCTTTTTATGACCGGTTTGTGGAGTATCTGCTGCCTACGGTGTACACGGCGTTTACGCCGGAGCTGGAGGCGTATGCCCAACCGTACGGGCCCGGTGATGAAGGCATATATCCTTGGGCTCAGGAGCTGACCCGGCAGATTCACGGGGATTTAACCTATGACCCGGATGCAACCCATGTGCACACAACGGTGAAGGAAACCCTGGAGCTGCGGCGGGGCGTCTGCCAGGAATACGCCCACCTGATGCTGGCGGTTTGCCGGTATCACGGGGTGCCGGCGCGTTATGTCAGCGGCTACCACTTCGTCGGGGATATCACCGGGAACAACGCCGATTTTGAGCAGGCGTCCCATGCCTGGGTGGAGGTGCTGATTCCCGGCAGCGGCTGGCGGGGCTTCGATCCCACCAACCGGGTGGAGACGGGCTGGCGCTACGTGAAGCTGGGCCATGGCCGGGACTACAAGGACATCGTTCCGGTGAAGGGTATTTACCGCGGCAGCGGCGGCCAAAACCTGACCGTAAAGGTGGACGTGCGGAAGGTGGAGGAGGATTAAGCTTTGGTGGGTTCAGCCATAAGGAAAAAGCCTGTTTTTCCCGCGTTCGTGCGGAGAAGGATGGGCTTTTTTGGTGGGTGGAGCTAGTTACCTCTGCATCCGGCGCTAGTTACCCGAGCATTCGACGCGAGTTACCCCCGCATCCAGCGGCCGCTTATTTTTGTCTAGTCAATGCTGGGAAATTCCGGTATAATGCTCCCAAAAGAATCACCATGATCCGGTACCGGGGTACATGAGCCAAGGAGGCAATCCTATGCATATTGAATTTGACGGATACTTGATCAACGACGATAAGACGCTGCTGTCGATGGAGGTTATATCGGGCTTTTTGGGGAGGAGCTACTGGGCGGCGGAGAGATCTGTGGAGGTGATTGAAACCTCCATCCGGAATTCTCTTTGTTACGGCCTGTACCATGAAGGCAGGCAAATCGGCTTTGCCAGGGCGGTTACGGACCTGGCTACCATGTACTGGCTGGCGGATGTATTCGTGGATGAAGCGTACCGCGGAACCGGATTGGGCAAAAAGCTGGTGGATGCGGTGATCAACTCCGAGGAACTACGCGGGCTGACGGGTAGACTGGGCACCAAGGATGCTCATGAGCTGTACAAGCAGTTCGGCTTTGTCATGGATGAGGGCAAGGCGATGGCGAGGAGAGCGGGTGGCTAATCATGTTACCCAGCATTGCAAAAGGAGTCATGCGCTAACATGACTCCTCCGCAGCAATAGCTGCTTTAAGGGCGGACAGCTTTAATCAGATGGATGACGCAAATAAGACCGTATCCTTTGACCTTGGGCGGTCTATTTGCGCATTTGTTCGGCTAACGAATCTGTAACACGCTATTTCGCGAAAAAAGGCCTGACCAAAAATCTAACGAATCTCTGACACGCTATTCGCCTCATTTGAAGGCATTTGGGCGCCGATTCGGACAAATAGCGTTGCTAGGATTCGTTAGATTAAAGAAAGGCCCATATGTGGCCAAATAGCGTTTCTCAGATTCGTTAGAGATTCCTCACCTGCCAAAAACAAAGGAGCTACCCATCGGGGCAGCTCCTTGTTTTTGACTGAGTCCGTTTCTCTGACTTAGTTCACCGAACACGATCCATCCTGACAAATCCCGGCGTCCCCATCATTGCTGATGATCTTCAGCGGCTGTGTTTCCTGCCAGATGGTCTCCAGTGTTTTGAGGAAAACCTCCGTGGGCTGCGCCCCGGAAACGGCATACTTCCGGTCAATGACGAAGAAGGGAACCCCCGTTACACCCAGCTGTTGCGCTTCCTCTTCATCGGCGCGGACGTCGGCGGCATAGTCGTTTCCGGCCAGCATCGTCAGAGTTTCGTTGCGGTCCAGCCCGGCCTTTTGCGCCAAATCCGCCAGAGTATTATGGTCTCCCAGAAGCAGGGAGTCGGTAAAATACGCTTGAAATAGCTCTTTGATAACATCGTTCTGCTTGCCTTTCTTTGCCGCGAAATGCGTTAATCGGTGAGCATCGAAGGTGTTGGTCAATTTCATTGTGTCCATATGAAAAGCAAGTCCGACTTCCTTGGCTTGATCGGTCAGATTTTTGTTCATGGCAATGGCTTTTTCGCGGGTCATGCCGTATTTGGCAGCCAGCATATGGTGGACATCATGCTCTACTGTTAGGGGTGCGCGGGGGTCCAGCTCGAAGCTTTTGAACACCACTTCCACCTGATCCCAGTGGGTAAACTGCTCCAGGGCAGTCTCCAAACGCTGTTTTCCTATATAACAGAAGGGGCAGGCGAAATCTGACCAAACTTCAATTTTCATGGGAATGCTCCTCTCCAACGGTACATGGATGTGTGTATATCAGAAGGTTAAGAATAATGGTTGCAGCAATCGATGTAACTATTATAGTTACATCGAACTTCATGTGTCAAGCAAACCGGGTTTGGGGGCGAGCGAGGGGACGTGTGAGACGGATTCGGTTTCTAACGGAAGCCAGAGACGTTATTTGTGCGAAAACAGGTATTATTATTTTCTAACGGCGGCCAGAGCCTTTATTCTTGGTTTGTGAGCTGTTTTAGGGTGGATTTGCGGAAAATAGCGGCGCCTGCTTCCGTTAGGATTTTGAAAGAGCTTTTTAGTGTCCAATAAAGGCTGTGGCTTCCGTTAGAATCGCCCACGGCCCAACGGCCATCGCCGGCGATGTAAATGCCGGGGCAGATGCAGCATTTTCGTATAAAATTTTGGTTGACGCTGTTAATGGTTTAGGTGCTAATTGCTATTGTTATGTATCGTGAAATTTTTATTCGGGTATGCTCAAAATAACGGTTGACTCTCACGTTACGTGATCCTTTAGAGTAAGTGGTGAAGGGAGATGCAGAGGATGAAGGTAAAGGAAGTCGCCGAGCTGACGGGGGTCAGTGTGCGCACGCTGCACCACTATGATGAGATCGGGCTTTTGAAGCCGGAGGAAAAGACGGAATCCGGATACCGCATTTACTCCGGCGCGAATCTGGAAACTCTGCAGCAGATCCTGTTTTTTCGGGAGCTGGGGTTTTCCCTGACGAAGATCAAGGAGATTATCATGGATCCGGACTATAACCGCAACGAAGCGTTGGCGCTTCAGCGGCGGATGCTCGTGGACCGACGCGGGCAGCTGGACCGGATGATCGCGGTGATTGACCAAACCATCCGACACCATAAAGGAGAGATTCACATGAGCGATAAAGAGAAGTTTGCAGGGTTTGATTTTACCAAGGGCAATCCATATGAGCAGGAAGCCCGGCAGCGCTGGGGAGACAAGGCTGTAGACAGCTCCAATGCCCGGTTGGGCGCCATGTCCAAGGAGGAGCAGGAGAAGCTGGGCCAGGAAATGAATGAGATCTACTTCAAGCTGGCCGACTTGCGCCACCTGTCTCCCGAATCGGAGGAAGCCCAAGCTGCCATTAAGCTGTGGTGGGACTACCTCAACCGGATGGGCACCTATTCGCATGAAGCATTCAAGGGTCTGGGCGAGATGTACGTGTGTGACGAACGCTTCACGAAGAACATCGATAAGTTCGGTGAAGGGTTGGCCGCGTTCATGCGGGATGCCATGGCGGTATTCGCGGACCGGGCGGCTGCTGAATAGAGGATTGATCTGGCCTTTAAGAACAATTAAGAAGAATTAAAAACTACCATATTGCCATTTATACGTTACTTCCCTGTTTTCAGAATGGTACCGCTGTTTCATACTGTTAATAAGCCACTGATCATTTTTACAGGTGAGAGAAAACTGAAAATCTAAACCTCCTGTGTTCGTACAAAAGGTTACCACCGCACCATTTTTTGTGTGTTCCACCGTTCTGGGAGTATTGCTCTTGACCCCTGCAAATTTTGGCGGAGAATTAATACCAGTATAATAGGTCCTGTCCTTTTTCGTTAAATAACAAAGATAGATTTTCTCCGCCTCCGCCTTAAAATTCGTAAATACAACAGATATATTCTGGCTGGGGTCTTGCGTAAGCGGATGGTATTTCATTTGTAATGCATCGAACTGTTGGGTAAAGTTTAATACCAAATCCATTACATCACTATCATTCACGGTAGTGGCCCTCCCAGATAAGCCGGCTCAAATGAACTTACATTTTTTAACGTTTATCGTAACACCCATCCAGTACGATTACAATTCTAGAATAAATGAGGTTTGGAACGTTTGAATAATGCCTGAAACAGATTTATAATCGAGCTATGTAAGTCCGGTAATTGAGGGCCTCAATTTAACTGTGTCAAATTCGAGGCTTCCATAACTTTATCCGGCTCTAGGCTTGGACCAAAGTTATTCATACCGCCGGATGCATCCATGATCGGATGCCTACCGTTTGGGGCCGCAGGCACCAGGCGACTTGTGAAAGATCAAGTCCCTGGTTGCCTGCGGCCTTTTTGCGTCCTGTTACTAAAATTTGAGGGAGGAACTACATGACCATGAATAAAAACAGCCACAGCCAACTCCGGTTGGAGATCGCCCAGCGGATCGTAAGAAGCATGCACCGTCAACTTAAGGGACAGGCAAAAGCCATCTATGTTTGTTCATCTGTGGCGAGAGGAGACGCGGATGTTCATTCCGATATTGACCTTCATCTGGTCTGTCTTGAGCCGGGAGGTTCATTCAAGATGTACGCAACCCTGGAGGAGGGGGTAGCGGTAGATTGGGTCTGGGAGCCGCTGGAGGACTACAGCCGGGTGGAAGAGATTTTGTCCCACTACGCTAAACCTCATAACCTGGCTCACGCCATTATTCTTTATGATCCCGGAGGGTGGTTAAGCCGCATGAAGCAACAGGTGGTACCGCAATTGGGGAGCCAGGGCTATGTAACCGAAAGACTAGCCCGCCTATGGGAGCTAAAGCATATGTCCTTCCAACGGGTGATACAAACGGAGAGTTTTGAAGCGTTTGTTCCTGCTTTTATGGAGGATTTGCGCATCGGCTGCCTACTGCCTCTGGCTGCCTGTATTGTGGATCCCAGCGCCAGGAAGCTGTTATACCAAGCGGGCAGAGCTCTGGAGAAGCTGGGCGCGGAAGCAGGAGATTCCTTGCGCAGCGATCTTCCTCAATATGAGGCGTCGATGCTTCTGCGTCTGTTCGGCTGTCATGATTTCAACAAAAGAGAGGCGGACTATTTTTTGGACCGGATGATGGAGGTCTACGATTATTGCATCCATGTGCAAAAAGCCGACTACCATGGCATCAACCCAGCTAAGCATGGCTGCCATTCCGGAGGAATTCGGCAATGGATCGGAGAGGGTTACCATCAGGAGGCTATGTATCCTATCCTGGATTGGATGTGGGTGGCGGAGTACAGGATCACCAAGGATTCCGGCTGCACCGGTTGGTGGACGGCTTATAAGGAAGAGTTATTCCAGCGAATGGGGCTAACACCGGAAGGTATGCAGGCAAAAAAGGAGCAGCTGATCGCCGTACATCATATGCTCCAGCAGGCTTGTAACGGCTGATATGTTCAACAAAAGGAGCTTACACGATATGATGATTACAACCACCATCAAAGATCTCGAGCTGCAATTCCGGACGGAGGGCGGCCTGTTTTCGCCGCGGCGCATTGACAAGGGGACATTGGCTTTGATGTCCACAATAGAGTTTGACCCAGAGGACCGGGTATGTGATTTGGGCTGCGGTTATGGGGTTGTCGGGATTACGGCGGCCAAGCTCATCGGTCCGCACTGCGTGCTGATGATCGACAATGACCCGAAGGCTGTGGCCTGCGCCCGGGAGAATGCCCGGCTGAACGGAGTGTCGGATGCTGCTGTTATCGAGAGCGACGGCTTCAACGCTACTAGGGAGACTCATTTTACCAAGATTATCACCCATCCACCTTACCATGCCGACTTTTCGGTGCCCAAGCGGTTTATTGAGAAGGGCTTCAACCGGCTGGCCCTGGAGGGACGGTTTTACATGGTGACCAAACGCAAGGAGTGGTATAAGCAGAAGCTGATTTCCATCTTCGGCGGGGTAAACATCCGGGAGGTGGAGGGGTATTATGTTTTTATGGCGGTGAAAAAAAGCGGCACTTATGCCGGAGTACGGGCAAGCTCCAGATGATTGTGCGGAAGGGGGCCTATCCGGTACAATCAATAAAGAATGGCCGGTGAGAGACAACGCCGCGCCCCAAAGGAGTGACCCTGATGCCGAACTACGGACCTGATCCGGACGCCATTTATCCCAATCCGCAGATTAAGCAGATTTGTTTCATTAAAAATGTCATTACCCGACCCAATATTATGGTGGGCGACTATACCTATTACGACGACAAGGATGGGGCGGAGCGCTTCGAGGAGCGTGTGACCCACCATTACGAGTTTATCGGCGACAAGCTGATGATCGGCCGGTTCTGCGCCATTGCCCGTGGTGTGGAGTTTGTGATGAACGGGGCCAACCACCGGATGGGCTCCGTCACTACGTATCCCTTCAACATTATGGGCGGCGGTTGGGAAAAGGCGGTGCCCTCCCTGGAGGATCTACCCTACAAAGGTGATACGGTCATTGGCAATGACGTGTGGATTGGACAAAATGCGGTGATTCTGCCGGGCGTGAAGATTGGCGACGGCGCCATCATCGCGGCCAATGCAGTGGTGGCCACCAATGTGGCCCCTTACACCATCGTGGGCGGCAATCCCGCCCGGCTCATCCGCCGCCGCTTCGATGAGGAGCTGACGGAGTACCTCCTGCAGCTTCAATGGTGGGATTGGCCGGCCGAGAAAATTTTCCGCCATCTGGATGTATTGTGCAGTGCCGATCTGGAGCAAATCCGCCGTATTGAGTAGTGTAAGTTGCTCAAAGCGCAATATGGAGCGAATAGCCCGCCTGGGCATACCGGGACGGGCTTTTTCTCTATTTTTCACCGTGTAGCTCGCTCTGCAAAAAAGTCCAATTGCCTGTTCAATTCCCTAGCTTGTATAGTGGGGGACATAATGACGGGATAAATCATGAATGGAGGAATGGCGCAATGACAGCCTTAGCTTTTACCCCGATTTGGGATGGCGCGGAAGGCAGTTCGATTCTGGGGATGAACGGCGGCCTTCCCGAAAGCCCGGACGGCAGCCTGCTGGTATATGCCCGGAAACGGCATCTGGACAGGGCCGACGATCACCGGACAGAGATTTGGGTGTGCAACTATGATCTTACCGGCCACCGCAAGGTGTACGAGGTGATATGCGGCAACCATAATGGGCCTTCGGCAACCTTTCTCACTAACGACTGGATTGTGTTCCGCGGGCAAAATGAACAGCAGTTCAGCTATTTCCTCATCTATGATATTCGCCGGGAGCAGGCGGTGTACGGACCTATCATCGCCAAGGAAAGCCACCGTGGGGAAAACGGGTATTATCCGTTCAGCATATCCGATCAATACGTCGGGCAGAATCCGGCTTATCCGGACATTGGGACACCGGGGGTGTACACGCTGGAGCTGGCAACGGGCAAAATCCGCCAGGTGGTGGACAGCGAGAATTTGTTGGCTTTTATCCGCAGCCGGGGCCTGACGCCTAATGAGAATACTGCCCGCATGAGCCATGTGCAATTGAACCCTTCGGCAACCCGGGTGATGATGCGGCTGTCCGTGGAGGAATGCAAGGCGCTGGGGGCCCTGGGCTGCTGCGATCTGGTGACCGGAGCGTGGCATCTGATTCCGGACAAGCCGATCCACCAGCTGTGGTACGACGACGATTCGTACATGGCCATGTACCATCATCATGACGGCCAACGGATCGTGAAGGAAACCAGCCGGATGAACCGCTACTCGCTGGACGGGGAGATTATCGAGCCGCTGGGGGGCATCGGCAATCATATTGACGGGTCGCCGGACCGGCAATGGTTTGCCAGCGATACGTGTTTTCCCGGTTCCTCCATCGATATCCGGTTGTACCGCAAGGGGGAGCTGGAGCCTGTGGCGGTGCTGGACTCCCATCCCTTCCACGAGGCCTCGTTCGGGCTGCAGGTGCATCCCAACCCGACCTTTTCCCAGGATGGCAAGCGGATTTACTTCAACCGGCTGGTAAGCGAAAATCGGGCTGTGGCAGGTTTTGTGGATATTTCCGGGCTGATCGGATAGGGGTAAGCGGGACGGCGCAAGTGCGCTGATCTTGGTAAATATAGCTTTAGGTATGCCCTGGCCGGCGTTATGCTGGCTGGGGCTTTTTGTGCGCCGTTGATGCAAAAATGCATCTATTTTGGACCCAGGTGCCCCACAAGGGGACTCATCCTGTAAAAGTGCAGTTAATTGATCCGTTCGCCCTCTGTTGTGTCTATACTGCCGAAAATAACTGCACTTTTGCAGGTACAGCTGGTCCATGAGTAGTGTTTCGGGAAAATAAATGCACTTTTGCATTTTCCGCATGGAAGAGGAGCTCCTTCTACTCTCAAAACTAAAAAAAGCCCAAGGGACCTAAAAATAACCTCCGTAGACAGTATATGAAAAGTGCGCTACCCTAGGGTGGAGTTGGCATGGAGCCGCAGCCTGCCCGGGGGCGGGGCGCTTTGCCGCATGAGTTTTATTTTGGGGAGGGAGTGCATGATGAACATAAGAAGGATTTTGATAGGGGTGCTGGTATGCGTGTTGGTGCTGTCGCCTTTTGCACAATTGCAAGCGCTTACCGTGAAGGCCGCCGTGCCTGAGCCGGAAGGGCCTGTGATGGAGATTTATGCTGAGCAGTTTGATGATCCGGATAATTTCGGCTCGACGGGAGGGGTAACCATTCCCCAGCCATGGCTTCAGGAGGGTGGCAAAAGCGTAGCCAAAACCTCTGCCTCCACCACGGCCCCGTCCACACCCAATATGGTGAAGATCGATTCCACGGATGTGCTGGCCCTGCCCCTGGATCTGACCGGCTACGGGAATATTCAGGTCAGCTATTACACCCGAGCATCGTCATATGTGAGCGGAAGTGTGTATGTGGAATGGTCCTATGACGGCGGCGTCAACTGGACGGTACTGGAGGATTTCAAGCCGACTCCCGGAGCAACGTCCGATCCCAACAAGCAGAAAACCTGGGCGCTGGATGCACAGGCCAACAGCAACCCAGCCAACAAGCTGCGCTTTCGGGCTGCGGCCCCTGTGGGGAATCTGTATTTTGACAATGTATCCATAATGGGGCAGGCCATTCCAGGCATTCCCCCGGCACCGACGCCGGTGCCGATTCCGGAGCCGGTGGAGCAGCCGCCTTTTGTCCCTCCGGCCGGAGTAAAGATGTATGAGGATGTGCTGGTGGGGATGGCCGGGAACCGGGAGATTTACGCTTCCATTGCGGTTCCGGAGGTGGCTCCGGCTGCGGCTATGCCGGCTGTGGTCTACATCCACGGAGGCGGCTGGAACCACGGGGACCGGAAGCAGGCTCTGGGCAACATCTCCAATTATGTGCTCAAAAGAGGCTATATCGGTGTGGCCCTGAGCTACCGGCTGACCCCGGAGGCGCCGTTCCCGGCGCAGATTCAGGATGTGAAGCTGGGGATCCGTTTCCTGAGGGCCCATGCGGCTGATTATTTCATCGATCCCAGCCGGATCGGTGTATGGGGATCTTCTGCAGGAGGACATTTGGCCTCATTGCTGGGCACCACCGGGGATCTGGAGGCAGGCAGCTTGATTACGCTGGATAACGGGAATACTGTGCCGGTGCCTGATTTGGGCGGAACCGGAGGCTGGCCGGAATACTCCGACAAGGTTCAGGCTGTAGCCGATTGGTTCGGTCCCGCTGATTTCACTTCGGAATTCGCCAACAATTACAGCTCTGTAACGGCGCTACTGGGTGGGAAGAAGGCATTCACCGTGCCCAACGAAGCCCGGCTGGCCATGCCGGGGACCTATGCTTCTCCGGATGATCCGCCCTTCTGGATCCGCCACGGCGATGCCGACAGCACGATTCCGTATGAGAACAGCGTGAAGTTCGCCGCACAGCTGACAGCGGCAGGCGTGCAGGTGGTGGACTTTAAGCTGGTCCCCGGGCAGGGACACGGCTTTACGGGAACGGCCTCGGATACCGCCAACGCGGAGGCGTGGACTTTCCTCGACCAATATGTGAAGAACAGGCTGGTTACGGAGCCGATTATTTACAAGCCGGGTTATGGGCCGGGGGGCACAGACCCGGGGAATCCGGACCCTGGGAACGGGACGGTTCATCCGGGAAGCCCGATTGTTCAACTGGATACGACGGCATGGACGATGACCGCCGGCGCCAACAAGGAATTGAACGCTGCAGTGGTATCCTCCGGTGATCCCGGAACGGTTACGGTTACCTGGTCCACGTATAGCAGCGCTGTAGCCACAGTTGAATCCCTGGGCGGGCTGAAGGCACGGGTCACAGGCGTTGCTCCGGGCAGCACGAAAATTGTGGCCACTGTGGTTTCTTCCGTCTACCAGCAGCCTGCGCTGGCGGAAGCAATGGTGACGGTCACACCGGCAGAGCCTAACCAGCCCGGGCAGCAGGTGGAAAAGGAAATTGCCATCCTGACACCAACGGATGATGCGCTGATCGACAGCGATAAAGAAAATGCAGATAAGAACATCAATTCTGCAACTGGCACCAGCCAGGGCCTGTTCAGTGTATCGTCCAGCGGCTCGAGGAAAAAATATGTTTATTTTAAGTACGATATCAGCCAAGCGGCAAATCCGTCTTATCACTACACCTTCCAGGTGGCGGCTAAAAAAGGAAACTCCAATACAGAAGTATCCGTGCAATTGTATGGCATCCCGGACAGTGATTGGAGCGAAACCACTTTAACGTGGAATAATGCTCCGGTGAAGGAGCTGGCATCAGGCGAACTCTTGGGCGGCTTCACGGTGGATGCGGACAAAGGCGGAAACCCCAAGGTATACACCGTGGATGTTACGGAATATGTGCGTTCTCGGCTTGCTGACGGAACCATTGTGTTTATGCTTGGAGATGCCGAGAATACAGGCGTATCCTTCAACATTTATTCCAAGGAGGCCAACGGCACCAGCAATCCCCGGCCTGCTTTGAAGGTAATGGAAATCATTGATCTTTCCGGAGATATTGCCCCGCCTTATTGGCCGGAGGGTTCCCTCCTGAAGGCGGACAATCTGGGGACCGACTTCGTGGACCTGCAGTGGCCCCAAGCCCTGGATGATTCCACCATCGACCATTACCTGGTCTACCGCAGCAATGAGCTGGCTGCTACCTTGGCGCCGGAGGTGAATGCCTACACCGCAGCCGGATTGACTCCGGGTACCGAATACAACTTTGCGGTAGCGGCAGTGGATGCCTCGGGCAAAACCAGCACCACCTCCTTAACGCTCACCCGGACAACGCTGGCGGAGCCCATTCTTCCTCTTCCGGTAGAAGCGGTTACGGCCAGCAGCAGCGACGGCAATATCGAAAGCAACACCCTTGACAACAACTCATACACCCGCTGGTCGGCCAGCGGCGATGGCCCATGGATCAAGTTTGATCTGGGTGAGCTGCGGCAGGTGGGATATCTGGGAATCGGCTTTTATAAAGGAGATGCCCGCAAAACCCAGCTGGAGATCGAAACCTCTGTCGATGATGAGAACTGGACGCCCGGCTTCAACGGCTGGTCCACCCGGTTGACCACAGCGCTGCAGGTGTTTGATCTGGAGGATGTGAATGCCAGATATGTGCGTATTACCGGGCGTGGCAATTCCGACGGCAGCGTATTTACCAGCCTGACGGATGTGCATATTTATCCGCCGTATGCCAACGGGGATACCCCTGTGGCCCTGGTGCCCTATATTTTGCCGGGGCCTCCTCCCGGGGCGGTGCCTTTTACCAAGGCAGGGCTGACGAAGCCCGACGGCAGCGCACATGCCCTTCATACCCCTAATCCGGTAACGGGGCGGACGCTGAATGTGCTGGACTTTGGCGCTGATCCGGCGGACAACGGGCAGGATGACCGCCCGGCCATTCAGGCAGCCATCGATTCAGCGGTTGCGGGAGATGAGGTATTTATTCCGGACGGGGTTTACAACCTGCTGACCTCGCCGGACGGTTTGGCGAATCTGTTCCTAAAAAGCGGCGTCAACATCCGTGGGGAAAGTGAAGACGGCACGGTCCTCCGAACCTCCCTGGACATGGTGAAAAACAGCACGCTTTTCAAATCCGCCAAGCAGCATAACCTCCAAATTTCCGGCATGACCTTAACCTCTGCCTGGAACAAGGAGTACACAACCGATCACAAAAACAATAATCCTGCTGCGGGGGGACCGGACAGTCTGATCATGATCAGCAACTACGGGGAAGACCCTTCGTACAACGTGACCATCCATCATGTCACTGTGGAGAAGTTCCGGCGGATGGCCATCCGCATTGAGAACAGCCATGATGTGATTGTGCAGAACAGTACCTTCCGCAATGCTACAGATGTGGGGCCGGGCGGCTCCGGTTATGGCGTGGCCATCCAGGGTATGCCCAAGGTGGACCGGCTGGGTTTTGCCAACGATACCCTGTGGAATCTGGTGGAGGATTCCCGGTTTGAGGGGCCGTATCTGCGCCACGGCGCTCTGATCCAGAACGTGGCTCATAACAACACGGTGCGCAACAATGCGTTCATCCAGACCAAGCTGGATGCCATCGATCTTCACGGGGAGCTGGAATATCTCAATGAGATTTCCGGCAATCTGGTGGAAAATATTCTCACCGGCGGAGCCGTCGGCCTTGGCAATACCGGCGGCACGGCTCCCAGCAACCACAGCAAAACCGGCCCCGGCAACCTGATCCGGGACAATCTCATCCGCAACAGCCGGGAGGGGATTGTGGTCACGATGGGAACCCCGGATACGGTGATCGTGAACAATGTGATCGAAAATACAGTGGATGTCCCCGATGCATCAGGCATCAATATCCTGAACGGTCCCGGCACCATCATCCGGGGTAATACCGTCCGCAATAATACCGCCACTGGATATTGGGCGATTCTGTTGGAGCACGACAACGGCGACACCAATGCCAACTATATCGGCGAGGGTGATCCGGAGAATGTGCGTATTGAGGGCAATGTACTCACAGGCAACACCAACGGCATTGGATTGTTTGCAGGCAAGGGAATCAAGCTGAAGGGGAATACGGTAGAAAGTATTACAACCAATTTTTACCAAAAAGAAGGGGTAGAGGCAGTTATTGAGGAGCTGTCGGATGAATGGCGGCTAAACCAGCTTACACTCAGCGCGGGAGATCTGGAGCCGGTGTTTGCTCCGGAAGCCCTGGCCTACACGGCCCAGGTTGCCTATGAAACAGAGGTAGTCACAGTGACAGCCGTGGCTGATCCTCTGGCAGCTGTGACCATTACCAGCGGTGCCGGAGTGGCCGGCAGCACAATAGAAGCTGACCGCACAACAGAGGCAGGCGGCACAACAGAGGCCGGCGACTCAGCGGCGGGTTTACCGGCGGCAGAAGGCACGGTAACCGTAGCTCCGGTGGAGGGAAGCCATACGGCAGCTCTCCCGTTGGAGGTGGGGCAGAACCGCATCGTCATTGCGGTAACTGCCGAGAATGGTGAAGCTGCACAGTATGTAATTGACGTAACGCGGCTGGCGCAGGATCCCACAGGCGGAACCCCCGGTGGTGAAGACCCGGGCAGCGGAACGCCCGGTAATGGAACGCCTGGCGGTGAAGACCCGGGCGGCGGAACGCCTGGTAACGGGACGCCTGGCGGTGAAGATCCGGGCAGCGGAACGCCTGGTAACGGGACGCCTGGCGGTGAAGACTCGGGTAGCGGAACGCCTGGTAACGGGACGCCTGGCGGTGAAGACTCGGGTAGCGGAACGCCTGGCAATGGAACCCCCGGTGGTGAGGACCCGGGCAGCGGAACGCCCGGCAATGGAACCCCCGGTGGTGAGGACCCGGGCAGCGGAACGCCCGGCAACGGAACACCTGGCGGTGAAGACCCGGGTAGCGGAACGCCTGATGGTAGCTCCTCGAATGAGGAACCCAATGATGGCGGCTCCGGTAGTGTGCCTACACCTGGTCCAACTGGTTCAGTAGGCACGGCTAATCCAACCGACTCTGTGGCGTTGGCCGAAATCGATGGTCTGTTATTGGAGCGGGCGTTGGAAGCGGCAGTTGGCGGGCAAGTGCTCTTGAAGGCAGTGGAGGGCTCCGTCCAGGGGAATTCTCCCGTGGAAGGGGTACGCCTTTCCGGAGCTGTCCTGGGTAAGCTTCTGCAAGACGGGCATGTGGATACCCTTGTGGTACAAACCGCTCAGGCCTCTTACGCACTGCCCGTGAAGGAGTTGGACTTGGGGCGTTTAGCCCGCGAGCTGGGCACCGAAACAAACAAGCTCCAGTTAGAGATAACGGCACGAATGAACGATACTGCCGAAGCCTCGGCCACAGCTGCAGGATGGAAGGTGGCCGGAGCATGGGAATTCGCTGTCAAGATATCTGCTCCGGATGGCAAGGAACAGGAGTTGAAGAACTTCAGCGGATATGTAAAACGGACAGTAAAGCCGGAGACTGGTATATCCCTGAATGAAGGCTCACTGGCTGTTGCCAGAATAGTTCCCGCGGCGGATGGCAGCTGGGTGCTGGAGCCGGTTCCTTTCCGGACGGATGGTGGAGAGGTGCACATTTACAGCCGCACCAACAGCACGTATTTGCTGGTACAGCATACGCGCACCTTTGCCGACATGAAGGGGCACTGGGCACAGGGCGGTATGGAACGAATGGCAGCGCGTATGATTGCAGACGGCATGGCTCCCGAGGAGTTCCAACCTGACAAAAGTGTAACCCGTGCCGAGGTGGCAGCTTTTCTGGTCCGTGCGTTAGGGCTGTCCCCAACCGCTACAGGTGGAGATAATCGTACCTACACCGATGTTGGGGCAGCAGACTGGTTCGCGGGAGCCGTCCGCTCGGCTTCTGTGATGAAGCTGGTTGAAGGCTACGGCGATGGCAGCTTCCGGCCGGGTGAAGCCGTTACCCGCCAGGAATTGGCGGTGATGGTCCACCGCGCCGCAGAGCTGGCGGGGATGAAACCGGCTGTGGCCGCTTCGGCCGCAGGTCCGGGGCAGGTGCCGTACGGAGACGACGCGGCCATCGCCGGATGGGCCAAACCGGCCGTTGAGGCCCTTACCCGGCAGGGCCTGCTGGGCGGTTCGATCCTATGGCCCAGGCAACCCGTGCCGAGAGCCTGACGATTCTGGACCGCATGCTGGCGCAATTAGATTTTTCCGATGGTCAATAAAAACTAATACTTGGTATGAACAGGTTCCCCAATAACATGGGAGCCTGTTTTTTGTTTCGCAGGAAGCTGTTTCCTCTAATTTCTTCCATCCTTCTACCACACGCCTATGCCCAGACTGCCTTTTAAACGCCTTGTCTTTCACTATCCCCTTTAGTCAGGAAGGGTGAAAATAAGGGGGTGGGAGGGAAAATGTACCTCTGTCAATAGAGTAGACATATAGAACCGAGAATATCATGCAGTCGGTCGGTACATACGTTCGTATTCAAGGGGTGTGTGGTACCCTATGGAAGAATGGATCCTTTTTCCATTATAGAAACATGTGATATATTCGAAAATACGTTTTCGAGCCTGCTCCCGTGTTTTGAACTTCTCGAGATAGATCAGTTCTTTCTTGATCACACTGTGAAACGACTCGATGCAGGCGTTGTCGTAACAGTTGCCTTTGCGACTCATGCTGCCTTTCATGTTGTATTCCTTCAACCGGGCCTGGTAGTCATGAGAGGCATATTGGCTGCCGCGGTCAGAATGGTGGAGGATCCCTTTCGGTTTTCCTTGCTGCATATAAGCGCGTTCTAAGGCCTTCAGCACCAGCGACTTCGTCATCCGTTCATCCATGTGAAACCCAACGATTTTGCGGCTGTACAAGTCCATAACACTTGCGAGATACAACCAACCTTCATCGGTCGGAATGTAGGTGATGTCCGTAACCCAGGTCTTGTGGGGAGCCAACACTCTAAAGCGTTGATTCAACTCATTTTCAAATACAGGCAAATGATGTTTGGAGTTTGTGGTTGCTTTGTACTTCTTCACCGTCCGGGAGACCAGGCCAAGCTCCTTCATGATGCGAGCCACCGTCTTCTCCGACACCTTGGTTCCTTACTTTTGAAGCACCTTGTGGATCTTCGGACTTCCATACAGACGGCGGCTATCCAAGAAGATCCTCCGGATCCGCTTCTCCAACCTTCTGTGCCGCTTCTCCCGTTTACTTTCGACTCGCTTGCTCCATTTGTAATATCCACTTCTGGATACGTTCATTACTTCGCACAACTTTGCCACACGGCACTCGGAGCGATGATCGTGAACAAAGGCATAGATCAGCGCCGGTCTTTTGCAAAGTAGTGCATGGCTTTTTTTAGGATCTCATTCTCCTCTTCCAGGTCACGGATCCGCTTCTGCATATCTCGTAAAGCCTTGTCTTCCGGCTTCAGTTGTCCACTTCCAGGGAAAGCTTGCTTACCCGACTCCTTGTATTCCGACATCCACCGGTACAGGGTGTTCTCGCTTATCCCCAGTTCCCGTGCTACTTGCGCCACTGCCTTTCCTTCTTCTTGAATCATCTGAATCGTTTGCAGTTTAAATTCTTTGTCATACTTTTTCGTCATTTCGGACACCTCGAATATGAGATAGCTTTATTCTAAAATTCTCGGTTCTTCGTGTCTACTATTCAGTCTAGCATCAAAAGGGCGGGTAACCAAGGAATGTGGGGGCATTAGAAGAAAGGTGGGGGGACAGAAACCAAGAAGAGAAGGTTGCAGGGGAGAGGAGGGTAATTTGGAAAGGAAGACAAGTTGAGAGCAGAGGCGGGAAAAGTAACGAGGATTGGAGGAGTGCTTAGGAGCTGACGTGATGGCAGGAGAAGCTAACGGCGGTCAGAGCTCTTATTTCGCCAAATTAGGCCTTCTAAAAATTCTAACGGCGGCCAGAGCTCTTATTTGTAGGCTGGGACCCGGTTTTGGCTTCATTGGAGCATAATAAGAGCGCTCACTTCCGTTAGATTTTTTGGAGTGTTGTTTTGGGCGGAATAGAGGCTCTCACTTCCGTTAGAATCCCGCACGGCCTCTCGGTCAGCGCCAGGGATGAAAATGTCGGGGCAGACGCGGCATTTTCGTATAAAAGGGGGGATCTTGTTGTACGCACAGCTAGTAACAAGTCGGCAGCCCGGCAGCCCAAACCTTAACCTAAGTAACCCGGTAACGTATGCCCTATCCTAGGTAACCCGGTAACGTATGCCCTATCCTAGGTAACCCGGCAATGTATGCCCTAACCTAAGTAACCGGCAGCGTATGCCCTAACCTAAGTAATCCAGCTACGCATGCCCTATCCTGAGTGAAGGGGATAATACCCGACAAGGAGCTTCAAAGGACTATTCCCAACCATAAAATTCCATATAATACCATAAAGGCGCCGAAGCTACGCAGAGCCCAACCATACCTCAACCATCGCCCAACGAAAAAAGCAGACCCGCAGGTCTGCTTTTATATCAGGAAGAAGGTTTACTTCTTCGCAGCTTCGTAGCGTTTGTTGACTTCAGCCCAGTTGACCACGTTCCAGAACGCGGAAACATAATCCGGGCGTTTGTTTTGGTACTTAAGGTAGTAGGCATGCTCCCACACGTCCAGACCAAGGATCGGAGTTTCGCCTTCCATCACCGGGGAGTCTTGGTTGGCAGTGCTGTATACCTTCAGCTTGCCGTCCTTGCCAACCACGAGCCATGCCCAGCCGGAGCCGAAGCGGGTAGCGGCAGCAGCAGCGAAGGTTTCCTTGAACTTGGCGAAGCCGCCCAGCTCGGATTCGATTGCTGCGCCTACAGGGCCAGTCGGGTCGCCGCCGCCGTTGGGGCCGATTACTTCCCAGAACAGGGAGTGGTTGTGGTGGCCGCCGCCATTGTTGCGAACCGCCGTGCGGATGTCCTCGGGAACAGCGTTCAGATCAGCGATCAGCGCGTCCAGGGACTTGTCGTGAAGCTCAGGATGCTTATCCAGAGCGGCGTTCAAGTTGGTTACATAGGCGTTATGGTGGCGGTCATGATGGATCATCATGGTCGTTTCATCGATGTGGGGTTCGAGAGCATTGTTCGCATACGGAAGAGCGGGTAATTGATGGGCCATGGTAATAAATCCTCCTTCAAATTGGGTCAATTTGGTTTATTTAAATCCGGAACTTCTTTACAAACATTATTATCCACGAATTATGATAATAATGCAACATAAATGTTTAGAAAGTCCGGATCTTCATCGAATCTTCATTTTAGTCTAAGTCAAACCAGGAAATTTATGCATAGATCGTCGGGCACCCCATGTATTTACCCAAATGGAGGAAGGATGAATCAGCAGAGTCAAACTTTTTTATTAAACCCAAACTAGTTCCATTTAACTACCACCATTACCTATATATGTTTGTAAACGCTTCATATTAAGCGCTTTCAGGAGGAAACGGGAGCATTATGGCGATTCATAAAGATTTCATTAATATTTTTCTCGATTTCGGCAGGAATCGGGTTTATTATGTCGAATTTACTAAGTCTGACCTCAAATTGGAGATAGGAGCGCGATCCAAGCCTATGGTTGTACGTTCATTCCAGTTGTCTGATTATGGGAAAATTACGGATTTGTTGGAGCTTGTGTTGGATGAAACCTGTCTGGAGGAAACGATGACAGCATTCGCGCGCCAGTTAAACTGGGACAGCGGGCTGATCCTTGTGGCTTCCGAAGACGAAGAAGTCCTGGGTGTGATGATCGGAACTATCCACCGTAACAAAGGCTACTATTACCGGGTTGCCGTTCACCCGGACCACCAGCGCAGAGGGATTGCCCGTTCCTTAATGGAAAGCATGAAGCAGCGCTTTTCGCACCGGCATATCCAGCATGTGGCCGTCCCGGTGGACAACTATAATGAGCAGCTGCTTCCCGTTTATGAGAAGCTTGGCTGCGGTGAGGAGAACTTCAACCGCTCTTATGGAAAGCTGAGTATTCTTGCCGGCTGTTAACCGTCCCTATTTCCATATTCATATTGCCAGAATGAACCTATAGGCATATCTTTCGCGAATCGTTGCATTTGGCGGAAAGATATGCTTTTCTATATATGAAGAGTTGTCTAATTATGAAATTTGTCTATGCGTAAAGACCCGGACAGGAGGTGAACCGGCCATGGCGAAGCAGGGCGAATCCTTTACCTTAATTAAGAGCTTCAAGCACGACGGGCATTTGCACCGGGTATGGCTGGAAAACTGGGAGATTCCCCAGGAATCTCTGGCCTCCGCACACCGGGAAGGTGCGTTCCGGGTCTTCGTGAATTGCCATACGCGCATCCAGGAATCGGACGGCAGGGAATGGACCAGCCGGATTCCGGGCGTTTCCTTTTTTTTACCGGGAAAATGGTTTAATGTTGTGGCGCTTCTGGAGGATGAAGGGATCCGCTATTATTGCAACGTGGCGTCCCCCTACTACCAGTCGGGCGAGATTATTACGTACATCGATTATGACCTGGACGTCATTCTCAACCAGAAGGGAGATATCTACGTTCTGGATGAGGATGAGTACAACAAACACCGGAAGCTCTACCATTACTCCCAGGCTGTGGAGGAGAAGGTGAAGCTGGGGCTGGAGGAGGTTCTTGTGCTGGCGCGGAGCCGGGGGGAGCCCTTCTGTGACGAATCGGTGTTGGCTTATTTTGAAATGTGGAAAACAATGACTGGTCAGAGAGCCAAAGCCTGACGGTGTTTATTCTTTGAAAGCCCTGCTACAAGGGCATATCCGGCGGTCGGGCTGCGGGGGAAACCACGTGTGCCTGGAACCGCCGCTTTATTATAGAAAGCGGGGAGGAGAGGGTTTGGGCAATGTATCGGGCGGCCCGGTTGACGGCTATGCCGGAGGCTGGAGGCGGCTGAAGGAGGAAATACTGGCAGCCCTACCGCAGCTGGGCATCGACAAGCTGGGTTTTGCTTCGGCGGAGCCCTTCACTGACCTCAAGGAAAAGCTCCTCCGCCACAGGGAGATGGGGCGTGAATCCGGCTTCGAGGAGCCGGACCTGGACAAGCGCACCCAACCGGAGCTGCATCTGCCCGGGGCCCGTTCCATTCTCTCCGTGGCCTTGGCTTATCCGTCCAAGCTGCAGGACCCGCCCCGCTCCGGTCCTGGGGCTCCCCGGGGGATGATGGCCCGCACCGCATGGGGCGAGGATTATCACCGGGTGTTGGCGGACCGGTTGAGCCGGTTGGCCGCTTTTATCCGGGAGCGGGTTCCGGAGGCCCGGATGGAAATCATGGTGGATACGGGAGCCTTGTCGGACAGGGCGGTGGCAGAACGTGCGGGCATCGGCTGGATCGGCAAAAACTGCTCCATAATCACACCGGAATTCGGTTCCTGGGTCTATCTGGGTGAGATGATTACCGATTTGCCGTTTCCGCCGGACACCCCCTTGGGTGATGGCTGCGGGGATTGCACTCTCTGTCTCGATGCCTGTCCGACAGACTCCTTCGCCGGGCCGCGGCAGCTCAATGCCAAACGGTGTCTCTCCTTCTGGACCCAAAGCAAGGACATCATACCCGAGGAGTTCCGGGTACCCTTGGGCAACCGGCTGTACGGCTGCGATACCTGCCAGCAGGTTTGTCCGAAGAACAAAGGAAAACATGCGGTGCATAACGCCGAGCTCCAGCCGCTGCCGGAGCAGGCCAAGCCGCTTTTGCTGCCCATCCTAGGGATGAGCAATAAGGAGTTTAAGGAAGCCTTCGGCAGTACGGCGGCAGCCTGGCGCGGGAGGAAGCCCATTCAGCGCAACGCGGTGCTGGCTCTGGGGCTGTTCCGGGATCCCGCAACACTTCCGGAGCTTCGCCATATCCTGCTGGCCGACCCCCGGCCGGAGCTTCGCGCCGCGGCGGCCTGGAGCATCGGCAGGATGGGAGGAGACGGGGCCCTTCGCATCTTGGAGGCTGCCTTGGCCGAAGAGAAGGACCCATCCGTCCGGGACGAAATCGGGTTTTGTCTGCTGCCGTTGGAGGAGCAGACCGGACAAGAATGATTGCCGCTTGTGGAAGCGGCACGGAGGATATTTTCACATCAGTCAGGAGGGTCATTATGTCGGTTATGTATTACGGGTATCTCCCCAGCCCCATCGGGAAGCTGCTCTTGGCGGCAACGGAGCGTGGGCTTTGCCGTATAGATTTTGAAGAGGGGCTGACAGAGGAAGTGGAGCTGGCAGCCCTGGCTGCTTGGGCAGCCAAGCTGAATGATGTTCCCGCCGGAGGTGTAGAGCTGGTCCAAGGCGGCGGCTATATTCCCCAGGCTATGAAGGAGCTGGAGGAATACTTCCGGGGGGAACGGACGGTTTTCACCGTTCCTGTTGATGTGTGGGGCACCCCTTTTCAGGAGCGGGTATGGCAGGCGCTTGTGGACATTCCCTATGGCACCGTCTGCTCATATAAAGATATCGCCGAACGGATCGGCTCGCCTAAAGCGGTACGGGCTGTGGGCGGCGCCAATAACCGGAATCCCCTGCCCGTCATCGTTCCCTGCCACCGGGTGGTCGGCGCAGCAGGCCATATGGTGGGCTACGGGGGCGGCTTGCCCATTAAGGAAGCGCTCCTCCGCCTGGAGGGGGCGGCGGTCCGTTACACCATCCCTCAAGAGGCCGGCCTATGAAATATGTACTTATTGACACCGTAGAATCTGGGGATTTTTTGGGCAGAACTATTTTTTCCTCCAATGGTGCCGTGCTGTTGTCCGAAGGGGTGCAGTTAACGGTTTATATGATTAATACTTTACGCCGTATCGGCGTCACGATGCTCTATATCAAGGACGAGCATCTTCAGGACGTGGAAATCGATGATGTGGTGTCCGAGGAGAATAAGCGGGCTGTGATGCAAAAAATGGGCGAAATGCTCCAATCCGTCCGCTCCGGCAAGGAGTTCAACACCCGTGCGGTCAGCATCAGCATCGACAAGCTGCTGGAGGATGTGATGCAGAACCGGGAGGTGCTGCTGCAGCTCACGGATATCCGCACCAAGGATAACGAGCAGTACGTCCATGCGCTGAATGTGTGCACCATGGCCGCGTTGACGGGGATTAATATGGGGCTGTCTGCCACCCAGGTGAAGGAGCTGGCAACGGGCGCTCTGCTTCACGATGTGGGCAAGGTAGAGCTGCTTACCGACGATGAATCTGAGGACCTGCGGAAGCATCATACCTGGCGGGGGTTTGATCTGTTGAAAAGTAAGCGCGAGCTGAGCCTGCTTATTGCCCACGTGGCCTTCCAGCATCATGAAGCTCCGGACGGGACGGGTATGCCCCGCGGCCTGGAGGACGAGCAGATTCACTTGTACGCCAAAATTGTGGCTGTGGCCAACACCTACGACAATCTCCTTTATAATCCGGCTACCGGGGAGCGGGGCAAACCCCATCTTGTCATCGAAGAGCTCTCCGCCCTGTCCGGCACCAAGCTGGACCGGGAGGTGGTCATCCAGTTTCTGCGCACGGTTTCCGTGTATCCCACCGGCACCAGCGTCCGCTTGAGCAATCATGAGGTAGGTGTAGTGGTGGGCCAGCACCGGGGGCTGCCGGGACGTCCGGTTGTGCGTGTCATCAAAAAGGATGATGATGATTTAACGGTAAACGAATTCGATCTGGCGAAATTCACCACGCTTTTTGTGGATGCCGTGCTATAATAGTCTCGTACCCATTAATTGAAACGTTTCATTAAAATGGTGTCGGGGGGATTTTTCCGTGTATAATTTCCGTGAAATCAGGGAGGCTATCTGCTCGGAGACAGCAGGGTGGACGGCTTCCCGGACTCCTTTCGGAGTGGATTGGAAGGAGAATCTGAGCAAGCTGAAGGCGCAGAAGGTTTTTGCCGGCTTTATTGGGGAAACGGTTGCAGAGGCCAAACGGGCGGTATCGGAGCCTGTTGGTGTGCTGCCGTTTTCTCTTTTTCACATGTACGAAAAACAAGGAACCCGTCTGGAATTTGAACGGCCTTACTTCGAGCGGCGGGGCCGGTTGGCGGGGCTTGTTTTTACGACCCTGCTGGAGGAAACCGATGAGTATCTTCCTGTATTGGAGGATCTAATCTGGGAAATCTGCAATGAGTTCACCTGGTGCCTGCCTGCCCATCTGGAGCCTGGTCTGGAAAAGGTGGCTGCTTATACCCACGAGCCGGAGTCGGTGATCGACCTGTTCGCAGCAGAGACGGCCCACAGCCTGGCGGAGTGCCTGTATCTCCTGGAGGGGAAGCTGAATCCGTGGATTGTCTACCGGGTGAAAAAGGAAGTTGAGGAGCGGACGTTCCTTCCGCTGTACGAGGAGCCCGCCCGCTTCCGGTGGGAGTCGCAAACCCATAACTGGTCTGCGGTCTGCGCCGGGGCTGCCGGTATGGCTCTGCTTCTCCTGGAGACGGACAAGGAACGTCTGGCTGGTGTTATCGATCGGCTGGTGCGAGCCATGGAATGTTACCTGGAGGGGTTCCAGGAGGACGGCGGCTGTGCAGAGGGCATCGGATATTGGATATATGGCTTCGGCTATTACACTTATTTTGCCGAGATGCTGGAGGCGTACACGGATGGGAAAATCCGGCTTCTGGACAATGAGAAATGCCGCCGGATCGCGGAGTTTCCGCTGGCTATTTCGCTGTCTGACGACAGCTTCGTCAGCTTCTCTGACTATTCCGGCCGGACGGGGCTCAGCCCGGGTCTGGTCTGCAAGCTGGCGGAGCGATATGGGCTTGAAGTGCCATATATGTCTGGCCCCCGTTTCCATGGCGACCATTGTTACCGCTTTGCCCATCTGTCACGGAGCTTCTTCTGGTCCAAGGGCGAGCTTATGGGCCACCATACGCCGGAAGGCGAGTGGGAGCTGGAGGATCTCCAGTGGGTGGTAAGCCGCCGCGAGATGGAAGGCGGTCTTGTGGCCTTCGCTGCCAAGGGCGGCCACAATGATGAGCCGCATAATCACAATGATGTGGGCAGCTTCATCCTTCACGTAAACGGCAGCAGCTTGCTTACGGATCTCGGTGCCGGGGTGTACACCAAGGAGTATTTTGGGCCGAAGCGCTACACCTTCCTGCACAATGCCAGCCGGGGTCACTCGGTTCCGGTGATCGACGGGCTGGAGCAAGAGAACGGCCGCCAGTATGCGGCGCGTGTGGTCGAGAAGGTGATCCAGCCGGGTGCTGTCCGGCTGGTGCTGGATATGGCGGCGGCGTATCCGGCGCCGCATCTGACGGAGCTGGTGCGCAGCTTCGACTGGAAGGCCGCTTCCGGCGGGCAGGAGGGCACGCTGGTGCTCACCGACCGGTTCGGTTTCGGACAAACCCCTGCAGCACTGGAGGAGGTATTTGTCTCCCGGGCAGAGCCGGTATTGTCGGCGGGCAGCGTGGTTTGGCGGAGCGCCAGCGGTTCGGTGGCGCTGGCGTATGACGCGGCGGCGTTTGCGCCGGAGGTAGAGGTTATTCCCACCGAGGCGCATCAGGGGCAGCCGGTGATGGTGTACCGCCTGATGCTGAAGGCGCTGGAGCCGAAGGCGGAGACGGTTTTCCGCGGCGAGTTCCGCGTGAGCGCAGCGGGCGCAGCCGGTGCAGGCGTAGGCAGTGGGGAGTAGGGCAGCAGGCGTGAGCAAGTGCGGGAATATGCGTGGATAAGTGCGGAAGTAGGCGCGGGACTGTGCGCGCAAACGGCAGGAGTAAGCGCAAATGACGGGAGTAAGCGCTGAAGTAGGCGCGGGAGTAAGCGCGGGAAGTTGCGCGGTGCAGCCGGAGCGTAGTGCCGCGCCTGCTGCTGCGGCAGTGATTGGCGGAGCCTTAGAGGCTCCGCCTTTTTGTTGTCGGCTGGGGCGTCTCTAGGAGCCCGGCATCCCGGGAAGCTCCCCGCCCCAGTAACAAATAAGCTATATCGCGCCTCCCACATCGTTCTGTGAAGCATAATAAACCGCCCACCTACCTCCTCTGATGGCGCGAAATGCAAAAGTGCAGTTATTTCCGGCTGCAGCCCTCGGACGCCAACCCCCAAATGCAAAAGTGCATCTATTTCCCGGCAACGTGGGGATATGGCCGGTTCCGGGAGAAATAGCTGCACTTTTGCAGGATAAGCCACCCTTTAGCCGGATATCTGCAAAAATAACTGCACTTTTACATTTCAGATGATTTGTGCAACGCCCACATAGCTCATACCGCTCATATTACTCCCAACAACGCCCACAACGCCTCACCTACCACTACCACCCCATATTGCCCTTAAGCCAACAAATGCCCTTCCCATCCTCCCGATTTGTGCCACCTGGCCCTTCCCACTCTCCCCGCCTCGCGCCCCCTCGCCCCCCTACATGCTCCTTCCTGCAATCAGATATTTACAGGCCCGCCCGGATGCGGAATAATGAAGAGGCGGAACCTGCAGTCAAGAAAGGGGCGACCTGCATATGTTGCATTCCCTGCTGGAAAAGCTTCTGCCCAACAGTCTGAAGAACCGGCTGGTTTCGGTTTTCCTGCTGTGTATTCTTTTGCCGCTGATTATGTTAAGCGTTTACATGTTCAACTCGGTGGAGCGTGTGCTTCAGGATAAGGCCAATGAGCGCGACCGGGAGCAGCTGTTTTCCCTGCGGCAGCGGCTGGAGGATCAAAGCGGCATCCTGGTCAAAACCTGGACCCTGATGGACCAGGACCCGGGTCTGGAGGACATGCTCCTGCATCCGGATAGCTATGAATGGAGCGAGCTGAAGAAACGGATCGAAGGCAAGTTTTACAGCATTTCCAACAGTTTTTTTCTCACCGGCTCCCAGGTGTACTATACGCTGCTGGACCGGAAGGGCAATATTTATACCTCCTTTTATCCCGAGGAGCCCATCCATTACGACAGGCAGATGAGCGAACCCGGCTTTCAGGGGGTGCTCCGGGGGAATCAGCGGTATCTATGGGTGACCAATGACACCAATTACGTCAAGCGGGATGTGAACCGCAGCGCCAGAATGGTGTCCCTGTATACCGTGTTGACCAATGACTACGAGGAGCTGTATGCCGTGCTCCGCATCAGCATGGACTATGAGGAATGGTTCCAGCGGGCGATCGAAGCCTCGGATCACAACGCCGGAGGAGTGTATTACGCCATCGCTGATGGAAGCGGCAGCACAGTGCTGTCCTCGCTCCCCGACAAGACCCTGCCGCAGGAAAGCTTCCTCCGGGCCACTGCCCACTCCGGGGAAAGTTCCGGCATCAGCTGGCGTGATGAACAGGAGGGGATTCTGTACACCGCCGCCTATATTCCCTCCTTGGACTGGTACGTGGTCAAGGGCACCCCGCTTTCTCTTTTGTTCGCCGAGATTAACCAGATGAAGGGCCGGTTTTTTGTGCTTTTTGCCGTGTTTATGGGCCTGGCCATTGGGGTAACCGTGGTGCTGTCCTCAGGCATAACCAGACCATTGTTTAGGCTCCAGCGCAAAATGGAGATTGTGGCGGGAAGCGACCTGAAGGCGGTGCTGCCCGAAAGCAAAAGCACGGAGGAGGTCCAGTCCCTGACCCGCAGCTTCAACCGGATGGTCAAGGATATACACGATCTGGTCAACCGCCTCAAGCTGGAGGAGCGGCAGAAGCAGGCGATCCGGTTCCAGGTGCTGCTGTCGCAGATGAACCCGCATTTTTTGCTGAATACACTGAATACCATCAAAAGCATCGCCATGCAGCGGGATCAGGACGATATCCACGATATCTGCGTATCCTTGGGGAAGCTCCTGGAATCGGGCCTGAATCTGGATGTGGATCTGATTCATCTCAAGGAGGAGCTGGGGCTGGTCAGCGCGTATATGCAGATCCAGAACTCCCGGTTCGGCCACCGCTTCGGGCTGGAATACGAGATGGACCCGTCCCTGCATTATGCTCTGATCCCGAAATCCTCCCTCCAGCCCCTGGTGGAAAATGCCATCGTACACGGCTTCGGACATTCTGCGGCCGAGTCGGGGAATATCCGCATCCGGGCTTACCGGGACGGAGAACGTCTTGTCATCGAGGTGGAGGATGACGGAATTGGTCTGGAGGCTGCTGGAGCCAGACCTAAGCGCCGGGCGAATGCCGGGGTGGGTCTCTCCAATCTGAGAGAGCGGCTCAGTCTGCTGTACCAGGATAGGGCGGCGCTATCCCTAGAGCCACTTGCAGAGTTAGCGGGAACCTTGGCGAAGCTGGAGCTGCCCCTGCTGTTGGCGACACCATACCGGAAGGAGGACGAAGCCCATGCGGACCGTGTTGTTGGTGGAGGATGAGGATCAGGCCAGGGGATACGTGCGCAAGGTTCTGGAAAAGCTGGACGCGGGTTTTGTGGTAGCCGGTGAGGCGGTAAACGGCGAGGAGGGGCTGCGGCTGATCGGCAGCCTGCAGCCGGATCTGGTGATTGCGGATATCGACATGCCGGTGATGGATGGGGTGGAGCTTCTGAAGGCTGCCCGCCGTGAAGGATTTCAGGGGCGCTTCCTGATGCTTACGTGCCTGAGCGATTTTGAATATGCCCGGCAGGCGCTGGAATTCGGCGCTTCCGGTTATCTGTTGAAGCTGTCCATGGACCCGGAGGCGCTGCGGGCGAACCTGGAGCGTATCGAGGCAGAGCTGGCCAGCCGGGACCAGCTGAAGAAGCTGGACCGGGTCTGGTCTACGCTACCTGCCAAGGACCACACCCAAGGGGAAACGGATCATCCCGATATCAACAGGGTGATCACGTACCTGGAGGAGCATTACCGGGAGGAATTCAGCCTGAAGCGGCTGGCGGAATTGGCCTGTATGGAGGCCAGCTATCTGAGCGACCTGTTCAAGAAAAAAACAGGCGCTACCCTGACCCACTACCACCAGCGTCTGCGGGTGGAGGCTGCCGCCTTGATGCTGCGGGAAACCGCCCTGCCCGTGACTGAAATCGGGGAGCGGGTGGGTTTTTCCGGGGACAGCTATTTTATCAAAATCTTCAAACGCTGGACCGGCAAAACCCCCGCTGATTACCGGAGGAGCGCGGAGGCCTGAGCAGCCTTTGCCGTATTGCAGCGTCATCGGAGTTACCGGATTGGCGTCACCGCCGTCATAGGGGTTACCGGGTGTCACTGGGGTCACTGACTTCACCGCCGTTACCAGCCCCACATCCAAATATCGTTGCATCATTCTCCAAACCCCGTATCTGCCTCCTTGCACGGACGGATGGTAAGATGAACTCAAGATGACCGAACCAAAAGGGGATGAAACCATGAAAAAAGCAAAATGGTTGGCGGGTGGAATGGGTTTGGTAATGGTGTTGGGCATGGCGGCGGGATGCGGCGGAAGCGGAGACAGCAATAATAGCAGCGGCGGGAAACAATCGGCCCCGGCGGCAACGACGGGTACCTCTCAAGCCCCGGCAGCTTCCACCTCCACCGGCAAAACAGTCAAGCTGAAAATGTGGGGAGGCGTGCCGGCGGAGTCCGGTCCTCAAGCGGTGGTAGAGGCATGGAACAAGCAAAATCCGGATATCCAGGTGACCTATGAGCGTTTTGTCAACGACGATGCGGGGAACCTGAAGCTGGATACGGCCCTGATGACCGGCCAGGATGCGGACCTGTTCGTCAACTATTCCTACTCCCGCCTGCAGAAGCGCAAGGATGCCGGGCTGGCGTTAGATCTAAGCGCTTACAGCGATTATAACGTGGATGATAAAATGGGTCCGGACGCCAAGCTGTGGCAGATCGGCGGCAAATATTACGGCATTCCCACCAAGAAGAACATGTCCTTCGTCTGGTTGAACAAGGATGCGCTGGATGCGGCGGGACTTCCCGTACCGGCTCTGGACTGGACCTGGGACGACATGAAGGAGTATGCCGCCAAGCTCAAAACCGACAAACGCTGGGGACTCCTCCAGCATGAGGCCAACTATATGGAGCAGGTGGATTCCGGTACGGCTGCGCTTGGTTTCGTAAAGCCGGATGGTACCTCCAACCTGAACAATCCGCTGGCCGCCAAGGGGTATGAGGTGGCCTACGAGATGCAAAAGGCCAAAACCATGCCTGCCTACGGGGAGCAAATGACCTCCAAAATGCCTACGGATACCATGTTCCTGAAGGGCGAAACAGGGATGCTGTACGCAGGGGAGTACATTTTCCGCAACGCCAATAATCTCAAGGACAACCCCCGCAGCTTCAAAATCGCCTTCGCCACGGTGCCGAAGCTGAGCAAAAATGACAATGAATTCAAATATCCGGCCGGTCTCGGGGACGTGGTGTCCGTCAATGCCAAATCTCCTAACAAGGAAGCTGCCTGGAAGTTCCTGAAGTGGTACGCCGACGGCGGAATGATGCCGATGGCCTCCGGGGGACGGATTCCCTCCTCCAAGGCGGTGAATGCCGATGATGCTATCAAGCTTCTCCTGAACGGCGTGGACAGCACTTATGATCTGGATTCTCTGAAAAAGGTAGTGTTCGGCACCTTCCCCACCTACGTGTCCAGCCTGGAGCAGCAGGTCATCGATCTGCGCAAGGAGGAGTACGAGAAGTACCTCCTGGGCAAGCAGGATCTGAAGACCACCCTGGAGACCATGGCCAAACGGCATAACGATTTCCTCAAACAAAACAAAAAATAAACCGGCTATTGCAGCTATTGCGTCAGGGAGGGCGTTCCCAGGTGGACCCTCCCTTTCCTTTACGCAAAAACCGGATACGGATGGAGGAGTTTCCCAATGGGTGGAAATTGGATGAAGCGGCAGCAAAGGATGGGGTACCTGTTTATTCTGCCGAACATGCTGGGCATTATCGTGTTTTTTCTGATTCCGGCGGTATTTTCCCTGGGTTTGACTATGACCAATTATCAGTTTGCCAATCCTAACTACAGCTTTATCGGCTTGGACAACTTCACCCGTTTGTTCCAGGATGAGAAGTTCATCATTGCCATCAAGAATACGCTGCTTTATCTGGCGGCGGTGCCGGTTTCCCTGATCGGGGCCTTCCTGGTGGCAGTGGCGCTGAACCGGAGCGTTTATTTGAAAAGTATGCTGCGCTCCATGTACTTCATGCCCTATATCACCAGCGGGGTAGCCGTGGGTTTCGTCTGGATGCTGCTGTTTCAGCCCAGCCAGGGTCCCATCAACGGGGTGCTGCGGGCATTGGGGATGTCGAATCCGCCGGGCTGGTTCGCCTCCACGGATACGGCCATGCTGGCGCTGAACATCATCGCCGTATGGGCCACTCTGGGCTATAACATGATCATCTACATGGCGGCTCTCCAGGAAATCTCGCCTGAGCTGATGGAAGCGGCCCGGATGGACGGGGCCCGCACCTGGACCCTGATCCGCCGGATCATCTGGCCACTGGTCAGCCCGACCACCTTTCTTTTGCTCATCACCGGACTGATCGGCGCCATTAAATCCTTCGGCATTATCCAGGCCATCACCGGAGGAGGTCCTGGCAGCAGCACCACCGTGATGTCCCTGTTCATCTATAAAACCGCCTTCAGCTATTACGAAATGGGCTATGCCTCGGCCATCTCCTGGATGCTGTTTGCCTTCGTGCTTCTGATTACGCTTGTCCAGTGGTACGGCCAAAAAAAATGGGTCCATTATTAGGAGGGATGAGATCATGACAAAGCAGGCTTCTTTGGCCAAAAAACTGGTGTTTACGCTGCTTCTGAGCATCCTGGGCCTGGGCATGGTTCTCCCTTTCCTGTGGATGATCAGCACCTCCTTCAAAACGCCCAATGAGGTGTTCGACTACAGCCGCTGGCTGCCCTCTACCCTGGAGCTGAAGCATCATATCAAGGTGTGGACCGGCGCCAACAGCTTCGGCACGTATTATCTGAACTCTCTGAAGATCGCTTCTATTAATACGGTGGGGGCTACCTTCCTGTCGGCCTTGGCCGCGTACGGCTTTTCCCGGATCGAATTCAAGGGGCGCGATGCGCTGTTTCTGCTGTACCTGTCCATGATGATGATCCCGCCTCAGGTGCTGTTTGTGCCTAAGTTCATCATGTTCGACTGGATGGGCATCTACAACACCCATTGGGCGCTGATTCTGCCGGGCCTGTTCACCATCTTCGGCGTGTTTATGCTGCGGCAGTTTTTTATAGGCATCCCCAAGGAAATTACCGAGTCGGCTTTTATCGACGGGGCGGGGCATGGGCGGATTTTCTTCCGGCTGATGCTGCCACTGGCCAAACCGGCCTTGGCGACGCTGGCTATTCTGGACTTCTCCTGGAACTGGAACGACTTCGAGAATGCGCTGGTTTTCCTCACGGACCGCAGGCTGTACACCGTGCCCCTGGGTCTGCAGAACTTCGTGCTGGAGTACAATGTAGATTACAACGGCATGATGGCGGCGGCTTCGGCGGGAATTCTGCCTATGCTACTGGTGTTCCTGGCCGGGCAGCGGTTCATTATCCAGGGGCTGTCGGGTACGGCGGTGAAGGGATAGGGAGCGGACCGGAACGATGCGGATGCAAAAAACACTTCACCGTGCTGTGCGCAGGTGAAGTGTTTTTTTGTGTGCGGGCGGGTCGTCCAGGCCAGCTGGGGTAAGCTGCGGTGATGTGCCATCGGGGGGGGGGGGGACGGAACTCAGAGCCTCTTAAAAGCCCAAAATCGGAGTTTTGGATTTGTAGCGGAACTCAGCGACTCTTAGCAGGGGAAATGTGCCGGCAGCGGCTTAAATTCCGCCTCTAAGCGTCGCATAGTTCCGTTACGTTTTCCAAAGCCGCATTCTGCCAGTTTAAGGGCTTCTGAGTTCCGTTGCAGCAAAATGCTACTTGCGCTGAGTCACAGCTCACTCAACTCAGTTTTGCGGACAGCCCCCGCGCTGCAGCCCGCTCGTCTCAGTTTGGGACAGCCCCTCACTGGGCCGCAACTAACTCGCCTCAGCTTGCGTGCGCTGCGCCTTAACTCCACTCGCCTCAGCTAGCGCAGCCTGTCCGCCTCTTCACTACTCGCCGATACTCACCGACTTGCCGGTGGCCGCCGACAGATTGGCTGCTTCCATCAGCTGGGTCAAGGCCCGTCCCTGGCCGATACTGATGGTTGTTGGTGTACCATCAATCATATGATTAATCCATTGATCCACAGGCCGCGGCGGTGCGGTTGGAAGCTTGGCAGGAGACACCCAGCCCTCCTGGGCGCCGAGCCCCGATTTGGCGGAGCGGAAGCGGAACTGGAAGTCGTCCAGCATCAGGCAGCCCTCGGTGCCGTATACCTCCAGTGTAAAGGGGCTGAGACGGCTGGCAAAACCCGCCTCCACCACGGCCAATGCGCCGTTCGGATACCGCAGAGTAACCACTGCGTTGTCCTCTACCTCCCGGCCGGTGACAAAGCCGAACTGGGCGCTGACCGCTTCCGGCATACCCAAGTAATAGTGAGCCAGATACATGGGATGGCAACCCAAATCAATCAGTGCGCCGCCGCCGCATTGCTCCTTATTATAGAAATGGGGCGGAAGCCAGCCCTCCGCGGATTTTTGGTTGGGCAGACCGCCGTCATGGGCCAGTCTCACCCGCAGATACGTAATGTCGCCCAGCAGTCCGGCGTCGATGATATCCTTAACCTGCAGATTCGCGGCATGAGTAAGCCGGGGCAGGGAGATCATGAAGGATTTGCCCGATTCCTCTACGGCCTGGATGATGCGGTCCGCCGCCTCCGTCGTTATGGCCAGAACCTTCTCGATGAAAATATGCTTGCCGGCCTTCGCGGCGGCGGTTAACACTTCCTCGTGCATGGAGGACGGGGCATCCACAACCACCGCGTCGATATCCGGATTGGCCAGCAGGGCTTCCAAATTTTCATAAAAAGGCACACCCAGCTTCTCCGCCTGCATTCTGCCCCTCTCCGGAAGCTCATCCCACACGGCGGCAATACGGCACTCGGGCCGGGCCAATACCTGACGGGCATAGTCCTCTGCATGGACATGCCAATAGGACAGCATGGCAACTTGAATGGTCATATTTTCTAATCCACCTTCCATTGATAATAGGCTGATTTTATCTTACCATGGGGCTTGCGGGACACACTATGACAGATCAAGTCTCATTTGTATGCGATCTTGCAACATGCTATGATATAGAGCGACAAAGCCGATATAAGTCGGACATTATCTGTAGGGAGTGTATACAAATGTGGAGTTGGATCATTCCAATCCTGACATTGATTGTAGGGGCAGCCGGAGGATTTGCCGGTGGTGTTTTTTATTTGAAGCGCCAAATGGAAAACATGCAGTCGAACCCTGACATGCTGGCCAAAATGGCCAAGCAAATGGGCTATAACCTGAACAAGCAGCAGATGAACAAGGTCCAAAACATGATGAAGAACCAAAAATTCAGATAAATGAAAC
This sequence comes from Bacillota bacterium, assembly GCA_023388055.1. Classification (GTDB taxonomy): domain Bacteria; phylum Bacillota; class Bacilli; order Paenibacillales; family NBRC-103111; genus Paenibacillus_AR. Next base: position 156,204 of record JAEWGW010000018.1, on the reverse strand, counting down.
AGGACGGCACACAGCATGCCGCCGGCAAGACGGGAGAGTAAGCCTATGTCCACTGAATACAGAAATAAGAAGGTTGAGGAAAACCGCGAGCAGCTGGAGCACCATGTCCGGGAAATCCTGCGCCTCATCGGGGAGGATGTAGAACGGGAAGGACTTCTCGATACCCCTGCCCGGGTGGTGCGGATGTATGAGGAAATCTTCGCCGGTTATTCCGCCGATCCTGCGGAGGTATTGGGTGTCACCTTCGATGAACGCCATGAAGAGCTGGTCATCGTCAAGGACATTGTGTTCTACAGCCAATGCGAGCATCATATGGCGCCATTTTTCGGCAAAATCCATATCGGCTATATCCCCAGCGGCAAAATTGCAGGTTTGAGCAAATTCGCCCGTCTGGTGGAGGCGGTGGCCCGCAAGCTGCAGGTCCAGGAGCGGATTACCTCGGAAATTGCGGATGTATTAAACCGGGAGCTGAAGCCTCACGGCGTGATGGTGGTGGTGGAGGCCGAGCATCTGTGCATGTGCGCACGGGGCGTGAAGAAACCGGGCAGCAAAACCGTGACCTCCGCGGTCCGCGGCTATTTCCGCAACGATGCCCCTCTCCGGGCTGAATTTATGGCATTGATCAAGGAATAATACCACAGCGTTAGTGAGCTGGAAGATGAAGTCCAGAGGGGAGTGAGCCCCTTCTGGGCTTTTTGTTTTGATCCATGCTGGGAAGAATTCCGACAAATTCCGACTTCCCTAGAAGGGAAATGGCCTGTATAATAAACAATCATTCAGGGATTCTTGGACGAAACCGATGATCCGCAGAAAGGTGGGAGATGAGTGACTGAATTGTCGAAGTCTGCAGCAGGCCAAAAGAAGACAAAGCTGCTGGAGCTGGACATTGTGCGGGCCTTGGCTATTCTGGCGGTAGTGCTCATTCATGGCACATCCAGCGCAACGGTGGAGCCGACAGAAGGCAGTGCCTCACAGATTTTGTTTTATATTCTGAACGTGGGCAGTTCGTTTGCGGTCCCGTTATTCATTATGATCAGCGGCATCGTGCTGTTTTACAGCTATGACGGCAGATGGAATGCCAGGACGGCTCTGGTATTTTACCGGAAGCGGACTATTAGCCTGGTGATTCCGTATTTTATATGGGCCTTTTTCTATTATGGATTTAACCAATACATCAATACCGGGAAGATCGAGATGGTTTGGCCGGATTTTTGGGGCAAAATAGGCTGGGCGCAGTGGTCGTACCATTCCTATTATATGCTGATTATTTTCCAGCTGTATCTCTTGTTTCCTCTGTTTATGACCCTGGTAAACCGGGTTTCCTGGTTCCGAAAGTGGCTGCTTCCTTGTGGGCTTTTGATTCAGGAAGGGTTCTATGTGTACCGGCACTGGTTCACTGAAGGGGTTCCTTATTCCGACCGGATCGCGCCTACTTATATGGCCTATTTCCTGATCGGCGGTGCCATCGGACTTTATTATCCTGCGGTGAAAAAATGGGTAGAGGAGCATAAGCTTCTGACGGGTGCCGCTTGGCTGCTTGCCGGCGTTTCCTATGTGTCCCTGTTTCTCTTCAGTCGGTATCAGCATATGTATGCGGAGAATACCTGGTACGAGGTGCTGTGGATTCTTTATGTTACGGCCGCGGCCTTATTCTTTATGCAGGTTGGCCGGTTTCTGCTGGCCCGGTTTCCCCGGATGTCCAAGCCCGTTGTGTCCATCGGATTGTGCTCCTTCGGGATTTATCTGATCCATCCCGCTATCCTCACCCTATTAACGGTGCATTGGAGCCATCCCACCACCATCCTGATGTACGATCTGTATACCTTCGCCCGGTATGCCGCTGTATTCGGTTCCTCCTGGCTGATTGTGTATACGTATGGCAAGGTGGCAGGCCTGTTCAAACGAAAACAGGCAGTACAAATGAACAAAGCTTACGCCCCCGACAGGGCAGCGGGATTATAAACATCAAATTTTTTGTTGAAAAGGGTTGTCAAATGCTGGGGACATTTAGTATAGTAAGACAAGGAAATATGCGGAAGAACCGCTCCGACGCAGCAGCAGGCTGCCAGGGGCGGTTTTTATTTTTTTATGGCGATATACATTGTAAAAAGGTAGAAATATGGCGAAATCTTGTCGATTTGAATGGGGCTGTAGACAACTCTCAGGATAAACGTGTCCAATAGATAGAAAGGTTTAATGGGAGAGATAAGGGAGGAATACATAGTGGAGCATGTTGGCAAATGGGCTGCGGGACTGGCGGTTGCAGCATTGTTGGCTGGAGGAAGTGCGGGGATATGGTTGGGAGAAGATAGCGGAACCGCAGCTGCGGCTGGTGCTGTAGCTGTGGAAGCTGCTGCAGCTAACGTTGAGCTGCAGGATATCGCGGGGCATTGGGCGGAAACGGCTATCCGCGGAGCGGTGGGCAAACGGTATGTGGACGGCTACCAGGACGGCAGCTTCCTGCCGGACCGGCAGATCAGCAGGGCGGAGTTTGTGAAGATGGCGGCAGCGGCGTTGAAGCTGTCTGTAGCTGAAAATGCCGGCGGCAGTGACTGGTTTCAGGTTTATGTAAACGCAGCTGTAGGGGCAGGGGTCCACCAATGGAGTGATTTCACCAGCGGCGACTGGAACACCCCCATGAAACGCTTCGAGATGGCCAGAATGGCCGTCCGTGCGACGGGCCAGGACACGGAGGATGACCTGGAGTGGATGTACCTGGCCACCAAAGCCGGGCTAATCCAGGGCGTAGACGCTACCGGCAGCTTGGATGTGGACGGCACCACCACCCGGGCACAGGCGGTAACCATCATCGAGCGGATTCTGGCCGTCAAGGACGGCCGTGGCGAGGAGATTGCGGCGCAGGCGGACAAACATGCGGTGAATCGGGCGGCGGTGCTGTGGCGGAAGACCAATATTTTTGAGGTGATGCCGCAATACTTCGGCAAGCTGCATCCCAGCAGTAAATGGGATCCGGATGATCTGTTTATTGAATCGGATGACGGACTGTACAGGGCCGAACTGGACGCGATTCTAGCTATTGATCTGGAGGACCCGGACGCACCGTTCCAGGAGGAGCTGCCGCCGGTGGAGACGTTGAAGTGGTATAACTACGAGACTGCTGCTAGTAGTCCGTACCTGACTAAGGGAATGGCTGCCTATCTTGTATACTTCAAGGGTCGAACCGTTTTCAATAAAGACGAGCATATTTATTATACGCCGCTAGGAGATTTTGCATATGTAAGTGTTCTTGGTGCAGTTACAGATGATTTGGAAGCACGAAGCGCAGGCAATTTAGTGGGGTTGTCAAAAGTGTTCAAAAACAAATCAGGGGATATGCCGATTTCCATATTGCCGAAAAAAATGAAAACAAAAGAACGAATTTCATTGGAGCTTTACACACCTAGTATTCCAGGTAACAAACAATACACGAAACAGATCCTTTGGGCTCTTACGCCAGAATGGATTGGTCAATAGGAGGAGCTCGCATGCTTGATCGGTTTAAACGGCATCCGAAAAAAGCGACAGCTCTCCTGGCTATGATATTGGTGGTAGTTTTATTGGCGGGTATCTTCTGGCCCTCTGGTAATGGTATTGTTCATGCAGAAAATATTAATGTGACCTACGATAAGGACATATGGAACGGGTATGATTACAGCAAATATCCGACCCAAAACCCGACCAATACTTTATCCAAGCATGGTTACAAGATCAAGTCTCTAAAGATTATTAATTACACAAATAATCATGTGATACAAACCATTGTCGCAGCTGAAGGCCAAACATCCTATACCCTCACGGGAAGCATTTCTGGTATCCGAACCAAGGTCACCTCGGTTGATAACAAAACGACGCAAGGTTACTATGCTTGGTACCGATATGCCAAAGGTACCAACGATAACAACTGGCATGCCAATTTTGCCCGGATAGATGACAGCTACAATGAGTACGGAGATTCCCGGACCAATAAATCTGGTAATGATGAGCTGGACAGCTATGGGATGCCAGCGCACCCTGGAACTACAGACAATAATCTTACGTTGACTGGATTGAGGCAGAATCCATTCTACACTATGGATTCTGCCCACCAATATATCGACGCCTCCTACGTCAGCCATGAGGAACTCACGGGAGAAGCTACGGTAAATGAAAACATAACCATTCCCGGTCCTGATGGCGAAGGGATTGTAGGAGAAGCCAAAGCCAATAAAATCTCCAACTACACAGTTGACGCTTTTCCCGATCTGAACCGAATCATTGTCCGGTACGCTCAAGATTTCAACTACGTAGAAGATAATTTCAAACCTCTAGCTGCGTATGGTGCAGCGCTTATGGTGTATTTTTCTGCCTTTACCGTGGACCTGGAGTCGTACACCTATCACTACCCGTACAAGCTGGATGTTGAATGGGAACCCATTGGTTCCCCCACACCCAGCTCAAGTGCGATACCCACCCCCACCCCAACAACAGCGCCTACGCTGGATGACCTGGAAGTGGTATCTTTGTCATACGCTCCGACGGCCTTCACTGCCCGGGATGATGTGACTTTTACCTATGTTTTTAGAAACAACAGTAATCGGGCCTGGTCCAATTTTTACTATAGTATTGGTGGGACCCATTATCTGTTTACCGGCACGTTGCCCGTGGGAGGTACCCATACCAGCTCACTTACCCGAAAAATCGATTCTCCCTTTACACTCACCGTGAAAATAGACAGCCGAAATGAAATCCCCGAATTTAATGAAGCCAACAATGAAAAGACCGTTACGGCTATTCCCAATGCGGTCGCGGATAATGATCCTCCCGAAGGCCGGCTTCGGTGGTTTTACCAGGGGACGGACAGGGTCGCCGACACGGTAGTGGAGGGCACACCGGTTGACCTGAAGTATGTGGATGTGAAGGACCCGGACAATGATCCTGTTGGCTACCGGATGAACTTTAGCGATTGGAATTCCACCTTCTACAAAGCGTATATGACCAATCGGTATACCTCCGGGGACGGGTATGATGCATTCACCAATATCAGTACCGTTGGAGCAGTTGGCAATCACCTTGCCCGCGGGCGGTTGGTGGATCCCTATGGAGGTTATACGGATCTGAGCGCCTCCCTCACAGTCATACCGCCGAATCCGGTTGCCATGTGTGAGGTACCGTCCACGACGAAATCCAGGAGGCCGCTGGCGGCTGGAGCCATTAACGCTAACAAGAGCTATAGTCCCTTGGACAGGGCCATTGACCATAGCCGGGATGAATGGACCAACAATCTTCCCTTCTACATCAATGATACGGATGCCGACACAACAGAGACCGTCATCCTGGAAAAGGTCTTTGACAATACCGGCTTGGCCTCCTTGAACCGTGATGCCTGCTCCATTACCGTAAAACCGGATCTGCCGCCTATTGCCAAGGTGGTGGCTCCCGCACTGGGGATTCGTGGAGAAGATTTCGATATCGTGAGTGAATCCCATAGTCCGGATGGGGACCCCATTGTGGAAGTGCTTTGGTACATCCGGTACGATGCCAATAATGACGGGGTGTTTAACGACAACACTGAACCTTGGACGGCCATCACCGGCACTCCATCCAAATACGTCTTCCACCCAGCTAAGATCGGGAAATACCAGTTCAAGATCAAGGTGAAGGAGGATTACGGGAAGGAAGCAGAAGCCGTATCGGGAATCATGGATGTGATTAACCTTGCCCCGGAGGTCAGCTTTGACTTAACAGGCTCCAATCCTAATCCGGACCAAAACATGCCGCAGGTGTTTACGGGCGATACCATCAAGAACACCTGGGAGCTATACCGCACCAACACCAATGTCCGGGTGAGCCGGATTCCCACGTATCGCTGGCAAACTGCCAACGGTGCTCTTATATCGGGAGCCGGCAAGAATAACGAGTCGTACAAATCCGATTATAATTTTGTGAATAATCCCAATGGTCCCGGAACCTATCAAAACTACACAACACCTTTGAATGATAATGGCTGGGGGCGAAATGGTTTATCCATTTATAAGGCTTTTACAGCACCCGAAAATGGGTATTCACAGCCGTTGTGGCTGCCGGATGCCAATGGAAAACCATCCACGTGGGTAGATGCCAAAACCACTCCCATTGTCAGCGATAAAACGTACCTGTTTGTCGGTAACACAATGGAGAAGCTGTATGCCCTGAACAAAAGTAAAATCGGCCGGTACGAAAATAATTTGGAGATGGATTTCCAGTACAATACCGGTACCTACAAGGCGTACTGGTTGGATGGGAACCCGTACGATTATGTCATTGACCTTTCTAAGGTACCGTCCTCCAGTATTGTCCAGACACGCACCATCCCTTTTTATCGGGATAGCGTCTATAGGTGGGAAACCACGGCCATGGATGCTATTCAAGCAGGGAATGCTTATGTGGCGGGTCCCTATATTTATTATGTATTTACAGTGAAAAAACCATATAAGGTGGTAGAGTCTGAGGATAGTGACGGATACTCCTATACGAGTACGTTTTATGAGATCCAGCCCTACGGATGTTCCTTTAAGGCAACCAATGCTGAATTGATCAGCTGCTTCCCGATGCCAGGTGAAACCTCGAATGGGTCTTATGTATATAAACCCAAGGTCATCGTGAAGGGGCATAATCTGGTCACCCTTTTAAGCAATCCAACGGATGCAGCGGCAGTCCTTAATGGGTATTTCGGGCTCATTCAGCAAGAAACCGATGTAAAGGGGAACACGGTGTCCACTACCTATAGTGATGGAAGCAATAACCCCACGGTGATGACGCCATACGAAAAGAAGACGGTACGTTGGCCAGCCACCGATACACCGGTCAGCTTTATCCCTCCGCAATATTCGGTAGCGGCTTGCAGCTTTACGGCAAAAGTCGAAGATCCTTTCCGGGATGCCGAAGGAAATTATTATCTGTATGAAACAAAGTCATGTCGAGATGGAGATTCGGCAATTACACCCTTCGATTACAACATGCGGGCATATCCGGAATTGGGGTTAGGCTCGTATGTGGCGAAGTATGACCAGAATTACAAGCTGGTATGGCGGGCCCGGACCCGCGGCAATTTGTTCTCCTATACCCTTGTGGGATATGTCACGGATTACAGAGATAACATCAGTACGATGGTGGTTAACTCCCTGAACCGGACTCTGGTGGCGAAGACGTTATATGTTACACCGGGTTCCTGGGGGGATAGCTACAGTGTCATTAATGATCTCATCGACTTGGATACGGGGGTTGTACAACCGTGGACCGGCCCCGTGTTAAATGGCATGTCCAGTACCCTGAAGGTGGACGCGTGGGGGAATTATATCTCTGCTTATGGTGCGCTAAATATTTTTGGTCAGAATGTGAACATCAATCGGGCAGGGGGGTCTAAATTAGCCGGGAATGTCAACCCCTTTGCTCAGTCGTGGACGGAAATCGTAAGCCTCTCCAAATTTTATGAGGAGCTTGTAGGGGATGGATTGCTTCTTAGCGCCCATCAGATCAATAATTTAAGCTCCATGGGTTATAACAACCCGCCTAGCGGCTCAAGCGTATATTGGATCGACAAAGGGCCGGTTGCAGAGGCGGCAGCCATCCAGCCCCGGTATGATTATGGCCAGTTTATGTCCCCGGCTACTGCTGCGGATGCGGAGTTTTCGTTCAGCTTTATGACCGAACAGGTCAAGGTAGACAGCAGCCAGTTCGGATTTTCCTTCCGGATGCAGGATCCGACCAACCGGCTTGCGGTGGAGTTTGACGGGAACACGATTTCCCTCAGTAAATATCAATGGGGGAACCGGTATGTACTCGCCTCTAATTCCTACAGCCTCCAGGATAACAAGGATTACAGCGTGAAGATCCGAACGGTGGGGAATAAGGTGAGTGTATGGGTGAACAAGGTGCCCTATTTCGTCGATGTGGCCGACAGTTCATTTTCCAGCGGGAGGTTTGGGCCCTTTTCGGACAAGTCCTTTGTCACGTTCCGGGGGATCTCCCATAAGGTTTACCAGGAAGAGAACATCTGGGGATCGGACTTTGCGATCCTGGATGAAGCTGCCGGAGTGGCCCAGTTGAACTACGACAACATTAACTTCATGGATCCGGAGCATGATCCCATGTCGGGCTCCTTCTTTTGGCAATACACCCATTCGCCGATGTTCTTGAATAATGGGGGCGTGTCGCCGTTAAATGGAAGCAGCCACAGCAGCGGTTTGCCCACTTTTGACCGGGTGGGACGTTGGGAGGTCAGTTTGATGGCTAAGGATGATCCGGCGCCTGAGCCGGGATATCGGTACCCGGACATGACCTTTGACGGCTACCGGAAAAACTCCAACAGCTTCAAACGAACCATCACCGTACACCGCAGACCTGTTAGTGTTCTCAACCCGGCTCTAAATGGGAATACGGTGACCTGGAACGACAGCAGCTATGATCCGGACCGGTTTGATATTAACACGGGATACGCGGAGCCAGGCTACGCAGCCAACCGGGGAATTTTTGAACGAAGATATGTTGTCATTTCTCCAAGCGGAGCCCAATTCAATTCCATGGTAACCTCGTTGGATGAAAAGGGCACATGGACATTGGGGCTGCAGGTGAAGGACGAATTTGGAGCCTGGTCCTTCCTTGAAACGGCCCAAGTGGAGGTTGCCAAAAATGCCAACCGGAAGCCGTCCGTCATCTTGACGAATCCAGCCGGTACCGAAGACTCGCCCACCTATCTGCCCGTAAATGTAAACCCCACGATCACGTGGACCCGGTCGGATCCGGACCCGGATACCTTGTATACGGCTTATGAGCTCGTAGCGGAAGCCATCTACACCGGAGGTTGGGGAGGGGTAAGCATCAGTGAGCGCATATCCGGTGCAAAAGCGGAGCTGACAAAAGAGGTAAATGGGAGCTTTTTTGCATCACAGGTGTGGGGGGCTACCAGTACCAAATATAGGGTGAAAATCCGGGTGAAGGACGAAACGGAATGGTCGGATTGGAGTAATGTGGGGTGGTTCAGTAGTATCCTGCCACCATCTGCTACCCTGACGTTCCCGCTGGGTACGCAGGACAATCCGACTTATGTCCCCACCTTGAGGCCCACGATAACATGGGATCAGGATGACCCCAATTCCAAACAAGTGATTTCTCAGGAAATCAATGTATGGAATGAAAACGGGACGTTGTTTTCCAATCAGACGAGGAATGTAGCGTACGCGGATTACGCTAAAACTGCAGACAGCTGGCAGTTGAATACGGATGTACCCATGGGTGCGAAAATGCGTGTGACTGTCAGAGTGAAAAATTCTGCCAATGTCTGGTCACCATGGTCCAATTCGGGCTGGTTCATCACCAACCGACCGCCAGCTGCAAGTATGGCCGTACCGGATGGATCGGAAAGCGCCCCGACGATGTTCAATACGCTGCGGCCAGCCTTTGTCTGGTACCAAGCGGATCCGGACCCGGGAACGGTGTTCACTTACTTCCAGCTCCAGGTGACGAATGCGGCGAATACCGTTACGCTTTTGGACTCGGGCCAGTATTGGCAAAATACATCTGCAACAACCGGCAGCTGGCAAGCTTCAGCTGATTTACCAGCAGGGCAAAAGCTGCGGGTGCGGGTAAGAGTGTTCGACGGGCATGTGTGGTCGGATTGGTCAGCACAGACGTGGTTTTATATCAACCGGGCGCCTGTTGCTGACTTCGATTGGTCACCTAAGCCGGTATGGGAGGGGGATGCCGTCCGGCTGACCAGCCTCTCCTATGATCCTGACGGTGATGCGCTTACCTACCGGTGGCGCATTGTGAGTCCTTCCGGCAAGGAGTCAACCGGAAGCTTGGCGGAATGGACAGGGGTGTGGGTGGAGCCGGGAGGCTACAGGGTAACCCTGATTGTATCCGACGGCCTTGTGGAAGCATCGGCGCAGAAGACGGTGGAGGTGCTGCCCTTAACCATCGGAGCGGATATCCTCCATACTCCGGAGTGGCTTCAGTACCATGTGGAGCGGGGGCATGAGACCTCACATGCGCCTAAGGATTTTTATGCGGGGGAAAAGCTGCTGCTTCGTGTTACCAGTGCTCCGGCACCTGTCCGCATAGCGGAGGCATACCTGGAAGCGACGGGGATCGGGGGAGACAGCATCCGGGTAGAGGTCCTGTTGGCCGCCGGAAGCACGCCTGCGTTGTTCGAGGGGGAGCTGTACGATCCGGTCATGGGTTCCCTGGATAACCGGCTGCCCGACGGTTTGCATGAGGTGCATTTCCGCCTGGTTTACAGCAATGGAGTAATAAAGGAAACGACGGTGCCCTTCCGGATTATCGGCTCGGCATTAGGAGCAGTAGGGGTTCATAGGGTGCAATAAGCGGGTTGTAACTTCAGCCACAGCCCTAAAACGAAATCATAAAAAAGGCCAGACCCTTACTTTCAGGGCCTGGCCTTTTTTACGATCCTATGCGGGTCTTCCGTCAATGTCCCATAGCCGGCATGCCGTTGTCCTGACCGTCCTTGGTGACCCGGAGGGTAGCTACGGCTCCTTTGGAGGCATGGTTGAACTGATGGGTTACGATGGGGTAATCCCCTTCTTCGGTTACGGTTACCTCCACTACCGCTCCGCCGCTGGCGGGAAGCATCACGGTTTGCATGCCGTACTGGATGTTCCGCGGGTTCCCGTCCAGGTATACGGTGTCGAACATGGTGCCGACGATGTGGAAGGAGGACACCTCGTTAGGCCCGGCGTTGGAAACGTAGAAACGGACCTTCTCGCCTACCTTGGCCAGGAAGGGTTTTTCCATCAGTCCGTAGTCATTGCCATTGAATACCACGTACGAAGGCACACCGTCCTGCATATCCTCGAAGTCATGCTCCTTGTAGAACTCGCTTTGCACAATGGTGTAGGAGCGGTCGATCTCCTGATCCGTAGGGTACCCGTCGGTGGGCTCCACAATAATGGTCCCGTACATGCCATTGGCGATATGGGCCAGCACCGGCTTGGTGCCGCAGTGGTACATGAACACGCCGGGATTATTGGCCGGATAGGAGAAGCTGCCGGTTTCCCCGGGCATGACGTCCACAAACTTGGAGCTGGGCGCCGCATGTACCGCATGATAATCCATGGAGTGGGCCAGGGACGGATCCAAATTTTTCAGCGTAAGGTGGAGCATGTCACCCTGCTTGACCCGGAGCACCGGGCCGGGGACCGTTCCGTTGAAGGTCCAGGCGTTGTAGGTTACACCCTTGGAGATTTCTACGTTGGTTACCTGGGTGGTCATTTCGATATACACATCCTTACCCTCGCGGCGGATTACCGGCTCCACCGGAGGCTGGTTCACCTGGGCAGGTTCGACCTGCCCGGAATCCGAGGTATCCGGGTCAGCGGACAGTCCGGGTCCGCCTACAATGGCATACAGTCCCACCGACATAAGCAGCAGTCCCGCGGCAAGAAAGAGGATAATGGGTTTCATGCTTCGGCACATCCTTCCCAATGCCGCCTGTTTATGAGGCAGCCTGATAACTAGAATGTACGCTATTGGGGGCTCCGGCTTTGTGATTCGGGTCACAAGCCGGAACAATTTCACTTTTGGGGAGGCTATCTACTTTTCCCGGTCAGGCCTGCCCCATTGCCGCAGCGCTTCCGGATCGGGCAGCAGAAACCCCTTGCGGTCCGCCTCCAGCAATCCTTCTTTTTTCAACTGAGCAAGAAGGCGTGTGACGGTTTCCCGGGTGGTGCCGATGGTATTGGCCAGCTCCTGATGGGTCACGGGCAGAGAGACGCGGATGCTTCCGTCGGGATGCTCTGTCCCCTGCTTCATAGCGATGCCGAACAGGAAGGAGGTCAGCCGCACTTGTATGTCCTGGCCCGTCAGCTCCTGAAGTTTGGTCTGCAGCTCCTGAATGGTCTGGCTCATCACCCGCAGCACCTTGATAGCCATGGCGGGAGTGGAGGCAATCACCTGCTCGAAGGAGGACAGCGGCATGGCCAAAACCCGGGTATCCATGACAGCCTCTGTTGTAGCGGGATAGGTAGATAGCAAAAAGAACCCGGTATGCGGGAACATACTGCCGGGCCCCAAAAAATTCACGATCTGCTCATGTCCCTCCGCATCCGTTTTGAAGGCTTTGACCAGTCCCTCCTGGATGATATAGATGCTTTCCCTGTCACTGCCCTCATGGAAGATAATCGATTTTTTCTTGAAAAACCGGGGGATCAACAGCTCATCCAACAGACGCAGCTCGGCGTCATCCAATCCACGGAACAGCGGCACATCGGCCAGCTTACGGCGAGACGTTTCCATTACGCATGAACACTCCTTAAGTCCATTAGGAGTCTATCTGACGAGTAGTTGGGGTAAATTCATATTCATCAAGTTTCGTTCCCTACCGGAAAAGGAGTGTCTTGGATGCTCAAACACGTTTTGTCGGCCTTGATCGGATTTAACTATTAAGGACTCAAAGCCGCCAAAAAACTCGCCCTCAAGTCACTCCTTTTCCTCCCGGTCTTTCCACATGAATATGAATTTACTTGTTTTTTTCGCCAGATAGACTCCCTAGAAACCGAGTTGTTGTTTTGCTTCCGGTTTCATTTTATCAGGTGTCCAGGCCGGTGACCAGACGAGTTCTACATTTACGTCCGTTACGCCCGGCAAACGGGATACGGCATTGCGTACGCCGCCTACGATGGTGTCGTGCAGCGGACAGCCTTGAGTGGTCAGGGTCATCTGGATATGGACGACGCCCGCCTCATCCTGCTTCAAGTCATAGATCAGGCCCAAGTCCAGCACATTCACACCAAGCTCCGGGTCATAAACGGTGCGAAGCGTCTCTTCTAGCGTTTCCAACGTTGTCATTTGTAAACCCTCCTTAAGGTTAAGATGGTCAAACATTTATCTGGTAAACACCCGCGCCAGAAGCAGCATATATCCCAGGGACATAACGGACCATACACCTGCGGCAATCTGAACGGCCAGGCCGGAGCCGACGGCTGTACAGGCCAGCAGGGCCAAAGCAGCGGCGAGCCAAAGGGATAGGAGCACCTTGACGTGGTTTTCCTTCACCAGATCGGCCATAACCGGCGTTTTTTCCTTGCCGACCTTATCGCCGTATTTCAGCGTCCACCAGAGGAATGGAACAATCTTGGACATATAACCGAGAACCACCGGAGCCAGCCAATTCCACAGATACAGGGAAATCACGAAGGCATAGACGGCTTGCTCGGAGAGAACAGCGGGATTCCAGATGGCGAATGCCACAAAGGCCAATGCAGCGCCAGTCAGCAGATAGGTGGACCATACTGCCACCAGAATGCCGTAGCCGGGCGTTTTTTTGTGCTTTTTCCGGATAATAAATTGAATCTGGACACAATAGGCGGCCAAGGCCAGCGTTAAAAGAACTAATGCGAGCCACTGCATCCATTTGGACAAACCCAGCAGGGAGGAGACTGCTCCGGTCACCACCGCCGCACTCCAGAGGATAAGAGTCAGGCGGGCGGGCTTTTCGTTATGTCCGTGGGACAGGAAAAACATGGGCAGCATTTTGTAGCTGAAGCCGGTGATCAGGAGTCCGAACCAGCCGAACAGTCCGAACCAGAGGTGGGCGCCCAGCCACTGGTCATGGCTCATACCCAGGAAAGCGAAGCGGAAGTTCAAGCCCATTCCCAAGCCGGTCAGTCCGGTGAAAAACAGGAAGGTTACTGCTGCCAAGGCGCTTAGGGTAATAGGGTTCCACATTTTGACCGTAATCAGTGTGGCGGCAATGTTCCATACGAACAGAACAATGCCGGTAAAAGCAATGGTGGCAAACAGGGCGATCAGGGCCACGTTACCCAGGAAAAAGCCTACCGTCAAACCGGAGAGTCCGGTGAGGAAAAAGCCATAATGCCATTTTCCAAGCCTCTCGCTGTAAATACTGTGCTGGACGACGACGAATATCAGCTGATAAACCGCCCCCATGGCAATCATGGCTGCGAAGCCCAGCAGCATCAGGTGTGCGGCAGACCACCCCTCCGGATTCCGCGGGGACAGCCCCGTCCAGCCGGCTCCGGTTGCGACGGATACAATTTGGAACAGCAGAAACATGGCAATGCCGGTTAAGAGAAACCGCAGAGGGAGCCGGGACGGGCCAGCGGCGGACGGGTTGGATATCACAGGTCTTGCACCTCCTGTTACACGGGATTATTGCTTGTGGATGGTAACAATGGCGCTGCCGTCGGGCTGGGGCTCAATCTCATGGGGGTAACCCAGGGTTTTGATTTCCTCCAGCAAAAAGGCGGGCACCCGGTCATTATGGATGGTGATGGTATCCCCGGGCCGTGCCTTTTCCAGGGCGTCCATGGTGCGGATCATCGGCTTGGGCGGCTCCATTCCCCGGTTATCCAGATGGATGGAGCGTGGGGAACCCCCGGTTTCGTCAGTCAGACTGTCTGCAGAGGCAGGGCAGTCTTCGTGGGTTTCTTCATGCCCGACGGCTGCCGTTTCCGGAAGCTCATCCTGCTCGCCCTCCAGCACAGCGGCGTATTCCTTGCGGACAAAGGTGGTGATCCAATGCTCATGCCCGGCTCTGGAGGTGGAGGAGACATACCCCTTCAGCTTCATCAGCCCCAGGAGCGGCACCGGCTTCAATGTGGCGTGGAGCACCAGCATATCCTGCTTGCCCAGCTCCTTGACGGTTTTCATGATAATGGCAAAGGGGTCCCGTTTGTTTCGCAGCTCCTCCCGCACATCCAGCTCAACGCGGTTCAGCTGCGGGAGCTCCTCGGTTTTTTTCGACTTCCAGAAGAACATGGCCTTCAGCTCCCTTAGTTCAGCTTGGTAATGGCAACCCGGTAAGTCTCCGGGCCTTCCTCAACATATTCCCAAACGAAGTCTCCCGGACGTTCAGCCTGGAACTGGTAATATAGCGGCCTTGGTTCATGGTCGTTGACCAACAGCATGACTTCCCCGGCGGCCAAGCCGTCGAAGCATTCAAAAATGGCTTGGTGGCGGATACGCGGCGGGTATTCAGGAGCGTTGATTATAGCTGCAAAAGAACTCATTGTGGAGTTCCTCCTGTCGTTTGGTTGTTGAGGTCAGTATAAGCTGCGGGAGGGAGCGGCTTTGTGATGGGGGTCACAAAGGCTGAAAAACAGATTACCCCGTTAACGTTTCCCTTTTGCCAAAAAGGAACCCCTCCCCGCGTAAAAGGCGGAGAAGGGTTCCTTATATTGCCCTGGGGTGTATTTAGCCGCTCCTGCTGCGGTTCCCGCTGCACCGAAGACCGCTGCACACCCTAACCCCGGGCCGGGGATTGCCGGCATCAGTAAGGCTGCCACATCAGTCTGCGGGCGGCTGCCAGCCGCTCATTAACCTGCTTCCAGTTCACCACGTTCCACCAATCCTTGATGTAATCGGCCCGTTTATTCTGGTGCTTCAGGTAATAGGCATGCTCCCACACATCCAAAGCCAGAAGGGGCACCACATCCCATTGGGAAAGGTTCTGATGTTTCTCTGCGGTGAGGATTTCCGTGCGTTGGCTGCGGGGACTCCACACCCAGACGGCCCAGCCGCCGCCCTCCACCTTATCCGCAGCTTCACTAAACTGCTTCTTGAAGGCCTCGAAGCTGCCGAAGTCGGCGCGGATTTGTTCGGCGGCCAAGCCTGTGGCCGGACCTCCGGCATTAGGGGCCATGATGCTCCAGAACAGGGTGTGCAAATAATGGCCCGCCCCGTGAAAAGCCAGCTCCCGCTCCCAATGCTTCACCAGACTGAAATCCCCGGAGCGGCGCGCTTCGGCCAGCTTGTTTTCGGCATTGTTCAGTCCGTCCACATAGGATTGATGATGTTTGTCGTGATGAATCCGCATGGTGGCTTCATCAATATAGGGCTCCAGGGCGTTATAGGCATATGGAAGCGGAGGCAGGGTATGTTTGCCGATGGGGACGGGGGAGGTGGCTGATTGGGCTTGTTGTGATTCTGGGCGTTGGACGGAAGGCTGGTTAGGCGCAGGTAATGCTTCCGACCAGGTAGTAACGATTTCCGCATCCTCCCGGAAGGAGGAGGCTGGTGCTGCTTCCCCTGTGTCAATTGGCTCCTCGAAGCCGGTTAGCTGCTCGGGCGGAGCTGTCTGGAGGATGTGATGGATCAGCTGCCCCGCTGCCGGGTTGACCTGAATGGCAGGGTGGTATGCCTGCAGCGCCGCCAGCTGCCCTGTGAAGGCTTCCGTTTGTTCTTGGGCATACCGGGTAAGCTGGCTGATGGCCTCTTGCGCGTAAGGGATGGTGTTTCCCGGAGCATGTAACAGTGCCTCCGCCCATTGGGCTGCGGCATATTCCGTCTGGCCCAGCATGGGCTCCCAGCTTTTCAGTAAATGCGCATATTCCGCTTCCAGTCCCGGTGCAAGTCCGCGGATTTTCGTGGCATATTCCCGCTCTTTTATTTTTGTGAAGCGGATGTCCTCCAGCAGGTGGAGAATGTTCAGATTGTCATCGCTCATGCCCCGCAGCCCTCCCATAAATATGGATCCTTCTACCAGACTATGTCTAGTCATGGTTGGCCTATACCCTCCAGCTGGAGCCTTTACGAGGGGGGAAGGATTGAGTATACTTAAAAAAGAAACTGTGTTTCGTATAATGAAACTATGGTGCGGGGGCACGGGCGGACTGATAATCCGGCTGCTGCTCGTGTGCATATAGGAGGAAAAGGATTATGGAGGACAACAAGCTTACCGTCCGCGCAGTGGAGCGGGCGTTGGATATATTGCTTTGTTTTACGGATACGCAGGAGCTAAGTCTGACGGAGATCGCCGCCCGGGCGGGGCTGCACAAAAGCACGGTTCACCGGCTTTTGGCCTCCTTGGAGAACAAGGGCTTCTTGCTGCGTAACCCTTCATCGGAGAAATACCGCCTGGGCTTCCGGCTCTGGGAGCTGTCCGCCAATTTGTCGGCCAGTGATGATCCCGAGATGGTGCTGCTTCCGGAGCTGGAGCATCTGAGGGATGTGCTGGAGGAGACGGTCAGCCTGTACGTGCGCGACGGGCTGGAGCGGATCCGCATCCAGGCGGTGCAGAGCAATCAGGCCATCCGCCGGGTAGCCCAGGTGGGGGCACGGCTCCCCTTGTTTGTGGGAGCCTCCAGCAAGGTGCTGGTGGCGTTTGCGGAGCCGGAGGTGCAGGCGCAGGTGCTGTCGTCGCCCACCTGGCCCCCCTCCTTGGACAAAGTGGCCTTCACGGCCCAGCTGGAGGAGGTCCGCAGGCTGGGTTATGCCACCAGCGTGGAGGAGCGGGAGGTGGGGGCGGCGGCTGTGTCGGTCCCCGTCTACAACCGGTCTCACCGGTTGGTGGCCGCGCTGGCTATCTCCGGCCCCGCCAACAGGCTCCCGCTGGATAAGATGCGGGAGCAGGCGCCGGTGCTGATGGAGTTTGCCGCCCGTATGGGCAAGATGCTGAAGTAGCCGCGTGAGTCTGGGTGCGTCTCAACACCGGGAATCCGTTCCGCGAAAAGCTATAGCAACCTGCCGGACGCCGGTCCGCAGGTTATGTGGACAGCCATCGCTTATGCGAACAGGAACGGGACACCGGGCACCGGCCCGGATACCAGATACCGGATACCGGATACCGGATACAGAATGATAGCGACATCAAATGTCTGTTATTCGGCCAAAGTCATCTTGTTTTTGTGATATAACGACATATTTTGTCTGCTATTTTAGCGAATCCACCATTTTCACCTGGAATATGAGTCCTTAGCAGACATTTTATGTCGTTATTCCGAGTAGCTGAGGCAATTCGAGCATTTAGCAGACATTGTTTGCCGCTTACACGCACTCTCGAATCTCATTCTAACCAACCAAAGCCCTATATCCTCAAAAAAAACACCTGCCCCGGCATCTCGCCCGGGAGCAGGTGTTTTTTGAATTAACTGCCTGATTTCCGGCAGCCTTGCATCTCTTACTTCAAATCCTCAATAGAGCCGATCTCCATGTACGAGGGAACCACCAGGCCCAGCTTGGTGCCCTTTAGGTTAACCCCCAGGTCCTCCACCTTGTCCTTATACTTATCCAGATAGTCCTGGTGGGTGGTAGGCAGCCAGGCTGCGACCATCGCGTCTGCACTGCCGTCGGCGATGCCTGCCCACATGGGGCCGGCCTCCACCTGGAGCATCTCGGCCTTCATGCCCAGCCGCTCCTGCAGCACCTGCCGCACCACATTGGTGCTGGCAATCTCCGAATCCCACGCCACATAAGCCAGCGTCAGCTTTTTGCCGTCCTCCTTGGCCAGATCCTTGGTCCACGCATCCACCTTGGCTGCATTATTCTTGACCCAATCCGCCGCGGCTTCCTCCGGCTTTTTGCCGTCAATAATCGCGGACATCACCACAGCCATGTCCTCCGCTGTCCACTCGAACCGGTCCAGCACCGCATATGCGGAAGGCAGCGTATCCTTCAGCCCCTTGCGGACAATGGTGCGGATTTCCTCATCCTTGCCGAAGGTGCCCTTGGGATCCTCCAGATACTTCAGGTCATACTTGGCGAACATCCAATGGGGTGTCCAGCCGGTGACAATAATCGGTTTTTTGTCCTTATATGCCTTGTCCAGAGCTACCGCCATGGCCGCCCCGGAGCCCTCTACCAGCTTCCAATCCTTCAGCTCATAATCCTTCAGCACTTGGGCGGCCTGCTTCATAATGCCGGCTCCCGGATCAATGCCGATAATCTGGTGCTGCACCTGATCGCCTATGCTTTTGTCACCGGAGGCGGAGCTGTTATCCGAGCAGCCTGCCAGCAGGGCAGCGCCTAATACACCAGCCAAACAGGCGGTCATCCATTTTCGCGGAAATAATGTAGTCATTGTTTCTCTCTCCTTTTCATTCAATTATTTGTTAGGCCGATTTTTCGCGAGAGGGCCGTTTTTTGCGCTTCATCAGATATTGGGTCATCCGGTCCAGCAGAATCGCCAGCACCACAATGGCTAACCCGGCCTCAAAGCCCTGACCGGTTTTCACCTGGGTCACCGCACGGTACACATCCGCACCGATGCCCTGGGCGCCGATCATCGAGGAGATGACCACCATGGACAAAGCCAGCATGATGGTCTGGTTAACGCCCGCCATAATGGAGGGCAGCGCCATGGGCAGCTGCAGCTTCACCAGCACCTGAGAGGGGCTGGAGCCAAAGGCGTTGGCTGCTTCCACCAGCTCGGGGGCTACCTGCCTGATCCCAAGCTCTGTCAGCCGGATCGTAGGGGGAACGGCGAAAATTACCGATGCGATAACCCCGGGAACCACACCCAGCCCGAAGAAGGTAACCGCGGGGATCAGATAAACGAAGGCTGGCATCGTCTGCATAAAGTCCAGCACAGGCGTCAGAATGCGACGGACCCGTTTATTTTGGGCACACCAAATCCCCAGAGGAATACCGCTTAAGATGGATAAGAGGGCGGCCGTCAGCACCAGCGCCAGCGTATCCATGGTATGGTCCCAATAGCCCAGGTTATAAATAAGAAAAAGACCAAGAAGGGCAAACGCGGCGAAGGCCCATTTGCCCAAGTAATACGCAAGGGCAACGGCAAGCACAATCAGGACAAGCGCGGGGGGAAGATGGAGCAGATAGGAGAATCCGGTCACAACGCCTTTGATCAGCCAGGATATAATCGAGAACAGCCCTGATACATGATCGTCCAAAAAAGCCACAATCGTTTCAATCCACTCATCCAGCGGCAATTTCGGCATGGGCCGTCACCTCCCTGTCTGCGGCAGGCTGTCTGGCCAAAGCCCCAAGCACCGCTCCGCGTACGATGACGCCGAGGATCCGTCCGGTTTCATCCACAACCGCTACCGGATATTTTGAGCTGCTGCAAATATCGAACAGATCGTACAGCAGCTGGTCGGGGGCCACTACAGGCACGTCCCGGACCACAATATCCTCCAGAGTCCGCCCATCTGAGGCGGCATCCGCCGAATCCTCCGCGGTAATGACCCCGATGAGCTTCTTGCCCCGGTCGACCACGAACAAGTTGGAGATGCCCGCTTCCTTCATCAGCTGCAGGCCAACCCGCGGCCCTCTGTCCAACCCGATGGTTTCCGCACGCCGCATCACCGAGGAGGCGGTCAGCACCTTGGACAGGTTCACATCTTCTACAAACCGCTCCACATAGTCATTGGCGGGGCTCATGAGAATTTCCTCGGGAGTCCCGATCTGCACCACGCTGCCATCCTTCATAAGAGCAATCCGGTCGCCGATCCGCAGCGCTTCGTCCAGATCATGGGTAATGAAGATAATGGTTTTGTTCATCTTGTTCTGGAGCTCCAAGAGCTCATCCTGCATATCCTTACGGATCAACGGGTCCAACGCGCTGAAGGCCTCATCCATCAGCAGAATATCCGGATCGTTGGCCAAAGCCCGCGCGAGTCCGACCCGCTGCTGCATCCCGCCGCTCAGAGCATCCGGCGGACTGTTGGACCAAGCTTCCAGTCCGACTAACTTAAGCGCTTCCAATGCCTTTTCCCGCCGAACCTTTTTGTCCAGCCCTTGAACCTCCAGTCCGTACTCCGCATTCTCCGCTACTGTACGGTGGGGAAACAGGGCAAATTTCTGGAAGACCATAGCGATTTTCTCCCGCCGGACCCGGCGCAGCTCCTCTGCCCCCATACTCACGATATCCGTACCGTGAATACTGACCGTACCCGATGTAGGTTCGATTAGCCGGTTCAAAAGCCGGACCAGGGTGGATTTGCCGCTGCCGGACAGCCCCATGATTACGAAGATTTCCCCTTCGTTCACATCGAAGCTGACTCCGTTCACCCCGACCGTGTGTCCCGTTTCCTTATAGATCCGGTCCTTGGACCATTGCTGGGCCAGGAGGGGAAGGGCGGACGCCGGATTTGGGCCGAACACCTTGGTTACATTCCGAACCTCAATAATAGGCAAAAACCCTCACTCCTTTCCTTCGCGCTTCATGCACATCTCTAAGTGTAAGGAAAATAAAAGGGTTATGTCAACACAAATTTCCGCTAAAACAGTTCATACAGAAAAAACTGTACGCACTAAACTCCGAATCCCTCGGTTATGCTCTATGATCCTCTGCCTGTTGCATCTTTACTTTATGCGGAAGGTTCCATACAATAAGGGTCAGTGAAAGACCGCATTCATGAATTTCGCAGGATAGGGTGACAGTGGCATGGAGCAAGCGGAGGGGCTGCCCCGGGAGCAGCAGGAAATTGTCCTTAAGGCCAGGAAGCGGATTATTGAATCCATCGGCCAGAATATGGATTTATACGGCATTAATTTGTCCATCGGGCATTTGTACGGGTTATTATTCTTTCAGAATAAACCTATGACCTTAGATGAGATGACGGAAGCCATGAAGATGAGTAAAACCAGCATGAGCACCGGTGTGAGAACGCTGGTGGATTTGAAGATGGTGAATAAGGTGTGGGAGAAAGGGGCCCGCAAGGATCTCTATGAGGTGGAGATGGACTGGTTCCAGACCTTCGCTGACTTTTTCTCGCTAAAGTGGCGTAAAGCTGTGGAAATTAATATGCAGGCTCTGCGCAAATCCAGAACAGAGCTGCAGGAGCTGGCCCGGACCCACCCGGGGGAGGAGGAGCTGGGGCGGCTGGTAGAGGAGGATCTGGCCAAAATCAATGAGGCCATCCGCTATTATCTCTGGCTGGACCGGTTTATCGAGGTGCTGGAGTCGGGGGCTATCTTCGACCTGGTGCCCAAGGACCTTCCGCAGGAATCTTAATAGATAGAGCCAAGCAGCACTGCGCGGGAATGCGGAGGCTGCTTTTTTTTGCATCCGGTCCGGGTCCGCCCCCTGCCCCAATAATCCCGCCCGGTACGTAAAAAAATCCGTTTCCGGGCAGCGCTGCCTGCCGGGAACAGGCTACAATGCGGGTATTGCACCGCCGGGGGCAGCCGTACTTCCATTTTCTTTCCTCATAAATGATAATGATAATCATTTACGCAAAAATCCTGCTGTTATATGATGGGATCATAGGAAAGCAGCAGGAGGAGGAACAAGGATGGAGATCGGGCTGGAGGCGGAGCATTTTGACGCGATATACGAGGGGCTGAAGGAGCATTGTATTCCTTCAGGTGAGCAGCCTCACCCGGAGGATGCGGTATTCCTCCTGCCGGAGCAGGTAGGCAGCGGGTATCTCATGCAGACCAGGCTGCGCAACGGCATGGGCATCTCCTGGAGCCGCATGGAGCTGCGGGAGCCGGTGGTGATGGATGTGGGGGTGCGTTATCCCCATATGGAGCTGTCCTTTACCCTGGAGGGAGACGGCTCCTGGAGCCGCCACGGCACGAACCGGGAGTATGGGCTTAGCGGCGGCACGGGGAATCTGATGTACATGCACAATGAGTGCTTCCATGCGGAGCAGTATGCGGGCAAGCCCATTGACCATATGGAGGTGCGCATCGATTTTGCCCGCTGGCAGCATCTGCTGTCCTCCTTGCCCTGGCCGGCGGAGGCATCCTTCTACTGCCGTCCGTGTCCGTTGACGCCGCATGTGCGCCACATCATCGAGGAGCTCCGCGGCTGCTCCTACAGCGGCGCCATCCGCCAGCTTTATCTGGAGGGCAAATGTATGGAGCTTATCGCCGTTTGCCTGGACGAGTCCGGCGGAGGCGAAGGGGAGCTTCTGCAGGACGCGGCCAGAGGCCTGCGCAAAAGCGATGCGGAGGCTCTGACCCAGGCCCGGGATATTCTTGCCCGCACCTGGCAGGAGCCTCCCGGGCTGATGCAGCTGGCCCGGATGGTGGGGCTGAACGACTTCAAGCTCAAAAGCGGCTTCAAGGAGCTTTTTGGCACCACGGTCTTCGGCTACGTGCGCCGGATGCGGATGCAGGAGGCCCGGCTGCTTCTCGAGAAGGGCCAGGCCAACGTGTCCGAGGCTGCGTACCGGGTGGGTTACACCAACGTCAGCCATTTTGCCAGCCAGTTCCACAAGGCCTTCGGCAGTTCCCCCGGCGAGTTTATGTCTAGGAGGAATACGGTATGGAAAGAACTGGGGATTCCCGCCGGGAAGAGGAGAGACGAGGAGAGCGGCAGATAGGGGCCACACCCGCCAAAAGCGGCTTCAGCCGTTTGCTCGAAATCGCCGGCGCCAAAAAAGGGCTGGTTATCCTCTCCTGTGCATTATCGGTCTTCAGCACACTGGCCTCATTTATACCCTACATCTCCATTTATGCCATTATTGAAGAGCTGCTGAAGCAGTCCGCCAATCTGCGGGAGGCGGATTCGGCGCTCCTGATCCGCTGGGGCTGGATCGCTTTTTTGTCCATGGCCGCCAGCTTCGCGTTTTTGTTCGCTTCCATTGTGTGCTCTCACATGGCCGCGTTCAAGATTCTGTACCTGCTCAAAATCGCCTTTGCCCGCCACATGGCTGCGCTGCCCCTGGGCTTCCACACCGTGAACTCCACCGGCAAGCTGCGCAAGGTTATGGACGATAACATCGAGAAGATTGAGGGTTTTATTGCCCATCAGCTGCCCGATCTGGTCGGCTCCTTGGCCGCCCCGGCAGTGATGCTGGGAATGATGCTGGTTTTCGATTGGAAAATGGGGCTGGTCTGCCTGGCGCCGCTTCTGTTGTCCTATCTCATTCAGGCGGTGGCCTTCACCGGCAAAAAATCGGCGGAGTTCCTGCGGATTTACCAGGACCATCTGGAGGATATGAACAATTCGGCGGTGGAATATGTCCGGGGGATTGCCGTGGTGAAAACCTTCAACCAGACGGTATTTTCCTTCCGCCGCTTCCACAGCTCCATTGTGGCGTACAAGGATTTTGCCCTGAAGTATACCCGGTCCATGAAAAATGCCTTCGTCATCTTCGTGGTGCTGTTGAATTCCGCAGCCGTATTCCTGATTCCCGCGGGCATTCTCTTGGGCAGCCGGGCGGCGGACCAGCAGGCCTTCGTCTTGTCCTTCCTGTTCTATTTGATCTTCGGCTCCGCCATGTCCGGGCCCATCATGAAGCTGATGTATGTATCCTCTGCAGGGAGACAAATTTTGGAGGGGACGGAGCGGATGGACAAAATCTTCGCCGTTCCCGCCCTGCCGGTTACGGATCAGCCCAAGGCTCCCGCAGGCTACGATGTCCGGTTCGACCGGGTGAGCTTCGCCTACCGGACGGAGGAGGGGGAAACCGCGGCCCTGAACAACATCTCCTTCCTGGCCCGCCAAGGGGAAATTACCGCCCTGGTCGGACCCTCCGGCAGCGGCAAAAGCACCGTCGCCCACCTGATCCCCCGTTTCTGGGATGTAACCGAAGGACACGTGCGGATCGGCGGTGTGGATGTGCGGGACATGGACCCGGCTCTGCTCATGGAGCAGGTGGGATTTGTGTTCCAGGATGTGTTCCTGTTCAAACAAAGCATTCTGGACAATATCCGGGCGGGCAATGCCGCCGCAAGCCGGGAGTCGGTGATGGAGGCGGCCAAGGCAGCCCAATGCCATGACTTCATCATGGAGCTGCCCGACGGCTACGATACGGTCATCGGGACCAAGGGCGTCCATCTCTCCGGCGGCCAGCGCCAGCGGCTGGTGATTGCCAGGGCGATTCTGAAGGATTCGCCCATTATTATCCTGGATGAGGCGACGGCCTTCGCCGACCCGGAGAACGAGTACAAAATCCAGCTTGCCTTTGAGCGGCTGGTCCAGAACAAAACCGTCATCGTCATCGCCCACCGGCTGTCCACCATCCAGGGCGCCAACCGGATTCTGGTGCTGGAGGAGGGCCGGATCAGCGAAAGCGGGACTCATGAGGAGCTGCTCCTGGCCCATGGCAAGTATAAGCAGATGTGGGATACCTATACCGGCACCTTAAGCTGGACCATTGCCGGGGAAGGAGCGGAGTTGCATGCCTGATTGGAAGAACCTGCTGTATTTGACGGATGAAGGCTACCGCGATATGAAAAAGGCGGTATGGGGCAGCTTTTTGTCCAACGTCAGCTTTATGCTGCCGGTATCGGCCATGGCGGCGGTGATTATGGAGGTGTTGCGGCCTTTTTCGGGAGGCGGCCCCACCGATTATGCCTCCTTATGGGGCTGGGCGGCCGCAGCCGTTGTGCTGACGGCGGTAATGTTCCTGGCCAACAGCTACGAGTACAACAAAACCTATGTGGCCGCCTACACCGTAGCCGCCGACCGGCGCATCCGCATAGCCGAGCGGCTGCGGAAGCTGCCCTTAAGCTTCTTCAACCGGAAGGACCTGACGGAGCTGACCACCAACATGATGGAGGACTGTGCCAAAATCGAGCACGCTTATTCCCATGTGGTGCCCCAGTTGGCGGGCAATATCCTGTCCATCGCCCTGATTATGCTGCTGTTGGGCTTTTATGACTGGCGTATGGCCTTGGCCATCTTCTGCACCCTGCCCGTATCCGTGGCTGTGCTGGTGCTGAGCCGCCGCTACCAGCAGAAGGTGGGCGCCCGGCATGTGGACACCAAGCTCAAGTCCGCCGAGCAGTCCCAGGAGTACCTGGAGGGCATCAAGGTCATCAAGGCCTTCGGCATGAGCGGGGCCAAGTTCGACAGCCTGGACAAAGCCTTGAAGAAGCTCATGAGCGAAAGCATCCGCCTGGAGGTGATTGTGGGCAGCTTCGTGGTCAGCGCCATGCTGCTGCTGCGCTTCGGCCTGTCCGTTGCCATCTTCACGGGGGCGTATCTGATCTCCGACGGCTCGCTGGATCTGGTGAAGCTGGTGGTGTTCCTGATTGTAGGAGCCCGCATCTATAACCCCCTCGGCACCATCATGACGCTGCTTGGGGAGCTGTTTTACGTGATGGTATCCGTCAAACGGATGAAGGCCCTGGATGCAGAGCCTGTGATGGAGGGCAGCCCGGATATCAAGCCGGCGCATTTTGGCATTGAGCTGGTGGAGGCGGGATTCAGCTACAACGAGGACGAGGTGATCAAGGGGCTGTCCGCCACCATTCCCGAGGGGAAGGTGACGGCGCTTGTAGGGCCCTCCGGCAGCGGCAAAAGCACCGTCTCCCGCCTCATCGCCCGCTTCTGGGACGTAAACCGGGGCGCGGTGCGGATCGGCGGGGTGGATGTGCGGGAGCAGGACCCGGAGACGCTGCTTGCGTATGTCTCCATTGTGTTCCAGGATGTGGTGCTCTTCGACGACACCATCCTGAACAATATCCGCATCGGCAACCGCAGCGCCACTGATGAAGAGGTGCTGGAGGCCGCCCGGCTGGCCTGCTGCCATGAGTTTGTGGCGAAGCTGCCGTCCGGCTACCAGACCCGGGTGGGCGAGAACGGCTCGACTCTGTCCGGCGGGCAGCGCCAGCGGCTGTCCATTGCCAGGGCGATTCTCAAGAATGCCCCTATTGTGCTGTTGGACGAAGCCACCGCCTCCTTGGACCCGGAGAACGAGGCCCATATTCAGGAGGCCCTGTCCCACCTGGTGAAGGGGCGGACGGTTGTGGTGATTGCCCACCGGCTGCGGACCATTGCAGGGGCGGACAAGATCATCGTGCTGGAGGAAGGACGCAAGGTGGAGGAGGGGCGCCACGAGGAGCTGCTGGCCCGGGACGGTCTGTATGCCCGGCTGTACGGCATTCAGCAGGCCAGCCTGGGCTGGCGGATGTAAGAGGAAGCGAGATATTCTGGGAGAACCGTGATAAGCCGCCGTCTTCTTTCGCATCAAGCGGAGGAAGGGGCGGCTTTTTTACGTCGGCCTGATTCTATTTGATAATGAAAATCATTTACAATAAGGCGGTGAACCGATATGATGATCATATATAATGGAGCGTGAGTCTTGGCGAATGGAGGATGAATCCATCCATGAAGGTCGAATTGAGTCAGCTTGTAGAGCATTTTGCGTCAGCTTCCTTTCAGGTGCAGGGAGTATACCATTACCGGATTGCCCCGAAGCAATCCGGATGTATCAGCACGGCCCCTTTTCCGGGATTTATCTTCCCGCTGTCCGGCCGGGCCCGTTTTGTGTTTGAGGGTATCCCCTACCTGGCCGGGGTGGGGAATGTGGTGCATGGCGGGGCCAATATGAGGCTGGACAAGGTTGTATTAGGCGACACCCCGTGGGAATACATTCTGGTGCTTTACCAGGTCCGCAAGCCGGAGCCCGAGGGGCTTGACCTGGAATCCGCCCATTTTCAGCTGGAAACGGGAGAGAGTCCGCGTCTGGCCGAATTGCTGCGCCGTTTGGGGCGGAAATCCAGCCAGCCCGGTCCATTGCCCGCTTTCCAGACAGAGAATCTGTTCCGTTGTGTGCTGGAGGAGGTGTTTATCTGCAACCTCAACCAGACTGCCGGCAGCGACCGGATGTTATTCCGGCAGGTGACGGAATACCTTCACCAGTATTATATGGACCCTCTGACCATCCGGGGGCTGGCCCAGCTGCATAATGTGAATGAAAACAGGCTGTTTTATGTTTTCAACAAATACGCAAGAATGGGGCCGGGGGATTATCTTATGCTGCACCGCCTGAGCCTGGCCCGCGAGCTTCTGGTGACGGGCGAAGGCTCTATTGCCGATGTGGCGGGAAGTGTGGGTTATGCGGACCCGTATCACTTCAGCAAGGTCTTCAAAAACCGCTATGGCTTACCCCCCAGCCAGTTCCGCCGACAGTTCAGGAATAATCCATGCCGGATTCAGGATGGCGCCATTTCCATGCCGGATTCGCTTTGTTAAGCTGAGAAAAATGCTTGAAGCAAAGCAGAATCACAATGGAGGAATGGTTACTGTGAAGAGATTATTGGGGTTGGCAGCAGGGTTGGGATTGGCGGTTGGCATGCTGGCGGGCTGCGGCGGAGCTGGAGGAGATGGAGGAAGCGGGCAGCCAACAGGTCAGACGGCGGTTTCCCCCGTATCCGCAGCCGCTGCAAGCCCCTCCCCCTCTGCGGATGTCAAGGAGACATGGCCCAAAACCATCACCGATGCAGCCGGCCACAAGGTTGAGCTGAAGGCCAAACCGGAGCGGATCGCCATTTTGCATGCCATGTATCTGGATTATTTCCTGGCCTTGGAGACCAAACCCGCAGCCTCTGCCGGGGTGACCGATGCCCTGAAGCAGTTCGAGACGCTGGAGCCCTACAAAACGACCACAGGCATTATTGATCTGGGCAATGCGCGCGAGCTGAGTGTGGAGGCGGTGCTGGCGGCGAAGCCGGACGTGATCGTCACCTTCAAGGGACATATCGACAAGATTTATGACAGCCTGACCAAGATTGCCCCGGTGGTTCAGCTGGATTACAGCGGCCGCTGGCAGGATTCCCTGCAGCTGTGCGCCAAGCTGGCAGGCAAGGAGGCATTGGCCGAGCAGTATATCAAGGATACGGAAGCGCTGATCGCAAAAACCAGGGAGCAATTGGACAAGCAGGGCAACAAAACCTATGCATTGCTTCGAACCAGCGGCAAGGGAGAATTTGTGGCCCTGGGCTCCGGCAATACGCTGTATTACAACAAAACCGACGGCTTTGGCCTGACCATCCCCCAGGATTATCCCAAGGACAGCCAGATGTTATCGCTGGACGCCCTCTCCAAAATGAATCCCGATTATATTATTTTCCGCGATTATCCGGAAACCGCCAAGGCTGCGGTCAACGCCCAATCCGCTTCGGCTGTGTGGCAGTCGCTGGATGCCGTGAAGAACAACCGGGTGCTCTATTTTGACGCATCCTTGAATACGGAGAGCCCTCTGGCAACAAGGCTGTCCGCCGAAAAGCTGCTGCAGGCTGCGTCCCACTAAGATGCGCGAGGAGAAGACAAAGCCATGAGCAGCGCAGCCGGCCCGGTGAAACGGGCCGCCAACCACACAGAAGCAAGACGGATTCCGGCAGGCGCGGTTTTGGGAGGGGGCGCGGTGCTGCTTTTGGCGACGATGGTCTTTTCCATGACCAAAGGCGCGTCGCCCGCTCCGTTATCCCAGGTGCTGGAGGCCCTGCTGCATTTTGAACCCGGCAACAGAATCCACCTGGTGCTTGTCGATTTGCGCCTGCCCCGGATCATTGCCAGCGCCCTGGTGGGTGCGGCTCTGGCGGTGGCCGGAGCGGTGATGCAGGGAACGACCCGCAATCCCTTGGCCGATTCGGGGCTGCTTGGGTTAAACGCGGGAGCGGGCTTCGCAATTTCTCTTTGTTATGCCTTTTTTCCGGGGTTAGGCTTCCGCCGGATGCTGCTCGTTTCCTTTGCGGGAGCGGCCATGGGGGCGGGGCTGGTGGGCGGCGCTGCCTCCTTGCGGCGGGGCGGGGCCACACCCATGCGGCTGGTGCTGGCGGGGGTGTCGGTCAGCGCTCTGCTCACTGCCCTCAGCCAGGGCATCGCCCTTTATTTCAATGTGGCGCAGGACATTCTGTTTTGGACAGCGGGCGGTGTAGCCGGAACCGGTTGGCAGGAGATCAGAATCATGCTGCCCTGGGTTGCCGGAGGCGTGATCGGGGCCCTGCTGCTGTCCCCCTTTATTTCCCTGCTGAGTCTGGGGGATGATGTGGCCAGAGGGCTAGGACTGAATGCCCCGGCCATCCGTTTTTTATGCAGCCTGCTGGTGCTTGTGCTGGCCGGCGCCGCCGTATCGGTGGTGGGGGCAGTCGGGTTCGTCGGGCTGATGGTGCCCCATCTGGCCCGTTACCTGACCGGTCAGGATTACCGCAGGCTGATTCCTGTTTCGGCTGTATTGGGGGCTTGGCTGGTGGTGGGGGCTGATGTAGGCGCCCGCACCCTGAACCCGCCCTTCGAAGCCCCTTTAGGCGCCCTGATCTCCCTTCTGGGTGTTCCCTTCTTCCTGTACCTGGCCAACCGGCAAAGGAGGAGGACCTCATGAAGCCGAACATGGACTATGGTGAAGCATACCGGCGCAAAACGGCTGCCCGCCATCTGGCTGTGCTTATAACCTGCGGTATCCTTTTGGCACTTTCCTTTATGATCAGCATGAATACGGGCTTCATCCGGATGTCCCCTCTGGAGACGGCAAGGACGCTGTTTGGCGGGGGGAACGATCAGGAGAACCTGATCCTGTTCAGCTTCCGGCTTCCCCGGATTATTCTCTCCCTTCTGGTAGGGTCCGGCTTGGCTCTCTCCGGCTGCATCGTCCAGGGGCTGACCCGCAACGTTTTGGCCGATCCGGGTCTTCTGGGCATCAATGCGGGCGCAGGACTGGCCGTTATTTTGTATGTGCTGTTGTTCGGCGCCACCTCGTTTTTGTCTGTCTTTACTCTGCCCTTCCTGGCGCTGGCAGGCGCAGGGACAGCGGCGGTTCTGGTGTATCTGTTCGCCTACAGGCGAGGCGGGGATGCCTCGCCTGTGCGGCTGATTCTGACGGGGGTTGCCGTGCAGGCGGGCATTTCGGCGCTGACCATTCTGCTGGCAGTCCGGCTGGACGAAAGCCAATACCAGTTTGTGGCCACCTGGCAGGCGGGCAGCATCTGGGGCTCCAATTGGCGGTTTGTGCTGGCGCTCTTGCCCTGGCAGCTGGTTTTGCTGCCGTATCTGCTGGCCAAGGCGCGGGTGCTGGATATCCTCAGTCTGGGCGATGACGCAGCCAACGGCCTGGGAGCGGCGGCGGACCGGCAGCGGAAAGGACTGCTAGCGGCGGCGGTGGCGCTGGCGGCATCCGCCGTTGCAGTCAGCGGCAGCATCAGCTTTGTGGGATTGATCGCCCCCCACTTGGCCAAACGGCTGGTTGGTCCCCGGCATCCCATCCTGCTGCCGGTTACGGCTTTGACGGGGGCCGTGCTTGTTTCGGCGGCGGACACGGCGGCACGGGTGATTGTACAGCCCGCCGAGCTTCCCGCAGGTATTATGGTGGCAGTGCTGGGGGCGCCGTACTTTCTCTATTTACTGTCCAAGAGCAAAACCTAACAAAAGGAGACAGCAGGCTTCCATGAAAAAAATTGCGATCTACGGCAAGGGTGGCATCGGCAAGTCCACCACTGTGTCTAATGTAGCGGCAGCGATGGCGGCTATGGGGCTGACCGTGCTGCAGATCGGCTGCGATCCCAAGGCGGATTCCAGCCGCAACCTGACCGGCGGCCGGAATATCCCCACCGTGCTGGATGTGCTCCGGGCCAAGGGCGATGCCCAACTGGAGGATCTGGTGTACCGGAGCACAACTGGAGTGCTGTGTGTGGAATCGGGCGGACCGGTGCCGGGAGTGGGCTGCGCCGGCCGGGGCATCATCACGGCCTTCGAAAAGCTGGAGGAGCTGGAGGCCTATGAGGTTTACCAGCCTGATGTGGTCCTTTATGACGTATTGGGCGATGTGGTGTGCGGAGGTTTTGCCATGCCGATCAGGGGCGGTTATGCCGATGAGGTGTGTATTGTCACCTCCGGGGAGATGATGTCCCTGTATGCGGCGTCCAATATCGCCGGTGCGGTCAACAGTATGGGCAAACGCGGCTACGCCACCTTGCGGGGGCTGATTCTGAATGCCAAGAATATCGAGAACGAGCAGGAGCTGGTGACCAAAGCGGCGGCTGAAATCGGCATTCCCGTTTTATACCGCCTGCCCCGGGACCCCTCGGTGCAGCAAGCCGAGGATCAGGGACAAACGGTGGTAGAGGCCTTCCCTGAATCGCCAATGGCCTTGGAGTACCGCAGGCTGGCCGGCCTGCTGCTGGAAGGAGGCGAGGCGTGATGAGCGGGTTTGCGCATCTGAAACGGCTGTCCTCCGTCAAAAGCAATGCCGGCGTGCAATTTCTCACTCCGGCTGCCTTTCCCGGCAATCACTGTCCCATGCATACAGCCTTGGCCCTGAGCGCCAAGGTGAAGGGCATGTCCACCCTGGTGGTGGGCACGCCGGAATGCGGCACCTACAGCCGGAATATTATCCGCCGCTCCCGGAACAAGGAGGGCGGTTTGCACTGGATGTACATTCTGGACGCCAAAGAGGTGGTGTTCGGGTGCCGGGAGGGGCTGATCCAGGCCATCCGGGAGATGGACCGGGCCGGAGCGAAGGCGATCATGGTGATTCTGACCTGTGTTCCCGAGGTGATCGGGGAGGATGCGGAGGGAATTATCCACGAGCTGCAGCCTGAGCTGGAAGCGCGGCTTGCCTATGTCACCATGGGGCATTTCAAGTGCAACAGCTACCCTTCCGGGTATTGGAAAACCCTGGCGACCTTCACCGCCTTTATGGAGCCTGCGGAGGCGCCTTCCCCGGATACGGTGAATGTGCTGGGGCGCAGCCCCGGCGAGGAGCATATTCCCATGCCGGCTTTGCTCCAGAGTCTGGAGAAGCGCGGGTTTCGCCTGCGGTTCCTGGCCCCGGGGACAGACTTTGAGGAGTTTCAGAAGGCGCCCGATGCCCGGCTGAATCTGGTGCTGTCCCCCTTCATGAACCGTTTGGCGGAAGAGATGCAGCGCACCTTGGGCATTCCTTACGTCAGTCTGCATGAAATCTATGCTCCTAATGATATTGATGATCTGTACCAGTCTGTAGCGGACACACTCGAAATCAGCTGGGGCGGGGAATTGATGGAGGAACGGGAACAGGCGCTGCTCCATGAGCAGCAGATCAGGGAGCTGCTGGAAGGCGCAAGCTGCATCCTGGGACATATCGGCGCCATGATGCCGTTGCCGTTGGCCCTTTATCTTCACAGACTGGGTCTGAAACCGCTGCTGCTGCATATGGAGGAGTTTTTTCCGGATGACCGGAAGTGGGCCAAGAAGCTTGCGGCCGAGGGACTAAACCCGTTGATTTGCCACATGGTGAACGAACCGGCGGATATCCTTGCCCTCCAAGAGCTTCGTCCGGACTTCTTCTTCGGCAAACCCATGAAGCCAGGGAACGGAGTACCCGGCCTTGTCCACATGTTTGATTTATACGGGCGCGCAGGATACGAGCGGACTGCTTTGCTGCTGCGCCGCATGCAGGAGGCAGTGGAGCATCACCGGGCATCAGAGGAAGGGAGGCGGCAGCATGGGGCTGTATAAATTCAAACCGCCCATGTCAGGGCGGATGGGCACGCTGTGGACCTTGGCTTCCATTCGCGAATCCGCTGTTGTGGAATACGGCTGTATGGGCCATATGCTGTACGGGCGGGTATTTCTGCATCAGGCCGGGGTTTGGGATGGAGGACGGCTGTATTCCACTCATTTGGACGAGACGGATATTTCTCTGGGGGATACCTCCCGGCTTGACCGGACCATAGCCCAGGTTGTGGAAACAGACCGGCCCAAGGCGATCTTCCTCCTGCCCTCCTCCATCCCGGAAATCATCGGGATTGATTTGCCTGCGCTCTGCCGGGAGCTTCAGCCGGAATATCCCCAGGTGCGTCTGATTCCCTTCGGATGCGGCAATTTCAGCGCCAATGGACACAGCGGCGTGCGGGAGGCGCTTCTTCTCCTGGCCCAAACCCTCCCGCAGGACCTGCCCAGAACGGAGCAGCCCACCTATAACATCATTGGCTCCAGCGCCGACCTGTTTCGTTTTCAGGCCGACGCGGCCGAAATCATCCGTATGATGAAGGGCGCTTTTGATATGGAGCCGCTGTGTGTCATGACCTCGGACACCTCTGTATCCGGGCTTGAGCATATGGGCAGCGCTCATGTGAACCTGGTGATTCGAAGAGAAGGGGAGCCTTGTGCGCAGCATCTGCAAACACGCTTCAACACTCCCTATGTAACAGGGCGCGGGTACGGCATTGCCGGAACCGGCAATTGGCTGCGCAGCATTGGCCAAACCTTGGGACGGCAGCCCAACGAAGCCTTCCTGAGGGAGGAGGAAGCTCGGGCAAACCGGCAAATTTCACCCGCTTTGCCTGTGTTGGAGCATATGCGGCTTGCCCATGCGGAGGAATCGGCTATTATGCTGGGAGGCCACGCGGATGTGTTGGCGGGGATTCTGGATTATGCCTGCCATGAGCTGGGACTAAAAAAAGGTCCCTGCTGGTGCGATAGCCCTGATATGGCCTCAGAGGATGTTCCGTATATGGCAGAGGCGGACTGGCAGGAAGCGGTGCTGACCAAGGAGGAGGGAATGCTCATGGCCAGCGGGGAAATTCTCGAATGGGCGGGCCGGAGCCAGGAGCTTCAGATTTCCATACCCGATCATAAGTGGCGGTTGAATCCGTACGAGCCTCCGCTTATGGGGTACCGGGGAGCAGTCAATTTATTCAGCCTGTGGATCAATACATTCTTGGAGCAGGAGCAGGGCTAACCGCCCCAATCATGGGGTCCTTCTGCATAATTTAACTCCATCTGCCAATAATACCGGAGCGGGAAACACAGGCGGATTGGAGCCATCTATGGAAAAAATAAGCCCATATCAATTGGGAGTTATGATCATCATGTTCGAAATCGGCAGCTCCCCGTTGTTTCTTTTGGCCAGCGAGGCCAAACGGGATGCATGGATTTCCGTGCTGATTGCCATGGTTTGCGGCATGCTGCTGCTTGTTTTCGTCACTCTTCCGATTCAGCGCCGGGAGCCCGGCTTGAACCTGATTGACATCTTGTTCCGCTACGGAGGCAAATGGGCGGGCCATCTTTTTGCGTGGCCGTATGTCATTTATTTTTTGTACAAGTCCGTTCGCAACGTACGGGAGTTCGGGGATTTGATGAATCTTTACCTGCTGCCCCAGTCTCCCTTGGTTGTGGTCATCATCATAATTATGCTGGTGTCCGCTTAC
The DNA here is from genome assembly GCA_023388055.1 of Bacillota bacterium. Taxonomy (GTDB): domain Bacteria; phylum Bacillota; class Bacilli; order Paenibacillales; family NBRC-103111; genus Paenibacillus_AR. Next base: position 121,659 of record JAEWGW010000018.1, on the reverse strand, counting down.
GCCGTGTACATGGGGGTAGAGGTGTTCTTCCGGGTGACGGAGATGCTGCTGCCTGTCATTACGGTAATTTATTTCTTTCTGCTGTTCCTCCTTTGGATCGTTGGGGTGATCCAGGTGGACAACCTGCTCCCTATTATGGAGGACGGCATCCGTCCGGTTGTAGACGCGGCGCTTCCCGAGGTGGTGTCATTCCCCTTTGGGGAAATGGTGCTGTTTCTGATGTACTGGCGGTTCGTCAATGAGAAAAAAAATGTCCTGCCGGCCACCCTGATCTCCTACAGCATGGCCGGATTGTTTCTGGTGTTCACCAACGCATTAATTCTAAGTATTTTGGGTCCGGAAATGGCAGGCATTGGGGGAATTCCTCTTATGATTATCGCCAGCCTGATCCGCATCACCCAGTTTTTGGAGCGGATGGACCCGTTGGTGGCCATATTGCTGTTTATCGGGGTTTGGGTAAAACAAACCGCTTATTACTTCGGAGCGGCTATGGCCTTGGCCTCAATCTTCAAGACGTCTTACAAACGTATGACCCTCCCTGCAGGTGCGGTCATCTTCACCGGCTCCTTACTGTTCGGCTCCTTTATGGAGCAGATTCGTTTCGGCTTTGAATATAACGTAAAATACCATTTTCCCATCTTCCAGATTGTGCTGCCATCGCTGCTGCTGCTTGTTATGCTCATCCGCAAAAAAGGAAAAAAAGACAACTCCATTGCCGGACAGCCGTAACCTGAAATTGAAGGGAAAAAGGCCTCTTATCATTGCACTGGGCAATGGCAAGAGGCCTGTAGGCGTTGAGTGGTTCTATTCCGCATGCTGGGCAGTGACGGCAGTAAAGTCCGAAGCGAGGTATGTGGCCAACTCTACCTTGGAAATTACCATCGGATACATCATGTCCGGATTGGGCGGAGTCAGCTTGTAGCGGATTATCGCTTCCTTGTCCCCGGTAAAATCAATGGCGGTAATCACGGCACCATAACCAGGATGAGGCACCTGGATGGTGACGGTAGCCTTGTTTACGCCGTCAGCAGCCTTCTCCAGGGTTACAGAGGTTTCGCTCCATACAACAGGAGTATCCACTGCCGGAGCTGAGGACGCTCCAGGAACGGGAGTAGCCCCAGGCACGGAACCCGGAATACCAGCGGGTGTAGCTGCAGGAGTCGGCTCGGGCGAAGCGCCGTGGTCCGTATGTTTAGCTACGAAGGCTCTGGCCTCATACAGCCAATCCGCCGCTTCCGAACGGGTTATGCCTGCCTTCGGCCGGAACTGGGATTTGTCATCCAGCTTAGTTATCTTCATGTTCAAAAGCGTCTGAATGCTGCCGGAAGCTGCCGGGTCAACGACATTCTCATCGGCCAGAATATTGTACAGCTCAATAACCGCATAATCCCCTTTTTGCTGAAGGGCTTTATGGAGAAGCACGGCAAATTGCTCACGGGTCAACTGACTGGACGGGTCCACATTCTGGGGAACCTCCAGATTATTGTACTGGGCGATGATGAAATCCTCGGCATACCAGGCATCATCCGGTACTTGGGTATAATAATCACTGGCCTTGGGAGCCTTGAAGAAGCTGATATGGGCAAGGCTCAGGTCCAAACCCTTCACCAGAAGCCGGATGCCCTGATCATAAGTTAAGACTTCCTTAGGCGCAAAACGGTCGCTGTCCATTCCGGAAAGAACACCATCCTTACGCAGGGATTCAATCTTCGTTTGGGCGGGATCCTGAGCGATATCGCTGAAAGCAAGAGCGGCAGACCCTCCCAACATAGCGGCAGCCAGCACAACAACGGAAATACGTTTGGTTAATTTATTCAAGGAAATCACCTCCAGCCTTACAGACGCCTTCAGGTCCAAAAAGGTTGCACCAGCGGGCCTAGCGGATCTTTTTTAGCTATTCCCTTTTTTCTGCGAATGCTACCAGATGGCCGTCCGGATCGGTTCCGTACGCCACATAGTCTCCCCAATTGCGGATTGCGCCTGCGCTCACCTGCTTGCCTCCGGCGGCTTCCAGGCGGCCGAAATAGGCATCGGCATGCTCCACATACAAATACAGCTCACTCCGCGGTGCCCCGCCTGCATGCTGCGGAAGCGGAATCCGTCCTTCCAGAATTCTCGAGATCCCCTCCTCCGGCATTAGCCCAAGCTTAGCAGTTTGTGAAATCGCAAACTCCGTCATTCCCGGCACATCCAAGGAAGGCTCAATGCCCAACACCTCCCGGTAAAACTCCCGGGACTTCTCCTGACTCTTAACAAACAGAATAAAAATCGCATGTGTATCCCGCAAAATCCCCACTGCGCCATCCTCCATTAGGTTTGGTAGTTAACCCGTACATAGTTCTATTTTACATAGATCGGATGGAGGCTGTCTCTACCTTCTTCGATCCATCAGAAGTGGTGTGGCCATCCTAAGTGGAAGGGTGAACTGCATTGAGGCGAAGCAATCGTCTTCTCCCCGCTCCTCTCCCTGTATATCTCTTGCCCTCCTTGTCGTCCACTCTCCCCTTCGCTCAGGAAAAAGGAAAGTAAAATGGGAACGAGCATAGAACAGGGGGAGGAGCATTCATCGTCGGATTCACCGGAGTGCTCCACGGAAACACGGTCCAATGCCAGACGGAAACGTCGATATGCTGAAATCAGCACCGAGCAACTCCGGAAGAATATCCGGAAGCTTCGGTGGATGATCAAAAGGTCGACAATATGCAGATTCGTTAGCTGTATTTTAAGAGAAACCGGGGATTTTTAATGCTAGCCTGGCCTTTTTTAACGTGAAGGGGCGTAACAAAGAAGTGACTGAAAATGGGTGGATGGCCAATTTCAATCAGGAGAAGCAAGATAGAGGGTAGAGAGAATTAGGCAGTTTTTGCAGAGTGGTGGCTTAAGTAGGAGTAGCAGATCGGACGGGTGCACATAAGGCTGATTTCGTGGAATGGGTTGAGCCCTGCCAGTACCAAATTCATGCGGCAGCAAAATTCGTTCAAGTACCGCTGCCTGTATTTGGAGCCTATTCCATGGAACGTGCTGTTCAGCCATTCTGTGGTCTGACGCACCAAAGGCAAGCCTTTTTTTAGCTTGCGGGGGCCGTAGCGTTTGCATTCGACAGAGGAAATTTGATCCTTCGGAGCGAGATGCAGACCACAAAAATCTGTAAAGGCTTCAGCAGAGGGCTGACCTCCATCATAATCGGTGAAGCATATGGCTTGCATGCGGACTCGGGCCGGTTTGCCCTCCTGTGTCAGGGAAAGTCCAACAAGAACAGATGGGGTAGTGGGAGGAACAAAAAAGCCGATACCAGTCTCCCAAAGAGCCAAGGTGGCACCGTGAATCTGCACCTGTCCGGAAAGCGGTAGCATACTCTCGTCATGGGACATGGCTTGCCGGATCGCATGCAGCATACTCCATGCGGTTTTGTAGGTAACATGAAGAAGATGCTGCAAAGCAACGGCGTTGATACCTGTGTGCGGGTTGGATATATAGTAAATGGCTGTGAACCACTTGGTTAAGGGAGTGCGGGACCGTGCCATGAGGGTGCCAGCGGTCAGGGAGGTTTGGCGCTTGCAGTGTGAGCATTCATAGAGAGGCTGCCTCCGCGTATGGATGGTATATGCATGTCCATGACCACAATGCGGGCAACGGAAACCCTGTGGCCATTTAAGTTGAAAAAGGTACTCGGAACATGCCTGCTCCGACGACACAAGCTGTTCCCAAAACGCCTGCTCCTCCGATGGGGCAGGTTGAGGGGGATTATGCAAAGCATGCTGTGGTACCGATGGGGCAGGTTGAAGAGTGGTGTGCAAAGTATGCTGTGGTTCAGGTATCACGGTCCTGCAGGCACCCATCCGGACTTCACTCCTTCTGTCAGTTGGAACTACTAACCATATTATAACGAACGTATGTTCTTGTTTCAAGTGTTTTTTGGAGGGGATTTCGTGAAGACCTGAGGGAAGGGGATAGTGGACGACAAGGGGGCGAAAAGACGGTGTAGGGGGTGCCAAGGGTGGGGAGAGAGCGGAAATGGTACAACCACGAAGCGGTGGTTGGTGGTCGATAATCGCGATAGGCGGATCGAAGCTTGGTTGGTGGTTAAATGGATAGGCCGGTGAATTGATGATTGGCTAGTCGCTGGGAAGTTGGCTGGAGGGGTGAGGGGGCTTCACGGGTATTATTAAACCGGCCCCCACGCAAGGGTGGAGGCCGGTTGATGAAAGGGATGTGCAATTAGTTTATGCCATTAATTGGCGGAGGACGGTTTGCAGGATGCCGCCGTTGCGGTAGTAGTCCACGTCCACCAGACTGTCCAGGCGGACGGCGGCGGGGAAGGTGAAGCTGCTGCCGTCGGTGCGGACCGCGGTGACGGTGACCTGCTGGCCGGGCCGGATATCATCGCTTAACCCGGACACGGAGAAGGTTTCGGTGCCTGTGATGCCAAGGCTCTTCCAGTCGGCTCCATCTACAAATTGCAGAGGCAGCACACCCATACCTACCAGATTGCTCCGGTGGATCCGCTCGTAGCTTTCGGTGATGACGGCCTTGACGCCGAGGAGCAGGGTGCCCTTGGCGGCCCAGTCCCGGGAGCTGCCGGTGCCGTATTCCTTGCCGGCAATGACCACCAGATTGGTGCCCGCCTCCTGATACTTCATGGAGGCATCATAGATGGACTCCACCTCGCCTGACGGCAGATAGGTGGTAACACCACCCTCGGTGCCCGGAGCTACGGCATTGCGGATGCGGATGTTGGCGAAGGTGCCCCGCATCATGACCTCGTGATTACCGCGGCGGGAGCCGTAGGAGTTGAAGTCCTCCCGCTTAACACCGTGGCTGATGAGATATTTGCCAGCGGGAGAATCCGCCTTGATGTTGCCCGCCGGGGAAATATGGTCGGTGGTAACGGAGTCGCCCAGCAGTGCAAGCACCCGTGCGCCGCCGATATCCCCGATATGGCCCGGCTCAGCCGCCAGATCCTTGAAGAAGGGGGGCTCCTGGATATAAGTGGAGGAGTCATCCCATTCGTAGAGCTCGCCCTCCGGCACCTCTATGGCATTCCAGCGTTCGTTGGCGTTGAAGACGTTCTTGTATTTGTCCCGGAACATAGCAGGGTCAATAGCGGCCTTCACGGCTGCCTGAATTTCCTCATTGCTGGGCCAAATGTCCTTCAGGAACACTGGCGTGTTGCTTTTGTCGTAGCCGATAGGCTCGTTGGTGAGGTCAATGTTCACGGTTCCCGCCAGGGCGTACGCCACAACCAATGGCGGGGAAGCCAGATAGTTGGCCTTCACCTGGGCATGGACCCGGCCCTCAAAGTTCCGGTTGCCGGAGAGGACGGCGGCTACGGTCATATCGTTGTCGGCGACAGCCTTGGCCACTTCATCCGGCAATGGTCCGCTGTTGCCGATACAGGTGCCGCAGCCATAGCCGGTAACGTGGAAACCCAGCTCCTCCAGGGCGGGGAGCAGTCCGGCATTATTCAGGTATTCGGTGACCACCAGGGAACCGGGGGTCAGGCTGCTCTTCACGTAAGCGGGTTTGGTCAAACCGCGCTCCACGGCTTTTTTGGCGACGAGGCCTGCGCCCAGCATCACGCTGGGGTTAGAGGTATTGGTACAGCTGGTGATGGCGGCGATGACAACGGCGCCGTTGCGCATGAGGGAGCTTTTGCCGTCCGGGGAGTAGATGGTGACTTCTTCCTCAATCAGCTTTTTCTCCGGCAGACCATAGCCGCCCTTGTCAATAGGCGCCCGTACAATGGCATTGTACGCTTCCTTCATGCGGGACAGCTCCACACGGTCCTGGGGACGTTTGGGTCCGGCAAGGCTGGGCACCACGGTGGACAAATCCAGCTCGATGGTGTCGCTGAACACCGGATCGGGAGTGCTGTCCGTGCGGAACATGCCTTGTGCCTTATAATAGGCCTCCACCAGGGCGATTTGTTCATCGTCCCGGCCGGTCAGGCGCAGGTAGTTCAGGGTTTCGTCGTCTACCGGGAAGAAGCCGACGGTGGCGCCGTATTCCGGGCTCATATTCGCCACGGTAGCCCGGTCTGCCAGGCTCATGCGGGATAAGCCGGGGCCGTAATATTCCACAAATTTGCCTACGACGCCTTTTCTTCGGAGCATCTGGGTGACGGTCAGCGCCAGGTCTGTAGCGGTAGCGCCCTCAGGCAGGCTGCCGGTGAGCTTGAAGCCGATGACATCCGGCGTGACGAAGTACAGAGGCTGGCCGAGCATGCAGGCTTCCGCCTCGATGCCGCCTACGCCCCAGCCGACGACACCCAAGCCGTTGATCATGGTGGTGTGGGAGTCGGTGCCCACCAGGGAGTCGGGATAGGCTACCAATTCGCCGTCCACGTTTTTCACGGCGGTGACGGAAGCCAGGTATTCCAAGTTGACCTGGTGGACAATGCCGGTGCCCGGAGGCACGGCGCGGAAGTTATCAAAGGCGGTTTGCGCCCAGCGCAGGAACCGGTAACGCTCTCCATTGCGTTCAAACTCCACCCTGGTGTTGTATTCCTCCGCTTCCTTCGAGCCGAAGGCATCCACCATGATGGAGTGGTCGATGACCAAATCTACGGGAACCAGCGGGTTGATTTTCTTCGGATCTCCGCCGGAGGCCTTCATGGCTGAACGCATGGCAGCCAGATCCACGACAACAGGCACGCCGGTGAAGTCCTGGAGCACGATGCGCGCCGGGATGAAGGGGATTTCTTTATTGGCATCCCGAACCTCTGCCCAGCCGGCGATTTGCTTCACATGCTCCTCTGTGATGGCGCGCCCGTCGAACTGGCGGACAGCGGCCTCAAGCAGCACCTTGATGGAGAAGGGAAGACGGTCGATGCTTCCGAACTGAGCGGATAAGGCAGGCAGATCGTAGTAAGCGTATTCCTTGCCACCTGCGCGGAGCTTCTTTTTGACGGAATAGCGGTCTTGGTAAGCCATGAATAGTTAACCTCCTTAGTTTCATCTAATGAAACTTTATTTCAAAATTTCGTTACCTTTAGTATAGCTGGTTTCCTGCGGTTCGTAAATGCCAAATTGCCCTGTTTCCGATTCATGAACCCTCTCCCACTGTCATATATTGTACCTGACAACCTTCAAGACGGGAGGAGACCGGCATGAGCTGGAAGCTGGCGTTATACGATTTCATTCATGCGCGCAATCAGGCGGAAACGGACTATGACACCGGTCCGCTGCGGCAATTGACGGCAGACGGAGAATTCCTGCGGCGGATGGAAGCGCGGCAGGAGCGCCGCAGGTTTCAGCATCTGATCCGGGGGCTTGTGCCGGTCCGCTCCGAAATTCGGCTAGCGGTTAAACGGGTGGAAACCTCGGACAGTGAGGCGGTTCTTCATATCCGTCTTTCCCAGTCCTTCCAGGGAAATGTGGGAAGCCGGACCTTGACGGAAAACAGCTGGTGGACGGAGCGTCTGACGTTTGCTTTTGTGCGGGAGGGTGTCGCTGTATTGCAGCGCGTGGAGCAGTCCGCCCTTGATGACCGCGACGACCGGCCGGGGCTGTTGCCCGAGATGGCCGAGGAGATCCGGCAGAAGGCTCCGCCCCCTTTTCTCAAACAAGGCCTGCAAACCTCTTCCCGCAGCAAAGGCACCTATAACCGGCAATTGGCTGTGGAGTATGCCGAGAAGTTCTGGGAAACTCCTAACCCTGCTTATTTGGCTTTTGAGGTGGACTGCTCCAACTACGTCTCCCAGTGTATTCTTGCGGGAGGCCACTATATGGATTACACCGGGCGCCGGGAGGCAGGGTGGTGGTACCGGGGCAGGAACGGCAGCCAGGAGCTGTGGAGCTACAGCTGGGCGGTAGCCAATGCTCTGCAGCTGTATCTGGGGGGGAAACGGAGCACCTGTCTGAGTGCGGAGGAGGTAGGTTCCCCCAAGGATCTGGAGCCGGGGGACGTGATCTGCTACAGCTGGAACGGGGATGGCCGCTACGGGCACAGCACCGTGGTGACGGATTTTGATCCCGACGGCATGCCGCTGGTGAATGCCCATACCGTTAACTGCCGCCACCGCTATTGGGACTATAGCGATTCCTACGCTTGGACCGAAGCAACCAAATACCGGTTCTTTCATATCCTGGGACCATGAGCCGTATCATAACCAGCCTGAACGAAAGAAGGGTCGGCCTTGAGTGATGCAATGCGTATCGGAGTGATCTATATCCGCAGTCCGGACAAAGCGGAGCGGCGGCTGCGCAAGCTGGCGGCCAAGAATATGGCGGAGCTTCTCCAGTCGGAGGGATATGCCACGGTAATAAAAGAGCTGCCCGCGCAGCACGCGCCAGCCGGCCCCGGGAGCTGCCCAGAGGCGGATGTGCTGGTGGCTGCAGGCGCCCACAGCAAGCGGGAGCTCCGCCGTTTGGCGGCTTATGCGGAGCTTCTGGGTTTGGCTGCGGCGGGTTTGGAGCCGGCAGGGGCAGTTCTGGGGGCCGACCGGGTGCTTCTGCGCAGGCTGTTGGCGGGGGAACGGGTTCCCCAAAGCCTCTTCCGTACTTTTACCCGTTCCCAATGGGAGCAGGATTCTGCTTATTTTCTTATCGAAATGGAAATGACTCTCGGTTATCCCTGCCGCATCGGTCCTGCAGAGACCGGCTGCGGCCAGGAGGCGGTGCTGGTAACCAGCCGCGAGGAGCTGCAGGCAGCAGTGGAGGAGGTATTCCGCAAGACAGACCGGCTGTTAGCGGAGGAAAAGGTGAAGGGACGGGTATACGCCGCTGCCTTGGGCGGTGCTGAGGAAGCAGGGGATATAGCCGTCATGGAGCTGGGCGGGGTTGTGCCGCCTGCGGAGACGGGCTATAAGCCTCCCGCGGGAAGCCAGTTGGAGACGGAGGTAAGAAGTGCCTCCCGGCGCGCGTTTGCCGCTTTGCAGGCCAAAGGACCGGCACTGCTTTATTTTGTGACGCCTGACGGGCAGAGCAATGTATTGCTGACGGATGCGGATTTGTGCCCGGAGCTGGGACCGGAGGGCCTTCATGCCGCCCTCTGGCGGAATGCCGGTACTGCCGACGGTGAAAGGCTGAGCCGCCTGATCCATACTGCATGGAAGCAAGCGGCTAAACCGGATGGCCAAACCGGGGATTGAGCAAGATCTGCGGAAGGCCAGGCCAGGTAATTGCCTGCAAATTATGGTATTCTTAAAGGAAAACCCCCTTTAGGAGGAGCATTGTATGGGATTCGCTACGGAATTTAACTCGGTCTGCAAGTTCAAGAATGAGCAGGAGCTTCATGATTTGCTGGAATACGGCAAGTGCAAGATGGTGAAAACCGGCTTCCGCGTATTTCCTACCGGCCAGAAGGTGATTGCCTATACCCCCCAGAACCAAGCTATCGCCATTGTGAAAATTACCGCGTCCATCGCCGAAATCAATTTTCAGGGCAATGAGGTGACATTGGTGGAAATGGACCTGCTCCGCAAGCTGACGGAGGAGGAGGCCAGAGTGCAAACGGCGCTGGCTTACGAAATGTTTTTCGGAGATAAGGAAGTATCCGGTTAAACCGGAATGATGCGGATTTAAACGGATGATTTAAGCAGTTGAAGGGAAGTATATCCATATATGGTAATATACTACCTTTCGGGAGTGACTTGCTTGTGATTGTCCGTTTTGGTTATGTGGCTATGTCCACCGTTGTGTCCCAGGCTTCCCCCTCCAAAACCATGACCGCCACCGCCTTCGCCAAGCTGGAGGACCGGGAAGCCGCAGTCCGCAAGCTGGAGCGTATCGCTGCGGAGAATCTGCACAATACTCTTCGGCTGCTCCGGCATAACCGGGCCAGCGATATTCATCTCTACCGGTTTTCCTCCAAGCTGATCCCTCTTGTGGGCCATGGGCTTCTTGCGGACTGGGATCCCTTCGCAGTATTGTCGGAGTCCTTCGCCCAGGTTGGGGAATATGTCCGTTTGCACCGGATGCGGACAAGCTTCCATCCCGATCATTTTACGGTGCTGTCCACCCCGCGGCAGGATGTGCTGGACAATTCGGTGGCCGATCTGGTGCGGCATCACACCATGCTGGAGGCTATGGGACTAAACCGCAATGCCAAGTGCAACATCCACGTGGGCGGCAGCTACGGGGATAAGCTGACGGCGGGGCAGCGGTTCACCCGCAATTTCCTTGCCCTTCCGCAGGAGGTGCGGGAGCGGATCACCCTGGAGAATGATGATAAAACCTTCACCGCAGAGGAAACCCTGGCCATTTGTGAGGAGGTGGGGGCTCCTATGGTGCTGGATCTGCATCATCATACGGTGAACAATGCCGGGGAGAGTGCAACTTCCCTGTGGCCCAGAATCCTGCGGACATGGGAAGGCGCAGGGACGGAGGAGCAGGAGGCGCTGGGTTTGCCTGTCCTTCCGCCGAAGATCCACGTCTCCAGCCCCCGTGAAGGCAAGGATGTGCGGGCCCATGCGGATTATGTGGAGGCCGGTCCGCTCCTGGAGTTCCTGCGTGAGATTGCGACGGATACATCTGCGCTGGATGTGATGCTGGAGGCTAAGATGAAGGATGGAGCGCTGTTCCGTCTCATGGAGGATCTGGCGGGAGTGCAGGGGGTCCGGCGGGTGGACCAGGCCACTGTGGAGCTATGAAAAAAGGAGTACGGGATAAACGCTTGGCCGGATGCGGTCAGGCTTTTTTGTTGTGGCGTTCAAAATAGCCCTAAAAAGTGTTAGCGCTTCCGTGCAGATATAGTACAGATGCTTTGAAAAGGTATAACAGTTGTTTTACAGAGCAGTTATGTGCATTTTTTCACAAGAAAAGCCCGGACTTTTTAAGGAAAAGTGACAACTTTATGACGGAAACAAGAAATTTTTATCACTATAACAAATGAATTTTTTCACAAAGTAGGAAAACGGTTCAACATGTGGAAATGGTGAAATATGGTGATAGCGGGGGAGAATTTCAGATGTGAAAATCAGCGTTGGCAATTAATGCAAGCGCTATCATTTTTGGAATGATTCTAATCGGAGGTGTGTCAGATTGCTGCATGTGGTGGTTTGTGTCAAGCAGGTGCCCGACAGCAGGGAGATCCGGATTGATCCCAAGAACAATACCCTGATCCGCCAGGGAGTGCCGAGCATTGTGAATTTCTATGATATGCACGGGCTGGAGGAGGCGCTGCGGATTAAGGATGAGCTGGGGGCACGGGTAACGGTGGTGACCATGGGTCCGCCCCAGGCTGAGAAGGGCTTGAAGGAATGTATTTCTCTCGGAGCCGATGAGGCTGTGCTGGTGACGGACCGGGCTTTCGCCGGGGCGGATACGCTGGCTACCTCCTATGTGCTGGGAGCGGCCATCCGGAAGATTGAGACGGCTTGGGGACCGGTGCACATGGTGTTCTGCGGCAAGCAGACTTTGGACGGAGATACGGGGCAGGTGGGGCCGGGTGTGGCATGCCGGTTGGATATGGACCAGCTCACTTATGTCTGCAAGGTGGATAAGGTGGATGAGGAAGCGGGACGGGTGCGTGTCCACCGGCAAATGGAGGATGGTGTTGAGGTGGCGGAAACCTCCATGCCCGTGCTTTTTACAGTGCTTAAGGAGCTGAACCGCATCCGCCGGGCGACGCTGCCGGGTATGGTCCGGGCGGCGCGATATAAGCCCGTAATGTGGACCATGGCGGATTTTCCGGAGATGGACCGGACCAAAATCGGACTAAAGGGGTCGCCCACCATTGTGGGCCGCACCTGGGTTCCGGAGCTCAAGAAGGCCAATACGGTGCAGATTGGCGGCGCTACACCGGAAGCCCAGGCGGAGGAAGTGGCCGGGAAGCTGTGGGAGGGCGAGCTGCCCCGCAGGCTGGGATGGATATCATAATCCCCCAAAAGTGAAGTAATGCTTCGAAGCTGATTCCGGGTACTTTTGGGGGAGCCCCCTATACGATCGCATAAATAGAGATACATGCTCCGGCTACGGGGCAAGAGGAGGCATGAAGAATGAGTGAGGAACGCAAAGCCGCCCAGGAGCAGGATTGGTCTGCCTACCGGGGCGTGATGATCGTCATCGAGCACCGGCGCGGTGAGGCTAAGAAGGTCTCCTGGCAGCTGCTAGGGGAAGGGCGGAAGCTCGCTGATAAGCTGGAGACTTCGTTGTTGGCGCTGGTCATCGGCCATGATGTGGAGCATCTGGCGGCGGAATCCATCCGCTACGGAGCCGACCGGGTGTACCTGTGTCAAGCGCCGGAGCTGCTGGATTACCGGACCCGCCCGTACAGCAGGGTATGTTTGTCGGCGATCCACGAGATCAAGCCGGAGATTGTGCTGTATGGCGCCACCGCTACCGGGCGGGATCTGGCGGGAGCCATCGCCACCCATCTGCCCACAGGGCTGACGGCGGATTGCACAGAGCTGGATGTGGAGCCTCATCCCTCCCGGCTTCTGATGGCCAGCCGCCCGGCATTTTCGGAGAAGATGATGGCCACCATCCTCTGCAAGCAGTACCGGCCCCAGATGGCCACCGCCCGGGCGGGTGTGTTCCAGGCCTTGGCGCCAGACCCGGAGCGGACCGGCGAGGTGGTGCACCTGGAGGTGCGGGAGAATTATTCCAATACGGCCGCCCAGGTGATCGCCTTCCTGGAGGAGAAGAGCAGCATTAATCTGGAGGAAGCAGACATTATCGTGGCCGGCGGCCGGGGCTTGGGCGGACCGGAGGGCTTTGGCCTGCTGCGGGAGCTGGCGGAGGTGCTGGGCGGTGAGGTTGGCGCAACCCGTGCCGCAGTGGACGCGGGCTGGATCACCCATGAGCACCAGATCGGGCAGACGGGGCACACGGTGCGGCCTAAGCTGTACATTGCGGCGGGAATCTCGGGAGCGGTTCAGCATACGGTGGGTATGCAGGGCTCCGATGTGATTATCGCCGTGAACAAGGACTCTCAGGCGCCGATATTCCAGATCGCCCATTACGCTCTTGCGGGGGATCTGTTCCAGATCATTCCGGCGCTGACCCGGGAGTTCACCAAACGCCGGGGAGTTGCCCACCCGCTGCCGGGAGGGGCAGAAGCAGGCCTTGGGACGGTTGCAGATGCATCCTCCGCCCGGTTAGGGTCGGCGGACTCGGAAGCCGGCATCCCGGATGAAGCGATGACCCAAACAGCAGCGGGAAGAGGGGTATAGGCGGCCATGAACGAAAAATTCGATGCGATAGTGGTCGGTGCAGGGCCGGCCGGCAGTTCGGCGGCGCTGACGCTGGCCAGAGCGGGGCTGAAGGTTGTGCTTCTGGAGCGGGGGGAGTACCCCGGCGCCAAGAATGTATTCGGCGGTGTTCTGTACCGGCAGCAGATTGAAGAGCTGGTGCCCGGATTTCTGGACGAAAAGAATCCGCCTGTGGAGCGGCATATTGTGGAGCAGCGGATCTGGATGATGGGCAAGGAATCCGCCGTTACTCTGGGTCACCGGAATGAGGCCTACAAGACGCCCTTTAACTGCTTCACAGGCATCCGTGCCAAGTTTGACCAATGGCTGGCGGAGAAAGCGGTGGAGGCGGGGGCGATCCCCGTCTACGAAACGGCGGCGGTGGATGTGATCCGCCAGGGTGACAAGGTGGTGGGTGTCCGCACCGACCGGGAGGACGGAGACTTGTATGCGGATGCGGTGATTATTGCCGACGGCGTAAACTCCCTTTTGGGCAAAAGAATGGGTGTACACCGCGAATGGAATCCCGACGAGGTCTCTCTTGCAGTCAAGGAAATCATCATGCTCCCCCGCGAAAAAATCGAAGACCGTTTCAGTCTCGAAGGAGACGAAGGGGTTACTGTGGAGTTTATGGGCGAAACCTCCCGGGGCATGGCGGGAATGGGGTTCATGTACACCAACAAGGAGTCCATCTCCATCGGCATCGGCGTGATGGTGAACCACCTGCGGCAAAGCGGAGCCAAGCCCCATGAGCTGCTGGAGGAGGTCAAACGGCACCCCTCCATCCGCAAGCTGATCCAGGGCGGGGAAGTGAAGGAATATGCGGCCCACCTCATTCCCGAAGGCGGCTACCATTCCATTCCGCCTTTATCCGGAAGCGGCTGGTGCATTACCGGCGACGCTGCTCAGCTGGTGAATTTCGTTCACCGGGAGGGAACTAACCTGGCGATGGTCTCCGGCAGGCTGGCGGCGGAGGCGGTAATCAAAGCCAAGGAGAAAGGGGATTTCTCTGCTGCTTCCTTGAAGCAGTACGACAATGCCATGAAGAGCAGCTTCCTCATGAACGATCTCAAAAAATACAAGGGCATGCACAGCCTCTTGAAGGATTTTGACCCGTCACTTCTGTTTGGCGATCTGCCCCGGGCTATCAATGAGGCGGCTTACGAGATGTTCCTGGTGAACGGGGTTACCAAAGCGGAAAAACAGAAGAAGGCCATCCGTCTGGTGAAGCAGGCGGCAGGCGGCACGATGAATCTGATGAAGCTGGGAGCCAAAGGCTGGAGGGCGATAAACGGATGAGCACCCAAACCATGACCGACAAGCTGTTTACAATCCGCTACAAATGCGATGATGTATCCCACTTGGCTATCAAGGATGAGGCGGTCTGCGCCAGGTGCGCAGGCAAAGGCTGCAACAGCTTCTGCCCGGCGGAGGTGTACAGCTGGGATGAGGCGGCCAAGATCAACCATGTGGCCTATGAAAATTGTGTGGAATGCGGCACCTGCCGGATTGCCTGTGCTTCGGACAATGTAGCATGGGTTTATCCCAAGGGAGGATATGGGATATCATACCGATTCGGATAAATATTAGTAATCTATGGTTATAAAAATAGGCTGCTCCGGTTGGCAGATGATCCTGCCCCGGAGCAGCCTATTTGTTCATCCCAGGTTACGCATCTGCGTTACTGGATGAAGCCTGTTTTTTCCAGGATCCGCTTCAGGATCACTGCGGCTTCAGCACGGTTGGCGCTTGCTGCCGGATCCAGCTTGTTGGAATCCGCGCCTTGGGACAGGCCCAATTTTACGACAGCGCCTGTTTCAAGCTGAGCCCAAACCAGGTCCTCGGCATCCTCGAAGCGGGCCAGGGTTGTTGCCAGCTCGATGACTGTGAAGTCTGCTTGGCCGCCTGCAAACCGGTATGCGCGGTAAGCCAGAGCCAGCAGCTCCTCACGGTTGATGAAGCGGTCCGGACGGAAGGTGCCATCCTCGTAGCCTTCGATCAGACCGGCATTTTTGGCGGCGAAGATATATACCGCATGCCAAGCCTCGGGGTCCACGTCAGGGAACTCGCCCACGGCAGTCTTCGGAGGTACGGTCAGGCCCAGTCCTTTCACCAGGAGGGCTGCGAACTCAGCACGGGTTACGCCGCGGTTGGGCTCGAAGCTGTTGGCGGTGGTGCCTTCCACAATTTCCCGTCCGTTCAGCAGCTTGCTGGCCAGAAGCTCAATATCCTTTTCTGCCCAATGACCGTTCAGGTCAGCGAAGACGGTATTGCGCTCCAGCACCAGGTAGATGCTGTTGCCGGGACGCTGGAAGGTGGCGGAGGTGCCGTTAATGACCGACGGTACGAAGGTCAATGCATCGGTAGCCGGCAGATATTGAACCACCGTAGCCAAACCGTTGCTTTCGCGGGTCATGGTGATGGTGCGTTTCACATAGGTGCTGCCGAAGTTGTCCAAGGCCAGCTTTTGGCCGTCGGCGCCAACAGCCAGAAGCTCAAAGCGCACGGGGTCGGACAATGCGATGCCATTGGCCTTCGCTACAGCCGCTGCAACCTGAGCCGCTTCATCACCGGTGACCTTGGTGACAGTCAGCTTCAAGGTCAGTCCGGCAGCGCCGGTGTTCAGCATGCTGCTGATTTGTGTCAGGTTCAAGACGGAGAGCGGAAGCTCATAGGTCCCGTGGTCCCCTGTCAGAGAAAGAACAGTGCCGGTGCGTGTCATGGCCTCAGTGAGTCCGGAGAAGGGGATCTCTACGGATTCTGCGAACCGCAGAGTTACCTTGTCGGAGCCATGGAAGGCATCCTTCAGATCATCGGCCTTAATGACCGTTACATCCGGATCCGTTTCTGTTCCGGGTGTGGGGGATGGCGACGGTGAAGGAGTATATGTACCGGAGCCTGTGCCTGAGCCAGAACCGCCCGAGCCGGAATCACCACCGGAGCCGGAGTCTGTCTCACGGTAAACGGCATTGGATACGGTGGAGTAGTTCAGTGCCTCGTTGTGATACTTGATGACAATAGGATTATGCTGGGAAGCGTTCGGGATCACCTTCGGGTCGAAGGTATAGTAGTATTTTCCATCGCTGTATGTTGTGTACGTAGCTGTCACCGGCGTGATGAATGTCCCCGCGTTATCATAAACGGACAGGGTGACCGGTTGTCCCGAAGCGTACACGTTAGTCCCTACGGTACCGTCGAAGTAAACCTGTCCGGTTACGGTGCCGCTGGTTTGATAACGCACATCCTTAAAGTAGGCGTCAGCCAAAGCCAGAACAGGGCTAAGCAGGGAAACAACAAGCAAAACCGCCGTAACGGTAGCCAGTTTTTTCATAACCGCTATTCGCATGCCTTCTCCTCCTGTTAGTAGAATAATAGAACAATACGCCTGGCCCGGCGGCCTCACCACCTTTCATGGGGGAAAAAAGGAGAACTAAAAAAGTTGGATGGTGCTGACAGTTAGCCAGCAGTTCCGAATGATTTTCCAAATGTAAGCATATTTACCCGGCGTCACAATTTTGAAACAACTATTTTTGAAAAGGAAATGTAAGCGTTTATTGTACATTGTTACGAGTTTTTTTGGTGCATTCGCAAGTAGCTTTTAAGACGAAGATTGACTATACTGAAGGTATCTACAAGTAAGCAAAGAAGAGAGTTGATGACAATGTCCAGTGAGCAAAAAGAACCTTTTACCGTAGGCAGTAAAAGTTTTACGGCAGTTGCCATCAATACGGCAGCCAAGGCCGGCGAATGGATCAAGAGCAAGCTGGGGGACTTCTCCAGCCTTACTATAAAAACCTCCCCCCACGATCTTGTCACGGAAGTGGACAAAGGCTCCGAGATGATGATCCGCAATCTGATCATGACCCATTTCCCCACCCATTCCATTCTGGGTGAAGAAGGGGTGGAGCCGGGAGCAGCCGCTTCTATTAAGGCACTGCAGGAAGCAAGCGACGCGGAATACCTGTGGATTGTGGACCCGGTGGACGGGACAACCAACTTTATCCATGGCTTCCCATTCTTCAGCGTATCTATCGCTTTAGCGCATAAGGGCGAGATTATTGTTGGCGTTGTGTATGACCCGAACCGGGATGAATTGTTTGTTGCGGAGAAAGGCAAGGGTGCTTATGTTCATGGCCGGCGCACCACGGTATCTGGTGAGGAGCGGCTTTTGGACAGCCTTGTTGCTACGGGCTTTCCTACGGACCGCGGGCCGAATATCGCGGGCAACATGAGAGGACTGGAAGCAGTGGTGCCCCGGGTGCGCAATGTCCGTTCCGGCGGATCGGCTGCACTTCATCTGGCTTATGTAGCGGCCGGCAGGCTTTCCGGCTATTGGGAGCTGGGTTTGAATGCCTGGGATGTTGCCGCAGGTATGCTGTTGGTCAAGGAATCCGGCGGCCATGTAACGGATACCAATGGCAGCCCGTATCATCTTGGGGTTCGCAACATTGTGGCCACCAACGGCCGCATCCATGATGAGCTGGCGCAGCTGCTGCAGGAATCGGACGCAGCAGGAAATTAATCCGCAAGAAGATAGCCGTTCGGGCGTTGACCCGGGCGGCTTTTTTTGCTTTCCGACCGCGCGCAGTTTGGTCCGCATGAGGCAGTCCAGCTTTTTGTGCCTTCGCGTAATCAGCCGCTTAGTCAAAGATGCTGCGGACCAGGCGGAGCATACCTCTGAAGAGTGCAGGGATCAGCTCCACAATGATCTCGGGGAAAATCTCCCACCAGACGCCGGAGCGGCGCCGCTTTTTTTCTTGGGACATAGAGATAACTCCTTTTGGAAAAACCGATATGCTTTTTATACGCGGTGAATGGAAAAAAGATTCCAAAATCGGCTGAGGAGATGATGTTATGGCCGTTTTGGGGCAGTCGGTTCGGGCCGAAGCTGTACCTTGGAATATTCCGAACGTATACCCTCCCGGCTGGTCGCTCATTGTGCTTCATGACCGCAAACTGGTGAAAATGCGCTCCCGCCGCTTAAAGCCAGGGTATCAGCTAGGAGGGCAACCAACCGCTGACCTCGGGCAGCCAATGGCCGATCTCCGACCTCCCCCCGACCTTCAACCTTCGGCAACTAACCTCAGCCCCCGCAAAAACTGGCACTCTGGACCTCGGCCCAAGTCCCTATTTTTTACCCTAGACCTATCCCCCAGCTTCTACCAACCTTGCCAGTCAATAAGCATCCTCGTGGACTCAGGCTATGGTAGGGGAGAAGCTCTTATAAAGGCCTTGTCGTCCACTATCCCATTAGCTCAGGTTGAGAGAGGGTGGACTGACAGCCTGCGCTGCATCATCCCTTTAGGATTGGTCAGACCCTTGTTGCACATTATCCCATTGGCTCAGGATGCTGTTCTTTACTTTGAGACTATCCCAATTATTTGCTAGGCTTTAAGCTTTCTTGTGCTGGTTACTATCCTTGAGCAGGCCCTGGTGTATCATTTCAATAATCAGGTAGTAGAGCCCACGTTGGTATCCCTCGGGTTATGTAAGTAAGCTTCTCGTTCCCCGCCTATCGGCTCTCTGCTCCTGACCGTATTGCCTTAGCTTTTGGACAACAACTTCCGCGAAGTATATCATTTCACCTTTATCCTGAGTGAAAGGGATAGTGGGCGACAAGAGAGCAGATGGCAAAGGGGGGGGCTGGACATCTTGGTATTTGTTGGTTCTTAAACTGAACATATTATTCCCTGAGTGGAGGGGATAGTGGGAGACAAGTGAGTAGAAGGGATAAGGGATAAGTGCGTTCTTGTCTAGCTTGAAGTTTTCCAGTTCTGAATCAGAATATGTTGTTCCCTGAGTAAGGGGGATAGTGGGCGACAAGGGTGTGGATGCAGCTTATGCTTCCGTTGGGCTTGGCATTGATGTACCTGGATTGCGCGATATTGAGCCTTGGTAGCGTAAGGCAATGTTCCGCTATTCGGGTCGTTTCTTTAGTTTGGGGAGGATAAGGGAAGGGAAGTTTCCCTTATTGTGATGGGAAGCCGGGTAGACAGGAAAAAACCTGGATTAAGGGAGGTTGGAGGGCCGCTATTGCGTGCTCAGGTAGCATGGGAATGGCGGGAATAGTGGTAAAAGAAAATCCCCCTTGTTCCATAAGCCGGGACAAGGGGGAGGAAGTATTTATTAGTTCCGCAGATTTATTAGTTCCGAAGAAGAGATAGTTTGCCGGTTTGTGCATCCTGCAGAATGAGGGTGCCGCTGCCGGCGGTTTCGCTGTAGAAGGAGGTTTGGCCGGTCCGCAACAGACTGGTTACCATGGTATCGTTGAGGTTCACGCCAAAGCCGGTGTCCTTCCAGAGCACGAAGGTGCAGCCCTGGCGGAAATGGGTGCAGCCGTAGCCGGTGCTGCCAAAGATAATGCGCCCGCCGCAGCCCGGGCGGGGGCATTGCCCCAGCGCCTCCCGCATGGCGGGGCGGCTGGGGGGAGCCGGCGGCGCCATTGTTCCTGCTGTAGTAGCCGTACGGCCTGCTGCTGTCCCTGCCGTAGCGGCCGTACGGCCTGCGCCGGCGCCAGTGCCACTGCTTGCTGCCGATGGTCTGCCGGCAGCACGAGTGGCGCCGCTGGCAGCCTCACCCGCTGTGGCAGGTGCGGGTGAGGCTTTGGCGCTGCGGCGTTTTGGGGCGGCGGGCGCTGCAGCCGCCGCCTCTGCTCCCGCGGCGCTGCCGGCCGCCGCGTCAGCCTTGCTGCGCCGCTTCCGCGCCGGCGCAGCGCCCTCCTCGCCGGCAGCGGCCCCGCCGGCGGCAACGCTCTTGGCAGCGCTGCTGCGGCTGCTGCCTTTGCTCTTGCCTGCGCCAGCCGCCGGCTCCGGCTTGGCGAAGTGCGATTTGTCCGCCCGCGCCTGCAGGCGGACCTTGTCCACGATCAGGCGCGCGAAGGCCCGCACCTTATCCATAAAGGCATCCTTCGACGCCTGGCCCCGGGCGATTTCGGTGAGACGCCGTTCCCACTGGCCCGTCATCTCCGGCGAAGCCAGCAGCTCCACGCCTGCCCCGCGAACCAGTTCCACGGCGGCCCGGCCTTTGGGGGTGATGGTAATCCGTTTGCCCTGCATGGCGACATAGCCCACATGCTTCAGCCGTTCAATGGTCGCCGCGCGGGTGGCCGGGGTGCCCAGCCCGGAATCCTTCATCACATCCCGGAGCTCGTCGTCCTCAATGGACTTGCCCGCACTTTCCATGGCCTTCAGCAGAGTGCCCTCTGTAAAAGCCTTCGGCGGCTGGGTTTCCTTTTCCTTGACCTCCGCATCAGCACAAAGCACACCGGCCTGCGGATTCACCTGGAAAGGGGTGTCCATTTCCACTTCCAGCTCGGAGGGACCGTTATTTTCGTCCTTATCCCCATCCTTGTCGGGGCCGGCGTTTTCCCCATCGCCGGATTTACCAGCTTTGCCCTTTCCGCCGCCTCTGGCGCCGCTGCTTTTCTTCTGGTCCGGGTACAGCACCTTCCAGCCTAGGGAAAGCAGCTCCTTAACCGTGGTTTTGAACCGGTCGGCCGGGTCCGCTTCACCTACCTCCGTAAACACCGTATGCACCTTATACTCGGCTGCCGGATAAAAGTGGGACAGGAAACGCCGCACGATCAGGTCATAGATTTTCGCTTCATCCGGAGACAGGCCGCTTGCTTTTTTGAAGGTGGGGAGAATGGCGTGGTGATCCTCCACCTTGGCCGGATTACAAACGAACTTGTTATTTTTGTGCACCAGCTTCTTGTCCGCATTTTGGGCGAAGGAGCCAAAATCCACGGAGCCCTTCAGGGACTCCAGCGTTTTGTGCATGTCCGGAATATTCTCCGGGTTTACATAGTTGGAATTGGTCCGGGGGTAGCTGATGACCTTGTGCTTTTCATACAGGGCCTGGGCGGTGTCCAAGGTTTTTTTGGCGGAGAAACCAAGCTTGCCGTTGGCCTCCCGCTGCAGCAGGGTCAAATCATAGAGCTTGAAGGGAAATTCCTTGGTATCCTTCACTTCATAAGAAGCGATCCGTCCGGGTTTGCCTTTGACTCGCGCCACTACAGCCTCAGCCTTGTCCTTAGCCTTAAACCGGTCCCCCTGCCACATGCCCCGGTAGGTGGTGTCCCCCTGCTGGAAGGAACCCTCCACCTCGAAGAACTTTTCCGAATCGAAGGCTTCGATCTGCTTCTGACGGTCATAGATCAAGGCCAATACGGGTGTCTGCACCCGTCCGACGGACAACAGTTCATTATGCCGGGTGGTAAACGCCCGGGACCCGTTCATGCCGATCAGCCAGTCCGCTTCACTGCGGGCTCTGGCTGCCTGGGTCAAATTTTCGTATTCGCTGCCGTCCTTCAGCTCCGCAAAACCCCGGCGGATGGTTTCCGCCGTCAAGTCCGAAATCCACAGCCGCTGCACCGGCTGGCGCAGCTTCAGATGCTGCTGGATATACGAAAAAATCAGCTGCCCTTCACGTCCGGCGTCACAGGCGTTGACGATCCGGTCGCATTCTTTGGCCACCTGGGCGATGACCTTCAGCTGATCCCGGGTTTTCACATTGGGTAAAAGTTTGAAGGATTCGGGAATAATAGGCAGGTCGCCGAGATTCCACTTTTTATACCGATCGTCGTAATGATCCGGCTCCGCCAGCCCGATGAGGTGCCCGATGGCCCAGGTTATGATGTAGCGTTCGCCTTCAAGGTGGGTCCGCTTATTAGAGGCCTTAGGCTCCAGTACGGCGGCGATATTCCGGCCCATATCGGGCTTTTCCGCAATCACAAGGGTTTTCAATGGTCAAAATCCTTTCACGGGAGAATCGGTGCGCGCCCGGTACAGGCGCAGCAGGCCCTTTACGATATAAGGGGCAATAAACAAAATGAACAGAAGCCGAAACATCTGGTAGGCCACAATAATGGATAGATCGGCACCCAACGCCGCTCCGGTTACCCCCATTTCCGTCATGCCGCCGGGGGCCGAGCCCAAAAAAGCGGTTAACAGCGACATGGGATGCCACAAGGTCAGAAGATAGCCGGTGCCTAAGGAAAACAGCACAATCCCGATGGCTCCGAAAAGAGCGTAGGGCAAAAGCTTCTTCCAATTGTCCAGGGAGGAAAGACTTGTGGTGACCCCCATATGGGCTCCCACCAGCACCTGGGCGGTCAGAACCGACCAGTGGGGCAGAGCCGGCGCCTCAAGCCCTGCGATCGATAATAATGCGGCTCCCACCATCGGCCCCAGCATGTAGGGGGTGGGCAAATGGAGCTTGGGACCCAGCACCAGCATCACGGCTACGGCCAATACAAACCATACCGTGTTGGAGGACAGCCAGGAAACAGAAGACGCTGCCGAAGCCACAGCCGTTGCTGCCGCTCCGCCTCCGGCTTCCCCCGACGACAACCCGTGGAAGGCAAGAAAGGGCACAATAAACACCACGGCCATCACCCGGATGGTCTGCATGAAGGTCACCACCGTCATGTCTGCATCCTCCACCTCGTCGCAGAGGACGGCCATTTGGGAGAGGCCCCCGGGTATGCTTCCGAGAAGGCCCGACGCCATGCTGATGCCCGTGCGTTTGACGGTGACCCAGCCGGCCACAAGTCCGAAGGCGACAGTTAGAAGGGTGGCCGCAGCCATGGAGGGCAGCTGTACGGCAATCTGCCCCGCCACCTCCGCATTAAAGGTGATGCCCATCATGTACCCCAGCACGCATAAACCTGCATTGCGGAGGCCGCGGTGCCATTCGGCCTTTTTTTTGAAGACCTCCCGCCATACCAGAAGCACGGTCATTGGCCCCAACAGCCAGGCCAGAGGAATATGAAGCAGCTGGAAGATTGCCCCTCCAGCCAATGCCAAAATCAGGGTTTTGCCCGTTTGTAAGCCCATGCTGCAAAAACTCCTTTTTCACAAAAGCAAAATTTTCAAAGCGTCCGCACAACTCCGTGAACCCATAATCAAACCGCTCCGCGCTATACCGGAAAGTGTAGCACCCTTGGCTTCCAAGCGCAATGAAGGGAGTGAAACCTAAAAAAAATCCAAGAAATCGTCGTAGAAATGCCTGCCGCAAAGTCTTGAAAGTATGGTACAATGGAAAACAGGCTATAGCAGGAAACACGGCGCAATCAAGAGCGGAACACGTGTTCAATGGTGAAAATCCGATTATATTCCCGTTTTGGCGAAAAGCGGGAGCAGGTGGAGGCTGAAGAATGACACAGGCAATGAAAGAGCAGCAATACATCCCGGAGGTGCTGACCTTCGGCGAATCCATGGGACTCCTGATGTCCACGGGCAACAAGGGGATCGAATACTCGGCTACCCTGGACAAGTCCTTCGGCGGCGCAGAGAGCAACTTCGCCATCGGCGTGGCCCGTCTGGGTCACCGCGTAGGCTGGTTCGGCCGTCTGGGCAAGGACCCCATGGGTCTGATGATCCAGAAGCGCATCCGCGGCGAAGGCGTTGACGTCTCCCGCGTGGAATTGACCGACGAGGCTCCTACCGGATTGATGCTGAAGGAAGCGATCTCCGGCAAGTCCTTCGTCTATTATTACCGCAAAAATTCCGCAGCCAGCCTGATGCGTCCCGAGCATCTGGATGAGGAATACATCAAGCAGGCCAAAATCCTGCATGTGACCGGCATTACCGCGGCTCTCTCCGAAAGCTGCCGGGAAACTCTCTGGGCCGCTATCCGCATGGCCAAGAAGCATGGCGTCAAGGTTTGCTTTGACCCCAATCTGCGTCTGAAACTGTGGACCCTGGAGGAAGCCAGAGATGTTCTGCTGCCTATGGCTGAGGAAGCCGACTACTTCCTGCCCGGCCTGGACGAGCTGAAGCTGATGTATGAAACCGAGGACTTCGACGAAATCGTAGCCCGTCTGTCCAAGCTGCGCGCCGTTTCCATCGTGAAGGGCGGAGATGACGAAACCTACCTGATCGAAAACGGCAAGGTAACCGCCATCCCCTTCTTCAAGGCAGAGCGCGTAGTGGATACCGTAGGAGCCGGCGACGGCTTCTGCGCAGGCTTCATCGTAGGTGTGCTCAAGGGGTATGAGCTGGCTGAAGCTGTCCGTCTCGGCAGCCTGATGGGCTCCCTGGCGGTACAGATGGAAGGCGACTGGGAAGCATTGCCCACTTGGGAAAAGGCCCAGGCGGTGCTCCAGAACAAGAAGAGCGTCGAGCGCTAAGCTTTTGAAGGTTACACGCGTTAAACATTAACGTCCTTGAATGTAAACGGGACGAAGAAAAGGAATGTGGAGAAAACCATGAAAAAAATTAAAGTTATCCAACAAATCGCCGAACAAGGCGTTGTAGCCGTTCTGCGTGCCGATACTGCCGAGGATGTTGTGCGTATGGCTGAGCAAGCCATCGAAGGCGGCATCAAGGTTATTGAAATCACCATGACCGTTCCGGGCGCATTGCGTGCCATCGAAACCCTGGCTGCCAAGTATTCCAGCACCGCCAAGGACCCGGCCCGCTTCGCCATCATTGGCGTAGGTACTGTGCTTGATCCGGAAACCGCCCGTGCCGCTATCCTGGCCGGCTCCGAATTTGTGGTTGGACCCAGCTTGAACCCCGAAACCGTGATCCTGTGCAACCGGTACCGTGTTCCCGTGATGCCGGGCTGCATGACCATCAAGGAAATTCAGCAAGCGCTGGAGCTGGGCGTAGATGTAGTGAAGCTCTTCCCGGGCAATGCCTTCGCTCCTTCCATGATCAAAGCCATCAAGGGCCCTCTGCCGCAAGCCAACATCATGCCGACCGGCGGCGTATCCCTCTCCAACCTGGCCGAGTGGATCAAAGCAGGCGCAACTGCCGTAGGCATCGGCGGCGACCTGACTGCAGACGCCGTGAAGACTGGCGACTACAGCAGCATTGCCAAAAAAGCCGCTGAATACGTAGCTGCCTTCAAGGCTGCCAAGGCGTAAGCAAGCATAGAGCAGCTATACAGAAGAACCGCAAGGGGCCAGTGCCTCCCTGCGGTTCTTTTTTTAACCGGCTAACAGCACGGCCGCTATAAAAATAAGCTGGAGCAGCATACGCACCGGCAGCTTGGGCACAGGCCGTCCTCCGATGGTCAAGGATTCACTGGCGGCTTTTATATTGGCGGGAAACATGGCAACCAGCAGCAGGGCCAAGCAGATCGAGGCGATTCGGGAGGTGGCGGGGAACAGGAGGCCAACAGCTCCGGCAATTTCCAGCAGTCCGGTAATGCTGACGATGAGCTCCGGCCGGGGAAAGGCGGAGGGCACCATCCGGATTAAGTCCCGGCGTTTGGAGCCCCAATGGGCCGAGGCGGCAACCAGGAGCATAAGTGCAACTGCAGCCTGGAGGGAGGAATGCCACTCTGAAAAGTACGCAAAACCGGCCAAACCCGAAGCGCGGAACAGCACAAATGATACCACCAGCACATACAAAGGGATCATTGGGAAACCTCCTTTTCATTTTTAACCGCGTTGGGCTGCAATACGGAAGTGATGAAGGCCGTGAAATCGGCACCTGAGAAGGCTGGCCCGTCAAACGGAATGGAGGCGCGCATCCGCATTCCGAAGGTGAGCAGAACGAACATGTCGGCTGTTTTGGCCGCATCCACGGATGGAGGAATAACGCCGTATTGCTGACCGACTTCAATCCAGCTTTGGGAGAGCTGCACCGACTTTTTATAGTAGTCACGAATCGCTTCCGCAATAAGGGGCTGATCCTCCTTGCCAAGCAGATACAGCAATACCTTGTTGGTGACATTGCCCGCTTTCCCGTAGGAGGAGATGCTGTCCGCAATGGCCTTCATCGGCTCGGCGAAGGTACGGCGTCCGGAGGCCACCTCATCCAAAAACCGGTTATTTGTTTGCTCCAGCTGCTCTTGCAGTACCCAGACGAACATTTCATCCTTGCTTTTGACATAATGGAAAATCGCCCCCTTGGACAAACCTGCCGCATTGGCGATATCCTGCATCGTCAGCAGATGGCAGCCCTTCTCGGCGATCAGGGCAATGGCCGTATCCAGCAGCAGACGGATGGTAGTGCGCCTGCGTTCCTCTTGCTTCACAATTACCCCTCCTCATATGTATGTTTGAAGAGAATCCGTTTAAACTTATTATAAATACCGACCGAAGGTATGTAAATATGAAAACGGATGCTTGTGTTTAATGTACAGGCACATGATGGGCCCAGACATGCATACATCATTACATAGAGCGGAGGCTTGAACCGAATCCAATTCCGCTCCAGGAGGAAATATGGGCTATTATTACTTGTTTTCCTATGGAACCTTCATTGATCAGGAGGTTCAGCATATTCTTTTCGGCAGAATTGTGACGGTGGGCCCTGCTTTTCTTCCCAATCACAGCAGGTTTGCCGACGCCGATGGGTATTACTTTGTGGTGCAGGAACCCGGCTGCCAGGTGCCGGGAGAGCTTCTATGCCTGTCGGCGGATGAGCTGATGACGGCGGATCTGTGGGAGAATGTGCCCGATTATGTGCGGGTTCTGGTCCAGGTCCAACTGGCGGATGGCTCCATCGTCACTGCTTATGTGTATTACCGCAGCAGCCCCCAGGCCAAGCTGCCGGCTCCTCCGGGAACCTTGGCGGCTGTTCCCCGTCAACAGGTCATAGCGGCAGCCAAGGAATTGGCCGCGGAGCTGTCCACAGGCGGGGGCTTGTGAACGGGAGTTGGAACGGGTATGATCAGAAAAACAAGCATCTTTATCCAAAAGAGAGGACTCTGCCATGACATTGCAGCAGCTGCGTTATGTGCTGGAGGTGGCGGCCCGCGGCTCCATGAACGAAGCGGCCAAGCGGCTGTTCATCTCCCAGCCCAGCCTGTCCAGCGCCATTAAGGAGCTGGAGGAGGAGACCGGCATCATTATTTTTCAACGGACTAATAAGGGGATTATGCTCTCCAAGGAGGGCGCCGAGTTCCTGGGTTATGCCCGTCAGGTCATCGAACAGGCGGAGCTTCTGGAGAGCCGGTATCTGAATGCGAAGCCGTCGCCCCAGCATTTTTCCGTATCCACCCAGCATTATGCCTTCGCCGTGAACGCCTTCGTCAAGCTGGTGCAGGAATACGGGCAGGAGGAGTACGAGCTGTCCCTGCGGGAGACTAAAACCCATGAGATCATCCAGGATGTGAAGGACCAAAAAAGCGAAATCGGCATCCTTTATATGAACGACTTCAATAATAAGGTCATCAGCCGCCTGCTGAAAAACGCCAATCTGATGTTTAACAGCCTGTTTACGGCCAAGGCTCATATTTTTGTGAGCGCCCATAATCCGCTGGCGAAACATTCCGTGGTGACGCTGGAGCAGCTGCGGGAGTATCCGTACCTGTATTTTGAGCAGGGGGAATACAATTCCTTTCACTTCTCCGAGGAAATTCTGAGCACCATCGCCCGTCCCAAAAGCATCCGCGTCAGCGACCGGGCCACTCTGTTCAATCTGCTGATCGGCTTAAACGGCTACACCATTTCCACCGGGGTGCTGAGCAAGGATCTGAACGGCAATGACATTATTCCGGTGCCGCTGGCCAGCGACGAGACTATCCATGTGGGCTGGATCTGCCATCAGAACGCCGCCTTGTCCAGACTGGCAGTTGCCTATGTGGAGGCTTTGCAGGAGGCGACTCAATAATCCGTTAACCAGCGCGGAGCAGAAATGGGTTTCGAGCGGTTTTACGGCTCAGTCTGTCTAGGGGTATATATTTTGGCTATATCCAGCCATAGCTTTATGGTCATACCCTATATCCGATCGGATATGTTATCTTTCCTGTAACAACGGATTGGTGACAAGGAGAGATGGCGGATGAAAAGCGGCAACCTGGGTTATCCCCGTATCGGGCTGGAGAGACAGTGGAAAAAGGTTTTGGAATCCTTTTGGGCGGGGGATTTGGCTGAGGCTGAGTTTCACGCCAGGCTGAAGGAGATCCGATTGGCCAACCTGCGATTACAGCAGGAGAAGGGCATTGACATTATTCCCGTAGGGGATTTTACGTGCTACGACCATGTGCTGGATACGGCGGTGATGTTCGGGCTGATCCCCCGTCGGTTCGGCTATGAGGGCGGCACACCCTCCCTCTCCGTCTATTATGACATGGCCCGGGGCAGTAAGGACGCTGCTGCCTGTGAAATGACCAAATGGTTCAATACCAATTACCATTATATTGTTCCGGAGCTTGACGGCGCGCAGCCTGTGCTGACGGGAAACCGGCTGCTTGAGGCGTATGCGGAGGCCAAGGAGGAGCTGGGCATTGAAGGCAGGCCGGTGCTGGTGGGGCCGCTGACCTTTGTGAAGCTGGCCAAGGGCTATGCGCCCGGTGAACTGGTGGCTTGGACCCGCCGGCTGCTGCCCTTGTATGTACAGGTGCTCCGGGAGCTTGCGGAGGCAGGGGTGCAATGGGTGCAGGTGGATGAGCCGATTTTGTCCACCAATGTGACTGCGGAGGAGCTGGCTCTGGCGGAGGAGCTTTACGGGCAGCTTGTGCGGGAGGTGCCGGAGCTGCGGCTGTTTTTGCAGACCTATTTCGAAGCGGTGGAGGCGTATGAAAAGGTGGTGGCGCTGCCGGTTCATGGCATTGGGCTGGACTTCGTCCACGACCGCGGCCTGAATCTGGAGGCGGTGCTCCGCCATGGCTTCCCCGCCGGAAAGGTGCTGGGCGTTGGGCTGGTGGACGGGCGCAACATTTGGGCTTGCGATCCGGATGAACGGCTTAGGGTGCTGACCGCATTGCGCAATGGGGTGGAGGACAGCCGGCTGGTGATCCAGCCCTCCTGCAGCCTGCTGCATGTGCCGGTTAGCACCGTGCCGGAGATAGGGCTTGATCTGGTGCTGCGTGAGGCCTTGGCGTTTGCCGACCAGAAGCTGGAGGAGATTGTGCTGCTGACCAAGGCGGGCAAGCTAGGCGAAGCGGCTGTGGCGGCGGAGCTGGATGCTTTGCGGAGAGGACGTGAGGCCTTGGCGGTTTCTCCTTTCCGGAACCGGGGAGAGGTGCGGGAGCGGATGGCGGGATTGGCAGCCCAGCCGGTTACCCGGGCAGGAGGCTTTGAGGAGCGCCGGGACCGCCAGGAGAAGCGGTGGCAGCTTCCGCTATTGCCAACGACGACCATCGGCAGCTTTCCCCAAACCCCGGAGGTGCGCAGCGCCCGCCGGAAGTGGCGCAAGGGAGAGTGGACGGAGGAGAAGTACCAGTCGTTTATTCGGGAGGAAATCGGCAGATGGATCGGCATCCAGCAGGAGCTGGGTCTGGATGTGCTGGTGCACGGCGAGTTTGAGCGCAACGATATGGTGGAGTTTTTCGGGGAAAAGCTGGAGGGTTTCGCCTTTACGGGGAATGGCTGGGTGCAATCCTACGGCTCCCGCTGCGTCAAACCTCCGGTGATCTTCGGGGATGTGGAATACACGGCACCGATGACTGTGGCGGAAACGGTCTACGCCCAGTCTCTGTCGGAGGCTCCCGTGAAGGGAATGCTGACCGGACCGGTGACTATCCTCAACTGGTCCTTTGTGCGGGATGATCTGTCCCGGAGGGATGTGGCCTTCCAGATTGCACTGGCGCTCCGGCAGGAGGTGGAGGCGCTGGAGGCGGCGGGCATCGGCATGATTCAGGTGGATGAGCCGGCCCTCCGGGAGGGGCTCCCCTTAAAGCAGCCGCTGGTGGAGGAGTATCTGGAATGGACGGTGAAGGCCTTCCGGCTGTCCACCTCCACGGTGAAGGACGAAACGCAAATCCATACCCATATGTGCTATTGCGAGTTCCAGGACATGATTGGGACCATCCGCGCTTTGGACGCCGATGTCATCTCCATCGAAACCTCGCGCAGCCACGGGGAGCTGATTGCCAGCTTCGAGGAGGAAACCTACGAGCTGGGCATCGGCTTGGGCGTCTATGACATCCACAGTCCCCGGGTGCCTCCCGTGGCCGAGATGGAGGGCATGATCCGCCGGGCTCTGCAGGTGCTGTCCCCCCGGCAGTTCTGGATTAACCCGGACTGCGGGCTAAAAACCCGCCGGATGCTGGAAACCGTCGCCGCTCTCGGCAACATGGTCCAGGCCGCCAAGCAGGTGCGGGCGGAGCTGGAGAGCGGAGATGTTGGTGGTGGGGCAGGAGCTGAGCTGCGGTAAGGAACAGGAGCAGAAGCAGAAGCGGCTAACGGACTCCAGAGGCGCTATTTGCGAAAAAATCACCACTTTCTGATTTTCGCGGACACACGATCCGTTATTTGAGGCGAACCAGGCCAATATGGGGCGGAATAGCAGAAATAACGGAACCAGTGTCCGTGAAATCAACAAACCCCCCCGTTTTTGGCAAAATAACGGCTTCTGTGTCCGCAAGAGCGGCCGGTGAGCATGTCGGGGAAACATTCCGGATGGCGGCTGGAGGCTGGTGGGTGCGTCTGGGCAAAATTCCCGCTGAGCGGTTGTCCGGGTGGCACACAATGGGTGATCGTCTACATATACTGTCGTGTAAGCTAGACAAACGCACAGGAAGGAAGATGATCATGTATCGTCAAAATCCCATTCAAAATATACTGGGCGGGCTGGTTGGCTACCCTGGCACACCAGGCGGACCCGGCTTTGGTCCCGGCGGACCCGGAGGACCCGGGTTTGGCCCTGGTTTCCCGGGAGGCCCAGGCGGTCCCGGATTTCCCGGTGGCCCCGGTTTCCCGGGAGGTCCGGGACCAGGCCCCATCCCCGGCCCTGGCCCAGGTCCCGGCGGACCTGGCGGTCCCGGTGGCCCCGGTGTCTCCAGCGCGCCAACAGGACGCCCGCCCAGCTATATCCCGCCCAAACCGGGCAGCGGCGGATTTTCCGTCATGGCGGTCAATCCCGGCTCCATTGCCGGCTGCCGGTTCCGGTATGTCTACATTTGGCAGAGCAACGGTGACGAATATTGGGCCTATCTGACCTTTGTCGGCCGCAACTCCGTAGCGGGCTTCCGCTGGATCGGCTTCACCTGGGTATACTTCGGCCTGGATCTGCGCTTCATCGACCAGTTTGTCTGCACCTAAGCAGCAGGGCGGTGGGATGCCCGGCTCGTCGCCGGCAGTTCAAGAAGCCCATGCAAAAAATACAACCCGCCCGGCCTTCTACGGCTGAGCGGGTTGTTGTTTGCGGAAAGGAACTGCCGCAGTGAGCCTGCCGGGAATCAAATAAACAAATTGATGCCGGAACGGTTGGCTTTGCCTAAATAATAGCCGACGCCGCCCAAAGTCACGCCGTCGATCAGCTCCTCCTGCTTGATGCCCATCACATCCATGGACATCTGGCAGGCGACCAGTTCCACACCTTGGGCAACGGCTGCTTCCATCAGCTCCTCCAGGGAGGAAATCTGCTTTGCCTTCATCACCTTACGAATCATGGGAGCGCCCAGCCCCAGCATCTTCATCCGGGAGAGAGGTAGCTTTTTGCTGCCCCGGGGAAGCAGCAAGCCGAACATGCGGTCCATGAAGCCCTTGGCGGCGGGAACATGCTCCGGCTTGCGGATCATATTCAGTCCCCAGAAGGTAAAGAACAGCGTAACCTTCTTGCCGCTGGCAGCTGCGCCGTTGGCGATAATGAAGGTGGCGATGGCCCGGTCCAGGTCGCCGTTGAACACCACCATCGTTGTTCCTTCCTGCACTGCTGCGGGCACGGGGGTAACATCTGCCTCTGCGGACAGGCCGCCCATTCGTCCCTTGCCCAGCAAGGCTTCAATCCGGCCATCCGGCCTGCGGAACGTCTGATAAACATGGTTGCCCGACATCTCCGCCCAGGAGCGGATATCCGCCTCAAATCCTGGGTCTGTGGCCAGGACCCGCAGCACCTGCCCCTCCGCCATCCGGTCCATCCGGTTCTTCACCTGAAGCAACGGCCCCGGGCAGCACAGCCCGCAGGCATCCAGCTCTTCATCGGCGGCCGGCAGAGGCGGGGAATCTATGCGAGTGGCAGTGGCAGCGGATTCGGCCCCAGGCTCCGCCAGGGCGGCCGCTGCCTCCGTCTGGGCACGATCACCCATAGCAGCCGCTGCCTCCGTCCGGGCACGCCCACCCGTAGCAGCCACTTCCGCCGCTGCCAAGACGCCCGCCCCTGCGGAAGCTCCGTCCGCCCCGCCTGCGGTGGTGTCTCCCGAAGCCAACGGGGCCGGCTGGTATTCCGCCATCAGCCAGGTTTTGTAACCGCCCGAGAGATTGCGGACGCGGTAGCCCAGCTGCTGCAGAATCCGCGAGGCGGTGTATCCCCGCAGGCCTACCTGGCAATAAACCCAAATTTCCTTCTCCCGGTCCAGCTCCGCCAACCGATCCCGCAGCTCATCCACCGGGATGTTGACGGAGCCGGGAATGCTGCCTGCGGCATGCTCCAGCCCGCTCCGCACATCCACCAACAGGGTAGCGGCGGCGTCCCGTTCCGCCAGCTCCCTGGGCAGGAATACCCGGGTAAGACCTGCCAGAATATTCCCGGCCGTGAACCCGGCCATATTCACAGGGTCCTTGGCGGAGGAATAAGGGGGGGCATAAGCCAGCTCCAGCTCGCTCAGATCCTCCACCGTCCCGCGGAAACGGATCACTGTAGCAATATCGTCGATCCGTTTGTCGACACCGTCCATGCCGATTGCTTGAGCACCCAGCACCTTGCCCTGGCTATCGAAGATCACTTTCAGGGACAAGGGCAGGGCTCCTGGATAATAGGAGGCGTGGGAGTTGGGATGCACATACGTCACATGATAGGGAATCCCCAGCCGGGAGAGGGTCCTTTCGTTATTGCCGGTGGCGGCCCCGGTTAACCCGAACACCTTGATAATCGAGGTGCCTTGGGTGCCCTTATATTCGCTGCCCAGTCCGCAGACATTGTCGGCGGCAATCCGCCCTTGTTTGTTGGCGGGACCGGCAAGGGGAATGGCCGTTTGCGTCCCATTTACATAATCCATAACCTCCACCGCATCGCCAACCGCATATACATTCTCCAGATTGGTCGCCATCCGGTTGTTCACCAGAATATGGCCCCGGGGGCCTACGAACAAACCGCTGCCTTCCAAAAATGCCGTATCCGGCGCCACACCTGCTGCCAGCAGCACCAGCCCGCTTCGCAGCAACCGGCCATCCTCCAGACGGGTTTCAATCCCTGCTCCGACCTCTCTAAAGCCGGCGACCCTGCCCCCCAATACCAGCCGCACCCCGTGCTGCTCCAGCTCCTTGGCCAACACAGCGGACATTTCCCGGTCAAACGGAGCGAGAATCTGCGGTCCGGCTTCCACCAGGGTCACCTCCAACCCGGCTTCCCGGAGATTCTCCGCCATCTCCACTCCGATGAAGCCTCCGCCAATCACAACAGCAGACTGCACCTTTTCCACCGTAAGCCGCTGTTTGATCAGATCCGTATCGGCCAGATTCCGCAGGGTGTGAATCCGGGTGCTCTCCACTCCCGGAAGAGGGGGGCGGACAGGCTTGGCGCCCGGGGACAAAATCAGGGCATCATAACGCTCCTCGTATTCCCGGCTCCCATTCTCCCGGACACGCACTGTTTTGGCCGCGGGATCAACCGACAGCACCTCGCTTCGGGTCCGCACATCAATCCGGAAGCGCCGGGCCATGGCCTCCGGGGTGGACACCAACAGCCGGTCCCGGTCGGTGATGGAGCCCCCGATATAATACGGCAGGCCGCAGTTGGCGAAGGAAATATCCGGCCCCCGTTCAAACATCACAATCTCGGCTTTCTCATCCAGCCGTCTCAGCCTGGCGGCAGCGGATGCCCCTCCGGCTACACCGCCCACGATCAATACCTTTTGCGCCATGATTATTCCTCCCCCAAAAGAACCAGAATCAGCTGCCGGACCCGTTCGTCGGCCAAGGAATAGTTAACCTCCAGCC
The DNA here is from genome assembly GCA_023388055.1 of Bacillota bacterium. GTDB lineage: Bacteria > Bacillota > Bacilli > Paenibacillales > NBRC-103111 > Paenibacillus_AR. The sequence continues at coordinate 87,748 of JAEWGW010000018.1, read as the reverse complement.
CCTTGCGCTCACAGGTGACGATGCCCAAGCTCCGCAGCTTCTGAAGATGCTGGGACACGGTGGATTGGGGCAAATCCAGACATTCCTGCATGTAGGACACATTGCAGGCCTCCTTCTTGGCCAGCCCTTTGACTATACAAAGCCGCACCGGATGAGCCAGAGCCTTCAGCAGCTCCGCCGTTTCGGTATAAGCTGTAAAATTGGGATCCATAACAAAACCGCCTTTCATAATATCGTTATATTAAAATATTACGATATAACGATGTAAAAAGCAAGCCGACTGTTTCGGATCGTATTAACAATCCTCCATAGTGACATGGTGCATGGCAGCAGAAGCCCGGAATCTTTGGTGGGGAGCCTCCCGATAAATACGTCCTGTAGAGTTTTTTTCGCACAAAAAAGCCCTGCTCTGCAGGAACAGCTATCGGTTCACCGCGGGGCGGACCCCAAGGCAAGCCGGCTGTATGTTCTACAGGCAGGACCTATCCGGATTATGGATGATGCAAGCAGAGCGAGAGTAGAGGTTTTACTGCCACAGGCCCAGAATCACACCCATCAGAGGGAAGGCCACGGCATGGTAACCCGCATTAATCAAAAAGAGCTTGTATTTGCGGTAATCGTCAAACAGCATTGTGATCGCCGAAGCGGAAACCAGAGCCAAACCGGCCATCAAACCGGCGAAAATACCGGGCACAAATCCGCTTACCCCTGCAATTTCAAACAGACAGGCCAAGGCAAACGCGGCGAAGACGGTTAGAATGAAGCACAGGATGTACAAAAACGGGTTGAGGCTTTTTTCATCCGTTTTGCCCGTCTCCCGCTTCCAGATGTCGGCGAAGAGCACCGGGGAATACCAGACCATCCCCACAAAAAAATAAACAATGGCCGAAACGACAATGGCCAACGCATTCATATCACTGACGGAAAATTCCATAGAACTGCCTCCTGTTTGGTGTTCAAGATCCTGCCAACATTGTACAACAGATTGCGACATAGTCAAAGAATCCCTTGATATTTTCTTGTTGCGACCGAATAAAGTAATATTAACTTTCCTTAATGTAAAATATAATTGACATAATGTATACAAAAGTATATATTGGGTTCAGAGAGGTGACGATATGGCAAAAAATCTGCGGTTGAAGGCGGCCCGCGCATCCATGGATCTGTCCCAGAAGGAGCTGGCCGAGGCGGTTGGGGTGACCAGGCAAACCATCAACGCCATTGAGAACGGGGATTATAATCCCACGATTTATTTGTGCATCGCCATTTGCAAAAGACTGGGGAAAACCCTGGATCAGCTGTTTTGGGAGGATGAGGAGAATGAATAAAACGGAGAAGAGCCTTGACGAAATGCAGGTGAAGCGCCGGGACCACATCGGCAACCAGTCGTTTATGCTGCTGTTTTATCTGCTGCTGCTGGATATCGGGCTGCGCGGCCTGGGGGTAACCTGGCTGGACTATCCGGTGAATGTGTTCCTGATTATGATTGTGGTGATGTCCAGCTATCTGATTCGCCTGATTGCGGCGGGAGCCTATGTGGGATCGGTTGAGAAAAAAGCCAAATCCACCCGTGCGGCTTGGGTTGCCTGCGGTGTATCCTTAATCACCTGTGTGACGGCTATCGCCTACTCCTCGAAGCTGAAGGAGGAAACCGGGGGAGATGTAGGCGGCTTTCTCTTGCTGGGGATTTCCATCGTTGTGATGGTGGCTGTCATCTTCCTGCAGCGGTGGAGCGAACGGAGAAACAACCGGGGCGACGATTGAAGATAGTTTGGCAGGTTGGTCAGAGATGAGGTCAAAAAAATGAAGCCCCGTGCCCCGGACATTCCGGGACAGGGGGTTTTTTGGGGCTGATGTACTAACGATGACACTGCTGAGGCTGTGACGATCCTGCGTCTCAGGAATAGCCGCCGCTCCATCTCATGATGGGCGAGCTGCCGCAGCCTTACTGGTTCATCTCGCGGAACACGTCCTCCACTGCGGCGATGGTAGCGTCCACATCGGCTTCTGTGTGGGCGATGGTGAGGAACCACGCTTCATATTTGGAGGGGGCGAGGCAGATGCCCCGGTCCAGCATCAGGCGGAAAAATTGGGCGAAGCGTTCGCCGTCCGTGTCCTGGGCCTCTTCATAATTGTGCACGGGATGGGCACAGAAGTGGGTGGAGAAGGCGCCGCGGATACGGTTTACCGTCAGCGGCTCGCCATAAGCCTCGGCGGCAGCGGCGATGCCGGCGGTGAGGCGGGTGGCCAGGGCATCAAGCCTCTCGTAGGTGCCCGGTTCCCGGAGCACCGAGAGGCAGGCGATGCCTGCGGAGATGGAGGCAGGGTTGCCTGCCATGGTCCCGGCCTGATAGGCCGGACCCAAGGGAGCAACCTGCTGCATAATCTCCGCCCGCCCGCCGTACGCGCCGATGGGCAGCCCGCCGCCGATGACCTTGCCCAGGGCGGTGAGGTCGGGCTCAATGGCGGCGAAGGCCGCCTTCCGCGCGGCTTCGTCGCCGCTGGCCCGCACCGCCTCCGGCAAGAGACCCTCGAAGGTCTGAGCGGAGCCGTAGTGGAAGCGGAAAGCGGTGATGACCTCGTCATAAATGACGACGGCCCCGTGCTTCCGGGTCAGGCAACACAGCCCCTCCAGGAAACCCGGATCCGGCATCACCATGCCGAAGTTGCCCACGATGGGCTCCACCATAACCGCGGCGGTTTCGGCACCCCAACGGTCCAGAGCCTCGGCGAGTGCCGTCAGGTCGTTGAACGGCACCGTAATGACCTCCTGGGCGATGGTGGGAGGGACCCCGGCGCTGTCCGGTGTTCCCAGGGTGGACGGGCCGGAGCCCGCCGCCACCAGCACCAGATCGGAGTGGCCGTGGTAACAACCGGCGAATTTGATGATTTTGCTGCGGCCGGTATAGGCACGGGCTACCCGGATGGTGGTCATAACGGCCTCGGTGCCGGAATTGACGAACCGCACCTTGTCCAGGGAGGGGATGGCTTCCTTGAGCATTTTGGCGAAGGTAATCTCCAGCTCCGTGGGGGCGCCGTACAGTGTACCGTTGGCGGCCGCCTTGCAGATCGCCTCCGTAACCACAGGATGGGCATGTCCAGTAATAATCGGCCCGTAGGCGGCCAGATAATCGATGTAGCGGTTGCCGTCCTCATCCCAGAAGTACGCGCCCTCCCCGCGTTTCATAAATACAGGGGCGCCGCCGCCCACCGCCTTGAAGGAACGGGAGGGGCTGTTCACCCCACCCACGATATGCTGAAGTGCCTCTTGGTAGAGGGTTTCCGAACGGTTGCGAGATGTTCCCATAAATAGTGCAAGCTCCTTTGCGACAGATGTTAAACACATCCGTCTATTTTACCACTTTTCCCACAGGGGGGACAGGCCTGCTCCGGGTCTTACTCCCGGCTTACTTCCCGTCCTTGAGCCGGATGCCGGAAACCACCTTGCGCATGGTCGCTTCATCCACGGCTGCTTCATTAAAGTAAACGCCGTACGCCAGCTTGGCAGCGGGATCGGTCCAGTACCAGCGGCTCTCGTCATAATGCCAGTCCGGGTCCATCTGTGCGGCAGGTTTGGTCAGTACCAGATTGATCTTGTACAGACGGAAATCCCGGGATTGTCCAGGGGCGGGAGAGGGGATATCCGTCACTTCCATGAACGCCTTCTGCTCCGCATGATTGGGGCGCTGATGCACCCAGCCTTGGGCATCGAACCAGTCCAGCGTCTCCGTTCCCCCCACCTTTTCCCCGTTTACGGTAAAAGTCAGCTCCTTGCCGTCTGCTTCCGCGCTCCATCCGGAGGGAACCGGCAGGGTCAGGAGAGAGGTCTCCGCTTGTTTGAACCCCTCCGGCAGTGGGGCGGCAGATGCCTGGGCGGAGGCTGTCTCCGGTTTATCCCCCGCTCCGGTGAAATGCCACACCGTCAAACCCGCCAGCAGAACAATAGCCGCCGCCGTCCCCCACAACTTTTTACGCATACCAAAAGCACCCCTTTAACGAATAATGCCCACCCGGCCTGCTCAGGCGCGGATGGGCTGCTGTTGGTTGGACGAAGCGGGGAACGGAAAAGTTCATCAGCCAGTAAGGCTTGTCTGAAAACCGGTAAGAGGCTTTCATAGCTGATCCTGTCTCCGGCTTGAACCGTGTTAGGTCAGGATAACGAAAGAGCAGTTCAACCGCCTGTTTGTGCCATCTGCTGCTTCGATGGAACCTCAAAATCTGCGGAAGCCAGCTGGTCGTAATACCGTCCCTTCTGTGCCGTAAACCGGTAGACGCAGTAATCCGGGTCGGTCCGGCCCAGCGGGTAATAGATCTCGTCCCCCTCATGCCAGATCAGATCCTTGAACTCCTGGTCATGAAGCACCTCCATGGTTCCCAAAAGCATCAATCCGTTAAATTTCCCCTGGTCGGCAAAATAAAGGCTGGCTTGAGGCCGCACATTAAATTGCGCGGTACGGCGGGAGGAGGTGTTGGTGCTGAAGTAAAATACCGACATTCCCTCCCGGACCCGGGCGTTAAACATCATTTTCATGTTGGGGAAACCGTCCTCCCCGATGGACCCGACCACCACATTGGGACTGCGTTCCACCAGGCTAAGCGCTTTTTTTTCAACATCTGTTTTCATCATTTGTTCTCCTCCTCATAACGGTTTAAATTGGCGAGAATATGCCGCAGAGCTGCTTCGAACCGGTTTATTTCTTCGTCTGTCAGGCCCTCATAAAACAAGGACAGCATATCCGCGGAAACCTCCTGGTACTTGTCCATCATGCTTTTGCTGCTGGCGGAGAGAGCGACTAGGGTGCTTCTTTTGTCCGCGGTGTCCGCAATCCGCTCGATATGTCCGGCCTGCTCCATCCGCTCCAGCATGCTGGATAGGGTGGTTTTGCCAAGGGCGGTTGCTTGGGACAGCCGCCGGATCGGGACGTGGTCCTCCTTCCACAGGGCGAACATGATCCGACCCTGGGCATTATTGAGATCCTCAATGCCGGCCTTCTTCAAAAGCCGGTCGAATATCCGGCCGGACAGCTGCTTGATCATGGAAATCAAAAATCCGCCTTCCCGGAGTGGGGGCACGGGCTTTAGCCTCCTTTTGTTTAGTTCTATATGGTACTATATTAGTTCTATATGGGACTAATGTCAACCCTTTTTATGGAAGACGGAATCCTTTACCATGTCGGGTTTACTTCACCGCCTGCCAATAAGATGGTAGAATCAAGCTTTAGAGAGACAACCAATGAACGACGGGAGTGTGGAGTGGACGTATGAGCTACAAAATTGTATTTTTTGATATTGACGGCACGCTGCTGGACGAGGATAAAAAGGTTCCGGAGGATACCCGGTTGGCTGTGGCGCAGCTGAAGGCCAACGGAATTGAGCCGGTGATTGCCACCGGCAGGGCGCCATATTTTTTTGAACCGCTGGCCAAGGAGCTGGGCATTGATTCCTATGTCAGCTTAAACGGGGGATATGTGGTGTACCGGGGCAAGGAACTGTACCACAGGCATATTCCAGTGCAGGTGCTGGAGCGTCTGGTGGGGTTAGCCAACCAAAGCGGCCATCCGCTGGTGTACCAGGGCAAAAGCAGCTACCATACCAACAGTGTGGAGCATGCCGCGGTGTTGGCAGCTATCGACTCGCTGAAGGTGTTTTATCCGGGTGGGCAAAGTGAATTTTGGCGGGAGGAGAGCATTTACCAAGTGTTCCTCCATTGCCGGCACGGGGAGGAGCAGCCTTATCTGGCGGAGCTACCGGAGCTGCGTTTCATCCGTTGGCATGACGATGCCATGGATGTGCTGCCCCTAACTGGCTCCAAGGCGGAGGGCGTCCAGGTGATGCTGGACACCTTGGGCATCCCGCGGGAGGAATCCATCGCCTTCGGCGACGGTCTGAACGACAAGGAAATGCTGGAGCTGGTGGGCTTGGGCATCGCCATGGGCAATTCCCACCAAGAGCTGCTCCCGTATGCGGACTACGTCACCGCCCGGGCAGACGAAGGCGGCATTGCTGCCGGCCTCCGCTACGCAGGCTGCCTGGCGTAGCGGCGAAGGAGCAGGTGTAGGCGCAGGCTCTCTTCGGGACGCTCCCTTGGAAGCAGGCAGCTTGTGTCTGCAACAGGAGGGTGTTGCTGTAACGGAACCCAGAAGCTCTTAGCCGAACAAATACGGCGGATTTAAAATCTAACGGAACTCAGCGGCTCTTACAGCTAATTTTGTCTGCTTTTACACCTCAAAAGTGCCTCTAAGCGTCGGAGAGTTCCGTTAAAAAACCAGTGAGGCAATTTTTGCGGTTTAAGCGTCGCTAAGTTCCGTTACAAGTTTACGCGTTCCCCATTGAGGCTGATTGCCCCCTGCTGAAGTACTTTTCGGCGCTGGGAGAAGGGGGATTTAGATTACGGTGACTTCCCCCTCAACACTGGCAAGGGCCAGTGGGGAGTCTGGCTGGTGCGCTGGAAATCAAATTGGTGTGCGGGAGCCTAGCTAGTATGCCGGGAATCGAATTGGTGCGCGGGAGTCTAGCTAGTATGCCGGGAATCAAATTGGTGTGCAGGAGCCTAGCTAGTGCGTGGGGCAACTAATTGGTGTGTTGGAACTTAGCTGCTGTGCCGGGAATCCATCGGTGTGCGGAAATCTAGCGTGTGCCGGAAATTGAATTGGTGTGCAGAAATCTAACGGAAGCTGCGGCCCTTATTTGGCTGAAATGCGGGGGTTTTATTTTCTAACGGAAGTGAGCGCCGCTATTTGCCCCAAATCTGCCTCTGCGGAGCTAGTTTCCGCCGAATAGCGTCTCTCACCGCCGTTAGAAATCTGCGGCGGCCAATATACGGCAAATAACGGCTCTGGCCGCCGTTAGAATCACCCATGGCCTGGCGGCCATCGCAAACAAGGCCAGATTGCAGCTTCAGCTTCGCCCCGCTGCGGCAAACGCCAAACGCGGGCGCAGCTGCCCGCGGCTGGCGCGTCATACCACGCCGCGGCGCATCACGCCCAGCGCCCCCACAGCAAAAAAGAGCATCCTCCCCTCCCGGGGAGAATGCTCTTTTTGCTGTCCGCGCTGCCGCTGCAACAGGGCTGACCGCTGCGCGGTGCAGCCCGCACAACCCGCCAAGCACGCCCGCTGACTTAGCGTGCTCGGCCCCCGCGCCGTCAGGGCGCGGCTGTAGCCGCGGCTCCGCCTGCTGCGGCATTACCGCCGCTTGCGCCGGCGGCTGCACCCTCAGCGCCGGCTTCGGCACCGGCGCCCGCACCGCTTCCGGAAGCAGGCTCATCGCTCACTACTTCCGGCTGGCCCAGATCAATAATGCCGGCTTCCTCACCCGGCAGCTTCACGGCGGTGCTGGCCGCAGGCTGCGGCGTTGCTCCCGGATTGGGCGTAGCAGTCGCCCCTTCCGGCCCCTTGGAGCTGGCTGACGCATCCGGCTTCACCGAGGCTTCCGGCGTTGTTGGGGTCGGTTTGACGGTGGGTTTCACCGTCACCTTGGGCTTCACAGTAGCCTTGGGCGATGTGGCGGGTTTGGAGGTGGCGGTTCCCCCGCCCGAGGAGGTTGTATCCGCCCCCTGGCTCAGCTTCCCGCCGGAGATGGGTTTATCGGACGGCGTAATGGAAACATCGCCGAACAGCTGCTTCACAAATATCTTCAGGGCAGCTTCATCCACGCCCAACACCTCGGCTCCGCCTACCCGTTTTTCCTGCAGCAGGTCCATAGGAGGAATTTGCTGGCTGACCATTCCGTCCGTCTTCACCTCGAAGCCAAGAGAAGCCAGCTTGATCATTTGGTTTACATGAAGATTGGTTTCGATATACGGGTCAATGCTGCTGAGGATCGAAGGCAGCTTAAGCAGCGAGGTGGTGCTCTGCAGCTTCTCCGCCAGGGCTTGCATGAACTTCCGCTGCCTTTCGGTGCGGGTGAAGTCACTGGTAGCATCATGCCGGAAACGTACATATTGAAGGGCCGTATTGCCATCCAGGTGCTGGTAGCCTTTTTTCAGATTAATGTCGTATAGGTTGTCATCTGCGGAATCGGTATAGTACATATCCTTTTCCACTTCCAGCTCGATGCCGCCCAGGGCGTCCACAAGGGCAATAAAACCCTTAAAATCGGTATACACAAAATATTGGATCGGGATGCCCATCAGATTGCTCACGGTCTTCATAGCCAATTCCGGTCCGCCTCTGGCGATGGCGGCGTTAATGCGGTCAGAGCCTTGCCCGGGAATATCCACGTATGTATCACGCAGAATGGAGAACAGATATGATTTTTTGGTAACCGGGTCAAGAGAAGCAATCATCAGCGAGTCAGAGCGGGGGATTTCATTCTTGCTCATTCCCCGGGAGTCGCCGCCCAGAAGCAGGATGTTTACCCGTTCCTTGCCCTCCCACTTGGGAGGCTCAAGCTCGGCGCTGGTTTTGGTCAAAGATGGAATGTTGCTGAAGATGGAGTCCTCGGGAGCCTTGTTGATGTTGTCTGCGAAGGAATATAAGGAATAGGCATAATAACCGGTGACACCAAATATGATCAGCACCAATCCCGCTAGGGACCAGAGAATTTTTTTTCGCACACTCATAGGTTTGGCTTTGCGCATAAATAAGCCCCTTTCATCGGGTGATTTGGAATACACATTCTTTTTTCAAAGGGGATGGGCATTAATGGGGAAGAATAACAGCACATAAAGACTACATCTTTAGACGGAAAACGCCAGAAAAAAGTTTCATTTTGGACAAACTTCCGCCCAATGCTCCTTTATTGTGCATGAAAAGCTAATACGATTATACCCGAATTGGCGAACAAAATCACAGCTTCCGCTTATCCCCAGCATTCCCGGGAAACAGGGCTGTTCCGGCTTGCCGTTCTCCGGCATCCATAGTAAATTAAGAGGGTTAAACACATCCTTCGAAAGTGGCGCCGAGTTTCACTAAGAAGCTCCGGGTGCCGGTAAGGGAACGTAAGCTTTAAGGAGAGGAGCTTTACCTGCATGTGGGCAATCGACGTCAAGAATCTGCGCAAGGACTTCCGCGTCCAACAGAATAGAGAAGGATTGGGCGGGGCCCTGCGCGACTTGTTCAAGCGTGAATACAAAAGCATTACCGCCGTCAACGAGATCAGCTTCCAGATCCCCCGTGGGGAAATCTGCGGCTATATCGGAGAGAACGGCGCAGGCAAGTCCACTACCATCAAGATGCTCACGGGGATTCTGGTCCCCACCGCCGGAGAGATCCATGTTAACGGGCTGGTGCCCCATAAGGACCGGGAAGCCTTCGTGCGGGGCATCGGCGTAGTATTCGGACAGCGCAGCCAGCTGTGGTGGGACATCGGGGTTATAGAGTCCTTCCGGCTGCTCAAGCGGGTCTACCGGGTGGACGAGCAGGACTTCAAAAAAAGGCTGGACGAGCTGGTTGACCGGCTCCAGCTTGCCGATATCCTGAACCGGCCTGTGCGGAAGCTGAGCCTGGGGCAGCGGATGCGCTGCGAGCTGGCGGCCTCTCTGCTGCATAATCCCTCGATCCTGTTTCTGGATGAGCCGACCATTGGCCTGGATGTGATGGTCAAGGCGGAAATCCGCGATTTCCTGAAATCCATGAACCAGCGCTATGAAACCACCATTTTGCTGACCACACATGACCTGCAGGATATCGAAGCTCTGTGCTCCCGGGTGATTATGCTGGATGACGGGAATATCATCTACGACGGCGGCCTGGAGGAGCTAAAGGCCAGATGGGGCCGCGGCAAGGAAATTGTGCTGCAGCTCACCCGGCCGGCAGAGCCTGACTTCCTGTCCCGCCTGACAGCGGATCTGAATGTCGAGTGGAGTATGGAAAATGACCTGGTCGCCCATATCTGGGTCCCCTTCGGGCAAACCAATGTGTCGGAGGTTCTTGCCCGGGTGGTAGGGTCGGTGGAAATCGACGACATCCGCATTATCGAAACCCAGACGGATGATATTATCCGGGAGATCTATAAGGCGGGCCATGCCTCCGCAGACCGCACCGAGCCGGATGCAGGAAACGAGCCGTCTGCAATAGCCCCGGCACAGCCGGGAGCCGAAGCGGAGACCGAAACGGATCTGGCTGCCGTTAAGGGAAGTGACGGGTCATGATCGGCTTGTACGTGGAGTTCATCCGCATCCGCTTTCTATCCATGCTGGCCTACCGGATGAACTATTACACCGGGATCATCATCTATCTGGTGAATATCGGGGCGCAATACTTCCTGTGGAGCGCCATCTATTCAGGAGCCGACGGGCTGGGCGGCATGAATATGACCCAGATGACCACCTATGTGGCGGTTGCCTGGATGGCCCGGGCCTTTTATTTCAATAACCTGGACCGGGAAATTGCCAATGAAATCCGCGACGGCAGTGTAGCTATCCAGTTTATCCGGCCGTATCCATATCTGGCGGTGAAGATGATGCAGGGGCTGGGCGAAGGCTTGTTCCGGCTGCTGTTGTTTTCCACACCGGGGATGCTGCTGGTCTGGGCGCTGTTCCCGATTCAATTTCCCCGTGACCCGCAGGTCTGGGCGGCCTTCTTCCTGATGCTGCTGTTCAGCTTTGTGATTAATTCCCAGATCAATATCCTGACGGGGCTATGTGCCTTTTTTATGGAAAACAGCGACGGCATGATGCGCTTCAAAAGGGTAATGGTGGACCTGTTCTCCGGTCTGATCATCCCGGTATCCTTCTTCCCGGGCTGGGCCGAAACGGTGCTGCGCCTGCTGCCTTTCCAGGCCATTACCTATTTGCCCTCCGCGGTATTCTCCGGCAAGGACGGCGGCATCGGCATTGCCAATGTGCTGGGTGTGCAGGTGCTGTGGCTGGTGCTGTTGTTGATTCCGATTTTACTCATGTGGCGGCTGGCAAGAACGCGGCTGTTTGTGCAGGGAGGGTGAGGGGATATGTTCTATCTGTCTCTTGGCTGGGATTATCTGAAAACCTATATGAAAATCCGGCTGGCCTACCGCATGGACCTGCTGGTGGAGATTTTGTCCGATCTGATGTTCCAGGGTGTGAACCTGTTCTTTCTATTAGTGGTGTTTCTGCATACGCAGCTTCTGGACGGGTGGACGGAGTCCCAGATGCTGTTCGTTTACGGATATTTTATGGTGCCGTACGGGATTTTTAACTGCTGCTTCAATCTGTGGAACTTTACCGAGCGCTACATCGTCAAAGGGGAGATGGACCGGATTCTCACCCGGCCCGCCTACAATCTCACGCAGCTTGCCCTGGAAAATCTGGACCCGCCGTCCTTGGCCGGCTCTGTTGTGGGGCTGGTGATTATGACGCTGACCTGGCCTTCGGCAGGATTGGAGTTTGCCTGGTACGACCCGCTGGTGCTGATCCTGCTTGTCCTGGGCTCTATTATGGTATATGCAGGCATATATATTACCTTTACCGCCATTTCCTTCTTTACGGATGCGCCCACAGGGATTCTGCCCCTGGTGTGGAACATCCAGAATTACGGACGGTATCCCGTAACCATCTATAACCGGGCGATAACCGTGCTGCTGACGGGAATTTTGCCCTTTGCCTTCGTAGGTTTTTATCCGGCGGCGTATTTCCTGGACCGGGCGGCGTGGGGGCATATTGCCCTGTTGACTCCGGTGGTGGGGGCTGTGTTTTTTGGCGGAGCGCTGGCCTTCTGGAATTTCGGTGTCAGCCGGTACCGCGGCGCGGGTTCGTAAACGGGGAGGTCAAGCTTTCAGAAGGGAGGAACGGCATGTACGCACAGCTTTTTCTGGGTATTGCGATGCTGGTTATGGCATTGGGTCATTGGAGAGGGAAAGTGTCACTCCTCCGCAGTGGCATCCGTGAGGCTCTGGACGGGGAAGCACGGAGGTCGTATCAAAGGAGCCTGGCTCTACCGTATACTTGCTTGGGAATCCTTTTTATCGTGATGGGGCTGGTGGAAAAACAAGCGGTATTGCAAGGTTCGCGATTTGTGGCATTGTATATTGTTCTGGCGTTTGTGCCTATTCTGTGGGCGCTCCGGAACAATAAGAAGCATCTGGGCCGTTATTGGTAATCTCACATTCTCGCGCGCCATCATCCGGGAGGTGGAAGCATGGGCGGGTTGGAGAATACGCAGGACAAAATCGGAAAACGGGCATGGGAGCGGGAGGCCATCCTCCTGCTGATCCGCGAGTATAACGCGTTGGGCACCGGGCCGGGCTACCGGCTGTTGTTCCAGCAGGAGCGTCCGGATGCCGTGCTGGAGGAAAAAGGGCCTCTGCGCCGCAAGCTGGGCGTGGAGATCACCCATCTGTTCGCCAGCCAGCAGGAGGCGATGGATGTGTTCAACCGGCGGATTCCGGCGCCAAACCAGGAGGGGGTTACCATTGACCACCTTCTGAAGGAGCTGAATCATCTGATCCGCAAAAAGGTAGGCAAACGCAGCGCCTACAGCATGAGCTATCCCATCGCACTGTTGATCCGCAACGCCTCGCCGGTGTTCGGGATGTCAGACTTTCTGCCCCGGCTGACGGAGGTGGATCTGCCTGCGGGGGTGTTCACCCACATCTGGTTCCTCTCCCGGGACGGCTCCCCGGACTGGAAGCTGGCGGAGCTGCTGTAGCGCCGCAGCATAGAAAAAACGCATTCTCCGGCTGGCGGGGAATGCGTTTTTTGCAGCGGAAGGCAGGGAGTTGATTAGTTGGTCGAGAGTTGGTGCTACTGATGGAACTGGAGTAACTCATCTAACCCTGCCAACTCCTGCCCACCGATACCTGATGCGGCTCCGCGAAATGCAAAAATGCATTTATTTCGGATGGAGGGACATGCCATCGTACGCCGAAATGCAAAAGTGCATTTATTTTCTTGGTTTTCCGCTCCATGCGGCGATCCTGACTAAATTAACTGCATTTTTGCAGGATAACCCTCCAAAACAGCGGGCTTCACCGAAAATAACTGCACTTTTGCAGGATACGCCATGGCAGGAGGGTAGAGGTAGGGAGGGTAGAGGTAGGGAGGGCGAACCATGAGATGGGGTTCTTTCGGCGCAAATACATCCTCTCACTCGTCGGCACTCCGTCCGTCAACCAGTTTCGCCATCAGCCTGCCTGCCGCCACCCCGCTGTACACCATTAGCTTACTCCTTCGCCAATTTACCGTTCCATCTGCCTATCCATCCGCCACCTCGCTGTACGCTGGTCCTTTATTAACCATCCCCCTCGGTCCCCCCGTAACACCTACGGCAGGTCCACGGCCAGATGGTCCTCGATGAGAAAAACGGCGATCCGGCCGGGGCCGTGGACCCCGATGGTCAGGTCCATCTCGATGTCCGAGGTACGGCTGGGTCCGGTGATGATGTTGACGCAGCTGTAGTCCAGCGCTTTGTCCGGCAGCCCGGCCAGCACCTGGGTAATCCGCGGCACCACCGTGCTGCCCCGCACCACTACCAGAAGCTGGTTGGGCAAAAGGCTCACCACCCGGCCGCGGTCACCGCGGTTATAGAGCACAACGGAGCCTGTTTCGGACAGGCCGTGGGATGCATACACCAGCCCGGCATGGGCCGCCTCCGCTGCCTGGACCAGAGCGTCCCGGTCTCCCGCGGCGCTCCAGCGGGTGACCTCGTACCCCTGCTCCTCGAATACATCCGCAGGCTCGGCCCCGTCCAGCTCCTCTCCGGCCGGCCACAGGATCAGCCGCTTGAATTCCGCCTCCGTCAGATACGCATTGACCGCCTTGGGCAGAAGCTCCCCCTTGGCCACGGGAATTACCACACCGCCCAGCTTCATCAGCTCATCGGCGAATTGGGCCACCAGCCCCGCCTGGTCCAGCTCCTTGTGGAGATGGTCCCAAGGCTGGGTGTCCCAGCGGGGGCGGGAAGCCTCATAGATCCGCTCCCGGCCCATTTTATCAGCCAGCTTTTGCAGAAACGCCTCCTTAGACGCCATCCGAACCCTCTCCCTTCGGCATATTTTGTTCCGGTCCACGGGCCGGTCCTCCCGAAGCCCCGCCAGAATTGCCTCCTGCTGTTTTGTCCGATGCTCCTCCTGAAGCTCCACCCGATAAACCACCCGATTCACTCTGGCCCTCCCGGCCCCACCATTCCCGGAAGCTTTCCATGGGAGGGGCGGGCAGGTCGCGGGCTTTGGTCCATTTGCCCAGCAGGCTCGGCCCCTTGCGGATGTAGCCGTCCTTGGACAGGGGCTTCAGCCCGTATTTGGCCAGCTTGAGCCCGGTGCGGTACATCCACGGGTTGGCCATGGCGGTGCCGAAGCCCTTGAAGATGGCCCGCTCCACAGGATGGGTGCGTTTCTCCTCCACCTCATCCTTGCGCAGCTCCAGAAGATAATCGTGGAGAGGGATGCGCACGGGGCAGGCATCGGTGCAGGCGCCGCACAGGCTGGAGAGATAAGGCAGCTTCTCCCAGCTTTCGAAGCCCTTCAGGATCGGAGTCAGCACTGCGCCGATAGGCCCCGGATAAACGCTGCCGTAAGCATGGCCGCCGATATGGCGGTAAACCGGACAGACGTTGAGGCAGGCGCCGCAGCGGATGCAGTTCAGGATCTTCTGGTATTCCGTGCCCAGGGCATTGCTGCGCCCGTTGTCCACGATAATCACATGCAGCTCCTCGGGACCATCCACGTCGTCGCTTTTGCGCGGGCCGGTAATGGCCGTCACATAGCTGGTCACCTTCTGCCCGGTGGCGGAGCGGGGGAGCAGGGAAAGCACCGTATCCAGCTCCTCCCAGCCTGGCACGATCCGCTCCATCCCCATCAGGACCACATGGGTTTTGGGGATGGAGGTGGACAGACGGGCGTTGCCTTCGTTGGATACCAGCACCACCGACCCGGATTCAGCCACGGCGAAGTTGCAGCCGGACAGTCCGATATCGGCATTCTGGAATTTGTCCCGCAGCACCGTACGTGCATAACGGGTCAGCTCCTTGGTATCCTCCGGCAGGGGCGTTCCTGATACCCGGGAGAACAGCTCTGCTACCTGCTTCCGGTTCTTGTGGATAGCAGGCACAATAATGTGGGAGGGCGTTTCACCAGCCAACTGGATGATGTATTCCCCAAGGTCCGATTCGATGGCCTCCACACCGATTTCCGCCAGCCGGTGGTTCAGATGGATTTCCTCGGAGACCATGGATTTGGCCTTGATGACGGTTTTGGCGTTTTTGGCCTTGGCCAGATCGAGAATATACTGCACCACATCCTCATCGCTCTCCGCAAAAAAAACCTTGCCCCCGTTTTTCTCCACATTCGTAGAGAACTGGTCCAGATACGCATCCAGATGGGCCACCGTGTGGGTGCGGATGGCCTCCGCCCGTTCCCGCCATTCCTCAATATTGCCAAGCACCTCGGCGGCATTGGCCTTGTTCATGCGGAAGCGTTCCTGGGCTACGGCCAAGGAGCGTTTGAGAAAGGGGTCCTTAATGGCAAGCTCTACCCGGTCATCGAGCGTTGGCTGCATGTCCGGCTTCATAACGCCTCACCCCTTCCTCCAGCAGCTCGGCGACATGGTAGGCCTTGATGGGGGAGCCTAACCGGCGCAGCCGTCCTTCAATATTCATCAGACAGGCCATATCCGAGCCTAACAGCACCGTGGCCCCCGTATCCATGATCCGGCGGGCCTTTTCGTCCACCATTTCGCCGGAGATCTCGTGCAGCTTCACGGCGAAGGTGCCGCCGAAGCCGCAGCAGTCCTCTTTATAAGGAAGCTCCACATAGTCCAGACCCTCAATGCGCCGGAGCAGCTGTAGCGGCTCCTCGGTCACACCCAGAGTGCGGGTCATATGGCAGGAGCAGTGGTAGGTGGCTTTGCCCTGGAATTCAGCCCGAAGGGCGGCAATACCCGGTGTCCGGACCAGAAATTCGGAGAACTCATAGGTTTTGGCTGCCAGCTGCACCGCCTTCTCATGCCATTCCGGTTCATTGGCCAACAGGGGCGGGTAATGATGCCGGATCATGGCGGCGCAGGAGCCGGAGGGAGTCACCACATATTCCGATTGGGCGAAGGCCCGAATCAGCTGTTTGGCGGCTTTTTTGGTATCCTCGTGATAGCCGCTGTTGAAGGCCGGTTGCCCGCAGCAAACCTGGCCCTCCGGAAAATCCACCGTACAGCCGCATCTGCGCAGCAGGCGGACTACTGCTTTGCCCACTTGGGGGTACATGGCATCCGCCACACAAGTAATAAACAGGGAAACCCGCATATCCAACTGCTCCTTTCATTAATAAAGTGGTGTTAGTTGCCACATAATCATCTGATGACCTGATGAGTAAGGCTGGACTATTCCTTATCCGGGTCCAGCCAATGCCGGAGGAGCAGCTGCTCCACCTTGGACAGATGCGCCAGCATCAGCTGTCCGGCCAAGGGTGCGTTCCCTTCTTCGATAGCGTCCAGAATAGCGCTATGCTCCTTGTGCAGCCGCTCCAGCGTCAGATCCTCGGAGAACAGCCACAAACGCCGGGCTTCCTTCATCGTAGCTTGGAGAGTATCGGAGATTTGCAGCATCAGGCCCGCCAGCATCCCGTTCCCGGTAGCGGCGGCAACCGCCAGATGAAATTGGGCGTCGGCTTCCTCTCCCAGATGATCGTCGCGGACCGTGCTCTGCATCGCCTG
This sequence comes from Bacillota bacterium, assembly GCA_023388055.1. Classification (GTDB taxonomy): domain Bacteria; phylum Bacillota; class Bacilli; order Paenibacillales; family NBRC-103111; genus Paenibacillus_AR. The sequence continues at coordinate 71,189 of JAEWGW010000018.1, read as the reverse complement.
CAGGGCTGTCCGCATGGCCTCCAGCTGCTCCGGTGTCCGCTTGGAGGCTGCTGCAGAGGCTGCCCCGGCTTCCACGATTTTGCGGACCTCGAAAAATTCCAGCACCTCCTGCCGGGTCAGACCGGCTACCAGCCGCAGGGGGCGGCTGCCTTCGGAGGCATTTGGCTTGGCCACGAAGGTGCCTTCGCCTTGCCGGATATCCACCAGCCCGGTGGCGCGGAGCGCGGACAAGGCCTCCCGGATGGTAGAGCGTCCAACTTGAAAGCGTTTGCTCAATTGTTCGACAGAATCCAGCCGTTCTCCCGGCTTCACCAAACCATTCTTGATGCTTTCCTCGATCTGCTCCGCAACCAGCTCGTAGCTTTTGCGGCGCTGGACCCGGGAAAACTCCATAGGATCACCTCTCTTGAAGTGGCAGGCTGCCATCCGATAATCTGGTCATCAGATGGGTTTATAATCAAGTATAGCTGCATTCACAATTTCGTCAATAATAATTATTATAATTTAATAAAAATAATTTTGGGATAGCTTGTTTCAAAAAAGCCCTGAAGAGGTATATGAACTAATATATTTGAGTAAAACAACTGTCCATTCCCAATGGGCGCCACAACGTGAAGGGGGCGGATTTTATCGGAGGGAACACCCCCGGAAAGCGTTTTCTCTAACGAACAAAATGGAAGTAAATGCATGTGCCCGGAATTGTCGAAACAACTGCCTGGGTTACGGACATTAGTCGAGGAATTTTAAAAATTGTGTCCAATCAGTGTCGAAATGTGGATAATGAGCAAAGAATGATAGTCATTATCAAATAGTAAAAATATTATTTTTGAAAAAGTTAAAATAAATTTTCCTATATAGAACAAGGCTTTAAAGCAAAAGCTAGAAAATATCAGGGTATTCGACAAAATGCGGCGGTTTACAGGTTCGTTTTAACGAAGTATAATCAAAAACGTCAAGAAAAATTCATAATTGATTATGACAACAAGAGGTGCTTGACTCTTACTATAAAACGGGGATTTTTGAAGCGGCGGAGCGCTGATGAATCTGTGAAGGAGCGGTTGTAATGAAGATGATTCTTGATCTGGACCATATCGTCCGGGAGCTAGGTATCTCCCAAGACGCCTTTTCACAGTGGAAAACCGCCAACCTCGAAAGTGCCTCGGCTAGCGGCTCTGCGGCCTGGTCGGTGTTGGAAGAAAGCGGGTTTAACGGAAAAAGCTATTCCAAAGCGGCGGATTTGATGACCGGTTGATAATGGAAGGAAAACCTAGCGATTCATGGAACGGTCAGCACGGATAAAGGCGATGAAGCGTCTTGATTCTTCAGGGGTGAGTTTTCTTCCGTCTACGGTGAAGGCGAACTTCTCCAGAAGCTGTTCGTCTGACAGTTCCAGATTTTCGCTGAAATCCCGTACTGCCATATCCGTCACTTGGGTCGGCTCTGAAGTGCGGCCCAAAAGATAATCTACCGAAACATGGAAGAAGTCGGCCAATTTCGTCATGGTGGCGTAATCCGGTTCGCGGCGGTTTTTCTCATAATGGGAGAGCGAAGCGCGGGATATGCCGATTTTATTGGCCAAGTCCTCCTGAGTAAGTCCCCTTTTTTCCCGTAACAGTGCGATTTTATCTCCACATGTGAACATGAACTAGCTCCTTTTTCCTCGGTGTGCCTCGCTCTTTACAGGACCCTTTTTAAGATACATTATGAATCATAACCAATTTTTTTTCAATGAGACGTTACATTATGTATCTTAAATTCAGCATATGTGGAGAGCTTCATAAAATTTCAAGGAAATTATTAGGTTGATTTGGAAATATCATTTATAAAATGTTACAATATGTAACTATTTGGCGCTCATCAGGAAGGGGGAGCTTTATGGCAAACCGGGATCGGCGTACTCCTCCACGGTCTCCACAAGAAAGATCCCTCCATATCGGCCAGAAAATCCGGCAGATGCGGCAGGAGCGGGGGTTGAGCCTGACGGCTTTGGCCGCCCGGGCAGGCATCGCCAAATCCTATCTGTCCAACATCGAACGCCGGGTTCAGTCCAATCCGTCCATGTTGTTTCTGGAGAAAATCAGCCGGGTTTTCGGAGTGGAGGTAGAAGCCCTCGTCAAGGATATGCGGATCCGCCCGGAGCTGGACGGGGAATGGGTAGAGCTGGTGCAGGAGGCCGTCCAAGCAGGGGTAGAGAAACGGGAGTTCCGCACTCTGATCGAATTCAAGAAATACCTGAAGCAAACCGACAGTAGTTCCTGACCATCACCGGTGCACCCGGCAGCTCTTCGGCAAAGGCAAGCTTTGCGGGGCTCACGCGGGAGTGCCTTTTTTATTGCCGCTCTAAGCCTTTTGAAAAGTAACCCGGGAGCTGTAACGGAACTGAGCGACTCTTAAAAGGCAAAAATCAGGTGTTTTCAGCGCTAACGGAACTGAGCGACTCTTAGAGTGCTGGAGGAGGCCCAAACCACCGGTATCTCACCTCCTAAGGGTTTCTGAGTTCCGTTAGCGCGGCAAAAGTGTGTTTATAGGGCTCTAAGCATCTCTCTGTTCCGTTAGCGCGGGCCGCCCGATTCTGGTATGATCGTCACAAGCCAAGTGGTTGCGGAGCATATCAAATTTGAAGAGGGAGCGAAGCCAAGTGACAAATCATACAGAAGCGGCAACAGGAGCGGCAACAGAAGCGGCAATAAAGGCGGCAGCGGGGCAACAGGCGCCGGATTTCCGGCTGCAGGCAGCGGACGGGCAGGAATACAGCCTGAAGGATTACGCAGGGCAATTGGTAGTGCTCTATTTTTACCCGAAGGACAGCACCCCCGGCTGCACGCAGGAGGCCTGCGATTTCCGGGACTACAACGGGAGAATCGAAGCCGAAGGCGCCGTTATTCTGGGCATCAGCCCGGACAGTCTGAAGTCTCACGGGAAATTTGCGGACAAGCATAGCCTGCCGTTCCCGCTGTTGTCCGATCCGGAGCATGAGGTGTGCGAGCGCTACGGAGTGTGGCAGCTAAAGAAAATGGCCGGACGGGAATACATGGGTGTGGTGCGGTCTACCTTCCTCATTGACGGAGAAGGGCGTATTGCCCGGGAGTGGCGGAAGGTGAAGGTAAACGGCCATGTGGATGAGGTGCTTCAGGCGATTCAGGAGCTGAAGTCTATCCGCTAAAACCGGCTTTACGTCCTGCAGCTGCATACTATAGAAACTAGCGGACCATATTGGACCTCGTGGACTGTACGGACTGCGGAAGCGTTTGTCATAAGGGTAAGAGGCCTCCCATATACTCTATCAGAACGATCTGGTAGAAACGACGGGAGGCCTTTTTGCATGTTCAAAGGGAAACAGGGCAGGGGACGATGGGGTTGGAAACGGGTGGGCGGCTTCTTGGCAGCCGTATGCCTTTTTATGGAGCTGGCAAGTCCGGCTGTATATCATGCACGTGCAGAATCCGCGGCCCAAGAGACGCCTTCATCCCCGGCGGCCCAAGCGGTTCAAGCGCCCGGGGCAGAGCTTTCGGACCGGAGCGGCAAAGAAGCGTACGCCCTATTGGCGGGAGGCAGCCGCATCCGGACAGAGCGGGAATATACGGTCCCGGACCAGCCTACGGTGTACCTGACCTTTGACGACGGGCCCAGCAAATATACGGAGCAGGTTTTGGATATTTTGAGAGAGGAAGAAATCAAAGCAACGTTTTTTGTGGTGGGGCAGCTTGTCCCGGACCGTAAGGCTGTGGTGTCCCGGATCGCCCGGGAGGGCCATGCCATTGGCAATCATACGTATAACCACGTATATAGTGAGCTGTACAGCAGCTTCAAGGGGTTTTGGAGCCAGGCGGTGAAAACGGACGATGTGCTGGAGCAGGTTCTGGGGGAAAAGCCGTTTTTGCTGCGGGCACCCGGGGGGACCGCTACCAACTTCGACGCCTTCTACTTCTATTATCTGGAGCAGGCGGGGTATACCGTGGTGGACTGGAATGTGGACTCCCGTGACGCTATCCGGCAGGGGGTTCCGGCGGCGGAGATTATTGCTACGGTGAAAAAAAGCCCCTTGAAGCATCAGCTGACGGTGCTGATGCATGACGGGGCGGGGCATGGGGAAACCGTCAAGGCGCTGCCGGAGATTATCGCCTACTACAAGGAGCAGGGTTATGCCTTCGCCGCGCTGGACAGAAGCGTAAAGCCGGAGCAGTTTACCCTTGCCCGGAGCAAATGGGCCAGAAGCTATTCCGCCGACAGCTTCGCCGCCTCCACTGCGCTTGCGGCCGCATCTGGTTTGGAGCGGCAGGAAAAGCATCAGCAGGCGGAGCAGGAGCGGCTCCTGGCGCAGCAGTCCCTCCGGGCGCAGGAGGAGGCGGCTGTCGCACTGGCTGCGGTGGCCAGGCAGCGGGCGGAGGAGGTGCCGCTGTCCGTAGCCCTGGAGCCGGGCAGCACCTGGATGCTTGCGCCCGGCAGCTATTCCTTCGCCCACGGCCGGTTTGCCGTCCCCTTGCGGGGGTTGGCGGAGCGCCTGGGTGCCCATGTGTCCTGGGATGAAACCAAACGGATCGCCACCGTCCGCTCCGGCCTCCTTACCGTAGAGGTGGACCCCGTAAAGCGGACCATTACGGAAACCCGCCCCGGACATACGCCTACTGTCCGTTACCTGGCAGATGTGAGCCTGACAGACGGTGAAATCCGCATCCCCCTCCGGTACGGCGCAGGGCTCTTGGGCAGCCGGGTGGAAAGCTATCAGCTGGACCCCTCCGACCGATGGGTGCAGGTAGCCTCCATAAGCGGCACATCTACGGCTATTCTCCATCCTTTTGACAGCTGGCCGCTTGTGTAGGGGATGGTGCCTCAAATCTCTCACTCGCATGTCTAAAACACTAGAAATCCGGAAAAGCTAGAGATACAAGAATCCGGATTTGGAGGTTTTAACATGTCTAATTTGTCCCATAGCATGCCCTTTGAGGAACCGCTGCTGCAATTGGAGCGTGTCATCGCCAATATTGAGAAGGTGATGGTCGGCAAACGCCGTTCCGTGGAGCTGGTTTTGACGTCTCTTCTATGCGGGGGCCATGTGCTTCTGGAGGATGTGCCCGGTGTAGGCAAAACCATGCTGGTCAAAGCTCTGGCCAAAACCGTGGATGCCGGCTTCAAGCGCATCCAGTTTACCCCTGACCTGCTGCCCTCGGACGTAACGGGGGTGTCCGTCTACAATAGAGGACTGTCGGCCTTCCAGTTCCGTCCTGGACCCCTGTTTACCAACATTCTGCTGGCCGATGAGCTGAACCGGACCTCGCCCAAAACCCAAGCCGCCCTTCTGGAGGCGATGGAGGAGCGGCATGTAACGGTGGACGGGGAAACCTATCCCCTGCCCCGTCCCTTCCTGATCCTGGCCACCCAGAACCCGCTGGACCATGCGGGCACCTATCAGCTGCCGGAGGCGCAGCTGGACCGTTTCTTCATGCGGATCCGGCTGGGATATCCCGACCGCGGGCATGAGGTGGAGATGATGGGCCGGATGCAGGAGGTTTCGCCGCTGGACACCCTGAAGCCGGTGCTGCTCAAAGAAGAGCTTCAGCTGCTCCAACGGCAGGTCCGGCATGTTCATGTGGATGAATCGCTGAAGGAATATATGGTGGAGCTGGCTGCTGCCACCCGCAAGCATAAGGACGCAGTGCTGGGAGCCAGCCCGCGGGCAGTGCTGGCGCTGATGCTGGCGTCCCAAGGCACCGCCTACCGCAAGGGCCGCAGCTATGTGGTGCCCGACGATATCAAGGATATGCTGGAGCCGGTGCTGGCCCACCGGATTCTCCTGACTCAGGAGGCCCGGATGGCCGGGCGTGTCTCCGAGCTGATTCTCCGCCAGGCGGCCGCAGAGGTGCCGGTGCCGGGCCTGCGCTATGCGCCGGGCTCGTAAGGGGGTGTGGGCGGCATGATCATCCGCAGCCTATACCGGCTGGTGTTCTTCCTATTGTTGGCCGCAGGCGCCGGTGCCCTGGCCGTGCTCCGGGGCGGGCAGGCGGCTTGGTTTTTGACCTGGCTCTTGACGGGGGCGGGAGCGGTGTCCTTGTCCGCTTTTTTGTTTACCTTGATGAAGGCGGAGGTTTCCCGCAGCGGCGAGAACCATATGCTGTACCCCAAGGATGAGCTGACGGTGGAGCTGAAAATCCGCCACACCTCGTTTTTGCCCGTGCTGTGGATGTCCGTGGCCGACCGTTTCCTGCGGGAGGCCGACGGGCACTTGTATACGGTGCGGAAGCGGGTATATCCGGGCTGGAAGCGGACCTTCACGGTCCGATACCGGATTTCGGGGCTGGAGCGGGGGAGCTACCGGTACACGGGAACGGAGCTTATAGCCGGGGATTGCTGGGGACTTGTCCAAAAAAGACGGCTGCTTCCCGGCTCCGGCGGGTTTACAGTGCTGCCGGAGGGCAGGGCCGTGCTGCCCGTTGGCCTGCCCAAGGGGGCAGGCAGTGATGAAACGGAAGGGGCCTCTCTCTTCCGTCCGTCTATGCCCGGGCATGGGGTCCGCCCGTATGAGAATGGGGATCCGCTGCACCGGATCCACTGGAAATCCACTGCACGCCGGGACGGGCTGATGACCCGGATGGATGAACCCGCCCTGGAGTGGCGGTTCCAGGTGTATGTGGACGCCAGCGCCTCCTCCTATCGGGGGCGCGCCGAGCTGTTCGAGCAGGCTATCCGCTGGGCGGCAGGCATTCTCCAGGCGGCTGGGGACATCCGGGCCATGGCAGGCTTGGCCGCTAACGGCAAGCCGGAAATCCGGCTGCCTGCCCATCTGCCGGACAACGGTCTGCCGGCGCTGCGTCTGCTTGCCATTCTGGAGACAGCCGGCGGGCAAAGCTTCGCCGAATTGCTCATGAACGGCGGCAGCCGCTCGGGGAGCAGTGCCGAGGCGGTGGTGGCGGTAACGCCGGTGATCGATTTTGCAGTGGAGCGGGCTCTGGGCCAGCTGTGCCAGGGAGGCCGCCAGGTATTCGTGTATCATCTGCTGGGAGCACGGCTGGCGGGAGAGCGGGAGCTGGAGCAGAAGCGGCGGCTTGAAGCAGCAGGCTGCCGGGTGCACCAAATCCGTGAAGCCCGCGTGGAGAGGACGGTGAGGCTCCATGCCGAATCGGAAGGCGCCTGAGCAGGGAGGCATCTATCCCGCCCTGACGGCTACCCGCTGGACGGCAGGGCTGTTGTTCCTGGTGCTCCTGTGGGCATGGATCAAGCCCATTGCCATGCTGTCCGGCTGGAGAACGCCGGACAAGCTGGGGCCGCTGCTTGTGGCTATGGGCATTTGTGTGCTGCTGGATATGGCGAATATGTCTGTATGGAAAAGTGTACCGCTGAAGGGTTTGGCCGCATGGCTGGCGGTGGGCTGGATTTTCCGCGGAAGCGCCGGGGAGGAGGCCTTCCCGGTAGGCTGGTTCCGGCAGTATGGCGCTGTGCTGGTCCAGGATACGGAAGCCTTCCTGGCGGGGAATGCCGGAGCCATCAGCGGTGAACACCGGACTCTGATCTTCCTGGCCGGCTGGATGGTGCTGGCAGGGGTGGTTCAGGCTCTGCTCCTGCACAGCCGCAGGGCCTTATGGCTGTTGGCCGTCACCTGGACCTATCTGGCAGGGCTGCAGCTGTGGCCCGGCGTGGATACCACCGGCGAGCTGGTCGCCTCCGGTGTGGCGGGTCTGGCCTTATTGGCGATGCTGAACCTGGACCGGATCGGTGCGGCAGGCAAGCCGGAGCTGACCCGGACGCCACCGGCCAATCGTCTTGCCAGCCGCCCTGCCAGCGAAGCCACAGCTGCTCCAGTCAACCCGGACGCAACGTTAACCCCGGCAGCCGATCCGCCGCCTGGTTCCCCGGCAGCGGGGGATAGCCAAGCCGTTCCGTCTCCGGGCAGCCCGGTGCGGATTGTTTATGACCGGAGGGGCAGAGCATTCGTCCCTCCTTGGGCATACGGGCTGGCGCTTACCCTCACATTGACGTTGTTCCTGGGGGCATGGGCAGGAAGCGGCGGGCAGAAGGGCCCCCTGCGTCCGCTGGATTTGGGGAATTTCAACAAATGGGCGCAGTCCCTCCTATCCCTGTGGTCCTCCGATGGGGGAGATAGCTCCTCTGCCCGGGCGGTTTTTGCAGGGGGCGGGGGGATCACCGGCTACAGCAGTGGCGATTACCGGCTGGGTGGACCGCTGACGGTACGGGATGAGCCGGTTTTTACCGCACGTTCCCCTGTCAGCACCTACTGGCGCGGGGAAAGCAAGGACTATTATGACGGCACCGGCTGGAGCAGCCGGTCCGCAGGTCCCGCAGAGGGGGCAGTCGGACAAACGCCGGATCACTCTGCACAGATCATCACGCAGGAGCTGCTCTACGGCGGACGGCAGGACATGAATGTGCTGTTTGCCGGGGGCAGGATCGAGCAGGTGGAGGCCTTGTATACAGCCGACGGCAGCCAGGCTCCGGCAGACAGCCTGATTCTGGATATGCCGTCAGGCAGGTATGATTTCCTTGCCTCCTCCGGCAAGCAGCTGGGGTATGCCCGCTATAACGCCAGGCTGGACGGGTATTCCGAAGCCGCCCTGATGAACGCAGCGGGTGAGATCCCCCAGGGGATAGCGGCGGCATATCTCCAGCTTCCGGACAAGCTGCCGGAGCGGGTGCGGGAGCTGGCCCTTGCTGTTACGGCAGCAGGGACTACTCCCTACGCCAAAGCAGCTCTGCTGCAAGCCTATCTCCGGGAGCATTACCGCTACAGTCTGACGGATGTAGCCGTTCCGGCCAATGGCCAGGACTTTACGGATGCTTTCCTGTTCGGTTCGGCGGGAGGATACTGCGACTACTTCTCCACCTCTCTTGCCGTGATGCTCCGCGCCTCGGGGATCCCTGCCCGTTGGGTTAAGGGTTTCGCCCCGGGTCAGGTCACCCCGGATGAAACCGGCGCCGTGCAGACCATAGCGGTCAGCACCCGCAACGCCCATTCGTGGGTGGAGCTGTATCTTCCGGATCTTGGCTGGGTGGCGATGGACCCTACACCGGGCTTCGCCGGCTTCCAGCCTAAGGATGCTTCTGCATCACCGGAGCAGGCGCTTGCCCTTCATGGGGGGAGCAAATGGGAATCTGCCACCGGATCTGTGCGACAGCTGTTGGAACGCTGGGATAACAGCTACCGCGAGGTGAAGCAAGCTGCGGGAGAACAGCTTTCCCAATGGTCCGCTCAGACAGCGGAGGCGCTGAAGAAGCATCGCTTCACGGCAGCGCTTCTGGCTGCTGCTGCAGCACCGCTTCTATACTGGGTGCTTCGCAGACGGCATCTGCTTCAGCTGATGCTCAGCCTCTGCTTCCGCTCCCGCGGGCGAAAAGGCGGCGAGATGGGACAGCGGCTGGTGGAGCGGCTATGGCAGCGTGTGTTCCAGCTGTATGGCCTGCCCTTACCCGGGCAGACACTCCGGGAATATGCAGCCGAGACGGGCCGGCTTTGGCCTGGCAAGGCGGAGGCCCTTTATGAGCTGACGGAGCTGGCGGAGAAGATGCATTTTTCCCCCGAGGGTCCCGCCTGGATCAGCGGCAGGAAGCTGGAGCGTCTGTGGCGCATCTTCTTCGGACCGTCCCATGTATCACCTCCGGGGAAGCGGCATCCTCGCGGAGCTTCCGGAATGGAGCCGCCTGTTTCCCAATAAGCAACATCATTTTTTTTCGATAATGCTATCCTTTCGTCCTAGACGGAGGATAGCGTTTCTAGTTTTTGGATAAAATCTTGAATGGAGAATATTGTCCTTACGAAGGGGTGGTCTGATGGCTATGCTGATGGGCTGGATATTATTTGTGTTGCCTTGGTTTGTGCTGATTTTTCTTAGGCCGGAGCGCAAGAGGCGGTTTATGTCCGCCACCTTTCTCATTATTGCGATAACCGTAATTTGCTACGAAATATCCGCGCGGCTGGGCTGGTGGGAGGTGCATGAGCGCGCTTTTTACTTCACGAATATGAACTCGTTTGTTTTCGGACTGCTGCCGGTTGCGGCGCTGGTGATGTTCTATCTGACCTACCCCAACCCGTGGCTGTATTTTGGCGGAAATCTTGCTCTGGATGCAGTCCAGTGTTTCCTGATCGCTCCTTATGTACTGGAAAAGGCGGCGGGGCTGTTCGAAATGAAGTCGTTAGGCTATCCCGGGCTGTATCTGCTGCTGACGCTGGTTGCGGCGCTGATTTTCTTCTATCAGAAGTGGTTTGAGCATGGCAAGTCCTACGACACCGAGCCTCCTCTGGAGGAATGGCTCCGCCGGTGGAGCTTCCGGCAAAGGGCCAGGTAAAGCCGGAGCTTTCATTTTTACATTCAAAAAGAATCGGGGTGCGGAATGTCCACTTGGATCGCATGGCTTTTATTTTTGCCGCCTTGGCTGCTGTTGGTGCTTCTGGAGCCGGAACGGAAACGGCGGTTTATTCCGGTTGCCCTTTTGGCTTGTCTGTGTTCGACTGTAACCTTCCAGATGGCCGTGAAATTGGATTGGTGGTCGGTGACGAGCAACATCTTTTATTTCACCCAAATCTCTGCCTTCGTTTATGGCTTCCTGCCGGTGGCGGCGCTCATCTCCTTTTATTGGACCTACCCCAATCTGTGGCTGTATTTTGGCTTGAATCTGTCTATTGATGCTATTCAGGCATACGTGATCAGCCGGCATATTTTTGAAAAAGCGGGCTTTTACCAACTGACCGGAATGAGCCGAGGCGGTTTGTTTATGCTGGAAACGGTAGTTTCCGTTCTATTGTATCTTTTTCAAGTGTGGCTGGAGCGGGGACGGCAGGGGGAAGGGGACGAGGTGCCGATGGAAAGATGGCTGCGCCGATGGTCCTTCCGGGCGAAGGCAAGGTGAGTGTGTGTCGCCCGGGGCTGTTGGCCAGTGAATGTCGGAATTTGTCCTGAATCGTCCACATATAGGATAACAATGGCCTCCCGTGCCGCTTCCCCCCTTTACAAGCCTGCTATAGAACGTTTAGAATATTATGCATCAAATATGTGGGCGTGAGCCGTGTTGAACGGGCGTCCTGGAAAGCGCAGGTAAATGATGAAGCCGAATGAAATCGTTGTCGTGCTGGACTTTGGCGGCCAATATAACCAGCTGATTGCAAGACGTATCCGGGATTTGGGAGTGTACAGCGAGCTGCTGCCGTATAATGTTTCGGTGGACAGGCTCAAGGCGCTTGCGCCGAAGGGCATTGTATTCTCCGGAGGGCCTTCCAGCGTGTATGCGGAGGGAGCGCCTCATGTGGACCCGGCTATTTACGATCTGGGCATTCCGGTGCTGGGCATCTGCTACGGCATGCAGCTGATGGCATTCCAATTGAACGGTAAGGTGGAGCGGGCGGCCAAGCGGGAATACGGCAAGGCTGACGTGGAATTCGCCGAAGGCAACAAGCTGGCCCATGGCCTGGAGAAAAAACAGACGGTATGGATGAGCCACGGGGACATGGTCTCCCAGGTGCCGGAGGGTTTCGTGATTGACGCCTTCACCGCCCATGCCCCTGTCGCCGGCATGAGCCATGCGAAACGGGATATGTACGCTGTGCAGTTCCATCCCGAGGTGGTGCATTCCGTTTATGGCAACGAGCTGATTCATAACTTCCTATATAATATTTGCGGCTGTCATGGCAATTGGAGCATGGAAACCTTCATTGAAGATACAGTGAAAAGCATCCGCGACCAGGTGGGCAGCGACAAGGTGCTGTGCGCCCTCTCCGGCGGTGTGGATTCCTCCGTTGTGGCCATGCTGCTTCACAAGGCCATCGGCGATCAACTGACTTGTATGTTCATCGATCATGGTTTGCTCCGCAAGGGTGAGGCCGAAAGCGTGATGGAAACCTTCGTTGGCAAGTTCGATATGAAGGTTGTGAAGATTGATGCCAGAGACCGGTTCCTGGGCAATCTGGAGGGTGTGGACGATCCGGAGAAAAAGCGGAAGATCATCGGCAACGAATTCATCCGTGTGTTCGAGGAGGAATCCGCACAGTTCGACGACTTCGCTTACCTGGCGCAAGGCACCCTGTATACGGATATTATCGAAAGCGGTACGGCTACCGCCCAAACCATCAAGTCCCACCACAACGTGGGCGGGCTGCCGGAGGATATGAAGTTCAAGCTGGTAGAGCCTCTGAAGGAGCTCTTCAAGGATGAAGTGCGGAAGGTCGGCGAAGCCTGCGGTCTGCCGAAGGCGATCGTATGGCGCCAGCCGTTCCCGGGTCCGGGTCTGGCCATCCGGGTGCTGGGCGAGGTGACCGAGGATAAGCTGCACATTGTCCGCGAATCCGATGCCATCCTGCGCGAGGAGATTGCCGCGGCAGGTTTGGACCGTGAAATCTGGCAATACTTCACCGCGCTGCCCAACATGAAGTCCGTAGGGGTTATGGGCGACGAACGCACCTACTCCTACACCGTCGGCATCCGCGCCGTTACCTCCATCGACGGCATGACCGCCGACTGGGCCCGCATCCCCTGGGACGTGCTGGAGAAAATCTCCGTGCGTATCGTCAACGAAGTCGAAAACGTCAACCGTGTGGTCTACGACATCACCTCCAAACCCCCGGCAACGATTGAGTGGGAGTAATAATAGGAAAAGAGCTGAAAATCCGGTCTGTTCCGGATCTTCAGCTCTTTTTTTCATGGTTTCTGTAATTGCAGCTACATGTCCTTATGTGCACACTGGACCCTGATCTCCTTGCCGTTCACTAAAATCGCCTCGTGATTGCTGATTGGCTTTATGTCCAGCCTTGAGGAATAATCGTCTGCAATTTTATGGGCAATTTTTTTGAAGGGTGCATTCGTATAATGAGGGATGGTGCAAAACTCAACTAAACCTAAAGCGCTATAATCGTTTAAAGTCAGAGCTTTTTTGGGGCTGTCCATGGAGCCTGCATATTCAATAGTCGGAGCTGTCACCATCGCTCCAGCGGATTCTCCCATATAAAGCTTGCCGGAATAGACTTCGTTGATAATCAGCTCATCCGCGCCTGTTCTTTTCATTTCCTGCAGCAGGAAGAAGGTGTTTCCCCCTGTCACATAAATATAATCATTGCCGATTAATTTCGCTTCTATTTCCGCAGCCGTGGCTGTAGACAATTCCAGCTCATCCACGATCAATCCTAACTGCTCAAGGGCTTTTTTTCCGGATTTGACGTAGAATACGACTTTCTCCACTACACTTGCTGTTGGAATAAAGGTTACTCTTTTGCCGGACAGATTTTTTTCGAAACCGGGAAGAAGGGCCGCAACATCCGCAAAGGATGATGATAAAAAAAGCTTTTTGTCCATATTATTCCTCCTGCATGTTGGTTATAGCTGTAGTATAGTAGATAAAGGTTTCACATTATGATACCTTTTCTCGTGGGGGACTATGTTTTGAAAAAATCCGAACGCCTTACCGATATGATGATTTATCTGAACAACAAGTGCTTCTTTAATTTAAGCGATATCATGAATAAATATACGATTTCTAAAAGCACCGCACTTCGAGATGTTCAAGCTCTGGAGTCTATCGGGATGCCCATATTTGCCGAGCATGGCAGATATGGCAGATACGGCATTCTCAAAAACCGTCTCTTGCCCCCTATTATTTTCACTGTTGATGAAATGTACGCCCTGTATTTTTCAATGCTCACCTTAAGAGACTATCAATCCACCCCGTTTCATTTGAATGTCGCAGCCTTAAAGCAGAAGTTTGCAGCCTTTCTTCCGGAGGAGCATAGCGCCGATTTGCAGAAAATGGAGAGTGTATTTCGTTTTGCGTCTGCCGGACAAGTGGTGGAAAGCCCGCTTCTAAAGGATATCGTACACGCTGCCATAACGGACTCTGTTCAAAATATTCTCTATCAGAGATCCAATAGCGGGTATTCCTATACCGTTCAGTTCCTGCAAGTATCCTCCTCCTATGGGCAATGGTACGTTACGGCTTATAATTTTGAGACCAGGAAGCTTCAGGTTTTTCGGTGTGATAAAATAGCATCCATCTCCGCCAATGAGGACAAGGCGCCAGTTATAAGGGAGAAGGTAAAAGCCCTGCTGGACAATGGCTTTAAGGATCAGGATGCGACAGATTTTGAGGTGGCGGTTACCAACAAAGGGGTCGACATGTTTCGAAAAGAGAATTACCCCTCTATGTCCCTGGTATACCATGACAGAAAACCATTCATTCGAGGGTATTACAACAAAAACGAAGAGGCCTTCATATCAAAGTATTTCACCGCGTATGGACAGGAAATTCGCTCCATTAAACCGGCAGCTTTGAAAAAGCTGATTATTGAGCAGCTGGCAAATACCCTTGACTACTTCAAGGAAAAATAACCGCCACAAACGGACCGTGAGGCCGTTATTTCCTTGATTATGCCCGTTTCGGAGATCTTACGGACCGAGGAGCCCTTATTCACCTGTGAAGGCCGTCCATTTGCTGGTTTTGATGCAAATAACGGCTTCTGTGTCCGATACTTCGGAAAAACGCCAACTTTTCGGCAAATAGCGGAACCAGTGTCCGTTAAGTTTCCCCCTCCATTGGCTCCTCTCATAGGACATCTCGCAGGTGCAAGAGCCGGATTTTGGGGTAGAAGAACACAGCACCATGCTAATTTGCACGTATAAGGAAAACAGGTACATATTTCACGTCAAAACATGAGCTGCGGATCGATTCTGCACCAATAGCCAATAGCCATAACGGAGGGAGAACATACGATGAATCAGGAGCTGCAAGCACGGTTGGAGGAGTGGCATGAAAACAATGAGTTTGACCGGATTGTGGATGCGGTTCTGGAGCTTCCGGCGATAGAACGGGACTATGAGCTGCTGGGGCATTTGGCCAGGGCCTATAATAATGTGGGGCGTTACGAGGAGGCGTTGGAGCAGCTGCTGGTATTGGCTGAGCAAGGCCGGGAGGACCCCCGGTGGTTCTACCGGATCGGCTATGCCTATTACCATCTTCGGCGGTTTGCCGAGGCGGCAGATGCTTTTTCCAGGTCGAATGAGCTGGAGCCGGATGAGGATGTGGAGGAATGGATCGAGCTGGTGCGGGAAAAAGCAGAGCGTTGGGAGCGGCAGGAGCGCAGGGCTGCTGCTGACCGGGCTGAACGGGACAGGAAGGTAGCGGAGGAAGGGCAAAAGGAGCCTTTTGCCGGAATGGAGCTGTCGGCCTTCTGGGAGGACAGTGCGTATGCCCGTGAAACCTATATTTGCGAGCCGCCCACCGAGGACATGATTGCCGCCGTAGAAGAGGAGCTTGGCGGGTATAAGCTGCCGGCCTCGTATATTGCCCTGATGCAGATGCAGAACGGCGGAATCCCGCGGAACACCTGCTTTCCCACGGAGGAGGCCACCTCCTGGGCGGAGGATCATATTGCCATTTCATCGATTATGGGCATTGGTCTGGATAAGGAGGAGGCCTTGGGCGGGTCCAGCGGGAGCCGGTTTATGATTGAGGATTGGGGCTACCCGGACATCGGAGTGGTCATCTGCGATTGCCCCTCTGCCGGGCATGATGTGGTAATGCTGGATTACCGGGCTTGCGGCAAGGAGGGAGAACCCTCGGTTATTCACGTGGATCAGGAGTCGGATTACGAAATTACCTATTTGGCGCCGGACTTCGAGAGTTTTGTCCGGAGGCTGCGTCCGTCTGAGGATTATGAAACTCCTCCGGAGGTGACGCTGGAGGAAAATCTGCAGAAGGTCATACACGGTGCCTTCTCTCCGCTTCTGGCCGAGCTGTGTGCTGCCGCGGCGGAGGTGGAGGGGCTGGAGCAACTGATCCGCAGGAGTGCCGAACGAATTGTGCGAGAGAAGGGGTATTTTGCCCTGCATGCGGATGAAGGGTCTGTTCTGATGTACGATGTGCAGTTCTGGCTTTATACCCGGGTATACCCGGAGCCGACAACGGAGGAGTATCTGAAGGCGTACAGCGGGATGATTGCCTTTGGCGGGCAGGGCTTCAGCACAGGAGGCTATGCACCGGGGTTTGTGGAGGATTGGGTGAAGTCCCGTCTCCAAAACGGCATCATCAAGAAGGACCATGGTAAGCTGCGGTTGGCGGAAGGAGCAGCTGCGGATATTCTGGAGCGGCTGAGGGCTGCTGGACAAGCGTAGATGGATGAAAAAGGGGCAGCCCGGAAAGTCAGTGGAAGCTGACTGCCGGACGCCCCGTTTTTTTACCGTGATGCCATATTACGGCTCAAGACCCCAAACCAGCTGGCCGGCTTGGTAGAGCGTGATTTTGTTCCAGTCGGCAAAGGTGTTTTTGGTGCCGTCAAAGGAATAATCGTCGGCTTCGTTGAAGTTGCTCCAGTCTGTTTTGGCTACCCGGACCTGGATGTCCCCGGTTTGACCGCCGGCAGCGATGGTTCCCGCACCAGTGCCCAGGGAGATTTCCAGAACCGTATCCGCCCCGGTTTTGGCCGGACTAACCGCACCGAAGGCTCCGCTGACCCGGCTGGTGCCAATTTGGGCATAATCGCAGTAGAAGTTCAGACCGGCGCTGCCCTCTTTGGTCAGGTAATAGCGAAGCTTCAGATCGCTCAGGTTCACGGCCGTTGTGCCCGTATTCTTAATAGTAAGCGTGGCGGTGATCATATTGTCCGTTGCGTTGGCATTGCCGACCCGGTATTGGACGCTGAGATTACCCGGAGTGTTGGCTACAGGCGTTGCACTGGCCTGGACGGAATTGGCGCTTTCCCCCGACGCGTTCACAGCGCTGACTACATAATAGTAGGTGGTGCCGTTGGTCAGGTTGAGCTCCGTATACGTCACACCGGTTACTGTTCCTACCGTTACATACGGCCCGCCGCTGACGGTAGCGTGCTTCACGTTATAGCTGGTGGCACCGGTGGAAGGGGCCCAATTCAATACGACCTGGGCATTGCCTGCCGCCGCCGTCAGGCTGGCCGGTGCAGCCGGAGCTAGAATGCTTGCCGGCTTGGCGCTGGCCTGGGCGGAATTGGCGCTTTCGCCTACAGTATTCACTGCGCTTACCACGTAGTAATAGGTTGTACCGTTCACCACAGCCAAATCCGTGTAGGCCGGCGAAGTCAAACCGGTGGCAACCGCTGTGTAGGGACCGCCGCTTACTGTGGCCCGTTTCACATTATAGCTGGCTGCTCCTGCAGAGGCATTCCAGCTCAAGGTTACCTTGGTGTCGCCTGCAACCGCCGCAAGCGCCGCGGGAGCCTGCGGAACCGTCGGCGTTGCAGGGCCGCTTCCGATCAAACGGTCGTAATCGGCATAGGCCGTGGCCACATCCACCTGAGACCAGAAGCGGTGATAGGTGTAGGTAGGTGCACCATTTTCCCATTTTTTGGTGTTCTTATTGTAAGAGGAATTATACAGCGAAGTGAGTGCCGCCCAAGCCGGATCATCCTTGATCTTCGGACGAAGCTCGGAGTAGCTGATGTAGACGCCGTTTCCGCCCTTAGCGGGGTCAGATGGTATTCCGCCGGAGCCCGGAATGATGTTGCCCTGCCCGAATTTACCGGTCCAGCCCGCCGGGAAATAAATTTCCTTCTCGAAGAAGCGGAAGTAGTCCTCGCGCACCTCCGGAATGACAATCCCCTTGCCGTCGTTGAAATCCCACGCCACATTCAGCAGGTCCTCGGCTATGGTTTTGGCTTGAGTTCCAAGTGCCGTATAGCTGCCCGTCTCTGCCTTGGTACCCGCTGCGAAATAAGTCAACGCCTTGGCAAGGCTGCCCATAACACCTACATCCTGACCGGGATTCTTGGTTACAATGTGGTAGCTGGGGTTGCCGGTAAAGCTGCTGAAGCCGTTCCAGGAATCCGGCTGGCCGATCCATTCCTGATTGCCCGGCACATAGAATTGGCCCGGGGCGCTGGTGGTGGCAACCACCGGATTAGCTCCGCCCAGAATGCGGCTGCCGCCGGAGTCCAGGTAATAGCCTGCACTGTCGGTTACCGGTTTTTTGTTGACGAAGGTATAATCGAGAGCCCAGTCCACCCACCGTTGGATAACCGTTTTGGCCATCTTGAAATTGTCCGAGGTGGTGTCTCCATTAGAGGCCAGAATGTAGTACAGCTCTGCAATCCGCTCCAGCGACCAGGTCTGGAAGCCGAACCAATTGTTGGACGGCGGGTCCAAATAAACCGGTGCTTCCTGATAGGCCATGTTGTAGAAGGTGCTGACGCCGGACGGATACTTCTGGTAATCGCCGTTCCAGCTGTTGGTGGCGCCACCGCCCACTGCGCCTTCCGAGGTTAAGAGCCAGGTATAGAATTCAAGCTGGCGCTGCAAGGAGGTATTCCAGTCCTGCTGGCCTGTGGCCGACTTGGGAATCAGGCCTCCCTGAGGCTGGGACAAGGCATAAGCGGCGACTACGTTTTGGTAGGCTTGGTGGGTGTGGCTTGCGCCGATGCGCCATGCCCAGTTGCCGCTGCCATTGTCGCCGAGTCCGCCGCCCCAGGAGGTGTACCAGGCCATCAGGTAGTGGCTGGCATCCTTACCGTTGCCGGGAGACGGCGAGCCGCTGGCTCCGGCGCTGCCGATTTTCTGGAAATATTTGTCGTACATCCCGTAGCGGAGATAGTCGCCCATCTTTTTGGCTTTGTCCAGGTAAACCGGGTTGTTATAACCCATCTCCTTGGCCCAGTAAATGGCTTGAACCGCCCGCGCATCGGCGTCGGTTGCATTGGTATAGCGCCATTGTTTGCTGGGCGGATTACTTTCCTTGGTGAACAGGGACATGAAGCCCTCGCCTGTTTTGCCGAAGGTCTGATTGTCCTGGGACGGATGGGGGATAGCCTCCCATACGGATTCCTGCTCTCCGCGTTGGAACGTATTCACATAGGAGGCGGTATGGGAAGGCTTCAGAGTATTACCGAAGCCGTACCAGTTATCCACGTCCACCAGCCAGTGCATCAGATAGGTCTGGTTATTGCCGTAAGCAGCCTTTAATTCGCTGTCCAGCGGATCCTTGCCGGGTGCATATTTGCCGTTGATGGCACTGGGATACCGGTCCGGATACGGATATTCAGCCGCATAGGTAGCCGGGCTGTTGGAATTGTAGTAGGAGATCGTAGGCTGCTCCGTGGCGCTTGGCAGGATAAAGGTTTCCATGCTGTCCCAGGCGGCTTCCAGCTTGGTCCAGTCCCCGGTGTAATGCCCATACATGGTTTCCAGCCAGAACCAGTAGCTGTAGGCCTCTGAGGTAGTCATATGCCCGTAGTCAGGGGCTTCGCTCATCAGTGTCTCAATGGCGTGGTAAGGAATTCCTTCTGCTGAAAAATACTTGTTAGCCGGGTCCTTAAGCTGGGCGTAGAGCTGCAGGAAACGTGTCTTGTAGACAGAATCAGCGGCAGCACTTGCTTGAGCCTTATTGGCCGGGGCCGCCTTCAGAGTATTCACCGGCAAACCTGCCGCACCGGTAAACATGGTGGCGGCAAGTGCGGCTGTTAGTGCCATTGAACCGCATTTGCGCCTGAGTGTAGCGTACATAAAACCATCCTCCTTTTAGATTCAAATGATGTATGGAGAGGAAGGGCGGCGGCGGCCGTCCGCAGCCCTTCCGTCTTCATCAGGTTATGTTCTTAGGGCTCAATCCCCCAAATCAGACCCCCATCCTGATACAAGGTAACCTTGCTCCATTCCGCATAGGCGGTTTTCAAGGGGTCGTAGGAATAATCGTCGCTTTCGTCATAGTTGGACCAGTCCGACTTATGGATGCGGGTCTGGATTTCACCGGTGGAAGCGCCTGGCGCCAATGTCCCTGCAGAAGCGCCAAAGGTTATTTCCGCATACCCGTCCGCTCCTGTTTTGGCGGTACCCAGCTTAACAGCTGCACCGCTCAGGTTGGCGCTGCCCATTGCCGCGTAGTCAAGAACCAAACTGCTGGATGAGCTGCCGTCTGCCGTAAACCAGTACCGGAGCTTCAGGCCCGCCAGGGAAACCGGAGTATTCCCTTTATTCACCACCTGAAAATGCGGTCTGATTTGGTTATCCGTGGCGCTGGTATCGGCAGCCTTGTATTGGACAACCAGGGAGGCAGTCCCCGGCGTCGGCGAAGGTGTAACCGACGGAGTGGGCGTAGGCGTTACCGGTGGTGTGGGCGTTGTTGTTGGTGTAGGTGTCGGAGTTGCCGTCGTTGTTGGTGTAGGTGTCGGCGTAGCAGTAGGAGTAGGAGTAGGAGTTACTGTCGGTGTAGGTGTAACCGTGCCGGTCAAGGGCTTCATGATCCGGCTCAGCATGGTTTGTTTAGGCGCGTTCCAGGTAGTCCAGTCGTCCAGCAGCAGACCGCCCGTGTCCCCGCTGTTGGGATTCAGAGACCAGTACGTCCAATACAGATCGTTATCCTTGATATAATCCACAAGCTTGTTCTGCCAAATCCCCTCCACCGTGCTTAGGTCTACGCTGCGGCCGCCGAATTCGCCCATGATAACGGGCGCGATATTTTGCTTGCTGATATAGCCCCAGTAGCTATCCCAAACAGCAGGCATATTAGCCGGGAAGGAGCTGTCGTGAAACCAGGTCTGGTCTGCCACTCCGGGGCCGTAATCATGGGCGGAGTAGACCAGTTGATTGGGCACATTCAAACGGACCGGGTTATTCTTGACCCCCTTCAGATTGCCGCCCCACCAATAGTTGCCGGTTTCCCCCTGTACGTTGGCATCGATGCCCTCCACAATAATGAGCCAGTGGGGGTTTACGGACAGGATGGCATTGCCGGCTCTTTCTGCCGCCAGCCGCCAATCCGTTGCCAATACTCCGGTTCCCCAGGTGACTTCGCCATGAGGCTCATTATGGAGATCTGCGCCGATTACCGTATCATTGTTCAGATAACGTTCAGCCAGCATTTTCCAGTCGCTGATCCAACGCTCCTCTGAATAAGCGGCGGTGTACCAGAGGTTGGATTGCCCGCCGGAGCCGGGACGGTGCCGGTCAAGGAAGATTTTCAGCCCGCGTGCGCCGGCCTTCTCAATCAATTTGTCCATCACCTGAATGGGTGTGAGGCCAACCAGATCCGGGTTGCTCACCGCGTCGATGCTGTTGGTTTGGGAGCTGGCGTCGAACATCTGGTTGCTGTAAGGCAGACGGATCAGGTTATACCCCTTGGCCTTCACCTGGTCCAGCATACTGTCCATGGAGCGGCTCCACAGTCCGTGGGGCGAGTAGTTGGAGGTTTCAAAGCCGAACCAGTTCAGTCCGTTGAACACAGCCGGGTTGCCTGCGGCATCGACGATCTTATTCCCGGAGGTATGGTAGTAGCTGGGGGCGGCCTGCGCCTTCTGCAGCGCAAAGCCGGTTGCTCCTGCGAAGCCGCCTGCAAGAAGGGCGCCCGCCAGAATGAGCTTTCCAAGTTTTTTCAATAACATGCCTGCACCATCCTTATGTGGTTAATCGGTACTCTGGTAACATTCCGCCTGTTCAAGGCTCGGTGCCCCATACAAGGGTTCCACCCTGATACAGCGTCACCTTGCTCCAGTCGACAAAAGCGGTTTTGGTGCCGTCAAAGGAATAGTCATCCGCTTCATTAAAGTTGGTCCAGTCGGTTTTGGCCACACGCACCTGAATGTCTCCGCTCTGACCCCCGGCTGCAATCGTTCCCGCTGTGGAACTGAAGGAGATTTCCAGATAGGTGTCAGCTCCGGTTTTGGCCGGAGTGATGGTCACGAATGAACCGTTGACACTGCTTGATCCCAGCTGCGCGTAATCGCAGTAGAAGTTCAGACCCGCACTGCCCTCCTTGGTCAGGTAATAGCGCAGCTTCAGACCGCTGACATTCACAGGTGCCGTACCCGTATTCTTAATATTGAAGGTGGCGCTGATCATATTGTCGGTGGCGTTGGCATTGCCCACCTTGTATTGAACCGCCATTATACCGGGAGTTTCTGGCCCGGCTTTGACCGGCGTTGCGCTTGCTTGGGCCGAATTGGCGCTTTCGCCGGCCGCGTTCAGGGCGCTGACCACATAATAATAGGTTGTTCCATTGGTCACAGCCGAATCATCATACACCGCTGCCGTCACATTGGCTGCCACCGTGGCAAACGGTCCGCTGCTTACAAGCGCCCGCTTCACGTTATAGCCCGTGGCTCCGGCAGAAGCCGTCCAGCCCAGCTTCACGATTCCGTCTCCCGCAGCTGCGGTTAAGCCCGCAGGCACAGCCGGAGGTACGGGCGTGGCTTTCTTCGGGGTTGCGCTGGCCGGAGCCGAATTGGCGCTTTCACCGATGCTGTTCACGGCGCTGATGGCGTAGTAGTACGTGGTTCCGTTCACCACCTGCTTGTCTGTGTAAACGGGGGAGGTTACTGTGGCCAGAGCGGTATACGGTCCGCCGCTTACAAGCGCCCGCTTCACCTTGTACTCTGACGCTCCGGCTGCCGCATTCCAGGCCAGCTCCACCTGGCTGTCACCGGCCGCTGCACTAAGTCCTGCCGGGACTGCCGGCGGTGTGGGCACACTGGGTGTTGGCTCCTGACCAAATACAAGCCGTCCGTTGTCATACACCGGCACATAGATAGTCTTGGCGGAGGCGGTGTTGCCGGCGGCAAGGCCCTTGTAGGAAAAGTCGTTCAGCGGGTTCCAGAAGGTGGAGGCTGTGGGTGCGCTCATGCGGAATTGAACTTCCTTCTTATGGGCGGATTGTCCGCCGGGATAGATTTTGACACCGGTAAAGTCCACATTCACATAATAGATATGATTGGCCGCATCATAAGGAAGCAGCTGCGACACCTTGGAGCCTTGGTTGTAGTTGGTTGTGACGGGAATATCCTTCACGGTATAGCCGGCTGCGTACACCTCGGATAAATCCACAAAGTACCGGAAGGAAAGCTTGTCGCCCATCCGTGCCGGCCAGCCGGAACGGTTATTCAGCAGGGCCTTGATTTCGGTGTAGGTGCCTGCACTGCTGTTAATGGAGGCCTCCACAAAAAACTCGTCATCCGTCGGTGTTTCCGCAACCGGGAAGTTCGCCAGAGGCGTTCCTCCATGGAGCAGTGCCATTTTGGCTACGGCCCCGGTGAAGCCTGCATTGTAATCCGTTGCAACCTCATTGCTTACATAATCACCGATGGAATCCGTATATTTGTCAGCGGCATCCGGTCCGCCGACCAAAGCGCCGTACAGCACATGCCGGTGAGCTGCCGGGACTGTCTGGCTGTCCGCCCAGGAGCCGTGGGAGGTGCGGTGGTGGGGACTCTTGGGTGAGTTCAGGCCGAAGCCCACCACATAGCTGGAGCTGCGCGGATTGTCGCCCAGCATGTAATTGATCTGGCGCTCTGCAAAGCTGCGGTATTTCTGGGCCTTGGCGGGGTTGGTGCTTTGCAGCCAATCCGAATACACGAAGGCCAGGAAGGAGGCATTGGCGGAATAGCGGAGGGAGCCCCAGGTATCCAGCCAGGCCAGGCCGCCGGGTGTGTATTTGATTTTTTCGCCGGTATCCGTGGTGCCGGTGGTCCAGTAGTCCAGATTCCGCTCGGTGGATACTGTGAATCGGGTGTCCCCCGTCAGACGGGCCAGCAGCACCTGGGCCCCATAATGCTTGTCATCCCAGGCATGGGTCCACTTATAGCCCCAATATGGGGTTTGTCCTTCCTTGCCCCATTCATCGGTAGAGTCAATGGCTTTATCCAGATAAGCTTGTTCGTCGGTGGCCAGGTACAGCCAGATGGCCGCCCAGGTCAGCTCATCCTGATAGCCGCTCCAGGAGTTGTAGAAGGATTGGGCATCCTTGATGCTGTCCGAATATTTACCCCGGTAGGTATCTGCGAAGATAAAGAGCTGGCGGGCATGAGTTAAAAGGGTGTTGGCATAAGCGGGGTCGCTGTCCCGGAACACAATGGATGCCGAAGCCATAGCTGCCGCCGTTTCACCGGCCAGATCGGAGCCCGGAAGCTGGGGAGTGATCTTATAGGAGGGACGGTCCATCTGCATCACCTCGGCGGGGCCCCACCAGTTATGATCCGCATTGCCTGCGCCCACCTGGCCGTACAATTCGTTGGGAGCCGTATGGGCCTTGATGAAGTAGTCATTGACGAAACGGAGATTCAGCAGGATCTCGTCCAATTGTCCGGTTTGCACATAGGCATCCTTATACTCGTAGACACCCCAAGCCAGCATAGTAGCCGAGGCGGCCATAGGCAGACCAAATTTCACATGATCTCCCGCATCATACCAGCCTCCGGTCAGATCCTTGCCTACATCCGCCCCGTCTGTCAAACCCGAATCGCCTCTCCAGGAGACCCGGTTCCACTCCGGCAGCACTCCCGATTGCTGGGCTTCATAGAAAAGCAGCGATTTCTGCAGCACCTCACCATAATTGAACGCCGCTGCCGATGTTCCGGCAGATGCCGCTGATGCCCCGGACGGAACGCTGACTGATCCTGCCGCAGCAGTAATGACAATTGCTGCGCTTAATGCTGTGTTTATACAGGTGCGTGTTAGGCTGTGTAGTTTCATCCCTCATGATCCCTCCTATAATTTGGCAGAGCATAATCACATCATAATTACGGCTCCACGCCCCATACCAGCTGGCCGTTTTGATACAGGGTCACTTTATCCCAATCGGTCAATTGCGTTTTTGTTGCGTCAAAGGAATAGTCATTGCTCTCATTAAAGCCGGACCAATCGGACTTGGCCATACGAAGCTGAATATCGCCGGTTTGGCCGCCTGCCGGGATGGAGCCTGCTGCTGCGCTAAAGCTGATCTCCACATAGGTATCCGCGAAGGTTCTCTGGATGTTGGCCGCCCCGATTGCCGCCCAATCCACCCAGGAGCTCATTGTGGCATTGCCTTCCTTGGAGAAATAGTAACGCATCGTCAGGGTATCCAGGCTCACCGGACTGCTGCCGGTATTGACAATGTTCAGGGTCGGCACAATCTGGCTGTCCGTCGGATTCGTATCCACTGCACGGTATTGAACCTTGAGACTGCCGGTGGGATTGGGAATCACGGTGCCTTGGGGTTTGGCGCTGACCTGGGCCGAATGGGCGCTTTCTCCTGCGGCATTCACGGCACTGACCACATAATAATACATGGTATCGTTCACAAGACCTGTGTCCGTATAGGAGGTACCTGCTGCATTGGCTTTGACGGTGGTGTAAGGACCGCCAGCAGTAGTGGAGCGTTTCACATTGTAGCCGGAAGCACCGTCTGCCGCCGTCCAGGCCAGCGTAACCTGGGCATTGCCCGCCGCAGCCGTTACCCCTCCCGGTACTGCAGGTGCTACAGGGTTGGTGGTACCGCCGGTCAGATAGCTCTCCGTGTTCTTCAAATATTGGGCCACCCATACCAGCGGACCGTTCCAGTTGATGGTGTTTTCCTTGGTACACCAGGCTTGGGGCGCTGTATTCTTCCCGGCGTAGGATTTGGCTGCAGGCCGTCCGGTAGGTGTTGCCTGGTCGTTGATCAGATCATTGTTGGGACCTCCGGCTAACCAGCCCTTCGGATAGGGAATTCCCGCCTGGTAGGGGCCCCATGCCAGACGGTCGTGGAGATCCGTCTCATAATATTCGCCATAGCCTGTAATGTAGGACAGACGCATGGCATTGTTCCCCATAAAATAATCCATCGCCCGATTCATACCCTTCAGATACTTCAAATCCTTGGTGTCATCGAAGGCATAGGCCCAGAAGATCATCCGGTTCAAAATGGAGGAGTTGGAGCCCCACCAATACGGATTATTTCCGGACAGAGGAACGGGATATCCCTCATTGTTCATGATCCCAAGCAGGTTGTCCGCCAACGCTGCTACCCGCTGCTTCATATCCGCCAGATCCGCCGCAGGCAGATCATTGGCAGCAGACAATAGCGAAAGCGTGCCTGTAGGCGCTACATCCCCCCAGCCGAAATCCCCTACCTCCTTATAATGCTTGGAGCCTGTAACAGCCGTCCGGTAAGCAGCCGCATTGGCATCGCTCAAGGCATAAGCCGACAGATACATCTCCGCTGCCGCCGCATACCGGTCATCGCTGGTCTGAAGGTCTCCGTAATCCCCGCCGCCATCCGCATCCTGGGTTTGATCGGTATACAGCACAACGGGATTGGACTCGGCACGGGTCCAGGCTGTTTTGGCAATCGTCCAGACCTCTGTGGCATAAGCGCTGTCATAAGGAGCCATCGTTCTGGCCAGCTGGGACAGGTTCCGGGCCACCGCATAGGTGGCATTGGTGGATGGCGGCTGAGCCGTGCGGGTCATGGCATTCTCCGCATTCATATCCGTAACCGGGAAGCCGCTCCAGTTATTGTTGTGGATTTTGTGGGTAGCCAAACCTCCGTTGGCCGGAAGAATTCCCTTCATAAAGGTGGAGCCGAATTTGACCTCATCAAGAATGTCCGGAATTCCGTTGGCAAGCTCCGGTATGGCCAGAGAACTGTCCGGGAAGGCCTGGGGATAACGCTCGTAGGCATTCAGCAGGGTCCAGGCGGAGATGGCCTGGTTCACCGGATAAATCCCGAAGTCCCCGGCATCGGCCCAGGAATACCGGGCATTCATCACACCGGTTCCGCACCAGTTGTTAAAACACTTGACGGCTTCATCCCCCGGGTGCAGCGCTTTGCGGGCAAAGGCGCTGTTGGGCACATATTGGGCTTCAATATCTATCCCCATCCGGTGGAAATAAAAGTAGTTCATTGCTTCCTTCGGCAGATCCGGATAGAGGTTCGCCCCGATGACAAAAGGCACACTGTCGCCTGTCCCGGGTATACGCAGGGTATAGGTCCCCGCCGCCGTTACAGCGGAAAAATCCGCATGATGCACCTGATCCCCCGAAGCAGCATCCCGGCCGTATACGGTGGTTTTGCCGCTGGCCGCCACCGTACCGCTGTTTGTCCGCAGCTCCCAATTCAGCGGGGCCTGGGAGGTGCTGACGATGGTGGCGATTTTATCGGCGGAGGGCAAATAACCGATTTGATTGACCCTTACCGGACTGGTATCAACATCGGCAAAGGCAGCGGTTTGGAACAGGGGAACAGTCAGCACACACGCCAGAAGCAGGAGCAGGGGCTTACGCTTCTTCAATAAGGCCAAAACAACAACCTCCATTCGGATGAAGTGCAGAAGGGGCACCGAAGATACAGGGCTGGTTTGGGCCAAACCAAACCCCGTACCTCCGGTGAGCGGGAAACGGAGAATTACGGCTCCAGTCCCCATACCAGTGTGCTGCCGTCATAGAGTGTTACCTTGCTCCATTCTGCGAAGGACGACTTGGTGCTGTCGAAGGAATAGTCGTTGGTTTCGTCAAAATTGGTCCAGTCCGACTTGGCCACACGGATTTGGATGTCTCCGCTTTGACCGCCTGCCGCAATTGTACCTGCTCCTGCTGCGAAGGAAATTTCCAGGTAGGTGTCAGCACCGGTTTTAGCCGGGCTCACTGCGGCGAAGGCTCCGCTCACATTGCCGGACCCCAGCTGGGCATAATCGCAGTAGAAATTCAAGCTTGCATTGCCTTCCTTGGTCAGGTAGTACCGCAGCTTCAGACCGCTCAAGCTTACGGCCGTGGTACCGGTATTCTTGATATTGAAGGTGGCGGTAATCATATTATCCGTGGCATTGGAGTTGCCCACCTTGTACTGAACCGCAAGAGCGCCGGTTCCGGTGCTGCCTCCTGTTGTCAACGCGCTCACCTGGGCAGAATTCGCTCCTTCACCTGCTGCATTCACGGCGCTGACTACATAATAGTAGGTGGTGCCATTGGTGACCGCTGTATCCGTGTAAGCTGCAGCCGTAATGCCCGGAGCTACCGTAGTGTACGGGCCGCCGCTGGTTGTGGCGCGTTTGACGTTATAGCTTGCTGCTCCGCTGACGGGAGACCAGACCAGCGTTACCTTGGCGTTGTCTGCTGTTGCCGTCAGCCCTGTGGGTGCAGGCGGTAAGGTCGGCACCGGTGTTTCGGCGGGAGTCGCACTGACCTGGAGGGAATTGCCGCTGGTTCCGGCAGCATTGGAGGCAGTCACCACATAATAATAGGTGGTGCCGTTCACAACGGTGGAATCCGTATAGCTGGCTGCGGTTACACTGACGGGCAATGCCGCATAGGGCCCGCCGCTAACCGTCGCCCTTTTCACCGTATAGCTGGCGGCTCCCGAGGAGGGTGTCCAGCTGAGTGTAACCTTGGCATCTCCCGCAACAGCCGTTACTCCTGCAGGGGCAGCAGGGGCAACCGGATCTCCGCCGGGGGTTCCCGGAATAACGGGATATGCATTCTTGACCAGTGTGACAAATTGATTATGAAACCAGTGACCGGCTACAGGCGCATTGGGCATGGCTCCTGTCAGCACGTTGGCAGAGGTCGTATAGGTCGGATCACACATCCGGTCGAAGCCCTTGCCCTCATCGTTGGGAATTAGAGCGCTGGAGCCGTCGGATTCGCCGGGAGGCTTCACCCACACGAAGGCGTCCAGATGGGAGGAGGGGTAGCCGGTTGGTGCAACCTGCGGAGGTACACCGATGCCTGCGCCGGAGTTATTGCACCATAATCCGCGATGGGCCCGGCGGTCCACACGTCCGGAATTGACATAGGAATTAATATCATTGCCTGCTGCTGCCGTGGGACGGTTCGGTCCTCCCCAGCCGTTGCGGCTGGTATCGATCAGGAAACCAAGGGTACTGGGCCAGCCGGCATTGGTGAAGCTTTTGTACAAGGCTGCCGTATAGTCCGATTCATCGAAGTTGGGGTTCCATTCGTAATAGCCGGAGGAACGGATCTGCGCACCGTTAATGGTTAGATTCGGGTTGGGCAGGTTCGGCTCCTCAAGGGGCGAGGTGTTAGCCGTATTGGTGATAAAGCCGTTGATGCTCCCAAAGCCACGGGTAGTGGCGCCAACCACGCTGGTCATCAGCTGAACTGTGCCGGACATGTTGTTGTCCCAGCCCAGCCAGCCGGAGTGGCCGATGTCCATATAGTTATATACATTAGGAATCGCTGACAGCTGATTCAACGCATACTGGGTAGCCTCCACATAGATGCCGGAGGAGGAAGCCTGGGCACATTGCGGATCACTCAGATTGGTCACCAGGTTGGGAAGAGAATCCGGCTCAACAATGTTGACGATCCGGATGTCCTGATACTTCGGCTTGGCGAAAATTTTGGCGATTTCGTCGATATACTCTGTTTTGTAGCGGGTGAGCCCTGCTGCGGTTAACGGAAGCTCTCCGTTGGAGGCTAACGCATGACAGTCACGGCCCGGGAGATCGTAGATAACGAAGGTTGCCACAATCGGCTGATTCGGCTGCTTCTGGGAAAGAATAAGGTCCAGATGCTCCTCCAGGCTGCGGCGTCCGGCATTCACGTCTCCGCCATAGATGGCATCAATCCGGTCCAGCCATACTGCCGTAGGATAGGACTTAATGGTGCGCATTTGATCAGCCAGTGCAGAGTCGGTAACCTGGGCAATGGACGTATCAATCAGATCCGCGTAGTCCGGGTTCACATACATGGTGGCTCCCACAAAGGGATTGTCCGCATGAGGCTCGGCAGCTGAAGCTGTTTGAACGTCCGCCGGAACAACCATACATGCAGCCAGTAGTGCTGACATAAACAGCATTTGCGTTCTTTTTTTGAGAACAGAAATCACATTATTCATCTCCCTGTTTTTTGGAATGACCTCCACCTTGCATGAACGCGCGTTCATTTTTTAGGAAAGAAAAAGACAGCGCTTACATACCGATGCCAAATAATCATTTACACTAGGGCAGGTCTGAAACTCTGAGAGGAGCAGATTATCCTAAACGACAACAGCAGGAAGAATAAGCGAGAGTTTTGGCAGTAGAGGATCGAAAAAACAGATTTGATAGCTGCGCGAGGCTGTAACATACGCTTCTGGAAGAAAAGGAAATAGCCTTGGGGGTGTGGATTCATTGGGATGGACGGGAATGCGGGTTATTCCTGGTACATGGGACGAGCTTGTGAACGCGCTCTCTTACAAACGTGCACCTCCCCCAATCAGATGTAGGTGTCAGGAATTAATGTAAATATCTGACATCATTATAGCCTACTGTTCAAAGATTTGTCAATTTCCCTGTGGCAGAAACACGTCCCATTTTTTTGTCATTATTCCAGATAAAACTGCATCTATCTCTTGTTTTCTCCAGCATTCGGTAATGTTCGGGCTTTTTTTATAGTGAAAATCCCCGACTCCATAACGTCGGGGATTTTATTTTTATGGTGTGGCTCTTATTCGAACACGCTCTGCGGTATGGTAAACTCCGGGAAACCGGCGGCGTAGGCCGTATATTCATAGGGTTCAAAATAGACGACTATCTCGTTATTGCGAAGGAAAAACGGCTGGTTTTCGGAAATGGATTCGAAGGGTGCCAGCACCATTTCCTGCTTGGAAAACTCTTCCTTTACCCGTTTGTTAATCACTGCCGCGTAATCCGGGGTGTTGCCCGCTGCCTGCTGCAGCGTCAGAGTGTCTCCTGTAGCCAGATCGAAGGTTAACGGAACCCGGGCGGGCATCCCGTGTGCGCCTCCGGTATACAGGTAGGATTGCAGATACAGGCTCAGCTTGCCGCCGCTGTTCTGGGTGACGAAATAATGGACGGTATAGCCATTGGGGACGCTTCTTTCGCTGTCGCCCGCATTCTCCAGATCCTTGCGGGAGGCCTCGGCCATGCGGTTTACCTCCGCCTGAATGGTGCCGTTTATCTTATCCTGGACTGCGGTGTCTGCCAATCCGTTTATTTGCGGATACTGAAGCTTAAACTCCAGCTTCTCGGTAGTCTCGTCGATAACCCCGGTGGTGATGGTCAGCGGGTTAAGAGACAAGGGGGTGAGCATTGTTACACCGCTTGTCCCATCCGTAACGGAGGTATAGCCGAAGGTGTCCAGAAAAAATCCCGTTGGCAGATAGGTGGTGCCGTCCACCAGCAGGGGCTCCGTGCCATATATGGTTTGCCCGTTGATTGTGTAGGGCTGAGTCTCGCCTGTTTTGGTGCTG
Organism: Bacillota bacterium; assembly: GCA_023388055.1. Taxonomy (GTDB): domain Bacteria; phylum Bacillota; class Bacilli; order Paenibacillales; family NBRC-103111; genus Paenibacillus_AR. The sequence continues at coordinate 40,301 of JAEWGW010000018.1, read as the reverse complement.
AGCGTTGCATTGCGTCCGGTGATGGTGGAGATGCTGTTCTGCGGGTCCCAGGCCACCTCAAGACCCAGCTTTTCGCTAAGGGCACGGATGGCCACATAGGTGGTTTCTCCATTGGGGGAAACTGCTCCGGGAATGGATTCCTGTTGCCCGTTTATGTCCATTAGGAAGGATTTGAATGAGGGAGTCTTCTCCGTCTCCTGCCGGACTTCCGCGGCTTGGACGGCGGTTTCTGCGCGGGCTGCGGGAACGGTTGCTGGAAGCAGGGCGCTGCCCGCCAGCAATACAGCGGCAAGGGGCAGGATGATGAACCGTCCGGCCTGTGGCCGCCGGGAGGATGGAGTGGCGTCAGTGTGAAAGGGAACGTGCTTCATAAAATCTCAGCTCCTTTTGTGCCAGAATGTGTGTCAGAGATCATGAATATATACCCGTCTTTGCGGTTCGCTCAATCATTAAATAGACTTCAGATTGGGGGAAATGGTTTAAAGAGGTTGAAGGGGGAAGAGTAAATTGGGGGGCTGGCATAAAAATTAAGATTGAATTAGAACTATGAATTATTAGCATGAATTAGAAATTAGAACTACAAATTAGAAATACAAAAATTAGTACCAGGTCTTAACACAAGGTGCTATAATAAATATAACAGCTCTTATGCGGGGCAAAAAAACAGGAGGGATTGTAACCATGCTATACTCCAAATCGAACATTACAGCTTTGGGAGCGTATGTGCCGGAACGGATTTTGAGCAATGCCGATCTGGAAAAAATAGTGGATACCAATGACGAATGGATTGTGCAGCGTACAGGCATGAGGGAACGGCGGATTGCTGCCGAAGGGGAATTTGCTTCGGATCTGGCCGTTAAGGCGGTGGAGGATCTGGTCCGCCGTTATGGGGTTTCGGTGGGGGATGTGGACATGATTCTGGTGGCTACCAGCACACCGGATTATACCTGCCCCAGTACAGCCTCCCGGGTGCAGGCCGGGCTTGGTATTGTCCGTGCCGGGGCGATGGATATCAACTCTGCCTGCGCGGGCTTCGTATACGGCCTGCAGCTGGCCGACGGGCTGGTGACCAGCGGGATGTACCGCAAGGTGCTGGTGATCGGTGCAGAGACCTTGTCCAAAATCACCGATTATACGGACCGTTCCACCTGCATTCTGTTCGGAGATGGCGCCGGCGCTGTTCTGGTGGAGCGGGCGGAGGGGGAAGGGGGTTTTGCGGCGGCACTATCCGGAACCATCGGAGAGGGAGGCATCCATGTATACGGCAGCGGGCTGTCCTCGGAGCTGATGGGGGTGGCTTTAACAGGCGGCGGATGTCTGGTGCAAAACGGCAGAGAGGTTTACAAGTGGGCCGTGCGGACGGTTCCGGAGCAGCTGAAGGTGCTGCTGGAGCGGGCCGGATGGGAAGCGGGGGATGTGGACTGGTTTGTGCCCCACAGCGCCAATCTGCGGATGATCGAGGCGATATGCGAACGCGGCCCTGTGCCTATGGAGCATACGCTGACCAGCGTGGAGTTCCGGGGGAATACCTCGGCGGCGTCCATTCCCTTGGCGCTGCAGCTTGCGCTGGACGAAGGGAAGCTGAAGCATGGCCAGCGGCTGGCGCTGCTGGGTTTTGGCGGAGGTCTGACCTACGCGGGAGTGGCTGTGCGGTGGGGGGCTGTGTGAGGAGAGACATAAACCGGGGGAGGAGCAGGATGCGCTATTCCGGGGAGCTGTACCACGGGAGTGATGGGAGGGGGAGCGTGTAGAGTAGGAGCGGGAAGAGTGCGAGTGGCAGGCCAGGTGAAGCGATGGGAGAAGTGTGTAGAGTAGGAGCGGGAAGAGCGGGAAGAGTGGTGGGAGTGTCACATGTAGAGTGGGAGTGGCGGGGAGTAGTGTTATAGCTGAAAAATCGAGTTTATTTGGCCGGAGGCAGGTCATTTAGGGGATTGTACTCGGTTTTTCGTGTATAAAACGTGCCGCGCACCCAATTTCCTGAAATTGTATATGAAATTTCGACCTTAATGGTCAAAATAGGGGCGATTTCGAAAATTATGGTCGGTTTTTCATATACAACAGGTGGCGGGGAGCAAAGGATGGGGGCAGGCGGGTTAGGCAGGGGATGGGGACTGGGCAAGGGCGAAGGGAGGGAACCGGGTAAGGCAAGGGGTGGGGACCGGGCAAAGCAAAAGGCGGGCATCCATCCGATGCCCGCCGCTGCTGCGTTTACTCCGGCGCGGCTCCTGCCGCCGCCAGCTCCAGCGCCATAGCGGCAGCCCCTGCGGCGGCATGGAGGCGGGGCGGCACAAGCTGCATCGGCAGGGCCTCCGCCAGCTGCCGGTCGAAGGCGCTCCGCACATAGGGGTTGCAAAGCAGCACGCTGCCCGAGAGGGTAAGCGGCCCAGCCGTCAGCCCCAGGCGGTCCGCCAATGCCGCCACCAGCTCCACCAGTGCGGCGGCGCTGGCTTCGGCGATGGCCAAGGCGGCCGCATCGCCAAGGCAACAGGCCTCCTCCAGAATGGGAGCGAGGGAGGCGATTTCTTTTTTGCCTGTAGCCGGGCCATAGGTGAAACCGACGATTTCACCCGGGCCGCTAAGCTGATGCCGCTCCTGGAGCAGGCGGCTGATGACCGTAGGCGGCTCCCGGCCGTCCCAGGCCCGGACCGCTGCACTGAGCAGGCGGCGGCCGATGCTGTAGCCGCTGCCCTCATCGTCGATGAGGTGGCCGAAGCCTCCGGCCCGGCCGGTTTCGCCTGCGGCGCTGCGGCCGAAGCAGACGGACCCGGTGCCGGCGATGAGCAGCATCCCCGGTCCGCCGCCGAAGGCGCCATGCAGTGCAGCCTCGTGGTCCCCGATAATGCGCAGGGGACCGGTATAACCGCGGCTGCGGACAGCAGCGGTGAGCCGGCCGGGGATGGCCGGGTTGCTGATGCCGGCGGCGCCGATGACCAGGTGGCGGATGTGCCCCAGGCCTCCGCAGACAGCAGCAAGCTCCGCGCAGATGCTGTGCAGCGCCTGCTCCACCTCGGCCTCCTTCCGGCCGTTGTAGTTGATACCGTCGGCGGTAAACTCGCGGACGATCCTGCCTTCCGCATCCATTACGGTAACGGTGGTTTTGGTGCCGCCCCCGTCCAGCCCCACGGCAAAACCCCGGGGACCGTTTTCTTCAAAACCGCTGATCATTTCGCTCATCCCTCTGTCTTCACCCTCTGCTTCTTTATAGCTGGGGCGGCTCCCCCAATGATGCTCACCTGTATATATGATAGACTTCTTTTTCCCCGGCAAAAGCTGTACTTTCCTCCTGCAGCTGCCCGAGCAGCTCCTCCACCCGGAAAGTCCCTTCGCGCAGCGTACTGTCCCCCCACAGAAGATCCATAAACGGCCTTCCCCCTTCACGGAATGGCTCCAAAAAGGCAAACTCCTGCCAATTCCGCCTCAGGGTGTCGATCAGCCGGATGCCTGTTTCCACAGGCCGCAAAGCCCGCAGGTCGGTGACATGCAGCTGCACCCCGTGACAAAGATCTCCTTGATGCTTGGAGAAGGTAGGTTTGAAGTGGGCGGGCCGGAAGCAGACGCCGGTCAGCTGGAGCTGATTCATTTCCGAAGCCAAACGGTCTGCATCCAGATAGGGTGCCCCGATTAGCTCGAAGGGAAGCGGTGTGCCTCTGCCTTCCGACAGGTTGGTGCCTTCCATCAGGCAGGTCCCCGGATAAAGTGCCGTTGTTCCGAACCGCGGAAGCCCCATAGAAGGCGGAACCCACATATTCCCCGTGTCGGGAAACAGCATATCCCGGGACCAGCCCTTCATGGGCACCACGTGCAGCTCCGCTTCGAGGCCCAATTGGTCATTGGCCATCAATGCCAGCTCTCCCACAGTCAGACCGTAGCGGATGGCAAGACCGGGATAATTGCCAACGAAGGATTGAAATCCCTCCCGCAGCCGGTTCCCCTCCACCACAGCTCCACCCAGCGGATTGGGCCGGTCCAGCACCATAAAGGCCTTGCCCGCCCGGGCGCAATCCTCCAGCGCATACAGCATGGTGTAGATGAAGGTGTAGAAACGGGCCCCGGCGTCTTGAATATCATAGACCACCATGTCCACCTGATCCAGCATTTCCGGGGTCAGCCGTTTGGAATCCGGACGGTACAGGCTGTAGACGGGGACTCCGGTGCGTTCGTCCCGGTAATTCTCCACCAGCCCGCCGGCTGCCTGATCGCCCCTCACCCCATGCTCCGGGGAAAACAGTGCCGCCAGATGGAACTGCTCATGCAGCACATCCACGGTGGAGACAAAATCCCGGGTTAACCCGGTGGGGGCGGTGATCAGCCCCAGCCGTTTTCCTTTTAGGAGATGCGCGAAGTTCTGGAGATTTTCTACGCCGTATTGCACCATGCTCATGCTACAGCTCCCCCTGCCGCAGCCGGAGGGCCTCCTCCGGAATCATGAAGGTTTCCGCATACTGCTTGCGGGCCTCAATTCCCCGGACTCTGGCCAGATGCTTGTAGTATTCCAGATAAGGGAAGGACTTGCTGCCCGTCACGAACCAATGCTGGGACACCGCCTCCACCCACAGCTCATACGCCTTTTGGTCAAAATCCACATATACATAAGGCCGGTAGTCCACCGCGTCCTCCCAATTTTCCGCATAATACAGCTTGCCTGCGAAGGCGGCGGGCAGCTCACGCTGGAACGAAGCTAACCCTGCAAAAAAACGGGCGTCATTCACGATCCGGTGGGTGGTGCTGTGATCCTTGTGCATGCTGTTTTTGAAATGGGTGATGAGGATGGACGGCCGGACCTGCCGGATGATATCGCATACCTGGAGGCGTACCTCCATATTGTCAGGCAGCTCGCCGTCGGCATAATCCAGGACAAAGGCTTCGCCGTTCAGCTTCCCTGCAAACGCCTCCGCCTCCCGGACCTTCTGCGCCCGGTACTCCGCCATGTCCTGCCCGGCCGGCACACCCCGTTCCCCCGCCGTAAGGGCCAGGGTTACAATCCGGTCTCCTTTTAAAGCGTGACTGGCCAGTGCACCACCGGCGGTCAGCTCCATATCTCCTACATGGCCGCCGATGGCCAGAATGGTTTGCGGCTGTGATTGAGCTTGAGATTGATTTTGCGTCATGTCAAAAAACAGCTCCTTTCCATAGTCCGGATTATGACTCCGCCAAAACCTTGCGCAACACACCAAACTGCTTGGCCGTTTGGAACCCGGCCTTTTGGTAAATCCGCAAGGCAGGATTGGTTTCTCCTGTAAAAAGGGACATATATTCCGTTCCGATACCCCGGAAGGCATCACATAGCCGAAAGAAGAGTATAGAGCCAAGCCCCTTGCCCTCATCCTCCGGATGAACCCCGATTCCCGCAAAATACCCACGCCCGCTTGGTTCTCTGACTACAGGTCCGGCAAAACCGGCCGCCCTGTCTTGATGGGCCGCCACCAGAAAGGGGATTCCTTCTTCCGCACAGCGGGTCAGCTCCTTCTCCCAGGCAGGGTTGGCCAGAGCGGAAAGCATCCCGGTTAGTTCGGTGTGCCGCGTCCCATCAAACCATTCAACCCGGTAGCCCTGCTCCTCCGCACGTTTTTCCTTCTCCAGAATGTCCGCCGGAATGCTGAATGGGCTCAAATCCAGATACATGCCGTTCTGCCGTGACCGTTCCGTGTAACCATGGTCCAGAAGAAAACGGTGCAGCACGCTGTCCACAGGAATACCCGGAGCATTGTTATGCTCATGGCCGGGGGTATCCGGAATCAGCCAGGGCAGCTTCATCGGATTGAAAAAAAGCGCCTCCGCCTGTGTTTTGCCCAGGTCGCGGAAGCGCTGCTCCACGGCATCCAGCAAAACGGAGTAGTGGCGGTCGTCAGCAATATCTTCATCCAACAGGAGAATCGTCAAGTATCCGGCATCAGCGCCCAGGGGCAGGTCAGCCCCGGTTACACCGCAGGCAAAACCTTTGATGACGGGAAAAGTGGGGGAGGGGGCTTCGATTGATCTGCTGCCCGCTGTCTCCGGGTTTGTTTCTGAAGCTCCGTCTGTTTCTACCAACAGGAAGGTGCAGGCCGGATCGAAATAAGGGTTTTGCAGGATTAGCCGGCCGAAGGAATCGGCGGTCATTTCCTTGTATCCATCCTTCACCGCCGTGCGGTTCCAGAGGGCAACCGTGGCTTCCAGCGCATTCGTTTGCCAGGTGATGAGTGTGAGCTTATGCATAAGGAGCATCCTTTCTTTTTTGAAAAGATACATGTGCCGCCTGACTGTCCAGTTGATGCTGGGTACCGGAGCTGAGGGGCGTGTTAGCTGGAGGACGGCTTGCTAACGGAACTGATAAGCGCTTAGCGTGCTAAAATGCTCTGATTGAAACTCTAACGGAACTGAGAAGCGCTTAGCGTGCTAAAATGTCCCGATTGAAACTCTAACGGAACTTAGAAGCTCTTACGAGGGGAGAATAGGCTCTTCGGAATAAAATTAGGCCTGTAAGAGTCGCAGAGTTCCGTTAACATGCAAAGTTAGTCCAAAAGCGCATGTAAGAGTCACAGAGTTCCGTTAGCCTCTGGGACGCTGCCCCTACTAAGGTAACCTTGTTGCGTCATAGCGGCTGTGTCTTCCGTTAGCGTGGCGCGCGCCCATACGGCAGGGAAAGTTTGCCCAGCACCGCCGGGTGCCGCGCCCCTGTGACTGCCGGCAGGCTGCCCGGCAATCCGGCCAGGGTGCAGTCCGCCAGCAGGGCGAAGGCCACCGCCTCCTTGGCGTCGCTGCTTAGGCCGACTTCCTCCTGGGTCACCACCGGCACAGGAGCCAGCTCCTCCCGCAGATCCCGCAGCAGCGTCGGATTGTAGCTGCCTCCGCCGCCCACAATCATCCGGTGGGCCGGATGGCGGTCCCGCACAAACCGCCGGTAGGCATCCCCGATGGACCAGGCAGTGAGCCGCGTCACCGTGGCCACCAGGTCGGCGTCGCTTACGCCGAGCTCCTGCCGCCAGTCCATCAGGCGCTCCACGTAGGGGGCGCCGAACAGCTCGCGGCCCGTGGACTTGGGCGGCTGCAGGCGGTAATACGCCTCCGCCTGCAGCCGCTCCAGCAGCTCCGCGCAGCAGCGGCCGGAGGCAGCCAGCCTTCCGCCTTCGTCCATCCCGGTCCGGCCGCCCGTAAGACGGTGCATCACGCCGTCGATGAGCATGTTGCCGGGACCGGTATCGAAGGCGAAAACCTGGCTGCTGTCCGCCCCTGCGGGAATTACGGTGATGTTGCCGATGCCTCCGATATTCTGGAGCAGAAGGGTTTCCGCAGGGTTTCGGTATAGCAGGTACTCGGTATAGGGCACCAACGGTGCGCCTTGGCCGCCTGCGGCCAAATCCGCCGGGCGGAAGTCGGAGACGCAGGGAATGCCGGTCAGCTCCGCGATGACGGATCCTTCGCCGATTTGAACCGTGAAACCCTGCTCCGGCGCATGCCAGAGGGTCTGTCCGTGGGAGCCGATGACGCTGACGGCCTCCGGCTTCATTCCCGCCTCCGCCGCCACGGCCAAAGCCGCTTCGGCATAAAGTTTGCCCAGCCGCACATTCATTTCACCCACCTTGTCCACGGTGGCCAACGCAGGATCGAAGAGGCGGAAGATTGCCTGCCGGGTATCCTCGGGATAAGGCAGATTCAGGAACGCCAGCAGCTTCACCGACAGCCCTCCGTCAGGCCCGTCCCCCGCAGCACCCCCGGAAGTTGCCCCGGCCCGAAGCAGGCCCGAGCTCTCCCCGGGCCGACCCGCAATCTCCACCAACGCGGCATCAATCCCGTCCACGGAGGTGCCGGACATCAGTCCGATGGCGTAGCGTCGTGCGCCGAGGCCGGTTTGTTTTGCCGCAGCCCCAACCGCAGCCTCCGCCGCAGCAGTTCTGCCTGCGCTGCTCTTGGGTTTTCTCATCCCGCTCACCCCTTCACGGCGCCGACAGTGACGCCCTCCAGGAAGTAGCGCTGCAGGCTGAAGAACAGGATGAACATCGGCAGCGCCGAGATCGTAGCCCCCGCCATCATAGGCGAGAAGTACGTGGTATTGGCGAAGCGGAAGTTTTTCAGCCCCACCTGAATGGTTTGCATATCCATGGTCTTCGTCACCAGCAGCGGCCAGAAGAACGTATTCCAACTGTCCATAAAGGTCAGGATGGCGATTACCGCCATGACGGTCTTCGAAAGCGGCGCAATCACCTTGAAGAAAATCATGAACTGGCTGGCCCCCTCCACCTTGGCGGACTCGATGATTTCATTGGGAATGCTGCTCATAAACTGCTTGGCCAGGAAGATGTTGTACACCGTGACCAGGCTGGGCATGATGAGAGCAGTGTAGGTATTTTCCAATTGGAAGGTGTTCACAACCAGAATATACAGAGGCACCTGCGTCACCTGATAGGGAATCATCATTGCGGCAAGAAGGATGGTGAACAGCACCGCCCGCCCCTTGAACCGCACCTTGGAAAAGGCATAACCCGCCATTGTGGCGAATAACACGTTGGACACGGTGACACTCCCCGCTACAACCAGCGAGTTGAGAATCCAGCGGTAGGAATATTGGCTGTACTGGAAGAAGAACACGAAGGAATCCAGCGTGATTTTGCCGGGCAGGAGAGAATAATTCACCGCACCCGCCTCCACCGGATCACCCAGGGAGGAAATCAGCATGAAATAGATGGGGAACAGCGTCGCCAGAGCAAATACCAGAAGGAAGAAGCTCAGGACTCCATTGCGGGCCACGCGAATTTTCGGATTGCCGATATGGTTGTTGTATAAGGACATGGTGGGCTCCTCCCTTCTAGTATTCGATCTCTTTGCCGAGGAATTTGAACTGGATCAGGGACACAAGTGCGATAACGGCGGCCAGCACCAGAGATTGGGCGGCTGCTTTACCAAACTCGAAATACTTGAACGCATTGTCAAAAATCAGCAGGCCGACCATGGTGGTGGAATGATTGGGTCCGCCGCCGGTCATCAGGTAAGCGTTCTGGAATACCTGGAACGATCCGATGACAGCTGTCACCAGCAGAAACAGAATGGTCGGTTTTACAAAAGGAACCACAATATGCTGCAGCTTCTGCAGGAAGGAAGCCCCGTCCAGATCCGCCGCTTCATAATAGCTGTTGTCGATGCCGATCAGTGCCGCCAGGAAAATAATAATCGCCGCGCCATGGCTGGACAGCCAGCTCATCATCACCAGGGCCAGCATAGCGGTAGCACTGGAGCCCAGCCAGTTCTGGTTGGAGATGCCGAAGAAGCTGATCAGCTTGTTGAAAATACCTGCAGGCAGCGGATCATAGATCCACAGCCACACCACGGACAAGGCCACACCCGAGGCGACAGTGGGCAGGTAGTAGATGCCCTTAAACACATTCTGCACCTTCTTGCGCAGGGGCAGAATCATTATGGCAATGACGAAGGAGAGGAACAGGTTAAAGGGAACGGTTAACAGTGTGTATACGAGGGTGTTACGGATGGACTTCCAGAACAGGGAGCTCTCGAAGGTAGCCACATAGTTGTCGAAGCCGATATAGGTGGACCCGAGAGGTTTGTATTCCTGGAAGCTGATAATGAAGGCCTTGATGACCGGATAGGCGGTAAACAGTGCATAAACCACCAGGGCAACGGCAATGAAGACATAGCCCGGAAAATTGTCCGTATGCTTGCGGCGTCTCCCCGCCGGTTTGGCTGTACGTTCGTTGGATGTGGACACGGCCATGGCGAAGCTCCCTTCTCATTCATGGGACTTTACAAAAAAGCCGGGGAGGGGCCCAGCCGGGAGCCGTCTGCGCCTTATGGGCAAACGACTCGGCCGGCCGGGACACTCCTCCGGTGGAGAGGCGGGTTAATCGTTAATCCTTGACGACGCCGGTGTCTCCGAAGGCTTTGACAGCCGCTTCGGTAATGGCTTTATGCATATCCTCCGGCTTGATTTCGCCGGCTAACAAAGCCTGCATCTTCGGAATGATGACCTCATTCTCCAGCTTGGTGGCCTTGGCGCCCAGCTCAACCGGGATATCCGGACGGGCGGGAGCGGCGTGGGAGAGAAGCACCTTCACAGCGGCTTCGTTCTCAGGGCTTCTGCTGATGGTAATGCTCTTGGCGGCTTCGGCGCCCGTTTTGCTGATGTGGGCCACGAACAGCTCGCTGTTGGTTTCGGCGGCTACCTTGCCGCTGGCCAGGAAGTAGGCGGCCTTGACCACGTTGGCTTTATGCTCGGCGGTGGGCTCCTTTTTGCCGCGGAAGGTGACATAACCGTCTACCACGGTGCTGGAAACAGCAGGCTGGCCGAGGAAGCTGGGCACCGGCAGCACGATGTAATCCACCTTGATGCTGTCCTTGACGGCGCTGCCGTCCTTGGCGTCAATCTTGCCGTTGTTGGTTTTGGCGGAGTTCTCGAAGGTGGCCAGGCCCTTGCCGGTAATCATGGTTTGACCGGTGAGGAACATGTTCCAGCGTTTGCCTGCATCGATGGAGCCTAATTCCTTAGGCATGGAGCCGTCATCGATCATCTCACGGACCGCCTTCAGAACACCCAGATAGTTTTTGCTGGTGTAGGCATATTTCAGATCCTTGGTGAAGGGAGAGGGCATACCGGCGTTTTTCACCAAAATGCTCAGATAATCCTTGGACGCCACACCGGAGGTGGCGAAGACGAAGCCGTACCGTTTGGTGGCATTGCCGTCCTTCACTACGCCCTTCTTGATGGCCTCGCGGAACTCTTCATAGGTCCAGCCGGATTGTTGTACCTTTTTCCAATCGATGCCTGCCGCCTCAAGGAATTCCCTGTTGCCGCCGATGGCATGAGCCTCCATATAAGCGGGGAAGCCGTACAGGCTTTTGCCGTTCTTCATATATTCCAGTGGGCCCGGGTCAAAGTCCGAGACCATTTTGGCATCGGCCAAATCGGTAATATCCATGAGCATACCCTGCTGCACATACTTGGAGATCCCGTCGGAGCCGATAAACGCGATGTCAGGCGGGCTGCCTGCGTTCACCTGGGTGTCCAGCTTCTGGGTCATATCCTCCCAGCTGGCCGGTTCGATTTTGAGCGTCAGGTTGGGATACAGGGTATTGAAATCCTTGGCCATCTGCTCGAATTTCTTCTGGAAGTTGGCCGAAACCGGGGGAAGCAGGGCGGTGATGGTGTCCTTCTCGCCGGAAGCGGCGGCGCTTGCAGCAGGTGAGCCTCCCGCAGATGGAGCGGGAGAAGAGGCATTGTCCTTACCGCCGGAGCAGGCGGCCAGGGGCGCTAGGGATAAAACGGCGGCTAACATGAGGGAGATGGACTTTCCTTTTGTAATCATTCCTTGCTTCCTCCTTTTAATGGTCAAAATGTATGGGTGAGTCTGATGCAACTGTGCTTGTTCTCCTGCAGCGGGCTTCATGGGAGGTGCTTCGGCTTATTTAGCTGTGCTGCCCTCATACTTGCGTATAGCCTGCTTCAGCATTCCCTTGGTTTCGTCCAGAAGCATCTGCCCGGCGGAGGCATCCAAGCCGGTGGCCAGCATCAGGATGGCCAGCTTGCAGCTGCCCTCCGCTTCCGCCAGTGCAGCAGCCGCTTCGACTTCCCCGGCGCCGCAGGCGGCTGTGATGATGCGGACCGCCCGGTCCCGGAGCTTGGCGTTGGTGGCCTTCAGATCCACCATCAGGTTGTCGTAGGTTTTGCCAAGCTTGACCATGACGCTGGTAGTGAGCATATTGAGCACCAGCTTCTGGGCCGAGCCGGACTTGAGCCGGGTGGAGCCCATAATCACCTCCGGACCTACCACCGGAGCAATGGTTACCTGGCAGACCTCAGCCAGCCGGGAGTTCCGGTTGTTGACCACGCCGATGGTTGCGGCGCCCAGCTCCCCCGCCTTCCTCAAGGCGGCGATGACAAAGGCGGCGCTGCCGCTGGCGGAAATACCCACCACCGCATCCCGGACGGAGATGCCACAGCGCTCCACGAGGGCGATGCCCTCCTCGGCCAGATCCTCGAAGCCCTCCACCGCTGTGCGGAGGGCGACATCGCCTCCGGCGATATGCCCCTGGATCAGCTCCGGCTCCACGCCGAAGGTGGGGGGGCATTCGGAGGCGTCCAGCACCCCCAGCCGGCCGGAGGTGCCGGCCCCGATGTAAAATAACCTGCCGCCGTCAGCGAGACGGCTGTGGATCATGTCCACTGCCTGCGCAATGCGGGGGATTTCCTCCGCCACTGCCGCCGGCACCTTGGCGTCCTCCCGGTTCAGAAGCGCCAGCATCTCTTCAGTTGAGCATTCGTCAATGGTCCGGGTTGCCGGATTGATGGTCTCCGTCGTTAAGCCCGCTAAATATTCATTCATGCGCATTCTCCTACCTGGTGTGTTAGTTTTCAGCATGATCATGAGGGGGAACAAGGAGTTGTTGTTAGGTTACCTGCCATGCAATTGCTTTAAGCATAGTCCCAATGCTGTTTTATTGTCAATCGTTTTTTGGAATAAAATTTCGGATTAAAAAAATACCATGATTATTATGCTCCAAGATTATATGGGAAACGGCGAAAAATATTCCTCCAAATTATTATTATTCCACCGAATGAAAGGGCTTACATAAACACGTATATTGATCGGACTTCCGGATTATGTCCGGGTTAGTCCGGCAGAGTGGTAAAAAACGGCGCTTTGTTTGACCAAGCGCCGCGTGGCAGATGAGCGGATTAGGGAATATTGCAAGCCAAGCCTAACCCCTTCTGTGTTTGGCGGAAAGAATATTGTGAGTTTTCAGGAGGTATTTTTTGATGGAGTTGTATTCTGCGCTGGCTACACCGGCAAACAAAATGTCAATAACGGTCAACATAGCAATCCGGGAGCCCATGGCTCCGCTGCGCATCGTGATCTCCTGGGAGGAGAAGGTCAGCACAATGTCCGAACGCTGGGCCAGCTCGCTTTTGCCGAAGCGGGTGAGGGCGATGGTGGTGGCGCCGTTTTTGAGGGAGATATCCAATGCGTCCAGAATCTCCTCGGTATCACCCGAATTGGAGACAAAAACAGCTACATCTCCGCGCTCCAAAAGGGTTGCTGCAGTAAGCTGGCTGTGCCCGTCCGTATAGGCATGGCACATCTTGTTGATCCGCGAGAATTTCTGCTCCCCGTCCCGGCATACCAGACCGGAAGCGCCGATGCCGAAGAAGACGATGCGGTGAGTCTCCCGCAGTGCCTTTATCGCCTTGGCCACCTCCGTGTGGTCGATAATGGACAGGGTGTCGTCAATGGACTTGGCGTTGTTGCGGGCCACATTGGAGATGATGACATCCAGCTCATCTCCCGGCTGAATATCGGAATAATGGGCAGGCTGTTCCTCATCATGGGAGCCCAACGCGGCGGACAAGCTCACAATAAAACTGCGGTAGCCGTTATAACCCATGGTTTTGCAGAAACGGAGCACCGATGCGTCGCTGGTACGGCTGAACAGGGCCAGGCTTTTGATGGAAAGATGGGGGATCTCGCCCGGATTGGCAAGGATATACTCGGCGATGAGCTTTTCGACGGGGGTGAGACTTTCCTTCACATCCCGGATTTTGAGCAAAAGATTGTTCTGAATGGCCATAGAAGGTACCTGCGCATTCTTCATAGATTTACCTTCATAGTAAAGGGAGAGAGTGTTATTGGCAAGCAATGGTATTTGAAGCATTGACTGAAATTTAATTTCGTTGTTATTGTATCATACTGGCATAAAGTTTTAAAGTCTAACTTGTTGTTTTAAAAGACGGGTGCTATAATGGCGGCAAATAGGAATGCAATTTTTTGAGCGATATGTCATATAAATTAACATGAAAGCGGGATGGACACATGAATCAGCTTCAGCATACCACTCTTCGGGAGCAAATCGGCCAAATGGTCATGTGCGGGTTTTCCGGAAAAACGCCCACAGAGGAACTTTTGCGGCTTATCCGGGAGTATCGGTTGGGCAATGTGATCTATTTCCGGGATAATATCGGAACGCCGGAGGAGGTGCGGCAGTTGTCCGTTACACTTCAGGAGGCGTCTAGGCTGGCAGGAAACGGCCCTTTATGGATCGCCGTAGATCAGGAAGGCGGAATGGTGGCGAGAATTGACCGGCAGGTGGCGCTTTTGCCGGGTAATATGGCCTTAGGCGCGGCAGGATCGCCGGACCTTGTATATGAAACCGCGCGGATTTCAGGTGTGGAGCTGCGGAGCTTGGGCATAAATCTGAACTTTGCGCCATGTGTGGATGTGAATAACAATAAAGCGAACCCGGTTATTGGTGTCCGCTCCTACGGGGAGGATGCGGGAGTGGTGGGACTTATGGGCGCCCGGGCTGTACAGGGTTATCAGGACGCGGGGATCAGCGCCTGCCCCAAGCATTTTCCGGGGCATGGGGATACAACGGCGGATTCCCATTTGGAGCTGCCGACTGTGCCCCATGATTTGGAGCGGCTCCGCCAGGTTGAACTCCCTCCATTCCGGAGCGCTATTGAAGCCGGAGCGGATGTGGTGATGACCGCCCATGTGCAATTTCCCGCTTACGATGCCAGCGGGCTTCCAGCTACATTGTCTGCTGCCGTTCTCAATGGGCTTCTGCGCGAGGAGCTTGGCTTCGGCGGGGTTATTGCCACGGATTGTCTGGAAATGAAGGCTATTTCCGGGACGGTGGGGGTTGGCCGGGGGGCTGTAATGGCCGTGAAGGCGGGAGCGGACTTGGTTCTAGTCAGCCACACACCGGAACTTCAGCTTGAAGCGCTGGAGACGATTTATCAGGCGGTTTTGTCGGGAGAGCTGCACCGGGAGCGGATTGCCGAGTCGGCACGGCGCATCCAGGAGGCCAAGGTCCGCCGGGAAGAAAGCTGGCAGCGGCTGATTCGGGAGCAGGGTATACCCGAGGTAGGCAACTCGGAGCATATGAAGGTTGCTGCAGGAGCGGCTGAACGGGCGGTGACACTGGTGAAGGTGGCGGGGGAGGGCGGTTTCCCTCTGGATGCCGCCGCGCCGACGCTGGTGATTTGGCCCCGTGTGGAGGCGCGAACGGATGTGGACGAAGCCATCCGCCAGGAAATCACCCTGGGCAAGGCATTGGCGCCTTATCTCGCCGATGTGCAGGAGCTGTCAGTAAGTCTGGCGCCGGACGACGCCGAGATTGAGGCGGTGCTGGCAGCTGCCCGGTCAGGCAGGCTGCAGCTTGTGGCGGGTACTTACAACGCCGCCTTTAATCCGGGTCAGGTCCGGCTGGTACAGGCGCTGCTGGAGCTTCCCGGCGCCAAGGTAACGGCGGTAGCACTGCGCAGCCCTTATGATTTGCTGTCTTTTGCAGCCGTGCAGACGTATGTGGCCTGCTACGAAAACCGGCCGCTTATGCTGCAGGCTGCCGCCAAGGTGCTTACGGGCCGGCTGCCCGCTTCGGGCAAACTGCCGGTAACCCTCTCGGCGGACTATCCGGCAGGCTGGGGAATATCCTGATCTTGACATGGGGCCGCGAACGAATGCTATGATGAGATTGAACTGATACCGGCAAGCGGCCAGGTTTTTCATGCTGCTTCTATTAATGGAGGTTATCTCATTGAGCCAGGAAATTTTGTCCGTGATCCAGCATTATACTCCTGCCTATCTCGCAACAGTCGAGAATGGCAAACCGAGAGTCCGTCCTTGGGGCCTGCCCCATCTGGACACCGAAACCGGCAGACTCTACTTCAGCACAGCCAGCACTAAAGCCGTGTATGAGCAATTGCTGGAGGCGCCTTATGTGGAATATTCCCAGACCTCCCCTGAGAATGTATGGGTCAGAATCAGCGGCGCAGTCCAATTCGACGAAAAGCCAGAGGCGAAGGAAGCGCTCTTCAAGCATGAGCCCCAGTTGGCCAACATCTACAAAACTTCTGATAATCCCGCGTTCAAAATTTTCTACCTGGAGGAAGCCCGCATAACCGTGGATGATTACACCCCCAACCCGCAGCGGGTGTACGAATTCAAAAACGGCAGCTTCACCCTCCAGGCGTAAGCCTGTCCCGAGAGGCACTCCTGCCGAATAGCCGATACACAGAGTAACCAGTTGGAAGCTGCTTGTGCAGAGTGGTATAGAGTGGTGTATAGAAGCAATGCAGTAGCATTGGGGACGGAACCGTTAATCGCGGATGAAACGCAGTGCCGGAATGGATTGATCCGGATCACGTTTCGTTAAGCGGTTAGGCGGAAATCCGTCCCTTTTTGTGCTTTCGAATATTCTAAAAATGACATATAATTACATTTTATAGCGGCGATAAGGTGGTTTTCCCCTCTTGTCGTCCATTATCCCCTACGCTCAGGAAGCCTGCCGCCAAAGCCTTAACTACCCATAAAAGAAACAATAACCAATAAATGGAATGTCTACTCCCCATAAAGGAAGCAATCACAATCCAAAGCAGGTCCACTCCCTATAAAGGAAGTAACCTACCAATTAATTGCTGGGCATTTATGCGAAAAATGACGTTCGGCTTAATTGACCCTCATGTAGCGAATATTCTCCGCAATTAGTACCTATCGGTTTTGTTGTTTTTCTTTGAACGCTTCTGCCCCACTAACCGCAACCACTTCGGCCAAGATGATTTAGTCAGCGTCGATGGACTTCGGTTCAGATTAAGGATTGAGAATTATGGATTAGCCCTCTTTGCTGTACTGTTACTGTGGTTCCTGACTAAAGGGGATAATGGACGACAAGGAGGTTAAGGGAGATATTATCGACGGAAATAACCATATTATGGTAATTTAATGGAGGTGTCAGCTCTAACCACCTATGTGTTATGAAATAAAGGAAGGATACTTTCCGCTATTTACCCAGCATAGCTGCTTTAGGAGAGATAGCGGAAGCTTCTCTTCCGCTATTCGCAAAAAGCAGCAGGGTCCTTCGCAGTCCGGATGTGTTATTGGCGGGAGACCAGCTTCAGCTCCTCCAAGAGTCTCCGCACCAAATCGGCTGCGGCCTGGGCGGTTTCGGCTACGGGCACCTTCGTGCTGATGCGTTTGTCCCGGGTGACCAGCTCGCAGCAGCCCGCTTGCCAATTCCGGGGACTGGCGATAATCCGGACGGGTACGCCCAAGAGGTCAGCGTCGGAAAACATCACACCTGCGCTAACGCTCCGGTCATCATAAAGCACCTCGATGCCCAGTTGCTGCAGCTCCCGGTATAACCCATCGGCGCAAGCCCGTACAGCCTCATCATCCGCCCGCATGCAGCACAGGTGTACCTGCCACGGTGCGATGGAAATGGGCCAGATGGGCCCGTGCTCATCCCTGTGAATTTCGCAAACGGATGCGGCCAGCCGACCGATGCCGATGCCGTAGCAGCCCATCAAGGGCGGCTCCAAACCGCCGGCTTGATCCGCAGCCAGCATGCCCATAGCCCGGGTATATTTCTCCCCCAACTGAAAGATGTTGCCCACCTCGATGCCTCTCGAAAGGGTAAGCGCAGGTTGATGGCAAGACGGGCAAAAACCACCCTCCCGTGCCTTCGCCAGGTCATGAAATTCCGTCCCGGCACAATCCCGTTCCATAACCAGACCGGTGTAGTGGTGGGCGGGCAGATTTGCGCCGTAGCATAAGCCGGAAGCTCCCTGCAGCGACCGGTCGAACAAAACGGTGTAGTCCTTCTCCTGCTCAAGCCCCACAGGCCCGATAAAGCCCGCTTGCAGCCCGCAGCCCTCCTCCAATACAGCGGGCTTCACATCGCACCCCAGCAGATTGGTCAGCTTGGTTTCATTCACCTCCAGGTCGCCCCGGATAAAAAGAACCACCAGCCGCCCATCTGTCTCCCTCTGGTACACCACCGCTTTGTTGGCTTGCTCCTGCCGGGCAGGCTCCACAACATGCTCTGCCGCTTCCATATTGGCCTTGTAGCCGCATTCCCGGCAAAGCACCAGGGTGTCCTCGCCTACTGGTGTCGGCAGCATAAATTCATGGGACAGATTACCGCCCATCATACCCGAATCCGCCGCGATGGCGATAACCTGGGGGAGCCCGGCCCGGGCGAAGATCCGTTCATACGCCTGGTAGCATTGCTGGTAATAATCCTGCAAGTCCTCCAGGGAGGTGTGGAAGGAATATGCATCCTTCATGGTGAATTCCCGTACACGGATTAATCCGGCGCGGGGGCGGGCCTCATCCCGGAACTTGGTCTGGATCTGGTAGACCATGAAGGGATAACGCAGATAACTGCTGCCGTATTCCCGTACCAGCTGCACCGCCGCTTCCTCATGGGTCATCCCCAGCAGATGGGGGCTGCCGTGCCGGTCCCGGAAGCGCAGCAGCTCACTGCCGACGCTGGCCGCACGGCCCGATTCCTCCCACAGGCTCTCCGGCAGTACAACAGGCAGCAGCACCTCCTGGCCGCCGATGGCTTCCATCTCCTCCCGGATAATCTCCTCAATCTTCCGGGTGATCCGTCGCAGGGGTGTGGCCTGGGCATAAATCCCGTTGCCCACGTATTTCATATATCCTCCGCGCACCATCAGTGCATGGCTGTCGATTACACAATCGGAGGGTTTTTCCCGGAACCTTTCGCCTACAAGCCTTGCCATCTTCATACATAACCGCCTCCTTTAAGGGAATGGACAAAAAGGAAAACAAAAAAGCCCAAAGCCGAATAAACGGCTTAGGGCGAACGGACAGTCCGCGGTACCACCTAAATTTCACAGCGCATCGCTGCTCTGTGCTTTGCAAGTACGGGGCGAATGCTTTAGCCCGATACCTCTCCCTTGTGACGGAGGGAATCCGATAAGCCCTACTACATACGATTCAGGCCACAGCTCCAAGAGGGGTTTCCGCATCCTGTCCGTGAAGATTCGCACCAACCATCTTCTCTCTGGGACATCCAGCATACGTACTGGTTCTTTTCATCGCTTTTGATATTCGATTACGTGGAAGTGTAGCAAATTTAGAATTGTCTGTCAATTAAGAATTATCCGGCACACCATGCGCCGCAGGGCAGCAAGCCAGGATAAGCCGCAGGCTTCAGGCCCCGTTATAATAAAGGTACCGTACGGGAGAGAGGGGAGCACAAATGGGAGTTGAGGATTCCGTCCAAATGGCGCTTGAAGCCATTGATGAACGGATCAGGGAGGAGATCACACCGTCCGAGCTGGCCGGTCTCGCCAACTATTCCATCTATCATTTTTGCCGGATATTCGGCTCATTGGTCGGGACGCCGGTCAGGGCCTATGTTACCCGGCGCAAGCTGGAATTTGCACTGTATGACCTGTCCTTGGGCAGGAAAGTCATTGATGTGGCCATGGATTACGGGTTTGGCACCCACGCGGGTTTTACCAAGGCCTTCAAAAAATGCTTTGGGTATCCGCCATCCCTGTACCATCTGCATGTCAATGCGCAGCCGCCGGGCAAACCAGCTTTAGGAATTATCCAATCGAGAACCGGAGGAATGAAGCATATGCATGTTGCAATTATTGAAAAAGAATCCTTTCTGGTGGTGGGCTTCGAATCCCGCCACACCATGCCGCAGGTGAAGCGGGTCAGCGACATCCCCGCCTTCTGGGACAGCTTGTCCATGGAATACGGCCCGTTGCTGTCACGGCTGCACCATACCTTTACCCAGTCGGAGCACTGTGAATACAGCGTTTGTTACAACGTGGACGAAAACACAGGAGAGTTCTCCTGGATGTTGGGGGTAGGGGTGGACAATCAGGAGGACAAGGGCAGGATTGAGGCGGATATGCGTCAAAAGGTGATACCGGGCGGGCTGTACGCCGTCTTTACCACACCGAAGGTTCCCGAACAGAACTATCCCCAATCCATTGCCGCCGCCTGGAGGGAAATCCTGACCAAGTGGCTGCCGGATTCGGAGTACGAATATGATGAATCCCGGCCAGATTTCGAACGGTATGACGAGCGGGACCATGCCTGGCTGCATGATGGCACCTGCCAAATGGAGATTGCCATCCCGATCCGTCAGCGGCAGTAACAATATTTTCGGAAAAACAGGGGAAGAATAGACATAAAATGTCTTTCTTCCCCTGTTTCTGTTCCGCAGAACCATGATTTGTGGCAAATTACGAACAAGATAAAAAATTAACCCCTGAAATATTCGGATATTTGTTGACACTGTTCGACCCACGTTTTAAAATAATCTAGGTCAAGGCAAACTAACAACAAATGTTACTTCGTATAAATCCGGGGATTGGCCCGGAAGTCTCTACAAGATCACCGTAAATGATCTGGCTACGAATGGAAACATCACTGAGGCAGCGCATGCTTACCCGCCAGGGGACCACTCTGAGGCGGAAGGCAGGCAGATGTCCAGTGTTGCATTTCCTGAAGAGCCGGAGTCAAGGACTCCAGGCTTTTTTTGTTGTTGCAGCCGTGTATGAGAACAAAGGAGGAAGCAAGCAGAATGGATCGTTTTTTCAAGCTGAAGCAAAGCGGCACCACGGTTAGAACGGAAATTATGGCCGGTCTGACCACGTTTATGACCATGGCCTATATTCTGGCGGTCAATCCGGATACCCTGTATGCCTTCGGACGGACCGGTATGGATTGGTATGCAGTGTTCCTGGCAACTGCCATCGCCGCAGGTATCTTTACCATCGCTATGGGCGTTTTCGTTAATTTTCCGGTGGCGCTGGCTCCGGGCATGGGGCTGAACGCCTATTTTGCCTCGGTTGTACTGTCCTCCGCCGCAACGGACAAGCCCTTTACCTGGCAGATGGGTCTGACAGCGGTATTTATCTCCGGTATTATCTTCATTATTCTGACCGTGACCAAGGTCCGGCAGATGCTGCTCGTTGCGATTCCCGACAGCCTTAAACATGCCATTACCGTCGGTATCGGCTTGTTCATCACCATTATCGGTTTGAAGAACAGCGGCCTGCTGACCGTTGGTGTAGAAACCTTGAACAATGTAGAAAAAGGAAAATATACAGAGCTTCTTTCGTTCGAAACCATCTTCCATCTGGGCAGCCTGGAAAACCCGACTGTTCAGCTGACCATCATCGGTCTGGTGATTATCGCCATCCTGATGGTGCTGGATGTGCCGGGCGCCATTCTGTTCGGTATCCTGGGCACCACTATTATCGCCATGCTGATGGGCGAAGTGAACTTCGATGTGCTGACCGGGGACAAAACCCCTTGGGTTCCGGATCTGGGCCAGCTGCAGTTTATGGCGTTTGACTGGGACGGTATAATCCATACCGGGATTATCTCGGTAGTCGTTACCTTTACCTTCGTTGAATTGTTCGATACCTTCGGAACCTTGGTGGGCACTGCCAACCGCGCGGGCTTCATGAAGGATCCGGAAGAAGGCAGAAAGCGTGTAGGCAAGGCGATGTTCGTTGACGCTGTAGGCGTTGGCGGCGGCGCTATGCTGGGTACCTCCACCATTACCGCTTATGTGGAAAGCGCCGCGGGTGTGGCCCAAGGCGGACGTACCGGTCTTACCTCGGTTACCACCGGCGTGTGCTTCCTGCTGTCCCTGTTCCTGGCTCCTGTAGTGGCCCTGATTCCAGGCTCCGCTACAGCGGCGGCTCTGATCGTAGTGGGTGTTCTGATGATGCAGTCCGTCAAGGAAATTGACTTCCAAGACATGGTGCTGGCGATTCCGTCCTTCCTGACCATTACCTTCATGCCGTTTACCTACAACATCGCCAACGGTATTTCCTTCGGTATTTTCTCCTACGTAGTACTGGCTTGCGTGTCCAACGTGGCCGGCAAGAAAAAGTACAACATCCACTGGCTGATGTGGATTCTGGCTGTTCTCATCGTGCTCCGTTATGTATTCGTCGGCAGCCAGGGCTAAGCCCGATTCTGCCGCATGTGACGCCTTCCCTTTCGGGGGAGGCGTTTTTTTTGTTCCACATGTTGACGTTTCCATTCCTGGAGTTTGGTCTTATAATGAGAGCGACAGTGGGTCAGAAGGAAGTAGGGGGAATCACATGAGCTTGTCCAAGCAACCCTGGAAAAAAGCCACGTTGACGCGGCTGATTTTTTCGCTTATCTGCATTATGCTGCCGATGTATATCCTCAGCACCATCATGAACAATTGGAGCCTCCGCACCCTCCAGTCGGAAATCTCCAAGTCCATGACCTCCCAGGTGTCCCAATACCTCACCGATCTGGAGAAGGAATTTCAGCGGATCCAGACGCTGCAGTACGATTGCCTGAATGACGAGAACCTGAACCGGCTGGCAGGCATTCCTGATTCCCTGGATAACATCGAGAAGATGCAGAACATTCTGCGTCTCCAGCAGCGGCTGAATGCCATCAAAAACAGCAGCGCCTACATCCAAGATGTATACGCTTTCATACCCGGTGTGGCCAAAAATGTCTCCGCCATTACGGTCAATGCTTTTGATCCCGTGGAATATGATGCTCTGATGAACAGCCCGCTGTCCTTCGAATCCCGGGTGCGGGTGGTGAAAAACAAGCTGTTCCTGAGTGTTGCTTATCCGTTCAGCTTAAGCGGCAAACGGGAGCCGCTGTTCCTGATTGCCGTGGAGCTGTCTCTGGACAAGCTGGAGGACACGCTGCAATCCATGCGGAATTCCGAGGATGAGGGGCTGATCCTCACCAGTCCCCAATTCACGCTCAGCACAGGCAGGGACGAGGATTTTAACCGGCAGCTGGTGGAGCTCCTGGGCAAACCCGAGGGCAAGCCAACCGCCCAGACCGTAGACATTAACCGGACCTCGTTTCTGGCGGTAACCACCACCTCGGATTTTTTCGGGGCGGTGCTGAGCAAATATGTGCCGGAGGATGCAGTATTCCAGCCCCTGGCCAAATTCCGGATCTGGTTTTTTGCCCTGGCGGGCATCGCACTGGTGGTGATTGTGGCGTATTCGCTGTATGCGTATAAATACATTCACAAGCCCCTGATCAAGCTGGCCAAGGCCTTCCGCAAAATCGAATACGGCGATTTCAGCGTCATCATCGGTCACAGGCAAAACGACGAGTTCCAGTATATTTACACCCGGTTCAACGCCATGGTGGAAAAACTGAACTCCCTCATCGACCAGGTGTATAAGCAGCAGATTCTCACCCAGCGGGCGGAGCTGAAGCAGCTCCAGTCCCAGATTAATCCCCATTTTTTGTACAACAGCTTCTTTATGCTGAACACCATGACCCGGGTCGGGGACTACGAGCAATTGGAGCAGTTTACGAACCAGCTGGGGGAGTATTACCAGTTTATTACCCGGAGCAGCTCCGACGAGGTGCCTTTGGTCAAGGAGGTTGGCCATGCCCGAGTGTATACGGATATCCAGGCCATGCGCTTCTCCAACCGGATCAAGGTCAGGTTTGGGGAGCTGCCGCCGCAGACGGAGCATATTATGGTGCCCCGGCTGATTCTTCAGCCGATTATTGAGAATGCCTTCGAGCATGGTTTGGAGAAAAAACGGGCTAACGGCCTTTTGTGTGTCAGCTTCGAAAAGGATGAGGATCGCCTGCTCCTGATTGTGGAGGACAACGGGGGACAGATGGACGACCTGCAGGCGGCTGCCTTGAACCGGGAGCTGAACAGCAATGACGGGACGGTGGAAACCACGGCGCTGCTGAATATCCACCAGCGAATCGGCATGAAATTCGGGCCCCGGAGCGGTCTGCACCTGGAGACGGGCGAGCAGCAGGGGCTGCGGGTAATCATGACCATTTATCCGAAGGATGGGGGAAGCTAAGATGTACAGGATGCTGATCGTAGATGACGAGGCAATAATTACTGACGGATTGTATGAGGTGTTCGAAAATTTGCAGCATCTGGAGCTGGACCTGTACAAGGCCTACTCCGGTCCGGAGGCGCTGCAGCTGTGCCAGCGGATGCGCCCTGACATAGTGCTGAGCGATATCCGGATGCCGGAAATGGACGGGCTGCAGCTCTTAGAGCGTATCCGCGGCATGTGGCCCAAGTGCCGGGTGATTTTTTTGACGGGGCATAACGAATTCTCGTATATCTATACCGCCATCCAGTATGACAGCGTCGGGTATCTGCTGAAAACCGAAGGGTATGACCGGATTATTCAGGTGGTGGAGCAAACCCTGGCGGATCTGGAGTCCGAGCTGAAGGCGGAGGCGCTTCTGGAGCAGGCGGAGGTGAGGCTGGGGGCGGCCCGGGAGCTTCTGCAGCGGGATTATCTGTACGGGATTGTGAAGGGGCTGCACCACAAAGAGGATATCAGCCGCAAGCAGTTTGAGGAGCTGGATATCCCTCTGGATGCCGGCAAACCGGTGCTGATGATGCTGGGGCGGCTGAACAGCCTTCCCGGGGGACTGTCCTATTCGGAGAAAAGCCATCTGCTGTTCAGCATCCGGCTGATCGCCGAGCAGTATCTCTCCGCCCGGGCCAGGCTGGCCCATGTGGTGGTGGACAATACCGACCTGGTCTGGCTGATACAGGAGCAGGGTGAGCCCGACCCGCAGGCGGGGCTAGAGGGAGGCCGGCAGGTACTGCGTATGTTCGTGACGGGGAATGTGGAGCTGATCCAGGCAGCCTGTCGGGAATCGGTAGGGGCGCTGATCTCCTTCGCCCTGGATGACAGCCCGGTTCAGCTGGACCAGGCGGGGGAACGGTTCTCTATGCTCAATATGCTGGTTAATTACCGCATCGGTCAAGGCAGCGGAATGCTGCTCCTGGACAAGCACATCCTGGAGCGGGAGCTGCAGCGCCCGGCTCAGCATCCGCGGGAGATGAAGCATGTGCGGCAATCCCTGCTGGACCGGCTGGCGGACAGCCTGGAGCATGGACACCGGGATGAATTCGGATGTATCCTGTCCGAGCTGACAGAGGGCAAAAACGGAACCGATATGCAGCATATTCCCGGGCAGGAGCTGTATTTTTCTGTTGCCCTGATTTATCTGTCCTATCTGAACCGCTGGAATCTGGTGGAGCGTGCCGCCAATGCGGAGCTGAACCGGCTGATGCAGCCGGGCAGCCACAGCTCCTGGGCGGATGCGGTGCAGTATCTGTCCTCGGTGGGGACCATGCTGTTCGATCTGCAGCATGTGGAGCAGGAGCGGCGGGCCCAAACCATCATCAACGCTGTCCAGCGCCATGTCCAGCAGCATCTGGACAATCCCGACGAGCTTTCCCTGGTCCGTCTGGCAGAGCTGGTATACTTCAATCCGTCCTATCTCTCCCGGCTGTTCAAACAGGAAACAGGTCTGAACTTGTCGGATTATATCAATTCGTCGCGAATGAATAAAGCCATGGAGCTGCTGCGCTCCCCCGATATGAAAATTCAGGAGGTAGCGGAGCAGGTGGGCTACAACTCGTCGGCCAACTTCACCCGCTCCTTCCGCCGATATACCCAAAAGACCCCCCAGGAGTATCGTGCTGAGCTATCTAGTAGTCAAGAGCGGAATGGAATGTAAACAGGTGATTGTAGATGTGCGGCCCGGGGGATCGTATGATGAAAGTGTCACCACCACACATGAATCGGGGAGGTCAATACACGAATGGCAAACAAATTGAAACCGATTGCACTTGCTGCCACGGCGGGCCTGCTGGTCTTGAGCGCCTGCGGTAAGAGCGACGGGGAAGCCAAGCCTGCCGCATCCGGCGCGTCCGCTGCTCCTGCGCTGGATATTACCAAGAAGTACGACACGCCGGTGGATATTACCGCCTGGCGTTACACAGAGTCCACCTACCAGTATGAAAACGGGGACACCATCGACAACAACATTTACACCAAGATGTACGAGGATGAGCTGGGCATTAAGCTGAAATACAAATGGACCGTGCCGGTGGAGCAATTCGACCAGAAGCTGAGCGTGTCCATTGCCTCCGGAGATACGGCGGATATTATGTGGATGAAGAATAAGCAGCTTACGGATATGGCTGAGAATGACATGCTCTACGATCTCACGGATTTGTTCGAGAAGTATGCCTCCCCTATAGCCAAGAGCATCCTTCAGCAGGACAAAAAAAGCTTCGATACCGCCAAAATCGGCGGCAAGCTGATGGCAATTCCGCAAACGGCTTCGGCGGTGGATGGTTTGCCTGTTCTGTACGTACGTACTGACTGGCTGACCAAGCTGGGGTTGTCCGAGCCCAAAACGATGCAGGATATACTGGCTATTTCGGAAGCGTTTACGCAGAAGGACCCTGACGGCAACGGCAAGAATGACACCTTTGGGCTGGCCTTCACGAAAACCTTCCTGACAGACTCCCATTTCGGCTCCTCAGGCTTTTTTGCCGGCTATCATGCGTATCCGGGCAAGTGGGTGAAGGATGACAAGGGTAATCTGGTATACGGCAGCACTCAGCCCCAGGTGAAGGAAGGGCTGAAGCAGCTCCAGGCCATGTATAAGATGGGCTTGCTGGATAAGGAATTTGGCATCAAGGACCGGGCCAAGGTAACCGAATCTGTTGTTGGCGGCAAGGTAGGGCTGTTCTATGGCTCCATGTCCGCACCACAGTCTATTATTCAGAAGAATATCGACAACGATCCCAAGGCGGAATGGAAGCCTATCCCTATCGCATCCATTGACAGCAAAAAAGCCACCCCAATCGGTAAAATGCCGGTTACCATCTACTACGGTGTCAGCAAAAAGAGCAAAAATCCGGAGGCCATCATCAAGATTCTCAACTCTGTTATGGCCGGTTATGATCCGGCTGCTCCGACCAGACCGGAATTCAGCCACAGCAAAACCAACGTTCCCGTATGGCTCTATGGTCTTCTCTTGCCACAGCCAGCCAACAAGAACCTGATCGCCCACCAGAATGTGGTCAAGTCCCTCAGCTCCAATGATGCCTCCAAGCTGAGCGCAGAGGAAAAGGGCTACTACGACAAGGTGGTGGATTATCGCAAGGGCAACAAAGCCAATTGGGGCACCGAGCGGGTATTTGGCTCTCCCAGCAGCTTTGATGTCATCGAGCAGTACGTGAAGGACGACAATTACATCCTGGATGCCTTCTACACCTCGCCGACGGCCACCATGGTGGAAAAAAGCGCCACTCTCCAGAAGATGGAGGAGGAGGTATTCACCAAAATTCTGATGGGTGAGTCCGTGGATTCCTTCGACAAGTTCGTAGAGGATTGGAAGAAGCTGGGCGGCGACCAGATTACCAAGGAAGTCAATGAATGGGCTGCTAAAAACAAATAAAGCTTGCCGGTAACGAATAACGGTTGCGGAGGGGAACAGTTCCGGTTCCCCTCTGTCTGTTTAAGACACGGCAATTACGGATGGAGGGAGCCATATGGCAAGCAATACCCGAAGAAAAAAGCTGCAGGAAATCCCGCTGCATATCATGCTGCTGCCAGGTGTTATCCTGTCGGTGCTGTTTCACTATATCCCCATCGGAGGCATCGTTATCGCCTTCCAGAAATTCGTTCCGTCCAGGGGCATCTTCAACTCCAAATGGATCGGGCTGGACAACTTTCATTATCTGTTTAACCTTCCCAACTTTACAAGTGTGCTGTGGAATACCGTTTTTATCGCCGTAATGAAAATTATTGCGGGGCTTATTGTGCCCATTGTTGTGGCTTTGCTGCTGAACGAGGTGATCAGCAACTCCTTCAAACGTACCATCCAAACCATTATTTATTTCCCGTACTTCCTGTCATGGGTTATTCTCGGGGGCATCCTGATCGATATATTGTCTCCTTCCAACGGTATCGTCAACCAGGCCTTGGGTTTCTTCGGGATTGATCCGATCTTCTTCCTGGGCAATGAAAAATGGTTCCCCTTCACCCTGGTCCTCTCCAATACGTGGAAGGAATTCGGCTACAGCACCATCGTCTATCTGGCGGCGCTGACGGCTATCGATCTCCACCTGTATGAAGCTGCCATTGTGGACGGGGCCAACCGTTGGAAGCAGACTCTGCACGTTACCCTGCCCGGCATTATGCCGATTGTGACCCTGATGGCTGTGCTTAGCCTGGGCAATGTCCTGAACGCCGGCTTCGACCAGGTGTTCAACCTTTACAGTCCGATGGTATACAGCACCGGCGACATCCTGGACACCATGGTGTACCGGATTGGCTTGATTGATGCCCAGTACGGGGTAGCCACGGCGGTGGGACTGTTCAAATCGGTGATTGCCTTAGGGCTGATTACCTTATCCAATTTCCTGGCGGGCAAATATGCCGGCTACCGGATTTTCTAAGGAGGGGGAGCAAACGTGCATAAGCTGACAGTCGGTAGACGGGCATTTCTTATCATCAACTGTGTGGTACTGGCTGTAATGGCCATTGCGTGTATCCTGCCGCTTGTTAACGTGCTGGCGATTTCCATGAGCTCCAGCAGTGCGGCTGCCGCAGGAGAAGTGAAGCTGTGGCCGGTGAATTTTACCGTGGCCTCCTATAAGCATGCCTTGGGCAAGGCGGAGTTTATGACGGCTGCCGTCGTATCGCTCCAACGGGTGGCATTGGGTTATGCCATCAGCATTGTGGTGACGGTGCTGACCGCCTTCCCGCTGGCCAAGGAAAAACGTTCCTTCGGCTCGCGAACCGTGTATGCCTGGTTCTTCATCGTGACGATGATGTTCCACGGGGGCCTGATTCCCTCCTATATGACCATCAAGGCGCTGGGGATGCTGGACACCATGTGGGCTCTGGTGCTGCCCGGGGCGATTTCCGTATTCAACGTGATTCTCTTGATGAACTTCTTCCGCAATCTGCCCAAGGAGATTGAGGAAGCCGCCTATATCGACGGAGCGGGACATTGGCGGGTGCTGTGGAGCATCTATATCCCCTTGTCCAAACCGGCCATCGCCACCATCACTCTGTTTATGGTTGTGGGCCACTGGAATTCCTGGTTTGACGGTCTGATCTATATGAACTCGCCTGCCAATTATCCGCTGCAAAGCTATCTGCAGACGATTGTCATCGGCAATGATCCCAGTATGGTGCCGACCAATGAGCTCTTGGATGCCTCCAAAATCTCCGACCGCACCTTCAAGGCCGCCCAGGTGTTCCTGGCTGCATTCCCGGTTCTGGTGCTGTATCCCTTCCTGCAGAAGTATTTCATGAAGGGTCTGGTTATGGGCAGTGTGAAGGGATAATGGGATACGGCCATAGCGGAAACATTTTTCTGTTATGTCCTGCTGTGCAGGTGCGGCAGCGGCGATAACGGAAAGGGTTTTCCGCTAAGTCGTGAGATTCGCAGACAGGAGCTGGCACAGGAGGCTAATAGCGGAAAGAGGCTTCCGCTAATGAATCTCACAGCGCTTATTTGGCGAAAAAGCGGCCATTTGCCAACGTAACGAATCTGAGCCACGCTATTGCTATCATGTGGGCTCCTTTCCGTGTCATGGAGCCGCAATAGGACGCCTCAGGTTCGTTACAACCGGAAGAGTGGCCACGGGAGCGGAATAGCGTGGCTGTGATTCGTTAAAAAACCTATACCCCGGTTTTTCCGCATCCGCCTCGGCCTGTTCGCCCTTGGGGCTGGCCGCAAGGCCATGGGCGCTTCTAATGCAATAGTCCTGGGATACGGCCGGGAGTTTGATAGGGAGGAAAGATAAGCATGAATGAGACTGTATTGGAGCGGCTGCGTGGCCTGTCCCTGGAGGAGCAGGCGGAAGCCATGGCGAAGGCCACGGATAGGCAGGTGCTGGAGGAGTGGCTGGAGTCCGGGGTGAAATTCTCCGCTATTGGCGGTCCTCTGGAGGATGCGTATTACCGGGCGTTCCGCAAGCTCTTCGATTGTATTGCGCCGATGGTGGATGAGAAGCCGGTGCTTTTTGAAGGGGGAGGGTATTCCGGGTGCTGGATGGAGAGCACGGGCACCATTAACAGCGAGCTGCTGTCCCGGTTTGTACCCTCGGTGGCTCAGGAAAGCTTCCTGCTGTTTGCCCGTTACCAAAAGGCTGACGGGCAGCTGCCCTACAAGGTGACGGCTGCGGGACCCGCCTACCGGCAGATCCAGATGGTGACGCCACTGGCCCGGAGTGTATGGAATCACAATGAGCTGAACGGGCGGGATGAAGGCTTCCTGCGGATCATGTACCAGGCGATGGCACGGTATGACGAATGGCTTGCCGCCTACCGAAATACCCGGGGAAGCGGCTGTGTGGAGGCCTTCTGTACTTTTGATACGGGGCATGACTTGTCCCCCCGCTTCTGGCATGTGCCGGATACCTGCCACCAGGATGATGCCCGGCAAGTAGACCCGGGTTCGCCGCTGGTGCCGTTCCTTGCGCCGGATCTGACGGCCAATGTGTATTGCCAGCGTCTCTATCTGGCGGAGATGGCCCTTAGGCTGGGCGGGAAGCAGGAGGCAGCTTTATGGGAGAAGAAGGCCGGGGAGTCGCTGGCGGCTCTTTACCGCTGGTGCTTCGACGAGGAAGACAGGTTCTTCTATGACCGTGACCGTCAGGACCGGTTTGTCCGGATTCAGTCGGATGTGCTGCTGCGGGTTCTGGCCTGTGAAGTAGGGGACAGGAGATTTTTCGATGAAATGCTGGAGCGTTATCTGCTGAACACCCGCAAGTTTTTCGCCAAATATCCCCTTACCTCCATTGCTATGGACGATCCCCGCTTCGACCCCTTCTCCGGCTACAACAGCTGGGGAGGCACCTCCAATTTCCTGACCCTGATCCGGACGCCTCATGCCTTCGAGCATCACGGGAGGTTTGTGGAGCTGACCTGGATCTTGACCCCTGTGCTGTCCGCTCTGACCCGGATGGACCGGTTCCCCCAGACGCTGAGCCCCTGGACCGGGGAGGCGGGTTTCACGGAAACCTACTCCCCCTCCATTCTCTGTCTGCTGGATGCGGTGGAGCGGCTGTGGGGGATTATGCCCCGGCCGGATGGGGAGTTGTGGTTTAGCGCCTGTTTGCCGTATCCCCAGGATCACGGGCAGGCGGTTGCCTCGGAAACAGCCTACAGCCGGAAGGTGGATGGGATGCTCTACGAATGGACGGTAACGGCGGAGGGCGCCACGGCCTGGAGGGACGGTGAGCCGCTGCTGAGTATTCCAACCGGTACTAGGGCGGTAACAGACCGGCAGGGCCGGTTGAAGCGTGTAGTTGGAATGAGTGTGCGGAAGGTGGAGGGTTCAGTTTGTTATGAGGGGCAGGAGCTGCTGCTGGCCATTGAGGGCAATGAGCAGCAGCAGCTGACAGAGCAGGGTTTCGTAAGTGTAGAGAAGCCGGGTATTGTATTTCCGGTTCACGGATAATTCATAGAGGAGGCTACGACGTTGTTTTCCACTAGGGAGATTCAAATCCGCGACCCGTTTGTGGTGACGGCTCCGGCTGAGGGCCGCTACTATTTGTTCGGCAGCACGGATGCGAATATATGGGGGCCAGGCACAGGCTTTGACATGTATGTGGGGGAGAATCTGGAGAGTTGGGAGGGGCCGTTTCCCGTTTTCCGGCCTGAACCGGGGTTTTTCGCGGAGCGGAATTTCTGGGCTCCTGAGGTCCATCTATACCGGGGGAGGTATTATATGCTGGCCACCTTCCGCCGCAGTGACAACAACCTGCTGGGTACGGCTGTACTGGCGGGGGACAGTCTGGCGGGGCCTTACCGCTTGCACAGCAGCGGACCTGTGACACCGGAGAACTGGTGCTGCTTGGATGGCACGCTGTTTGTGGACGGGGAGGGTTTGCCCTGGATGGTATTCTGCCATGAGTGGCAGCAGGTAACCGACGGAGAAATCTGCGCCGTCCGGCTGACGGAGGATCTGCAGGCAGCAGCGGGAGAGCCGGTTGTGCTGTTCCGGGCGTCCCAGGCGGGCTGGCCCACTCCCTTCCGCTCCGAGCGGTATCCCGGGCAGGACAATTATGTGACTGACGGTCCTTATATTCACCGTGCTGCCGATGGTGCGCTGCTGATGCTGTGGGCCAGCTTTATCGATAACACCTATGCGCTTGGTGTGTCCCGTTCTGCCAACGGCAGTGTGCTGGGGCCATGGGAGCATGAGGCGGAGGCCCTGTTCAGGAGCGACGGCGGGCACGGCATGCTGTTCCGCACCCTGGACGGACGCCTGATGCTGACCGTCCATTCGCCCAACAAAACACCTCATGAACGCCCCTATTTCCTGGAGGTGGAGGAACGGGACGGATGGCTGCGGCTGCTTGAGGGGAGGGGCGAATAAGGATGCCTGACAATATGTTTTTTAATGCCCACCATTCCCCGGTTGGCGCCTTCGCCAGCTTCACCCTGGGTTTTCCCGGGAACGGCGGGGGACTGGAGCAGGAGCTGGGCCGTTCTCCTCTGCAAAATGTGTTTATCGGGCTGGAATCGGCGGAGAAGCCGGGCCTCTATGATGTGCTGCCCTTCTTCAAGCCGCGGGAGGATGACAGCAAACGTTATGATGTGGAGCAGGCCCAGAAAAGGCCGCAGAAGCCGCAATTGCTGTTTTCCTTTGCCAAGGAGGCGGTGGAGCGGGACTTCCGTCTGTCCATGGACACGTGGCGGGCGGGGGATTTGACGTTTACGGTGTATACGCAGGCTGAGCCGGTCCCGGAGCCTGGGAAGGGCTCCGAGGAGGAGCTGAAGCGGGTGATTATGCCCGCCGTGCTGGCAGAGCTGACCGTGGATAATACCCGGGGAGGCACGGCCCGCCGGGCGTTCTTCGGCTATCAGGGCAGCGATCCCTACACCTCCATGCGGCGGCTGGAGGATGTCTGTCCGGGGCTGGCCGGCGTCGGGCAGGGGCGGACAACCGCCATCGTATCGAATGACCCGGAGGTGCAGGCGGCGCTGCATTTCAGCATGGAGAGTATTCTGTCCGCGCCGTACCGGGAAAACTGGGGCTTCGGCCTTGGCCCAGTAGGGGCGCTGGTGGCGGAGGTGCCGGCTGGGGAAAGCCGGACGTACCGGTTTGCGGTGTGCTTTTATCATGGGGGGACGGTGACGGCCGGGCTGGACGCCTCCTATTATTACACCCGGTTCTTCCGGAGCATTGAGGAAGTGGGGATGTACGCCCTGGGGCAGTTTGACCAAGTAGCCCGTCTGGCAGCGGAATCCAACGGGGTGCTGGAGAAGGCGGACTTGTCGGAGGATCAGCGGTTTATGATGGCCCACAGCATCCGCAGCTATTACGGCAACACGCAGCTGCTGGATATGGCAGACGGCCCCTTCTGGGTGGTGAATGAGGGCGAATACCGGATGATGAACACCTTCGACCTGACGGTGGACCAGCTGTATTACGAGCTGCGGATGAATCCGTGGACGGTCCGCAATGAGCTGGACATGTTCGTGAGCCGGTACAGCTACCGGGATAGGGTCCAGTTTCCCGGTGATGACACCGAATATCCGGGGGGCGTAAGCTTCACCCATGACATGGGGGTGGCCAACACCCTGTCCCGGACCGGTTATTCGGCCTATGAGCTGTTCGGACACAGCGGCTGCTTCTCCCATATGACCCATGAGCAGCTGGTTAACTGGATTCTGTGCGCGTCGGTCTACGTGGTCCGCACCGGGGACCGGGAGTGGTTCGGGAAGCATGCGCAGGTATTCCGGGATTGTCTGGTGAGTTTGTTGAACCGGGATCATCCCAACCCTGTTGCGCGCAACGGCTTGATGGGGCTTGACAGCAGCCGGGTGATGGGCAAGGCGGAGATTACCACCTACGACTCTCTGGATGTTTCCCTGGGGCAGGCGCGGAACAATATCTATCTGGCGGGCAAATGCTGGGCCGCGTATCTGGCGCTGGAGAAGCTGTTGGGCGAGGCGGGGCACGAGGGTTTGGCGGCGTTGGCCGGAGAGCAGGCGGAGCGCTGTGCCCGGACGCTGGCCGGACATCTGCGGGAGGACGGCTTTATCCCGGCGGTGCTGGGTGAGGGCAATGAATCGCGGATTATTCCTGCTATTGAAGGGCTAATTTTCCCCTATTACATGGGGCTGACGGAGGCGTTGGACCCTGACGGCCGCTTCGGCGGCTACATCCGGGCCTTGGACACGCATCTGGCCACGGTGCTGACGGAGGGGGTCTGCCTCTTCCCCGACGGCGGCTGGAAGCTGTCCTCCACCAGCAACAACTCCTGGCTGAGCAAAATCTACCTCTGCCAGTTTATCGCCCGCCGCATTCTCGGCAGGGAGTGGGGGGAGCAGGGAGCAAGGGCGGATGCCGCCCATGCCGCGTGGCTCACCCATGAAGAGCTGTCCGTCTGGAGCTGGAGCGACCAGATCATCTCCGGCGAAATCGCGGGCAGCAAGTATTACCCGCGGGGCGTCACCAGCATCCTCTGGCTGGAGGAGTAACAGGACAGCCGGGGGAGGCGGCCGGCTGGGAAGATGCAAGCTGGTGTGGAGGAGTAGCTCGGGTTGGTAGAAGCGGGCTGCTGTGAAGGAGTAACCGAGAGTGCGCCGATAGTTGGTTGGTGGATGAGCGTAACGGGAGTGCGCCGGCAACTGGTTGGTGGATGAACGTAACGGGAGTGCGCCGATAGTTGGCCGTGGATGAGAGTGTAACTGGAGTGCGCCGGTTGCCGGCCGTTATGAAGGAGTAACCTTAGGCTTTGGAGGCTGAGGCGGGAATGCCCACCTTAGGCGGCGCTCTTACGGACTGAGGGTACGCTAATTTGGGGGAAACGCTCTGTTATGAGATTTCGCGGACTCAGGAGACGCTATTTGCCCAAGTAGGCGCTCCAAACCATGCTTTTCCGGCAAATAAGGGCCCCTGTGTCCGTAAGACGCACAAAAAGCCGATTATGGACCCAAAAGCGGCTCCTGAGTCCGTTCGGCTCCCCCCTCCTCCACACCAAAGCCACCCATATCGAAAAACAAGCGCCGCCCTGAGTTGGGGCAGCGCTTGTTCGATTTTGGGTACAATGGTGATAGCAGACATATCCTGGATGCTGTCAGCATATAGCCAGCTTCCCCATGCCCCTGTAAGGTACCTCATCCGTATATTGGAATCAGAGCTCTCCCAAATACCACGTGGGCACTGGATTGTCCATGTTGTCGAACCAGGCCAGCACACGCTCGGCCTGCTTGAGCATCACCGCTACCTCCTCCTCCCCGAAGGGCATGGCCCAGGGGATGGACGAAAGCGCATTGTTCGCTATGTAAAATGCCAGCAGCCGGAAAAACACCTCCGGAGGCCTGCCGCCGAAATAACCGTTCAGCTCCCCTGTGGCAAATGCCGGACTCACCGCCGCACACCACACGATCCGGTTGAATTCCTCCCATGGATCGCCAAAATCGCAGCGGTCAAAGTCAATGATGGACAGCTCCTTTTCCCGGGAAATGACCATATTGCCCACATGATAATCCCCATGCTGATAACATTGGGGACGGTTGGCCAGGAGATGGAAATTCTCCTCCAGATAGCCGATGATCCGCTCATCCCCGTCGAACCCGATGCCGCAGCTCCGGTATTTTTCTGTTTTGCCTCTGGCTTTCCTGCCGAAACGCTGCTCCCAGTCCTCCAGCTCAGGCGGAGCCGGAAGGGAATGAATCGTCCTTACGATCTGCCCCGATTGCCAGCCCAGCGCATACTGCTCCGCCTCCGTCAGCTCCGGCAGCACGGCCTCCGCATCCTCCCCCTCACACCAGGAAAAGAGAGAATACACACTTTGCCTGTTCTCACTCCATCCGAATTCCACCGGCTGCGGCATCGGCACGCCCAATGCGGCGGTTTTCCGCATCATATCGAATTCCCGTTCTCTGCGGGAGCCGGTTGCCCCATCGGCAATGCGCAGAAGAAACACCGCACCCTCCGCCGTTTCGGCTACGTACTTTTTATCGCTGGAAAACCCCTTCTGCAGCGGCTCCAATCTGGTAAATCTTCCCTCGAAGTCTCTAAGCTCCTCCATCCAACATGCCTCCTTATAGAACGTATGCGTACGGCAACCACTCCGGACAATCAGTTTGCTGATTATATCATATTGCGCAACCGGGAGATGAGAGTATACTTTTTTTATAGTGAAATAATCGACTGGGAGGGTGGCAAAAAAAAGCATGAGCAACTGGCACCGGGTAATCTGGATCGACGGAAGGCTCCGGACGGAGGCCTATCCCAATTGTCAGGCCATTGCCGAGGAGTTCGGCATTTCCCTCCGGCAGGCGGCGCGGGATGTGGAATATCTCCGGGATTCCCTGGGGGCGCCCGTGGAATATTGCCGTAGAAACAAAGGCTACCATTATACCGAGGCTACCTTCGCCCTGCCTGCTATGCTGCTGACGGCCTCCCAAGTACGGAATCTGTCCTACTTATCCTACCGCTACGAAAAGACCGGGGACCCGGAATCTCTGGGAATGGCGGAGCTGTTCCAGAAGCTTGCGGTGGGTGAGCTCCGGAAGGGGGAGGTCCAAGAGGAAACAGGCGGGCTCTTGGACAAGCCCATTCCCGTACATACGATTCAAGCGTTGGAGACGGAGAAGTTCGAGCTGCTGGCCCGGGCGATCCGTCTGCAGATCAAGGTCCGCCTGGATATCCGCGAACAGGGGGAGATCAGGAGGCTGGAGCATTTTTCGCCGATGCAGCTGTTTCCCTATGATTCTGAAAATTGTCTGTTGGGCTTCGACGAGGCTGCCGGTATGATCCGGCTGATGTTTCTGCGTTCGGTGGCCAACGTGTCCCTGCGTGGGGAGCGGTACGCCATTTCCCCTTTGGTGGCGGCGGGCGAGGTTGTGCCTGTAGCGGTGGAGGAGCCTTATTCTGCCATTCTATATATGGCGGTGCCCGAATATTTGCCCTTGCTGCGGCACCGGTATGAACAGCTGGAGGGGCGGCGCTACCGGGTGTTTTTCCGGGATGCGGAGAGTCTGGGGGCGGTGCTGCTGGGCTGTGCCTGCGAATACCGGATCGAACGGCCCGGGTGGCTGCGCAATATGATGCAGAACCGGCTTCGGCATATGCAGGCTTCTTTTGAAGGGAATGCGCTTCCTTAAAAATGGCGGCGGCCAAATCACAATGACATGATATGGCAGAGTGACGTGTTAGGATGGGGTTGTCGGATCGATCCTATTAGAAGGAGCGTGTGTTATGAGCGTCGTGCTGAACCGTTTGAAGTACAGGAATTTTTGGGTGACCCGTCTGGGAGCGCTGAAGGCGTGTATGGAGTTTTTGGGCAAAACGGATTCGGATGCGTGGCTGTTCGGGGCCACCGGACATGCCTTCGTCCTGAATGTGGCGCCGGACGCCTGCAGCTCCGGGCCCACCGGATGGAACTGCGATATGATCACCAATCTGGCTCATAATCTGGGGGTCAGCGTCAATGCGGTGAACAGCTGGAGAACGGAGCATGATTTTGCCCTCAAGCAAAAAATCGCCTGGGAAAACACCAAACGGGCCCTGGACAAAGGACTGCCCTGTTACGGCTGGGAGCTGGGTATCCCGGAGTTTTACACCATTTGCGGCTATAATGACCATGGTTATCTGTATAAAGGCATCGGTACCCCCACCCTGCAGTTCACGGCGGATATGAGCGTATGGGAGGAAATTGCCCGGGAGGAGGTCGGTCCGTTCATGCGGGAGGCCTTCGCTGCACAAGGGATCACCCTTGACGGTCAGGTCAGCTTTGCGCCTGGAGGCTACGGGGACATTGTCATCCGCTGCCAAGGAGTGGAAGGAGAGTTCTGCGCGTTTCCCATGAACGGCCGGGTGCAGATCCATGACGACTATTCCCGCCACAGCGAAGGGTATAAGCCATGGGAGGAGCTGGGGAATAGCCCCGTAGGCTGGCTTCATGCTGGCTGGCTGGAGTTAGGTGCGGCGTCGGATGATTTGACCATTGTACTTGAGGCACTGGAGTTTGCAGTAGAGTTCGCCGGCAATCCCTCCAAGTGGGTGATGCCCGGGTACAAATCCGGTTTGCCCGGTTATGACAATTGGCTTCATGCTGTGGAGCATACGCCGGAGAATGCCGATCCCGAAGGACTGGCCTATAACGGAGAGGTGTGGGCGGAATGCCGCCGTTATGCGGGAGTCTTCCTGGAGGAGGCGGCGGACCGGATCGGCGGAGCTGCGGGAGTGCTGCTGCGTGAGGCAGCTGGGCCTTATAAGGAAGTTGCCGGGGAACTGGTCCGGTACCGGAGCCTGCTGCCGTTTTTTAACCGGAAGCCAGGAATGCCGGCGGAGCTCCGCCAGGAGCTGACGGAGCTGCTGGTGAACGCCCGGAAGGCGGAGGAGGCAGGGCTGGCTGCATTGAAAAAAGCCCATCTCGCTATGGAAATGGCTGTTTCTGCAGGCTGAGCTTAGGTTGAAGCGAGGGAGTAGAAGGCAGCAGGAAGATAGGTGAAATGTCGGAGAGGCTCAGTTATTTCAGTGGGGGTGGGTACAGGTGGAGCTGGAGCAGCGCAAGGAGTGGAACCGGCAGCACAAGGCTTTGAATGAAATCATCGGCAAACCCGGGGAGCATAGCCGGGCGGTGGAGCAGTTTCTGGCTCTTCATAACTGGTTGTATCCGGCGGAAATGAGCGGCTGCGGCTTCCTCACCTATGAGGATGCGGTGCTGGAGCATTTGGAGGAGGGGACCCTCCGTGCTTATCCCGCCCCTTCTCCGGATACGGAAAATTCCATCGCCTGGCATCTCTGGCATCTTGCCCGGGTGGAGGATATGACCATGAACCTTCTGGTCGCCGGCGGGCGGCAGGTGTTTCATGAAGGGAGTTGGCCGGAGAGGCTGGGCATTCCTTTTGCACATAGCGGCAACGCCATGGGAAAAAGGGAAATCGCCGAGCTCAGCGCCGGAATCCGCATGGAGGAGCTGCGGGCTTACCGGATTGCGGTAGGCAGGCAAACCAGGCGGATCATCGCCTCGCTGGAGCCGGGCGCCTTCCGGGAGAAGGTCCGCCCGGAGAGGGTAAAGCGGCTGTTTGAGGAAGGGGCCGTGCTCCCCGAAGCCAAGGGCATAGCCGATTATTGGGCTCAAAAGACGCTGGGCGGCCTCGTGCTTATGCCAGCCACCCGGCATCATCTGGTGCATTTGAACCGTTGCGCTCAAATCAAGCAGCGGCTTCAAGGCGGGGGAGTGCGGAGCGGGGAAAAAAGGGGGGGATATTATGCGGATGGACAGGCTGTTGAATATGGTGGCAATTCTGGCGAACCGCCGGCAGATGAAGGCTCAGGAGCTGGCTGAGCATTTTGGCGTGTCGGTGCGCACGATCTACCGGGATGCGGATACTATCAGCCTGGCGGGTTTCCCCATTGTGTCGTATCCCGGCGCCGGGGGCGGACTTGGCATTGCCGAGGGTTTCCGGCTGGACAGGACGGTGCTGTCGGAGGAGGAGCTCTCCAGTGTGCTTCTGGCTCTGCACAGCACCTCCGGCCTATGGCCCGGCGAAGCCGGCTCCGCCACGCTGGAGAAATTGAAGGCGGTGCTGGCAGGCGCATGCCAGGCGGAAGCGGGACATACCCGGCTTCTGGAGGGAATGGACAACCTGCACTTCGATCATACGCCGTGGAACCGTCCCGGGGGGGTCGCGGAGGAGCTTGCGCTGCTGCGCCAGGGAATCGAAGCCTGCTGCCTGGTTTGTTTCCGCTATTTGAGCTCCGAAGGCGAAGCGGGGGAACGGCTGGTGGAGCCTTATACCCTGGTAATGAAAAGCGGGCAGTGGTATCTCTACGCGTACTGCCTGCTCCGTCAGGGCTTCCGGTTGTTCCGGCTTTCCCGGCTGCGGGAGCCGGAGGTAACGGCGGAGCAGTTCCGGCGGCGTGAGATAGAGCCGGATGCTCTGCCGTGGAACAACCAGTGGCCCATGGAGGGTTGCCTGGTGGAACTGAAGCTGCGGCTCCCCGCCCGGCTGCGTCCCCTGGCCGAGGAGTGGTTCGGCGGCGGGCTGGTGCATGTGGAGCCGGCGTGGACGGCGGTTCGGATGGAGGCAGATGCAGGGGCGGCAAATCCTGTGCCTGAGAGGGCAGCGGCCGGGAAGTCTGGGGAGGCTGGTGGGCCTGGTGGGTGGCGAGAAATTGGTGAGCTGGGAGAGTCTGAGGAGGCTGGTGGGCCTAGAGTAGCTGGGGAGCTTGGAGCGGCGGGAGAGTCTGAGGAGGAGCTGGTGGCGACGGTGCGCATGCCTGAGGACAACCGGCTGATCGGATACCTGCTTAGCTTCGGCGAATTGGTGGAGGTTCTGGAGCCGGAGCACATCCGCTGCAGGCTGCGGGAGACGGCCTTGTCCATAGCCGCCCGGCACGCGGACAGGCGGGAGTGAGGCTCTGCCGGCACGTGAAGGACGTGATCCAGAGCGTGGCGGCACGTGAAGGACGTGATCCAGAGCGTGGCCGGCACGTGAAGGGCGTGATCCTGGGGGGGGGCTCCATCGGCCGGCCGGAATTTGTACGAAAGTGCCGCGTCAGCCCCAGCATTTTCATTCCTAGCGATGGCCCCTAGGGGCTGTCTTCAGCTCCGAAGGGAGCAGATTTTGCCGGATTTTCGTTCCAGGCAAGGCACTTTTGCGCAGGCGTACCGGGGGTACGTCAAGCGAAAGTAACGAAGCAAGGGACGAAAAGATGGTGAAAGCTGCCCTTAAGTGG